>NZ_CP038198.1:0-1575000 GCF_029909815.1 Paracoccus ferrooxidans | reverse complement strand
CAGATGATCTAGGCATGAGCAGGCTGAAGGTTGGGTAACACCAACTGGAGGGCCGAACCCACACCTGTTGAAAAAGGTCGGGATGACTTGTGCCTAGGGGTGAAAGGCCAATCAAATCTGGAGATAGCTGGTTCTCCGCGAAAGCTATTTAGGTAGCGCCTCGGACGAATGCCCACGGGGGTAGAGCACTGCATGGATGATGGGGGCCCACAGCCTTACTGAGTCTAAGCAAACTCCGAATACCGTGGAGCACTATCCGGGAGACACACGGCGGGTGCTAACGTCCGTCGTGGAGAGGGAAACAACCCTGACCAACAGCTAAGGCCCCCAATTCGTGGCTAAGTGGGAAAGCATGTGAGACTTCCAAAACAACCAGGAGGTTGGCTTAGAAGCAGCCATCCTTTAAAGATAGCGTAACAGCTCACTGGTCTAGTCAAGAGGTCTTGCGGCGAAGATGTAACGGGGCTCAAGCCACGAGCCGAAGCTTTGGGTGTGCATTTATGCACGCGGTAGCGGAGCGTTCCGTGATATAAGCTCTTGCCTTTTCTATCCTGTCTCCCTTGCAAGAGGGAGGGATAGCGGAGGCGCGAGCTTTACTGTGAAGCCGGGCCGTAAGGCATCCGGTGGAGTGATCGGAAGCGAGAATGTTGACATGAGTAGCGACAAACAGGGTGAGAGACCCTGTCGCCGAAAGTCCAAGGGTTCCTGCTTAAAGCTAATCTGAGCAGGGTAAGCCGGCCCCTAAGGCGAGGCCGAAAGGCGTAGTCGATGGGAACCAGGTTAATATTCCTGGGCCAGGAGATGGTGACGGATCGCAGGTGTAGTTCCTCCTTATCGGATTGGAGGGGCTGCTGAGCGGTTCCTGGAAATAGCCCTCCACAAGACCGTACCCTAAACCGACACAGGTGGACTGGTAGAGAATACCAAGGCGCTTGAGAGAACCACATTTAAGGAACTCGGCAAAATACCTCCGTAAGTTCGCGAGAAGGAGGCCCCGTTGGCAGGCAACTGTCGGCGGGGGGCACAAACCAGGGGGTGGCGACTGTTTACTAAAAACACAGGGCTCTGCGAAGCCGTAAGGCGACGTATAGGGTCTGACGCCTGCCCGGTGCCGGAAGGTTAAAAGGAGAGGTGCAAGCCTTGAATTGAAGCCCCGGTAAACGGCGGCCGTAACTATAACGGTCCTAAGGTAGCGAAATTCCTTGTCGGGTAAGTTCCGACCTGCACGAATGGCGTAACGACTTCCCCGCTGTCTCAAATGTGGACTCAGCGAAATTGAATTGTCTGTGAAGATGCAGACTTCCCGCGGTTAGACGGAAAGACCCCATGCACCTTTACTATAGCTTCGCACTGGCATCAGGATTGCGATGTGCAGGATAGGTGGTAGGCATTGAGCCCGGGACGCCAGTTCCGGTGGAGCCATCCTTGAGATACCACCCTTCGCACTCTTGATGTCTAACCGCGGCCCGTTATCCGGGTCCGGGACCCTGCGTGGTGGGTAGTTTGACTGGGGCGGTCGCCTCCCAAAGAGTAACGGAGGCGCGCGAAGGTTGGCTCAGAGCGGTCGGAAATCGCTCGTCGAGTGCAATGGCAGAAGCCAGCCTGACTGCAAGACTGACAAGTCGAGCAGAGACGAAAGTCGGCCATAGTGATCCGGTGGTCCCGAGTGGAAGGGCCATCGCTCAACGGATAAAAGGTACGCTGGGGATAACAGGCTGATGATGCCCAAGAGTCCATATCGACGGCATCGTTTGGCACCTCGATGTCGGCTCATCTCATCCTGGGGCTGGAGCAGGTCCCAAGGGTATGGCTGTTCGCCATTTAAAGAGGTACGTGAGCTGGGTTTAGAACGTCGTGAGACAGTTCGGTCCCTATCTGCCGTGGGTGTAGGATACTTGAGAGGAGTTGCCCCTAGTACGAGAGGACCGGGGTGAACGTTCCACTGGTGGACCAGTTATCGTGCCAACGGTAGTGCTGGGTAGCTATGAACGGACAGGATAAACGCTGAAGGCATCTAAGCGTGAAGCCCCCCTCAAAACAAGGTATCCCTTGAGAGCCGTGGAAGACCACCACGTCGATAGGCCGGAGATGTAAGCGCAGCAATGCGTTCAGTTGACCGGTACTAATCGCTCGATAGGCTTGATTTGATCCGGAAGAAGACAGACCAGCTTGTCAAGGACAAGCAGCCCGCCTTCTTCCAAAAGCATCCTTGGACAATGTCTTCCCGATCCCGAAGCGGCGAAAGCCCGAAGGGAAGCGGAAACGCCGATCTCGCTCCTTTTCCGGTCTGGTGGCTTTAGCACGAGCAAAACACCCGATCCCATCCCGAACTCGGCCGTTAAGTGCCGTCGCGCCAATGGTACTGCGTCAAAAGACGTGGGAGAGTAGGTCACCGCCAGACCTGAAAAGAAGCGAAAATCTCTCGGAACGAAAAAGCACCGCAAACCACGCGATGCAAATGGCGCGGGGTAGAGCAGCCCGGTAGCTCGTCAGGCTCATAACCTGAAGGTCGCAGGTTCAAATCCTGCCCCCGCAACCATCTTTACTTGCGCCCCCGCTGCATCCGCCGCGGGGTTTTTGCGTTGCGCCGAAAGCGTAAGGATTCCGGCAAGATCGCCCTGAACGTCGATCTCGATCCGATCCTCCCCCGGCGTCAGCACGATCCGGTCGATCAGCGAGCGGATGATCTCCGCCGCCTCGATGCGCTGCGTCTCGTCGTCGCTCTGCAGCGTCTCGTAGAGCTGCTGCACCCGCGCCCGGTATTGCAGCGCCATCGAGGGATGCAGCAGGGGCGGGGGCTCGTCGGTACTGGCCAGGAAATCCTGCAGCTCCGCCTTGCGGGCGCGCAGCTTGTCGCCGCGCTCCTTCACCGCCTCGATCGAGATGGCGTCCCGCATGTAGAGATCCATCAGCTTCTCCTCCTCGCGGGCGATCCGCTTCAGTTCCGCCTCGGCCTTGTCGATGCCGGCGCCGCTTTCCATGCGCAGCCGGTTGGTCTCCCTCGTATAGGCGTCGCAGAACTCGGCGAAGAGGTCGGGGTCGACGAGACGGGTGCGCAGGGCGTTCAGCACCCGCGATTCCAGTTCGTCGCGGCGGATGTTCATCCGGTTGCCGCAGGTGCCCTTGTTGCGCGCCGTCGAGCAGCCGATCAGGTCCTTCGAGATCGCCGAATAGCCTCCGCCGCAGCAGGCGCACTTTGTCAGCCCCGAGAACAGGTATTTGGGGCGGCGGCGATGATTCACCGTGCGGACGTCGGCGACGCCGCGCGCGTCGCGGGCGGCGGTATTGTCCTTCTGGCGCGCCTTCACCGCTTGCCAGAGGCCGTCGTCGAGGATGCGCAGTTCCGGCACCTCCTGAATGACCCATTCCTCTTCCGGATTGAGCCGGGCCTGGCGCTTGCCGGTATCGGGATTGACCTGCCCCCCGGTCGTCCCTCGTTCATAACGAGAGTCCTTGGGGTTGATATTGGTTGGTTTCGGGTGTGGCAAGCGCGCCGGGCGCGGAGCCCTCAGATTGCTCAAGCGCTCGGCGCGCGTCGGACGGGGTCTTGTTGCCCAGCGAGGAATGGGGCCTGACGTTGTTGTAGTCGTAGCGCCAGAGGGCCAGTTTGCGGCGGGCATCAGCCAGGCTGTCGAAGATTTCCTCGTTCAGGCATTCGTCGCGCAGGCTGCCGTTGAAGCTTTCGATGTAGCCATTCTGCTGCGGCTTGCCCGGGTCGATGTAGTGCCATTCGACGCCGTTCGCGTTGGCCCATTTCAGGATGGCCTTGCTGGTGAACTCGGTTCCGTTGTCGCTGACGATGCAAGCGGGCTTGCCGTAAATCCTGACCAGCGCATCCAGTTCCCGTGCCACCCGAGCCCCAGAGATGCTCGTGTCAGCGATCAACGCCAGGTTCTCGCGGCAGCAATCGTCGTTCACAGCCAGAATGCGGAACTTGCGGCAGGCCCCGAACGTGTCGGACAGGAAGTCTAACGACCACCGCTGGTTTGGCCTCAACGGCGCTGGTATTGGCGTCCGGCTACCTCGTGCCCTCTTGCGGCCACGCCTGCGGCGCACCGACAGGCCCTCTTCCCGGTAGATGCGATAGAGCTTCTTCTCGTTCATGATCATGCCCTTGCGCTCCAGCAGGATGCCCACGCGCCGGTAGCCGAACCGCCGGCGCTTCTCGGCAATCTTGTGCATCTCCTCACGGATTTCCGGGTTGTCGGGTGGCCTGTCACGCCGCACCGTCTTCGGATCGACACCGATCAGGACACAGGCCCGACGCTGAGAGATCGGATGATCCTTCATCGCCCGCAGCACCGCGTCCCGCCGTTGCACCGGTGTCGTCAGGGCTTTCCCAAGAGATCCTTCAGAACCACGTTGTCCAGCATGGCATCGGCCAGAAGGCGCTTCAGCTTCGCGTTCTCGTCCTCGAGCTGCTTCAGCCGCTTGGCGTCCGACAGGTCCATCCCGCCATACTTCGCCTTGAGCTTGTAGAACGTCGCGGGGCTCAACCCGTGCTTCCGGCAAAGCTCGGAAGTCGGCAAACCCGCCTCCTGCTCCTTGATCATCCCGATAATCTGCGCCTCGGTGAACCGGCTTTTCCTCATGTCGTCTGCTCCTTCTCAGGTTGGGCAGACTCTACATCACAGCGAGGGAACTTCCGGGGGGCAGGTCACGGAGTTCACCTATAGCCGGACGGTTCAGCCACGCCCGAAGCTGGGCGCCTGGCTTGAGGAACTGAGCCGGCTGTTGGCGATCAACGCGGCTCGTGGGCGCCGGGAACGCCTGACGCTGATCCAGATCTACGAGGAACTGCGCGGCCTTGGCTATGAAGGCGGGTATGATGCGGTCCGCCGCTACGCCTCGGTCTGGGCGCGCACTCAAAGCTCCGGTGCCTCGTCCGCCTTCGTGCCGCTGAGTTTTGCCCCCGGCGAAGCCTATCAATTCGACTGGAGCCACGAGGTTGTCCTGATCGATGGGGCAACCACCACGATCAAGGTGGCGCATGGGCGAACTGAAGCTCTACGGCATGCGCGCCGCCTACGACGAACTCATGGCGGTGGCTGTGCGCCGTCAGCATGAACCCCGCCAGATCGTTGGTGATCTTTTGGCCGCCGAGATCAACGAGAAGAAGGCGCGGTCGGTCAAATACCAGATCACCACCGCCAAGCTGCCCTATGCCCGGGAGATCGAGGAGTTCACCTTCGATGATACGCCGATCAACGAGACGCTGGTGCGCGATCTGACCAGCGGGGAATTCCTCAGCCAGCAGCGCAATGTCGTGCTGGTTGGTGGCACCGGGACCGGCAAGACCCATATCTCCGTGGCGATCGCGCGAGCCGTCATCCGCAACGGCGCCCGGGGCCGCTTCTTCAATGTTGTGGATCTCGTGAACAGGCTGGAGGCCGAGGTCCGTGCAGGGCGGGCGGGCCGCCTGGCCGAACATCTCATGCGACTCGACTTCGTCATCCTCGATGAACTCGGCTACCTGCCATTTGTCAATCGGCACGCAACTTTGACCCCCTTTCGGCGCCCAATAATGACCCCGCTTGGTCAGCACGGGTAGCTGGCCCGATGCGGTGTAGCCTCCATACAGCGCAACCGGATCGGGCCAGCGGCGTCTCGGTCATTCCCGCGTCTTGAAGCGCCAGCTCTCGTTGCCGGTCTCGACGATGTCACAGTGATGGGTCAGTCGGTCGAGGAGCGCCGTTGTCATCTTCGCGTCTCCGAAGACGGTCGGCCATTCGCCGAAGTCGAGGTTCGTCGTCACGATGATCGAGGTGCGTTCGTAAAGGCGACTGATGAGGTGGAACAGGAGCTGGCCACCCGTCTGGGCGAACGGCAGATATCCCAACTCGTCGAGGATCAGGAAGTCGAGGCGGCACAGGAGATCCGCAGTGCGTCCCTGTCGGTCGGCGCGGGCTTCGGCGTCCAGCTTGTTCACCAGGTCCACGACGTTGAAGAAGCGGCCGCGCTTGCCACGGCGGATGCAGGCCCGGGCGATGCTGACGGCAAGGTGGGATTTGCCGGTCCCGGTGCCGCCGATGAGGACGACGTTACGCTGATGCTCGAGGAACTCTCCGGAGGCCAGATCGCGCACCAGCGTTTCGTTTACGGGCGTGTCTTCGAAGCTGAACTCGTCGACTTCCTTGGCCAAGGGCAGCTTGGCGATGGTCATCTGGTATTTGATCGAGCGAGCTTGTTTCTCGCTGATCTCGGCGTTCAGCAGGTCGCCCACGATTTGCTGCGGTTCGTGCTGTCGCTTCACCGCCGTGGCGATGATCTCATCGTAGGCGGCCTTCATGCCGTAGAGCTTCAACTGGCCCATCGCGTCCAGCACCTGTGATCTTTCCATGGCGGGGTCTCCTGAGGCTGTCGTAGCGTTTGCAGTCGGCCACGGGCTCGCAGGTCAGGCGCAACGCGTCCGGCGTGGCGATGGTCAACGGAGGTGGTGGCTCGCGATGTCGGGCCAGGATGTTCAGAACGACCGATGCCGCCGGGGCGCCTTCGGTCAGGGCCTCGACGCAGGCAGCCTCGACGGCTTCCAGTCCATCCGTTGGGATCATGCTCAGGATCTGGACCATCTGACGGTCACCGTTCGGCACGCGCCCCAGCTTACGCTGGACGCGTCGTATCGCCGGCGGCAGTTCCCATTCCTTGAAGGGAGCGCCGTTTCGAAGGGCGCCGGGCTTGCGGGCCAGCACCGGGATGTAGTGCAGCGGGTCATAGATGGCCTTGTCGCGCCCGAAGGCGCGGTCGTGCCGGCCGACGATCTTGCCGTCCTGCCAGACCTCGACCCGCTCGGCATAGGCGCGGATCTCGACCGGACGGCCGACGGCGCGACCATCGACCGAGTAGCGGTTCTTGTCGAACCTAACGAGGCAGGTCTTGGACACCGAGGCCGGCACGGCATGGAATCCGTCGAAAGGGCCGACGTAGGGCACCAGGCTCGCCCGCTCATCCTGGAACACGTCCCAGATTGTCCGATCACGCAATTCCTGGTGCGGATGGGCCTTGGCCCAGGCAATACAGCGATCCTGAAGCCAGGCGTTGAGTTCCGCGTAGCTCTTGAAGCGCGGCCGCGGCACGAAGAACCGCCGCCGGACAACGCCAACCTGGTTCTCTACTTGTCCCTTCTCCCAGCCGGACGCGGGGGTGCAGGCGACGGGATCGACAAGGTAGTGTCCGCACATCTGCTGGAACCGGCGATTATACGCGCGGTCGCGGCCGACGAAGATCGTGTCCACCGCCGTCTTCATGTTGTCGTAGATCCCACGCGCACAGGCGCCGCCGAAGAAGGCAAAGGCCTTGTCATGGGCATCGAACACCATTTCCTGCGTCTCTCGCGGGTAGGCCCGGACGAACAGCATCCGGCTATGACAAAGCCGGACGTGAGCCACCTTCACCGTGGTGGTCACGCCGTCGATCAGAACGACCTCGTGACTCCAGTCGAACTGGTAGGCTTCACCCGGATCGAAGCTCAGTGGCACATAGGCGGCGGCTGACGCTTCCTGCTCCGCCTGCGACCACGAAGCCGCATAGCGTCGGACCGCGTCGTAGCCGCCGTCATATCCGAGGGCCCTGAGCTCTTCGAAAATCCGGATGCGGGTCAGCCGCTCGCGCTTCGGCTTGCGCGCATTCGCCGCCAGCATCTCGTCGAGCTTGCCTTTCCAGGGACCGATCTTCGGCTGCGGTTGGACGGTTCGCTCGTAAGTCATCTCCGTTGCGCCGGACCGGATCACCTTCCGAACCGTGTTCCGCGATACCCGCAGCTCTCGGCAGATATGCTTGATCGACTTCTTGTCCTGGAAATACGCCCGGCGGATCTTCGCAATCGTCTCCACAACCAGCATCCCACACTGTGCCCCCCGATAGCCTCGGAGGCATCATGACCATCAGCGTAAGGGGGGTCATTTTTGGAAGCCGATTACCCCGTTACGGGGTCAATTTTGCACGCCGGTTCACAGCGATGGCTCCAGAACACGCCTTCGACATCGAAGGGCATGGCGCCGAACCGCTCGGCCACTGCGGGCACCTCGGCCGGGGCGACGAACAGAAACACCGCCCGTGGATCGATGAAGCGCCGGATCAGCCAGGGGCAGGCGATGCGATCGATCTTGGGCCGCGCCCGTGTGACCCACAGGCTGCGGCCCTGCGGATCATGGCCGGTGATCCTTGTGGTCGTGACGAGTGGCAGGCCGGCGGCGAGCCATGCCGCCATGCCTCCCTCCAGATACTCGGCTGCGACCCCTTCATGGCGCAGCCAGGCGGCGACGCCCTGACTGCGCCCGTGTCCCTCGGCGCATAGGACCACCACCGGACGATCCAGGCTGCGGGCCAGTTCCGAAAGCGCCGCAGGGGTGATTTCATCCTCAGCCAGCCATCGGGCGGAGGGGATGAGACGGGGTTCGGCGTCTCTCGCATCCGCCCGGCGCACGTCGACGACGACGGGGCATCGTGCGGTGCCGATCAGCTTGGCGAGCTTGTCGCAGGTTATGGCGTCAGGCGCAGGCATCTGCGTTCCCTCCATTGAGTGAGTTGTCGGAATGGAACGCGAACTTCGGCTGGCGCCTCGTGGGGCGTCGCAAGACCCCATGCCGGAAAATTCCGACGGCGACGATGGAATGTCAAGACGGTTGCCCGGTTCAGACCCGGTTCGGTCGCCCTTTACGGCGCGATCCGGGTGCATCTCGCGATCGCTCCCCGATATCGCGCCTCTCCAGCCTCATGTCGCGGCCTTGAGGTTCAGCCGTTCCTCAAGCTTTGCGGCCGTCTCCTTGCGCTCGCTGTAGCGGTCGGTCAGGAAGGCCGACAGGTCGCGGGTCAGCAGGGTGAACTTCACCAGTTCCTCCATCACGTCGACGATGCGGTCGTAATAGCTCGACGGCCGCATCCGCCCGGCCTCGTCGAACTCCTGATACGCCCTGGCGACCGAGGACTGGTTCGGGATCGTCAGCATCCGCATCCAGCGGCCCAGCACCCGCATCTGGTTCACCGCGTTGAAGCTTTGCGAGCCGCCCGAGACCTGCATCACCGCCAGCGTGCGGCCCTGCGTTGGCCGGATCGCGCCCATCGACAGCGGGATCCAGTCGATCTGCGCCTTCATCACCCCGGTCATCGCCCCATGGCGTTCCGGGCTGGTCCAGACCTGGCCTTCGGACCACAGGCACAGGTCGCGCAACTCCTGCACCTTCGGATGCGACGGGTCGGCATCCTCGGGCAGCGGCAGGCCGTTGGCGTGGAACACCCGCGTCTCGCAACCGAAATGCCGCAGCAGGCGCTCGGCCTCCAGCGTGGCGAAGCGGCTGTAGGAGCGTTCGCGCAGCGAGCCGTAGAGCAGCAGGATGCGCGGCGGATGGGTTGCTCGCGGCAGGTCGGGAATCGCGGGCGCGCGCAGGCAGTCGGGCGACAGGTTCGGCAGGTCGGGGATCATGCGCGGGCCTCTTGCGGGGTTGCTGCGGGGAACCAGCGGCGGCCCAGCCACAGGGCGGCGTTGACCAGAAGGATCAGCACCGGCACCTCGACCAGCGGGCCGATGACCGCGGCGAAGGCCACGGGCGAGGCCAGCCCATAGGCGGCGATGGCGACGGCGATGGCCAGCTCGAAATTGTTGCCGGCGGCGGTGAAGGCGATGGCGGTGCTGCGCGGATAGTCCCGGGCGATCAGGCGGCCCATGGCGAAGCTGACGGCGAACTGGATGGCGAAGTAGAGCACCAGCGGCACGGCGATCCTGATGGTGTCGAGCGGCAGGCGCACGACATCGCCGCCCTTCAGGCTGAACATCGCCACGATGGTGAAGAGCAGCGCGGCCAGCGTGATCGGGCTGATCTTCGGCAGGAAGACGTCCCGATACCACTCCTCTCCCCTGCGCCGGATCAGCACATGCCGGGTCAGGAAGCCGGCGGCGAAGGGGATGCCCAGGTAGATCAGCACCGCCTCGGTCACCGTCCGGAAACCCACCTCGATCACGCTGCCCTCCAGCCCGAACAAGGGCGGCAGCACGGTCAGGAACAGCCAGGCATAGGTCGAGAAGAACAGGATCTGGAAGATCGAGTTGAACGCCACCAGCCCGGCGACATATTGCCCGTCGCCGCGCGCCAGCTGGTTCCAGACCAGCACCATGGCGATGCAGCGCGCCAGGCCGATCAGGATCAGCCCGGTCATGTATTCGGGATGATCGCGCAGGAAGATCACCGCTAAGGCGAACATCAGCACCGGCCCGATCAGCCAGTTCTGCACCAGCGACAGCACCAGCACGCGCTTGTCGGCAAAGACCCGGGGCAGGTCCTCGTAGCGGACCTTGGCCAGCGGCGGATACATCATCAGGATCAGCCCGATGGCGATGGGGATATTGGTCGAGCCGACCGCCATGGCGTTCAGCGCATCCGGCAGGCCGGAGAACAGCGTGCCCAGCAGGATGCCGAGCGCCATGGCCGCGAAGATCCACAAGGTCAGGTAGCGGTCGAGAAAGGAAAGCCGGCGGGCCGGGCTGTCGGGGGTCATCATCTGTTCCTTTCAGGCCGGGCGAATGCGGTTGCCCTGGGCATCCACGACTTGCTCGCCATCTTCCTTGCTGAAGGCGGCGCGCTGCGGCGGCAGCAGGTCCAGCACCTGCTCCGAGGGCCGGCAGAGCCGCACGCCCCTGGGGCTGACCACGATGGGCCGGTTGATCAGCACCGGATGCGCCAGCATCGCCTCGATCAGCGCGGCGTCGGTCAGCGCCGGGTCGTCCAGGCCAAGCTCGGCATAAGGCGTACCCTGCTGGCGCAGCAGATCGCGCGGCGCGATGCCCATGCGGGCGATAAGCTGCTCCAACATCGCGCGCGAGGGCGGCGTCTTGAGGTATTCCACCACATGCGGCTCGATCCCGGCATTGCGGATCAGCGCCAGCACGTTGCGCGAAGTGCCGCAGTCCGGGTTGTGATAGATCACGACGTCCATGCTGTCTCCTGCCTCGCTTGTGCCTTCGGAGCATCCGATCTCGTGCAGCCTGGAGACGAGGCTGGCGCGGTCCAGGGTGCCGATCGGCAGGGCGGCAAAGGCCTGGATGCGCGCCTTCATGTAGCGCAGCGTCTCGATGAAGGCCATGTCGCGCTGCAACTCGCTGCCGGTCGCGGCTGCCGGGACTGGAAGGCCCCAATGCGCTGTCATCGGCTGGCCCGGCCAATAGGGACAGGCCTCGCCCGCCGCGTCGTCGCAAACGGTGAAGACGAAATCCATCACCGGCGCGTCGGGCCCGGCGAATTCGTCCCAGGTTTTCGAGCGCAGCCCTTCGGTCGGGTAATGGTAGTTCTGCAGGATCTTCAGGGTCCGCGGATGCACCTCTCCCTTCGGCTGGCTGCCGGCCGAGAAGGCGCGGAACCGCGCGCCGCCCTCCTTGCGCAGCACGCTTTCGGCGATGAGCGAGCGGGCGGAGTTGCCGGTGCAGAGAAACAGCACGTTGAAGACACGAGGCGAGGCGTCAGCCATGCAGGGCATCCTTGCTGGGTTCACAGGCACAATCCAGCGCGTCCGCGACCGGCGCGCAGATCTCGGGGTGGCCGTCGCAGCAATCGCGCATCAGGAATGCGATCAGTCCGGCCAATGTCGCAAAGACGGCGCTGTAGATGATGAAGCGCCCCTCGCGCCGGGACCGGATCAGCCCGGCATGTTCGAGATGGGTCAGGTGGAAGGATAGCCGCGAAGTGGTCGCGTCCCCCAGGGCCTCGCCGATGGCCCCGGCCGCCATGCCGTCAGGCCCGGCCTTGACCAGCAGCCGGACGATGCGCAGCCGGGTCTCCTGCGACAGCGCCGCGAAGCCGGCAAGGGCGTGGTGCTCTTCCATCGAATCAACCTCTCAAGATATGTTGAGGCAATGAAGGTGAGACCTGATGCTGTCAAGCCAGCAGGTGCACCTCGGCAACGGCTGTTCGGGAATCCGCGGAATGTCAACATTGAAGCGGACGCAGTTCAGCATCTGTAAAGTCTCGTTTCCCATGTCCTGGACACGCGGAGGAAATAGCTGGCGTGACATCATCGTATCCCGATGGCGCGGACCCCGACGGTCGATAACGACGCTGGCGGCGCTTTAGGACCCACGAGATTGGAGCGACATTCTTTCCAGCCATATGACCAGCTTGCACGATAGTTTCGATCCGGAGGGCGCAATTCCATCCCTTCGACCCCATGTCTTGTTCATCCGAGCGGGATCTCCGGGCGGTGCCATGGAGGACCCCATTGTGGGCACCAGCCCATAGAACGACGCTCTGGACCCGAGGGACACCCGTCAGGCTCAGCAGGGCGAGCCGCCGGCAGCCCCGCAGCAGGGCGACAACGATCCGAAAGACGACCCCATGCGGAAGCCTGCTGACCACAGATGACGGCCGGCTGCCATTCGAAAGGCGAAGCGGGTGGAAACCTGCGGGCCCCCGATCTTCCGGTAAATTGCCGCACCAAGGCGTGGTCGAAATCTGCGCTGGTATGCGGCATTCAAAAGCTGGAAGGTGAAGCGGCGGATCCAGGTCCGCCGTTTTCGCTCGTCCAGATAGCGAGGTTTCCATGACCAAACGTGTTGCCCTGACCGACGCGCTCACCGGAGCTACCGAAATCTTTGCTCAGCCGCCGTGGCATCTTGAGGGGATCCGCCATTTCCAGAATGGGGCTCTGGTGAAGCTTGTCCATGACGACGGAACAACCCGGCTCATTCCGATCAGATCTTGCACGTCCGGGCTGTTCGAGCGGTTCCGGGACTGGTGACGCGACACGCGCCAGCCATGCTGACGGTCAAGCCGGCCGATACCGGTGCAAAACGGGTATCCGGTCTTCGTCCTTCGGGGCAACCAGCAATCGCCTGACACGAGGCGCCAGGCAGCAACCGATGGAAGGCAGGAAGGTGGCAATCGAAAGCCCGGATCAATACGAAGCCGCCATAGAGCACCTGCTGCAAATGCTCTTTCTGGCCACCGAGCGGCCCGGCCTGCTCATGACGACGGATTTGCGGGAACACCTCGCTCTCGCGGCCCAGAAGCGCGACAGGCACGGAGACTTCGGCGCAGCGCGATTGCTGATCGAATGGGCCGACCGGATCGACGCGGCAGCGGAAAGAACCGATCCCGCGCCTGAATAGGAATCGCAAAAGCCGACCGACGCAAAACTCGTCGTAACGGCCATCGACTGCGCTGACCTCATCCTGCCGTTGCAGCATCGCCTCGTCGTCACCGAGATTTCTTTCTCGGGCTTTCCGGAGGTTGGTCGATAGGCGAATGTCTCCTATGGCCTGCAGCCCCCTGACACCCCATATCAGCCATTCCTGTTCGAATTTTTTCGTCCGGCAACAGGGAGACCCAGACCGTGGATTCCGCAGACATCGCCAGCACCCCCGAGAAACGACCCGAGCCGCAGCATGATGCAGGAGCGCGCCGGCGTCGGAAAAGGGACGGGAACGAGCGCGGCATGCTGATTCGTGCCGCGAGCGGCATGGACGATCCGACGACCGATCAGGCGTGATCGATGGGCCGGCAGGCCCAAGAGGAGCGACCGCATAAAGGGAAGGGGCGAAAATGGTCTCATTGGTCGAGAACAGCGACAGAGATATCAGGGAACGGCTGAGCGATATCGAGCTCCGCTTGAGCGAGCTGGAACTGCAGGGCCTCCAGGGCGGGGTCTATTCCAACCCCGGCGGCAAGGAGCAGAGCCTGAGGGATGTCCTGGCCTGGCTGGAGCGGATGACCCCGGTGGTGCGCCGGCTCTACTGGGCGATCAAGGAGGCGGCTCCCCAATTCGATGGGCCGGACAGAAAGGCGCTCGACCAGGCCGTGGGCGCGCTCGATGCATGGCAATCCGCCCATTCGCGGCTGCATGAGACGATAGCGGAAACGAACGCCAGGGAACTGGGCGGCAAGGAACAGCACGAAAGCTGAGACTTGCAGTTTGCGGTAAAAACGGCGTTTCTCCGGATTTTCCGTCGATGCGGGTCGCCAATTCTTTCCTTGCCGAACAACGGGTAATGGGCCGGGATCGCGTGATTCCCGGAATTTCCTCGTAAACTCAGCCGGCATGACCTATATAGGATCTGCATCTCTTGTTTTCGGACCCTGTTCCTTGCGGCTCAGCTTCGATCTTCAGCTTTGCCGGGCCGCTGCACTGTGTGAGCGGCATTTTTGAAAGGAACAGCACGATGGCCAATGGCACCGTGAAATGGTTCAACTCCAATAAAGGCTTCGGCTTCATTGCCCCGGAAACGGGCTCGAAGGATGTCTTCATCCATATTTCCGCGCTCGAGCGCGCCGGCATCCATCATTTGAACGATGGCCAGGCGATCGCCTATGATATCGAGCGTGACCGCAATGGCCGGGAATCGGCAACGAATCTCGTTCTCTCCTGAGAGCAGCGCCGAAGGGTAATACAGGCGGGGTAGGCTTCATGCCGTCTCCGCTTTTCCTTGAGGAGGGTGGGCATGCGTTGCCCGCCATTCCGACCGTTCCGACAGAAAAGTTTCATTATGGAAATTCACTGGGGTACGCCCCTTTCATTCGTCATTTCGTCTGCCGGCGAAGTGCAGAAGTTCAGCACGATCGAGCAGGCGAGATACTGGCTCCGCAGGAGGTGGCCGGTTTCCAATACGGCCCAGCACCATGCGCTGGAGCAGCTGGATGCCGCCCTGCACTGCCTTGTATCGGTGGGATCGGCGCGACGGGCTTTCATCGCTGCTGCAAAAGCTGCCGGTTTCGTGCCCGAAACCTCGATCGCACAATCCGCACGTCCCTTGTCCGCTTGCATGGCGACGATCTGAGACCGGGGTTGGTCCTGCTATGGCGGTGCCTGTGCGGGAATGGAAATGCTCCGCAGAGTGACCAGCCGAAAGCCAGCTGGTCGATCCTGAACAGGCTGTGGGGCCTCGGCCAAGAGCTATCGCAAGAAAGATAAGCTACCGGGACTTTCGAGTGCCTCGGATATTCCGATGCCCTTGGCGTACAAGCCAACCCTGCGCTTAGTAGGTATACGCTATAGGTGCGTCCGAAGATGGGGGCAGAAGATAATGTCCCACCATTCTCATGGTCGGGTTCCAGTCGAAAATTCTCAGATCAATCGGTTTTCGAGCGATTCCGGGAATTCTTGTCTGGCCAAGTGGAAAATAGCCAGGTTTGGCTCCATTGATTGAGGCATCGGACAAATGCGATGCAAGAATGTTTTGCTTTATCCGGCGCGAAGGCGCATACAGGGGGCGCTACGTTGCTTCTCTCTGCATCCTGTCTCCTTTCGGCTTCAGTCTGCTTTTGAACTGACCGGGCCGGGTTGCTGCATTCCGCGAGCGACAAATCCACAAGGAGATATCACGATGGCCAATGGCACCGTGAAATGGTTCAACGCCGCCAAGGGCTTCGGCTTCATCGCGCCCGAGCATGGCGGCAAGGACGTGTTTCTGCACATCTCGGCCCTCGAGCGGGCCGGGCTTAACAGCGTTGCGGATGGTCAGGCCGTGACCTTCGAAATCGAGTCGGGCCGCGATGGTCGCGAATCGGCCAGCAGGCTGGCGCTCGCCTGATCCTGTCGAACAGCCTGGCCATCTGGCCGGGCTGAACCCCTTCGGGAGACCCGTATGTTGGCCAAGGCGAGAAACCTTTTCCGCGACCCTGCGCCCCTGACGGCGATGGATCGCACCACTTCCGAGGCGAAGCTCATCGTCGATGAACAGGCCCGCAAGAGGAGCGAGCTGACGGCATCCCTCAAGGCTGCACGGTTGGCGAAAGAGGCGGCAGACGCCGCCACCGGCGTGCCTGCGAAAAAACGCAAGAAATAGCGGATGCGCGGGGGCACCTGCTTTCTTCGCTGTAACGCCGACTCTCACTACGGCCGAAACGTTGCGCGAAGATGTCTCGATCCATTTCCCATGATTCCGATTGGACGGGATGCAGGGGATATTCATCTTTTTTTAGGCCAGCGCTAGCCGGCTTGACGGCGGACAGTCTCCCGCGCTTTTCCTGTGCCTTTTATCAGCCAGACAGGGGCTTTCCGGGCGCACGAAAGAGGCCGCATTCGCGGCGCTTTCATCCCCTTGAACCGCCATTTCCTCGCCCTAAATCGTGGATCGCCGGAAGCCTCGAACGGGGCCGGCATGCCGGGGCGGATGCAACGGCACCGCACGGCGAAAGACTTGTATCCATGTTGCTCAACGGAGGATGTGGCTATGAGAACCACTTTCGACTTTTCCCCTCTCTACCGGTCGAGCATCGGTTTCGACCGGATGCTGAACGCGCTGGAAGCGGCAAGCCGGGTCGAGACGGTCGACAACTGGCCGCCCTATGACATCGCCAGGACCGGCGGGGACGACTATCGCATCACCATGGCGGTGGCGGGCTTCTCGCCCGACGAACTGGCCATCACGCAGGAACGGACCGTTCTGACGGTGACCGGCCGCAAGGCTGGCGAGGACAAGGGCGAGTATCTGCATCGCGGCATTGCCGAGCGCAGCTTCCGCCGGCGCTTCCAACTCGCCGATCATGTCAGGGTGACCGGCGCCGAACTGCTGAACGGGCTGCTGACGATCGACCTGCGGCGCGAGATCCCCGAAGAGATGAAGCCGCGCCGGATCGAGATCGCCCCGGGCAAGGCCCTGCCCAAATCCCAGCCGCAGCAGGTCGAGACCGGCAAGCAGGCCGCCTGAGGCCCTGTCACCGCACGATCCCCGCCGGCCGCCGGGCAGCGCCCGGCGTTTCCGGCAACCTGTTGCCATGAAGGAGGAAAACCATGAATGTCCGAGATCTGATCCCCTGGAACCGCAATGGCGGCAACCAGCTTCCCACCGCCTTCCGCGACGGCGACCGCGATCCCTTCCTGTCGCTGCATCGCGAGGTGAACCGGCTGTTCGACGACGTCTTCCGCGGCTTCGGCCTGCCCGCGGTCGGCACGGTCCCTGCCTTTGGCGGCGGCTGGCCGAGCGTCGAGATCTCCGACAACGAGAAGGAGATCAGGGTGACGGCCGAGGTGCCGGGCCTTGACGAGAAGGACATCGAAGTCCTGCTGGATGACGGCGTGCTGACGCTGAAGGGCGAGAAACGCTCGGAGGTCGAGGATAAGGACCGGCAATTCTCGGAACGCTTTTACGGCCGTTTCGAGCGCCGTATCCCGCTGGGCGCCGAGATCCGCGAGGACGAGGTCGATGCGCATTTCAGGAACGGCGTGCTGACCGTGACCCTGCCCAAGACGGAAAAGGCGCAGTCGCAGGTCAAGCGCATCGCCATCAAGGGCTGAGCCATCGCGGCGGCGACAACCGCCGCCGCATCCAGCCTTCCCCCGCAGGGGAAGGTCCATTGACGGGATCACCAAGCAACCGACAAGGAGGAGTGAACGATGCTGAAATCCCTGTCTCTCGATCGCCGGACGGCATTCGACATCGCCAATGTCGTTGCCGGTCTCGGTCTTCTGCTGTCGCCCTGGTATCTCGGCTTCGCGGCCGAGACCGCCGCGGCGTGGAACGCCTGGCTCGTCGGGGCCGCGATGACGCTGATCGCGCTGGCCGCGCTCTTCGCGTTCCACAGGCTTGAGGAATGGGCCAATGCCGCCCTTGGCCTCTGGGCGGTGATCGCGCCCTGGGTTCTGGGCTTCGCGACCCTCGCGGCGGCGATGTGGGTGCATGTGATCGCCGGTCTGGTCGTCGCGATCCTGGCGGGCGTCAGCCTGTGGTCGGGCGGCGACCGGCCCTATTCGACAGCGTGACGTCCCGAACGGCCCGGCAACCCGCCGGGCCGTTTTCTTGTTCTCCGTCTGGTCTCGGGCGAGAAAGGAAATCACCACCGATCAAACGGAGATTGCCGATGTCGATGAAAATCCCCCGACTGCGCGCGGCCGTCATCACGCTGTGCACGATCCTGGCGCTGGTCGCGCCGCCCCAAGCGGCTGTCGGGCAGCCCATGCCCGAGGCTGGGGGCGGTATTCCCACCATCGCCCCGATGCTGTCGCGCGTGACCCCGGCGGTGGTCAATATCGCGGTGGTCTCGGAAACGCCGGCGGTATCGAACCCGCTTTACAACGATCCCTATTTCCGCCGTTTCTTCGATCTTCCCGACCCGCCGATGCGGCGGCAGATGAGCGCCGGCTCCGGCGTGATCGTCGATGCCGAAAACGGCTATGTGCTGACCAACCATCACGTCGTCGCCGAGGCCAGCGCGATCAGCGTCACCCTGAAGGACGGGCGCCAGTTCCGGGCCGAGCTCGTCGGCGCCGACCAGGCCACGGAAATCGCCCTGCTGCGGATCGAGGCCGAGGATCTGGTCGCGCTGGAGATCGGCGATTCCGACCGCCTTCAGGTCGGCGACTTCGTCGCCGCCATCGGCAACCCCTTCGGCCTGGGCCAGACGGTGACCTCGGGCATCGTCAGCGCGCTGGGGCGCAGCGGCATCAGCCGCGAGGGCTATGAGGATTTCATCCAGACCGACGCCTCGATCAATCCGGGCAATTCGGGCGGCGCGCTGGTGACGCTGGACGGCCGGCTGGTCGGCATCAACACCGCCATCCTGACCCCGGCAGGGGGCAATATCGGCATCGGCTTCGCGGTGCCCAGCAACATGGCCGTCGCCGTGATGCGGCAGCTGATCGAGCACGGCGAGGTGCGGCGCGGCAGGCTGGGCATCGGCATGCACGACCTGACGCCCGACCTGGCCGAGGCGCTGGAGCTGGGCGGCATCCACGGCGCGGTGATCGCGAATGTCGAGCCCGGCTCGCCCGCCGAGAAGGCGGGGCTGAAGGCGGGGGACGTGGTGACCGCTGTCGACGGCGCCCCGGTGCAGGGCGCCACGCATCTGCGCAACCGGCTGGGCCTGACGCCCGTCGGCAGCACCATCCGCCTGACGGTCAGGCGCGACGGGGATGCGCGGGAGGTCGCCCTGACCATCACCGCCGATGCGACCTCCTCCGGTGATTTCGCCGGCACGCCGCTGGATGGCGCCCGGCTGCGCAACGCCTCGGCGGAGGAGGCGCGCCGGGCGGGCAGTGCCGGGATCATGGTCGACAGCGTCGAGCCGGACAGCCTTGCGGCCTGGATCGGCCTGCGCCGCGGCGACATGATCGTCGCCGTCAACCGGACGCCGGTTTCCTCGGTCGCGGATTTGCGTGGCATGCTTGCCGGCCGCCGAGCCGTCGCGGCGCTGGAACTGATCCGCGACGGCAGCCGTCTTTTCATCGTCGCAAGGTGAACGACGGCGGCGGCATGGAGAGGGCCAGGAAGACGCAGGGTGTTGTCACCGATGCCTGGGCGTCGCTCATCTGACGCAGCCCCGGACCCTGCCGGTTTCAGAATGCCAGCCCGCAGGCCCTGCGGATGGCGATCTGGACGGGCGAGGGCGGCAAGGCCGGGTCGAACTCGCCCTTGGGCAGCAAGGGCGGCTGGGCCATGAAGCGGGGTCTTGTCCCCCGGTGCGGCTGTGCGGCATGGACCAGGAACGGATGGCACAGATAGACCGTGCCCGCCGCGCCGGTCGCCAGCACCTCGGGGCAGGTCTCGGTCGAGGCATAGCCGTTCGCCGACAATTGCCGTAGCGTCGCGCCTGCCGCCCCATGGGGCAGCAACTCGCGGGCAATGGCCATATGCGAGCCCTGCCTGATCCGGGTCGGTGCATCGCCGGGCCCGACATCCGAGAACAGGAACAGCATCAGCAACGCGCGGCCACTGCTTTTGACATTGACCCGCCACTCCATGAAATCCGGGCTGTCGCCGAAGCTCATGTCCACATGCCAGCCATCGTCGCCGGGGGCGATGGGCGAGGGGAAGCGGATCGGGAAGCTGCCGAGGCCCTGCGGCGCAAGCCAGCGCCCCGGCCCGGCAAG
This sequence comes from Paracoccus ferrooxidans, assembly GCF_029909815.1. Classification (NCBI taxonomy): domain Bacteria; kingdom Pseudomonadati; phylum Pseudomonadota; class Alphaproteobacteria; order Rhodobacterales; family Paracoccaceae; genus Paracoccus; species Paracoccus ferrooxidans. The sequence goes on along the minus strand of NZ_CP038198.1, from coordinate 1,555,215 downwards.
CTGGTCATAGGCCCGGTGCAGCAGCGGGGTGTTGGCGGCCTGGACGAAGGCGGGCGTGGACATCGCTGCGATCCGGATGACGGGTCGCGTCCAGCCCTCGGGCCGGTCGGGCGAGAGGCCCGCAGCTGCCCATAACTCGTCCCGGCATTGCCGGGCGAGGTCGGTGGGGAAGGCGCCGTCGATCCTGACGAAGCCGTCCTCGATGAAGCTCTGGACCTGACACTCGGTCAGGCCGGTGGGTTCGGGATTGGTCATCATGCATTCTCCGCTTGGCGCCCCAATCGCGGGCGCCGTGTCGATCTGATGGTGCGAAAGCGCCGGCGGCAGGGCCGGTCAGATCAGCGGGAAGAATGTAGACATGAACATCATGGTCGGAATTTAAGGCGGGCAGCCGGGGGCTGCAAGCCATGTTCCCTGGCCGCTTGCGACCTGTTTTCCCTGCTCGCGGTTATCGAGGGGCATTCTTGCCCGGCCAGCCGCGCCCGGCCCCTCGTCCGGACAGATGCCCTGACATCGTCCTAAGCGCCGGATGCTCAGCGCCCGCCCTGATCCTCTGCGCCCGGCTCAGTATTCGTCATGCAGCCTGAGCCAGCTCATGGCGCCGTTCTCGTTGCGGCCCTTGGGGGTGAGGTCCAGCCAGTTGAACGCGCCCATCAGCAGTTCCACGCCGCGGTGATAGGTGGAATAGCTGTGGAAGATGGCGTCGTCCTGCCGCACGAAGATGCTGACCCCGAACATGTCCGGGCTGTTCCTGATCACCGTGCCGTAATTGTAGATCGCCCGGCCGGCGGCGCGATCCTCCTCGGTGAAGGAAACGCCGAAGTCGTGGTTGAAATCGCCGTCTCCCGAGGACAGCCAGGGAAAGCGCCAGCCCATCCGCCGCCGGACCTCCTCGATCTGCGGGACCGGCGCGCGCGAGACGGCGGCGAAGGCCAGGTCGGCCTGCTCAAAATGCTGCCGGGCGGCATCGACATGGTCGACGACGAAGGAACAGCCCGAGCAGAGATGATCCGAACCCGGCGTCAGCATGAAGTGATAGATGGCAAGCTGGCTGCGGGTCCCGAACAGGTCGCCCAGCGTCACCTCGCCGTCGGGCCCCATGAAGCGATAGGGCTTGTCGATGCGGACCCAGGGCATCCGCCGCCGCTCGGCGCGCAGGGCGTCGAGCTGGTGGGTCATGTCGCGTTCGCGGGCCAGCAGCGCCTTGCGGGCCTCCAGCCATTCCTCGCGGGAAACGATGGCTTGGGTCATGGTCAGTCTCCTTTCCGGGTTGGGTCTTGGCCTGCCATCAGCCGCAACCAGGGCGGCAGGTGGAACAGGCTCATCAGCAGATACATCATGGTCATGCCGTACAGCGGCAGCGGACCGGGCCCGGACAGGCAGAGCGCGGGCGAGGCCGCCGTGATCCAGGCCATGACGGCGAAGCAGGGCGCTGCCGCAAGGGCCAGCCAGCCTGCCGCGCCGGGCTTTCCCGTGGGCGTTGTCATTCCGGGCCTCCCGTCCGATGCTTTGCAGCAACGACTCTAGGACGGGGCGGCATCCGGGCGTGAGTAACAAGCATGACGGGATTGCGGCGGCTGCGCAGGCGCTGGCGGCGGGGGATGCGCTGACGGCGCTGAAGCGGGTCGCCTTGCGCGACGATCCGCCGGCTCTGGCGCTGCGCGGCATCGCCATGGCGCAGCTGGGCGATCTCGACCGGGCGCGGGACCTGCTGCGCCGCGCCGCGCGGGGGTTCAGCGCCGATCCTGCGGCCCGCGCCCGCTGCCGGCTGGCCGCGGCGGAAATCGCGCTGGTCACGCGCGACCTGGGCGCTCTGGAGCAGGCGCTTGGCACGGCGCGAGGCGCGCTTGCGGCGCAGGACGACCGGGCGAACGCCGCCCATGCCGGCTACCTGCAGGCCCGGCTGCTGCTGCTGACCGGGCGTCTCGATCAGGCCGAGGCGGTGCTTGAGACGCTGGATGCCGCCGCGCTGCCCCCGGCGTCGCGCCCCGGCGGCTGGTTGGTCGCCGCGGGCATCGCCATGCGGCGCATCCGGGCCGGCGATGCGCGGGCCGCGCTGGACCGGGCCGCCCGTGCCGCGCATCAGACAGGCATCGCCGCATTGGCGGCCGAGGTCGCACAGGCGCGCGCCGCCTTCGACGCCCCGGCCGCGCGGCTGATCGAAAGCGGGCGCGAGGTGCTGCTGGACCTGGCCGGGGTCGAGGCGGCGATCGGTTCGGACATGCTGCTGGTCGATGCCTGCCGCAACCTGCTGCGCGGCGGCGCGACGCTGGTGCCGCTGGCCGGGCGGCCGGTGCTGATGGCGCTGCTGCGCGCCCTGGCCGAGGCCTGGCCCGGCGACGTGCCGCGCGAAACCCTGCTCGCGCGTGCCTTTCGCGCCCGCCAGGCCGACGAGTCGCATCGCGCCAGGCTGCGGGTGGAGATCGGGCGGCTGCGCAGGCAACTCGCCCCGCTGGCCGGGATCAGCGCGACCGGCCGGGGCTTCGTGCTGGAGCCGTGCGGGCGCAGGATCGCCGTGCTGGCCCCGCCGGTCGAGGGTGACCATGCCGGGCTGCTGGCCCTGCTGGCCGATGGCGAGGCCTGGTCGAGCTCGGCGCTGGCCCTGGCGCTGGATGTCAGCCCGCGCAGCGTGCAGCGCGCGCTGGCGGAACTGCGGCGGGCCGGCAGGGTGGAGTGGTTCGGCCATGGCCGCGCCCGGCGCTGGATCGCGCGGAGCGTGCCGGGTTTCCCGACAGGCTTGTTACTCCCGGCGCCGCTGCCGATGCGCTAGGATGGGCCCATGAAACGCATGGCTGAAATCATTCGCGAATACGGCCCCTTTCCGGGAATCGAGGAGGTGCATGGCGTCAGTTTCGACGGAAGGCAGGTCTGGTTCGCCAGCGGCGAGCGGCTGAATGCGCTGGACCCCGACAGCGGCGAGCTGGTGGGGAAGCTGGAGATTCCCACCGATGCCGGCACGGCTTTCGACGGCACGCATCTGTTCCAGATCGCCGGGCCGGTCATCCGCAAGATCGACCCGGAGAGCGGCGCGGTTCTGGCGACCATTCCCGCGCCCGAGGGCGGCAATTCCGGGCTGGCCTGGGCCGAGGGTTCGCTTTGGGTGGGCCAGCATCGCGGGCGCCGCATCCACGAGGTCGATCCCGAAACCGGCGAGGTGCTGCGCAGCATCGACTCCGACCGCTTCGTCACCGGCGTGACCTGGGCCGACGGCGCGCTCTGGCACGGCACCTGGCAGGGCGAGGAAAGCGACATCCGCCGCATTGACCCCGCAACCGGCGCGGTGCTGGAACGGCTGGAGATGCCGCCGGGCACCGGCGTCTCGGGACTGGAATCCGATGGCGGCGAGCGGTTCTTCTGCGGCGGTGGCGGCAGCGGAAAGCTGAGGGTCGTCCGTCGTGGGAAGGCGGCTTCGGCTGCGACGTAAGGCTCTCGGAGATTGTTTCGCGGACCGGGCCCAAGCGGCGGACCTGACAGCGGGGCCTCAGCAGGCTATGCTGTCGGGGTCCTTTCCACCAGCCACCGGGAGGCAGCGATGAGCGACGATCACACCGGCAAGGGCGTCCTGCATCTGCCGGCCGGCGAGGGACGGCGCTACGCCCTTGGCCGGATGACGGCGGTGTTCAAGGCCGACGAGGACGAGACGGCTGCGCACTACAGCGTCTCGGAATGGTGGCTGGAGCCCGGCGCCGACGGCCCGGGCGCGCATTCGCATGAGGGCAATGACGAGATCTTCTACGTGATCGCCGGCACCATCAGCTTCCTGGCCGGGGAGGACTGGCTGGACGCGCCGCAAGGGACGTTCCTGCGCATCCCGGCCGGCGTGATCCATGACTTCCGGAACCGCACCGCCGAGCGCGTCGGTCTGCTGAACGTCTTTATCCCCGGCGGGTTCGAGCGCGACATGCCCGCCATCGCCGACTGGTTCAGAGACAATCCCTAGGCTCATGCGCAGCAAGTCCTCGATCACGGCGGACCTTCGGCGGCTTGGCCTGCGGCCGGGCGATCTGGTGATGGTCCACGCCTCGCTGAAGGCTCTCGGCCCGGTCGCGGGTGGCGCAGCCGGGGTCGCCCAGGCGCTGCTGGATGCCGTGGGGCCGGGCGGCACGGTGATGGGATATGCGTCCTGGGACCGCTCGCCCTATGAGGAGACGCTGAACGGCGCCCGGATGGACGAGGATCTGCGCCGCGACTGGCCCGCCTTCGATCCCTCGACCGCCGGGACCTATCGCGGCTTCGGCCTGCTGAACCGGTTCCTTGCGGCGCTGCCGGGGGCGCGGCGCAGCGCCCACCCGGATGCCTCGATGATCGCGGTCGGCCCGCTGGCCGGCACCCTGGTCGAACCGCATAGGCTGGGGCAGGCCCTGGGCGAAGGCTCGCCGCTGGAACGCTTCGTGCGCCTTGGCGGCAAGACCCTGCTGCTGGGCGCGCCGCTCGATGCCGTGACCGTGCTGCATTATGCCGAGGCCGTCGCCGACATCCCCGGCAAGCGCCGCATCAGCTACGAGATGCCGATGCTGGGCCCGGATGGCCGGACGGTCTGGGAGGCGGCCACGGATTTCGACTCGAACGGCATCCTCGATTGCTTCGCGGTCGAGGGCCGGCCGGATGCGGTCGAGACCATCGCCCGCGCCTATGTCGAGACGGGCCGGCACCGCGAGGGCATGGTCGGCGCCGTGCGCTGCCATCTGTTCGACGCGCAGGATATCGTCGCCTTCGGCGTCGGATGGCTCGAGCGGCAGTTCGGATCGGTAAACCCTTAGATTCGCCGTGCCGGTGCGGCCTGCCCCCATCCCGGGAGCGCTCGTTGCAAACTGTCAGAAAACTGCATATATTCCTGACAGGAGATAAAACCCATGCAACGATTGACCGAACAGATTCTGGCGCATGCGGAGCGGCTTCCCGATGGAACGCCGCTGACGGCAAAGGGCTTGCTGCATCTTGGCAGCCGGGCAGGGGTGGACCAGGCCTTGTCGCGCCTTGCCGAGCGTGGGCAGTTGATCCGCGCCGGCCGGGGGCTTTACCTCTGCCCGGTCACCAGCCGGTTCGGCACCCGCGCGCCTTCGGTGGAACAGACCGTCGAGGCACTGGCGATCCAGCGTGGCGAGGTGATCGTGCCGAGCGGTGCGGCGGCCGCGAACGAACTCGGCCTGACCACCCAGGTCCCGATACGGTCGGTGTATCTGACTTCGGGGCGCAGCCGGACGATCCCCCTCGGCAAGCAGGTCGTCGAATTGCGCCACGCGCCGCGCTGGCAGCTTGCTTTGGCTGACAAGCCAGCCGGTCAGGCGGTTCGCGCTCTGGCCTGGCTCGGGCCTGAAAAGGTCGATCTGGCACTGAGTACCTTGAAACGAAAACTGCCGCCGACCGCGTTTGCGGAACTGGTGACGGCTGCGCCTCAGTTCCCGACCTGGCTTGCCAGAAGCGTCAGCAAGGCGGCGCATGGCTGAGGCTTTCTTCACTCTGTCGACCGAGGACCGGCGGGAGGCATTGCGCGTGGCCGCCGATCGCTCCGGTCGTCCGCTGCATCTGCTGGAAAAGGATATCTGGGTCGTCTGGGCGCTGCAGACCCTTTTCGGCTCCGCGCTCGGCGAGCATCTCGTGTTCAAGGGTGGCACCTCGCTGTCGAAGGCCTATGGCGTTATCCAGCGCTTCTCCGAGGATGTCGATCTGACCTATGATATTCGCAGGCTGGTGCCCGATCTGGTCGGAGACGGGGAAGAAATCCTGCCGAAAACCCGGAGCGAGGAGAAGCGCTGGTCCGCTGCGGTTCGCGAGCGCCTGCCGGAATGGGTGGTGAAGGATGTCCAGCCCTTGATCGCCGAAGCGATGATAAGGGAGGGCGTTCCGGGCACCATCCGTATCGAGGGCGACAAGCTGTTCATCGACTATGAACCGGCCGGGCGCGGATCGGGCTACGTGTCACCCTCGGTGATGCTGGAGTTCGGGGCTCGCTCCACCGGTGAGCCGGCGAGTCCTCGGGACATAGCCTGCGATGCTGCCGGCTTTGTCGAAGGCGTATCCTTTCCCGCAGCCCGACCACGGGTCATGCATGCCGAGCGGACATTCTGGGAAAAGGCGACTGCCGCGCATGTCTTCTGCCTTCAGGCCCGCCTTCGCGGTGATCGCTTTGCCCGGCATTGGTATGATCTGGCCAAGCTGGATGAGGCAGGTCTTGCCGATGCCGCGCTGGCTGATCGCGACCTGGCGCAGGCGGTCGCCGCGCATAAGCAGATGTTCTTTTCCGAAAAGGCCGCCGACCGGTCGGTGATCGACTACAGTGCGGCCGTGGCAGGGCAACTGCGGCTTGTCCCCGAAGGCGATACCTTGGTGGCGCTTGGCGATGATTACCGGCGCATGACCGAGGACGGGCTTCTGCTCGCGGATGCGCCGCCTTTCGAGGCCGTCATCGAGCGATGCGGTGAAATCCAGGCCCGGGCTAATCAGAGATAGCGCCGGTAGCATTCGGGTCGGCAGCCCGGCTTGGCATTGACAGATTGAGCGGGAAGGGTAGGGTCAAGGAATAAGGCCAGTCACGGCTCCTACCATGTTCGAGCTTGGTTCTCGCGTTCACGGAGAGTAGCCGGAAAGGCGATTATCTCTTTCTATACAAAGACTTCAAGCGAGTGTTGGTCTCGGTGGTTGCACGCCCCCGCAACCAGAAATCCTGCACTTTGCACAACCTCCTGTTCGCAGGAGGTTTTTTGCTGTCCGCTCAACCGATCCGCACCCAGGCTCAGCGCCAGAATCCCGGCCAGATCTGTCAATCGGCACGCAACTTTGACCCCCTTTCGGCGCCCAATAATGACCCCGCTTGGTCAGCACGGGTAGCTGGCCCGATGCGGTGTAGCCTCCATACAGCGCAACCGGATCGGGCCAGCGGCGTCTCGGTCATTCCCGCGTCTTGAAGCGCCAGCTCTCGTTGCCGGTCTCGACGATGTCACAGTGATGGGTCAGTCGGTCGAGGAGCGCCGTTGTCATCTTCGCGTCTCCGAAGACGGTCGGCCATTCGCCGAAGTCGAGGTTCGTCGTCACGATGATCGAGGTGCGTTCGTAAAGGCGACTGATGAGGTGGAACAGGAGCTGGCCACCCGTCTGGGCGAACGGCAGATATCCCAACTCGTCGAGGATCAGGAAGTCGAGGCGGCACAGGAGATCCGCAGTGCGTCCCTGTCGGTCGGCGCGGGCTTCGGCGTCCAGCTTGTTCACCAGGTCCACGACGTTGAAGAAGCGGCCGCGCTTGCCACGGCGGATGCAGGCCCGGGCGATGCTGACGGCAAGGTGGGATTTGCCGGTCCCGGTGCCGCCGATGAGGACGACGTTACGCTGATGCTCGAGGAACTCTCCGGAGGCCAGATCGCGCACCAGCGTTTCGTTTACGGGCGTGTCTTCGAAGCTGAACTCGTCGACTTCCTTGGCCAAGGGCAGCTTGGCGATGGTCATCTGGTATTTGATCGAGCGAGCTTGTTTCTCGCTGATCTCGGCGTTCAGCAGGTCGCCCACGATTTGCTGCGGTTCGTGCTGTCGCTTCACCGCCGTGGCGATGATCTCATCGTAGGCGGCCTTCATGCCGTAGAGCTTCAACTGGCCCATCGCGTCCAGCACCTGTGATCTTTCCATGGCGGGGTCTCCTGAGGCTGTCGTAGCGTTTGCAGTCGGCCACGGGCTCGCAGGTCAGGCGCAACGCGTCCGGCGTGGCGATGGTCAACGGAGGTGGTGGCTCGCGATGTCGGGCCAGGATGTTCAGAACGACCGATGCCGCCGGGGCGCCTTCGGTCAGGGCCTCGACGCAGGCAGCCTCGACGGCTTCCAGTCCATCCGTTGGGATCATGCTCAGGATCTGGACCATCTGACGGTCACCGTTCGGCACGCGCCCCAGCTTACGCTGGACGCGTCGTATCGCCGGCGGCAGTTCCCATTCCTTGAAGGGAGCGCCGTTTCGAAGGGCGCCGGGCTTGCGGGCCAGCACCGGGATGTAGTGCAGCGGGTCATAGATGGCCTTGTCGCGCCCGAAGGCGCGGTCGTGCCGGCCGACGATCTTGCCGTCCTGCCAGACCTCGACCCGCTCGGCATAGGCGCGGATCTCGACCGGACGGCCGACGGCGCGACCATCGACCGAGTAGCGGTTCTTGTCGAACCTAACGAGGCAGGTCTTGGACACCGAGGCCGGCACGGCATGGAATCCGTCGAAAGGGCCGACGTAGGGCACCAGGCTCGCCCGCTCATCCTGGAACACGTCCCAGATTGTCCGATCACGCAATTCCTGGTGCGGATGGGCCTTGGCCCAGGCAATACAGCGATCCTGAAGCCAGGCGTTGAGTTCCGCGTAGCTCTTGAAGCGCGGCCGCGGCACGAAGAACCGCCGCCGGACAACGCCAACCTGGTTCTCTACTTGTCCCTTCTCCCAGCCGGACGCGGGGGTGCAGGCGACGGGATCGACAAGGTAGTGTCCGCACATCTGCTGGAACCGGCGATTATACGCGCGGTCGCGGCCGACGAAGATCGTGTCCACCGCCGTCTTCATGTTGTCGTAGATCCCACGCGCACAGGCGCCGCCGAAGAAGGCAAAGGCCTTGTCATGGGCATCGAACACCATTTCCTGCGTCTCTCGCGGGTAGGCCCGGACGAACAGCATCCGGCTATGACAAAGCCGGACGTGAGCCACCTTCACCGTGGTGGTCACGCCGTCGATCAGAACGACCTCGTGACTCCAGTCGAACTGGTAGGCTTCACCCGGATCGAAGCTCAGTGGCACATAGGCGGCGGCTGACGCTTCCTGCTCCGCCTGCGACCACGAAGCCGCATAGCGTCGGACCGCGTCGTAGCCGCCGTCATATCCGAGGGCCCTGAGCTCTTCGAAAATCCGGATGCGGGTCAGCCGCTCGCGCTTCGGCTTGCGCGCATTCGCCGCCAGCATCTCGTCGAGCTTGCCTTTCCAGGGACCGATCTTCGGCTGCGGTTGGACGGTTCGCTCGTAAGTCATCTCCGTTGCGCCGGACCGGATCACCTTCCGAACCGTGTTCCGCGATACCCGCAGCTCTCGGCAGATATGCTTGATCGACTTCTTGTCCTGGAAATACGCCCGGCGGATCTTCGCAATCGTCTCCACAACCAGCATCCCACACTGTGCCCCCCGATAGCCTCGGAGGCATCATGACCATCAGCGTAAGGGGGGTCATTTTTGGAAGCCGATTACCCCGTTACGGGGTCAATTTTGCACGCCGGTTCACAAGCCGACATCCTCGACCTCGCCGATGCGGCCCATCTGGATCCGGCCGAGCGCCTTGGCCTTGCGGGCCGGATCGGTGCCGGTCGCCCCGCGATAAAGCGGCGTGTCGATCCAGCCCGGCGCGATGCCATTCACCCGGACGTTGTGGCCGGCGAACTCGGCCGAAAGCGCGCACACGACGCCCAGCAGGGCGGTCTTGGCGACCGTGTAGCCCATCACATAGGGCAGGCTCATGTAGGAGGCCATCGAGGCGGTGAAGATGACGGCGCCGCCGCCGGTCTCGGCCTGCCGGGCGATGATCGGGCGCGAGAACTCCAGCGCGCCGCGCAGATGCACGTCCACGACCGCGTCGATGTCCTGATGGGTGGTTTCCAGGTTCGTCGAAAGCTTGTTGCGCTTGGCTGGCCTTGGCTGGTCGGTGCCCGACTTCAGCACGCAGTCTCGCCGCTCGCCGTGGACATCCCGTATCGCGGCTCCGGAGGGCCGTTGCACCTGCTGATCGACAGCACCGGCATCAAGGTTGAGGGCGAAGGCGAATGGCATGCACGCAAGCACGGTGGCCCGAAACGGCGCGTCTGGCGCAAGATCCATCTCGGGATAGACGAGCAAAGGCTGGAGGTTCGAGCCGTCGAGATCACCGGGAGCTATACCGGCGATGCGCTGATGCTGCCCGACCTTCTCAGCCAGATACCGGAGGGCCAGGAGATTGGCAGCGTCACGGCAGACGGCGCCTACGATCGACCGCCTGCAGAAAGGCTGGTTGCCGGAACAGATCGCCGGGCGCACGCGGTTTGAGAGCCATCGCCACCGCGTCTGCCACGAGACGATCTACCGCTATTGATCCAGGGTAGGCAGCCAAAGGCATAGAGGGTGCAAAGCTGGCGACGGACCGTGGCTGACATCCCCGACCCTTTCCGGCCGCTCGCGAGCCGCAGCAGCAGTGGGGCTTCCTTTGAGTCGTCATTGGCATAGTTATTGCGCAGAAACCCTTCGTATCGGCTTACAGGAGCACGATGACAGCGGCTCCTGAACAGCTCGAACTGCGTTCTCGATAACCACAAGATCTAGCGAGGAACAGAAATTGAATAACAGGACAAAGGCAGGACAACCACAGTTCCTAGCCGATCCAAACAAGCAGCATTTTATCGACGGCACATGGCGGCCATCCGCTTCCGGGGAGAGTATCGAGACATTCAACCCGGCGACCGGCAAGGTATTGACTACACTTGCGCGCGGTCGCAAGGAGGATGTCGATGCCGCAGTTGCCGCAGCACGGCGTGCATTCGAGGGGCCGTGGGGCCGTTTCACTCCGCAACAGCGGATGACGCTGATGATGCGAATCGCCGAGGTCGTGGAGAAAAATTTCGACGAGCTTGCCACACTGGAATCGCTCGATATGGGAGCGCCGATTGCGCGGACCTGTGGCATGAAAGCTGGCTTGCTGGCCATGATCCGCTACCTTGCTGCGCAGGCGGTAAGCTGGACCGGCAGCACGATTCCGAACTCGCTACCTGGCAATGTCACCACGCTCACTCTGAAGGCGCCGGTGGGTGTCGTCGGCGGGGTCATCCCGTGGAACGGGCCGCTTATCAGCTTCTGGGGAATCGTGGGCGGCGCCCTGGCAACCGGTTGCACGGCGGTGATCAAGTCCGCCGAGGATGCGTCGCTGACCGTGCTGCGTATGGCGGAACTGCTGGCTGAGATCGGTGTGCCAGAAGGGGTGGTAAATGTCGTAACCGGCCTCGGCGCCGAGGCCGGTGCGGCCTTGGCTGCCCATCCCGATGTGGATCGCATCGCTTTTACTGGCTCGACCGCCACCGGGCGCGAGATCGTCAAGGCCTCTACGGTCAACATGAAGCGTGTACAGGTGGAACTGGGCGGCAAGTCGCCCGACGTGATCTTTGCCGACGCGGATCTCGACAAGGCGGTGCCCGGCGCGGCCATGGGTGTCTTTACCAATTCCGGCCAGATCTGTTCAGCCGGGACCCGCATCTTCGTCCAGCGCACCATCCAAGAGGAGTTTCTGGCCCGGATGGTCGAGTTCAGCAAGGGAATCGTCGTGGGTGACCCCTTCGATCCGAATGTGCAACTGGGTCCTCTTGTCTCGCAGCGTCAATTAGAGCGGGTGATGCACTATGTCTCGGTTGGTAGTTTGGAAGGCGCGGATCTGCGGGCAGGCGGCAGCCGGCTGGGAGGCGATCTGGCGGACGGCTATTTCATTTGACCTGCCCCCCGGAAGTTCCCTCGCTGTGATGTAGAGTCTGCCCAACCTGAGAAGGAGCAGACGACATGAGGAAAAGCCGGTTCACCGAGGCGCAGATTATCGGGATGATCAAGGAGCAGGAGGCGGGTTTGCCGACTTCCGAGCTTTGCCGGAAGCACGGGTTGAGCCCCGCGACGTTCTACAAGCTCAAGGCGAAGTATGGCGGGATGGACCTGTCGGACGCCAAGCGGCTGAAGCAGCTCGAGGACGAGAACGCGAAGCTGAAGCGCCTTCTGGCCGATGCCATGCTGGACAACGTGGTTCTGAAGGATCTCTTGGGAAAGCCCTGACGACACCGGTGCAACGGCGGGACGCGGTGCTGCGGGCGATGAAGGATCATCCGATCTCTCAGCGTCGGGCCTGTGTCCTGATCGGTGTCGATCCGAAGACGGTGCGGCGTGACAGGCCACCCGACAACCCGGAAATCCGTGAGGAGATGCACAAGATTGCCGAGAAGCGCCGGCGGTTCGGCTACCGGCGCGTGGGCATCCTGCTGGAGCGCAAGGGCATGATCATGAACGAGAAGAAGCTCTATCGCATCTACCGGGAAGAGGGCCTGTCGGTGCGCCGCAGGCGTGGCCGCAAGAGGGCACGAGGTAGCCGGACGCCAATACCAGCGCCGTTGAGGCCAAACCAGCGGTGGTCGTTAGACTTCCTGTCCGACACGTTCGGGGCCTGCCGCAAGTTCCGCATTCTGGCTGTGAACGACGATTGCTGCCGCGAGAACCTGGCGTTGATCGCTGACACGAGCATCTCTGGGGCTCGGGTGGCACGGGAACTGGATGCGCTGGTCAGGATTTACGGCAAGCCCGCTTGCATCGTCAGCGACAACGGAACCGAGTTCACCAGCAAGGCCATCCTGAAATGGGCCAACGCGAACGGCGTCGAATGGCACTACATCGACCCGGGCAAGCCGCAGCAGAATGGCTACATCGAAAGCTTCAACGGCAGCCTGCGCGACGAATGCCTGAACGAGGAAATCTTCGACAGCCTGGCTGATGCCCGCCGCAAACTGGCCCTCTGGCGCTACGACTACAACAACGTCAGGCCCCATTCCTCGCTGGGCAACAAGACCCCGTCCGACGCGCGCCGAGCGCTTGAGCAATCTGAGGGCTCCGCGCCCGGCGCGCTTGCCACACCCGAAACCAACCAATATCAACCCCAAGGACTCTCGTTATGAACGAGGGACGACCGGGGGGCAGGTCAGCCTTCATGCTCGCCTACGAGATCGCGCACCGCGCGGCCAGTTCGGACACCGTCACCAACTGGGGGATGCGGTATTACCTTGCACGCATGTACCTCTACGGGGCCGGATCGACCGTTGAGCAGGCGGAGACGGGCGTTGCCATGCTTCGGGAAGTGGCGGCCTCCGGGGATCAGGTCTACGCCAATCAAGCACGAACGACGCTCTGCGACGAATGGATCGAGGAGTATTGCGGCGATTGATACCGACATTCCGCTTGATCATTTCCGTCGCTTTCGCCGCCCTCCTTATGTCGCCCGTCCAAGCGGGAACGCCCGACGGCGAGGCCTTCGTTGCCGCCTTCGGCGAGGTCTGCATCCCCGAGCGGTTGAGCTACAAGGGCACGCTGGCGCTGGCCGAAGAACTCGGCTGGGAGCCGGTCGTCACCGGCGAAAACGCGGACTACGACGGCTTCATTGCCCACGCCGAGGCGCTGCTTGCCGAGGAAATCGCGGAAGACCCTGACTTTTCACAAGGATCGGACGGCGCCTGGTTCACCCGCGAGATCGGCGGGCGGTCGCATCTTCTGGCCGTCAGCTACCTGCTGACCGAATATCTCGATGCACTGGGCTGCCATCTCTACGATTTCGCGGCCATGGCGCCCATCGACCCGGAGCCGGTGACGCGGCTGCTTGGCCAGACCATCGCCCACACCACCGATGGTGGCGATCCGTTCTACGCGGTCGATCCGGAGCTGATCGTCACCACCGTCTGGGGGCCGTCGCCCCGCCTGCCGCGCACACTCGACACCTACTTAACGTTCATCCCCCAAGGCAGCGAGGTGGCCGCGCAGACCGGATTTTCCGGGCTGATGCTCAAATTCTCGACCTCGCTGCCCGACCGTGCGGAGTTCGAACAATGACAAGGCTGTTGACCGCCGCGGCGCTCTGCCTTCTTCCCCTGCCTGCAATGTCTCAGGCGCCGGTGGTTGGCCCCGCAACCTGCGAGGCCGAGCGGGCCGTCTATGAAATGACCGCCCCCGATACGGAGGAGGTCTGGCGCATCGGGCTCGTTCCGGCGCGCAACATGGCCTCCATCGCCTCCGATCTTTATCTCAAGCTCACCACGCCGCAGCGCGACTACTGGTTCACCTTCTCCGTCTCCCAGGGCTATTCCGGCATTACTGTCTTTCCCGTCACCGACCCCTATGCGGATAGCGGTCCGCGCGACCTGCTCGGCCCGCCCTTTGGCGCCAACGCCGATGGCGTCACCGATCCCGACATCCTCAGCGCCCTGCGCTTCCTCACGCTCGACGCCGAACTCAACATTGCGTTCGAGCCTCCCATGAGCGGCGAGGAGGCGCCGCCTTACATCATGCTGCCCGAGATCGGCCGCGCGCTCTGGTATGATGCCGCGGCGCTGACCGAGGATGAAACCGCCGACCGCGATCCGATGCCGCGCGGCGTGTTCAGGCGCACGGGGTGCCTGGTCGCTCCGCATCCACAGGCAGGGCCATGAGAGCGGCCCTTCTCGTCCTGCTTTCAACCCTTGCGCTGCCCGTCCCGGCCAGCGCCGCGTGGAGTTGCGCCGATGCAACCTATGCGTCCGAGATTTGCCCGTGGTTTCGTGAGGCGCCGTGGTTCGGTGAGGCGGCGGATGGCTATGCGGTGCCGAGCGTGGCGATGCGGTGGTCGAGCGACGGCTATCCTCCCGGCAGCGCGGCCATGAACTGGAACGACGGCATCTATGTCATCGCCACCCTTCCTGCCGCCGGGCCGCGTGACGCCGCCGCGCTGCTGGTCGACATCGCCTATGAGCCGCATAGGTGGCAGGGCGAGGCCCGTGCCCTGACGCCGGAAGCCGTGATCGTGCGGCTGGGGGCAGAGGATTGGCGCGCCGCCGCGCCGGAGTACGCGCCACCTACTTCGGACCGGTTCCACTGGCCGCCGCTCTATGTCGAAGGGAAGAACCTCTACCGCTTCACCTTCGGCCCCGATCTTGTCGCCGCCATGCTGGCCGCGAGCGAAACTGCGCCTCGACGTTATGGCGACCTCTACGGCGACGCCGCCCAGGGCGTGCTGCGCTTCGAAATCCTCTTCCGCGGGGCCGATGGTGACATCGTTTCCTCGAACGACATTCTCGAGATCGACAGCGGAATATGCGAAACAAATTGCCAGCAGCACCTGTCCCTTGCCGGCTTTGCCGAGGCTTATGACGGAAGCGTGGCGGATGCCAATAAATGAGCATGCGCCGGCAAGCGAGACGTCACCCCCGGTTCCGCCATCCTGGTTCGATGGCATGACAGGCGAAGAGACGCCGCCCCGTATCGCCGCCGCCGCCGCGCTCGACGATTTCGCGGATGTGCTGAGCAATGCCCCGCGCTGGCTGCTGGAAACGGGCTGCGGCGGCGCGATAACGCTACGGGTTTGCGCGCACCGCCAGGGGGAGCGGCTCGAAGTCCTGGCAGAGCTGGCCGGCGAGTGTGCGCAGATCGCCCTTGAACCGCACGTTTCGGGCTGGCTGTCGATTGCCGCTGTGTGTAGCGGGCAGGAGGTCTTTCGCGCCTGGCTCGACCGCCCCTATGAAGAATACGAGCTCTGGCCCGAAGGTGCGGCGATCCCAGCAGGCAGGACGGTCGACCCACCGGGGCGCATCGGCAAGCGACGCAACTGGATCAACCTCTCGGCAGCGGCATGGCCGCAATTGGCACGCTTCGCCAATGCGGCCGGCATCGTGGCGGCGATTGAAGCGGAAGCGCCGATGATGGAAAGGCCGGACAGCCCATGACGATGGCAAGGTATGGGCACTCGATACGCACCGCATTGACCGCCGCCGCGATGCTGGCGCTTTCCGGCTGCTACGAGACGCAGCTCCCAATCGTCACGCAGCAGAACGCACATACCAGCCCGCTGATACCGGACGGCCGATATTGCGAGATGACGTTCGAGGATACCCGCCCGATCACGGGGATTGGCCAGTGCATCACCCTGACCTGGGTGGACGGAGCCAATGGCTGGCGCACCAACGATCTTCTGCTTCCGGGCGACGAGCATGGCGTCTCCATACGCGCGCGCAAGCTGGGTCACGGAAACGACCCGGTCGGCCGCAGCGGCTTCTTCATGGTGCAGGCAGGCCCGCAACCGCGTCAGGTCGCGATTGGCGGGCGCACGGTTCCAGTCGCCACGGCCCGCCTGATGGCGGTGCTGAGACGAGGTGACATGTTCGCCGTTATCGACAGACATCTCCCGCAAGCCCCCGTCTCCGAGCGCGCGCACGAGCAGGGTATCGGCCTCGCGCCGGGCGAGATCAGGCTGACCATCCGGTCCGTCAGCACCTTGTCCTCGGACAGGGCAGACCTCGTCGGCGCCTGGCTGGCGCGCGAACTGACCCACGAGGTCCATGCCGCCGCCTTTCCCGGGGCGGAGCCGGATCAGAATGCGATCAGAATCTTCGTCCCCGGCGGCGTCGCCGACAGGGAGGGGCCGGATGGGCTGGCCGCGCGCGCCCGGACGATGCTCGATGCGGTGGTGTTCGAGGCCGGCGTTCTCAATCAGGCGCTAGGCCTCGGCCTGCCGCCGGCCCGGATCGATCCTGAGATACTCAATCGGACAACACCGTCAGTATCGCCCGCGCCTTCTTCTGCGCCCATGATACCCGCCTCGCCATCACCGGCGCAACCCGAACCTCCTGCCCGTGGTGCGGCCGTCCAGGCGCCCTATGACAGGTATCGGCATTGTATGGGTTTGCTGGACGGCGCCCGGTCATATGCAACCGTTCTGTCAGCGTATCTGGGAGACATGGCGCGGGAAGCCCGCTTGGCCGGTCATGCAGGGACAGCCGCCGATTTGGAAGGGCTGAGGGAGACGGCGGAAAACGAAGCGGCCGTGCTCACCACGCTCGAAGCGCATTGGGACGATCTGGGTGAACGATTCGAGGCCCTCGGGGCAGACCGGCAAGTGGGCGAAATCAGCTTCCTTCTCGGCAAGACGGAATTCGGCGTACCGGACCAGGACCGCTTATGGTCCGGGGGCGGGGAATTGAGCGCCGCCATTCGAAAATTACGGACCAACAGAGACGCCGTGATGGCCTGCTTCAGTTCAATCCGCGACCCGTCCGCGCGGTAATCACGGCCAGGACGTCCCAGGGAACAGCGGCAGGCGTGGTATTGGATCACTGGCTATTCAAAGCAGCGCGAGCGGTGCGATGGTCTGGAAACGGTGCATCCAGGGCAACACGCTGCGAAGGGACGCAAATATCCATCATTACAAAATAATGGAACGTGCCGGCCTCCGGCGTTTCTATCGGCTCGGCGCCCGTTTCGCCGGCCACCTGACGATCCTCGAGGAACAATTCCACTCTTTGCGATTGCAAGGTCCGTTCCCGGCAATCCACACGCATCAATTTGGCAGCAGCATCGAAGGATATATCACGGACCGTGCGGATGGACTTAAAGAAGGTCCACATCCAGACATCCACCGGTGTCTCCGGCGCAGCTTCCGGCAACTCACCGGCTATCATTGTAGCCATCGTCGGGTTTGAAGCGTTCGAATGAAGCGACGAGAACATATGAGAACATACTGACTACAAGTCCTTCGTGTTCGTTGCGGAACGGTCTTGATCGCTATGTCAGATATTCAATGCGCCGCTTCACTCAGGTCACCGGCTGCGCCAGTGGTACTGACAGAATCAACGCCACCAGTTCCGCCTGCCTTTGCACGCCGGTCTTGGAGAAGATGTTTCGCAGATGGAATGCGACGGTCGTGCCCGAGATCGCCAACCGGTCTGCAATCTGGCTGCGGCGCAGCCCTTCTGCCAACAAACACGCGACCTGGGCTTCCATCGGCGTCAGGCCGAACAACTGGCCAAGCGTCGCAGTGTCCATAGGAGGTTTGCTGTCTGTGCCGCTCAGTATCAGCATGGCGACCGCCTCATCATGGTGCGAGTGCGCTGGCAGCGACATCCCGATAATCATGAGCTGGCACCCATCGTCCAAGCGCAACCCCGTCGGCGCCATCCCTTTACCCGGGGCCAACCCTGCGATCAACGCGGACAGCTTCCGGCCATTTTCGCCGCTGGCGGCAAAACGCCCACTCAGCGAGATTCCGGCCGCGCCCGACAAGCTTTGGGCCAGAGGATTGGCATGGACCACGCCGCCATTGGCATCGAGCAGCACCACGCCAAGAGCCAGGCGGTCGAGGGCGGCCAGGCCAGATCGATCTCCCGGCATTGCGCGCAACCTTTGCATCCGGTTCAGGCGCGCTTCAACGGTGGCACGAAGCAGGTCGTAATCAATGGGCTTGGTCACATAATCGTCGGCCCCCGCCATGCGCCCATCGATTACCTGCTGGCGCGAGGACAGGGCAGTCAGAAAGACAAAGGGCACGTCATCAAGATCGGGTCTCGTCCGGCGCAAATGGGACATGAACCTCTTGCCGTCCATGCCGGGCATCAGGATGTCACAGAGGATCAGATCGGGGCGCTGCCTTTCCAGACAGGCCAGCGCCTCGCGCGCATCTCCGGCGGCGCTCACGATGTAACCGGCCTCGTGCAGTTCGAAGGCGATGTCGTCGCGCAGGGATGGTTCATCCTCGACACACAGGATCAGTGGCGCGGTCATGCGACGTCATCCTTCGGCAGGTAAAGCGCGGCTGTCAGGCCTCCCCCGTCACGCTGCGTCAAGGTCACGTCTCCTCCCTGTATTCGCGCCAGATCGCGCGCAAGCGTCAGCCCCAATCCGGAGCCGGGCAAAGTCTCGTGCCCGCTGCCTCGGTAGAACCTGTCAAAAGCACACTCAATCTCTTCGGGCGACATACCCCTCCCTCTGTCCTCGATCCGACAGACGATGCAGTCCCGCGACTGAAAAACACTCACATCGACGCGGCAATCGGGCGGAGAATACAAGAGCGCATTGCGCAGGAGGTTGGACAGGATTTCGGCGGTCAGCATCGGATCGCACAGCGCGACAGTTGGTTCTGTTTGCACCGACTGCCGAATACGGGCCGGGTCGCGGTCCCACGCCGTCGCCATCAGGTCATCAATGACTGAAGATACAAGATCGTTTAGGTCATGGGCGCGCAGGCTAGGAAGAACCGCATCGCGTTCCAGCCGGGACATCATCAATGCGGTATCTGTCAACTTCACGAGCCGCGCGACCGCCTCACGGGACACCGCCGCCTTTTCCGAGATCAGTTCTGGTGGAACCGGGCCGCCGCTGCGCCGCGTCAGGCGGTGCATCGCGCTGTCGATTACGGCTAGCGGCGTGCGGAACTGATGGGCAATCAGGTCGGCGAACCGGCGGTGGTTCTCGGCGGTTTCGCGTTCGCGTTCCAGATCGCTGGCGAGCTTCTCAGCCCGCAGGTGGTCCAGCTGTCCGCTCATCAGCCGCCTCTCACGATCGATCAGGATTGCCACCAGCCCCAATCCCGCTACAGCAGCCCCCAGCACTGACATCAGCGCAAGCAAATGCAGGTGCCTCAGGCTGTCCAGGCGCGTGGCCTGACTCTGCCATTCATGGGACATCACCAGACTCGCCTTGGTCCTTAGTGCAGCGACCAGCGCCGTGACATGTGCCCGCAGCGCGGCCGGATCGGCACCTTGCGCGGGGTCAAGCGCCAGAAGCCCACTGCGCCAGCGTGCAAGTGTTTCGGACACTCCCGCATTCTCGAGAAAGCGACGTTGCGGCCCATCTTCCAACAGCGTCAGCCGCGAAACCAATATATCAAAACGGGTCTGGATCTGTTGTGGCGCTGCCTCATCCGAGAGCGCCAGCGCAAGGTTCAAGGCCTCGATCTGCGTCTGGCCAAAGACCCAGATCATGTTCTCGGTTGCGGCAATGCGCATCTGGCGTTCCAGCACCACAAGCTGCCACGCAGCCAGCGCCAACAGGCCCAGGCAGATCGCCACCAGCCCACCAAGCCACAGATAGCGGGCCCGCCCGCCTGTGCCGGTCATTGCACATGCAGCGCGACAAGCTGCCAGACCCATCGCATGTCATACCGTATATCGGCCAGAACGCCGTGATTGTCGCGCGGATAGACGATCCAGACTGGACCCTTGTCACGCGGGGTCAGAGGCACGTCATCCATGTAAAGCGCGGCTAGAACATCAAACCGGTGAAAATCCTCGACAGGTATATCGACGACATAGTCGTTCAACGCTGTCGCGCGCACACTACTTCCCTCGGCTCCGGCATGGGCGAGGACGTCTCGCATCAGCACACCGCGGAACTCCGGCCTGCCATCTGTGACGCTGGTCGATGTCGAAAACTCATGCCAGTCCATCGTATCGAAATCCGCGCGCGTCATCTCCACTCTGCCGTCCGTGACCGCGCCGGTCAGGGTCAGCAGGACGTCCTCGGCAGCCGCTGGTACGGCCATGAACACAAGTGCCGTCATCAACGCGGTCTGAACGATGTGATACCGCAAGCTCATCACCACAACCCAAAATGAAAACCAGGTTCCGGACTGAACTCTATCACAGGAGACTACATGTTCCCCGTTCAAACGAACGGGGCGGCCAGTCTTGAGCAGAACTAAACTCGGAATCAAACAGCAGGAGGATCTACGCTTGACCATCTTCTCGACCATGCGAAGAGCGGGCATACCTGTTCTGGCCTGTCTTCTGGCGCTGCCGGCGCTGGCCGACGAGCCTGGAGGGCTGGTTACCGGCAGTTTTGGCGATCAGCCGCTGGAGCTGACTGTTGCCCCCGAATTGTCCGGCGCGACGATCATCGGCAACTATGCCGATGCCTCCTTGCTTGCCTCACAGATGGAGGGCGATCAGGGGCCGGTCAATCTGGAACTGACGATCAATGGCGAATTGCCCGCGCCCGGCGAAATGGCGCTGACGATCATCTTTGCGCGCGACATGGGACGGAATTGGACCGGCGATCAGGACAGCCTGACACTGACCCTGGAGGAATTCACGCCGGGCGACGGGATTGTCGCCTTGAAGGGCACGCTCACCGGGCAAGTCAGTGGCGGCCCCTCATCCGAAACCCGGCCCGTCACCTTCAGCTTCGACACCCGGCTTGAAGAGCTTGACTGAGATGGCTGGACCCGCCTTTGCCCGAACTGCGGCCCTGCTGCTGATCGCTACGGCAACCTCAGCACTGGCCGGTGAACCGTCCAACCCGGTCTGCCACGCGGACGTCCATCGCGCCGGTAATTTTGACCTGCGACAGATTGGTCCGCTGATCGCGGGAACGTGGACCGAAGCCGCCATCGGAACGAGTGTGGCAATAGGCGTTCAGGAGAGCACCTTCGAGATCATTTATGATCGGAACCGCAACCGATTGTATCTGGGTTCGGACGGCATTCAGACCGAACTGGTGCCGGTTCGAGGTGGCAACAAGCCGCTGCGCTTTGACTTTGTGCGTGGCGAGGCAATGGACCCGCAGTTTTATATGTTGACTTCAACGGGTTCCGAGCCCGGCGCGGAGCCTTGGGAATGGGCGTTGGTTCAGGATTGCCAGATTGCCTCGGCGCCGCAATTCGAATGGCAATTCGGCACCGGTGCGCGGCGCTCGGACGGGATCATCAGTTTCTTCTCGGCCAATGAGGCGATGGGAACAAAACGCAATTCGGCGCGGGGCGTCCGCGAACAGCTGATCAGCCGATAGGAATGCCAATGAAGGTGCTTGTCCCGCTTGTCCTGGCCCTCGGAATCGCAACCCCCGCTGGTGCATTGGACGCCATCGGCGAGATCGGGGCAAACTTGGACGGTGAAGAACTGAACTGGCAGGTGATGCGTCAGGATGATGGCTCGGCGATGGTGCAGATCACCGATATCGGCCCGCTGACCATGATCGAACTGCATGCACTTGGTGACGGCAGCATTTCTATCGGCCTGATCTTTCACGGCAAGCCTTCCGGAGATACGCCGCCCGCCGGTCTGACCATCGACATGCGGCCCGATCGCGGGGCGATGGCGGGCGCGGTCTGGGAAAGCGAGGAAGAGCCGCCGCAGATGTCGATCGACCTGCTGGATCTTGAGGATGAAGGCCGCATCCAGGCCAGCTTTGCGGCAACCCTATGCCGCCGGGATGCCCCGGACGACTGTCGCGACGTCGAGGGGCGGATCGACACGTCGTTGGGTGCAGGCCCATGACACTGGCCGAGTTTCTGGCTGATCCGCTGCGCGTGACGCAAATCTCCGACAGCGTGCTGGAGATCGAGAATCGTCCGGTCCGGCGGGCGGTGATTGCTGCGGCGGTGATATTGGTGGCGATCGCGGCGGGCCTGGCAGCCATCGGGGATGGTGCGACCGGAACGGGGATCATCGTGCTTGCCGTGGTGGGCCTGATCGGTTGGCTCTACATGCACGAGTTGGTGCAGCTGACTCAACTGAGCCTGGACAGGCATGCCGGTCTTGTCCGGCTGCGTGTGACCACATTGCGCGGGCGGCGTGAAGAGACATTCGCACTCTCGGACCTGCACAAGCTGGAAAGCATCGCGCACTATGGCACGGCGGCAGGAAACGATGAGACCCGGCTGGTGCTGATTTGCGGATCGGGACCAGAGCGGCGCGAGATCATAGTGCCCATGTTCCGCCCGGATCCCGAAGAGGTGGCGCATCTGACGGGCGTCGTCAATGGCTGGCTTTCCCGCCAGGGAAAGGGAAACCCGTCATGAGTATTGAGACGAATACGCCCGAACGACTGGAACTGGAACTGGCGATACCGCGCTTTATCCTGTGGTTCGTCATGCTGCCTGTCCTGCCGATCACCCTGATCGGGCTGGCCAATCTGATCGGGGGAGAAATCCTGACCGCGCTGGTGCTGCTGGTCGGGCTGAACGGGGCCTTTCTCGCGGGATATATCGCCCTGTCCGAGCGCACACGGCTCAGGTTGGACGCAGGGTCGGGGCTGGTCAGCATCATCCGGACATCGCGCCTCGGCACGCGTCAGCGGGACTATCCGCTCGAGGCGCTCGACAGTGCCGAACTTGACCGCAGCCATACCTCGCGAGAGGACCGCAGCACCTCGAAGGTGGTTCTGGTTTTTCGCAACACCCGCCCGGCAACACGGGTTCCGTTGTCACGTTGGGGCGTATCGGGCGATGGACCTGGGCAGGTCGCCAATGACATCAATGCCTGGCTGCGACGCCATTTCGGGGGCGAACAGACTGCCCCCGCATCTCAACCTTCAAGCTGATTGCCCCAAAAGGAACCGGAGCCATGTGGGATTTCAATATCGGACAAGCTCTCGGACTGTTGGGCCGAACATTGCCTTTCGTGCTCCTGCGTGCCGCCGTCTATTTCGGAATCACACTGGCCTATATTCTGGCCACCGGCGCCGGTATCGGGGTCGGCTGGGGCGTTGGCGCCTTCGGGGATGACGAGTTCCGCGCGACCGCGATGGCTTGGGGCGGCATTGCCGGCTTTGGCCTGACCGGCGCTGTAATGTACTGGCTTCGGGAATACATTCTCTACATCGTCAAGGCAGGCCATGTCGCGGTTCTTGTCGAACTGATTGACGGCAAGCCCCTGCCGGAAGGACGCGGCCAGATCGCCCATGCAACGGCCGTGGTGAAGGGGCGCTTCGGCCAGGCCTCACTGCTCTTCGCGCTGGACCAACTGGTCAAGGGAGTCATTCGCGCCGTCATCGGCCTTGTGCGCGGTGTATTGTCCATCCTGCCGATCCCCTATGTCCGGCAGTTGATGGGCATTGTGCAGGCCTTCCTGCGCGTGGCGGTGGGCTTCATCGATGAGGTGATCCTCGCCCATGCCATCCGCACCCGCTCGACCGATCCCTGGGGATCCGCACGCGAGGCGCTGGTGCTATATGGCCAGAACTGGAAGGCGATGCTCCGGAACGCCGCCTGGCTGACGCTCTTCACCTATGGTCTCGCCTTCCTGATCTTCCTCGTGATGCTCGCCCCGGCAGCGGCACTGGTCTACGTCATGCCCGGCGCCTGGTCGGCGGGCGGCTTCGTTTTCGCGTTGCTGTTCGCCTGGAGCGTCAAGGCTGCCTTTCTCGAGCCCTTCGCCGTCACCTGCCTGATGCAGGTCTATTTCAGGATCACCGATGGCCAGGAGCCCGACCCTGAGTGGGATGCGCGGCTGGAGCAGATGTCCTCACATTTCCGCAAGCTGAAAGAGCGCGCCGGTGCCCGCTTCGGGACAGCGCGCGATGGAGAAGCCGCATGAGATCTCTTGTGACCGCCGGGCTTATCGCCCTGACATCCGCCCTTGCGCCGGCGGCGCTTGCCCAGGAGCGCCCCAGCACGATCCTTGTTTTGGACGCCTCGGGGTCGATGTGGGGGCAGATCGATGGGATAAACAAAATCACCATCGCGCGCGATGTCGTCGGGGACATTGTGTCGGATTTCCCCGCCGATCAGAATCTCGGTTTCGTCACCTATGGCCATCGCGAGCGCGGGCAATGCGCGGATATCGAAACCTTGGTCGAACCCGCGCCCGGCACTGCGGCAGAGATCGCCGGCATCGTTGAAGGGTTGAACCCGCGGGGCATGACCCCGATGACCGATGCCGTCGTCACCGCGGCTCAGGCGTTGCGCCACACCGAACAGGCGGCGACGGTGATCCTGGTTTCCGATGGGATCGAGACCTGCAATCCTGATCCCTGCGCCGCCGCCCGCGCATTGGAAGAAGCGGGCGTAGATTTTACCGCCCATGTCATTGGCTTCGATGTGCGGGGCGAAGCCGACGCCCTGTTGCAGATGCAATGCATCGCCGAGGAAACCGGCGGCCGCTTCCTGACTGCCGACAATGCCCAGGAACTCAACCAAGCCTTGCGCGAGGTCACTGCCGCGCCGGCCTCAGGGAGTTTCACCTTCACCGCAAATCTCGGAGGCGAGGAGATCGGCGACGAGACCATCTGGGAGCGGCCAGCAGCGCCACTGGAGCTTCCGCTTCTGTCCGGCGAGGTGATCTGGGAGATATCGGATACTTCGTTCAACATGGTGCAGACCGGCACCGCGAACCCCTTCATCACGGATCTGCCGTTCGGCGACTATATCGTGACGGTCCATTCGACGGCGCAGGACGACTTCTCGCAGACCGAGGCCAGTTTGGCGTTGGACAGCGCGCGCAATGTCCACGCCATTTTCCCGCCCATCACGTCGCAACAGCCCACCGCCCAGGTCTTCGGCCCTGCACAAACCTTGGTTGGCTCCGCGTTTACGGTGAGCTGGGAAGGTGAGGGTCTGGCTCCGCGTGATTATGTGACAATTGTCCCCGCCGACGCCGAAGACGGAGCCTATGCGGACTATGACCGGCTGGAGAACCGTACCGAAGGCGAGCTTCGTGCACCTGCCGAGCCCGGTCTCTACGAAGTGCGTCTGCAATTGGACGCGGGGGACCGCGTGCTCGCCCGCACCCCGGTCGAGGTGGTTGATGCCGACGTCACGGTCTCCGCACCCGCCCAGGTCGTTGTCGGGTCGGCATTCCCGGTCACCTGGCAGGGCGAGGGCCTGCACCCGCGCGACTACGTGACAATCGTTCCCGCCGGTTCGGCGGACGGCACCTATGCCGACTACGATCGCATGCAAGGTCGGAGCGAGGGCGAGCTGCGGGCGCCTGCCGAGCCTGGCCTCTACGAAGTGCGCCTGCAATTGGACGTGGGGGACCGCGTGCTCGCCCGCACCCCGGTCGAGGTGGTCGATGCCGAGGTTGCTGTCTCCGCGCCGGCTCAGGTCGTTGTCGGGTCGGCTTTCCCGGTCACCTGGCAGGGTGAGGGCCTGCACCCGCGCGACTACGTGACGATCGTTCCCGCCGGCTCGGCGGACGGCACCTATGCCGATTACGATCGCATGCAAGGTCGGAGCGAGGGCGAGCTTCGCGCGCCTGCCGAGCCCGGCCTCTACGAGGTGCGCCTGCAATTGGACGCGGGGGACCGCGTGCTCGCCCGCACCCCGGTCGAGGTGGTCGATGCAGAGGTCACGGTTTCCGCGTCGGCCCAGGTCGTTGTCGGTTCGGCGTTCCCGGTCACCTGGCAGGGTGAGGGCCTGCACCCGCGCGACTACGTCACGATCGTTCCCGCCGGCTCGGCGGACGGCACCTATGCCGACTACGATCGCATGCAAGATCGGAGCGAAGGCGAGCTTCGCGCGCCTGCCGAGCCTGGCCTCTATGAGGTGCGCCTGCAATTGGACGCGGGGGATCGCGTGCTCGCCCGCACCCCGGTCGAGGTGATGGATGGTAATGTTTCGCTTGACGGACCGGACAGGGCGCGGGCCGGCGCCGAGATCACGCTATCCTGGACCGGTGCCATACATCCGCGCGACTACATAGCCATCGTTCCCGGCGGCACACCGGACGGCGAGCAAAGTGGCTATCGCCGTATTCAGGACGAAGATCAGGCCACGTTCACTGCACCCGCGGAGCCTGGTGCCTATGAAATCCGCTACCATTTGGACCGCGGCGATCGGGTCATGGCCCGGCGACCGCTCGAGGTGCTGGCGGCGGATGCGCCGATAGACGAGGGTGCCGGGCTTATGGTTCCTGGTACAGCAAGGCCGGGCGATATCGTTACAGTTTCGTGGACAATCGAAGCTGGCGATGCCGACCGGCGCGTGGCGCTGGCACGAGCTGATGCGCCCGACTTTACCTGGATTACAGTCCATCACGTGGGCGACGAAACCGAAACGGTAATCAAGCTCCCGGACGAGCCGGGACAATACGAAGTGCGGTTTCTCGACCTTCAAAGCCAGAGCGTTCTCGGACGCGCGATGATCACGCTCGGCGAATGAACTACGACAATTTCAAAGAATCGGGAGCACTCACGACCATGCTCAGATCAGCCATCGCTGCATTTGGCTTTCTCGCCCTTGTCGTACCCGTCATCGCTGCAGAACCGGGGGGAGCGGCGTCAGGGACGATCGCAGGCGAAGAGATAGAACTGTCGGTCTGGACAGAGCAGTCCGACTTCACGTCTTCAAGTTTTTCGATCTATTTTCAAGCACCGGCACTGAGAGAGCGCGGCCTGGGCAGCTTGTCCCTCGGCGCAGAGTGGATTGGCGATCTCGATGGTGACTTCTTTTCCGCAGAAATCGATATCCCAATTCTCGATACCGATCCGTATCGCATTTACCGTGCGGACCTGGACGATGAACTCTCCCTGACAATTACGAGCGCCTCGCACCAAGGCGGTGTGCTGGCCATCGCGGGCCAGGTGGAAGGTGTTCTAACCAGTGTGGACCGGATTGCCCTTCGAAATCCTGATCCCGACGATACTCTCAGCGTTAGCCTGACGTTTGAAGCCGTATTGGGTGAGTTGCAGTGAGGACCGCGGCGCTTTCCCTAATTGCGATCTGCCTGTCCGCGCCTGTGTTGGCCGATCAGCCGGGTGGGGATATGACTGGGTTTCTGGAAGAGACGCCTGTTTCATGGCGGATCGACGCCGAGCGGTCAGAATACCATTTCGAGAGCGAAGGCATTGGCTCTCTGCGGATTCTTGCCGAACCGCAGGAGGTGCCATCGGGCATCGGTTCCGTTCGGTTGATGGTGATGGTGGCCGATGGGACCACAAGTCTTCTCGAACTGCGGCTCGAGGACGAAGACGGAAATCCCGCTGTCAATCGGCACGCAACTTTGACCCCCTTTCGGCGCCCAATAATGACCCCGCTTGGTCAGCACGGGTAGCTGGCCCGATGCGGTGTAGCCTCCATACAGCGCAACCGGATCGGGCCAGCGGCGTCTCGGTCATTCCCGCGTCTTGAAGCGCCAGCTCTCGTTGCCGGTCTCGACGATGTCACAGTGATGGGTCAGTCGGTCGAGGAGCGCCGTTGTCATCTTCGCGTCTCCGAAGACGGTCGGCCATTCGCCGAAGTCGAGGTTCGTCGTCACGATGATCGAGGTGCGTTCGTAAAGGCGACTGATGAGGTGGAACGGCATTGCCAAGTTGATCACGGCTTTTGGTTTGGATAGCTACTGCTCATGATATCCGGACCGACCATGCAGCGCCTGAAGGGCTTCCGCTTTCCGCGCGAGATCATCTCCTATGCCGTCTGGGCTTATCATCGCTTTGCCCTCAGCGCGGCAGATGTCGAGGATTTGCTCGCCGAGCGGGGTGTGATCGTCAGCCGGGAGGCCATCCGGCTCTGGGTGAATCGTTTCGGAACCCATTTTGCCGCCTGTATCCGGAGGGATCGGCCGGCTTCGTCGGGGAAATGGCATCTCGATGAGGTCGTGGTGCCGATCAACGGGGTGAAATACTGGCTTTGGCGGGCAATCGATGCCAACGGTGATGTCCTCGATATCCTCGTTCAGCTGCGGCGAAACGCAAGGGCAGCGCGGCGCTTCCTGCAACGGCTCATCGCCCGGTTCGGAGATCCGCGCGTTGTAATCACGGACAAGCTGCGCAGCTATTGCAAGCCGATCCGCGATCTGGCGCCGGAGGCGGATCATCGCGCCCATAAGGGCCTGAACAATCGGATCGAGGGATCACATCGTCCTACCCGAAGGCGGGAAAAGATCATGGGCCGGTTCAAATCGCCGAGGCAGGCGCAGAGGTTTCTTGCCGCCCATGACCAGATCAACACGATCTTCCGACCCCGCCGCTATTGGCTCGCCGCCATCTCATATCGCCATGCCCGGGCCGACGCGTTCGACCTATGGCACGGCTATGCCGCCGAGATGACCGCCTGATTGCGCGGACCCCCGCACATCACAGCCTATACCAAGCAACTTGGCAATGCCTCCTCGATCGATTGTTCGAGCAGCCAGCCGCTCAGCGCGGTGCCGGAAAGCGTGACCATGAGTGCCACGATCATCGCGGCGCCGGCCGGGTTGTGCCCGAGATGGCGTCGCTCGCGCCCGTGCAGCATGTCCCCGAGATAGGCCAGCGTCGCGGCGGGGCCACGCACGAATTGCGTGAAACGGGCATGGCGGCTGCCAACGAAACCCCAGATCAGGCGAATGGCAAGCAACGCCGCCACCGCGTAACCGGCCGCCTCGTGAAGCGGCTGCACCTCGTCCGCCGCGAGCCATGCCACTGCAAAGGCGGCAACCAGACCCCAGTGAGAGCTGCGCACCAACGGATCCCAGACCAGCACCGTGCGCGTAGTATCGGCGACGTCCTGAATGCCGTCACCCTTCATCATCTCAGTCATGTTTGTGCTCTCTGCCCTCACGGGAGCGCCGATCATCTCCGTCCTTGTATTCGATCTCGATCACCTGAAGCGTGCCGGGATCGACCGTCACCTCGATGCGGCGTCCTTCCCGGTCTGTGCCTTTTATCTCGTAGCAGCCGTCGTCGATTTTGATGCGCCGCACCACCCATCCGTTTTCTTCCGCGAGCCGCACTACCGCGCTTCTTGGCTGCCAATCTGCCAGCGGCACGGCACAGTCGTCGCCGGCAAGTGCAGCCCCGGACGGAAGGGCCGCGAGAAAGGTCAGAATTGTCAGCGATCTCTTCATGGACCACACTCCGTATAACGGCCATTGGATGACATTCTGCGCCACGAACCTGACGGGATGCTGAAGCCCGGGGCGTCCCGCCATCAGCTTTGCGTCAGCCTGGATCGCCATAATGGCCAGAGGCAAACGAGTAGGAAGATCATGCGGATCCTGCTGATCGAGGATGATACCGTTCTGGGTGCCGCCGTGCGGGACCAGATCGCCGCGGGTGGCCAGTCGGTGGATTGGGTCACGCGTCTGGACGCGGCCGGCGATGCGATGGCCGGCACCGGCTATGATCTGGTATTGCTGGACCTCATGCTGCCCGACGGACGCGGCATCACCTTCCTTCGGTCGCTGCGCACCAGCGGCGACGTGACGCCGGTGATCATCCTGACCGCGCTGGACCAGATTTCGGACCGGATCGAAGGTTTGAACGCCGGTGCCGACGACTATCTGGTGAAGCCCTTCGATCTGGCCGAGCTTTCCGCGCGGATCGGCTCGGTCGCGCGGCGCTATAGCGGCAATCCCAACCCGATCATCGTCCACGGCGCGCTTGCCGTCGACCTTGCCTCGCGCAGCATCCGCCGCGACGGCCGGCCGGTGCAGCTCACCGCACGTGAATGGGCACTGTTCGAGGCGTTCCTCACCCGCCCGGGGCATCTTCTGTCCAAGGCACAGCTTGAGGAAAAGCTTTATGCCTTCGATACGGAGGTGGAAAGCAACACCATCGAGGTCCATGTCAGCCGGCTGCGCAAGAAGCTGGGCGCCGAGGTGATCGAGACCGAGCGCGGGTTGGGCTACCGGCTAGGTTCGCCATGACGATGCCACGCAGCCTTCAGATGCGGTTGGGGGTGTCGCTGGGTATCCTTCTGACGCTTCTGTGGATCGCGGCCGCCGCCGTCACGGCGGTCATGCTGCGGCACGAGATGGACAGGATCTTCGACTCGTCGCTACAGGAGGCGGCGCAGCGCCTGCTGCCGCTGGCCGCTGTCGAGATCGTCGGACGTGAGGAGGAAGGTGTGACACAACACCTTGCCGACCTGCGCGACCACGACGAATTCCTCACCTATATCGTGCGCGATGACGAAGGGCGAATTCTTCTGCAATCGCATGAGGCCGATCCCGCCATCTTCCCTGAATGGGACGGGCCGGGCTTTCGCACGACCGCAACCCATCGCCTGTATGGCGAGGACGCCCTCCAAGGCACGATCCGCCTCACGGTCGCCGAGCCGCTTGCCCATCGCGCGGCGGCGGCACGCGATGTCTGGGCGGGCCTGGGGTTGCCGTTGCTGGTATTCATCCCTGCCGCACTGTTGGCGATCGTATTGACTGTCCGCTCGGGTCTGGCCCCGTTGCGCCGCTACCGCGACCGGCTGGCCGCGCGTTCGCCGCGCGACCTCGCCCCCGTCGCCTGCGACGATCTTCCCGTCGAGGCCGCCCCGGTGGGGGCGGCGATCAATGTGCTTCTGGCGCAACTCAAATCCACATTCGAGGCCGAACGCACCTTCGCCGCCAACGCAGCGCATGAATTGCGAACACCGCTGGCAGGCGCAATCGCGCAGGCCCAGCGGATACAGGTAGAAACGAAAGATACCGGTGCCGGCCACAGGGCCGCCGAGATCGAGGCTTCTCTGAAGCGGCTGGCCCGGATCGCGGAACGGCTTCTGCAACTGGCCCGAGCAGAAGGCGGGCGGTTACGGCTCGATCACCTATCCGATCTTCGCATCACTGCCCGTCTGGTCGTGGACGATATCGAGAGGACAGCACCGAACCGGATCGTGCTCGCCCTGCCGGAGCACCCGGTAATGTCCGACCTCGACCCCGATGCGTTTGGCATCATCGGCCGCAACCTCATTGAGAACGCCCTGCGGCACGGCGCATCCGACAAACCGATCGAGGTCAGCCTCAGTGAGGACGGCACGTTCCGCGTCGCCAATGACGGCCCCGTCGTGCCCGCCGAGGCGCTTGGCCGGCTGACCCGTCGTTTCGAGAGGGGGGCAGCCAAAACGGAAGGCAGCGGGCTTGGCCTTGCCATCGTCGCCGGCATTGCGGACCGGATTTCGTCAAAGCTCACCTTGCAATCGCCGAGGCCGGGAAGCTCATCCGGCTTTGAAGCGGCGGTGGTCCTGCCAACAGCTTCGCGGCAACCAACATCGTCTCGCTAGGCGAACGTAGTCTTTCGTTGAGTCGATAACCGATCAACGGATCTGAAAACTATCCTGCTGCCTGTGTCTGCCAGAACAGGATGCATCTGCATATAAGAGGCGCAGAATGTTGATCTCGAAAGGACAAAATCTAGCGCGCACCCGCGGTGACGTAAGCCCTACCGACAAAGGCGGACGGGGCAACATGACCAGAAAGTTGGTCAGGTATTCGGATGCTATTGAACTTCGCCACCTACGCTACTTCATAGCTGCTGCCGAGCACGGCAGCTTCCGAAAGGCAGGAAATTCACTGGGTCTGTCGCAATCGGCAATCAGCCGCTGCATTGCCGACCTCGAAGACAGGATGGGCGCGTCACTCTTTCACCGACACTCATGGGGCGTGTCGCAGACTTTTGCGGGTCAGCGCTTCCTTCATCGTGCACGGCGGGCGATCAGGACGATCGGCGAAGGCGCAAATGAAGTGGCCGCCGCTGGACGCTCCGAGCAAGGACGCGTGCGGCTCGGCATCTATTCCTCCATCGCCTCGGGCTTTTTGACACAACTGCTGGCAAGCTATGGTCGGTTTCACAATGGCGTCAGGATTGAACTGATTGACGGCGATCCTGCCGAACACGTCGCGGCCATCCGCCAGTTCCGCCTCGACGTCGCCTTCCTGACCGGCAACCGGGACTGGCCCGGATGCGACCGTGCGCCTTTGTGGTCCGAGCGCGTCTTCGTTGTTCTGCCCGATCACCACCCGCTGGCGGCTTTGGACGAGGTGACGTGGGGAGACTTGGACAGTGAGTCCTTCATCGTCAGCGAAACCGCGCCGGGCCAGGAGATCCATGACCACCTGGTCCGGGAATTGGCCGATCTCGGCCGGCATCCCGAGATCCATGTTCAATCGGTCGGCAGGGACAACCTGCTGCCCCTGGTAGCGATCGGCCAGGGCTTAACGCTGGTGAGCGAGGCCATGACAGTGGCCGCGCTTCCAGGCATCATCTACCGGCCCGTCGCCAGCGAGATGCTTCCATTTTCTGCGGTCTGGTCCCCGGCTAATGACAATCCCGCGTTCCGCAGGTTGCTCTCCATGGCAAAGGCGGCGTCTGCCAACGCTATGAGGCTCAGGCAAGCGGCTTCGCAGATTGGGGCGAGCGACGTGCTTTTGCGAAGCCGCGATCTGTCGCAATAAACCGCTCCAGCATCGGCACGATCAGCTTGACCGGATCGGCGACGGGCTGGCCGGTTTCGCGGGCCAGCACCCCGGCATAGGCGACCAGATCGCGGTGAAGCAGCGCGGGCAGCTCCACGGTGATCTTCACCGGCTTGTCGTCGGGCAACGGGCCGAGTTTTAGCTTGGTCATGGTCAACCTCCTGCCGGCTCGAATACGAGGTCGCGGGTGACGATGATCCTGACCGGGAAGCCGGGCCGAATGGTGAGCGTGGGTGCGACCTGCAACTGGCGCTGGACGATCTGCTGGCCCGCCTGATTGACGGTATCCTGCGCCCCGTCGCGGATGGCGCGGATCAGCCGGTCCTCGTGGCATTGCCAAGTTGCTTGGTATAGGCTGTGATGTGCGGGGGTCCGCGCAATCAGGCGGTCATCTCGGCGGCATAGCCGTGCCATAGGTCGAACGCGTCGGCCCGGGCATGGCGATATGAGATGGCGGCGAGCCAATAGCGGCGGGGTCGGAAGATCGTGTTGATCTGGTCATGGGCGGCAAGAAACCTCTGCGCCTGCCTCGGCGATTTGAACCGGCCCATGATCTTTTCCCGCCTTCGGGTAGGACGATGTGATCCCTCGATCCGATTGTTCAGGCCCTTATGGGCGCGATGATCCGCCTCCGGCGCCAGATCGCGGATCGGCTTGCAATAGCTGCGCAGCTTGTCCGTGATTACAACGCGCGGATCTCCGAACCGGGCGATGAGCCGTTGCAGGAAGCGCCGCGCTGCCCTTGCGTTTCGCCGCAGCTGAACGAGGATATCGAGGACATCACCGTTGGCATCGATTGCCCGCCAAAGCCAGTATTTCACCCCGTTGATCGGCACCACGACCTCATCGAGATGCCATTTCCCCGACGAAGCCGGCCGATCCCTCCGGATACAGGCGGCAAAATGGGTTCCGAAACGATTCACCCAGAGCCGGATGGCCTCCCGGCTGACGATCACACCCCGCTCGGCGAGCAAATCCTCGACATCTGCCGCGCTGAGGGCAAAGCGATGATAAGCCCAGACGGCATAGGAGATGATCTCGCGCGGAAAGCGGAAGCCCTTCAGGCGCTGCATGGTCGGTCCGGATATCATGAGCAGTAGCTATCCAAACCAAAAGCCGTGATCAACTTGGCAATGCCACAGGACCTTGAAGGAGGTGCATGAAATGCTGGCCAACATGGCTCTGGTTCTCGTGGCCTTGCATGTTGGGGGTGTGGCCGTCACCTCATGGCGCCATCGGGAGAACCTGCCCCGTGCCATGGTCACGGGCCGAAAGCGCCCTCCCGGCACAAATGACGTGACCTGATCGTTACGTATTCCCGCTGTTCTGGCCCCGCCTGTTTGGCGGGGCCTGTTTGTTTTGTGCAACCGCTGCGGTTCGTCGCGGCAGGCTGACGAGAAGCTGACGCAGGTTTTCCGCGGCGATCAGGATCACGTCAGCCGCCCCCTCCAGATTGGTTTCATCAGGCAACCAAGGCTGAGGAGCATAGCCATGAAAACCATCCTGACCGCCACCGCATTGGCCCTCGCGATCCCCGCCGGGGCCGCGTTCGCTGGTGAGAAATGCAACGTGCCGACCGAGAACATGCAATCGTGGGAAGCTCTCATTCAAGTGACCGACGAGTTCGGTTGGACCATCTCGAAAATGGAACTCGACGACGGCTGCTACGAACTGAACGTCATCGACCAGGGCGGCAACAGCCTGAAGATGACCGTCGATCCCGGAACGCTCGAGGTGATCGACGGCAAGGTCAAACGCTGGAGCGACGGCACCAAGCCCGAGAAGCGCAACTGATGGCTGCAAGGGTCCACCTCATCATCGAGGTGGACCTCTTTCCACACGGGCGTTCGCCTCGGCCATAGCCAGGAAAGTGCCCCCGAGATGATCGTAAAGGACATTCGAACCATGAAAACTCTATTGATCGCCGTAGCCGCTCTCGCGGTATTGCCTGCGGCGGGGGCGATGGCAGGTGACGACTGCCATGTGGGGCACGGGGCCTGGCAACCACGCGAAGCGGTAATGCAGGCGGTAACCGGCCTCGGTTGGCATGTTGAGAAGATCGAGGCGGATGACGGCTGCTGGGAGGTCAAGGGACGCGATGCCCAGGGCCGTCGCATCAAGGCCAAACTGGATCCCGCGACGTTGCAGGTCGTCAAATTGCGCCACAGGGATGGCCAGCAGATCCGCGAGCGGGATCGCGGCAATGCACCCACCGTCGCTCCGTCGGCACCCCCCTCCAATCCGCTGTTCCAGAACGGCACCCCGCCCGTTGTGCGGGTGAACTGATATATCAGGCAGAAGAGAGCAGAGGGCATTGCCAAGTTGATCACGGCTTTTGGTTTGGATAGCTACTGCTCATGATATCCGGACCGACCATGCAGCGCCTGAAGGGCTTCCGCTTTCCGCGCGAGATCATCTCCTATGCCGTCTGGGCTTATCATCGCTTTGCCCTCAGCGCGGCAGATGTCGAGGATTTGCTCGCCGAGCGGGGTGTGATCGTCAGCCGGGAGGCCATCCGGCTCTGGGTGAATCGTTTCGGAACCCATTTTGCCGCCTGTATCCGGAGGGATCGGCCGGCTTCGTCGGGGAAATGGCATCTCGATGAGGTCGTGGTGCCGATCAACGGGGTGAAATACTGGCTTTGGCGGGCAATCGATGCCAACGGTGATGTCCTCGATATCCTCGTTCAGCTGCGGCGAAACGCAAGGGCAGCGCGGCGCTTCCTGCAACGGCTCATCGCCCGGTTCGGAGATCCGCGCGTTGTAATCACGGACAAGCTGCGCAGCTATTGCAAGCCGATCCGCGATCTGGCGCCGGAGGCGGATCATCGCGCCCATAAGGGCCTGAACAATCGGATCGAGGGATCACATCGTCCTACCCGAAGGCGGGAAAAGATCATGGGCCGGTTCAAATCGCCGAGGCAGGCGCAGAGGTTTCTTGCCGCCCATGACCAGATCAACACGATCTTCCGACCCCGCCGCTATTGGCTCGCCGCCATCTCATATCGCCATGCCCGGGCCGACGCGTTCGACCTATGGCACGGCTATGCCGCCGAGATGACCGCCTGATTGCGCGGACCCCCGCACATCACAGCCTATACCAAGCAACTTGGCAATGCCGTTCGACATCATTCCAGTCAAGATCGGCGGCCTCGGCGCCGTTCATGATCGCGTCGATCGGATTGGCCGTGCTGGGCACTTTCGCAACGGTCTGTTTTCCGTTCGAGTCCAGAACGAAAATATCGGTAAACGTCCCGCCAACGTCAATTGCAAGGCGGGCACGTGCAGGTTTCATCGACGGACCTGCGTCCGCCCCATCCATACTCATCGTGAATTTCCTTTTGATCCGCGTTGCGAAAATCAGGCTGCAAAGGACGGAATCCGTCCGATGAGCACCTGCGCATAGATTTCGCTTTGATATCGAGGGGAGGTCGATCACCTAATGCTTTCGGGCGCATGGTGATCTGTTGCATTCGTTGTTGAATGCATTCCTCGACACTACGCGATGAATATCAAGATCGACAAGCGTTTTTTTCAAGTGCAGAAAGTTGCGGAGAAGCTTCCTGAAACATGATAAAAATCAATGGATTGCGATCATGGGCAATGCGCCGCGCCGCGGAATATCCTTTTCGCGCTGACGATGGGACTGCGAGATCGGAAAGGGTGCGAATCGCCGCTTTCAGCCTGTCCAGGTAGGAAAAGAATCATCGGATGATGCTTCGATGAAGGCGCAGATCCGGGTCGGGACGGCCAGCCCATGCAAATAGATGCCCCGACTGTCAAAGCCGACGCAAGACAAGTCACGATCTGCGCAAAATTTACGCGGCAGCATTGCCTTCTGCCCGCCTGCTGAACGCCGGGCGCGATGCTGGATTGCGGCTGCCGGAAAAATCCGCTCGATCCGGAAAAACCTGTTGACCGATTCGGCTCGGATCGCCGATGCACTCTATAACGAGTTAGCGAAGTTTAGCTCTTGTTCGCCGCGTCGAGTTCGTCACACCGGCATTGTCTTCGACTAAGGCGAATAGGCACAACAAGGTGCCATCTGTCAGCCCAAAGCCATGAGGCACAGCATCGTGCCGCCAAGTGGTGTTGCGCGCCCTCCCATGGAAATGGGCCAGCGTCGCGAAAGGCTCTCCGGAAATTCGAGACTTCGGAGCTTGGCCTGCTGGGAATGCCTCTTCCAAAAAGCACAAATGAAAACAGGGAATCCACCATGAAAGACCTGCAACGCAGACATTTCCTCGGCCTGGGTGCCGCAGGGATTCTTGCAACCCCGTTCCTTGCCCGTCCCGCTTTTGCCGCGACCGATAAAATCCAGGTCGCCGGTATTCATGACGCCTCGGGCGGCATCGACATCTATGGCCGCCCGATGATCAATTGCCTCAACCTTGCCGTGGACAAACTGAACGCGGCCGGCGGCGTGCTGGGGCGCGAGATCGAACTGGTCAACTACGATCCGCAATCGAACATGCAGCTTTACGCGCAATATGCGACCGAGGCCGCGACGCGCCAGAAGGCGGCTGTGGTCTTCGGCGGCATCCTTTCCGCCTCGCGCGAGGCGATGCGGCCGGTGCTCGACCGCTACAGGACGCTTTATTTCTACAGCCTGCTTTATGAAGGCGGGGTCTGCGATCGCAACACCTTCTGCATGGGCTCGACCCCCGGCCAGACGCTGGAGAAATTCACCCCCTATGTGATGCAGAAATTCGGCGGCAAGAAGGTCTATGTGCTGGCCGCTGACTACAATTACGGCCAGATCACCGCGCTGTGGATCGAGAAATTCGTCAAGGAAAACGGCGGCGAGGTGGTGCGGGCGGATTTCTTCCCGCTCGATGTCAACGACTTCGGTTCGACCATCCGCCAGATCCAGGCGGCCCAGCCCGATATCATCATGTCGGTCCTGGTGGGCGGCGCGCATAACGCCTTCTATCGCCAATGGGTCGCCTCGGGGATGAAGGACAAGATCCCGATGGCCTCGACGACCTTCGGCATCGGCAACGAACAGGTGCTGACCACCCCCGATGAACATAACGGCATCATCGTCTCCTATGCCTATTTCGACGGGATCCAGACCCCCGAGAACGAGGCGTTCAAGGCCGAGTATTACGCGAAATTCGGCGACAAGGCAGATGCGATCACCGAGGGCGGCGCCATGACCTATCACGCCGTCAATCTTTGGGCCAAGGCGGTCGAGATGGCCGGCACCATCGAACGCGAGCCGGTGATCGAGGCGCTTGAGAGCGGCCTTTCCTTCGCCGGGCCGGCGGGGCTGACCACGATCAACGCCCAGACGCATCACAACACGCTCGACAGCTATATCGCCGAGGTGCGCGACAACAATTACGTCGTGCTGGAAAGCTTTGCGCAGCAACCGCCCAGCGACACGCTGGCGGTCTGCGACCTGAAGGTCAACCCGACCGATGCGACGCAATATGTGGTCGAGGTGCCGAAGTAACGGGCCCGCACGGGCGCCCGGCCATAGGGCGCCCGCATTTCCCGTTTCCGCCGCACCAGGGAGCTTCTCATGGACTATGTTGCGATCATTCTTCTTCAGACCGCGATCAGCATCGCGAACCTGGTGCTGATCAGCGCAGGCCTCGCCGTCATCTTCGGCATGATGCGCGTCATCAACTTCGCCCATGGCGAGTTCCTGATGCTGGGCGGCTATACGGCGGTCATTGCCACCCAGCATGGCGTGCCGCTGCTGGTCTCGTGCTTCATCCTGGCGCCGGTGCTGGTCGGGCTGGTGGGGCTTGTCGTGGAATATCTGGTGATCCGCCATCTTTACGGGCGGCTTCTGGACACGATGCTGGCAAGCTGGGGGGTGAGCCTGATTCTGATCGGCCTCGTCACCGTGGCCTTCGGCAATTCGGTCTCGGGCATCTCGACGCCCTTCGGCAGCCTTTCCATCGGGCGGTTCAGCATCGGGTTCTATGAACTGTTCCTTGTCGCCGTCACCCTGGTCATGGTCATCGCCGGCTATCTGGTGATGCGCTACAGCCGCGTCGGGCTGATCGCGCGGGCCACGATGCAGGACCGTGACATGGCCGCCTCGCTGGGGGTCAACCAGCGCGCCGTCTACCGCGCCACCTTCGTCACCGGCGCCGCGCTGAGCGGGCTTGCCGGTGCGCTGATCGCGCCGATTGCCGGGGTGGTGCCGACCATCGGCGCCTCTTATCTGGCGAAATGCTTCATCACGGTGATCTCAGGCGGTCCCGCCATCATCGCGGGCACCTTGTCCGCCTCGGGGCTGCTGGGCGGCGTCGGCGTGATCATGACCTTCCTGGCGACCCCCGTCCTGGCCGAAGTGGCGCTGCTTGCGGCGGCGGTGGTGCTGCTGCGGGTGCTGCCCCAGGGGATCACCAGCAAATTCTTCCGGAGATCGCAATGAAAACGCCGCTTGTCACCTCGGGCCGCCTGGGCGCGGTCGCGATGATCCTCGCTGCTGCCTGGGCGCTGTTCATCGTCCCTTCGGGCGGGGACATGACGCTGATCCTCTCGGGCTCGATCTATTGCGCCTTCGGAATCCTCGCGCTTTCGCTGGCGCTGATCTGGGGGTTCGGCGGCATCCTCAGCTTTGGCCAGACCGCGTTCTTCGGGATCGGCGGCTATGCCTATGCGGTTCTCGCCCTCAACATCGGTAATACGACCACGGCGGCGCTGCTGGCGATCCTGGTCGCGGCGGCGATGGCGGCCGCCATCGGCTATTTCATGTTCTGGGGCCGGCTGGGCGATGTCTATCTGGGCGTCATCACCTTGGTCCTGTCGCTGATCCTCTATCGCTTCATCAACCAGACCTCGGGCAGCGAATGGAAGATCGGCAAGGCGCCCCTGGGCGGCTTCAACGGCATCCCCTCGACGCCGATCCTCAACGATCTGGACGGCAACCCGCTCTGGCCTGAAGATATCTATGTGCTTTGCGTGGTGGCGCTGATCCTGTCCTATATCCTCTGCCGCCTGCTTCTTGCGACGTATTTCGGCCGGGTCGTGGTGGCCTTGCGGGAAAACGAGCTGCGCGCGGAACTGCTGGGCTACGATACCCGCCTCTACAAGCTGGGGGTGTTTTCCATCGCCGGCGGTCTTGCGGGCCTTGCGGGGGTGCTGTTTGCCAATTGCGTATTCGTCAGCCCGAACATGTTCAGCCTGACGACCAGTTCGCAATTGCTGGTTTGGGTGATCGTCGGGGGCCTGGGAACGCTTGCCGGCCCGGTCATGGCCTGCTTCCTGCTGCTGGCCTTCTCGGCCTGGCTGGGCACGCTGAACGCCGGGGTCTGGCTCGACCCGAACCTGGTGATGGGGCTGGTGCTGACGCTGTTCGTCCTGGTGCTGCCCAAGGGCATCCTGCCGCTGATGCGGAGCGGCTGCGACCGGGCATTGGCCGCGTTCCGGCGCCCGGCACCGGCGGCGGAACCCGGCGAGGCCATGATCGGGGAGGAAGCACGATGACCGACTACCTGCTGGAAGCCCGCAACCTGACCATGCGTTTCGGCGGCGTCGTCGCGGTGCGCGATGTCAGCCTCTCGCTGCGCGAGGGCGAGTTGCATTGCCTGATCGGGCC
This sequence comes from Paracoccus ferrooxidans, assembly GCF_029909815.1. Taxonomy (NCBI): domain Bacteria; kingdom Pseudomonadati; phylum Pseudomonadota; class Alphaproteobacteria; order Rhodobacterales; family Paracoccaceae; genus Paracoccus; species Paracoccus ferrooxidans. The sequence goes on along the minus strand of NZ_CP038198.1, from coordinate 1,515,264 downwards.
GAATGGCGCCGGGAAATCCACTTTCTTCCGCATGCTGTCCGGCCAGTATCGCCCGACCTCCGGCGAGGTGCTGTTTCGCGGCCAGTCGATCAACGGCCAAAGCAGCGCGAAGATCGCGCGGGCCGGCATGGGGATCAAGACCCAGGTGCCTTCGGTCTTCAACGCCATGACGGTACGCGAGAATGTCATGCTCGCCGCCGTCCGGGCGCTGCCGCCCAACCTTGCGCGGCGGCGCTGCGACGAGGTGATGAAGCGTATCGGTATCAGCCATCTCGCCGCCGAAAAGGTCGGCATCCTGGCGCATGGCCAGCGCCAGTTGGTCGAACTGGCCACCGTGATCGCCCCGCGCCCGGCGCTGATCCTGCTGGACGAGCCCGCCGCCGGCATGACCGGCGAAGAGGTCGAGGGACTGGGCGACCTGCTGGTCGAACTGGCCCGAAGCTGCTCGGTCATCGTGGTCGAGCATGACATGAGCTTCATCCGCCGGATCGCGCGCAGCATCACCGTCTTCAACCAGGGCTCGGTCCTGGTCGAGGGGCCGGCCGATCAGGTCCTGTCGGATCAGCGCGTGCGCGACGTCTATCTGGGAAGGGAGGTGGCCTGATGCTGCAACTCGTCGGAGTGCATTCGGGATATGGGCAGATCCCGATCCTGCGCGACATCAGCCTCAATGTCGCCGAGGGCGAATTCGTCGGCATCCTTGGCCATAACGGCATGGGCAAGAGCACGCTGTTGATGACCATCGGCGGGACGCTGCCCGCGACCGATGGCCGGATCGAGATGGGCGGGCAGGACATCACCCGTCTGCCGGTTCACCGGCGCGCAAGGATGGGCCTTGGCTATGTCAAGCAGGGTCGGCGGATCTTCCCGCGCCTGACGGTGCGCGAGAACATGCAGGCGGCCTGCCTGGCCGGCGGCCAGCCGCTGGCGCGGGCCGAGGAAATGATCGCGCTGTTCCCACGTCTCGCGCCGATTGCCGAGCGTCCGGGCGGGGTGCTTTCGGGGGGCGAGCAGCAGATCCTCGCGCTGGCCCGATGCCTTTGCACCGCGCCGCGCCTGGTGATGCTGGACGAGCCGACCGAGGGGATTCAGCCCTCGATCCGCGAGGAGATCGTCGAGGCGCTTCTGATGCTGCGCGACCGGCTGCGCCTGACCATGCTGCTGGTCGAGCAGAACGAGGCCTTTCTGGGCGCGCTCTGCACCCGCAGCTATTGCCTTGAAAAGGGCCGCCTGGTGGCGTGATGCCCCGCAAAAGGAACGCCCCTGACCGCAATGGGGCAAACAAGAACGTGAAAACAGGGAGTTGACGATGACCGCTTCATGGAGATTCTCGGCATTGGCCGACCGGCATCGCGCGCTTGGATCGAAGCTTGAGGACTGGTCGGGCATGGGAACCGCCTGGTCCTATGACGGTGATCCGGTTGCCGAGTATCTGGCGATCCGCACCAAGGCCGGGCTGATGGATGTCTCGGGGCTGAAGAAGGTGCATGTCACCGGCCCGGCCGCCAGCCATGTGATCGACCGTGCCACCACGCGCAATGTCGAAAAGCTGATGCCGGGCCGGGCGATCTATGCCTGCATGCTGAACGACGCCGGCAAGTTCATCGACGATTGCGTGATCTATCGCACCGGGCCCAATGCCTTTCTGGTCGTGCATGGCTCGGGGCAGGGGTTCGAGCAACTGACCATGGCTGCCTCTGGCCGCGACGTGTCGGTGCGCTTCGATGACAACCTGCACGACCTGTCTCTCCAAGGCCCTCTGGCGGTGGACTACCTGGCGAAACACGTGCCCGGTATCCGCGACCTGGCCTATTTCGGCCATATCCAGACCTCGCTGTTCGGCAAGCCGGCCATGATCTCGCGCACCGGATACACCGGTGAGCGGGGCTACGAGCTGTTCGTGCGTGGGCAGGATGCGCCGATGGTCTGGGACCGTATCCTGGACGAGGGCGCCGGGATGGGGATCATCCCCTGCCGGTTCACCACGCTGGACCTGCTGAGGACGGAAAGCTATCTGCTGTTCTTTCCCTATGACAATTCGGAAATGTATCCCTTCGACGACCAGCCGGGCGGGGATACGCTGTGGGAACTGGGCCTGGATTTCACCGTATCGCCCGGCAAGACCGGCTTTCGCGGGGCCGAAGAACATTACCGCCTGAAGGGCAGGGAGCGCTTCAGGATTTGGGGCCTGAAGCTGGAAGGCGACAAGGCCCCGGACAATGGCGCTCCGGTCTTGCGCGACGGCGTGCAGGTCGGCGTCGTGACCCAGGCGATGCATTCGCCGCTGAACGGCTGGACGGTGGCCATCGCCCGCCTGCCGGTCGATTGCGCGAACGAAGGCAGCAGGCTGACCGTGAACTGCGCCACCCATGGCGAAATCACCGCCGTGACCGCGTCCATGCCCTTCCTCGATCCGGAAAAGAAGGTCCGCACCGCCAAGGGCTGACTCAAGCGCCCGCCGGGTGGCGCAGGTTGCCCGGCCCTTCCCGTCAACAGGGGGAAACCATGCCAGGAACCGAATTCTCGCCCTCGATCGCCAGCCGCCCGGTCTATCCGGGGCTGGTGGCGCAGGGGGCCATGCCCGCGATCATGCTGGCCGATGCCGAGGGGGCGGGGGCGCTGATCGACCTTGCCGCCCGCGATCCGGCGGTGATGGAGCGGGCGCATGTGATCTTCATCCCGGCAGGCACCCCACATGGCGCGCGGCTGCGGGCGCTTGGCGCGTGGATCTATCACGAAAGCCCCAGCTATGCCGCCTGCCTGGAGCGGTTCCGCAAGGCGCTGGCCGATGCCCATATGGGCACCACGCTTTATCTGGCCGGAACCGAGGGGCTGATCGGGCAGGCCACGGCCGAGGCGCTGGCCGCCGGCCTACCCGCCGGCGCCATCCAGTCCGAGCACCGCGGGTCGATCGCGCGGCGGATGCAATGCGTCCATTGCAAGGGCATCACCGAGGGTGTCACCACCGATCCCTTCACCTGCTCGCATTGCGGGCTGACGCTGTTCGTCCGCGACCATTATTCGCGCCGCCTGGGCGCTTTTCAGGGCGTCTGCGTCGATGCCGAAACCCCCGGCGTCCTCCCACCCGTGCAGGAGATCAGGCCATGACCGCCCGGATGCTGCGCGTGGCCGAGGTCACGCCCCTGTCGCCCCTCGTCACCCGCTTCCGCTTCGAATGCCCCGAAGGCGGCACACTGCCGCTGTTCTCCGGCGGTGCGCATGTGGTCGTGGAGATGCCCGATGGCGCCACCCTGCGCCGCAACGCCTATTCGCTGATCTCGGACCCGCTGGACGGATCGGGCTATGAAATCGCGGTGCGGCGCGAGGATGCCGGCCGGGGAGGCTCGCGCTTCATGCATACCCATGTGGCGGTGGGCGACCTGCTGCGCGTGGGCGCGCCAGTCAACCTTTTCGCGCTGGACCTGCGGGCGAAAAAGCATGTGCTGATCGCGGGCGGCATCGGCATCACGCCCTTCCTGGCCCAGCTTCGGCAATTGACCCGGCTGCAAATGCCGTACGAACTGCATTACTGCGCCCGCAGCTGGGCCGAGGCCGCCGGCCTGAGCCTGCTGCCCGACCTGCCGCAGGTTCATGCCCATATCTCCGATGAAGGCGACCGGCTGGACATCGGCGCGGTGCTGGCGGGGCAACCGTTGGGAACCCATGTCTATACCTGCGGGCCCGAAGGGCTGATCGAGGCCGTAGCAGGAACCGCCACCTGCCTTAACTGGCCCAAGGCCGCGCTGCATTCCGAAGCCTTCCTGTCCCCGCCACCCGGCGCAGCCTTCAAGGTCACCTTGGCGCGGTCAGGCATAACGATCACCGTCGGCCCCCATCAAAGCCTGCTGGAGGCGATGGAAGAGGCGCAGGTCGATGCTCCTTGGCTTTGCCGGGGCGGCGCCTGCGGGCAATGCGAGACCGCCGTCCTGTCCTGCAAGGGCCGGATCGCGCATCACGACCACTGGCTGAGCGATGCCGAAAAGGCCGCGCAGCAGAAGATCATGCCCTGCGTTTCGCGCTTTCAGGGCGAAGACCTCACCCTTGACCGCTAGGGGGCCAGCATGACCATGCGCTTCAACGACGAAACCTTCCGCGACGATTACACCTTTTACAACTCGTCCGCGGCGATCCGGCGCTTTCCGTTCCCCTTCGACCAGGACAGCTACATGTATTCGGTCAATATCGAGCCGCACCGCCGGGGCGCGGCGGGCTCGGTGTTCCAGCACCGTTTCGACGTGGACGAACATTACGTCGCCGAAATGCGCGACCGAGAGATCACGCTGCGCGACGATCCGCTGCGCTGCCAGTCGCTGCCGCATATGGAACTGGCGGGCTGGGATTTCCTGGAACTGGTGATGGTCTCGAAGGCCGAGGACTATCCCGAACTGTTCGAACTGCACCGCGACGGGGACCGCTGGCACTGGATCAACCGGCCGCTGGGGATCGAACAGCGCTTCATCTTCCTTGACGCGACCAGCCTGCCCTGCGGGCCGATGGAATACATCACCCGCCAGACCCAGGGCGACCATGCCCTGCTGGACCAGCGCGAGGGCAACCTGTGGATGGATGCCGGCATGGTGACCAGCCAGGCGGATTGGAGCCTCGATTTCGACATCGGCATGAACTTCTTCGAATGGCACGCCCCGGTGCCGAAGGCACATGAATTGGGGGTGTTCCAGCGTGCCCTGAAATTCCTGCTGAGCCTGCAGCAGGGGGCACCCGTGCGGCGGCTGAACTGGACGATGACGGTCAATCCCCGGCTGGATACCAGCCCCGAGAACTATCACAAATGGGGGCCGGAAAAGCGCACGCTGACCGCCGGGAATGTCGGCGCGAAGCAATATCTGCGGGTGGAGTTGCAGACGCTTTGGCGCCTGCCCCGGTCGAACGCCATCGCCTTCCCGATCCGCTGCTATCTGCTGGCGCTGGAGGATCTGGTGACGGTGCCCAAATGGGGACGCCGCCTGCACCGGGTGCTGCGCGACCTGCCGGACGAACTGGCCGAATACAAGGGATTCGCCGTGAACCGGCCGCTGATCGTCGACTACCTGTCGCGGTTCGACGACTGCGCGCCGACCTCGGCCGGGATCTTTCCCGATGACTGACGGCGAGGGGCTGCCAACCTGTATGCTGCCAGCATTCGGCGGGACGGAACCGACCTGCGGCAGTGTCGTCGCAACCTCCTCGGATTCGTGTCGCTTCCTGGCCGTTACGGCCTTCCTGCATGGCCCTGATCGAACCCGCCCAATGGCGCGGGATCGGTTCGGTTCCTGGCGCGAAGTCGGGCAGGGTGAGCGGAATGGCGGCAGAATCGGAATATTCCTGGAAGGATCTTATTTTTATCAACAGGAAACTTTGTTTTTGGCGCCATCACCCCATCATGAGGATGCCCGCATCGCATGATGGATTCGCCATGACACAGAAGAATGCCCTTGTAGCGGCCTTGCCCGCGATCCTGTTTCCCGCCCTCGCCTGGGGGCAGGATGCCGAACCGGCGTTGAGCGCCGGAGATACCGCCTTCGTCGCGACCTGCGCGCTGTTCGTCATGCTGATGATGCTGCCCGGCCTTGCCCTGTTCTATGCGGGCATGGCGCGCAGCAAGAACGTGCTGTCGGTCCTGACCCAGATCTTCGCCTCGGTCGCGCTGATCTGCGTGCTGTGGATCGCCTTCGGCTATTCGCTGAGCTTCGACACCGAGACGCCGCTGAACGCCGTCATCGGCGGGACCTCCAAGTTCTTCCTGTCGGGGATAACCACCGAAAGCATGGTGGGGACGCTGCCGGAATATCTCTTCGTGCTGTTCATGATGATGTTCGCGGCCATTACCCCGCCGCTGATCGTCGGCGCCTTTGCCGAGCGGATGAAATTCGCCGCGGTGCTGATCTTCATGGGCGTCTGGCTGCTGATCAACTATGCGCCCATGGCGCATATGGCATGGGGCGGAGGCTGGGTCTTCGATGTCGGTGTTCTGGACTTTGCCGGCGGCAATGTCGTCCATCTGAACGCCGGCATCGCGGCGCTGGTCTGTGCGTTGGTCCTCGGGCCGCGCAAGGGTTACGGCACCACGATGATGGTGCCCCATAACATGACCATGACCTATACCGGCGGGGCGATGCTCTGGGTCGGCTGGCTGGCCTTCTGCGGCGGCTGCGCGCTGGCGGCCAATGGCTTCAGCGCGCTGGTGATGCTGAACACCATGCTGGGCGGCGCCGGGGGCGCGCTTGGCTGGATGACGGCGGAATGGATTCACCGCAAGCGGCCCAGCACCTTCGGCCTGGCCTCGGGTGCGATTGCCGGCCTGGTCGCGATCACCCCCGCCTGCGGCTTCGTCGGCCCCATGGGCGCGGTGCTGGTGGGCTTCCTCACCGCGCCGGTCTGCGTCTATGCGGTCGAGGTGGTCAAGCGCCGCGTCGGCTATGACGATTCCTTCGACGTGTTCGGCGTCCACGGTGTCGGGGCGGTGGTCGGCGGCGTGCTGACGGTCGTCTTCGCCGCGCCCGCGCTTGGCGGGCTGGGCTATCCCGAGGGCCGCACCATGCTGACCCAGATGGTGCCGCAGGTGCTGATCATGGGCTTCAGCATCGCGGTCTCGCTGGTGACGACCTGGATCGCGCTGAAGATCGCAGGCGCGCTGGTCGGCCTGCGCGTCGATGAGGAGGCCGAGGCCGAGGGGCTGGACATCCACCAGCATGGCGAGGTCGGCTATCGTCTGGGCGATGGCGTTTACGGAGGTGCGGCGCTGGTGCCGGCGCAGGCCGCGCATGGTCTGGGCTCTCCGGCGCAGGTCGCCCATCAGCGCGGCTGATGCCGCGCCCATTCCAGGGCCGGGCCTCGCGGGGCCCGGCCTTTTCCGCTGTCAGCGGCTTTGTGGATAGGTGATGACCGACAGGTATTTCGCCGGCAGTTCGATCAGGTCCACCGGGCCATGCGGCGCGTCCGCATCGAACAGCAGGGTATCGCCCGGCTCCAGGCGATAGATCTGTTCGCCATGACGATAGCCGACCGTTCCTTCCAGCATATACAGCATTTCGATCCCCTCGTGCTGGAAGGTCGGGAAGCGGTCGCTTTCCGTGGTCAGCACGATCAGATAGGGCTCGACAACGACGCCGGAGTCGTTCGCGCCGATATGGCCCAACAGGTGATATTGATGGCCGGCGCGGGTGCCCTGGCGCTCGATTTCCACCCCGTCGCCGGCTTTCACATGCATGGCCCCACGGGGCTCGGCATAGCCGGAAAACAGCTGGACCAGCGGCACCCGCAAGGCATTGGCCAGCATTTGCAGCGTGGCCAGCGAGGGCGAGATCACCCCGTTCTCGATCTTGGACAGCATCCCGACCGAAAGCCCCGACTGCGCCGCCAGATCCGATCCGGTCAGGCGCTGGCGCTTGCGCAGTTCTCGCACCACCCGGCCGATGGCGACCTCGAGGTTTCTTTCCGGATTGTCGCGCAGGGCATGGGGATTCTGGGTCAGTCTTTGCGATGTATCGCTGCTGTCCATCACATGTGCCGCGCGCCTTGTTTCCTGTCAGGAAAGTCTAGACCGCGGCACCGACAATGTGAATAGCCCCGCTCACCCCATTCTTTCGGATGCGTAGCTTCCTGGCGAGGCGGGGAAGACCACGGTCTTGTTGCCGTTGAGGAACACCCGGCGGTGGATATGGGCGTGGATGGCGCGGGCCAGGACCTGGCTTTCGACGTCGCGGCCGAGGCTGACATAGTCCTCGGGCGATTGCGCATGGGTGACCCGGACGGTGTCCTGCTCGATGATCGGGCCCTCGTCGAGGTCGGCGGTCACGTAATGGCTGGTCGCCCCGATCAGCTTCACCCCGCGCTCGAAGGCCTGCTTGTAGGGGTTGGCGCCCTTGAAGCTCGGCAGGAAGGAATGGTGGATGTTGATGATCCGCCCCGACATCTTCTTGCACAAGGCGTCCGACAGCACCTGCATGTAGCGCGCCAGAACCACCAGCTCGGCCCCCGAATCCTCGACCACCGCCATCAGCTGCGCCTCGGCCTGCGGCTTGTTCTCGCGCGTGACCTTGATGCAGTGGAAGGGGATGTCGTGGTTCACCACCACCTTCTGGTAGTCCATGTGGTTCGAGATCACCGCCACGATCTCGATCGGCAGCGCGCCGATGCGCCAGCGATAGAGCAGGTCGTTCAGGCAATGGCCGAAGCGGCTGACCATGATCACCACCTTCATCTTCTCGGCCTCGTCATGGATGGCGTAGTCCATGCCGAAGGGCTCGGCCGGGCCGGCCAGGCCCGCGCGCAGCGCCTCCAGCCCCACGCCCTCCTCCGAGACGAAGCTCACCCGCATGAAGAAGCGCCCGGTCTCGGTATCGTCGAACTGCGAACTGTCGGTGATGTTGCAGCCGTGCTCGGCCAGAAAGCCGGCCACGGTGGCGACGATGCCGCGCGTCGAGGGGCAGGCGACCGTCAGCGTGTATTTCTTCATCTGGCTCTCCACTGAAAGGGCAAGCGCCCTGGTTTCTTCCGTGTGCAAATATCCCGGGGGGCCGCAGGAGCGGGGGGCAGCGCCCCCCGCCGTCCCGCGCCATCCCTCAGGCCGCCGCGCCTTCGGCCCGGCCCGGATCCGGCTCGGGCAGGCCATGCGCCCGGCAGCAGGCCACCAGCGTATTGGCCAGCAGGCAGGCGATGGTCATCGGCCCCACGCCCCCCGGCACCGGGGTGATCGCGCCCGCCACCTGCGCCGCGCCCGCGAAGTCCACGTCGCCGACCAGCCGCGACCGGCCCTCCTCCTCGATGCGGTTGATGCCCACGTCGATCACCGTGGCGCCGGGCTTGATCCACTCGCCCCGGATCATCCGCGCCCGGCCCACCGCCGCCACCAGGATGTCCGCCCGCCGGCAGACCGCCGCCAGCTCGCGGGTGCGGCTGTGGGCGATGGTCACCGTGCAGTTCTCGGCCAGCAAGAGCTGCGCCATCGGCTTGCCCACGATGTTCGAGCGCCCCACCACCACCGCCTCCAGCCCCGACAGATCCCCGAGCGTCTCGCGCAAGAGCATCAGGCAGCCCGAGGGCGTGCAGGGCACCAGCGCCTTCTGCCCGGTCCCCAGCAGCCCCACGTTCAGCGCATGGAACCCGTCCACGTCCTTTCGCGGGTCGATGGCGGCGATCACCGCCCCGGCGTCCATATGCGCGGGCAGCGGCAGCTGCACCAGGATGCCGTGCACGGCCGGGTCGGCATTGAGCCGCGCGACCAGCGCCAGCAGCGCCGCCTGCGGCGTCTCGGCCGCAAGCCGGTGCTCGAAGCTCGCCATCCCCGCCTCGCGCGTCTGGACCGCCTTGTTCCTGACATAGACCTGGCTCGCAGGATCCTCGCCCACCAGAACAACCGCAAGCCCGGGCACCAACCCGTGCCCAGACCGCAGCCGGTCCACAGCCTCGGCGACACGCGCCCGCAACCCGGCCGCAAAGCCCCGCCCGTCGATGATCCTTGCACCCATAAGCCATTCTCCTTCAATGTCCGCAGCCCGCCCCAAGGCAAAAGCCCGGCCCGGCGCTACAATCTGCACTATCCCGTGCTGGAGGCGGCGGTGCGGCTGATGAGTTCGCATATCGCCGATCCGCTGTCGGCCGAACAGCTTGCGGAGCTTTCCGGTTGCAGCCTGCGCCAGCTACAGCGCTGCTTTTTGGACCACTTCGGCCTGTCGGTCATGGAGTTCTACCGGCGTTTGCGGCTGGAGAAGGCGGACGAGCTGTTGCGCCATTCCGCCCTGCCGATCGCCGAAATCACCGCGATCACCGGCTTTGCGACCATGCAGCATTTCAGCCGGTGTTTCGCGCAAGCCTTCGGCGTTCCGCGGGGACAACGCAGGCTGCAAGGGCTGGGCGCACCCGGATCGGAGGCCGTCAGCGGTAAGCGTGCATGGTGCCCGCCCATAGCAGGCGCCCGGGAATCCGTCAGATGTCCAGGGTATTGTCCCGTTCCCACTGGGTCAGATGACCGCAATAGGAATTCCACTCCTGCGTCTTCATCTTGATATAGGCGGCCGAGAAATCCTCGCCCATCGCGGCCTTCAGCCCGGCGTCGTCGTCATAGGCGCGGATCGCGTCCAGCAGGTTCAGCGGCAGCTTCGGCGCATCGGTGATGCGGTGGCCTTCGGCATACATGTCGATGTCGTGGCGCTTGCCGGGATCGGCCTTGCTGCGCAGCCCCGAAAGTCCCGCCGCGATGATCACGGCTTGCAGAAGGTAGGGGTTGACCGCGCCGTCGGGCAGCCGCAACTCGAACCGGCCCGGTCCGGGGACGCGCACCATATGGGTGCGGTTGTTGCCGGTCCATGTGACCGTATTGGGCGCCCAGGTCGCCCCCGAGACGGTGCGCGGCGCGTTGATGCGCTTGTAGCTGTTCACCGTAGGATTGGTAATCGCGGCCAGCGCCGAGGCGTGCTTCATGACCCCGCCCAGGAAATGCCGGCCCTCGTCTGACAGGCTGAGTTCCTTGCCGTCGTCGGCAAAGGCATTGCGCCCGTCCCTGGTCCAGACCGAGATATGGACATGGCAGCCGTTGCCGGTCAGGCCCATGATCGGCTTGGGCATGAAGGTGGCGCGCAGCCCGTGCTTTTCGGCGATCGAGCGGGTCATGAACTTGAAGAAGCTGTGCTTGTCCGCGGTGGCCATGGCGCTGTCGTATTTCCAGTTCATCTCGAACTGGCCGTTCGCGTCCTCATGGTCGTTCTGATAGGGTTCCCAGCCCAGTTCCAGCATGTAGTCGCAGATCTCGGCCACCACATCGTAGCGCCGCATCACCGCCTGCTGGTCGTAGCAGGGTTTCACCGCGGTATCGGCGGGGTCGGAGATCTGCGTGCCCTCGGGCGTCAGCAGGAAGAATTCCGGCTCGACCCCGGTCTTGACCACCAGGCCCATTTCCGCGGCCTCGGCCGTCAGCCGCCCCAGCACGTTGCGAGGCGCCTGCGCCAGCGGTCCGCTGTCCGACATGACGCAATCCGAAGCGACCCAGGCCACTTCCCTTTTCCACGGCAGCTGGATGACCGAGGAGGCGTCCGGCAGCGCCAGCATGTCGGCATGGGCGGGGGTCAGGTCCAGCCATGTGGCGAAACCGGCGAAACCGGCGCCGTCCTTCTGCATCTCGGCGATGGCCTGCGCCGGCACCAGCTTGGCGCGCTGCGATCCGAACAGGTCGGTATAGGAAATCATGAAGTATTTGACGCCCTTCTCACGGGCGAATTCGGCGAGATCGGTCATGCGGAAGGTTCCCGTTGGAGGAAAAGAGCTGGATCGGGGCAGGATGCGATGTCCTGCCCTCTGGTCGTTGGTTCAGAAGCCGTTCTGGCCGGGAATCCAGTTGGTGCCCGCCAGCGGGACGCCCGCCATGGCGGCGGCTTCCAGCGTCAGGGCGCAAAGATCCTCGGGTTCCAGGTTGTGGACATGGCTCTTGCCGCAGGCCCGCGCGATGGTCTGGCATTCCAGCGTCATCACGGCCAGGTAGTTGCGCAGCCGCCGCGCGCCCTCGACAGGGTCGAAACGCTTCATCAGTTCGGGGTCCTGCGTGGTGATGCCGGCGGGATCGCGGCCTTCGTGCCAGTCGTCATAGGCATCCGCCGTGGTGCCGAGCGCGGCATAATCCTCGTCCCATTTCGGGTCGTTCTCGCCCAGGGCGATCAGCGCGGCGGTGCCGATGGCCACCGCATCGGCGCCAAGCGCCAGCGCCTTGGCCACATCCGCGCCGGTGCGGATCCCGCCCGAGACGACAAGCTGCACCTTGCGGTGCATCCCCAGGTCTTGCAGCGCCTTCACCGCCGGGCGGATGCAGGCCAGCGTCGGCTGGCCGACATTCTCGATGAAGACGTCCTGCGTCGCGGCGGTGCCGCCCTGCATCCCGTCCAGCACGACCACGTCGGCGCCCGCCTTCACCGCCAGGGCGGTGTCGTAATAGGGGCGCGCGCCACCGACCTTGATGTAGATCGGCTTTTCCCAGTTGGTGATCTCGCGCAGTTCCAGGATCTTGATCTCCAGATCGTCCGGGCCGGTCCAGTCGGGATGGCGGCAGGCCGAGCGCTGGTCGATGCCGATGGGCAGGTTGCGCATCCCGGCCACCCGCTCGGTGATCTTCTGGCCCAGAAGCATGCCGCCGCCGCCGGGCTTGGCGCCCTGGCCGACGACGATCTCGATCGCATCGGCGCGGCGCAGGTCGTCGGGGTTCATGCCGTAGCGGCTGGGAAGATACTGATAGACCAGCTTTTCCGAATGCCCGCGTTCCTCGTTCGTCATGCCGCCGTCGCCGGTGGTGGTCGAGGTTCCGGCCAGCGTCGCGCCGCGCCCAAGGGCCTCTTTCGCGGGACCGGATAGCGCGCCGAAGCTCATGCCCGCGATGGTGATCGGGATCTTCAACTCGATGGGCTTTTTCGCGAACCGCGTGCCCAGCACCACCGAGGTGTCGCATTTCTCGCGGTAACCCTCCAGCGGGTAGCGCGAGATCGAGGCGCCCAGGAACAGCAGGTCGTCGAAATGCGGCACCCTGCGCTTGGCGCCGCCGCCGCGGATGTCGTAGATGCCGGTATCGGCGGCGCGGCGGATTTCGGCGTTGATGCCGGGCGAGAAGGTCCAGCTGTCGCGCGGCAGGGTTTGCGGCGTCTTGTCCATGATATCCCTCATCAATAGGCGCCGGCGTGATCGACGTGGAAGTTGTAGAGCTTGCGGGCCGAGCCGTAGCGCTTGAACTCCTCGGGCTTCGCATCGGCGCCGGCGCGTTCCAGCAGGTCGCGCAGGATCTCGACATGCTCGGGGCGCATCTCTTTCTCGATGCAGTCCGAACCCAGCGACTTGACGGCGCCGCGCACGAACAGCCGCGCCTCATAGAGGCTGTCGCCAAGCGCGTCGCCCGCATCGCCCAGCACCACCAGATTGCCCGACTGCGCCATGAAGGCCGACATATGGCCGATATTGCCGAAGACCACGATGTCGATGCCCTTCATCGAGATGCCGCAGCGCGAACTGGCATTGCCCTTGATGACCAGAAGCCCGCCATGGCCGGTGGCACCCGCGTATTGGCTGGCGTCGCCCTCGATGACGACAGTGCCCGACATCATGTTCTCGGCCACGCCCGGCCCGGCCGAGCCGGTGACCTTGACGGTCGCCTGCTTGTTCATCCCGGCGCAGTAATAGCCGGTCGAGCCCTTGACGGTGACTTCGATGGGCGCATCCAGGCCCACGGCGATGGCATGGGCACCCTTGGGGTTCTCGATCACCCATTCGGTCTGGTTGGTCCGGGAAGCCTGCGCCTGAAGCGCCGCATTGACGTCGCGCAGCGGCGTGGTGGCAAGGTCTATGGTCTGCATCTCAGCGCTCCCAGAAATAGACGGTGGCGGGCTCGGGTTCCCAGACGCGGGCGCTCTCGATGCCGGGCAGGTTTGCAAGGGCGCGGTATTCGCTGCCGAAGGCGACGTAATCCTCGGTCTCGGCCATGACGGCGGGCTTGCAGGCGACGGGGTCGCGCACCACGCCGAAGCCATTGCGGGTGCCGACGACGAAGGTGAAGAAACCGTCCAGATCCTGCAACGTGCCTTCCAGCGCCTCGCTGAGGCTGGCGCCTTCGGCCAGACGCGACGAGATATAGCAGGCGGCGACCTCGGTATCGTTCTGTGTTTCCGGGGCGAAACCCTTCTGGGTCAGTTCACGGCGCATCTGGTTGTGATTGGACAGCGAGCCGTTATGCACCAGGCACTGGTCGGCGCCGGTCGAGAAGGGATGCGCGCCCAGCGTCGTCACCGCGCTTTCCGTCGCCATGCGGGTATGGCCGATGCCGTGGCTGCCGGCCATCTGGCGCAGGTGAAAACGGGCGGCGACCTGTTCGGGCAGGCCGACCTCCTTGAAGATTTCCATCGCGTGGCCCGAACCCATGACGCGGATGCCTTTCCCGGCCAGAAAGACGCGGGCCTCGGGCTCTGTGCCCTCGGGCAGGGTCAGCACCGCATGAGTGTCGATGACCCGCATCCCGACCGTATCCCCCAGCGCATCGGACAGCGCCGCGTCGAGGCCACGGAATGCCGTTTCCGGGTCGTCCGACTGGACGGTGATCTTCGGCTTGCCGCCATCATTGCCGTAGATGGCGATTCCCGCGCTGTCCGGCCCGCGATCCGTCATCGTGATCAGCATGTCCGTCAGCAGGTCGCCTAGCTTCGGCTGCAATTCCTGGTTCTTCAGGAACAGACCAACGATACCACACATCCCTTGCCGTCCTCGTAATCAGCTTCGCTTACCTGATGATTACCTATGAGAAATAAAATTTCCTCAAGAGAAATATGTGGGATTCGTGCCATTGCGCATGCCGCGGAAGTCTCCTGCCGCTTCGGCGTTCAGGAAGCTGAACCATGATCGGGCAACTGCCCGGCACATGAGCAATTCGAAAACGCAGAGCTGGTGAGCCGGCTAATTCCCCATCCCTGGGCACTGGGAACGGTCAGGCGCTGGCCAAGCCAGCCCAACCTCGGCCATGCAAGCGCTTGGATTTTTCGGTCCACATCAAGGACGTTTGCCGCGATATTGGCCTTTCGCGCAGTTCCCTTCCATCCACCTCTCCCCGCTGGCCGGGATCAGCGCGATGGGCCGGGGCTGCGTGCTGGAGCCGTGCGGCGTGCGCAGGATCGCCGTGCTTGCCCCGCCGGTCGAGGGCGATCACGCCGGGCTGCTGGCCCTGCTTTCCGATGGCGAGGCCTGGTCGAGTTCGAGGAGGGGCTGACCGACCGCGACTACGGCAGCCGCGAATTCATCTGTCGCGATCCCGAGGGCAATTTGTGGTGCTTCGGCACCTGGTGGCCAAAGGTCACCGACAAGACCTGAGCATCATGGCCCCGCGGATATCGAACCGGATCGCGTGTTTCGTGGACGCCCTGCCGCTGGTGCCGGGCCATCGGGTGCTGGAGATCGGCTGTGGCCCCGGCGTAGCGGCCCGCGAGATCTGCCGCCGCATCGGCAACGGCTTCGTCCTGGCCATCGACCGCTCGGCCAGGGCGATCGACAGCGCGGTGGCCGGATCGAAACCCGAGATCGCCTCGGGCCGGCTGCGGTTTCGCCAGGTGGCAATCGAGGATTTCGAACTGCTGGCCGGCGAGGAGCGCTTCGACATCGCTGTCAATCGGCACGCAACTTTGACCCCCTTTCGGCGCCCAATAATGACCCCGCTTGGTCAGCACGGGTAGCTGGCCCGATGCGGTGTAGCCTCCATACAGCGCAACCGGATCGGGCCAGCGGCGTCTCGGTCATTCCCGCTGACCTGCCCCCCGGAAGTTCCCTCGCTGTGATGTAGAGTCTGCCCAACCTGAGAAGGAGCAGACGACATGAGGAAAAGCCGGTTCACCGAGGCGCAGATTATCGGGATGATCAAGGAGCAGGAGGCGGGTTTGCCGACTTCCGAGCTTTGCCGGAAGCACGGGTTGAGCCCCGCGACGTTCTACAAGCTCAAGGCGAAGTATGGCGGGATGGACCTGTCGGACGCCAAGCGGCTGAAGCAGCTCGAGGACGAGAACGCGAAGCTGAAGCGCCTTCTGGCCGATGCCATGCTGGACAACGTGGTTCTGAAGGATCTCTTGGGAAAGCCCTGACGACACCGGTGCAACGGCGGGACGCGGTGCTGCGGGCGATGAAGGATCATCCGATCTCTCAGCGTCGGGCCTGTGTCCTGATCGGTGTCGATCCGAAGACGGTGCGGCGTGACAGGCCACCCGACAACCCGGAAATCCGTGAGGAGATGCACAAGATTGCCGAGAAGCGCCGGCGGTTCGGCTACCGGCGCGTGGGCATCCTGCTGGAGCGCAAGGGCATGATCATGAACGAGAAGAAGCTCTATCGCATCTACCGGGAAGAGGGCCTGTCGGTGCGCCGCAGGCGTGGCCGCAAGAGGGCACGAGGTAGCCGGACGCCAATACCAGCGCCGTTGAGGCCAAACCAGCGGTGGTCGTTAGACTTCCTGTCCGACACGTTCGGGGCCTGCCGCAAGTTCCGCATTCTGGCTGTGAACGACGATTGCTGCCGCGAGAACCTGGCGTTGATCGCTGACACGAGCATCTCTGGGGCTCGGGTGGCACGGGAACTGGATGCGCTGGTCAGGATTTACGGCAAGCCCGCTTGCATCGTCAGCGACAACGGAACCGAGTTCACCAGCAAGGCCATCCTGAAATGGGCCAACGCGAACGGCGTCGAATGGCACTACATCGACCCGGGCAAGCCGCAGCAGAATGGCTACATCGAAAGCTTCAACGGCAGCCTGCGCGACGAATGCCTGAACGAGGAAATCTTCGACAGCCTGGCTGATGCCCGCCGCAAACTGGCCCTCTGGCGCTACGACTACAACAACGTCAGGCCCCATTCCTCGCTGGGCAACAAGACCCCGTCCGACGCGCGCCGAGCGCTTGAGCAATCTGAGGGCTCCGCGCCCGGCGCGCTTGCCACACCCGAAACCAACCAATATCAACCCCAAGGACTCTCGTTATGAACGAGGGACGACCGGGGGGCAGGTCAGAACAACATCTCCTCGATCGGCGCCTATATCAGCTTCGCGTCCTTCCTGTTCTTCATCGGCATCGTGTTCTACACGCTCTTCGCCGGCAAGCGCGTGAACGTGCCGAACTACTGGAACGAGCATGCCGACACGCTGGAATGGACCCTGCCCTCGCCGCCGCCGGAGCATACCTTCGAGACCCTGCCCAAGCGCGAGGACTGGGATCGCGCCCAGGCGCATCGGTAGGCAAGGCGGCCCACGGGTCCATAAGGAGGTCGGAGGCAGCCCGGCCTCCTCGCGATGCGCAAAGCGGACCATCGGCCCAGGGCAAGAGAATTGCGTTAGAAATTCTAATGCTTCCCGAGAGGATATTCTCGTTTGCCCCAATGAGGCTATCGGGGAATAAACCGCCTGTCCGGGTCGCGGGGTGCCTTGGCGGAGATGAACGGTCATCAGCCCCGGCCAATTGAATTCACATGCCGGACCCTGCTTTCGTCCGCCGGAGCCTCCGGTGGCGCGGGTTCCGGTTGCCTGGTCGGAAAAAGCGCCCAGGTCGAATGTTGGGGGGAGGATGCAGGCCGCGTCCCGGCATCCGCGGCCCAAGACAGGCTGGCGCGGCCCAGGGGTTTTCCGGGGCTTCACGACCAGCGACTTCATGGGCCTGCGGAGGAGCCACGTCGGTGGAAGGGCCATGAAAACCGCGATGCGTATCGGGCCGCTTCCGCCAGCCTTCAGCGGAACGCCCAGTTCTGAGCCCAGGAAGGTATTCTATGGCCATATCCATTTTACCCGGCGGACCCGCGATGCGCGACGCCTCGGGACGGCTGCCGATCGACGAGGCGCCGCTCAAGACCATTCATGTCGTGGCGGCCGCGGCCGTCCTGGGCGGCGCGGTGCTGGACGGCTACGTCCTGGGCATCGTGGGGCCGGCGCTGTCCATCGCCAGGCAGGAAATGCAGCTTTCGGCGATCAGCCAGGGCCTGATCGCATCCAGCGCGCTGATCGGGGTGTTCATCGGCGGGCTGTTCTTTGGCAATCTGGCGGATCGTTTCGGCCGCCGTCCGGTCTTCGGCTGGAACCTGGCGGCCTTTATCGTGCTGTCGCTGCTGCAACTCTTCGTGCAGGATGTCTGGCAGCTGGTCGCGATCCGGCTGGCGCTGGGGCTGGCGATCGGCGTCGAATATGCCGTGGGCTCGTCGGTGCTGGCGGAATTCTCGCGCCGCAAGGGCAGGGGCGTGCTGCTGGGCTGCTTCTCGATCGGCTGGCAGGTGGGCTTTACCGTCGCCTTCGTCGTCGGCTCGTTCTATGACGGCGACAACTGGCGGATGCTGCTGGCCTCGAGCGTGATCCCGGCGCTGATCACCTTCGCCTTGCGGATAACCCTGCCCGAGACGCCCATGTGGCTGAAGGGGCAGGGCCGCGATGCCGAGGCGTAGGCGATCGTCGACCGGCATTTCGGCGCGGAATATGCCATCCCCGACGTCGACCCGAACCCTCGGCACGCCTCGCCGCGCGAGCTTTTCACGGCCGAGACCTGGCGGCAGACGCTTTATTCCGGCTTGTTCTGGTTCTGCCAGGTCGGCCCGTTCTTCGGCATCTTCACCTTCATGATGCCGGTGCTGGAATCGCTGGGCCTGCAGGACGCGACCGCGGTGGACATGTCGCTGAACGCCATTCAGATCGCCGGGGCCGTCGTCGGCGTCTTCATGCTGCACTGGATGAGCCGGCGCGGCTTCGTGATCTGGACCTTCGTGATCGTGCTGCTGACCTTCCTGGCGCTGGGCCTGTTCCCGCAGGCGCCGACCTGGTTCATCGTCGCGCTGTTCGCGATCTACATGTTCGTCGCCCCGGCCGCGAACAACATCCAGTTCGTCTATCCGCCCGAGATCTTTGACACCCATGTGCGGGCGACGGGGGTCGGCTTTTCGGCCGCCTTCTCGCGCATATCGGCAGCGGGCGTGACCTATCTTCTGCCCTACCTGCTGCAAAGGTTCGGCTTTTCCGCGACCGTGATCATGATGGCCGCCTTCCCCTTGCTGGGGCTGGTCCTGTCGATCCTCTGGGCCCCGGAAACCAAGGGCAAGCACTTGCGCTGAACGCCGGGCGGGGGCCCAAGCCCCCGCCAGCCCGAGCCCCCGCCCTTGCGTTTCAGAAGGTCATGCGGGTGGTCAGGAAGAAGCTGCGCCCCGGCTCGGGGAAGCCCTCGACCAGCTGATAGTCCCGGTCGAAAAGGTTGCGGATGCCGAACACCACGCTCGCCTGTTCGGTCGCCTGCCATTCCGCATCAAGGTTGGCCAACGCAAAGCCGCTCATGCGGGTATAGGCGATCTGCCCCGGATCCGAGGGCTGGATCGCGCTTTCCGACAGGCGGGAGCTGGAAAGCTCGACCGAGGGCGAGACGGTCAGGGCGTCCATTGCCCGCCAGTCGAGCCGCAGATAGGCGTTGTGGCGCGGCGTGTCGGTCGGGCGGTAGTCGGCGCGGACCGGGTCGGTGATGCCGCGATGCAGCCAGGTGTAGTTCGCGACCAGCCCCAGCCGGTCGCTGACCTGCCAGTTCGCCGCGATCTCGAAGCCCTTGTAGGTGCCGTCGCCGACGTTCTGGCTTTGCACGATGGGCCGGTCGCGCTCATCCTCCCATTGGTCGGTCGGCATCGATTGGATCATGTCCTTGACCTTGCTGTAGAACAGCGCCGCCTGGACCGTCGCCGGGCCGATCTGGCCGCCATAGCCGATCTCGATATTGGTGGCGCGTTCCGATTCCAGGGCGGGGTTCGGCAGGGCCGTGCCAAAGCGGGTGCTGTAGCGGTCGAACCGCGTCGGAAAGCGGGTGCGGGACGACAGGCTGGCGTGATATTCGCCGCTGTCGTGGCTGTAGATCGCCGCCAGCTGCCAGTTCACCGCATCGGTCGAGCCGGTTGGATAGCTGCCGGGCACGGCCGGGCCGGGGAAGCCGCTGGTGTCGTTGTTGTCGGCCCGCAGCATCCTTGCCTTGTCGTAGCTGATGCCCGAGACGAGCCTCAGCGCCTGCGAATACTGCCAGCCATGTTCGAGCGCGACCGAGATCGTCTCTTCCTCGGACCGTTCCGGCAGGTCGGGTTCCCGGCCGGTGCCGGGGGCGACGGACTGGATGGAATCGTGCCGGTCGCGGCGGTAATGCAGCGCCGCCTTGACCTCGTGATCCGGGCCGAACTCGGTTCCGGCTTCGGCGCTCAGCCCCCAGGCCGCGTCCTTGTAGCGACTGTCGAAAATGCGCGGCGCCAGGGTTTCCTGCGTGGTCTGCGTGGAATCGTCCCAGGACGACAGTAGGTTGTCGAAGCGGTTGTAATAGGCGCGGGTCTTCAGATAGCCGCCGGCCAGTTCGGTATGCGAATAAAAGGCAAGGCTGTCGATGTCCCACTCCGGCCATGTCCAGTCCCGCTGGTATCCGCCCGAGCCGGTGTCCGGCCGGCCCCGCATCGGCAGGTCGATGTTGTAGGGCGCGCGCTTCGCCCCGGTCTGCCGGGTATAGCTGAGGACATATTCATCGGTCGCGTTCGGCGTCCAGCCGGCCTTGAGGTTCAGGCGGCTGTCGTCGGTATCGGCATATTCGCGCAGGCCCGCGCCCTGCTGCGGCCGCGGCACGAAGTCGCGCGACAGGTAGAAGCCGTCGCTGTCGCGCCGCATGTAGCTGCCTTGCAGCCAGAAATCCGCCTGCCGCGTGCCCAGCGACAGAAAGCCGCTGCGGGCGGCGATGTCGCCGCGATTGCCGGCCTCGATGCCCAGGCGCGCCTCGCCCTCGAAGGGCGCGGAGGGCTGGCGGGTGACAAGGTTGATCGCCCCGCCCATGCCCCCCGGCCCGTTCAGGACCGAGACATGGCCCTTTTGCAGCTGGATCTCGGCCAGGTCCGGGGTCAGGAAACGGCCATAGTCCAGTCGGTTGTCGGCAGGCAGGTAGACGCGGATGCCGTCGATCGACAGCGGCACCTGGAAGCGGTCGAAGCCGCGGACATAGACCAGCCGCTCGTTCCGGCTGCCGCCGGTATTGCCGACCTGCACCCCCGGCGCGACCCGCAGCGCATCGTCCAGCGAGGTGCGGTTGCTGCGCAGGACATCCTTGGCGGTCACGGTGGTCGTGGTGCCGCCCCGGCCTTCGTCGTCCTCCGCCGTCAGGGTGATCGTGCCCAGCACGAAGACCTGCGACGGCTCGGCCACCTGCGCCGATGCCGGCGCGGCCGCCCAGCCCAGAATGGTGGCGCAAAGCAATCCCGCCCTTGTCGTGACCCGCATCCATGTCCCTCCCGAACAGCTCTCCACCAGCGGAGAGAATCGTTATGCTTGAGCAAACATAATGAAATCGCGACGGATGAACATAGGGCATTGGCGCGGAAGTCTTTCTTTCCGGGCGGTGGCGGTTTGAAGCGGCAGGGCCTTGCCAGCGCCCTCCGATATGTTTCAGTATCTATAACGGCGCGGAGATGATGGGAGGCGCGAATGGAAATCCGCTATGTCTGTTCCGACGAGGAACGAAGGACGGATGCCGTGCTGAGCGCGGTCGCGCAAAGGGCGGCCGCCCTGGGAATCGCGCTGGCGGGAACCGTGCAGCCGGTGGACCCCGACGCCCCGCCCGAGAAATGCAATATCGTCCTGGCCCTGCTGCCCGACGGCGAGCGGCGGAACGTCAGTTTCGACCTCGCCCCCGGCATGACCGGCTGCCGGCTGGACCCCGATGCGCTGGAGGCGGCGGTGATGGCCGTCCATGACCGGCTGCCCGGTGCGCAGGGGCTGGTGGTGAACAAGTTCGGCAAGCAAGAGGCCGTGGGCCGCGGCCTGGTCGGTGCCATCGGCGAGGCCTGCGCGCGCGGGCTTCCGGTGCTGGTCGGCGTGTCGCCGCAATGGCGCGAGGCATTCCTGGCCTTTGCCGGCGGCGCGGCCGAACCGCTGCCGGCCGACGAGGATCAGGTTCTGGCCTGGCTGCAGGCGGCCTGCCTGCGCCGGGTCGCATAAACCCAGTCGATGGAAAGGGAGATTTCCAGATGAAGCTCAGCGCAAGAAACGTCCTGCCCGGCACGGTGGTCGAGATCGTCACCGGCGCCGTCACCAGCCATGTCCGCATCGACCTGGGCGGCAGCGTGGTGACAGCCTCGATCACCAATGACGCGGTGAAGGAGCTTGGCCTGGTGGTCGGCAGCCGCGCCTCGGCCGTCATCAAGGCGTCCGACGTGATGGTGGGCGTGGATGAATGAGGTCGGCACCGACGACCTGCGACCGCATGAGCAGGCCGTCGTCCCGCCGCAGGGCTTCGACGCGCAGCTTTGGTTCATCGGCCGTATCCGCACGCCCTGGACCCGACGCGGCGACTGCCCGCATCGCGGCGATGCCGCCGACGGGCCGGACTGCCGGATCGAGCTGTTCGAGCCCTGGGTTCCGGGACTGACCGGGATCGAGGCGCATGCCAACCTGCAGATCCTTTACTGGATGGACCGGGCGCGGCGCGATCTGGTCCTGCAGAACCCCAAGTTCGGCGAGCGCGCGACCGGCACCTTTGCCCTGCGCTCGCCGGTGCGTCCCAACCCGATCGCCTCGTCGGTGGTGCGGCTGCTGGCGGTCGAGGGGCCGGTGCTGATCGTGCGCGGGCTGGATTGCCTGGACGGCACGCCGCTTCTTGACATCAAGGCCGCGTTCGGAGCGATGGCATGATGCGGCTGACCCGCCGCGCCCTGGCCGGCGTGCTTTCGATCCTGGTCGCGGCCGGCCCCGCCCTTGCCCAGGAGGGCAAGACCGTGACCGATGCCGGCGGACGGCAGGTCCGGGTTCCGGTCGATCCCGCCAGGGTCTTTGCCGCCGGCCCCCCTGCCGCCACGCTGCTTTATACGCTGAAGCCCCAGGCGATGATCGGCTGGGTCCGCGCGCCCAAGCCGGCCGATCTGGCCTGGCTGCGGCCCGAGGTTGCGGACCTGCCCGAACTGGGGCGGCTGACCGGCCGGGGCGACACGCTGAACCTCGAGGTGCTGCTTGCGGCGGGGCCCGACCTGATCGTGGATTACGGCACGGTGAACGCGACCTATGTCGATCTGGCCGGCCGCGTCCAGGAACAGGCGGGCGTGCCCTATGTGCTGATCGACGGCAGCTTTGCGCAGATGCCGCGGTCGATCCGGCAGATGGCCGACTTGCTCGGCGTCCCCGCGCGCGGCGAGGCCCTGGCGGCATATGTCGAAACCACGCTGGCGGATCTGGACGCGCTTCTGGCCGAGGTGCCGCAGGCCGCGCGGCCCAGGGTCTATCTTGCGCGCGGCCCGGAAGGCGTGGAGACCGCCGGCCGCGGCTCGATCAATGCCGAGATCATCGAGCGCGTGGGCGCAAGGAATGTCGTTGAGACGGAAGGCGACGGGCTTGCCACCGTCTCGCCCGAGCAGGTGCAAGCCTGGGCGCCGGACGTGATCGTCACCATCGACCGGGATTTCGCCGCCAAGGTGGCGCAGATGCCGGAATGGCAGGGCATTCCCGCGGTGGCGAACGGGCGCGTCCATCTGGCGCCCGCGGTCCCCTTCGGCTTCATCGACGCGCCGCCTTCGGTCAATCGCCTGGCCGGGCTGATCTGGCTTTCGCACAAGCTTTATCCCCAGGCCGCGATCGGCGACCTGCACGCCAAGATCGCCGAGTTCTACGCGCTGTTCTATGGCCGGCGCCCGGACGATGCCGCGCTGGCGGCCTTGCTGGGTGACTGAGCGGCGGCTGAACGGCTGGCTCGCATTGGGGCTGATCGCCACGCTGGCGATCGGCGCGGCGGTCGGCCCCTATGCGATCGCGCCGCAGCAGCTGGTGGCCGTCCTGTCGGGGGACCGCTCGGACCCGCAGGCGGTGACGGTGCTGTGGAACATCCGCCTGCCGCGGGTGCTGGCGGCGGCCATGGTCGGCGCGGCCCTGGCGGCGGCGGGGGCGGCCTACCAGACCACCTTCCGCAATCCGCTGGTCTCGCCGGACATCCTGGGCGTGTCGGCCGGGGCGGGGTTCGGCGCCGTGCTGGGCATCCTGCTGGGCTGGCCGGTCATGGCGATCCAGATGCTGGGTTTCGGCACGGGGCTTGCCACCGTGGCGATGGTCCTGGGCCTGACCATGGTGCTGCGCGGTGCGGGACAGGTGCTGGTCATGGTGCTGTGCGGCATCGCCATCGGCGCGCTGGCGGGGGCCGGGATCTCGCTGGTCAAGCTGCTGGCCGACCCCGAGCAGCAATTGCCCGCCATCACCTTCTGGCTGATGGGCAGCCTGGCCGGGGTCAAGCGCCCGGACATCGCGGCGGCGCTGCCTGCGCTGCTGGTCGGGCTTGCGCCGCTGCTGGCGCTGCGCTGGCGGATCGGGCTTTTGGCCATGGGCGACGACGAGGCGCGGTCGATGGGCATCGACGCCACCCGCCTGCGGCTGCTGGTCATCGCCTGCGCCACGCTGATGACGGCCGCGGCGGTGGCGCTGGCGGGGGTGATCGGCTGGATTGGGCTGATGGTGCCGCATATGGCGCGGTTGCTGACC
Source organism: Paracoccus ferrooxidans (assembly GCF_029909815.1). Taxonomy (NCBI): domain Bacteria; kingdom Pseudomonadati; phylum Pseudomonadota; class Alphaproteobacteria; order Rhodobacterales; family Paracoccaceae; genus Paracoccus; species Paracoccus ferrooxidans. The sequence continues at coordinate 1,491,281 of NZ_CP038198.1, read as the reverse complement.
GGCCCCCGCTTCGACCGGCTGCTGCCGGCGGCCATCCTGATCGGCGCGGGCTTCATGGTGCTGGTCGATACCAGCGCGCGCAGCATCGCCACGGTCGAGGTGCCGCTGGGCATCCTGACCGCGGTCCTCGGCGCGCCGCTTTTCGTCTGGCTGCTGGCGCGGGGGGCGAAGGCATGGAGCGAATGACCCCGCTGCTGACCGCCACGGACCTTGCCATCGGCCATGGCGGCAAGGTGCTGATCCGGGGCATCGATCTGAGCCTGGATCGGGGAAGCGTGCTTTGCCTGCTTGGACCGAACGGCGCCGGCAAGACCACGCTGTTTCGCACCCTGCTGGGGCTGATCCCGCCCGTCCATGGCCGGATTGCGCTGGGCGGCGAGCCGCTGTCCCGCCTGTCGCGGCTCCAGGTCGCCGCCCGGCTGGCCCATGTGCCGCAGGCGCTGGCGACGCCCTTTGCCTTTACCGCCCTCGACATCGTGCTGATGGGGGCGGCGGCCCGGCTTGGTCCCTTTGCCCGTCCGGGCCGGGCCGAGGCGGAACGGGCGATGGCGGCGCTGGACAGGCTTGGCATCGCCGACCTGGCCGGGGCCGAAGTCACCCGGCTTTCGGGCGGCCAGCGCCAGCTGGTGCTGATCGCGCGGGCGCTGGCGCAGGAGGCGGCGGCAATGGTGATGGACGAGCCCACCGCCAGCCTGGATTTCGCCAACCGCCGGCAGGTCGGCCATGCGATCCGTCGCCTCGCGGATGCGGGAACCGGGATCATCCTGTCCAGCCACGATCCCGACCACGCCGCCGCCATCGCCGACCGGGCGCTGCTCCTGAACCGTTCGGGCCTGCTCGCCTCGGGGACGGTCGCAGAGACGATGACGGCCGGGAACCTGTCCCGCCTCTATGGCATCCCGGTTCACAGGGAACAGGGGGACGACGGCCGCCTGCGCTTTTATTGACGGCGCCGATGCGGCAACCGGGGCGTCGCAAACAAAATGGCTGCCATTGCCCGCCAGTTTGCCGCGCGGGCGATTGACCGGCCTTCCAGACACTGCATTTCGGTCCGAATAGGCGCGCCATAGGCTGATTCAAAGGAAGGGGATTTCAGCGGCGTCCCCAATTTCACCGCGCGAAAATGGGCGCTTTGCTTTTGCGGATTGCCCCCATTCTCGTTGCGCGTTTCGAAAAACCCCGGTAATCTCAATATGCTGCAAAGGCTGCATGAGGTGGACTTCATGACCGCTGAAGAGACCCCCGGCAATATGGATCCGAACAGCATCCTGCTTCATAGCTGCGTGTCGCGGGATCTCTACGAGGCAATGACGCAAGGAAAACCGCCCGGCTCGGCCAGGGACGCATTTTCCGTCATGATCGAGATGAACAATAATTTCCCAGGTGGCGCGCGCATGGCTCGGGCGGCGCTCGTCGCGAGCTATCGGGAAAAGGCCGATGTCGCGAACGAACGAAAGCTGGGATTCGTTGCCGAAATCCTGGCCTTGGCCGAGATTCAGGGTCCGTGGAAAAAGATCGGCTTCAACGCGTCTGACGAACTCAACCTTGTTACCTCGTCCTTTACCGAAGGCTATCTTTTCGGGCGGCTGTCGCGCGGCACCATCCGGCGCATCGCGCAGAACTGCCAGGAAGAGCGGGACGGGCCGATCTACAAGCTGTGGCTGGACCAGCCTTTCCAGGCGAGCGTCTATAAATCCTACAAGACCATCAAATGCGATGCCGCGCGGGTCGCCTTCGGCGCGCAGGGCGAGGATATCGTCTGGGCGGTGGCCGATACCGGCATCGACGGCACGCATCCGCATTTCCGGCCCTACGACACGCTGGAGCCGCCGGCGGGCCTGAACCACTACGACTTCACCCGGACGCATGAAAGCGACAGCGCCGCGGCCAAGGCGGCGCTGTGCGACCAGGACGGGCACGGCACCCATGTCGCCGGCATCATCGCCGGCGAAACCAACGTCAGGATGCAGACCCCCGAGGGCAAGCCGCTGATCGACGGCATGGACATCAGCATCGACACCCGCCCCGACGGCATCAGGGTCGAGGAAAGCTCGCTTGCCCGGCCGCCCGAGGTGATCCTGGGCGTGGCGCCGCGAACGCGGCTGATCAGCCTCAAGGTGTTGTCGCGCGCCCGCGACGACAGCGGCATCAGCAATGTCATCGCCGCCATCGGCTATGTGCAGCGGCTGAACGAATACGGTCGCAACCTGCGCATCCACGGATTGAACCTGAGCCTTGGCTACAGCTTCGACCCGACCTGGTTCGCAGCGGGGCAAAGCTCGATCTGCAAGGAGGTCAACCGGCTGGTGCGCTCGGGCGTGGTGGTGGTGGTTGCGGCGGGAAATGCGGGCTTCGGCTATGTCGACGACCAGAACAGCAGGCTGCATTCCAGCGCCAACGCCTCGACCATCGCCGACCCCGGCAATGCCGAGCTGGCCATCACCGTCGGCTCGACCCATCGCGACCGGCCGCATGAATACGGGGTCTCGTTCTTTTCCGCCAAGGGGCCGACCGTCGATGGCCGGATGAAGCCGGATCTTCTGGCGCCGGGCGAGCGGATCGTTTCGTGCCATCCGGGCGACAAGGACCGCATCGCCAGCTTCAAGGAGCGCTCGGGCACAAGCATGGCCGCGCCCCATGTCTCGGGCCTTGTCGCGGCGCTGCTTTCCGTGCGGCGCGAGTTCATCGGCCAGCCCGAGCGCGTCAAGCAGATCCTCATGGACAGCGCGACCGACCTGGGCCGCGTTCCCAGCTTCCAGGGCGCCGGGCTGGCCGACCTGATGCGTGCGCTGCAATCCATCTGACCGCAGGAGCGAACCATGCCCGATATCGACGGAACCCCTCTGGTCTGGCTGAGCTTCGACAGCGAGGGCCGCCTGGACGACAACCCCAAGCCCCTGCACGCGCTGCACGAGGCCATGCAGAGGGTGCAGGCGACCGATGTGCTGGTCCTTTCCCACGGCTGGAAGAACACCCAGGCGCAGGCGGCGCGGCTTTACCAGGCGATCTGGCGCAATGCCCGGCCGCATATCCCGTCCTCGCGCCGCTTCGTGCTGGCCGGGATCGCCTGGCCTTCGGTCGCCTTTCCCACGGATTTCGACGACCGGGCCGGGCGCGAGACCGCAGGCGGGGCGCTGGCCGCGCCCTTGGCGGGCGGTCCGTCCGACCTCGACCCCCGGACCTTTGAACGCATCCTGCGCCAGTCCTTGCCGGGCAAGGAGAACGCCAGGCTGCGCAGCTTGGCCCGCGCCGCCGCGAGCGATCCCAGCGCCGAGACGAAAGCCGCCCTGGCTGCGGAACTGGCCAGGCGGATGCAGGCCTTGGCCGCCGGGGACGATGCCGAGCTTTCGGACGAGGCGGAGCTGATCGCCCGCCGGGCCAATAGCAACCCCGAGCTGCTGTTCCAGATCAGCGCGAAACCCTTCGTGCCGCGGGATGGCGAAGACGGTGGCGCGGCCGGCGGGGAAGGCGCCGGGCAGGTCGTCCGCGGTCCCCTGGCCAGCATCGCCCGGCTGGCGAACCAGTTCACCTATTACCCGATGAAGCGCCGGGCAGGAAAGGTCGGCCGCATGCTGGGCGGCTACCTGGACCCCCAGCCCTTCCTGGCGAATACCCGGCTTCACCTGGCGGGCCACAGTTTCGGCGGCAGGCTGGTCACGGCCTGCGCGTCCCAGATGACATCGCTGCGCCCGCAAAGCCTGACCCTGCTGCAAGCCGCCTTCTCGCATAACGGGCTGGCGGCCAGTTCGCCGGCGGGGCCGGGATATTTTGCCGATGTGCTGGCCGAACAGCGGGTCCGCGGTCCGATCGCGATCACCCATACGCATAACGACCGGGCCTGCACCTTCTACTATGCGCTTGCCTCGCGCCTGGCGGGCGATGGGACGATGGCGATCGGGGACGCCAACGACCGCTATGGCGCGATGGGCGCCAATGGCGCGCAGCATGTGGATGCCCTGCGCCATGGCGGCTTTCCCGCCTCGTCCGGCCATCGGCCCGTCGCGGGCAGGGTGAACAACTATCTGGCCGACAAGGTGGTCGTGGCGGTTCCGGGCGGAACGGATGCGCATAACAATATCGGCAATGCCGGGATCGGGGCATTGCTGGGAAGCGTCGTTTCGCTCTGACTGCCGGGTCGCCCGGACCTGCATTGACCCTTCCGTGCCAGGCGAAAACGGCCTGATTTCCTGACGGTTTCCGGCCTGGGCCGGGGCGCGCCGGACAACCTGTCCTGGCGGCTGGACAGATTGTCCATTGAAATCAACCCCATGCATTCCGCACCTTGTGCCAAAACCCGAGGGGAGCGGGACGGGGGATAAGCGTCCATGCTCGCAAGAAAAAGGGCAGGCGGCGGCCGGTTCCGACGGGTCGCGCGCGCATATTCGTTTCAGGGAGGGGAATGATGACGGCCATAGAAGATTTTCCAGGATTCCGGGCACCCTTGTTGTCCCGCGAGCGCACGATAGCGCGGCCGGGCTTCAACCGCTGGCTGGTGCCGCCCGCCGCGCTGGCGATCCACCTGTGCATCGGCATGGCCTATGGCTTTTCGGTGTTCTGGCTGCCGCTGTCGCGCGCCATCGGCATCAGCGACCCGGTCGTCTGCGAGGGGATGGGCCTGGTTTCGGCCCTGTTCACGACCAGCTGCGACTGGCGCGTCGCCGATCTGGGCTGGATCTATACGCTGTTCTTCGTGCTGCTGGGTTCCTCGGCCGCGATCTGGGGCGGCTGGCTGGAAACCGCCGGTCCGCGCAGGGCGGGCGTCGTCGCGGCCCTGTGCTGGTCGGGCGGCATGGTCGTTTCGGGCTTCGGGGTGATGACGCATCAACTGTGGCTGATGTGGCTCGGTTCGGGCCTGATCGGCGGCATCGGCCTGGGCCTGGGCTATATCTCGCCGGTCTCGACGCTGATCAAGTGGTTTCCCGACCGGCGCGGCCTGGCGACCGGCATGGCGATCATGGGCTTTGGCGGCGGCGCGATGATCGGGGCGCCGCTGGCGGACCGGCTGATGAACCATTTCCAATCCGTGACCGGCGTCGGCGTGTGGCAGACCTTCTTCGTCATGGCGGCGGTCTATTTCGTCTTCATGCTGGCCGGCGCCTTCGGCTATCGGGTGCCGCCCGCCGGCTGGAAGCCCGAAGGCTGGCAGCCCAAGGTCTCGGCCCGGAAGGCGGGGATGATCACCCGGCATCACGTCCACCTGAGGGACGCGCACAAGACCCGGCAGTTCTGGCTGATCTGGCTGGTGCTGTGCCTGAACGTCTCGGCCGGGATCGGGGTGATCGGCATGGCCTCGCCCATGCTGCAGGAAATCTTCGCCGGATCGCTGGTCGGCAGGCCGGACCTGGGCTTTACCCAGCTGGACGCCGGCCAGAAAGCGGCCATCGCGGCCATCGCCGCGGGTTTCGCGGGGCTCTTGTCGCTGTTCAACATCGCCGGGCGGCTGTGCTGGGCCTCGGCCTCGGACCGGCTGGGGCGCAAGACCACCTATTTCATCTTCTTCGGCCTGGGGATCGTGCTTTACCTGCTGGCGCCAAGTGCCGCGCACTCGGGCAACCAGGTGCTGTTCGTGGCGATGATCTGCGTCATCATCTCGATGTATGGCGGCGGGTTCTCGACCGTGCCGGCCTACCTAGCGGATGTCTTCGGCACGCAATTCGTGGGCGCGATCCATGGCCGGCTGCTGACCGCCTGGGCGACGGCGGGGATCGTCGGCCCGGTCGTCGTGAACTACCTGCGCGAGGCGCAGATCGCGGCGGGCGTGCCGCGGGCGCAGGCCTACGACTACACGATGTATATCCTTGCCGGGTTCCTGGCCGTCGGGCTGGTCTGCAACGCGCTGGTGCGGCCGCTGGACGAGAAGTGGTTCATGAAGCCCGAAGAGGTCGCGGCCCTGCAGGCCGGCGAGGCAACCGCCGGCCAGGTCCAGAGCGGATCGTTCGGGATCGACCGGGGCCGGTTCGACCTGCCGGCGATGCTGGCCTGGGCGGCGGTCGGCATCCCGCTGGCCTGGGGGGTGTGGACGACGATCATGAAGACCGCGGCCCTGTTCGGCTGATGGCTGCGCCCGCCGCCCATGGCCCGCAAGGCTGGACGGCGGGATCACGCGGCGGGCAGCCAGATGCGGAAGGTGCTGCCGCCCGCATCGCTGCTGGCGGCGATGCTGCCGCCTTGCCGTTCGACCAGCCTGCGGCAGATCGACAGGCCCAGCCCGGTGCCGCCGCTGCGCCCGCGGCTGGTGATGAAGGGCTCGAACAGGCGCTTCAGCACTTCGGGCGGGATGCCCTCGCCCTGGTCCGAGACCTGCAGCATCACCCCTGCCGCGCCGTCGCGGTCCTGGTCCTGCACCAGGATGCGGATCTCGCCGCCCCGCGGCATGGCATGGACCGCGTTGACGATCAGGTTGACCAGCACCTGCTGCAGGGCGATGCGGCTGATGCGGACCGGCCGATCCGAGCGGATGTCCCGGCGCAGCGAGACCGAGGACCGGGCAAGCATATGCGCCACCAGCGGCACGCAATCGGCCACGGCCCGGCCCGGATCGGAAAGGGGATGCTCTTCCGCGGTCTGGTCCGTCCGGGCGAAGTCCAGCAATTGCGCGACGATCCGCGAGATGCGCTGCACCTGCTCGTCGATCAGCCGCAATTCGGTCTCGGCCGGGGCGGCGGCCTTGCCCAGCACCTCGCGCAGCACGTCCAGGTTGCCCTGGATCACCGCCAGCGGGTTGTTCACCTCATGCGCGATCCCGGCCGAGATTTCGCCAAGGGCGGCCAGCTTTTCGGATTGGACCAGCTGGTATGTCGCGGTCTCAAGCTGTTGCGCGGCCCGCCGCAGCGCCGCCGTGCGCTCGTCCACGCGCCGGTTCAGCTCGTCGTTCCAGGCCCGCATCCGCCGGTCGTGGTCCTGCAATTGCGCCAGCACCCCGTCCAGGGCCAGGGCCAGTTCGGCGATCTCGTCGTCGCCGCGGCTGATGCCGGTGCGGGCGGCCAGGTTGCCCGACCGCACCCGCTCGAAGGTGGCGCCGATACGCTCCAGCGGGCGAAAGATGCCGCGCGCCCATCGCAAGAACAGCGGCACCGTCACCAGCGCCACGCACAGGAAGCCGACCAGCACCCAGCCCACCGTGCGGCGCCGGGCTTCGGCGAAGGGGCGTTCCAGGATGCCGACATAGATCATGCCGATGGTGCGGCCCGCGCCGTCGGCCAGCGGGGCATAGGCCGAGACATACCAGTCGTCCAGCACCTGCGCCCGGTCCAGCCAGACCTGCCCCTGGCCGATCACCCGCTCGCGCACCGCGGCCGAGGCGCGGGTTCCCAGCGCCCGGACGCCGCCGGGGACCGTGACGTTGGTGGCGATGCGCATGTCGCCCAGGAACAGCGAGGTGGTGCCGTGGCTGCCCTCGGGCAGGCTTTCGGGGCGATAGATCAGGGCGTTGATGCTGTCGATCACCGACAGGTTGCGGTTCAGCAGGATCCCCCCGACCAGGACCGCCTCGGCCTCGCTGCCGGGCAGCCTGGCCAGGACGAGCGATTGTGCCACCATGCCCCGCGTCTCGACCGGGGCCCGGCCTGCCGCCGGGTTGCCGGGCCGTTCCATTTCGGCGCGCGCGGCCAGCGCCGGGGAAAGGGCGCGCAGCTGGTCCCGGTCGAAAACCTCCAGCGTGTTTCGCGCGGATGCGGCGTCGCGCGGGGGTGCGGGGCGGATGCCTTGCGGGCTGGACGCCACCACGCGGCCATCCGGGCGGGCCAGATACAGGTAGTCCAGCCCCAGCCTGTGGCGATGGCTGTCCAGCAGCGCGGCCGGATCGGCCGTGCGCGCGAATTCCTCGGAGCGGGCCAGCATCTCGATCCGCTCGCCGGTGGTTTCCAGGATGCGGCCCAGGTATTGCTGCGCCACGGTCAGGTCGCTGTTGACCTTGACCAGCAGCAGCCGGTCGAGCTTGAGTGACCATTGATGCATGGTCGCCCCCAGAAAGACCGGCAGGATCACCAGCACCGGCAGCAGGGCGATGGCCAGAAGCTTGTGACGCACCGAGCGGCTGAGCGGACGCGCCGGCTCAGCCATTCCAGTCCGCCAGCCTGCGGTCGATGGTCTTGCGCGAAATGCCCAGCTGCGCCGCCGCCGCCTCGCGGTCGCCGTCGAAGGCGGCCACCGTGCCCAGGATCGCCCGCCGCTCGATCTCGGCCAGCGTCTGGCCGTCGCGCCTGCCCAGCGATGCGACCAGCGGCGTGAAGCGGCCCAGGATCAGCGCGCGCTCGACGGCGTTGCGCAATTCGCGGACATTGCCCGGCCAGTCATAGGTCGCCATGCCGGCCCGCACCTCGGGGGTGATCGGCACCTTGGGCGCTGCCAGCGTCCGGGACAGGGTATCCATGAACAGTTCCGCCAGGTCGAACATGTCGCCGCCGCGTTCGGCCAGGGTCGGCATGTGGATATGCAGCACGTTGATGCGGTAAAGCAGGTCCGCGCGCAGCCGCCCCTCGGCCACGGCGCGGTCCAGGTCGGCGTTCGCGGCAAAGATCAGGCGCAGGTCCACCGCCGTCTCGCGCTCGGACCCCAGCGGCCGGATCCGGCGATCGTCGATCGCGCGCAACAGCTTGGCCTGCAAGGCGACCGGCAGTTCCGCGATCTCGTCCAGAAACAGCGTCCCGCCGCGGGCCGAGCTGAACAGCCCCTCGCGGTTCCGGTCGGCGGCGGGAAAGGCGCCGCGCACATGGCCGAAAAGCTCGTCCTCCAGCATGTCGCGGGGGATGGCGGCGCAGTTCACCGCAACGAAGGGCATCCGCGTCCGGTCGGACAGGGCGTGGATCATCCGCGCCGCGACCTCCTTGCCCGTGCCCGAGGCGCCGGTGATCAGCACCGAGGACGGGGTCGGCGCCACGCGGGCGATGACCTGGCGCACGCGCTCGATGGCGGGCGAGCTGCCGATCAACTCGCTGCGCAGGCGGCCCAGGTCGATATTGTTGCGCAATTCCTGCTGCAGGATCAGGTTCTCGCGCCGCAACCTTTCGCCTTCCAGGCAGCGGGCGATGGTGTTCAGCAGCTGGTTGGTGCGAAACGGCTTGAGCAGGAAATCCGAGGCCCCGGCCTGCAGCGCCTGGATGGCCGTATCCAGGTCGGCATGGGCGGTCATCAGGATCGCGGGCGGGAAAAAGCCCAGCGGCCGCTGTTCCCGCAGCCAGTCGACCCCGCGCTGGCCCTCCATCAGGTTGTCGAGGATCACCAGGTCGAAATCGGTCCGGGCGACCAGCGCGCTGGCTTCGGCCGTGTTCGCGGCCAGCCGGATGGCGCGGCATTTCGACGACAGGATGCGTTCCAGGAAATTGCGCATCCCCGGCTCGTCCTCGACCCCCAGGATCGTGGCCTGCGCCAGCGCGTCGCCCTGGGCGGCATGCGCTTCCTGGCGGGGGTCGTTCTGGGTTCCCATCATCCTCTCCCTCGGCGGGACAGTGGCACCGGCCCGCCTTGCTTGGCAAGCATCGGATGCAGGGGGCGGGGGCAAGATCAACGGACAGATTGTCCAGGACGGGCCGACAGGCTGTCCGTTGAAATCGCGGCGCCGGTCTGTTGCCATCGGGGGCAGGGGCCTGCACGGCCCGACAGGAGAACCGCGCCGATGTCCGACCGCAAGCCCGTCTACAAGGCCTATCACCATCCCGCAGGCGGCTGGGGCGCGGCCGCGGCGACGGCCAGGGTGCTGATGGAGCAGAGCGTGCTGACCAAGGGCTCGCGCGCGCTGCTGTCGATGAACCAGCCCGGCGGGTTCAAATGCCCCAGCTGCGCCTTTCCCGATGCCGATTGCCGCAAGAAGCTGGAGTTCTGCGAAAACGGCGCCAAGGCGCTGGCGCATGAGGCGACGAAATCCCGTGTCACCCGCGACTTCTTCGCCCGCCACGGCGTCACCGAACTGATGGAGCGGTCGGATTACTGGCTGGAGATGCAGGGCCGGCTGACCGAGCCGATGCGCTACGACCCCGCGACCGACCATTACGTCCCGGTCGGCTGGGACGATGCCTTCGCGCTGATCGGGCGGCACCTGCGCGGCCTCGACAGCCCGCACCGGGCCGAGTTCTACACCTCGGGCCGGACGCCGAACGAGGCGGCCTTTCTTTATGCGGTCTTCGTGCGCGAGTTCGGCACCAACAATTTCCCCGACTGCTCGAACATGTGCCACGAGCCGACCAGCCGCGGCCTGCAGCCCGCCATCGGCATCGGCAAGGGCACCGTGGTCATGGCCGATTTCGAACATGCCGAGGCGATCTTCGTCATCGGCCAGAACACCGGCACCAACAGCCCGCGCATGATGACCAACCTGGTCGAGGCCCGCAAACGCGGCGTGCCCATCGTCACCATCAACCCCATGCCCGAACGCGCCCTGATCCGCTTTGCCGAGCCGCAGGACGTGGTCCAGATGGCGACCTTCGGCTCGACCAGGATCTCCAGCGAATTCGTGCATGTGAAGATCGGCGGCGACCTGGCGATCCTGAAGGGGATGATGAAGGTGATCTTCGAACGCGACGCGGCGGGCGAGGACGTCATCGACTGGCCCTTCGTCAACGCCCATACCGCGGGGCTGGACAAGGTCCGGGCCGAGATCGAGGCGCTGGACTGGGCCGCGCTGGAGCGCCATTCGGGCATCGACCAGGCACAGATCCGGCGGCTGGCCGAGATCTATATCCGCTCGAAGGCGACGATGATCTGCTATGGCATGGGGGTGACGCAGCACCAGCAGGGGTCGCGGCTGGTGCAGCAGGTCGCGAACCTGCTGCTGTTGCGCGGCAATTTCGGCAAGCCGGGGGCCGGGATCGCGCCGATCCGCGGGCATTCCAACGTGCAGGGCGACCGCACCGTCGGCATCGACGAAAAGCCGTCGCAGGACTACCTGGACCGGCTTGCCGCCGTCTTCGGCTTCGAGCCGCCGCGCGAACACGGCCATCACGCCGTCGAGTCGGTCGAGGCCATGCTGCGCGGCGAGGCCAGGGTCTTCATCGGCATGGGCGGGAATTTCGCCCGCGCCATGCCCGACACCCAGCGGACCTATGCGGCGATGCGCAAGCTGGACCTGACCGTCGGCATCGCGACCAAGCTGAACCGGGGCCACCTGGTCCATGGCCGGGACGCGCTGATCCTGCCCGTGGTGGCGCGTTCCGAGATCATCCGCACCGCCAGGGGCGAGCAGTTCGTCACCATCGAGGATGCCATGGCCAACGTCACCGCCTCGCGCGGGGTGCTGGAGCCGCCCGGCCCCGACTGCCTGCCCGAGGTCGAGATCGTCTGCCGCATGGCCCTGGCCACCCTGCCCGGCAGCCGCACGCCATGGGGCGAATACATCCACGATTACAGCGCGATCCGCGACCGGATCGCGGATGTCTATCCGGCGATCTATGCCGATTTCAACAGCCGCATCAAGGCGCCGCGCGGCTTTCACCTTGATGTGCCGCCGCGCCGGCGCGTCTGGGCCACGCCGAACGGCAAGGCGAATTTCCTGCCGCTGCCGGGGCTGGAGGTCAACGACCCGGTGGACGACCCGCAGATGCTGCGGCTGTCCACGATCCGCTCGCACGACCAGTTCAACACCACGATCTACAGCTACAACGACCGTTACCGGGGCATCCACGGCGACCGCATGGTGCTGTTCATGAATGCGGGCGACATCGCCGCGCGCGGGCTTGCCGACGGCCAGGCGGTGGCGCTGGAGACGATCAGCCGCGACGGCCGGCCCCGGCGGGTCGAGGGGCTGACGGTCGTCGCCTATCCGATGCCGAGCGGCTCGGTCGCGGGATATTACCCGGAGCTGAACCCGCTCATGCCGCTCGACTACCACGACCACATCACCGGAACGCCCGCCGCGAAATCCGTCCCCGTGCGCATCGCCACCTGATCGGGACTCCCGGCCGCGACCCATTTCCCGCGGCGGGAAAAGCCCGTTCAATCCGTCGAAGCGGTACTGCCGGCAGCCGCCATCTGGAGCAGGAGTTTGCCAATCGGATCCGTGGCTTGCGGGTTACGGCCGCCCCGCGGAATGCTGGCTGATGCTGACGAGTCGGTCTGTGAACCAGTCAGCGGGGCCGGGCGGGAATGGCGATGGCAAACTATTGTGCGCATACGGGTAGCCGCAAGGATCGCGCCGACTGGCAATTGCCGGCCGATCAGCTTCGGAACACGGCCGCGCTGGCTGCGGCGCGCTGCGCGCCCCTGGGTTGCAGGCCGCAGCGCATATAGCGGGTCTTTTTCATGACTTCGGCAAGTATGACCCTGCCTTCGGCCGCCTTCTCGACGGTCAGAATGTCCGGGTGGATCATTCGACGGCCGGCGCCGCCCTGCTTTACGCCCAGTCACCCGCCGGCCTGCGCCCCTGCGCCGAGGTGATCGGCCATGCCATCCTGGGCCAACATGCGGGCCTGCCCGACCGCTATGGCGCGGACAGCAGCATGGAGCGCCGGCTCGACGCTTTCCGCGATCCTGTTGCGCCGGAAATCTCGGCGGCGGCCGGTTCGGATTTCGGTCCCTTCGCCAGGGAACTGGCGGCGCTAGATGCGGCCGGGCTCCTGCGGTTTCGATCTGTCGGGCGCCGCGCGCATGGCGTTTTCCGCGATACCGAGTCCTTCTATGCCGGACTCGAGGGCAGGCAGCCCGACCGCACCTGGCCGGCCCTGGCCGATCTGTTGCCGGACTGGAGACGCGCCTTAGACACGCATATGGCGCAATTCGACCGCGATGGCCCGATCAACCGCCTGCGCGCCGATATCCTGGCCCATGTCCGGCGCGGCGCGGCCATGGCGCCGGGACTGTTCACCCTGACCGTGCCCACCGGCGGCGGCAAGACGCTGGCCTCGCTGGGGTTTGCGCTGGACCATGCCGCAGGCCATGGGCATCGCCGGATCATCTCCGCAATTCCACGCGCGGAGGCGCGGATCGAAACTCCTTGGGGATTCAGGCCTACACCATGCAGGCCGGTCGCCTCCTTCGCGGAGGCGTGGATCGAAACACCCAGACCTATGGCCAGCCGTTCCGCCTGGGCAAACCTCCTTCACGAAAGCGCGGATCAGCAGGCACCCATTGCTCGGGAAAGGCTGAAGGGCTGCAAGGGGCCTGGCCTTTCCGGTATTCGCCGACGGCGATCATGCCAGTGCGAGGGCCCGATAGACATAGGCGCGGTGCCGATGGCACGAAGCCGGGGCGGCTCGCCCCCTAGCCGTCCTGCGCCCGCAGCACCTGGGCCGGGCGCGCGGACAGCGGGCGCAGCGCAAAACCGATGCCGGCCAGCATGACCGCAACCACGCCGCCCAGGATGATCGCCACCGCCGAGACCGGCTCGAACACGTAGCGCGTCTCCATCACGAAGGTGATCACCGCCCAGCCAGCGACCCCACCGGCAAGGATGGCGACGAGCCCTGCCGCGGCCCCCATCAGCGCCGAGCGCAGCGCGAAGGACGCAAGGATGCGGCCCCGCGTCGCGCCCAGCGTGCGCAGGACCGCCGCCTCGAAGAGCCGCGCCCGCTCGCCCGCCGCGGCGCCGCCGATCAGCACCATGAACCCGGTCACGAGCGTCGCCCCCGCCGCCCATGCGGCAGCCGAGGCGATGGCGCCGAGCGCCTCGGTCACCCGATCCGCCGCATCGCGAACCCGGATCGCGGTCACGTTCGGAAAGGCGCGCGCCAGATCGCGCAGGATGCGGCCCTCGGCCTCGGTCCCGGCATAGACCGTGGCGATATGGGTATGGGGCGCGCCGCTCAGCGCGTTCGGGCTCATCGACATGACGAAGCCGAGGCCGCCGGTCGAGAAATCGACCGCGCGGAAGCTGGTGATCCGGGCCTCGATGTCGCGGCCCAGGATGTTCACCGTGATCCGGTCGCCAAGCGTCAGCCCCAGTTCCGCGGCCTCCTCGGCCCCGAACGAGACCTGTGGCGGGCCTTCGTAGCCCTGGGGCCACCAGGTGCCGGCAGTCACCGTGGTGCCTTCGGGCGGGGCTTCGGAATAGGTGACGCCGCGATCCCCGCGCAGCACCCAGTGGTCGCCCGCGACCTCGGCGGCGGGTCGGCCGTTGATGCGGGTCAGGATGCCGCGCAGCATCGGCGCGCTTTCCACCCGCTCCACGCCGGGGTCCGCATCCAGCCGGGCGCTGAACGCCGCCATCTGGTCGTTCTGGATGTCGAGGAAGAAATAGGCCGGCGCGCGGGCCGGCAGGTCGCGGTCGATGGCGGCGCGCAGGTTGGCCTCGATCTGTCCCACGCTGGCCAGGACAGCAAGGCCCAGCCCCAGCGAGAGGATGACCGAGGTGGTTTCCTGCCCCGGCCCGCCGATGGCCGACAGCGCCAGCCGTAATGTCGGCCGCCCGCGCAGGGCGGGCCTGCGCGCCAGGAACCGCGCCGCGCGGCGCACCAGCACGGCCGACAGGACCAGCACCCCCAGCGCCGCCACGATGCCGAAGGCCGCCCCCAGCGCCAGTTGCGGCACGCCGGAAAACAGCGCCGCCCCGCCGATCAGCACGGCCGACAGCGCCGCGGACACCGCCCACCACACCGGCCGGGGCCAGCCGGGCGCCGCGCCCGCCGCCTCGCGGTAAAGCGCCGCCGCCCGGATGCGGGCGGTGCGCGCCAGCGGCCAGAGCGTGAAGAGCAGCGCGGTGGCGATGCCGTAGAACGCCGCCTCGGCCAGCGGTGCGGGCCAGGGCGCAAAGACCGCCGGCACGGGCAGAAGGTGCTCGATCATAGGCCCCAGTGCCAGGGGAATGGCCGCGCCAAGGATCAGCCCAGCCCCGACCCCCAGGGCGGTCAGCGCCGCGATCTGGAACAGATAGGTCAGGAACACCACCCGCTGATCGGCCCCAAGGGTGCGCAGCGTGGCGATGGTCGCCGTCTTGCCCGCCAGATAGGCGCGCACCGCCGCCGAGACGCCGACCCCGCCCACCGCCAGGCCAGCCAGCCCGACGATCACCAGAAAGGCCCCGATCCGGTCCACGAAGCGTTCGATCCCCGGCGCGGCGCGGCGGCTGTCCCGCCAGCGCAGGCCGGTATCGGGGAAGGCGGCCATCGCCTCTTGCCGCAGGGCGTCAAGGTCCGTCCCAGGCGGCAGGAGCAGGCGGTATTGCGTGTCGAACAGCGTGCCCGGCCCGATCAGCCCCGAATCCGCCAGCGCCGGGCTGGCGACCAGCGTGCGGGGGCCAAGGCCGAAGCCGCCCGAGGCGCTGTCGGGTTCGCCCACCAGCACCGCCGCCAGGCGAAAGGATTGCAGGCCCAGCCGGAACCTGTCGCCGATGCCAAGGCCCAGCCGGTCGACCAGCACCCGGTCCATCACCGCGCCCGGCAGGCCGTCCTTGTTCGCCAGCGCCTGATCGAGCGGCATCGGCGGGTCCAACTCGACCGTGCCGACCAGCGGATAGGCGCCGTCCACGGCCTTGACCTGGGTCAGGCCATGCTCGGCCGCGTCGCCTTCGCCCACCACGGCCATCGAGCGAAAGTCGATTACCTCGGAGGTGCGCAGCGCGACGCGATCCATGAAGGCGCGCTCGGCCTCGGTGGCATGGCGATAGGTGAACTGCATCTGCGCATTGCCGCCCAGCAGGATCGCGCCCTGGTCGGCCAGCCCCGCCTGGATCGAGGCGCGCACGATGCCCACCGCAGCGATGGCCGCGACGCCAAGGACCAGGCAGGCCAGGAAGATGCGGAAGCCGCGCAACCCGCCGCGCAGCTCGCGCCGGGCAAGGCGCAGGGCCGTGCGGGCGCTCATGGCCGGACCGCGGGGCAGGGGGCGCTTCGGCCCGGCACCCGCGCCGGGCGGCAAGGGGACCGGGCCGTCATTCCGCCGCCCTCTGTCCGGCCGCCTCATCCTCGATCCGGCCGTCGGCCAGATGCACCACCCGGTCGCAGCGCGCCGCGAGTTCGGGCGCATGGGTGACGAGGATCAGCGTCGCGCCGTGCCGGTCGCGCAGACCGAACAGCAGGTCCATGATCGCCCGGCCGTTCCTTCCGTCCAGGTTGCCGGTCGGCTCGTCGGCCAGCAGGATCGCGGGGCGCGTCACCGCGGCGCGGGCCAAGGCCACGCGCTGCTGCTCGCCCCCCGACAGCTGCGCGGGATAATGCCCGGCGCGTTTCTCCAGCCCCACGGCAGCCAGCTCGGCGGCCGCGCGTTCGAAAGCGTCCTTCGCGCCCATCAGCTCCAGCGGCACGGCGACGTTTTCCAGCGCCGTCATCGTCGGGATGAGGTGGAAGGACTGGAAGACCACGCCCATATTCCCCCTGCGGAACCGGGCAAGCGCATCTTCGTCCAGCGCCGTCAGATCGCGACCCAGCGCGCGGACGCTGCCCCCCGTGGCCCGTTCGAGCCCGCCCATGAGCATGAGGAGAGAGGACTTGCCCGAACCAGACGGACCCACCAGCCCCAATGTCTCGCCCTGCGCCACGTCCAGGGTGATGCCTTTCAGGATTTCCACCGGACCGGCGTTTCCCATCAACGTCAGCCGCGCTTCGCGCAGCGAAACCACCGGCTCCGTCATCACCCGTCCTTCACCTGACCGTCCTGCCTCGGGATATGGGGCCGGGCGGGATTTCCGCAACCGCATGATGGCGATGATGTCCGTGGTCTTCATCGGTTTGGCGCTGCTGGCGCTGCCGGCGGCGGCAGGGCCGCTGCGGCTGGTGGCGCTGGGCGACAGTTTGACGCAGGGCTACGGCCTGCCGCCGGACCAGGGCTTCGTGCCGCAGCTGGAGGGCTGGCTGCGGGCCGAGGGGCGCGAGGTGACGGTGCTGAACGCCGGGGTCTCGGGCGACACCACCGCGGGCGGGCGGGCGCGGGTCGGCTGGGCGCTGGCCGATGGGGCGGATGCGATGATCGTGGCGCTGGGCGGCAACGACCTTTTGCGCGGCATCCTGCCCGAGGTCAGCCGCGCCAACCTGGACGCGATCCTGGCCGAGGCGGCCGCGCAGGACGTGCCCGTGCTGCTGGTGGGGATGGAGGCGCCGGGCAATTACGGCCCCGAATACCGCCGGGCCTTCGACGCGATCTACCCGGACCTGGCCCAGGCGCATGACGTGCCGCTGGCGGGCAGCTTCCTTGCGCCGCTGCTTGAAGGCACGGGCGATCCCGCGGGCTTGGGCGCCTATCTGCAACCCGACGGGCTGCATCCGAATGCCGAGGGCGTGGCGCGGATCGTGGAAGGGCTGGGCCCCGAGGTGCTGCGGTTCCTGGACGGCATCGAAGGGAAGGAATGACATCGCCGGGAACCGGGCTCTGCGCCGGCTGCCGGGCGACGGCGTGAACGCGCAGGCGGCCATGCCCGCAAGTTGCCGAGGCGGGCTCTCGCATCAGGCCGACAAGGGGCCAGTTTGCGGCTGACCGCTTCGGGAAGGCTGCAATCCGACGCGACCGGGCTGCGGTCATCGGCCGGCGGCTGTTTCCCGCCCTCGGGCGTTCCGGCATCACGCCAGCGCCTTGCCCAGGCGTAGAGCCGCGCCATCGCCAGGTCCAGATCCGCGTCCGTGGTCCGGTGATGGCACAAGGCGGCCTGCGGCCTGCGTTCGCCATGCACCCAGGTATCCGAGAAGGCGGCCACCCCCTGTTCTTGCAGCCGCATCATGATCTCGGCGTTCAGCGCCGCCAGCGCCTTTGCGTCCAGCCCGCCCGGATCGTGGCGGAAGCAGAGGATGTCCAGCGTGACGGGCGACAGGCGGCGCACCGCGGCTGGGCGTCGATCCTCGCGGCAAGGCGGTGGAGCTGGTCGATGTTGCGCCCGAAATCCGCGCGCCTTGTTCCTTGAGCATCATCCATATCTTCAATGCGCGAAATCCGCGTGGTGCAGGGCTTCCGCGCCGCCTGGGGCAATGGGGTGCCCGACGGGGCGGTCGCGCAGGGCTGCCGTGCGGGCGATGGCGTCCCGCCGCGGCATGGGCGATGCAGGCGAAGGCATCCCAGTCCTCGGGGTCCAGCGTCTCAGGGCGCGCGGCCCTGGCGCTCATCCCATCCGGTAGCCGGGGGTGGATTCGGAAAGCGCGCGTTCCTCGTCGTCCATGTCCTCGGGGATGTCCTGGAACAGCGGGGTGGACAGGTAGCGCTCGCCTGTGTCGGGCAGCATGGCAAGGATCACCGTGCCGGGCACGGCCTTTTCGGCGATGCCCATCGCGGCGGCAAAGGTCGCGCCGCCCGAGATGCCGGTCAGGATCCCCTCGCGCGCGGCCAGCTTTTTCGCCCAGGCGACGCCATCCGCGCCGGGCACGGTGACAAGCTCGTCATAGCCGCCCTTGTCCAGCGCCTCCTGCAGCACGAAGGGGATGAAGTCCGGGGTCCAGCCCTGGATCGGATGCGGCTCGAAGGCCGGATGGCTGGCCGCCGGCGCATCCGCCGCGCCCCGTTGCTGCGCGATGCCGCTGGAGACCAGGGCGGCATTGGCCGGCTCGGCCAGCACGATCCGGGTCTGGGGGCGCTCCTTGCGCAGGACGCGGGCCAGGCCGGTCACGGTGCCGCCCGTGCCATAGCCCGTCACCACGCAGTCGAGCCTGCGCCCGGCGAAATCGCCCAGGATCTCGCGCGCCGTGGTCGCCTCGTGGATGTCGGCATTGGCCGCGGTCTCGAACTGGCGGGCCAGGAACCAGCCGTGTTCCTGCGCCAGTTCCACGGCCTTGTTATACATCCCCGTGCCCTTTTCGGCGCGGGGCGTCAGCACCACCTTTGCCCCCAGCAGCCGCATCAGCCGCCGCCGCTCGACCGAGAAGCTTTCCGCCATGGTGACGACCAGCGGATAGCCCTTTTGCGCGCAGACCATGGCCAGCCCGATGCCGGTGTTGCCGCTGGTCGCCTCGACCACGGTCTGCCCCGGCTTCAACGCGCCTGAGCGCTCCGCCGCCTCGATGATGTTCAGCGCCAGCCGGTCCTTGACCGAGGCGGCGGGGTTGAAGAACTCTGCCTTGACGTAGAGATCCACCCCGTCGGGCGCCAGGTTGTTGACGCGGATCACCGGCGTGTCGCCCACCGTGTCCAGGATGCTGTCATAGAGCCGCCCGCGACCGGCGGTCGTCCTTGTGCCTTGCGTCGTCATGGTCCGATTCCCTTGGCTAAAGATGAAGCGATCATGGTCCAACGGCGATCGGAATGCTTGATCGAACCATGAAGAAGTCGTGCAGGTGCCCCCGCTTTGCGATAGGCTTGCGCATGATCCACATCTTCGGCGACTTCGAGCGGGATGACCAGAAATTCGAGCTGCGGCGGAGCGGTTCGGCTGGAGCCACAGGGGTTCCTGGTGCTGCGCGGGCTTTTGCGGGCTGGCGGGCGGCTGGTCGGCAAGGGCGAATGGTGGATGTCCTCTGAGGGTCGTGTCCGACGCCGACGCCGGCGCCGCCACCCGCATCCGCGCCGCATGGGCTGCGCTCGGGGACGATGGCGAGCGGCAGGACATCGTCCGCACCGTTCACGGCCGCGGTTTCCGGCTGGTGCCCGCCGTTCGCTTGCGCAGGTCGCCGCCGCGACGGGGCCCCGCGCTGGCGGCGCTGCCGTTCCGCCCTTCCGGCTAGTCGCATGACCACGCCATCCTGACCGAGGCCCTGCCGCATGAGATCCTGCGCGCGCTGTCGCGCCTGCGCTGGCTTGCGGTGATCGCGCGGGACTCTTCGTTCCGCTTTGGCCGGGCCGGGCCCGACTGTCAGGCAATCGGCGCGCCTTGGCGCCCGTTCCATCCTGACCGGCACGCTGGAGCTGTCCGGGCACATGCTGGCCGCCAGCATCGAGCTGGTCGAGGCCGCCAGCGCCGGCATCCTCTGGACCGACCGCATCTCGCGCCCGGTGGACCCGCTGCTCTACGGCATGCCGGGTGTCCCTGATCCAGCAGCAGGACGTCGGTCCTGCCGCGGATTGGGCGGACCGGGCCGCCGCGGGCGCATTTCCTGATCGGGACGGTCGCGCTGGCGGCGAACGGCCTTGCGCGGCGCGACGAGCCGGCGGAAGGCTGGGACACTACCAGGCTGCGCCCGGACACTACGGCCGAGGCTTCCCGCTGCGCGGCCCCAAGCGGCGCGGGCAGCTCGCGCGGGGACTGGTTCGGCTTTGCCTGACGCCCGGCGAGCCGTGGATGATCCGGGCGACAAGGCCCGCGCCGGTTGCCGGACATGCCGAACGGTTCCGCCGGCGCGGCGCGGATAGCGCTCGACCTCCATGCCGTCGGCCTGGCGCTGGCCCCGGTCGCCTGCGCGCCCATGCCCGCCCGTTCCGGGCGCTGTCGGGTGCCGTTTCCCGGCATGGCCAGCGCCCTTGGCCCATGCGCCGCCTCCCGCGCCAAGGGGGCGCGGAATCGCATTGCCATCCTAATGGAATGGCTGCATACTATAGTATGTTATTTACCTGCCCGGCCCCGGCGCGCCCAAACCTTTGGGCAGTTCAAGCCCGCCGGAGCTGAACGAGGATGGAATGGCGGCAAAGAAGCCCGACCCCACGAAGGCCGCAGCGCGGCACGGGTCCGAGACGAATATCCCGGCCGACCCTGCCGCCGCCGCTCGGGACGCCCAGCCGCGCATCCTTGCCGAGGGGGCGGGCGGCACCGCCCTGGGCCTCAGCGCGATCGGCATGGGGCTTGCCACCCAGACCGCGACCTATGCCGGGCAATCCGACCTGCTGTCCCAGGCCGCCGAGGAGCCCGGCAAAGCCCCGGACCTTGCCGGCGACCGGGCGGTTGCGGGGGCGGAAACCTTTGCCAGCATGGCGCCCGCCGGCGCGTTCGCCGTGGCGCAATCGGCCGTGCCGGCGGGCGCGTCGCAGGTGCCGCAGGCTGATGCCGCAGCATCCGGCGGCGGCACGCCGGCTGCCGACAGCGTGGCCGCCTTTGCGCCGCCCCTGGGCAGGATCGGCGATCAGGAGGCGGGCGAATTGTCGATTCGCGCGGCCGTCAACACCACCTTGCCCGCGGCGGAGCCGCCGGCTGCCGCGCCGGTCACGGATCGCGTGGCCGCTGCGCCTTCGCGCGTCGTTGCGGGCGATGGGCCGACGGCTGCGGCCGCCGATGCGGGCCCTGTCGCCCAGGACGGGACGGCTGCCGAAGATGCGCCTTCCGAGGCGGACGGGTCGCTTCTGGGCGAGGACGGGCTGGTCGACAGCCTCGTCTCGCCCATCCTCGGCGCCGACGGGCTGCTGGGCACGGTGACGGATTCGCTGGTCGACCCGATCCTTGGCCCGGACGGGCTGGTGAGCGATCTGCTGAACCCCATCCTGGGCAAGGACGGGCTGCTGGACAGCGTGGTTGGCGTCGTCCAGGAGGGCCTGCTCGAGCCGATTCTGGGCAAGGACGGACTGCTGGGCAATCTCGTCACCCCCATCCTGGGCGAGGGCGGCCTGATCGACAGCCTCGTCTCGCCCATCCTCGGCCCAGACGGGTTGCTGGGCACGGTGACGGATTCGCTGCTCGATCCGATCCTGGGGCCCGACGGGCTGGTGAGCGACATCCTGGCCCCTGTCCTGGGTGAGGATGGACTGGTCGACAGCCTCGTTTCCCCCATTCTCGGCCCCGACGGGTTGCTGGGCACTGTAACGGATTCGCTGCTCGATCCGATCCTGGGGCCTGATGGGCTGGTGGGCGAAGTCCTGGCCCCCGTCCTGGGCGAGGATGGACTGGTCGACAGCCTTGTCTCGCCCATCCTCGGCCCCGACGGGTTGCTGGGCACGGTGACGGATTCGCTGCTCGACCCGATCCTGGGGCCCGACGGGCTGGTGGGCGAAGTCCTGGCCCCCATCCTGGGCGAGGACGGTGCGCTCGGCGGCGTGGTGGGCGTCGTCCAGGAAAGCGTGCTCGAGCCGGTGCTGGGCCAAGACGGGCTGCTGGGAAGCGTGGTTGATCCCCTTCTGGGCCAGGACGGGCTGGTCGACAGCCTCGTCTCGCCCGTCTTTGGCCCCGAGGGACTGCTGGGCACGGTGACGGATTCGCTGGTCGATCCCATCCTTGGTCCCGACGGCTTGCTGGGCGCGGTCCTTGACCCCATCCTGGGCGAGGACGGTGCGCTCGGCAGCGTGGTGGGGGTCGTCCAGGAAGGCTTGCTGGAGCCGATCCTGGGTGAAAGCGGTCTGCTGGGCGGCATCGCGGCGCCCATCCTGGCCGAAGACGGGTTGCTGGGCGGCATCACGGCCCCGATCCTGGGGGAGGGCGGTCTGCTGGGTCCGATCCTTGGACCGGGCGGTCTGCTGGGCGGCCTGACCGGCAGCCTGCTGGGCAGGGGAAGCGCGTCAAGCGCCACGGTCCCGGCCCAGGCATCGCCTGCGCCGGTTCTGGAAGAACCCGGCGCGCTTGCTGCTTCGCTGGCTGAACCCGTGTCGGAGGAAGGCGCTCTGACGACGGGCGTGCTGGGCGCGGTCGCCGATGCGGTGGGGACCGGCGAACCGATCCTGGACGAGGATGGCGCGCTATCCGCCGGGCTTGACCTGGTGCAGGACGTTCTTGGCCCCGTCGCCGGCGAGGGCGGCCTGCTGGGGGGAATCGCGGCCGGGATCGCCGGGCAAGCCGCGCCAGAGCCGGCTTCAGGCTCGGATCCGGCATTGCCGCTGGCCGGCGGCCTGCTGGACGAGTTGACCGGGCTGCTGGCAGCAGGCGCCGGCCAGGAACCGCAGCTTTCGGCCGGGGCCCCGACCGGGGAAGAGCATGGCGATGACGACGGCTTCCTGGAAAGCCTGATCGGCGGCGATCCGTCCATCGCCGGCGCGGTGTTCGACGCATCGGACATGGTGACGGACCTGCTGTTCCATGAATTGCTCTCGGACCAGGATGTCTTCGGCATCGACCCCGCGGCCGAGCCCCCCCTGACCGACGACCTGGTGGGCGGCCTTCTGGGCGTGGTCGGGCTGGAAGCGGCCCTGGCCCAGCCCCAGGCGGCGGCCAGCGACGCCTTGGCCGGGCATGATCCCGAGGTGGACAGCCTGCTCAACGAGATCATCGACAGCGGCGAACGGGCGACGGGCGGCGTGACCGACCCCCTGGCGGCGCTGCTGGACCCGATCGGCGCGGAAATCGGCGAGGGAGGGCTTTTTTCAGCGGATGCGGCCGTCGAAAACGCGCTCGCCACGCTGTTCGGAGAAGATGCGGTCGAGAGCGAAGCCGCCTCGTCGCTTCTGGGCGGCGGCGGGCTGCTGGGCCAGCTTGGCCTGTTCCCGGGCGACGACGACAACCACTGACAGCCGACCTGCGAGCATACGCAGCGCGGAGATAATGCGTAAATTAGTCTTTTAAGGCAAATGGACGAGCCGTTCATCCTGTGCATATTGGCGCTGCCCTCTTGCCACAACGAACTGTTTTGTCCGAAGTAAAGCCACAGAACCGCCGACATGCGCGGCCTTGCGAAGAAGATCCGGCGGATGCCATCCATGATTCTTATAAGACATAATCTGTCGCGCCTTGCGCTGCCCAGCGGCTCCGAAACCCGGTTCTTTTCCAGAAGGCGCGGCGTTGCGGCCCTGGCCCTGATCCTTGCCGTTCTGGGCGGCACGCCCGCCGCCGCGCAGGCCACCACCTTGCCCCAGGCGGTGCTTGTCGCTTCGGAACGCGATCCGGGGATCACGGCGATGCGCCAGCAGGTCGCGCGCCGCTCGGTCGACATCGAGGCGGCCAGGGACCAGCGCTATCCGCAGTTCAGCATTTCGGCCGATACCAACACCACCGATGCCAACGGCGCCGGGGTGACGCTGACGGTCTCGCAGGTGCTGTATGACTGGGGCCGGGTGCGCAACCTGATCGCCAGCACCTCGCAGGAGCGGGTGAAATCCGTCTCCGAGCTGAAGATGGGGATCGAGCAGCTGACGCTGGAGGTTTCGAACTTCTATCTCGACATCGAGGTGCTGGACAGGAAGATCGCCCGCACCCGCGACTATCTGGGCTTTGCCCAGCGGATCGCGGGACATGCCGCGGCCCGCGCCCAGGGCGGGCTGGGCGACAGCGGAGAGGTCGCGCGGGCGGAGCTGGAAATCTCCCGGACCGAGGAGCGGCTGGACCAGCTGACCAGCGAGCGCGGGCTGGCGCTTTCGCAGCTTGCCTTCCTGATGGGGCGGGCGCCGGGCAGCATCGCCAAGCCGCCGGAGCTGGGCTTTGCCGGCCGCTACGCCAAGGCCGATGCGGTCGAGGCGGCGGTCCGCCTGTCGCCGGATTTCATCGCCGCCAACGCGGAGCTGGGCGTGGCCGAGGCCGGGATCGCGCTGGCGCGGGCCGCACGGCTGCCGGTGATCCGCCTGCAGGCGCAGGGCCGCGCCGACCTGGATGGCGGGCGCAGCCGCACCGCGGTCGGGCTGGCCGCCGGCGTCGACCTGAACGCGGGCAGCTTCAGCGGCCGGCAGATCCAGTCGGCGCAGCTCGAGGCGGATGCGGCGCGCTCCAACATGGAGGCGATCCGGCGCAACCTGGCCAACGGCGCCCAAAGCGCGGTCGAGCGCGTGCGCGTGCTGCGGGCCAGCGAGGCGTCGCAATCCCGCCAGCTGGCGCAGGCGCAGCAGGTGCTGGACAGCTATGAAGAGCAATTCGTCGGCGGCCAGCGGGAACTGATCGACCTGCTGACCACCGGGCGCGACCTCTACGACGCGCAGATCGACAGCATCGCCACCTATGACGCCAGAAAGCGCACCGAATACCAGGCGGCACATGACCTCGGCGTGCTTGGCACGCTCATCCTCGCCAATTCCGCGGGAGGCTGAAACCGTTGAGCGCATCCAAGCATGACCCCCAATCCCCGGCGACGGACCCCCTGGTCCTGGGTCTTGTCGAGCTTTGCCGCGTCCATGGCGTCTCGGCCTCGGCCGAGCGGCTGACCGACGGGCTGCCCCGCGCCCGCGGCGAAAGCCTGCCGCCCCGGCTTGCCGCGCTGGCCCTGCGCCGCGCCAACATGAGCTGCCGCATCAGCAACGAGCCCCTGGCCGGCTTTCCCGAACACGGCCTGCCCGCGCTTTTGTTCCTGCGCGACGGCAGCACCGTCATCCTCGAGGCCATGCACGACGGCCAGGCCAGCCTGATCCTGCCCGCCACCGGCGGCGGCCGGGCGGTCTGGACGGCCGAGGAACTGGCCGAACGCCATGACGGGCGCATCCTGGTGTCCAAGCCCATCGACATCGTCGCGGACCGGCTGGACAAGACCGATGGCGAAAAGCGGCACTGGATCATCGGCCCGGTGCTGGACAACTGGCCGATCTATCGCGATGTCATCATCGCCTCGTTCGTTGCCAACCTGCTGGCCATCGCCACGGCGCTGTTCTCGATGCAGGTCTATGACCGCGTGGTGCCGAACCAGGCGTTCGACACCCTGTGGATCCTGGCCAGCGGCGTGGGCATCGCCATCGTGCTGGAGATCCTGCTGCGGATCATGCGCGCCTCGCTGATCGACGTATCGGGGCGCGACCTGGACCTCCGGCTGTCGGCGCAGCTTTTCGACCGGGTGTCGAACCTGCGGCTGGCGCATCAGCCGAAATCGACCGGCGTATTCGCCAACCAGGTCCGCGACTTTGCCACGGTGCGCGAATTCTTCACCTCGGGCACCGTCACGGCGCTTTGCGACATTCCCTTCGTCATCATCTTCATCGGCGTCTTGGCCTGGCTGGGCGGCGCGCTGGCGCTGGTCGTGGTGGCGGCGGTGGTGCTGACCGTCCTGCCCGGCCTGGTGCTGCAGCGTCGCCTGGGCCGCGCCTCGCGCGAAAGCACCCGCGAGGCGGCGGCCTTGAACGGGCTGCTGCTGGAAACGGTCTCGAACCTGGAAACCGTCAAGGCGGCGCGGGCCGAGGGGCGGTTGCAGCGCGCCTATGCGCAATTGACCGCGACCATGGCGACGACGGCGGTCAAGACCCGAGGGCTGACCAACCTGATGACGCAGCTGGTCAGCTCGGTGCAGAAATTCGCCTATGCCGGCATCATCATCGTCGGGGTCTACCTGATCAGTTCGGGCGAGCTGACGGTAGGCAGCCTGATCGCCTGCACGCTTCTGTCCAGCCGCACGCTGGCGCCGATGGGGCAGGTCGCGGGGCTTCTGGCGCGCTGGCAGCATGTCCGCGCCGCGATGGAGGGGCTGGACGAGATCATGAAGACCCCGGTCGAGCGTCCCGCCGACCGCCATTACGTCCGCGCCCCGGCCTTGTCGGGCGAATACCGGCTGGAAGAGGTCGTCTATCGCCACGACCCCGAGGCCGCGCCGGTCGTCAGCATTCCGGCTCTGACCCTGGCGGCGGGGGAAAAGATCGCGCTTCTGGGCGGGAACGGCGCGGGCAAGTCCACGCTCTTGCGCCTGCTGGCCGGGCTGACCGATCCGCAGGACGGGGCGGTGCTGGTCGACAACCTCGCGCTCAGCCAGATCGACCCGATCGACCGCCGCCGGCAGATCGGCTACCTGCCGCAGAACGTCGCGCTGTTCCAGGGCACCCTGCGCGACAACCTGCTGCTGGATCACGGCCTGCACAGCGACGAGGAACTGCTGGCCGCGCTGGATGCGGTGGGGCTTGGCGGCTATGTCCGCCGCCATGTCCGCGGCCTGGACCTGCAGATCTACAGCAATGCCAATGTCTCGGGCGGGCAGAAGCAGGCCATCGGCCTGGCGCGGGTCATCCTGCAGGATCCGCGCATCGTGCTGCTGGACGAGCCGACCTCGGCCTTCGACCACGTGACCGAGGCCAAGGTCATCGCCTTCCTGCGGGAATGGCTGGAGGGGCGGACGGCCATCATCTCGACCCACAAGCGCGAAGTGCTGGGGCTGGCCAGCCGGGCGGTGGTGCTGAAGGACGGGCGGGTCGTCCGTGACGGGGATCTGATGCAGATCCTCAATGCGGCCAGGGCGAACAGGGTGCAGCAGGCGCCCGTTCACGTGGTGACATGAACGGTGACGATTCCGTCAGCGCCAGCCATATCGACGGAAGTTATCGGCGGCTGGTGCTGCGGCAGGCAAGATGGACCATCCAGATCGTCTTTCTGGCGGTGATCGTCGCCGTGGTCTGGGCCGCCCTGGCCCAGATCGACCAGATCACCCGCGGCGACGGCCGGGTCATTCCGCTGCGCCGGTTGCAGACGATCCAGAGCCTCGAGGGCGGCATTCTCGCCGAATTGCTGGTCGCCGAAGGCGACGTGGTCCGGCAGGATCAGGTCATCGCCCATCTGGACGCGACGCGCCCGCGCGCCGCCTTCCTGGCCGTGCAATCCGAGATCGAGGCCCTGGAGGCCGAGGTGGCGCGGCTGGAGGCCGAAGTCCTGGAAAAGCCGGTGCTGGATTTCGGCCCCGATCCGACCGAGACGCAGCAGACCGAATTGCGGCTGTTCAAGGCCCGGCGCACCCGGCTGAAATCCTCGCTTGCCGCGCTGGAGCAGGAGCGCGTCTCGGTCCAGGAACAGCTGGACATCCTTCAGCCGCTGGCCGCCAGCGGCTCGGTCAGCCGCATCGACCTGCTGCAACTGCGACAGAAAAGCGCCGAGCTTGACGGCAAGATCAGCGAGGCGCGCAACGGCTATGTCCAGGACGCCTATCGCGACCTGGCCGAGCGCCGGGCCAAGCTGACCCAGCTGCAGCAGGATCTGGTGCGCAAGGAGGACGAGCTGCGCCGCACCGTCATCCGTTCCCCGGTCGAGGGGCGGATCAACAACATCACCATCACCACCCTGGGGGGCGTCGTCCAGCCCGGCGAGGCGATCATGGAGATCACGCCCATCGACGACCAGCTGCTGATCGAGACCAAGATCCTGCCCCGCGACGTGGCCTTCATCGCCCCGGACATGCCGGCCAGCGTCAAGATCACCGCCTATGACTTTGCGGTCTATGGCGACCTGCGCGGGCGCGTCACGCAGATCTCCGAGGATACGGTCGAGGAGGAAACTGCGACCGGCCCGCAGGACTTTTATCGCGTCATGGTCCAGACCGAGCGCAGCTATCTGGAGCGGTTCGGCGAAGAATACCCGATCCGCCCCGGCATGGTGGCGCAGGTGGACATCGAAAGCGGCAAGCAATCCATCCTCAGCTACCTGATCCGCCCCCTGCTGCGCGCAAGGCTGCGCTAACCCTTGAAACGATGCGATTTTCCCATGCGCCATGATCCGACCCGCCTGTCCAGGACATCCCTAGCCGCCACCCTGCTTCTGGGCGCGCTGACCCTGCCCGCCGCGGCGCGGGTCTATGACCGGGTCGAGGTGCGCGGCGCCGAGTTCGTCCCCCAGGACGACATCCGCCGCGCCTGCGGGGCGCTTGACGGCATTGCGCTGGAGGCGGCGGACCTGGCCGGGGTCGAGCGCTGCCTGATGTCCACCGGCGTGTTCGAGCGCGTCTCGGTGAGCGGACAGGGGGATGCGCTGGTCATCGACGTGACCGAGGTCGAGCAGAGGCCGGGCCGGATCGAGGCGGCGATCTCATGGGTGAACGACCGCAGCCTGACCGGCAGCCTGTCCTATGAGCAATACAACCTGCTGCCCGATACCTTCGCCGCCGTGCATGGCGATTTCAGCCGCGACGCCAAAAGCTTCGACATCAGCCTCTATCGCGCCGACGCTTTCCGGCCGGGGCTGCATTTCGGCATCGACATCCTGGGCCAGCGCAGCAATTTCAGCGACCTGGCGTTCTCCATGCGCAGCCACCAGGCCGAGTTCTACCTGGCCGCGACGCCGGACGAGGCCACGCGCATCGAATACGGCATCGGCTGGCGCGACCACAGGCTGTTCGGGCTGGATGCCGATGCCAGCCCGCTGCTGCAACGGGAACAAGGCCAGCTTGACGCGCCCTTCCTGCGCCTGGGCTTCAGCCATGGCGACCGGGCAGGGGGGAAAACCGGCGGCCTGTTCGTGCAGTTCGAGCAATTCCTGTGGAACCTGGGCACATCCAGCCCGATCTCGGAAACCCGGCTGGAACTGGATGCGCGCCATGTGCTGGCGGGCGGCACCGTGTTGATGCTGGGGCTGGACGGCGGCATCGTCGCCGGGCTGTCGGGCAACGACACGACCGCGCTGGACCGGGTGTTTCCGGGCGGCGACAGTTTTCGCGGCTTCGCCCCGCGCGGCATCGGTCCGGCCGATGGCGATGATTTCCTGGGCGGCAACCGCCACCTGATCCTCTCGGTCGAGGTGCAGCGCGAGCTGGGCAAGGTGATGGGCACCGCCCTGCGCGGCGGGATATTCGCCGATCTCGGCTCGGTCTGGGGGCTCGACGATACGTTGGGCGGGCGCATCGACGACAAGGCGCATATCCGCAGCAGCATCGGCCTGTCGCTGACCTTCGACGTGGCCAGCACCCCGGTCTCGCTTTATGCCGCGGTGCCGGTCCGGCACCAGCCCCAGGATGAGCGGCAGGTCTTTGGCCTATCCGTCAACGCAAGGTTTTGACGCCGCGCCAAGCCGGCGGGCGCGATTGTCCATCGCCTGCCGGAACAGCGTCATGTAGCGCGGCGCCACGGATTGCAGCGTATGGGCCTGGCCCAGGACGCGCGCTGCCCGGCCAAGCCGCGCCCGCCTTGCGGCATCGTCCCTAAGCGCCCGGATCGTGTCCAGCCAGCGGCCGATGTCGTCGGGCAGCAGGATGCCGTTGACCTCGTCGCGGATCAGTTCCGCCGGATAGCCGCGGTCGGGCGCGATCACGCATCCGCCCCGGCCCAGGATTTCCAGCAATCCCCAATTCGCCACGCCGTGGCGCAGCGGATAAAGGAACAGGTCGATCTGCGACAGTTCGCGCACGAAATCCTGGTAGGGCAGCTTGCCGGGCCGTTCCAGCACCGCGGCGGCGGCGGGAAATTCCCGCATCAGATGGGTGCAGAAATCCGCCACCTCGCCGCCATATCGGCGCTGCACCCATTGCTGCTCGTAGCCATAGGTCGATCCGTCCGCCCCGCCCAGGGCGATGAACCGGGCATCGAAGCCTTCGCGCGCCAGCCGGTCCACGATCCGCACGAAGGTATCGAACCCCTTGGCGCTGGAAAGGTCGCGCGCCGAAAAGCCGATGGTGAACGGGCGCGGGCCGGGGGGCGGCGCAAAGGCCGGGCCGAAGTCCAGCCCTTCCAGCTGCACCTCGATATTGCCGCGCAGGGCGGGCGGGAACATCGTCTTGGCATGATGGCTGGGACAGATCACCAGGTCGCTGCGCAGCGCCTGGTGGAAATGCAGCATCTCGGTGTTCTTGTCGCTCATGCGCTGCGACAGGTCGGGCGGATAGGCCGGATCCCAGCCATGCGCATGGAAGCTGGGAAACTCGACATAGCTGACGATGGCCGCGTCGATCTCGTCATAAAGGAAATGCGGCGCGCCCCACAGCGAATGGGCCACGACCACGTCGATGGGGCGGCTTTTCTGGAATTCGCGCAGCGCCAGCAGCAGCCCGCGCCCGATCCGGGCCGAGCGTTCCAGCTTGGCGGTGTAGTAATAGCTTTGCGCGCCGGTGATGGGACCGTCGGGCTGGAAGGCCAGGATATGGGCGCCCTTGTCCTGATGGCGCTGGCGATGGCCGGGCGTGGTCAGGAAATAGGTCTCGGCCATGCCCGCCTTGCGCAGATAGTCGCAAAGCGGGCCGAACTGGCCCGGATAGACGGCGCCGGCAAAGACGATGACGGGCTTTGGCATGGAGTTGGCGGTCTCAGATCAGCTTGCGGTCGCGCGCGGCGATGACCGCCTGCGTCCGGTTGCTGACGCCCAGCTTCTTGCAGACCGCCTTGACATGCATCTTGACCGTGGGTTCGGCCAGGTTCAGCGCCACGCCGATCTCGCGGTTCAGCTTGCCCTCGGCCAGAAGGCCCAGCACTTCGGATTCGCGGCGGGACAGCAGCGCGCCCTGATCCTCTTGCGCCTGCTGCCGGGTTTTCACCAGTTCGATCGGCAGATAGCGCCCGCCGCCGGCCATGAAGCGGATCTCGTTGGCCAGATTCTTGAGCGAGGTGGTCTTCAGCACGATCCCCGCCCCGCCCAGGGCCATGACCTCTTCGACCACGCGCGGCGGGGGGTTGCTGGTCAGGATGCCGACCGGCTTGCCGCCATTGTGTTCCAGCGCCTTGCCCAGCCCGGCGACGCCATCCATGCCGGGCATGTCCAGGTCGACCAGCACCAGATCGAACGGCCCGCGCCGGTCGATGGCCTCGAGCGCGGCGGGCAGGTCGGGCACGGTCTCGACCTCGATGTCCGGGACGCCGGTCAGATACATCTCGAGCATTTCCAGGATCATGGCGTGATCGTCCGCGATCAGCACCCGCAATGTGTTTTCTTGTTGTTCATTCATGGTTTCTGCTTTCGGCATCGCCGCCCGCCCAGGGGCGGCGGTCCGTCGAGTGACATCCAGAAACGGCGTGATGCCGGTGCAATCACATCCCCCTTACCCACGGCAGGATCAAGGTATCCCATCGCGCGGACAGAGAACAGCCCGTTCACGCCATCTCCTCGACCGACCGGCGGCTTTGCATCAGCGCCTCGTCCAGGGGCACGAACAGCGGCTCCAGGTCCGGCTGGCCCGCCTCGACCGCCTTTTCGATGGCGCGCAGGCGCCGTTCGACCAGGACCAGCCCGGTTAGCCCGCTGGCGCCGGTGGCGGCGTGCAGCCGCCGCCCGGTATCCTTGCCGACGCCTTCCTGGCGCAGCTCGTCCAGCACGGATTGCGCCTCGGCCAGGGCCCGCAGCATGAAGCCGCGCGCCGCCTCGCGGCCGACGCGCTCGGCAAGATCGGCGGCAGCAGCCGGGTCGACGGCCGCGTCCTCGCAGCGGATCGGCGCCGCGCCGGGGGATTGCCGCGACGGCGCGCCCGCCAGGATCCCGGCCAGGGCGTCGCGCAGCGTGTCGGGCCGGATCGGCTTTTCCAGCACGCAGACCATCCCCGCCTGGCGGCATGCCTCCTTGATGCGGTCGTCGGCATGGGCGGTCAGCCCGACCACCTTGCCCTGCCAGCGCGCCGCCGAGGCCGGATCCCCGGCCTTGAGCCGGGCGGCGAGCTCGATCCCGCTCATCCGGGGCAGGGTGACGTCGGTCAGCACCAGCTCGACCCGGCCGGCCAGCTCGTCGCGCGACAGCATCGCCAGCGCCTCGGGGCCGCTGCCCGCCACCACCACCTCGGCGCCGAAGCTGTGCAGAAGATGGCCCAGCCAGTCGCGGCTGGCCGGGCTGTCCTCGACCAGCATCAGCATCCGGCCCGCCAGCGCCTGCTGGGGCTGCGCCGGCTCGGCCAGCGGCTGGCGGCGCATGTCCGGGGCGCGCGGCAGGCTGAAGCTGACGCGGAAGATGGTGCCGATGACCCGGCCGGGGCTTCCGGGCGGCAGGGCCAGGCCGTCGCTGCCGCGATCCTGGATCTCGATCCGGCCGCCCAGCTGTTTCAGCGCATGGGCCAGCACGTTCAGCCCGGCCGAGGGGCGCTTGTCCGGGGCCGTCGCCGGCACGGCCGCCTCGTCCAGCGGCAGTCCCAGCGCCTTGGCCAGGCGGGCCTTTTGCGCCGGCGGCAGCCCGCCCCCCTCGTCCAGAAGCTCGATCCCGACGCGCCAGATCTCGGCCGCCGGCTCGTCGCCGGGCAGCGGATCGGCCAGAGGCGCGCAGGACAGCCGCAATTCCACCCGTCCGCCGCCATGGTTGACCGAGTTGTCGATCAGGTTCTGGCACAGCGCCCGCACGAAGCGCAGCGGGCCGCGCAGCGTCAGGTCGGGCGGCGCATCGACGGTCAGCTGCACCTCGGTCGCGCGCGCGCTGGCGATCGGCTCGACCAGGGCAACCAGGCTGCCCACTTCCTCGACGATGCGGAAATCCTCGTCCGGCTGGATGCCGCGGGGGTTCTGTTCGCCGCGGATCACGGCCAGCACGTTGCTGATATGGTCCAGCGCCAGTTCGGCGACGCGGCGCATCCTGGCGCCGGCGTCCTCGGGCGCTGAGGCCCCGCCCGGCCCCTGCATCAGCGCCTCGGCCGAGGCCAGCAGCGACTGGATCGGCGTGCGCAGGTCATGGGCCACCCGCATCAGCATGGCCGAGCGCGCGCGGTTGCGCAGCCAGGTCGATTCCTGGTCGCTTTCGGCCAGCCGCAGCAGATATCCCTCGGCCGGGCCCAGGGGGACATGCACCACCTCGCCCGCGAAGCTCTGGCCGTTCTCGGTCCATTGCGCCGAGACGCTGCCCGAGCGCCGGGCGCGGCCGCAGGCCCCGGCCCAATCCAGCCGCGCGGTCAGTTCGTCCTGCCCGATCCCCAGCTGCTGGGCCGAGCGATTCGCCAGCAGGATCTCGCCCCGCTGGTTGGCCAGCACCACCGCGCGCCTGTCGGTGGCGATCACCCGCGCCAGGGCCTGCAGGATGGGGCGAACCGAATTGGCCAGATCCTTGCGCATCCCCGCCGGCAGCGGGGCAAGCTCGCCCGGTTCCTGGCCCTCGGTATCGGCAATCTCGGTCATGTCTTTCCTCGTGAACCCGGCAACGACGCGATTCTGGCCAAAGGGCGATGGCGCGGCAAGAGCGACCGGATCGCGCGCCTTCCCCCTGTCCGGCAGCGAATCGTCGAAAGCGATCCGTCGTGGCTTGACTGTCCTTTAGTATGTGTTATTGCCACATACTATCGTATATGATCCTATACCAAATCTCTACCTTGGCCCGCGTTGCTCCAGGGCCGCCCCCAAAAGGATGATTCCATGGCTCAAAGCATCATTCAGGCTGGCACGCTGATCGATGTCACCATTCCGGCGTTACCGGCGGCTGTCGGCGGCTATCTCAGGTCCGGCAGCGACTTGATCGTGCGGATGAACAGCGGCGACGAGTTCCTGATCAAGGACTTCTACATGGCCGCGGCCGACGGCACGGCCCATCGGCTGGTCCTGGGCGACGGCACGGTCATCCTGGCGGATGGCGACGAAGAGGCGGCGGCCGGCCTTGGCGCCGGCATGTTCGACGATGGCGCCGCCAGCGTCTGGGCCTTGGGTTCCGCCGCCCTGGCGGCCATCGGCGGCGGCACCATCATCGGCAACTCGGGCGATTCGTCGAATCCGACGGATACGACCGATCCAACGGATGGCACGGATCCGACTGACGGAACCGACCCGACGGACGGCACCGATCCGACCGATGGAACCGACCCGACGGATGGCACGGATCCGACCGACGGGACCGACCCCACGGATGGCACTGACCCGACCGATGGAACCGACCCGACGGATGGCACTGACCCGACTGACGGGACCGATCCGACGGATGGCACTGATCCGACCGACGGGACCGACCCGACGGATGGCACTGACCCGACCGATGGGACCGATCCGACGGATGGCACGGATCCGACCGACGGGACCGACCCCACGGATGGCACTGACCCGACCGATGGAACCGACCCGACGGATGGCACTGACCCGACTGACGGGACTGATCCGACCGACGGGACCGACCCGACGGATGGCACTGACCCGACTGACGGGACCGACCCGACGGATGGCACCGATCCGACCGACGGAACCGACCCGACGGATGGCACTGACCCGACCGACGGGACCGACCCGACAGATGGCACTGACCCGACCGACGGGACCGACCCGACGGATGGCACCGATCCGACCGATGGGACCGACCCCACGGATGGCACCGATCCGACGGATGGTGCGGACCATGTGCAGGGCTTCCTTGATCCCATCCTGGGTGACGGCGGGCTTCTGGGCGACCTGACGGGCAATGACGGCCCGCTCGGCGCAATCACCGGCTCGGACGGCTTGCGGGGCGACCTGCTGGGCCAGGATGGGCTACTGGGCGGGCTGGGGGGTGGCCTGCTGGGCGTTCCCCTCCTGGGTGACGGGGTGGACGGTTCCGCCGGCGTCCTTGATCCGGTTCTGGCCGATGGCGGGCTTCTGGGGGATCTTACCGGCAACGGCGGCCTGCTGGGCGCGATCACCGGCTCCGAGGGGCTGCTGGGCGATCTGATCGGCGACCAGGGGCTGCTGGGCTCCGTCACCGGCTCGCAAGGGCTTGTGGGTGAGTTGACCGGCACCGGCCTGCTGAAGGACGGGGCGGCCGGCGAGGGGTCCAACGGCCTCTCGGGCCTGCTTGGTGGTGTGCTGGGCGGCAACGACCTGCTCGGCGGGCTGCTGGGCGGCCAGGGCGGCCTGCTTGGCGGGTTGCTGGGTGGCGAAGGCGGCTTGCTGGGCACCGTGACCGGGACGCTGGACAACGTGGTCGGCGGCGTGCTGGGCGGGAATGACCTGCTGGGTGGCCTGCTTGGTGGCCAGGGCGGGTTGCTGGACACCGTGACCGGGACGCTCGACGGCGTCGTGGGTGGTGTGCTGGGCGGGGACGACCTGCTTGGCGGGCTGCTCGGCGGCAACGATCTCCTGGGCGGTCTGCTTGGTGGCGAAGGCGGCTTGCTGGGCACCGTGACCGGGACGCTGGACAACGTTGTCGGCGGCGTGCTTGGCGGGAATGACCTGCTCGGCGGTCTGCTCGGCGGCGAGGGCGGGTTGCTCAACACCGTGACCGGAACGGTCGAGAGCATTGTCGGCGGCGTGCTGGGTGGCGATGATCTGCTGGGCGGGCTCCTTGGCGGCCAGGGCGACCTGCTGGGCGACCTCCTTGGCGGCGACCTGCTGGGCAATGTCGGCGGCACGCTGACGGGCCTGCTGGGTGTCGCGCCCGGCGATGGCCTGCTGGATCCGGTCCTCGCCGATGGCGGGCTGCTGGGCGAGCTGACCGGCAACAACGGCACCCTGGGCGACATCAGCGGCTCGAACGGCCTGCTGGGCGACGTGGTTGGCGATCACGGGGCGCTTGCGCCCGTTACCGGCCAGGACGGGCTGCTGGGCGAGCTGACCGGCCATGGCCTGCTGGGCGAGGACAGCGACAATCCTGACGGCCTGCTGAACGACCTGCTGGGCGGCAGCGAGGACCTGATTGCCAGCGTCGCCGATACCCTGGACGGCCTGCTGGGCGGAGAAAGCGACCTGCTGGGCGGGGTGAGCGATACGCTTGGCGGGCTGCTTGGCAGCGGCAATGCCGGCGATCTGCTG
Organism: Paracoccus ferrooxidans; assembly: GCF_029909815.1. NCBI lineage: Bacteria > Pseudomonadati > Pseudomonadota > Alphaproteobacteria > Rhodobacterales > Paracoccaceae > Paracoccus > Paracoccus ferrooxidans. Next base: position 1,455,404 of record NZ_CP038198.1, on the reverse strand, counting down.
GCGCCGCTGGGCGATGCCGTCGACGGGCTTCTGGGCGGCGGCCTGCTGGCTGGCCTGGGCAGCCTCAACGACGAGCACGGCGCCTGAGGCACGAAAACGCGGGCGCGCCCAGGCCGGGCGCGTCCGCCGCCCCCCAGCAATCCGGCGGCAAGGCTGCGAAGGACGCGCAAGGCGGCCGGCCGTTTGATCCCGAGGAAACAATGGTTGGAATTGTCGATTCCGCGATGATGATCGCGATCCGCACGCGGCACCGCAAGGACTCGGCGGATCTGCTGGCCATGGCGATAGAGTTGACGGACAGGAACCCGAATTGCCGGGTCGGCCTATACGCCCTGGATAACCTGCCGCAGAAAAGCGCATTCTACGAATTCGGCAACAGCGCCGAATTCCTGGCCGGCTTCATCCGGGAACTCGGGCTCGAGGATGTGCAGGACATCGACATGAACCAGCCGGGCGTGCCGCCGGCGAAGGTCACGAAGATCCTGGAACGCAAGCTTTCCGAGGCCCAAGCCAAGATCGCCTATTGCCGGGCCTATGCCGACGGCAAGGCCTTTCGCGACGAGGACATAGACGATCTGGAATGGCATATCCGCGGGCTTCTGCGGCAGCTCAGCGGCTTGCGCGACCAGATCGGCCGCATCGCGCCGGCGGCGCAGCCCGAACCCGAGCCGATCAAGGCGACCGCCTGCCTCATTCCCTTCAAGGGGCGGGCCAGCGCGCAGCAGTGAACCGGGGCTTGCGCCCCGGCCCTTTCGAAACGTGCCGACCAATCCGCATTTGCCCAAGGCAGAATATGACGAGGAGTAGCCATGTTGACGAAGTGCCGTTTTTCCGAAACTGCCAGCAGCGAAGCATTCGACCATGACTGCGGCTCTACAGGCGGAAAGCTGGTCATCTATATCTTGGCAGCGATAGCCGGAGGGCTGATGGGGGTCAGCCTGGCACTTTTCCTGAACCTGCCGCTTTTGGGCGTTTTCCTGGCATATTCCCTGGGTGGAATGGGCGCGATTCTTGTCATGGCGGTGGGGCTGTTCCTGCTGTGATCCTTGCGGCAATCCATCACGCTGGCGATCCGGCAGAACCGTCCGGGCTATTTCCCCCAGGACTGAAGCGGGCCTTCATCTGCGGGCGCCGATACCCCGACCTTGCCCGCGCATTCGCAGGGCGAGGCGCCCGGCAAAGGGGTTGCGGGGCACCCTTACCTCGGCCAGCTGTCCTTTGGACGGCGGCCCTTACGCCGCATCGAGTTCGCGCCAGATCTTCAGCAGTGCCGTTTCAAAGGTATCGCTGTTGTAATTGGCATTCACCACCGCGCTTGCGTGGCGGCGGATGGCATCAAGACGCGCCGGCGCGGCGGCATATTCCGCGACCGCCGCCTCCAGCGCATGCACAAGCCCCAGGGTATCGTCCTCGGTCACGGGAACCCCGGTTTCGGGGGTGAAGTATTCCCGCCCGCCAAGCCCGGTGTAGCCGACCACGATGCAGCCCGCCGCCATTGCTTCTGCCGCCGGGAAGCCGATCGATTCCATGCGCAGCAGCGAAATGAAGAACTGGCTGCGTTGCAAATGATCCGAGACATCCAGCCGCGGCATATTGTCGAGTTCCTGAATCCGGTATCCCTTCAATTTTCCCCGGCGCTCCAGCGTATCGACGATCTGGCGTGCCTCTGCCGAGCGTTTGCGCGGCATATAGGTAATCAGCCGCTCCTTTTCCTCGCGAAAGGGAAAATCCTCGGGCTTCATCGAGACGGGCAGGTGATGGCCGGTCTGGATATTCAGAAGTTCGAACTGATCGAGGCATATTTGCGAAACGCCCAGGAACCAGTCCGCGCGTTCGCGGATGTCGAGCCCCCTTTCCATGGCTTCCACATGAGCCTCTTGGAAAGCGAACGGGTTTTGCACGAAAACGCCAAGCCGGGACTGCGGAAAAGCCGTCATTGCCGCGGTGATCATGAACTCCGGTATGACCAGAATATCCTCGACCCCCGGCCGCCAGGGTTTCAGGGGCCCGCCGCGAAGTTTTTCGCCCATGATAATAAAGGGCGACATGAGCCGGGCGCGCCGCCCGTCCAACCCCTGTTTTTGCCGGGCAATATAATAGTCATAGGTATAGCAGAGCGGCGGCTTGTCGGGATGGTCCAGATAGCCGGCGGCGGGGCTGTTGTGCAGGATGGCGGCGTCATAGCCCGCCCGGCACAGCGCTGCCACCGTGTCATAGATGACGGCAATCCCGCCCGATGCCGTTTGCGTGTCGGGACACAGGAAAAGATAGCGACGCACCATGGCACCCGGAAAGCTGATTTCCAGGAAACATGTTGAAGAAAGCCACGGGTGTCAACGCAGCACTTGACGGCGCAGCCGGGTTTTCCGGGCATGCTTGGTATGTGGATACCGCAGCAGACGGCGCCGCATGCAGGCTGGTGGGCCGCCCAGGGGCGCAGGAATCCGCGGCGAAGGGGGCAGGCGATGGGTGCAGATTTACGGCGAAGCCTCTTTTCGCTCGCATTCCGTGCCGGTATCCTTAGGATCGGCCGGGGTAATTGTTTCTGCAAACTGGAAATGCTGCATGCTGATATCTGACAAGGCGCCCGAGGCTCCGTCAGTCGCGCTGTTGACCTTTGTGCTTGAAGAGCATCATTGCGTGATCCTTGAAGATTGGATTGCCTTTTTCGACCATCCGATTGCCGAGCTGGTCGTGCATCTGGGCAAGGATCCCGGCATAGAAACCCGCGTCCGGCAGCTATGCGAAGCGCATGGCATTCGCCTGCATGACATGGGCAGGACGACGCCGCGGGAAACCACCGATTCGGAACAGCAGCTTCTGGAAAAGCAGTTCGATGCGGTAACGGCCGATCTTGGATGCGTGGTGCGATTGGATACCATTCCCTATCGCGCCCGGAATGTGACCTGGCAGGACGCGGCCCTCGCATTGATGAAGGAAACGGGCGCCTGCTTCATGACCGGCAGCACATTGCCTTATCGCGCGGACCGGCCTACGGCCAGGCGGGAATTCATGCTGACGCAAAGCATCAGCAATTGCTTCCTGGTGATCCAGCCGGAAATCTGGAGGACGCTCCAGGCCGGAACCCAGGATTCCGAGTCGAAATACGGCAGGTTCCTGGTCGAAGGCGCGGCCGAGGATTATGTGGCGGAAAACGGCCTTTGGGGCTTGCGCCTTGTCAATGGCGAGGACATTCGCATCTTTCATTGCCAGGAATGGGGGTTGCGATTGCTTCGCATCCGGGATTCCTTTCGCAAGGGACACAGGATCTCTCCATTCCTTCGGGGATACCAGGACGATTATCTTTACGAAAATGCGCGATACTACATGCAGCGCCGGGAACCCCTGCTGCGACGGGCCAGGGTTTTCCTGGGCTACTGGCGCCGGCGGCTTTTCAATTGAGGGGCTGCCGCGCCGTCCGGTCAGCGCCAGCGGACATCCAGCATGACCCGGTTTTCGTCATACATCGGAACCGTCGACGACCGACGTTGCCCCGCCAGCAGCAGCGTGAATTTCGGCGTCAGCGCGACCTCGATGCCCAGGGTGCGGACATCGTCCCGCCGCGGGGTGCCGAAGACGGCAGAGCCCTCTTCCCGTTGCCAGCCGATGCCGAGGGTCACGGGGCGGTTCCCGATCGGGCGGGTCAGCGACAGCCCCGCCCGATAGCGGATGGCGTTGTGGCCGGCGACCCTTTCGCCGGCGGAAAGCTGAAGCCCGACCGCCCCGATCCCGGAAACGGCGCTGCCGAGCGACAGGTCCGCGAAGGCCTGGCGATAATCCTTGCGCCAGGTCTGCCGCAGGCCCAGGGACATCTCGTGCAGGGCGCCCGCGGCCTCGAATAGCCTGGTGCCGCGCAGGCCGGTCCAGGCCAGATGGCTTTCGGACAGATCCGTCCGGCCAAAGGCGTAGCCGCCGCACAGGTCGACAAAGCGCCATTCGCCCAGGTGCTGCGCAAGGCAGGCCCCGAGCCCCAGATCCTGGCGCGAAAGATCGTGCCGCGGCGAATAGACCGCCGTCGCCTGGCCCGCCAGCCGCAGAACCCGCCCCGGCGCCAGCCGGTATCTTGCGCCGGCCGAGGCGGCAAGGCCCAGCACCAGCCCGCCGCGGGCGCGGCTTTCCGGGCTGACCGTCAGGTCGATGCCCCCGACCGTCAGGCTTTCGCCGGGGATGCCGCCGTTGATATTGTCGTCCCATCGCAGCAGCGGCCGGGCGGTCAGGTGCCGCGACAGCAGGACCGGCTGCGGGCGGCCGTCGCGCAGCATCCCTTCGTGATGCAGCAGCCGCGCCAGCAACGGCGCCCGCCCGGCAGGACGGTCGCGCATCAGCGCAAAACCCGCCAGCCGGGGCGAGCCGGACATCAGCGCCGCCTGGGTCCGGTCGGGCTGCTCTGCCCAGGCGGGCGAGGCCAGGCAGGGCAGCAGGCTGGCGAAGACCCGGGCCCGCCAGCCCGCCTTCCATGATGCGGGCAGCATTCGGCGGGATCAGCGCTCGGCGGCGAAGCCGCTGTCGCCGAAGACCGCGCCCGTGGCGCCGTCATATTCGACCGTGCCGGTGATGGTCCCCCGCACGGCCTCGGCGGCGCTGCCCCTGAACGTCCCGTCCAGCGCGAGGTCGAGGCCGATGTCGCCGCGGTCGCCGCCGCCCAGCGTGCCCGCCGCGCGGCCCGTCATGCCGTTGCCGCTGATGCTGCCGCCGGTGATCGGCAGGCTGCCGGTCAGGGTGGGGCCGTCCTCGACGCCGACCTCGTGGATCTGCCCGGAAACGCTGCTGCTGGCGAAATCCGCGTTGAGCGCGATCCTGGCGTTCGCGGCCTCGTATCCGGGATCGCCGACATCGACCGGGCCGCCGGTCATGTTCATTTCGACGAAGGCATAGCCGTCATAGGTGGCGCTGCCCGTCGTCGGCATGGCGGCGGTGCTGGTCGGGGCAAGGGCTGCGGTGCGGCCCTCCATCTCCATCAACGGCCCGTCATGTTCCAGAAAGGTCTGGCCGTCCGCTGTGCCGCTACCACCACCCGGCACGCCGCCGCTTCCAGACCCGCTGCTACCGCCGCAACCTGCCAGCGCCAGCGTGATTGACGCGGCCAGGACGCCGCCGAAGATCTTGCCCGTCTGCATGGAACCCTCCAAGAAAACCTGAAATCACGGGCGCAAGGCCCGGTTCCGATTACAGGGCCGGGGGCAGGGGGCTGTCGTCACCCGTTTGGGTGAAGGCGAGCGCGAAATTCTTGCAAGGCGACATCGTCGCGGACGCGGCCGCATGGGTTGCGGGCGACACATTCGGCGGGCAGCCGCATAGGCCGCCGCCCGCCGGCAGGTTCAGCCAAGCGTTTCGCGCAGCGCCTCGGCGGTCGCATCGACGATCACCTCCGCCTCGGCCTCGGTCAGGCAAAGCGGCGGAGCCAGGCCGATGATGTCGCCCTGCGGCATGGCCCGCGCGATCACCCCGCGCCTGAGCATGGCGGCGACGACCTTGCCGCCGATGCCCTCGGCCGCGTCGAAGAAGCCGCGCGTGTCGCGGTCGCGGACCAGCTCGACGGCGCAGAGCATGCCCTCGCCGCGGATCTCGCCCACGTTCGGGTGATCGCCAAGCGCCCCGCGCATGCGGTCGTTGAGGTAGCGGCCGACGCGGCCGGCGTTTTCGACCAGCCCCAGCTCATCGATCAGCCGCAGGTTGGTGATGCCCGCCGCCGCGCCGATGGGGTGGGCGGAATAGGTCCAGCCATGGCCCAGCACGCCATGTTCGTCGGTGCCCTGCATCAGCACGTCCCAGACCTTCTGCCCGACGATGCTGCCCGACAAGGGCGCATAGGCCGAGGTCAGGCCCTTGGCGCAGGTGATGATGTCGGGGGTCATGCCATAGTGATCGCTGCCGAACATGCTGCCCAGCCGGCCGAAGCCCGTCACCACCTCGTCCGCGATCAGCAGGATGTCGTGTCGCGCCAGCACCTTCTGGATCGCATCCCAATAGCCCCTGGGCGGCGGCACGATGCCGCCCGTGCCCAGCACCGGCTCGCCGATGAAGGCGGCGATGGTGTCGGCGCCCTCGGCCGCGATCAGCCGTTCCAGTTCCTCGGCGCAATGGGCGCTGAACTGTTCCTCGGTCATGCCGGCGTCCTTGCGGCGATAGTAATAGGGCGCCTCGGTATGGATCACCTGCGCCAGCGGCAGGTCGAATTTCTTGTGGAACAGCTCCAGCCCGGTCAGCGAGCCGGTCATCAGCCCCGAGCCGTGATAGCCCCGCCAGCGCGAGATGATCTTCTTTTTCTGCGGCAGCCCGCGGATGTTGTTGTAATACCAGACCAGCTTGACGTTGGTTTCATTGGCGTCCGAGCCGCCCAGGCCGAAATAGACCCGCGCCATGTGTTTCGGCGCCCGGTCCATGACCATTTTCGCCAGCGTGATCGAGGCTTCCGAACCATGTCCGGCATAGGCATGGTAATAGGCCAGCTCGCGCGCCTGCGCGGCGATGGCCTCGGCGATCTCGGTCCGGCCATAGCCTGCGTTCACGCAATAGAGCCCGGCAAAGCCGTCCAGCAGCCGATTGCCGTCGCGGTCGATGATATGGACGCCTTCCGCGCCCGAGATGATGCGCTGCGGACCTTCACCGCGCGCGAATTGGCCCAGGTTGGTCGAGGGGTGGAACAGGCTTTCGCGGTCCCATCTGGACAGCTCGTCATTGGTCAGCATCACGCTCTCCTTGTCTCTGCCCAGTCGCGGCAGACGTATTTGATCTCGGTGAAGGCCTCGAGCCCGTGGCGGCTGCCCTCGCGGCCCAGGCCCGATTGCTTCATGCCGCCGAAGGGGATCGGCGCGCCCGTGACCTTGGTGCGGTTCACCGCGACCATGCCGAACTCCAGGGCGCGGGACAGGCGATAGATGCGGCGCGGGTCGCGGCTGTGGACATAGGCGACAAGGCCGTATTCGGTGGCGTTGGCGATGCGCACCGCCTCGTCCTCGGTGTCGAAGGGGGCGATGGCGGCGACGGGGCCGAAGGTTTCCTCGCGAAAGATCAGCGCCTCGGCCGGCACGTCGGCCAGAACGGTCGGGCGATAGAACAGCGGCCCCTGCGGATCGCGGCTGCCGCCGGTCAGCAGGCGCGCGCCGCGGGCCAGCGCGTCCGCCACATGCTCCTCCTGCTTCCTGACCGCGCCTTCGTTCATCAGCGGGCCGAGGTCGCGATCCTCGGCCCCCGGGCCCAGCGTCAGCGCGGCGGCGGCGGCGGTGAAGCGGCGGCAGAACTCGTCATAGACCGGCCGCTCGACCAGGAAGCGGTTGGCGCCCAGGCAATCCTGGCCCGAGGTGGCGAACTTGGCCTTGATCGCCTCGTCCACCGCCAGGTCGAGGTCGCAATCGGCAAAGGCGATGAAGGGCGCGTGCCCGCCCAGCTCCAGCACCAGCCGCTTCACCGTCTCGGCGCTTTGGCGATAGAGCAGCTTGCCGACCTGCGTCGAGCCGGTGAAGGAAAGCGCCCGCACCCGCGGATCGGCGCACCAGGCGCCCACGATCTCGGGCGCCTCGCCCGTCACCACGTTGAAGACGCCGGCCGGAAAGCCCGCGCGATCCGCCAGTTCCGCCAGCGCGGTCGCCGACAGCGGCGTCTCGGCCGAGGGATGCACGACCACCGTGCAGCCCGCCGCCAGCGCCGCCGCCGCCTTGCGGGTGATCATGGCGCAGGGAAAGTTCCAGGGCGTGACCAGTGCCGCGACGCCCAGCGGTTCGCGCCACAGCTCCATCTCGGCGGTCGAGAGATGCGAGGTCACGCTTTCGATGTTCGGGCGCTTGGCCTCTTCGGCATAAAACTCGACGAAGCTGGCGGCATAGTCGATCTCGCCGCGCGATTCCGACAGGGGCTTGCCCTGCTCGGCGGTCATGATCCGCGCCAGATCCTCGCGCGCATCGACGATCAGCCGGTGCCAGCGCATCAGCACGGCGGCCCGTTCCTGCGGCAAGAGCGCCGACCAGCCGGCAAAGGCCGCCTGCGCCGCATCGACCGCCGCGCGGGCCTGCACCGCATCCAGCCGCGCCACCTGCGCCACCGGCTGCCCGGTCGCGGGATCGGTGACGGCAAAGCGCGCCCCGCCCACCCAGGCGCCGTTCACGAAGGCATCCTTGCGCATCAGGGTCTTGTCGGTGATCATGGCTGAACCTCCTCGCCGATGACGGCGACGCAATCGCCGGGTTTCACGATGCCGGGGAAATGCCGCGCCATCATCAGCCCGGCGCGGCGGGCATAGACCGCGACCGGGGCCAGGCCGGTGCGCGTCACCGGAAAGATGCGGGCGACGGGCTGGCCTTGTTCCACGGCATCGCCCAGGTCGGCCAGGAACTCGATCAGCCCGCCATCCTCGGCAAAGGTGAAGCAATCCGCATCGGGCATGTCGAGCCAGCGCGTCGGCCGGGCTTCGACCTGGCCGCGCATCACCCCGGCAGCGACCAGCAGGTCGCGCAGGCCCCGCCGGGCGATCCCGGCGGTGCGGGCGGTGGCGGTGCCGCCGCCGCCCAGTTCGGTGGTGACGAAGGTCTTGCCCATTTCCTCGGCCGCGGTGTCATACATGCCGACCGCGTCGATCTCGAGCATCCTGACCGACCAGGGCGCCCCGAAGGCGCGCACAAGCTCGAAGGCCGCCGCCTCCTGCCGCTTGTCGGGCAGGATATGGGCGGCGCAATAGGGCAGGAAATCCAGCGTCTTGCCGCCGGAATGGAAATCCAGCACCACATCCGCCATCGGCAGCAGCACGCGCTGGAAATAATCCGCAAGCTTCTGCGTGACCGAGCCGTCGGGCCGGCCCGGAAAGCTGCGGTTCAGGTTGCCGCGGTCGATGGGCGAGGTGCGGGTGCCGGCCGCAAAGGCCGGATAGTTCATTGCCGGCACGATGATGATGCGGCCGGTGACGTCCTTGGCCCGGATGGTCGCGGCCAGGTCGAAAAGCGCGATCGGCCCCTCGTATTCGTCGCCGTGGTTGGCGCCGGTCAGCAGCGCCGTCGGCCCCTCGCCGTTGTTGACCACGGTGATCGGGGTCATGATCGACCCCCAGGCCGCATCGTCGCGCGAATAGGGCAGGCGCAGGAAGCCGTGCTGCATCCCCGGCGCCGCGAAATCCACCGTCGCCGCGATGGGCGAGGGCGCAAGCTGCATCTGCAACATGGCGCTAGTCCTTCACGAACAGCTGGCGCGGGACATCGGCAAGGCATTCCACGCCGGTCTCGGTGATCAGGATCGACTCGGTGATCTCCAGCCCCATGTCCTCGAGCCAGAGCCCGGTCATGAAATGGAAGGTCATGCCGGGTTGCAGCACGGTGCGGTCGCCGGGGCGCAGCGACATGGTGCGCTCGCCCCAGTCCGGGGGATAGCTGACGCCGATGCCGTAGCCGGTGCGGTTGTCCTTGACGATGCCGTATTTCGCCAGCACGTCGAAGAAACCCTTGGCGATGTCCTCGCAGGTGTTGCCGGGCTTCGCGGCGGCCAGCCCGGCCTCCATCCCCTCCAGCGTGGCCTTTTCGGCGTCCAGGAAGGCCTGCGTCGGCTGGCCCAGGAACACCGTGCGCGACAGCGGGACGTGATAGCGGTGATAGCAGCCGGCGATCTCGAAGAAGGTGCCTTCGCCGGCCTTCATCGGCCTGTCGTCCCAGGTCAGGTGCGGCGCCGAGGCATCGCGCCCCGAGGGCAGCAGCGGCACGATGGCCGGATAGTCGCCGCCGATCCCGTCCACGCCGCGGGTGCCGGCGTCGTAGATTTCCGCGACCAGGTCGCATTTGCGCATCCCGACCTGCACCTTGTCGAGGATGCGGGCGTGCATCGCCTCGACGATGCGGGCGGCGTTGCGCATATAGGCGATCTCCTGCGGCGATTTCACCGCGCGCTGCCAGTTCACCAGCGCCGTGCAATCGCTGAGCGTCGCGTCGGGCAGGTTCCGGGTCAGGCTGGCAAAGGCGGCGGCGGTGAACCAGTAATTGTCCATCTCGACCCCGATGCGCTTCGCGGCCCAGCCGCGGTCCCGCAGGATGCCGGACAGGTAGTCCATCGGGTGCATCTGGGGGTTCTGCACGTAATGGTCGGGATAGCCGATGATGTTGTCGGGCTTCAGATAGGCCGTCAGCTTCGCGCCGTTCGCGTCCTGTCCGCGGCCATACCAGATCGGCTCGCCATCCGGCGGCACCACGACGCATTGATGGACATAGAAGGACCAGCCGTCATAGCCGGTCAGCCAGTTCATGTTCGACGGATCGGTGACGATCAGCAGATCGACCCCCGCCTTGTCCATCGCCCGGCGGGTCTTGGCGAGGCGGTCGGCATATTCCTCGCGGGTGAACTTCAATGCGACGTCTGTCATGGCGGTTTCTCTTACAGGGTGAAGCTGCGGCCGGCCCCGGCCTTGCCCGCGCGGGCAAGCGCCAGGGTGGCGATGGCGGTGTCCTGGATGCCGGTGCCGGTCAGGTCGGCCAGGGTGATCTGTTCGGGGCTGGTCCGGCCGGGGCGCTGTCCTGCCAGGATCTGGCCCAGCTCGGGGAAATCCTGCCCGGCCAGCGGCGCGTGGTGGAGTTCCCCCAGCTCGCGGGTCTGCGACAGGCGATCGGCGACGTAATGGGCACGCTCGATCAGGTCCGGCGCGATCTCGTTCTTGTGCTGGGCATCCGAGCCCATGGCGGTGACATGGGTGCCGGGCGCCACATCGGCGGCGGCCAGGATAGGCTTTTCCGCGGGCGTGGTCGTGACTACCAGATCTGCGCCGCGCGCAGCCCCGGCCACAGTCGCGGCGGCGATCACCGGAATGCGCAGGGCGGCGGTCATCTCGGCCGCGAAGGCTTGCGCCTTGGCGGGATCGCGCGCCCAGACCCGCGCGCCGGCCAGCGGCCGCACCAGCGCCAGCGCCTGCAGCTGCATCCGCGCCTGCATCCCGGCGCCCAGGATCGCCGCCGTTGCCGCATCCGGCCGGGCCAGCGCATCGGCGGCCACCGCCCCGGCGGCGGCGGTGCGCACGTCGGTCAGATAGCCGTTGTCCAGCAGCAGCGCCTCGACCAGCCCGGTCGTTGCGGACAGCACCACCATCATGCCGTTGGTCGAGGGCAGGCCAAGCGCCGGGTTGCCGAAGAAGCCGGGCGAGATCTTGATCGCGAAATGCGTGAGGCCGGGGACATAGGCGGTCTTCACATCGACCTCGCCCCGGTGTTCGGGGATGTCCAGGCGCAGGATCGGCGGCATCGCCACCGCCTTGGTTGCCAGCGCCACGAAGGCGTCGCGGATGCAGGCCACGGCCTCGGCGTCCAGCGGCACCAGGGCGCGCAGATCGGTCTCGGTCAGGATGGTCACGGGCGGTCTCATGCGGCCTCCGCCATGATGCGCGCGTGCAGCGCGGGGTCGATATTCGCGCCGGAAAGGATGCAGACGGTCGGGCCTTGCGGGACGATCTTGCCCGCCAGCAGCGCGGCGGTCCCGACGCTGGCCGCGCCCTCGACGACATGGCCGGCGCGGCCAAGATGGCGGATGCCCTGGGCGATCTCGGCCTCGGTCAGCAGGATCACGTCGTCCAGCAACGCGCGGCAGAGCGCGAAGGTCACGCGGTTCTGCAAGCCGATGCCGCCGCCCAGGCTGTCGGCCAAGCTGGCGGTTTCCGCGACCTCGACCGGATGGCCGGCGGCCAGGCTCGCGGCCATGGCGGCGCCGTTTTCCATGGTCAGGCCGATGACCCGCGTGCCGGGGGCCAGCGCCTTGATCGCCACCGCGACCCCGGCGGCAAGGCCACCGCCGGACAGCGGCACCAGCACCGCCTCGGCCGTGCCGATTTCCAGGCCGATGGTGCCCTGGCCCGCCACCACCGCCTTGTGGTCGAAGGGCGGGATCTCGGTCATGCCTTCCTGCGCCACGGCGCGGGCGACCTCGGCCATGGCCTCGTCCTGGCTGGCGCCGGTGATGCGGACCTGCGCGCCCAGATCTCGGATCGCCTGCACCTTGTTGCCCGGCACCAGCCGCGACAGGCAGACGGTCGCCGGCACGTCAAGCGCGCGGGCGGCATGGGCCAGCGCCCGGCCATGGTTGCCGGTCGAGGCGGTGACGACGCCGCGCGCCAGCGCCTCGGGCGGCAGCGACAGGATCGCATTGGTCGCGCCGCGCAGCTTGAAGGCGCCGGTGGTCTGGCGATATTCGCATTTCAGCCAGATCGGCTGGCCCAGCCGCGCCGACAGCGCCTCGTCGCGGACCAGCGGCGTTTCCACCACATGGCCGCGGATGCGTTCGGCGGCGGCGCGGATGTCGTCCAGGGTCACGGTCATGCCAGCCTCATCAACTGGCCCGGAGCCACCGGCCCGGTCACGCCGCAGGCCCGCGCGGCGGCCCAGAGCGTCGCGGAATTGGCCGAGACCACAGGCACGCCGACCGCATCCTCGATCCGGTCGATGATCGCGCAAGCGCGCACGGCGGTGCAGGCGATGAACAGCGCCTGGCTGCCCGGCGCCAGCGCGGCACGCGCCGCCTCGATGATAGTGGCGTGCGCGATCCGCGCCATCTCGCGATCGTCGGTCAGGTTCAGGCAAGAGACGCCCTGCAGGGCAAAGCCGCCGGCCTCGAAGCATTCCGCCATCGGCTGGGTCGTGCGCGGGGTATAGGGCGTCAGCAGGGTGATCCTGTCCGCCCCCAGCGCCCTGAGCGCCGCGAAGCCGGCCGAGATCGGCGTGATCGGTTCCGCCGAGGGCTTGCCCAGCCGGATCGCGTCGCGCACCGCCTGGTCGCCGATCACCACCGAGGCCGAAGTGCAGCTGTAGACCACCGCATCCAGATCCTCCTCCGGCAGGATCAGCGCCGCCGCCGCGGTCACGTCCTTGGCCATGGCGGCGAGCGTTTCCGGCGTCACCGGGTTGGCAAAGGGGATGCGGGTGGCATAGACGCCCACGCCATGCGCCGGCAGGGCGGCGAAATCGACCTCGGTCGTGTGGTCGGTCGCCAGCGTCACCAGACCCAGGCGGCGGGGCAGGGGGCGGTCGTCCAGCGCGACCGGAACGGACAGGACAGTCACCGCGAAATCCTCCCATAACGGCGTTCCAGCCAGCGCAGCGCCACCACCGAGATCAGGCTGACGACCAGGAACATCACGCCGACCAGCGTCATCGGCTCGACATAGCGATAGGAGCTGTTGGCCACCGACTTGGCCTGGTTCATCAGCTCAAGCACGGTGATGGCCGACAGCAGCGGCGTTTCCTTGAACATGGCCAGCAGATAATTGGCCATCGCCGGGATCATCGGCGGCACCGCCTGCGGCAGCACCACGTGCAGCCAGGTCTGGCGCGTGGTCAGGTTGGTGGCCTTGGCCGCCTCCCATTGCCCGCGCGGCACCGCCTCGATGCCGCCGCGATAGACCTCGGCGGCATAGGTGGCGTAATGCAGGCCCATGCCGATCACGCCCGCAGTCAGCGCCGGCAGGCGCAGCCCCAGGTCGGGCAGGACGTAGAAGATGAAGTAAAGCTGCACCAGCAGCGGCGTGCCGCGGATGAACTCGACCACGAAGCCGGTGGTGCGGGCGACGGCGCGGTTGGCCGAGCGGCGCAGGATGGCGAAGACCAGCCCCAGCACGGCAGCGACCACGGCGCCAAGCGCGGTGGCGACCAGGGTGATCCGAAACCCGGCCAGCAGGGTCGGCATGATCGACCAGGCGAAATCCCAATCCCATTCCATCTCAGCGCACCCCGTCCAGGCCGCGCGTCACCCGCCGCTCCAGCCGGCGCATGCCGAAGGAAAGCGCCGAGGACATGGCGAAATACAGCAGCAGGATGGTGACGAAGGGCATCAGCGTGCTGCCGGTCTGCGAACGCACCACCTGCGCCTGGAAGGTCATGTCCGACAGCGAGATCAGCGAGACGACCGAGGTGGCCTTCAAAAGCTCGATGGCATTGTTGCCGAAGGTCGGCAGCATCAGGGGCAGCGCCTGTGGCAGGATGACGTGGCGCATGCGCTGGAACCGGGTCAGGTTGACGGCCACGCAGGCTTCGTGCTGGTCGCGCGGCACGGCCAGGATGGCGCCGCGCACCACCTCGGCCCCATAGGCGCCGACGTTCAGCCCCAGGGCCATCACCCCGGCCTGCATCGGCGTCAGTTCCGCGCCGGTCATCGGCAGCACGAAATAGATCCAGAACAGCTGCACGAAGATCGAGGTGCCGCGGAAGAACTCGATATAGGCGGTCGCGAGCCAGCGGACCCAGGCGTGGCGCGAGATGCGGCCGAGCCCGGCGATGAAGGCCACGACCAACGCCAATGCCGAACCCATCAGGGTCAGCTTGACCGTGACCCAGGCCCCCATAAGGATGAGTGTCAGATATCCTGCCCAGTCGCCCATGCGCCGAAGCCTGCCTTTGCCGTTGTCGGGATGGGCGGGGTCGGCCCCCGCCCCGGATATTACTGCGCGGCGCAGAGCGCGTCGCGGGTGGTGGACATGGCCGCGGCCGCCGAGAAGCCGTAGGGCTCGACGATCTGGGCGAATTCGCCCGATTCCTTCAGCTTGGCCAGTTCCACGTCGAAGGCGTCGCGCAGCGCGGTGTCCTTCTTGTTGAAGGCGGCGCCGTCGCAATAGACCGGGGCGCCCTCGACCGGGGCGAAGACTTCCAGGTTGGCGTCGCCCGATTTCGCCAGCAGGTCGTTCAGTGACAGGACCGGCAGCGAATAGGCGTCGATGCGGCCGTCCTGCACCATCTTCAGCCCCGATTGCGGGTCGGGCACCACGACCAGCCGGTCGCGCGGCACGCCGGCATCCAGTGCCAGCTTTTCCTCGGTCCCGCCGCCGGGGGCGCCCATCCTGGCCGAGGCGTCATTGGCGATGTCGGCATAGGACTTGAAGCCCTTGGGATTGCCCTTGGGCACCAGCAGCGCCTCGGCATCGCACAGGATCGGCTGGGAATAGGCGACCGCGTTGCAGCGCTCGGGTTTCATGAACAGGCCCGCGGTGATCGCATCGACGCGGCCGGCCTGCAGGCTGGGGATCATCGCGCCATATTCGGCGATCGAGGCCTCCAGGTCCTTGATCCCCAGCTTCTCGAACACCGCGCGCGCCACGTCCGGCGCCGCCCCCGAGACCTTGCCGTCCGAGGCGACGGCGGTATAGGGCGGCTCGTTGCCGATGGCGATGCGGACATAGCCCTGCTTTTGCAGGTCTTCCAGCTTGTCGGCCATGGCGGGCAGCGGTGCGGCCAGCAAGGCCACGGCAATCAGGCATTTCTTCATCGTTCTCTCCTGTCGGGTTGGCATCACACGCGCTGTCCGGCGGCGATGATCTTGCGCAGGAAGGACTTCGTGCGGTCCTCTTGCGGCGCGGTGAATAGCTGGGCGGGCGGGCCCTGTTCGACGATGCGGCCCTTGTCGAAGAACAGGACGCGGTCGGCGAAATCACGGGCGAAGCCCATCTCATGCGTGACCAGAAGCATGGTCATGTCGGTCTCGGCGGCCAGGCGCTTCATCACCTCCAGCACTTCCTCGACCAGCTCGGGGTCGAGTGCCGAAGTCACCTCGTCGAACAGCATGATCTGCGGCTGCAAGGCCAGGGCGCGGGCGATGGCGACGCGCTGCTTCTGGCCGCCGGAAAGCTGGCTTGGCATGTAATCCGCCTTGTCGGCCAGCCCCACCATGTCCAGCAGATCGCGCGCCCGCCTGTCGGCCGCGGCGCGGGCCTCGCCCTTGGTCAGCATCGGCGCCAGCGTGATGTTCTGCAAGACCGACTTGTGCGGGAACAGGTTGAAATGCTGGAAGACCATGCCGATATGGCGGCGCATCCTGTGCAGATGCGCCTCGTCCGCCGGCACCTCGGCGCCGTGCCGCTGCATGTGGTAAAGCGGCTCGCCGCAGACCTCGATGCGCCCGCCCGAGATGTCCTCCAGCGTCATCAGGATGCGCAGGATGGTGGTCTTGCCCGAGCCCGAGGGGCCGATCAGCGCCAGCTTTTCGCCCTTCATCACGTCGAAGTTCAGCCCGTCGATGACGGTCAGCGTCCCGAAGGACTTTCGCAGGTTCTGGATGCGAATGATCGGCTGGTCCAAAAGCGTCCCCCTTGCTGTCCAGAGGAACTTTGCAGCGAGATTAAATCAGGTCAATATTTAAATAATATCATGACAATTTTCCGGGGCAATCTGCCTGTCAAATCAGCGGCAGCAGGGGTTCCGCGCTGCCGCCCAGGGTTTCGGCCACCAGGGCAAGGCCGCGGCGCAGCTCTTCCGTCCCGGTCGAACCCAGCGCGATTCGCACCGCGTCGCGCCGACCCCGCTCGCTCAGCCGGAAGGCGCGGCCCGAGGCGACGGCGACGCCGCGCTGTCGGGCCTGGGCCACGAATTCCTCTTCGTCGCGGCCGGGGGGCAGTTCCAGCCAGATGTGCAGGCTTTGCGGATGGCTGCGGAAGGGGGCCGCGCCCAGAACCTCGCGCGCGATGCCATGGCGGATGGCCAGCGCCTCGCGCTGCCACAGGATCAGCCGGTCCACGGTGCCGTCGCCGATCCAATGGCTCAGCAATTCGACCATGGCGGGGGTGGCCATCCAGTTCGTCACCAGGTGCCGGTTGGCGGTGGCCGAGGCAAGCCGCGGCGGCGACAGCAGCCAGGCCACCCGCAGCCCCGGCAGCGTGGTCTTGGTGAAGCCGTTGATATGCAGCACCCGCTCGGGCGCCAGCACCGCCATGGGGGGCGGCCGGTCCGGGATCATCGCGTTCAGCATGTCGTTCTCGACGATCAGCAGGTCGTGGCGGCGGGCGATGGCGGCCAGTTCGGCGCGCCGCTCGGCGCTGCTCATGATCGCCATGGGGTTGATCGCGGCCGGCTGCATGTAAAGCGCGCGCAGGCTGCCCTTGCGCGCCAGGTGGTCCAGCGCCTCGGGCACGATGCCGTCCTCGTCCACCGGCAGCCCTTCCAGGTGCAGGCCCAGGTATTTGCACAGCGGCATCAGCAGGTGATGGGTCAGCGCGGCGGCGGCCAGCGTGCCGCCCGCGGGCACCGCGCTCATCACCGCGGTGGTGATGGCGGATGTGGCGCCGTCGGTAAGGGTGATGTTTTCGGGCGCCGCCTCGATCCCCTTGCGGCGCAGCCAGTCCGCGGCGATCTGCCGGTGCTGCGGCAGCACCGAGTTCGGCCGGAACGACAACGCCGCCGGGACGGGCAGGTTCTCGGCGACCCAATGCAGCCCCTCGCGAAAGGTCTCGACATGCATCCGCTCGGTGACGGGCTTGAGGATCGACAGGTCCACCAGCTCGCCCAGCCGCTCGGCCAGGTAGGGCGGGGTATTTTCCGAGCCGGGGGGCAGCACGAAGGAACCGCGCCCGACCTCTCCCACCACCAGGCCGCGGCGGATCAGCTCCTCATAGGCGCGCGAGACGGTCTGGACCGACAGGCCCAGATCGTCGGCCAGCCGGCGCTGGGGCGGCAGGCGGGTTCCGGCGGGCAATTGGCCGTCGCGGATCGCCCGCGCATATTGCTCGGCCAGGGAAAGATAGGCCGGGCGATGCAAGGCGCTGGGGTCGGGGGTCCATATTGTCATGAGCGAAGACCAAGGCAATCCTGTCGATAGGCAGGAATGTTATGATTTCACCGCCGCCCCCGCAATCGCTGTCTTGCCCTTCGGGGGGCTGAAAGGGCGGATCGCCGCCCTTCGACCTTCACCGGGAACTCAGGCTGCGGCAAAGGCCGAGCCCATGAAGTTCCGGGATCGCCAGCGCAAATTTCAGCCCGGCAAAAGCGAGGGACCGCCGCCTGTCCCGGACGCCGGCGGTTCGCCAGGCGCAAGATCTGGACATCGCCCTTGGCGCGCGCGTGCCCGATGCGGCGGGATGCAGCCCCGCCGCGACGACGGCGCCGGCTGCGGCGGCACGCAGGACCGCATAGCCATGTTGATGTTGGGCGGACCCTTTCGACCGGCGCCTGGGCCGGGCTGCCGAAGGGCTTGCGGGTGACGGCCAAGGGGCGCCCCGTTGCGCGTCTGGCGGGCCAGGCAACAGGCGGTATCGTTGCGCACTCGGCGCGCGCCCGCTGTCGCGGCCCTGCTTGCGGGGCGTTATCGCAACCGGCTTCCTGCGACGGCGGGGCGGGCCGGCTCTTCGGCCTCTCCCGCGCAAAGACGCCCGCAGCAGCCGGCATGATCACCGGGGACATGGTTCGCGTTGTGCCAGGCAAGCGCCACCAACGTCGCCGAGCCGGTCAGGCAATAGGTGACGATGATCCATACCAGCCCCCAGCCCATCCACCAGGCCAGTCCACCGGCCGCAAGGGCTGTCAGAACCGCAAGGATGACGGTCCCCATCGGAAAGCCGCCCGCGTGATCGCTGTCGAATCGGCAGAATTCATCGCGCATGACCTTTTCCATGGGGTGGCTCCTTCAATGCAAATGGGATGGACAGGGCGCCAGGACGCGCAGGCAGAACCCGCAGGACATCACGAAGCGGTCGCGTTCGGGAAAGATGGCGAACAGCATGGCGTCCTCTGGCAGCGGGATGCCGATCCGCTGGGCGGTCGGCGGGCCAAGGCGGGGCTGGTCCTCATTCCCCTCCGGCGCTCCCGGAACCAGGATCGGCCGGCGCCGCGATAGCGCAAGCCCGCGCGTGGGGCAGCCCGGACCCAGGCGGCCCTGCGCGACGCCGAAAAGCAGGCCCTGCGCCTCGAGCGAGCAGCAGCCGAAAATGCCCAGGATCTCGACATGATCGTCGGACAGCGGGTCGTAAAGGACATCTCCGGCGCGCAGGGATTGCACGGGCACCATGGCCCCGCTGCGGCGGATCTGGACGGGGGTGTGTTCTGCAAGCATGTCGGCCTCCGGTTCCGTATCGGCTCTGCGGATCTGTTCCGTGACAGCCGCGGTCTGCCGCGCCGCGCCGGTCTCCGCCGCAAGGCGATGCGAGGAGCGTGCCGCAGCCGGTTCGCACCGTGACGCTTTGGTGCAGCCGCTCCAGAACCGCCCCGCGCGGGGCGGTGCTGCCGGCCTTCCTGGTCCAGGCGGCAAGATGCCCCTGCCGCTTCGGTGATTGGGGCCCTGTCGGCGCTGCTCGGCCACCGCCAGGGCCTTGCGGTCGGTGCGACGGTTGTTTCCGTCCCATCCGACCGCCAGGTCGCCATGGTCCGGGGCGTGGCGCTGGGCCCGCGCCCCGGTCGGCATCAGCCCACCTTGCCCCAGGTGAACGGTTGCTTGCCATTGACGACCAAGCGCTGCACCAGGTGCCGTCCCTGCCGGCCGCGCAACAGCAGCCGGGCCGCGACGGGCACCTCGCGTTCGGGCTCGGCCAGTTCCGGGAAGAGCGTGAAGATCTCTTCCCGAGCCTCCGCCCCCAGCGCCTTCATCGCCTCGGGGCCGGTGAACAGGCTTTCCGTGGGCGCCCCGTTCGAGAAGACCACCTCGTGCCGGTCGAACATGAAGTGCCAGTATTCCACCTCCTGCATGTCCTCGACCACCTCGACGCCTTCCAGCCCGATCAGATGGCGCGCGGCCAGCAGAACCTCGGCCTCGCCGACCATCCGCCGCGCCACGACCGAGCGCAGCAGCACCCGGTGCTGGGGCGAGACGATCAGGTCGCGCTCAGGCAGGTTCTCGCCCAGGGCCTCGGCGCGGATGCGGATCGGGCGCAGCTTGGGCTGCTCGGCCAGTTCCGCGGCCGACAGCACGCGCTTGCCGATCCAGGAAAGCTCCTTGTAGCCGTGGTCCAGCGTCATCACCTTCATGCCCGGTTCCAGCTTCTCGACAGGAACCTCGCCATCCTCGGTCTTGATCAGGGTGCCGCGCAGGAAGCAGACGACGCCGGTGTTCTCGGTGGTCAGCTTGTCGGCCTGGACGGCATTGCCGGTGCCGTCCAGAATGCGCAGCCCGCCGACCGCATCCAGCACACCGTCGCCCTGGTCCGCGCGCAGCCAATGCAGGGCGTTCTTGTAGGTCTGCCCCGGATTGGCGGCGTTCCAGGTGGCCAGCGTGGTCTCGTTGTAGAAGGCGGCAAGATCGACGAATTCGTTGTTGTTGGCCTGCCCGTCGCCCATGCCGGTGTTGGCGTCGAAATCGGTGATCACGTCGCCCCCGGCATCGACGACGAAGCGGTCGATGCCCTGGCCGCCGGTCAGCCTATCGGCGCCGGCCCCACCATCCAGCAGGTCGTCGCCGGCCCCGCCATGCAGCGTGTCGTTGCCCCCGCCGCCCAGCAGGGTGTCGGTGCCGGCACTGGCTTCCAGGCTGTCGTTGCCCTCGCCGCCCTCCAGGCTGTCGTCGCCGGTGCCGGCAAGCAGCGTATCGTTGCCGGCGCCACCGTAAAGCGTGTCGTTTTCCGAGCGGCCGATCAGGTAGTCGTCGCCGTCCCCGCCATCGATGAGGTTGTTGCCATGGCCGGCATCAAGGTAATCGTTGCCCTCGCCGCCCTCCAGGAGGTCGTCGTCGTTGCCGCTGATCAGCGTGTCGTGGCCGGCGCCGCCCACCAGGGTGTTCTTGCCCTCGCCGCCGTCGAGCGAATCGTCGCCGGAGCCGCCGGAAAGGTAGTCATTGCCGTCGCCGCCATGCAGCGTGTCATTGCCAGAGTCGCCCGCCAGACGGTCGTTGCCTTCCCCGCCTTCCAGCAGGTCATCGTCGGCGCCGCCGGCCAGCGTGTCGTCGCCCAGCCCGCCGTTCAGCGTGTCGTTGCCGGCAACACCAGACATGAGGTCGTTGCCCTCGCCACCGTCCAGCGATTCGTCGCCGTCCCCGCCGCTAAGGATGTCGTTGCCCTCGCCACCCATCAGGGTGTTGTTGCTGTCCCCGCCGAACAGGATGTCGTTGCCAGCACCGCCTTCGAGAAGGTTATTGCCCGCTCCGCCGATCAGGGTGTCGTTTCCGTCGCCGCCGAGCAGTGTGTCGTCGCCCAGCCCGCCGTTCAGCGAGTCGTTGCCCAGACCGCCGTCCAGCGAGTCGTCGCCCTCGCCGCCCAACAACGTGTCCTTGCCGTCGCCGCCCAGCAGCGTATCGTTGCCGTCTCCGCCTTCCAGCGAGTCGTCACCGACACCGCCATCGAGCGAGTCGTCGCCCTCGCCGCCCATGAGGGTGTCGTTGCCGTCGCCGCCCGTCAGGGTGTCATGGCCGGCCCCGCCGTCGAGGCTGTCGTGGCCTGCGTCGCCGGTCAGCGAGTCATCGCCCAGCCCGCCGGTCAGCGTGTCGTCGCCGTCGCCGCCGCGCACGATGTCGTCGCCCGCGCCGCCGTCCATCAGGTCGTTGCCCAGCTCGCCATGCATGGTGTCGTTGTCGCCGCCGCCTTCCAGCAGGTCGTTGCCGGCCCCGCCTTCCAGCAGGTTGTCGCCGGCCCCGCCCCACAGGTTGTCATTGCCCTCGCCGCCGAGCAGGGTGTCGTTGCCCTCGCCGCCTTCGAGCGAGTCGTTGCCCAGACCGCCGTCCAGCGAGTCGTCGCCCTCGCCACCCAACAACGTGTCCTTGCCGTCGCCGCCGAGCAGGGTGTCGTGGCCGGCACCGCCGATCAGGGTGTCATTGCCCTTGCCGCCATCCAGGTAATCGTCGCCGGGCCCGCCGATCAGCAGGTCGTCGCCGTCGGTCGCCGTCTTGCCGTCGCTGGTCGAAACCCCGGTGTATTCGGTTTGCAGCCGGACGCCGGCGACCGCTTGGCCGGCATATTGAATGCGCAGGCCGCCGACCGCCTGAAGGACGCCGTCGTCGTCCTGGTCGGCAATCAGCCATTCCATCGGCGTAGCATAGGTCCGTCCCGGATTGGCAGCGTTCCAGGCCGCCAGCGTCTCATGGTTGTACCAGGGCGTCAGGTCGACATAGTCGTTGTTGGTCGGATCTCCGTCGAAATAGGTGTCCAGGGTGTTGAAATTCTGGATCAGGTCGCCGCCGGCATCGACGATGAAGCGATCATGGCCGGTACCGCCGTTGAAGGTGTCGGCGCCCGCGCCGCCTTCCAGCACGCTGTTGCCGTCGCCCGTGGCCATAAGAGAGTCATTGCCGTCCCCGCCGCGCAATGTACCCATGCCCATCACGACGTCATTGCCTTCGCCGCCGTCCATCAACCCAGTGCCGGTCAGCGTGTCGTTTCCAGACCCGCCAAGCAAGGTGTTGTTTCTGAACACGCCTTCTTCGGAAGCATGGAGTTGGTCGTCGCCTTCGCCGCCGTCCAGCAGGTTGGTGCCCGCACCGCCGTACAGCGAATCTTTGCCGCTGCCGCCGTACAGCGCGTCGTCGCCGGCGCCGCCTGCAAGCATGTCATCGCCGCTGCCGCCGTCCAGCCAATCGTCGCCGTCATCGCCATGCAAGTCGTCGGAGTGTTCGCCACCGATCAGCGTGTCGTTGCCGCTTCCTCCGCGCAGGGTGTCCGTGCCCTCGCCGCCGTCCAGATAGTCGCCGCCGCCGCCGCCGATCATGCTGTCGTTGCCGCCGAGGCCCTGGATATGGTTCGGATTGGTGCCGTGGACCGTATTGCCCTGGGCGTCGGTGTAGCCCGGCTCGATGTTAAAGTCGTTGCCGCTGGTACCGGTCACGGTGTTGGGGGTCGGGTTATTCGCAATATCGTTCGGCATACTCTTAACTCCAGGCACGGTTACGGCCGAGTGCGGGCGCGCGCACAGCGGGGAATGAAAGGGCGGGCTGCCCGAAAATCATGAAACGAACACCAATTTCCGACACAGCAGGCTCCGACCAGGTTTCACGGTGAAAGCTGGCCGCACTCGGGATGCGCCCAGCTTTAGATGAGAACTTGCTAGCGGAGGGGGGACGGCCTTCCCAGCGTGAAGCCGTGGATCGACATACCGAATGGATAAAATGTCGCCGATTACAGTTCGATTGTCATGAAATGACAGTAACGGGAAATAAAGACTCTTCTGCTACAGTTGGCGTGGCGTGAAATGGTATATCCTGGTAAAAAATGCCCAACTCATTGCCTTCAAACAAGGTTGTTGCCGGTGGATCGGGTGCGAATCCCCCGGCGAAACCGGCCCAAACCCCGCCTTATCCCCCGAGAGAATCTGCCCACAGGTTGAGTGCTGGCGCAAAATGGTTAAACAGCCAGCCCATGGCTAACAAGAAAACGGACCGGGAGACGACAGATATGCCGAATTCCGATCAATCGGCAGGGAACCTGCGAAACCGTCGCTCGGCCGATTCTCGAATCGATTTGGTCCTGGTGACGGGACGCAGGCTTCCGCTGACGTCGTCCCAGATCAGGCGTATAACGACAGATCGTCATTTCCTGATCTATTTTGGGATTTCCAGCGTCTTGATCACCTATCTTTACCCGGTGCAGCTTCAGCCATCGCCGCCGTGGTGGGAGTTCGTGATCGTGTTTTCCGCCATGGCCCTGTTCTTTTACTGCATCCTGGTCGGGACATTGCTGCTGATAGAAAAGTGTTGCCGCCGCTGGCCGCGGCTGATCGTGCCGGTGCCGTTGATCACCCTGATCGCCCTGCTGGCGACGCTGGGATTCGCGCGGGTCTACAACCCGATCATGGTCGGCCCGGTCTGGTCCAACTTCAGGCCGCTGACGGAAGAGTTCGTGCTGATCTATTTCGTCATCCTGAACCTGGAAATCCTGTTCTCGATCTTCGTGCTGCCGCATACAAAGGTTTTCATCCAGGCCACCCAGCTCCAGTCCCAACGCGAAGCGCCGGCCGCGGCCGAGCTGCGGGTCGCGGCCGACCCGGCCGAGGCGCTGCCCCGGCCGCCGCAGGTCGTGCTGCAGCCGCCCGCCCCGCAGCCGCCCGCGGCGCCGCAGGCTGCACCGCTGCCGGCGCCGATGACGCGTCACCTGCCGGTGCCGATACTGCGGCAGCCGCCGCGGCCGCCGCAGCCGCCGGTGCCGCCTCCGCCCCGCGCGGTGCGATTCGGCAGCTACAGCTGGCCCATCACCGCCCTGCGGCTGATTCGGGCCGAGGAACATTACATCCGCGTCGTCACCAAGGAGCAGGAGGTGCTGGTGCGCTATCGCCTGTCGGACGCGGTCACGCAACTGCCCGAGGATGCGGGGATGCGGGTGCATCGCTCTTATTGGCTGAGCTACGACGCCATCGTCGAGCATGCGCCGCTGCCCGACAGCCGGCTGCTGCTGACGCTGTGGAACGGGACCACCGTCACCGTGCCCCGCGCCCACCGCAAGCGGCTGGAGGCGGCCTTTGCGGCGCGGCGGCAGGCGACGGGCCAGGGGTGATGCGGGCGCCCGCGGGCCGGGCCCGGCGCGGGAAGGGGGCGGTTGGCATGGCCCCGTGTTCTCGACTAGGCAGGGGCAGCCGACGCCATTCCTCCGGGAGCTTGCCCTGACCGTGACGACCAACTCCGACGCCCAGCCGCAATTCGGCGACGACGACCCGCGGACCGCCTATAACCGGGTCTTCTTCGCCATCCTGCGCATCCATCGCACCCTGATGCCGCAGATCGAGAAGGCGCTGCGCGAGGTCGGCATCGCCGACCCGATCTGGTACGAGATCCTGCTGGCCACCGAGGAGGCGGGCGAGGCCGGCGTGCAGATGCAGGTGCTGGAGCGGCGGCTGTTCGTGCCGCAATATGCGCTGTCGCGCCATGTCGCCCGGATCGAGAAGGCGGGCCTGATCCGGCGCGCCGCGGCGGGTGGCGCCGGGCGCGGGCAGATCCTTTACATCGCCGAGGCGGGCAGGGGCCTGCCGGCGCGGATCTGGCAGATCTATGCCGACAAGATCCGCTCCGCCTTCGCCCCCGCCCTGACCACGGACGAGGCCTATGACCTGGTGCGGGTGCTGAACCGGCTTTACCGCTGACCGGCGGGACGGCCCGTCAGAACCGTTTCGTCGCCACCAGCGAAAGGGTGCGCCCCGGCTCGCGCAGCGGGGTGACGGTGGCATAGTCGCCGCCATAGGTGGCGCGGTCGGCGTAATCCTTGTCGAAGAGATTCGCGACCTCGGCCCGCAGCACCAGCCCCGGCACCGCGGTCGGCGCATATTCCGCGAACAGGTTCAGCACGGCATAGCCGGGGATGGTGCGGTCGGAATCGCCCTCGATGCGGTCGTATTTCGCCGCCGCCTCGATGCTGCCGCCATAGGTGAAGGGGCTGCCCAGCGGCGTGTGCTGCGCCTCGATGGAAAACACCCGGCCCAGCGGTGCGCCGAAATCCAGCGCCTGGTAGCTGGAGGCCGGGTCGCCGTTCACGCTGACCCGGCTGTCCGACATGCTGGCGCGCAGATAGCCGCCGTCCCAGCCATAGCCCAGGCCCAGGTTGTAGCCCCGGCTTTCGAAGTCGAAATTCTCGATGCCGGCATAGGCCCCGCCGCGGGCATTGTCGACCTGGGTCAGGAACAGCTCGCCATCCAGCCGCAGGTCGCCGGCCTGATAGTCGAAGCCCAGCGTATAGTTGCGCGCGCGCGCCGGCCGCAGCACGTCGTAGTCCCAGGCGCCGTTGAAGATGTAGTTGTCCTCGATGGCGATGCCGCCGAAGACGGTCGAGGCCCCGGCGCGCAGCACCAGCGCATCGGTGACGCCATAGGCGACCGAGGCATTGCCGCTGAAGCCGGCGTTCCGGTCCCTCCAGCCGCTGGTGCCGGTAAACTCCTGCCGGTCCCAGCGCAGGCCGAAGGACAGGTCCAGCCGCTCGACCGGCTCCAGCCGGGCCTGGGCGTAAAGCCCGATGTTGCGGGCGTTCTCGTCCAGCGCGCTGGCGGGATCGCTGTAGGTGCTTGAACGGTCGTACCAGTCGATCCCCGCCGTCACGCTGTCGGCGTCGTTCAGGTGGAAGCGGTTCTCCAGCTTGGCCGAGAAGGTGTCGCTGTCGCCTTTGCTGACATAGGGCGGCGCAGCGGTCGGCTGGTCGACGTGCACCCGGCTTTCCGAGCGGCCGATGACGAATCGGGGATCCCAGAAGCCGCTGGCCTGGGTGTTTTCATAGGACAGCGACCAGCTGGTTCGGGTGGTGTCGTAGCGGCGCAGCTCGGGGATCGGGCGGCCGCCCTCGATATGGCCGATGTTGGCGCGATAGGGGCGCAGCGCATCGTCGTGCAGCCGCTGGCCGGACAGCTCGATCCGGTGGCCATCGGGCGTCTCGTAGGCCAGCTTCAGCAGCGCGCTTTGCAGGTCGGCGGCCGAGCCGGTGATCCTGTCACCGCCGCCGGCCTTGTAGTCGTCGCCGGTCGCGGATTTCAGATAGCCCAGCCATTCGAAGCCGCCCGCCTGCCCGGCCAGCGTCGCCGCACGGCCGAAGGTCCGGCCGTTGTCGCCATAGGACAGGCGGATGTTGCCGCCGAAGCTGCGCCCGTCCTCGAGGATGTCGGCGGCGTCCACCGTCTCCATCACCACGGCGCCGGCGACGGCATGCGGGCCGGCATCCGCCGCCGCCACGCCGGCATCGACGCGGACGAATTTCAGCAGGCCGGGGTCGATGGCATTGGCGCTGACATGGTGGAAGGCGCGGTTGTTCTGTTCGACCCCGTCCACCGTCACCGACAGGTTCAGCATGTCCACGCCGTTGATGAAGATCTTTTGCGCCACCGGGATCGCGCCCCCGACCGAGACCGAGGCGATGCCGGTGAACAGATCCTTCAGATCGCCCATCCGCGCCCGCTCCAGCTCGGCCGCAGCGACATATTGGCTGGCGCCGCGGTCGGCGGCGCTGCCGTCGGCATCCAGCGCCTGCAGGGTGATCGGGTCCAGCAGGACCACGGTCTCTGCCGTCTCCTGGGCCGCGGCGGGCAGGGCAAGCGCCGCGGTGGCGGCCATGATCAGGCGGGGGGAAAAGGGTGCGGCCATCAGCAAGCTCCGTTCCGGGAAAGGCTGGCTGAGGCCCGCGGCCCTGGCTTTTCCACCGCCGGATAGCGGTTCCGGCTTAAACATGCAACTGCATGTTTAGACTCATTCGTAGAAAAGCGCGATGCGTTGCCCGTCGATCTCGCGCACGGCGATCTGCATCTCGTAAAGCTCGCCCAGCAGGTCGGGGGTGACGATCTGGGCCGGGGTGCCGGCGGCGAAGATGCGGCCCTGCCGCATGGCGACGATGCGGTCGGAATGGCACGAGGCGAAGTTGATGTCGTGCAGCACCACGATCACCGTCTTGCCCAGTTCCCGCGCGGCGCTGGCCAGCAGCCGCATCATCGCCTGGGCGTGCTTCATGTCCAGGTTGTTCAGCGGCTCGTCCAGCAGCAGATAGTCGGTGTCCTGCGCCAGCACCATGGCGACGAAGGCACGCTGGCGCTGCCCGCCCGACAGCTGGTCGATGAAGCGGTCGGCCAGCGGCGCCAGCTCCAGATAGTCCAGCGCCCGGTCGATGGCGGCGCGGTCCTGGGGCGTCAGCCGGCCGGCGGAATGCGGGAAGCGGCCGAAGCCCACCAGTTCGCGCACGGTCAGCCGGGCGACGAGGTGGTTTTCCTGCCGCAGGATCGCCAGCCGCCGCGCCAGCACCGGGCCGGGCGCGCGGGTCACGTCCAGCCCGTCCACCGTCACGCTGCCCGAATCCGGCGCGATCAGCCGGGCGATCAGCGACAGCAGCGTGGATTTCCCCGCCCCGTTCGGCCCGATCAGCGAGGTGATCCCGCCCCTTGGCAGGCTCAGCGACACGTCGTGCAGCACGGGTGTCGCGCCATAGCTCTTGCAGAGGTTGCTGATCTCGATCATCGGCGGCCCTTTCCGATCAATAGCGCGATGAAGGTGATGCCGCCGGCGAATTCGACCAGGATGCCAAGCGCGGTGTTGAAGGCAAAGACCCGCTCCAGCACGGTCTGGCCGCCGACCAGCATGATGATGCCGACCAGCGAGGCGGCGGGCAGCAGGTAGCGATGCGCCGATTGCCCGACCGCCAGATGCGCCAGGCTGGCCGCGATCAGGCCGAAGAACAGCACCGGCCCGACCAGCGCCGCCGAGACCGCGACCAGGACCGAAACCGCCGCCAGCACCGAGAGCACCTCGGCCCGCCAGCGGATGCCCAGGTTCACCGCCACCGGCCGGCCAAGCGCGATGACGTCCAGCCGCGACAGGCGCGGGACCAGCCACAGCGTCACCCCCGCGACCGCGGCGGCGGCGATGCCCAGGAGCGTCGGGGGGATGGTGCCGAAGCTGGCGAACAGCATGTCGGACAGCACCATGAACTCGTTCGGATCCAGCAGGCGCTGGACGAATTCCGCCAGCATGCGCAGGAAGATGCCGAAGACGACGCCGATCAGCAGCAGGCGGTGCAGGCTGCGCTCTTCGCCGCCGAAAAGCCACAGGTAAAGCGCCATCGAGGCCCCGACCATCAGCATGACGTTGAGGCCGAAGACCAGCCGCGGGTCCAGCCCCGCCACCGCGGCCGAGCCGAACAGCGCCACCAGCACGGTGCTGCACAGCACGAAAAGCGAATCGAAGCCCATGATCGCCGGGGTCAGGATGCGGTTCGCCGTCACGGTCTGGAACAGCACGGTCGAGCAGGCGACGGCATGGCCGACCAGCAGCAGGCCCAGCAGTTTCCTGCCGCGAAACGGCAGCACGAAGCCCCAGTTGCCGCGCGCGCCCAGCGTCATGAAGGCCAGGATCGCGCCCAGGGCCAGCAGGCCCAGGACCAGCAGGGCCAGCCTGGCGCGGCGCTCATGCGGCACGGTCGCGGCTCCGCAGGATCAGGACCAGGAAGACGCCGCTGCCCAGCACGCCCAGCACCGTGCCCAGCGGCACCTCGTAGGGCGCGCGGATCACCCGGCCCAGGATGTCGCAGGCCAGGACCAGCGCCGCGCCCGAGACCGCGACCCAGGGCACCGCCCGGCGCATGTTGTCGCCAAGCGCCAGGCTGACGATGTTCGGCACGATCAGCCCCAGGAAGGGGATCATCCCCACCGTCACCACCACGACCGCCGTGACCAGCGCGACGATGGCCAGCCCCAGCGCCACCACCCGCCCATGCGCAAGGCCCAGCGAGCTGGCGATGTCCCGCCCCAGCCCGGCGACGGTAAAGCGGTCTGCGGCCAGCCAGGCAAGGGCGGCCATGGCCGCGCCCAGCCACAACAGTTCATAGCGGCCGCGCAGCACGCCCGACAGGTCGCCCTGGGTCCAGGCCAGCACGGTCTGGATCAGGTCGAAGCGATAGGCGACAAAGGCGGTGCCGGCATAGATCACCCCGCTCAGCAGGATGCCGACCAGCGGCACCAGCATCGGGTCGCGCAGCGGCACGCGGCGCAGGATGGCCAGGAACAGCGCCGTGCCCGCCATGGCAAAGCCCGCGCCGGCGGTCATCTTGGCGATGATCGGCGCGCCGGGCGCGACTAGCGTCATCACCAGCAGCCCCAGCCCCGCCGATTCCATCGTGCCGGTATTGGCCGGCTCGACGAAGCGGTTGCGGATCACGATCTGCGTCAGCAGCCCGGCGATCGCCATCGAGGCGCCCGACAGCAGCAGGGCCAGCATCCGCGGCAGCCGGCTTTCGACCAGCACCAGCCAGTCGAGCTCCTGCCCCGCCAGGATGCCGCGCAGGCTGACATGGGACACGCCGACGAACAGGCTTGCCAGCGCAAGCCCGGCGGTCAGGGCCACCGCTGCCGCAAGCCGGGACATCTCAGGATCGCGCCGCCAGCGCCTCGGTCAACTGGTCCAGCAGCCGGTTCAGCGCGGTATAGCCGCCGAAGGCGATATAGGCGGCATGCGGGTCCAGATGCACGACATGCCCGTCCCGCACCGCCCTGGTCCGCGCCATCAGCGGATTGTCCAGCGCGGCGCGGGCGCCCGCGCCCGCCTCGCCCACGCCGGCATCGCGGTCGATGACGAAGATCCAGTCGGGGTCGCGTTCCAGGATATATTCGAACGAGATCACGTCGCCGCCGTGGAAGCGGTCGTCGATGTCCGGGGCGACGGTGGCAAAGCCCAGCTGGCTGTGGATCCAGCCCACCCGCGACTTGGGCCCATAGGCGCCCAGCTTGCCGCCGTTCGTGACCAGGATCAGCGCGGTCCCGGCCCCCGGCGCGATTTCCTTCAGATGCGCGATCTTGGCGTCCAGCGCCTCGACCATCCGGGCCGCCTGCTCGGGCTTGCCGAAGATCCGGCCCAGCGTCTCGACATTGCCGCGGACCGAGGCGAAGAGGTCGTCGCCCAGGCTCAGGTCCACGGTCGGCAGGATCCGCGACATTTCCGCATAGGCCGGTGCGGTGCGGGTGCCGACGATCATCAGCGCGGCGCCCGAGGCGGCGATGGCCTCGTAATCCGGCTCGAAGATCGTGCCGACCTTGGGCAGGGGGTCGGCATAATCCTGCAGGTAATCCGGCAGGTTGCTGCCCAGCACGCCGGCCGGCTGTGCGCCCAGGGCATGGGCGATATCCAGCGCGTTGATGTCCAGGATCAGCACCTTTTCGGGCGGCGCCGGCAGGACCGTTTCGCCCTGGGAATGGGCGATGGTCATCGGCTGGGCCCAGGCCGCGGCCCCCAGGACAAGCGCCGTTGCGGTCGCTGCGATCAATCTGCCAAACATGCCTGCCTCCTGCGGATCGTCGGGCGCAGGTAAATGCCCGGCGGGGACGGGGTCAAGCTTTGACCTTGGGTTTTTATCGGGATTGCCGGGCGCGCGCCGCCGTCGCGGCCGCTAGACCGCGTCCCGGCCCGGCAGGCCGTTGATGCGCATGGCGGCAAAGCGCTCGCGCAGCCAGCGCGCGGCGGGGCCGCTGGGGCGCTGCTTGTGCCAGACCAGTTCCAGCGCCACCGGCCAGTCGGCGCCGTCGAATTGCAGCGGCGGCGTCACCAGCTCGTCGCGGACCGGAGAGTTGTCGATGATATGGTCCGGCACCAGCGCCCAGCCGATGCCCTGCCGGACCATTTGCAGGATCACCCAGTGGCTTTCGACCCACCAGACCTCGGCCGCCGTGCGCAGGCGCTGCTTTTCCGGCCCCTCGCTGCGCACCGCCACCATCAGCTGGCGGTGGCGCTTGAGTTCCTCCCAATCGACCAGCGTGTTCGCCAGCGGGTGGTCCTTGCCGCAGACCAGCTTCAGGGGAACCCAGCCCAGGGTGTGAAAGGCGATCTCGGTCGGCAGGATTTCCTGGCGCCACATCACGCCGATGTCGGCCTTGCCGTCCAGCACCAGCCGGCTGACGTCCTCCATCATCGGGAACAGCAGCTCCAGCTCGACATGCGGGAAATGCGCGGCGAAATCGGCGAAAAGCGTGGCCAGCGGCTGTTCGGGGTAAAGCTCGTCGATGGCGACGGCCAGCCGATGCTCGACATGCGCGGTCAGGCTGGCGGCGACGCCGATCAGGTGTTCGCGGCGGTCCAGCACCACCCTGGCCTCGGCCAGCAGCCGCTCGCCCGCCGGGGTCAGCACCGGGTTGCGCCCCTTGCGGCTGAACAGCGCGACGCCCAGGTCGTCCTCCAGGTTCGAGACCTGGGTGCTGATCGCGGATTGCGCCTTGCGCAGCGCCCGCCCCGCGGCCGAGAACGAGCCGTGCTGCGCGGCGGCGACGAAAGCTTCCAGCTGGTCCAGCGATACGGTCATCGATCCATCTCGTTTTCAGATGGAAGCTAACTTTGCTCTGCTGAGAATCAAGATAGAAACGGCGCAACACGCAACAACGGAAAGATTCGGACCATGACGATGCGCAGTTTCCCCGACCGGGTGCGGCATGCGCTGATGTTCGAGACCATCGGACTGGCCATCATCACCCCGGCGACGGCCTGGCTTTACGGCAAGCCGCTGCTCGACATGGGCGTGGTGGGCGTGGGGGCGGCGACGCTGGCGACGGTCTGGACCTTTGTCTTCAACCTGGGCTTCGACCATGCGATGCGCTGGCTGCACGGCCATACCCGCAAGGCGCTGCATCACCGGCTGCTGCATACCCTGCTGTTCGAGGGCGGCCTGCTGGTCATGCTGCTGCTGCCGATGGCCTGGTACCTGGGCATGACGCTGTGGCAGACGCTGCTGCTCGACCTGTTCATCGTGGCCTTCTACCTGGTCTATAACTTCGTCTTCAACATCGCCTATGACCGGATTTTCCCGCTGCCCGACATGCCGCGCGGGCAGCCGGCCTAGCCGGGATCGCGGGCGATCTCGTCCAGCAGGAAGGCGCGGAACTTGCGGATGCTGGGGCGGTTGCGGCGGCCGGTGGGATAGACCAGCCAATAGCTGCGACCGTTCTGCGCCACCAGCGGGAAGGGCTGGATCAGCCCGCCGGTCGCCAGTTCGAAGCGAAAGAAGCGCGGCGTCAGCAGCGCGACGCCATAACCCTCCAGTGCCGCCCGCGCCTCGTGCAGGTCGGTCGAAAGCGTCAGGCCGGGCTTGGGCGGGATTTCCCGGAAATCGACGCCGGCCTCGCGCATCCAGACCGCCCAGTTCGGGTCCACCCGGTCCAGCAGCGGCAGCTTCAGCAGGTCGGCCGGTTCGCGCAATTCGTGCTTTTTTGCCAGTTCGGGCGACAGCATGGGCGTGTATTCGATGGGCATCAGGCAATGCGCCTCGAGGCCCGGCCAGCCGCCCTCGCCGGCGCGGATCGCGACCGTGATGTCCTCGCGCCCGAAATCGACCAGGTTGTCGGCGGTCTCCAGCCGCACCGCCAGGTTCGGGTGGTTCATCTGGAACTTGCCCAGCCGCGGCGACAGCCACGCCCCGGCAAAGGTCGGCACGGTCGAGATCGACAGGGTCGAGACCGAATCCGCCGAAGGGTCGGCATAAGCCTCGCGCAGCATGTCAAAGGCGTCGATGGTGGGGCGGGCGAACAGCGCCCCGGTCTCGGTCAGCACGATGCCGCGCGGCTTGCGCAGGAACAGCGGCGTCGCCAGCCGTTCCTCGAGCAGGCGGATCTGGTAGCTGACGGCGGCCTGGGTCATGCCAAGTTCCTCGGCGGCGCGGGTAAAGCTCAGGTGACGCGCCACCGCCTCAAAGGCGCGCAGGGCGGCGAGAGGGGGGATGGACATAAGGCTGCCTTATGGGTGCTTGCCGAGGCTTTGTTGGTCAAGCCGGCGCCAGACTAGCATGATCGCGTCATGGATCAACCATGACCACTGAAAGGAGGGCTGAAATGTCCGACCATCCTGCATGCGACCGTGAACGCCCTTTCCTGCCGATCCTGTCGCGGCTGTTTGCCATGCTGCGTGGCGATAAGCCCAGCCTATCGCCCTGCCTGGACCGGATGGCGGCGTTGGATCATCCGGCGACGCGCAAGGCGCTGGCCGACCTGCCCGAGCATCTGTTGCGCGACATCGGCGTGGCCGACACGCGCAGCGATGCGGCCGCCCCCTCGCAGGAAGGCGACGCGCTGCGCCGTCATCTGTGGTAGACCAGCCTGTGCCGCGCGCCCCTGATGCACCGGGTGCGCGGCAGTCGCATGCCGGTGCCTGACCTGTTCGTAAGGCGCCGGCGTCAGCCCGTATCGGATCTGCAGCGCGCCAGGGCCAGGACGAAGACCGTCGCCACGCCCGATCCGGCATAGAGCGCCAGGCTGCTGACCAGGCCGCAAATTCCGAACAGGCATCCTGCCAGGGCGGAAAGCGTCGCCACCAGCATCGAAACGATCAGGATGCCCATGCAGAACCGCACCCGCCGCGCAGGTCAGTCGAGGGTGCGGGAATTTTTCGTGCCGGTCGCCGCCTGTCGTTTCTTTCCATACCTGTCTGCACTGATTCGCGTATCTACGAAGCAGACTATATAGACAAAATCCTGACGGTATCCCGATAAAAGCGCCGAAACGCATCAGGGGCGTTTCGACGCAGGGGCAGGCGCGGCCTGCCCGACCCGGATCAGAGGTGGATCGCGGCGAATTTCGTCTCGTCGATGCCCAGGCGGCGCAGGTCGGCTGCGGCGGGACGGCGGTGCGCTTCGGCCGCCGAGGCGACGGCGATGGCGGCCCGCAGGGTCGAAAGGGCCGAGGTGAGGGAATGATAAGCGCGGTGCATTTTTCTGCCTGTCTTCTAGGTTTCATCGAACATGTCGATGACAGACAGATGGGCTTCGCCCAGCCTTTCTGCAACGCGGCAAAGCGGCAAGGCGGCCATGACGCCAGCACATGGCGGGCCCGGCCCTTGTCGGGCCGGGCGGCGGGTCAGTCCTCTTCGCCGGCCAGCTGGCTCAGCACCTCGCCCTTGCCGCGGGCGCGCAGGATCAGCGGCACGATCAGCGCCAGTGCGGCGATGCCCAGAAGCACCGCGGCGATGGGCGATTGCACCAGCGTCGTCCAGTCGCCCTGGCTGATCGCCAGCGCCCGGCGCAGCTGCTGCTCGGCCATCGGGCCCAGGATCAGGCCGACGACGATCGGCGCGATCGGATAGCCGAAAAGCCGCATCACATAGCCCAGCACGCCAAAGCCCAGCAGCATCCCCAGTTCGAAGGCCGAGGGGTTGGCGCCGATGGTGCCCAGCGTCGCGAACAGCAGGATGCCGGCGTAAAGCCAGGGCTTCGGCACCGTCAGCAGCTTCACCCACAGCCCGATCAGCGGCAGGTTCAGCACCAGGAGCATGGCGTTCGCGATCAGCAGGCTGGCGATCAGCCCCCAGACCAGCGTCGGGTTGGTGGCGAACAGCAGCGGGCCGGGCTGCAGCCCGAACTGCTGGAAGCCGGCCAGCATGATCGCCGCCGTGGCCGAGGTCGGCAGGCCCAGCGTCAGCAGCGGCACCAGCGTGCCGGCCGCGCTGGCATTGTTCGCGGCCTCGGGGCCGGCGACGCCCTCGATGGCGCCGTTGCCGAATTCCTCGGGATGCTTGGTCAGCTTCTTCTCGGTGGCATAGGACAGGAAGGTGCCGATCTCGGCCCCGCCCGCCGGCATGGCGCCGATGGGAAAGCCGATGAAGGTGCCGCGCAGCCAGGGCTTCCACGAGCGCGCCCAGTCGCGGCGGCTCATCCAGATCGAGCCTTTGACGGCCGTCACCTCGTCCTCGACCTGCAGGCGCTGGCCGGCGATGAACAGCGCCTCGCCCAGGGCGAACATGGCGACGGCCATGGTCGTCACCTCGATCCCGTCCAGCAGTTCGGGCACGCCGAAGGACAGCCGCGCCTGGCCGGTCAGCTGGTCGATGCCGACGCAGGCCAAGGCCAGTCCCAGGAACAGCGATGTCAGCCCGCGCAGCGCCGAATCGCCGAAGGCGGCCGAGACGGTGACGAAGGCCAGCACCATCAGCGCGAAATATTCGCGCGGGCCGAAGACCAGCGCCACCTTGACGATCCAGGGCGCAAGGAAGGCCAGCAGCAGTGTCGCGATCAGCCCGGCGATGAACGAGCCGATGGCGGCGGTGGCCAGCGCCGGCCCGCCGCGGCCCTTGCGGGCCATCTTGTTGCCTTCCAGCGCGGTGATGATCGAGGCGCTTTCGCCCGGCGTGTTCAGCAGGATCGAGGTGGTCGAGCCGCCATACATGCCGCCGTAATAGATGCCGGCGAACATGATGAGCGAGCCGGCCGGATCCAGCCGGTAGGTCACGGGCAGCAGAAGCGCCACGGTCAGCGCCGGGCCGATGCCGGGCAGCACGCCGACCGCGGTGCCCAGCGTCACGCCGATCAGCGCGTAAAGCAGCATCATCGGGTCGGCGGCGGTGCCGAGCCCCTGCATCAGGAATTCGAATGCGCTCATGGCTCAGCCCCGCGGAAAGACCAGATGCTCAAGCGGCCCGGCGGGCAAATGCAGCATCAGAAGTTGCGAGAAGATCGCCCAGACCACGAAGGCGAAGACGATGCCGATGGGAATGGTCATCGCCAGGTTGCGCTTGCCGAAGGCCCGCGCGGTAAAGGCGAAGAGGATGCCCGTGGCGATGGAAAAGCCCGCGACATGCAGCAGCATCAGCTGCGCGGCCAGGCCCGCGACGATCCACAGGACCGGCACGGCGTTCTGCGGCGGGCGCTGGGGGAAATCGCCGCGCAGCGCCTCGATGGCGGTCCAGGCGGCCAGGCCGATCAGCGCGAAGCCGACGACGCGCGGCACGCTGGCGGGGCCCACGCCGGAATAGCCGCCCAGGTCGGCCAGGCGCGCGCTGTCCCACAGCATCACGCCGCCGACCGCCACCAGCCCGGCGGCGATGATCAGCGCCGCCGTATCACGGCGGCGCGGCGGTTCGTGGCGGTTGCCGCTCATTTCACCAGACCGATGTCCTTGAGGATCGCCTCGGTCGAAGTGACGTCCTGTTCAAGCTGGGCCTCGAAGTCCGGGCCGGCCAGGTAGGTGTCCATCCAGCCCTTGTCCGAAAGCTGCTTTTGCCAGTTTTCCGACTTGGCCATCTTCTCGATGTCGGCGGTGACCTTGGCCTTCTGCTCGTCCGACAGGCCCGGCGCGGCGGCGACCATGCGCCAGTTCTCCAGCGTCACGTCCAGCCCGGCTTCTTGCAGGGTGGGCGCATCGACGCCCTCCAGCCGCTCGGGCGAGGTCACGGCCAGAAGGCGCAGCGTGCCGGCCTGGATCTGGGCCTCGAACTCGCCCAGCGAGGAAATGCCCGCCGTCACCTGGTTGCCCAGGATCGCCGCCAGGGCCTCGCCGCCGCCGGAATAGGCGATGTAGTTGATCTTGGTCGGATCGACGCCGGCCGCCTTGGCGATCAGGCCCACGGCGATATGGTCGGTGCCGCCGGCCGAGCCGCCGGCCCAGCTGACCGCGCCGGGATCGGCCTTCAGCGCCTCGATCAGCCCGGCGATGTCCTGGATGGGCGAGGCGGCGGGAACCACGATCGCCTCGTATTCGCCGGTCAGCCGGGCGATGGGGGTCACGTCCTTGAGCGAGACGGGCGAGTTGTTGGTCAGGATCGCCCCGACCATGACATAGCCGCCGACGATCAGCGTATCGGGGTTGCCCTTGTTCTGGCTGGCGAATTGCGCCAGGCCGATGGTGCCGCCGGCGCCGGGCACGTTCTGCACCTGCACCGATTTCGAGATGCCTTCCTCTTGCATCACGGTCTGCATGGTGCGGGCGGTCTGGTCCCATCCGCCGCCGGGGTTGGCCGGGGCGATGATGGTGTAATCGGCCATGGCCGGGACCGCGACGGCCCCCGCGAACAGGCTGGCGAGAACGAATTGCTTCATGGTCTTCCTTCGCATCGGCCGGACGCATCCGCGCCGGTCCCGTTATCCGCATTTTCTGGGTCTGGCCTGCATCTCTCCCGGAATGCAGGCGTCCTCCGCAAGCCCGCGCGCAGGCGGGCCCCGTGCCTTTCCAGCACAGAAAGCTGTCATGGACCTGACATCGCGGCGAAAATTATTCCCCGGCCAGCGCCTTGTTCCAGCGCGCCAGCAGCTTGGCCCGCGTCGCCTGGTCCAGATAGGCCAGAAGGCCGGGGCTGACCGGCACCGGCTTCAGCCGCAATCCCGCCAGATCCTGCATCCCGCCCGCGGGGCCGGGCTGGCCCGCGACCTCCAGGCTGACGGCCGAAAGCCGCAGGGTGCGCGACAGCAGGCTCTGCCCCTCGGGCGACATCAGGAAGGCCAGGAAATCCGCCCCCAGCCCCGGCTGGCGCGCCGCCGCCGGCACCAGCCCCACGCGCGAGACGACGACGGTGAAGTCGCGCGGCAGGATCACCCCCAGGTCGGGATGCCGCCGCGCCCAGTCCGCGGCGTAAGAGCCGAGCAGGTTGTAGCCGACCGCCAGCCGCCCGTCGGCGATCCGCTCCAGCAGCTCGGCCGAGGTGGGGAATTGCTGCACCCCCGCCCGGCCCATCGCCTGCACCACCGACCAGATGCCGGGATAAAGCTCCTGGTCGCGGGCCAGGAACAGATAGCCCACGCCCGAGCGCGCCACGTCATAGGTGCCGATCCGGCCCTGCGCCTCGGCCGGATGCTCGGCCATCCAGCGCATCAGGTCGGCGCGGGTGGCGGGCGGCGGATGATCGGCGAAGCTGGGCTTGTGATAGGCAAAGACCGCCGGCTCGAAGGTCAGCGCATAGGCGGTGTCGCGCCAGTTCGCCCAGCCGGGCCAGCCCGGCGTGTCCGGCGTCTCGACCGGGCGGGCGAAGCCGTCGTTCGCCAGCTTGACCTGCAGGTCCATGGCCGAGGAAAAGGCGAAATCCGCCGTGCCGCCGCCCGCCTGCGTCTCGGCGACGATGCGGTCGTGCAGCTGGGTCGTCAGCAGGTTCTCGTAGCGCACGGCGACGCGGGGATGGCGGCTCTGGAAGGCGGCGACCAGCGGCGCGGCCAGGTCGTCGTCGAGCGAGGAATAGACCGACAGCTCCTGCCCATCGCCCTGCGGGGCGGGAAACAGCGTCACCTGCGCCGATGCCGCGCCCGGCCACAGCGCGAGTGCGGCGGCGATGGCTGGCAAAAGGCGGGCGAGCGGGCGCATGATCGGCGACTTTGCCAAAGCGGCAGCCCGTTCACAAGCCCGCCGCGCCCCGCTAGGTTGCGGCCAAGGGGGGGAACCATGCGCATCCTGCTTGTCGAGGACAATTTGTCGCTGGCCGAGGGGCTGACCGCGCTGCTGCGGCAATCGGGCTATGCGGTGGACGTGGTCCATGACGGCGCCTCGGCCGAGGCCCTGGCTGCGGCGGAAAGCTTCGACCTGGTGATCCTGGACCTGAACCTGCCGCAGATGGACGGGCTCGAGGTGCTGCGGGCGATGCGGGCGCGGCGCAACCCGGCGGCGGTGATGATCCTGACCGCGCGCGGCGCCCCAGAAGAGCGGGTGCGCGGCCTCGACCTCGGCGCCGACGACTATCTCATCAAGCCCTTCGACATCGGCGAGTTCGAGGCCCGCATCCGCTCGCTGCTGCGCCGCCAGGCGGGCTTGCGCAATTCCACCGTCAGCTTCGGCGACCTGGTGCTGGACCAGGCGGCGCGCAGCTTCCTGCTGGCGGGCCAGCCGCTGGACCTGCCGGCGCGGGAACGCGGGCTGCTGGAGCTGCTGATCATGCGCGCCGGCAAGGTGGTGGCGCGCGAATCGATCGTGCAATCGCTGACCTCGCTCGAGGACGACCTGTCCGCCAATGCCATCGAGCAATATGTCAGCCGGCTGCGCAAGCGACTGGCGCCCGCCGGGCTGACGGTCAGGACCGCGCGCGGCATCGGCTATTTCCTCGACCGGGCCTCGCCGTGATCCGGCGGCCGTTTTCCCTGCGCCGCCGGCTGCTGGGCTGGCTGCTCATGGGAACGCTGGCGCTGGGCACCGCCGCGCTGATCGACACCTGGCGCGACGCGGTGCGCATGGCCAATGCGCTGGCCGACCGGGTGCTGGCCGGTTCGGCGCTGGTGATCGCCGAGCGCGCCTCGCTGGACGACCAGGGCCGCATCGCCATCGAGATCCCCTATGGCGCGCTGGAGATGCTGAGTTCGGCCGCGCAGGACCGGGTGTTCTATCGCGTGGACGGCCCGCCCGGCCATATCGTCACCGGCTATGGCGACCTGCCGATGGCGCCGGCGCGGCCGGGGGGCGAGCCGGCCTATGCCGACGGCGTGTTCCGCGGCGAGCCGGTGCGGGTCGCCAGCCTGGCCCGCGCCGCCTCGACCGGCATCGACGAGGTGCCCTTCGTCGTCACCGTGGCCGAGACCACCAATGCCCGGCGCGAGCTGACGCGGGCGATCCTGATGCGCTCGGCCCTGCGGCTGGCGCTGATGATCGCGGGCGCGGCGCTGATCGTCTGGATCGCGGTGACGCTGTCCCTGCGCCCGCTTTACCGGCTGAGCGAAGAGATCGCCGCGCGCAACCCCGACGACCTGAGCCCGATCGAAACGCCGGTGCCGTCCGAGGTGCGCGGGCTGGTCGGCACGGTGAACGGCTTCATGCGGCGGCTGGGCGCGGCGCTGGACGGGATGCGCAACTTCACCGGCAATGCCGGGCACCAGCTGCGCACGCCGCTGACGGTGGTGCGCACCCAGCTGGCGCTGGCGGCGCGGGCCGCGACCCTGCCCGAGGCGCAGGCCGCCGCGGCCAAGGGCGACGCCGCCGTGGCCCATGCCGAGCGCATCCTGGCGCAGCTGCTGCTGCTGGCGCGGGTCGATACCGCCGAGGGCGCGGCGCTGGCCGCGCCGCTGGACCTGGCGGCGCTGGCCCGCGATCTGACCGCCGAGCATATCCCCGCCGCCGCCGAGGCCGGCATCGACCTGGGCTTCGAGGGCGAGGGGCCGGTGACGGTCCGGGCCGAGCCGCTGCTGATGGGCGAGGCGCTGAGCAACCTGATCTCGAACGCGCTGCTTCATGCGGGCCGCGCGGCGGTGGTGACGGTGCGCGTCGGGCGCGCGGGCGGCGACGCGGTGCTGGAGGTCGAGGACAACGGCCCCGGCATCCCGGCCGAGGCGCGTGCCGCCGCCGTCAGCCGATTCGCGCGGGGCGAGACCTCGGGGCCCGGCATGGGCCTGGGCCTGCCGGTGGCGCTGGAGATCGCCAGCCTGTTCGGCGGCCGGCTGACGCTGGACGAGGGCGCCGGCGGGCGCGGGCTTCTGGCGCGCATCACCCTGCCGGCGCTGGCGCGGGCCGGGTCCGTGCAAGAAAATGCCGGGATCGATACGGAACCCTTGCAATCGTGACCCGGATTCGCCATCTTTTGCGCGTTCGCGTCTTCGTGAACGCAGTTTGATGGCCGGGCCCCTCTGGCGGACGTGGCGGCACGTTCGTGATGTCGGCATCGATCTTTGACCAGCCGCCTGGATCTTGTTCTGACATGCAGCAAGGAAACAACCCGCCCTTGGGGGGCTCGACGAGTGGAACCCATCGTCCCACCCTGCAATATTTCAAATGGTCCTTCATCGTCACCGTGCTTGGCCTTGCGCTGGGCGCGTTGCTGGGATGGCAGACCACCGGAACCGTCGGCGGCACGCTGACGATCTTCTTCATCTGCGCCGTGCTGGCGGTGCTGGAAATCTCGCTTTCCTTCGACAACGCCATCGTCAACGCCAACAAGCTGAAAGAGATGACCCCGAAGTGGCAGCGCCGCTTCCTGACCTGGGGCATCCTGATCGCCGTCTTCGGCATGCGGATCGTCTTTCCGCTGCTCATCGTGGTCGTCGCGGCCAATATCGGCCCCTGGCAGGCGATGGTCCTGGCCGCAAGCCAGCCCGACGAATATTCGCGCATCATGCATGACGCGCACCTGCCCATCGCGGCCTTCGGCGGCACCTTCCTGATGATGGTCGGCCTGAGCTTCTTCTTCGACCATGAAAAGGACGTGCATTGGGTGCGCTGGCTGGAACATCGCATGCAGCGCTATGCCACCGTCCGCGGCATCGAGGTCGCGGTGGTGCTGGTCACGGTGCTGATCTTCTCGCGCTTCCTGGAAGGGGCCGATTCGCAGGTGTTCTTCCATTCCGCGATCTGGGGCCTTCTGACCTTCCTGCTGGTCGAGGTGCTGGGCGGCCTGCTGGACAGCTCGCAAGAGGCGCTGCAGGCCGGCGCCAAGGGCGGCATCGGCGCCTTCCTCTACCTGGAAGTGCTGGATGCCTCGTTCAGCTTCGACGGCGTGATCGGGGCCTTTGCGCTGACGCATAACCTGTTCGTCATCGCCATCGGCCTGGGCATCGGCGCCATGTATGTGCGCTCGATGACCATCATGCTGGTCGAGCGCGGCACCCTGGCCGAATACCGCTTTCTCGAACATGGCGCCTTCTATGCCATCATCGCGCTGTCGGTGATCATGTTCGTCCAGCCCCTGGTGCATATCCCCGAGGTCATCACCGGCCTGGGCGGCGCGACGCTGATCGGCATCTCGTTCTGGTCCTCGATCCGCTGGAACCGCAAGAACCACGCGGTCGAGGCGTAAGCCCTTCGAAGCGACAGGAATGGCCGCCGCCTTTCGGGGCGGCGGCCTTTTT
Organism: Paracoccus ferrooxidans; assembly: GCF_029909815.1. NCBI lineage: Bacteria > Pseudomonadati > Pseudomonadota > Alphaproteobacteria > Rhodobacterales > Paracoccaceae > Paracoccus > Paracoccus ferrooxidans. The sequence continues at coordinate 1,413,847 of NZ_CP038198.1, read as the reverse complement.
GCTATCCCTGAGCCCGTGGTTCGGAACGAGGGATGGACATGCGTTACCTGCTTGCCCTGCTGGTCGTCGTCGCGGTGGCGGCGCTGTTCTATTGGCGCCATGCGCAAAGGGCCGGGGCCGCGCAGGACGACGGCGCCGACGTGCAGGCGCTTTACCAGGCCGGCCGGGCGCTGCCGCAGGGGCCGCTGCGGGTCTATCACCTGGGCCACAGCCTGGTCGGGCGCGACATGCCGGCGATGCTGGCGCAGCTGGCCGGGCAGGGGCACGACTATGCGTTGCAGCTGGGCTGGGGCACCGCGCTGCGCGAACATTTCCAGGGCGGCGCGGCGATCAACGGCTTTGCCCAGGAAAACGCCACCCCCCGCTATCGCGACGCGCATCAGGCGCTGGCGAGCGGCGAATACGACGCCTTCGTCATGACCGAGATGGTGCGGCTGAAGGATGCGATCCAATACAAGGAAAGCCGCCTCTATGCCGGGAAATGGGCGGCCGAGGCGGCGGCGGGCAATCCGGCCGGGCAGGTCTTTCTTTACGAAAGCTGGCACGCGCTGGACGATCAGCCGGAATGGCTGTCGCGCCTGCCCGACGACCTGGAGACGATGTGGAAGCCCGGCCTGCTCTGGCCCGCCGCCCGCGCCGCCGGCAGGCCGGTCTGGCTGATCCCGGTCGGGCAGGTCATGGCCCGGCTGGTGGCCGAGGCCGAGGCCAGGGGCGGCATCGCCGAACTGCAATCGCGCGAGGATCTGTTCGCCCGCAGCCCGGACGGCACGCTGGACCCCATCCACCCCAACGACCTGGGCGTCTATCTGGTGGCGCTGACCCATTATGCGGTGCTTTACGGCCAAAGCCCGGTCGGCCTGCCGCATGCCTTGCTGCGCGCCGATGGCAGCCCCGCCGATGCGCCCTCGGCGGAACTGGCGCGGCGCATGCAGGAAGTGGTCTGGGAGGTGGTCAGCACCAACCCGCTGACCGGCCTGCAATCCCCATAATCCGAACGCTGTTTTTACGGATCGTTGAAAACATTTCAATTGATCCGGCGCGGGATTTGCCTTCTTGGCAGGCATGGGCTGATCGTATTCCGGGCAATTGCCCAAGACGCGGTCAGCCGTGCTGAGGAGGTCCGATGCTTACCGGGTTCGTGCTGTTCTATGTCGGCGCCGTGCTGTTTCTGAACGGGCTCTGGCTGATGGGCCGGATCGCCGATCGCGAGATCGTCGTCATCAACATCGTCGCTGCGCTGGTCTCGGGCGCGGCGGTGCTGCACGACGCCTTCGGCGCCGGGGCCAGCGCCGCCAGCATCCGCAACGGCGCGCTGAGCCTCTTGTTCTGCACCACCTATCTGTGGGTCGCCTATAACCGGCTCAGCGGGGCGGACAGGCGCGGCCTGGGCTGGTTCAGCCTGTTCGTGGCGGTGACGACGGTGCCGGTGTTCCTGCGCGCGCTGGCGGCGGCCGGCTCCGCGGCCGAGCTTTGGCTGGCGGCGAACTGGGCCGTCTGGGGCGTGCTGTGGTTCCTGTATTTCCTGCTGTTGGCGCTGGGCCGCCCGATCCAGCGGCAGACCGCCTGGGTCACGCTGCTGGCCGGGATCTTCACCGGCTGGCTGCCGGGCTTCCTGCTGCTCGACGGGCTGCTCTGATCACCAGAACAGATGCGCCTCGTCGATGGCGCGGCGCCAGAAGGCGTCGCGGTCGGCCTCCGGCGTCCAGCCCAGCAGGCGCTTGGGCTTGGCGTTGTCAAAGGGCGACAGGTGCCCGCGCGACTTCCAGTCCGCCAGCGAGGCGGGTGCCGCGCCCTTGCGGCGCAGGGCATGGCGCTTCAGCCCCTGCTTGACCGCATCGACCGCCCAAAGTGCGGTCAGGTTCGAGCCGCTGACCTTCAGCCGCGCCCCGGTGCGGCGGTGGATGGCGTCGAAATAGTCGCGCCCCGAGAACATCGGCTCGCCGATCAGGTTGAAGCTTTCGCCGATGGCCTCGTCCCGCTCCATCATCGCGATCAGCCCGTCCGAGACGTCGTCGGCCAGCACGAAAGGCAGGATGTTGCGGCCGTTGCCCCAAAGCCGCACCGCGCCGGCGCCGTGCCAGCGGCCGATGCCCCAATGCTGCAACGGCCCGCCGTCGCCCAGCACGATGCCGGGCCGGGCGATGACCAGCCGCAACCCCTGCGCCTGCATGGCGATCAGCCGCCGCTCGCCCTCGGCCTTGGAGCGGGCATAGATATTGCGGCTGTCCATCTGGCCGAAATCGCTGGCCTCGGTGATGGTGCGGGCGGGGTCGGACATGTCGTATGAGGCGATGGTGCCGGTATGGACCAGCCGCCCGACGCCGGCGCGGATCGCGGCGCGGCCGATGCGCTCGGTCGTGGCCACGTCGTTTTCCAGCGCCGCCTGCCAGCTCTTGTCGGTGGATTTCGCCAGGTTGAAGACGCAATCCATGCCCTGCATGGCGGCCGCCAGCCCGTCTTCGTCGCGCAGCGAGACGCCCAGCGTCTCGACATGGTCGGCGATGTCGGGGAAGGGGCCGTTGCGGCCGCGCGACAGCACGCGCACGTCATGGCCGCGCTGGACCAGCCGCCGGGTCAGGTTGCGGCCGATGAAGCCGGTGCCGCCGATCACCATGATGCGCGGCTGCGGCGTGCCGCTGGGCCGGGCCGGAACCGCGGGCAGGGCGGGCAGGCGGGCCAAGGCATCCTCGATCCCCTGCATCACGGCGCGGGCCGAGGCGGGGGCAAAGCGCGGGTCGGGCCGGCCGGCGCGGATGCCGTCGTAGAATGCCGCGACGGTGGCGCGGAAGCTCAGCCCATAGGGGCTTTTCTGGTTCAGCGAGGCGGCCTGGCGCAGGGCGTTCCGCACGCCCTCGCGCAGATGCGCCCCGGCGCGGGACAGTTCCTTGGCCAGCGGGTTCAGCACCAGGTCGGCGGTATTGTCGCGCGTGACCACCAGCGCATCCGCCGCATAATCCAGCCGCGCCATGCCGGACGAGCCGCGCAGCATGACCGAGCGGTCGTCGAAGGTCTCGACCAGCGACAGGGCGATGGTCACGTCCACCTTGCCGGCGCGGGCGAGGATGCGCCAGCTTTGCGGCCGCCGCTCGCCGCCGGGCAGGGTGATCCATTGGCCCAGGCCGACATGCTCGACCTCCAGCGCGCCGAACAGGTCCACGGCGAATGAGAAGGGGTGCGGGCCAAGCTCCAGCAGCAGGTTCTGCGTCTGCCGCAGCATCCACAGCGCGTAGGGCCCCGAGCGCAGCGGCACCAAGGGCAGCGCCCAGTTGACCTGCGCGCTGGAGACCAGCCCCAGGTTGCCCGCCTGCACCGCCTGTTTCAGCCGTTCGTAACCCGGCAGGCCCAGGAAGTTGTGGCAGGCGCCCAGCTGGCGGCCGGCGGCCTGGGCCGCGGCCTCCATCGCGTCGATCTCGGCCACCGACAGGGCCACGGGTTTCTCGACCAGCACATGCAGCCCGGCGCCCAGGCATTTCACCGCCAGGTCGCGGTGCAGGTTCGGCGGCGTCAGGATATGCACCACGTCGCAGACCCCGGCCGCGATCATCTGGTCCAGGTCGGCAAAGGCGGCGACGCCATGGCTGGAAGCCAGCGCCTCGGCCGCGTCAAGGGAGGGGTCGCAGATGGCCACCAGCAGCGCGCCCGGCGCCGCCTTGATCGCATCGGCGTGCCACGAGGCGATGTAGCCGGCCCCGACGATACCGACGCGCAAGTCCGAGGTCATGGCAAGCTCCTATTTATACTCGATAATATGCATGGCGTCGCCCCGCTGGCGGCGACGGAAATATGTCAGCATTCCCAGAAGGTTGGGGATCTTGGCCAGCGTCAGCAGCGCCGCCTGCCGGCCCGCCATCGGCTGGCCGCGCAGCCCGCGCCAGGTCTTCCACAAGGACAGCGCATAAAGCCCCAGCACCGCCAGCGAAAGCCAGGGGCTGGTGAACAGCCCCAGCAGGAAGAGCAGCGGCAGCGCCAGCCCATAGGCCCAGACGCGCAGCCTTTCGCGCTTGAAATGCGGCGGATGCATGGCGCCCACCTGCGCGAAGCCGTGGCCGTTGCGGATGGTGCGCTGCCACCATTGGCCGAATCGGGTCATGTCGGCGTCGTGCCAGGTCATCTGCACCGGCAGGCGCATCAGCCTCCAGCCGGCCTTGCCGAGCCGCAGGCAGAATTCGTCGTCCTCGGCCGCGATCACGGTCGGGTCGAAGCCGCCGACCTGGCGAAACGCCGCGGCGCGCACCATCATGTCGCCGCCGCAGGTGGTGATCGGCCCGGCGGGGCGGTGCCAGTCCACCTGGCACATCTGGTTGTAGACCGTGGCGGTGGGGTGGATCTCGGACCGCCAGCCGGTGACGAGGCCCAGGCCGGGGTCGGCCTGTAGGGCGGCGATGCCGGCCTCCAGCCAGCCCGGCTCGACCCGGCAATCGCCATCGACGAATTGCACCAGATCCAGATCGCCCCCCGCCAGCAGCGCCTCGGCCCCGGCATTGCGGGCGCGGGCGGCGGTAAAGGGAACCGAGGTGTCCAGCTCGACCACGGCGACGCCGAGGCTGCGGGCGAAGGCGACGCTGTCGTCGCCCGAACCGCTGTCCACATAGACCACCCGCTCGCAAAGCGGCACCAGCGAGCGCAGGCAGGCCTTGAGCCTGTCGCCCTCGTTGCGGCCGATGGCCACGGCGCCCAGCGTGGGACGGGTCATGTCTGCCCTCGTGCTTGTTCCGGCAGGGGCAGCCTATCCCCGCCGCCGCGCGTTCTGCAATGCGGCGCAGCCTGTCGTTATCGGCATGTTCAGGGCGTCGGCGGCTGTTGCCGCAGGCTTTGCCGCGCCAGGGCCGAGATCAGGTCGGTCTGGGTCACGATGCCGACGATGCGCGACCCGTCCAGCACCGGCACTGCCTCGCATTCGCCCGAGGCGAGCATCGGCAGCAGCGTCCCGATGGGCGCGTCGGGCGCGACATGCGGCGGGTCGGTCTGCATGATCTCGCGCGCGCGGGGCGGCGTGCCGCGCCTGGGGTTCATCAGGTCCGACAGGGCGGCCAGGAAGCGGCGGTTGTGGCGAAAGGCGTCCTCGCGGGCGCGGCGGATCAGGTGCAGCTGGAAGATCACGCCGCGGAACTGGTCGCCCGCCTCGACCACCGGCAGCGAGGTGAAGCCGTGCTTGCGGAAGATGTCGGCGACGCGCACCAGCCGCGTATGCGGCGCGACGGTGACGAGGTCGCGCGACATCACGTCCGCCGCGGTCAGCGGCCCGGTGCGATGGGCGGCGGCCTGCAATTCGGCGGCGCCGATCAGGCGCGCCAGATCCTCGACCCCCAGGTTCAGCGACTGGCGATAGCGCTGCAGGATCTCAGTCAGCTCGTCCTTGGACAGGCCCAGCCGCTCCATCGCCGGATGGTCGGCGGTGCCGTGCGGCCCCGGCTCCTCGAACTGGCGAAAGGGATAGCGCCGCCCGGTCAGCCGGGCATAGATCATCGCCAGCCCCACCAGCGCCAGCGTGCCGACCAGGACCGGCGCCAGCACGAAGTGAAAGCCAAGCTCGCGGATCGCCTCGGGGTTCAGCGCGGCGGTCATGGCGACCGCCCCGGCCGGCGGATGCACGGCGCGCAAGAGGATCATCGCGGTGATGCTGAGCCCCACCGCCATCGCGACGCAAAGCGCCGAATGCGGCGTCGCCATGCAGGCCAGCACGCCGATGGCGGCGGCGATGCAATTGCCGACCACCGCCGACCAGGGCTGGGCCAGCGGGCTGTTCGGGACCGCAAAGACCAGCACCGAGGTCGCCCCGAAGGGCGCGATCATCGACAGCCCCAGCCGCAGGTCGGTCGCGGGCGACAGCAGGAACATCCCCGCGACGCCCAGCCCGACCAGCGCGCCCACCCCCGCCCGCAGCGCCTCGCGCGGCGAGCCGGGCGCGATCGCCGGGCCAAGCGCCTGCGTGATCTGGTGCAGCACGGCCCCGGCCGGTCTGGTCATCCGAGCTTGTCCTTCGCGCCTGCCCGCAAAACGGGCTTCCGATGCGCCTAATTGTCGCAGGAATGGGCAGGTTGCAAGTCCCCGGAAAGGCTGAGCGGCGGCGCGTTCAGCCCAGCCGGGCAAAGGCTTCCAGCACGGCGCGCTCGGACTGGTTCAGGTAATCCTCCAGCATCCGGGCGGCGCCGGGCGGATCGCCGGCCTCCAGCCTGCCCAGGATCTCGGCATTGCGCGAAATATAGGGGCGGTGCAGCAGCTCGGGGCTGTCGAGCAGGCCGAAGGCCAGCCGCAGCTCGGCGATGATCTGGGTAAAGAACTGGATCAGCCGCGGGCTGTCGGTCAGCGCGACGATGGCGGCGTGGAACTCCATGTTGGCGCTGCCGACGCCGCGCCAGTCGGGGATGGCCTGCAGCGTCTCGGCCCGCTTCACCGCGGCGCGCATCCGGTCGACGGCGGCATGGCCGGGCCAGGCCTGGGCCAGGGCCGGCACCTCGATCAGCCGCCGCACCCGGTAGATGTCCAGGATCGAGGCCATCGAGGGCACCGCGACGAAGACCCCCCGGTTCGGTTCATGCCGCAGGATGCCCTCGCGCGTGAGCAGGCGGAACACTTCGCGCAGCGTATTGCGCGAAATGTCCAGCTCGGCCGCCAGCCGCGCCTCGGACAGGCGCTGGCCCGGCACCAGAGCGCCGCCGGTGACCTGGTCGCGCAGCCGGGCGGCGATGCCTTCGGCAAGGCTGGGGGCGGGTTCGCGGGCTTCGGCCATCGCGGCTGGTTCCTTTGTCATCGGGGCTGTCCCGTCCCTCGGGGGCCGCGCGATCTTGGCCGAGCGGCCGGGGGCAGGCAAGCCGCCCCGCGATGATTCGCCGGGTTTTTCGTCGCCCTGGCCTGACCAGCACCGCCGCCTGACAGGGCAGGATGCCGCTGGACTGCCCATCATCCGGGCATATCATCCCTGCTTTCTGTATGTTTTGTTCAACAATATGAGTGTGTATGTCAAATTATCATTGACGGATTGTCTTGTTGAATTCACAGTCGAGCCATTCCCAAGACGCACTCCACCCTTGCAGCAGGAGCAGACCGATGGCCGAATCCGTCACCTCCCCCTCTGCCGCCTCGGCCGCCGCGCGCGGCGGTTTCCTGGCGGCGATCTTCCTGATGGCGACCTCGGCCATCGGGCCGGGCTTCATCACCCAGACCGCGACCTTCACGGCAAAGCTGGGCGCTGCCTTCGCCTTTGCCATCCTCGCCTCGATCGTGATCGACTTCGTGGTGCAGCTCAACATCTGGCGCATCACCGCGTTGACCCGGCGCAACGCCTCGGACACCGCGAACGCCGCCATTCCCGGCGCGGGCTACCTGCTGGCGGTGCTGGTGCTGGTCGGCGGGCTGGCCTTCAACATCGGCAACATCGCCGGGGCCGGGCTGGGCCTGAACGCCATGTTCGGGCTCGAGCCCAAGATCGGCGGCGCGCTGTCGGCGGCCCTGGCCATCGGCATCTTCCTGTCGCGCCGGGCCGGGCTGCTGCTCGACCGTTCGCTGATCGGGCTGGGCTTGCTGATGATCGCCATGACGGTCATCGTCGCCCTTGTCTCTAACCCGCCGGTGGGCGACGCGATGCGGCAGATGGTGCTGCCCGAGATCGTCGATTTCGCCACCATCACCACCATCGTCGGCGGCACCGTCGGCGGCTACATCACCTATTCCGGCGCGCATCGCCTGCTCGACAAGGGACTGGTGGGCGAGCAGAACCTGGCCGCCGTCACCCGCGCCTCGCTGACCGGGATCGCGGTCACGGGGGTCATGCGCTTCATCTTGTTCCTGGCCATCCTGGGCGTCGTCGCCTCGGGGGTGACGCTGGACCTGTCGGGCCAGGCCGCGAACCCCGCCGCGCAGGCCTTTGCCGTGGTGCTGGGCGAATGGGGGATGCGCATCTTCGGCCTGATCTTCTGGGCCGCGGCCATCACCTCGGTCATTGGGGCGGCCTATACCTCGGTCAGCTTCCTGGTTGCCTTCCGCACCATGGGCGACCGCGACCGCAACATCGCGACGGTGATCTTCATCGCCATCTCGCTGGCGGTCTATCTGTCGCTGGGCACGGCGCCGGCCGCCATCCTGGTCTTTGTCGGCGGCTTCAACGGGCTGATCCTGCCCATCGGCCTAACCATCTTTACCTATGTCGGCTTCGCGCGGGCCGACCTGATGGGCGGCCATGTCTATAACCGCCCGCTGCTGATCGCCAGCGCCGTGGTCTGCGCCTTGACCTGGTACATGGGCTTCAAGTCCATCGGCCCGATCTTTGCCTTCCTGGGCGCCTGAGCCATGATCGCGGCAGGCCCCCCGCGGGCCCGCCGCCCCAATTCCCGCCCCAATTCCCGGAGGATCACATGACCCGCAACATCGACCTGAACAGCGACCTGGGCGAGGGCTATGGCGCCTGGAAGATGGGCGACGACGCCACCATGCTGGGCATCGTCAGCTCGGCCAACGTCGCCTGCGGCTTTCACGCCGGCGACCCGCTGACCATCCTGGCCACCGTGCGCGAGGCGGCGGCGCGGGGCGTGGCGGTCGGGGCGCATGTCTCCTATCCCGACCGGGTGGGCTTCGGCCGCCGGCCGATGGACGTGACCCATGCCGAACTTGTGGCGGATGTGATCTATCAGATCGGCGCGCTGCAGGGCATCTGCGCGAGCGCCGGCACCCGCGTCCGCTATGTCAAGCCGCATGGCGCGCTTTACAACACCATCGCCGTGGACCCGAAACAGGGCGCAGCGGTGATCGAGGGCATCCGCGCCGTCGATCCCTCGCTTGCCATGATGGGCCTGGCCGGGACGCAGATCCTGGCCCAGGCGGCCGAGGCCGGCCTGCCCACCATCGCCGAGGCCTTTGCCGACCGCGCCTATCGCCCCGACGGCCAGCTGGTCTCGCGCCGCGAGGCCGGCGCGGTGCTGCACGACCCCGAGGCCGTCGCCGCCCGCATGCTGCGCCTGGCGACCGAGGGCAAGATCGAGGCGGCGGACGGCTCGATCCTGCACCTTCAGGCCGACAGCATCTGCGTGCATGGCGACAGCCCCGGCGCGGTGGCCATGGCCGCCCGCATCCGCGAGGCTCTGCTGGCGGGCGGCGTCGCCATCGCCCCGGCCACGGGGGGCGCGGCATGACCCTGTTGCCCGATCCGGCCAAGGCCCGCGCCGCCCGCCTTGCCTGCCGTCAGGAAGCCCCGCGTCCCACCGCGGGCATGGCGCCGGGGTTCACGCAATGCAACATGATCTCGCTGCCCAAGGACTGGGCCTGGGATTTCCTGCTTTACGCGCAGCGCAACCCCAAGCCCTGCCCGGTGCTGGACGTGACCGATCCCGGCAGTTCCCGAACCGCCCTTGCGCCCGATGCCGACCTGCGCACCGACATCCCGCTGTATCGCATCTGGCGCGACGGCGTGCTGGCTGAAGAAACCCCCGACGCCACCGCCGCCTGGGCCGAGCATCCCGACCTGGTGACATTCCTGATCGGCTGTTCCTTTACCTTCGAGACGCCCTTGCAGCAGGCGGGGATCGAGGTGCGCCACATCGCCCAAGGCTGCAACGTGCCGATGTTTTTGACCGACCGCGACTGCCGTCCGGCGGGGCGGCTGCATGGCAAGATGGTGGTGTCCATGCGGCCGATCCCGGCGGGGCGGGTGGCCGAGGCGGCGATGATCTCGGGCCGCACGCCGGCGGTCCACGGCGCCCCGGTGCATGTCGGCGCGCCCGAAGCCCTGGGCATCGCCGACCTCATGCGTCCCGATTTCGGCGACCCGGTGCAGATCCGGCCGGGCGAGGTGCCGGTGTTCTGGGCCTGCGGCGTGACCCCGCAAGCGGCGCTGATGGCGTCGAAGCCGCCTTTCGCCATCACCCATGCGCCGGGCTACATGTTCATCACCGACGTGCCCGACACGCATTGGCAGGTGTGACCATGCGCTTCCTGCCCATCGGACCCCGGACCCTGCTGGTGGAACTGGACGACCTGGACCAGACGCTGGCGCTGTTCGACGCTTTGCTGGCCGATCCGGTGCCGGGCGTGGCCGAGATCGTCCCGGCCGCGCGCACGCTGATGATCCGCACCGCCCCCGGCGTCGCCGCCGACGGCCGGCTGGCCGGCGCGGTCCTGGCCCGCCAGCCCGCCCCCGGCACCCCGCCCAACGCCCGTGCCAGCGAGACGGTCGAGCTGCCCGTGACCTATGACGGCGAGGATCTGGCCGATGTCGCGGCCCATATGGGCCTGACCGAGGCCGAGGTGATCGCCGCCCATCAGGAGACCACCTGGCAGGTGGCCTTTTGCGGCTTCGCGCCGGGCTTCGCCTATATGACCTGCGACGATCCGCGCTTCGAACTGCCGCGCCGCCCGGCCCCGCGCACCCGTATCCCGGCGGGTTCGGTGGCGCTGGCCGGGCGCTTCTGCGGCGTCTATCCGCAGGAAACCCCCGGCGGCTGGCAATTGATCGGCCGCACCGAGGTGCCGATGTGGGATCTGTCCCGCGACCCGCCGGCGCTGCTGCGTCCCGGCGTGCGCTGCCGTTTCGTGGCGCGCCGGGCCGAGGTTCGCCCCTCGGCCGCCATCCCGCAGCCCCAGCCTCGGCAGGGCCTGCGCGTGCTGTCCACCGCCTTCCCCATCGTCTTTCAGGACGAGGGGCGGCCGGGGCAGGGCGGGCAGGGCGTCTCGGCCTCGGGTGCGCTCGACATGGGCGCGGCGCGGCGGGCCAATCGCGCCGTCGGCAATCCCTCGGACGCGCCGGTGCTGGAGATCACGCTGGGCCCGGTCCGGCTGCGGGCCGATCAGCCGATGACCCTGGCCCTGACCGGCGCGTCGCCGGCCAGCGTCGCCGGCCATGCCGTCCCGCGCGGCGCGGCCTTTGCCGTGGATGCGGGCGACGAGATCGCCATCGACCCGCCGCAGGCCGGGATGCGCAGCTATCTGGCGCTGCGCGGCGGCTTCCGGGTCGCGCCGGTGCTGGGCTCGGCCGCCACCGATACGCTGGCCCATGTCGGGCCCGAGCAGGTTGCGGCGGGCGCGGTGCTGGCCCCCGCGAACCGTCCCGCCACCGCCGCGGCTGCGGCCGAACCCGAACCGGCGCTGCCGAAACCCGGCGATCTGGTGGAATTGCCGGTGACGCTGGGCCCCCGCGCCGACTGGTTCACGCCCCAGATGGTCCAGCATTTCCTGACCCAGGAATGGCTGGTGACGCCGCAAAGCTCGCGCGTCGGCATCCGCCTGCAAGGCGAGCCGGTGACGCGCGAGGACGCGACCGAACTGCCCTCGGAAGGGACCGAGACCGGCGCCATCCAGATCCCGCATTCCGGCCAGCCGGTGCTGTTTCTGGCCGATCATCCGCTGACCGGCGGCTATCCGGTCATCGCCACCCTGCGCCCCGAGGCGCTGGATCTGGCCGGGCAGGTCCCGCCCGGCGCCCGCATCCGCTTTACCGCCAGCGCCGATTTCGCCCCCATCACGCCAGAGAGGCCCGCATGACCATTTTCGCCACGGGCCCCAGCCGCCCGATCCGCCGCCTGCTGATCGCCAACCGGGGCGAGATCGCCGTCCGCGTGATCCGCGCCTGCCGCGACGAGGGCATCGAAAGCGTCGCCGTCTATGCCGATGCCGATCGCGACGCGATCTTCGTGCGCATGGCCGACCAGGCCCATGCGCTGGGGGGCGACAAGCCCTCGGACACCTATCTGGATGCCGGCAAGATCATCGCCATCGCCCAGGCCGCCGGGGCCGATGCCATCCATCCGGGCTATGGCTTCCTGTCCGAGCGCGCCGATTTCGCCCAGGCGGTGCAGGATGCCGGGCTGATCTGGATCGGCCCCGACCCCAAGGTGATCGAGGCGCTTGGCGACAAGATCGAGGCCCGCCGCATCGCCGAGGCGGTGGGCGCGCCGCTGGTCGCCGGCACCCCCGGCCCGGTCGAAAGCGCCGCCGAGGCGCTGGCCTTCGCAAAGGAACACGGCCTGCCCATCGCCATCAAGGCGGCTTTCGGCGGCGGCGGCCGCGGCATGAAGGTCGCCTGGCGGCTGGAAGAGGTCGAGGAGCTGTTCGAATCCGCCACTCGCGAGGCGCTGACCGCCTTCGGCCGCGGCGAATGCTTCATCGAGCAATTCCTCGACCGTCCGCGCCATGTCGAGGCGCAGGTGCTGGCCGACAAGCACGGCACCGTCAAGGTGATCGGCACCCGCGACTGTTCCCTGCAGCGTCGCAACCAGAAGCTGGTCGAAGAGGCGCCGGCGCCGTTCCTGACCGACGAGCAGCGCGCCCGCATCCACGATTCCGCCCGCGCCATCTGCGCCCATGCCGGCTATTCGGGCGCGGGGACGGTGGAATACCTGCTCTCGGCCAATGGCACGATTTCCTTTCTCGAGGTGAACACCCGGCTTCAGGTCGAGCATCCTGTCACCGAGGAAACCACCGGCATCGACCTGGTGCGCGGCATGATCCGCGTGGCACAAGGCGCCAAGCTGGCCGACGAGACCGTGCCGGAGCCGCGCGGCCATGCCATCGAGTTCCGTATCAATGCCGAAGATCCCGCGCGCGGCTTCCTGCCCACGCCCGGCCCGGTCGAGGTCTTCGATGCGCCCTCGGGGCCGGGCATCCGGCTGGACAGTGGCGTCGCCCAAGGCTCGGTGGTGCCGGGCAGTTTCGATTCGCTGATGGCCAAGCTGATCGTGACCGGCGCCACCCGCGAGGAAGCCTTGCAGCGCGCCGACCGGGCGCTGCGCGAGTTTCGCATCGGGGGCGTGGCCTCGGTGCTGCCCTTTGCCCGCGCCGTGCTGGCCCAGCCGGATTTCCGCGCCGAGGACGGGGATTTCCGCGTCCATACCCGCTGGATCGAGACCGATTTCGCCGAACCGCTGGCCGAGGCGGTCGCCCCCCATGCCCGCGTCGCGCCGGCCGCGCAGGCGCCGCTGCTGCGCCTGGCCATCGAGATCGACGGCAAGCGGCACGAGCTGGGCCTGCCCGCGAACCTGCTTGCGGCCTTGCCCTCGGGCGGCGCCCCCGCGGAGGCTGCGCCCGAGACGGACGAGGCGGTGCTGGCCGCCCCGGTCCCCGGCACGCTGACGCTGTGGCAGGCCGAGGACGGGGCCGAGGTCGAACAGGGCCAGGTCGTCGCCGTCATCGAGGCGATGAAGATGGAGACCCGGATCGAGGCGCATCGGGCGGGCCGGCTGACCCGCATCGCCGCGCAGGGCGAGGTGCTGGGCTTTGGCGCGGCCCTGGCGCGGATCGGCTGAGGCGCTTTGACATTTCCCGGCGGGCCGTGCCAATTCGGCCCACCGGCCCCTGGCCGCCGGATACCTGCCGGGAAAGACGATGAGCCTGCTGAACCGCCGCCTCCTGACCTTTGCGCTGGCCGCCCTGGGCGGCGCGGCCTTTCTGCTGTTGCACCTGCCGCTGCCCATGCTGCTGGGGCCGATGCTGGCCTGCCTGGTCGCGGCGCTGGCCGGCGCGCCTTTGGCCGGGGCCGGGCAGTTCGGCATCTTCATGCGCACCATCCTGGGGGTGGCGGTCGGCGCCTCGATCACGCCCGGCGTGCTGGCGGAACTGCCGGACGTGGCGGCCTCGCTGCTGTTCGTGCCGGGCTTCATCGGGGTGATCGCGCTGGTCGGCTATCCGCTGTTCCGCCGCGCCTTCGGCTTCGACCACGCCACGGCATGGTATGGCGCCATGCCCGGCGGCTTGCAGGACATGCTGGTCTTTGGCGAAGAGGCGGGCGGCGATGTCCGCGCGCTGTCGCTGATCCATGCGACGCGGGTGCTGGTGATCGTCACCGTCGCGCCGCTGATCCTGACCGGCTGGTGGGGCGTGGACCTGTCGCAGCCGCCCGGCGCGCCGATGCGCACGACCGGTGCGGCCGAGATCGCGCTGATGGTCGCCGCCGGGCTGGTCGGCTGGAAGGGGGCCGAGCGGCTGGGCATCTTCGGCGCCTCGATCCTGGGGCCGATGGTGCTGACGGCGGCGCTGTCGCTGTCGGGCCTGATCACCCAGCGCCCGCCGGCCGAGATGATCCAGGCCGCGCAATTCTTCATCGGCATCGCCGTCGGAGTGAAATATGCCGGCATCACCCTGCGCGAGTTGCGCCTGCATGTGACGGCCGGGCTGGTCTATGCGCTGCTTTTGGCGGGGATCAGCCTGGTCTTCATCAAGGGGATCGTGCACCTGGGGCTGGCGCCGGGGCTCGACGCCTTCCTGGCCTTCCTGCCGGGCGGGCAAGCCGAGATGGTGGTGATCGCGCTGATCGCCGGGGCGGACATGGCCTATGTCGTCAGCCACCACCTGCTGCGCATGGTCATCGTGATCGTGCTGGGTCCGGTGGTGGGCAAGGTGCTGGGCCGCCGCCGGGGCTGAGGCAACCGCGGCCCCGAGGGGCCGGAACCAAGGGGAGGAACCGCATGAGCCATCGCATCCTGAAAGCCGCCGACCATCGCCGCATGCCGTGGAAGAACGGCCGCGGCGAGACGGTCGAGATCGCCGTCCACCCCGCGGGCGCGGGCCTTGCCGATTTCGGCTGGCGCGTCAGCATGGCCGGCGTGACCGAGGACGGCGATTTCTCGATCTTCCCGCAGATCGACCGCACGCTGGCGGTGCTGACCGGCGCGGGGGCCGCGTTGCAGGTGCAGGGGCAGCCCGCCCAGCGGCTGACGCCGGAGAGCGCGCCGCTGGCATTCCCGGCGGATGTGCCGACCTCGGCGCGGCTGCTGGCGGGGCCGATCACCGACCTGAACGTGATGACCCGGCGCGGCGCCTTCACCCACCGGCTGGCGCGGCTGACCCAGGCGGCCGAGGGCGCGCCGGGCTGGCGGCTGTTGCTGGCGACCGCGCCGGTGGTGCTGGATTTCGCCGGCGGGACCGTGGCGCTGGACCAGCTCGATGCGCTGTTCTGCGAGGGGCCGGAGGCGGCGCTGCCGGTCGGTCCCGCGCCGGATGTCTGGCTGATCGAGATCGCCCGCGCCTAGTCCCGGCGATTGCCGAGCAGCAGGTCGCGGCCGGCGAAGATGCCGCCGACGCATTCCATCTCGAAGCGTTCCATGTCGCGGCCGCGGATCTCGGCCATGACCTCGTCGACCTCGTCGGGGTCGTCGCCAAGCTGCAGCAGCGCCTCGCGGCCCAGGGCGAAGGCGCTTTCCAGCGTCTCGCGCAGTTGGTAGTCGGCGCCGGCCTCGACCAGTTCGCGCGCATGTTCGCGGTCGAAGGCGCGGGCGATGACCGGGACCAGCGGGAATTCGTGCTTGGCCAGCTCGACGATGCGGGTGGTGGCCTGCCTGTCGCCGGGCACGGCGACGATCAGGCTGGCGTTGCCGGCGCCGGCGGCGTGCAGGATGTCCAGCCGCGCCCCGTCGCCATACCAGACCTTGAAGCCGAACTCGTCGGCATCGCGGATGGTCTGCGGATCGCTTTCGACGATCGAGATGGAATGGCCGCGCGCGATCAGCGGCTGGCTGACGATCTGGCCCATGCGGCCGAAACCGATCATCAGCACCCGCGCTTGCAGCCCCTGCGCCGCCTCGACCCCGTCGAGCGAGGGGGCGGGCTTGGGCGCCAGCCGGTCGTGCAGGATGATCAGCAGCGGCGTCAGCACCATCGAGACGATGACGATGGCGGTCAGGATGGCATTGTCCTGGCCGCTGATGATGCCGAACTGCATGGCGCTGGAATAAAGCACAAAGGCGAACTCGCCGCCTTGCGCCATCAGCACCGCGCGCTCCAGCGCCTCGGCCCGGCTGGCGCGCAGCACCCGGCCGACGGCATAGATCACCAGCATCTTCAAGAGCATGTAGGCCGGCACGCAGATCGCGATCAGCGCCCAGTTGGCGGCGATGACGGTCAGGTCCAGCGCCATGCCGACGCCCAGGAAGAACAGGCCCAGCAGCAGGCCGCGGAACGGCTCGACATCGGCCTCGAGCTGGTGGCGGAAACTGGATTCGGACAAGAGCACCCCGGCCAGGAAGGCGCCCATCGCCATGGACAGCCCGCCCCATTGCATCAGCAGCCCCGCGCCCAGCACCACCAGCAGCGCGGCGGCGGTCATCACCTCGCGCCCGCCGAAGCGCGCCAGCAGGCCGAACATCGGGTTCAGCAGATAGCGCCCGGCCGCGACCAGCGCGGCGATGCAGCCCAGGCCGATGGCGATGCCGGCCAGGCGCTGGGACAGGGTCACTTCCTCGCCGCCCGGCGCCAGGAAGGCGACCAGCGCCAGCAGCGGCACGATGGCCAGATCCTCGAACAGCAGGATGGCGATGATGCGCCGGCCCTTGGGCAGGGCGATTTCGCCCCGCTCGGCCAGCATCTGCATGACGATGGCGGTTGAGGTCAGCACGAAGCCGGTCCCCGACACGAAGCTGGCGGCGACCGGAAAACCCAGCGCCAGCCCGACGCAGGTCAGCGCCGCGATGGCCAGCAGCACCTGGGCAAAGCCCAGCACGAAGATCTCGCCCCGCATCGCCCAAAGCCGCGAGGGCTGCATCTCCAGCCCGATCACGAACAGGAACAGCACCACGCCCAGCTCGGCCACATGGATGATCGCCTGCGGGTCGTCGAAGAAGCCCAGGCCGAAGGGCCCGATCGCCAGCCCCGCCGCCAGATAGCCCAGCACCGAGCCCAGCCCCAGCTTGCGAAACAGCGGCACCGCCAGCACCGCGGCCGCCAGCAGCACAACCACCCCCACAAGCGGCATCCCGCCGCCACCATGCCCCGCCGCCTCGGCGGCGGCCGTCATCTCTGTCGCCATCCGGTCCCCGTTCGCGCTGGTTTCCGGGGGTAAGCCTATACCCGGCGCCCCCGATCACAAAGCGCCGCGCTCAGCGCCAGCCAAGCGCCGGGGCGACATGGGCCAGAACTGCCTCGATCACATGCAGGTTGTAATCGACGCCCAGCTGGTTCGGCACGGTCAGCAGCAGCGTGTCGGCCTCGGCGATGGCCTCGTCCTCGCGCAGATCCTCGACCAGCCGGTCGGGCTCGCCGGTATAGCCGCGGCCGAAGATCGAGCGGGTCTCCTCGATGAAGCCGATCTGGTCGGCCTCCTTGCCGCCATGGCCGAAATACATCCGGTCGCGGTCGTCCATCAGCGGAAAGATCGAGCGGCTGACCGAGACGCGCGGTTCGCGCTCATGCCCCGCCGCCGCCCATGCCTCGCGATAGGCGCGGATCTGCTCGGCCTGCTGGACGTGGAAGGGCTTGCCGCTCTCGTCGGTCTTGAGCGTCGAGCTTTGCAGGTGCATGCCCAGCTGCGCCGCCCAGCGGGCGGTGTCGTTCGAGGCCGCGCCCCACCAGATCCGCTGGCGCAGGCCGGGCGAATGCGGCTCGATCCGCAGCAGGCCGGGCGGGTTGGGGAACATCGGCCGCGGGTTCGGCCGCGCGAAGCCATGCCCCTCGATCACGTTCAGGAACACCTCGGCATGGCGCCGCGCCATGTCGGCGTCGCTTTCGCCCTCGGCCGGGGAATAGCCGAAATAGCGCCAGCCCTCGATCACCTGCTCGGGCGAGCCGCGCGAGATGCCCAGCTGCAGCCGCCCTTGCGAAATCAGGTCGGCGGCGCCGGCATCCTCGGCCATATACAGCGGGTTTTCATAGCGCATGTCGATGACGGCGGTGCCGATCTCGATACGGCTGGTGCGCGCGCCCACCGCCGCCAGCAGCGGAAAGGGCGAAGCCAGCTGGCGGGCGTAGTGATGGACGCGGAAATAGGCGCCGTCCGCGCCCAGCTGCTCGGCGGCGACGGCCAGCTCGATGGATTGCAGCAGCGTGTCCTGG
This sequence comes from Paracoccus ferrooxidans, assembly GCF_029909815.1. NCBI lineage: Bacteria > Pseudomonadati > Pseudomonadota > Alphaproteobacteria > Rhodobacterales > Paracoccaceae > Paracoccus > Paracoccus ferrooxidans. The sequence continues at coordinate 1,396,102 of NZ_CP038198.1, read as the reverse complement.
GCGCTGCGGGTGTGCGAGGCGGGCTCGTCCGACCAATGGCCGAAGGACAGGAAACCAATCTTCTTCACGGGACCACCTTTGGGATTGCGGGTTCCTGGGATATGGGACCGCTGCGGCCCCCACCCCAGCCCGCCTGCCACGAGGGCTGGCGCAATTCCGCCGCCACATGGTCGATGAAGCGGCGCAGCTTGGCGGGCATGGGCAGGACCGGCGGCCAGACCGCGACGATGGGCAGCGGCCTGGTGCCAAAGCCGGGCAGCACCCGTTCCAGCCGCCCGTCGGCCAGCGCCGGCGCGACGATGAAGCCGGGCAGGATGGCCAGCCCCAGCCCCTCGACGGCCATGTCGCGGATCGCCTCGCCATTGTTCATCGACAGCCGCCCCTGCACCAGCGGCGAGACGAAGCGGTCGCGGTCCTGGAACTGCCACAGCTGGCTGTTGGGCAGGTGGCTGTAGCCGATCACCTCATGCTCGCGCAGGTCGGCCAGGGTTTGCGGCCGGCCCTTGCGGTCCAGATAGGCGGGGCTGGCGCAGGCGACGCTGGCGTCCTCGCACAGCTTGCGCTGCATCAGCGCCTTGTCGCGCATCTTGCCGATGCGGATGCCGATGTCGAAGCCCTCGCGCGCCAGGTCGCGGCTGCGGTCGTCGTAGTCGACGCTGATCTCCAGCTCGGGGTTCTGGGCGGCGAAGCGGGCGATGATCGGCCCCAGGTGCAGCACGCCAAAGCTCATCGGCGCGGCGACGGACAGGCTGCCGCGCAGGGGCGCCAGCCCGTCCATGTCCCAGGCGGTGCTTTCGGCCGCCGCGACCAGTTCGGCCAGTGCGGGACGCAGCCGTTCGGCCAGGCGCAGCGCCGCCTCGGTCGGGGTGATGCGCCCGGCATTGCGGCGGAACAGGGCGGCGCCCAGCGTCGCCTCCAGGTCGGTGATCCGCTTGCTGACCACCGATTTCGACAGGTTCAGCCGCGCGGCGGCGGCGGTGACGGTGCCCAGTTCCATCACCGTCAGGAAGGTTTCCAGGTCGTTCAGGTCATAGCGCATGGCCCGAGCTTACCCGTTCGTCGGGGCCGAACACAAGGTTCGCAGCCGGTGCCGTGGCGCAAGAGCCGCCCATGGCCGATATTGGTGCCGACAGAAAGGAGGCCCATCATGGAGCTGACCGGAATTCACCACCTGACGGCGATCACCGCCGATGCGCCCGGCAACAAGCGGTTCTATACCGACACGCTGGGGCTGCGGCTGGTCAAGAAGACCGTCAACCAGGACGACACCAGCGCCTATCACCTGTTCTATGCCGACGGGCTGGCACGGCCCGGCACCGACCTGACCTTTTTCGACTGGCCGGCGGCGCGGGAACGGCGCGGGACGCATTCGATCAGCCGCACCGGGCTGCGGGTCGCGGGCGACAGCCTCGACTACTGGGCCGGGCGGCTTCAGGACCGCGGCCTGACCGTGGGGCAGATCGCCCGGATCGACACCCTTGCCAGCCTCGATTTCGAAGACCCCGAGGGCCAGCGTTTCCGCCTGACCGAGGACGCCGCCGATGCCGTGGCCGCGCCCTGGGAAAAAAGCCCGGTGCCGGCGCAGCACCAGATCCACGGGCTGGGGCCGATCACCATCTCGGTGCCGGAACTGGCCCCGACCGAGGCGGTGCTGACCCATGTCATGGCCATGCGCAAGGTCCGCGACTATGCCAGCCCCGACGGGCACGGCACCGTCCATGTCTACGAAATGGGACAGGGCGGCCCTGCGGCCGAGCTGCATGTGGCGGTCCAGCCCGACCTGCCCACGGCGCGCCAGGGTGCCGGCGGGGTGCATCACGTCGCCTTCCGCGTGCCCGACAAGCCGGCGATCCACGCCTGGGCCGCGCGGCTTTCCGAGATGCGGGTGCCCAATTCGGGCGAGGTCGAGCGCTATTATTTCCGCTCGCTCTATTTCCGCGAGCCGGGGGGCAACCTGTTCGAGATCGCCAGCGACGATCCCGGCTTCGCCGTGGACGAGCCGCTGGAAAGCCTGGGCGAGACGCTGTCCCTGCCGCCCTTCCTGGAAGGGCAGCGCGCGCAGATCGAGGCGCGGCTGAAGTCGCTGGACTGAACCCTACCGAACCGAACGAAAGGCCGCCGGATCGCTTCGGCGGCCTTTTTCCTGCGCGCAAGAATCCGCCCGCGGCCGGCAGCCCTGTTGCCGCATCGGGGGTTTCGCCCCATGCTCTGCTGCGCGACAGGACGAAAGGGAGCGATACCCCATGAGCCAGCCGGAAACGGACAAGCCCGCCTCGGAACTGATCGACGCACGGATCAAGGAGCTGGGCGACTGGCGCGGCGAGACCTTGGCGCGGCTGCGCGCCCTGATCCACGAGGCCGATCCCGAGGTGGTCGAGGAATGGAAATGGCGCGGCGTGCCGGTCTGGTCGCATGACGGCATCCTCTGCACCGGCGAGACCTACAAGCAGGTGGTCAAGATGACCTTCGCCAAGGGCGCGGCGCTCGCGGATCCGGCGGGCCTGTTCAACGCCAGCCTGGAAGGCAACACCCGCCGCGCCATCGACCTGCGCGAGGACGAGCGGATCGACGCCGAGGCGCTGAAGGCGCTGATCCGCGCCGCCGTGGCGCTGAACACGACCAGCAAGAAAAAGGGGCGGTCGAAGTGACCGCCCCGTGAACTGATTAACAAAGATAATATCAGGCGGTCTTGGCTCGCTGCGCCATGGTCGCCTCGGCCCACCAATGCAGCTCGTCCAGCATGGCGTCCAGCGCGGGCAGCAGGTTCGCCTCGACCTCGGCCATCTCGCCATTGGCGCCCAGGGGCGAGACCTTGAAGAAATCGCCGCCGCCCAGGTGCACGGCATTGCGCAGCGGCACCATCTGCAATTCGACGGCGATGCCGCGCAGATGCTCGATGGCGCGGGCGGCGCCGACGCCGCCATAGCCCATGGCCGCCGCCGGCTTCCTGTTCCATTCCTTGTAGGCCTGGTCCAGCGCATTCTTCAGCGAGCCGCTGACCGAGTGGTTGTATTCCGAGGTCAGAAAGACATAGCCGTCGAACTCGGCCAGCTTCTGCTGCCATTTCACCGCACGCGGATCCTGCGACGGCACCCAGAGGTTCGAGGCGACCTCGTCGAACAGCGGCAGGTCATAGTCGCGCAGGTCCACCAGCTCGAAGCTCATGTCCTCGCGCTTCCGGGCGTTTTCCAGTAGCCAGGCGGCGGGCTTGTCGGCAAAGCGCGCGGCGCGGGTCGAGCCGATGATGATGGCGATATGCGGTTTCCGGGTCATGGTCTGGTCCTTCGTCATGGTTTGGCGGGCCGGACGCGGCCCTTCTGGTTGAATGTCGTGGCCTCAAACTGGGCCCTGCGAGGCTTTCGGACAAGCCAACCGAAATCGGAAGCGGCGTTCGGAAATCGGAAACAGGCCGCGCCGGAAGGAAGCAGGCGGGCTTCGCGACCCGCCTGTCCATCTTCTCTGTTCCACAAATACCCATGCGGCAGCGCGGACAGGCGCCGCGCTGCCGGCCTGGGCGTCAGTCGCGGCCCAGCCATTCGCCGGCCAGCGACACGTCCTCGGGCCGCAACTCGTGCCCCGCATCGACGGTCCGCGCCTCCAGCGCCGCGCCGCCGCCCTGCAAGGCGCGCTCCAGCGCCGGGGCCATGCGGGCAAAGGGATCGCGGGCGCCGGTCAGCATCAGCACCCGGCTGCCGGCCAGGGCCTGCGCGTCCAGCGCCGGCGGCGCCTCCAGCACCTGCACGGCGCGGATCAGCACCGCGCGCCCGATCAGGCCGGGATGGAGTTGCAGCACCGCGCCCAGCAGGTTCGCGCCGTTGGAATAACCCAGGTAGACCAGCGCCTCGGGGTCCAGGCCATAGGCCCGCGCGGCTTCGTCGATGAAGCCGGCAAAGGCCTCGGCCTCGCCCCGGACATCCGCCTGATCGTAGGTCACCGCGTCATAGCGGCGGAACCAGCGGTTGATCCCCTCTTCGGTCGAGCGGCCGCGGACGCCCAGCAGCGTGGCGCGGGGCGCGATGCGATGGGCCAGCGGCATCAGGTCGGTTTCGTTGCCGCCGGTGCCATGCAGCAGCACGATGGTGCTGCCGTCCGGGTTTTCCGGCCGGTGGAAGCGGTGGATGAAATGCAGATCGCGCATCGGGCTCCTTTCCTCGCCCGGCAGGGCGAATTGCGGCAGGATCACGCGCAGGTCGTCGGCGCGGGCCGCGTCATCGGGCGGGACGAACAGCGTTCGGCCCAGATCCTCGGGCGTCTCGTCCAGGGTGAAGCCGGGCGCGTCGGTGGCATATTCCAGCAGCGTTCCCGCCGGCTCGCGCACATAAAGCGACAGGAAATATTTCCGGTCATGCACGCTGGTCGCATCGGTATCCTGCAACGCCAGCCGCATCCGGCGCAGCGCATCGGCCTCCGGCGCGCGAAAGGCGACGTGATCGAGGATGCCGGTGCCGGGAATGCCCGGAAAGAAGCCGGTGGCGTCGCGGATGTCGACGACATCCGTGTCCGAGGCCATGCGCTGCACCGCGCCCTCGGCCGTGCCGGGGCGATAGCCGAAGCGGGTCAGAAAATTGCGCGTCGCCGCAGGCTGCTCGGTCAGGATGGTGACGCCGCGCAGCCGCGTCGGCGCGATCGGGTCGGGCAGGGGGGCCGCGGCGGGCAGGTCCGCCCCCACCAGCTTGACGATCACGCCGTCGGGGTCTTTCAGCCGCAGCACGGTTTCGCCCCGCTCGCGCAGCGGCCCCTCGACCGGCACGCGGGCGGTCATGGCGCGGGTCAGCCAGTCGCCGATGCTGTCGGGCGGCACGGCCAGCGCGATCTCGGCGACCTGGCCATGGCCGACCCGGCCCCTTGCCCCGTCCTCCCACACCAGGAAGGTGACGAGCGAGCCGGGCGAGCCGAGCGCGTCGCCATAGAACAGGTGCAATTGCTCGGCATCCTCGAAGCCGCCGGTGCGCTTGACCAGGCGCAGGCCCAGGAAGCCGGCGTAGAAATCGACATTGGCCTGGACCCGGCGGGTGATGCCGGTGACGTGATGGATGCCGCTGGGCATGGCTTTCTCCCTTTATGCGCCCTCTTCGCGGGCAAGGACGGTCTGCACGGCCGGATCGGCCGCGATGCGGTCACGCAGGGCCTGCACATTGGCCCAGCCCTGGGTGCCCTCGGGCAGCAGCTTCCCGGCCCAACGCAGCATCGGAAAGGCATAGGCGTCGATCACCGAGCGGCGGCCCAGGATCCAGTCGCGGCCGTCCAGATGCGCGTCCAGCAGCGCCAGCCGCTTGCGGACCAGCTTGCGCGCGGCCTCTTGCACCGCTTCGCGGTCGGCCTCATCGCGGCGGGTGGTATAGCGCTGCGGCGTGAACAGCGGGAAGAAGGCCGGATGCAGGTCGCCGGTGAAGAAGCTCGACCAGCGGTCAAGTTCCGCCTGCGCCCGCAACTCGTCGCCGCCGGCCAGGTCGGCCTCGGGATGCTTGCGGGCCAGGTGGTGCAGGATCGCGCCCGCCTGGGTCAGGGTCCAGCCGTCATCCTCGCGCAGCACAGGCACGGCGCCGGCCGGGTTCACCGCCATCAGTTCCGCCGAGCCGAATTCGACCGCCACCGCCTCATAGGGCGCTTGGGTCCATTCCAGCACGATATGGGGCGCGAGCGAGCAGGCGCCGGCATGGTAGAACAGGGTGGGCATGGGATCCTCCGTCTTGCGATGCGTCCAAGATAGCGTCGCGCCGCGTTTCCCCAACCGGCAAAGGCTGGAACGCGGCGTTCTGCATCATCGAACGCGCCGGGGCGGGGATCGGTTCAGGCGCTATGCGCGCCCTTGGCCAGGTCCGCGACGAAGGACAGGATCTCGGGCACCGGGCGGCCCTCGCCGATCAGCTGGACGATGGCCGAGCCCACGACGCAGCCGTCGGCCACGCCCGCCACCGCCTGGGCCGCCTCGGGCGTCGAGATGCCGAAGCCGACCACCACCGGCAGCCTGGCGCTGGCGCGGATTCGGGCGACCTCGGGCGCGACCTCGGCCGCGTTCGCCGCGGGGCCGCCGGTGATGCCTGTGACCGAGACGTAATAGACGAAGCCGCTGGTGTTCTGCACCACGGCGGGCAGGCGCCGGTCGTCGGTGGTCGGCGTCGCCAGGCGGATGAAGTTCAGCCCGGCCTCGCGCGCCGGCAGGCATAGCTCGGCATCTTCCTCGGGCGGCAGGTCCACCACGATCAGCCCGTCCACCCCGGCCTCGACCGCCTCGGCGATAAAGCGGTCCACGCCGCCCTTGCGGGCATAGATCGGGTTGTAATAGCCCATCAGCACGATGGGCGTGGCGTCGTCCTGGGCGCGAAAGGCGCGCACCATGTCCAGCACGCGGGTCACGCTGCCGCCCGCCGCCAGCGCGCGCTGGCCCGCCGCCTGGATGGTGGCGCCGTCCGCCATCGGGTCGGTGAAGGGCATGCCCAGCTCGATGATGTCCACGCCCGCGCCGGGCAGGCCGCGCATGATCTGCAGCGAGGTGTCGAAATCCGGGTCGCAGCCCATCATATAGGCGACGAAGGCCTTGCCGTCCGTTTCGGCCAGCCGCGCGAAAGTGTCGTCGATTCTGCTCATGCGCCCCGTTCCCTCATGGTCCGCCCAGCCCTAGCCCGGCTTGAGGGGCAAGATCAACGGCCCGCCACTGGACTTGCGCGTCATCGCCCCATAATAAGCGCGGAAATCCGGGAAAAGGGGTGCATCATGGGCTTTCGCATGGGGATCGTCGGCCTGCCGAATGTGGGCAAATCGACGCTGTTCAACGCGCTGACGAAAACCGCCGCCGCGCAGGCCGCGAACTTTCCCTTCTGCACCATCGAGCCGAACGTGGGCGAGGTCGCCGTGCCCGATCCGCGGCTGGACAGGCTGGCCGAGATCGCGGGGTCCAAGCAGGTCATCCCGACCCGCATCACCTTCGTCGACATTGCCGGCCTGGTGAAGGGCGCCAGCAAGGGCGAGGGGCTGGGCAACCAGTTCCTGGCCAATATCCGCGAGGTCGATGCCATCGCCCATGTCCTGCGCTGCTTCGAGGATGGCGACGTCACCCATGTCGAGGGCCGCGTCGACCCCATCGCCGACGCCGAGACCATCGAGACCGAGCTGATGATCGCCGACCTGGAATCCGTCGAGCGCCGGCTGGCCAATATCCAGCGCAAGCTGAAGGGCGGCGACAAGGAGGCGGTGGCGCAGGAAAAGCTGCTGAAAGCCGCGCAGGCGGCGCTGGAATCCGGCCGCCCCGCCCGCACCGTCGAGGTCGCGGACGAGGATCGCAAGGCCTGGGACATGCTGCAACTGCTGACCGCCAAGCCGGTGCTGTTCGTCTGCAACGTTGAAGAGGACAAGGCCGCCAGCGGCAACAGCCAGTCCGAGCGCGTGGCCCGGATGGCGGCCGAACAGGGCGCCGGCCATGTGGTGATTTCCGCCAAGATCGAGGAAGAGATCAGCCAGCTTCCGCCCGAGGAGGCCGGCATGTTCCTCGAGGAGATGGGCCTGCACGAGGCTGGCCTGGATCGCCTGATCCGCGAGGGCTACAAGCTGCTGGGCCTCGATACCTATTTCACCGTCGGCCCCAAGGAGGCGCGCGCCTGGACCATCCACAAGGGCACGCTGGCCCCGCAGGCGGCGGGCGTGATCCACGGCGATTTCGAGCGCGGCTTCATCCGCGCCGAGACCATCGCCTATGACGACTATGTCACCTGCAAGGGCGAGGCCGGCGCGCGCGAGGCCGGCAAGTTCCGCGTCGAGGGCAAGTCCTATGTGGTGCAGGACGGCGACGTGCTGCATTTCCTGTTCAACGCCTGACCGGCAGCCTAGCCGGCGCCTTCCGCGTTGCATCCTGGCCGGCGGGTATGGCCACGCATCGTCCTTTTGCCCTCCGAGGCGGAGGATGGAGGGCCTTGGCGCGGGCCGCCGGGGCCGCGCCGGCCTGCGGGCTGACGCCCCGCCCTGTTCCGCATCTTTTCCCAGACCGCGCCGGCCTGCTGGCGGCGCCGATCGCCCTCGCCGGCCTGCACCGGGTTTTGCTCGCGGCCCGGCGCCTGGCCCCGACCGTCCGGGCGGGGCGGATTTGGTCGACCGGAGCGACGGACGCATCGCCTCCGCGGCCCGTGCGGCAGGGCACCCGGCGCCGTTCGCGGCCCGCTGCGGCGAATTTTGCGTGAACCGCCCCTTCCATGCGATTTGCCCTTGTTTTTCCCGCCTCTGCCCTGCTAGACCGCGCGGCGGAGACGTGGCCGAGTGGTCGAAGGCACACCCCTGCTAAGGGTGCAGGCGGGAAACCGCCTCGAGGGTTCGAATCCCTTCGTCTCCGCCACTTCATCAATTTTTCCCAATAAAATCAATCCGCTACAGCCGGTGATGATAGGTTGCCGACCCATCCGCCTATCCACCCGAGAACAATGCACCTCGCCACGTCAGGCCACGATTCGCCACACATGGATTTCGACCCGCGCCAAGTTGACGCAGGGTGAACTGTTCGGTTTAGTGATACAACCTAAGAGCGATCCCTCATCTACAGCAGATCGCAGCGCGCAGGCTTGCATGGCGCGTCCTAGCACAAGCCTGCGCGCCCTTGACTCATCTTTCCGAATGTTCTCTTTATGTTCTCGTGACCGCACCGGCCTTCCCTGCCATCGGTCATAGCGCCCGGCCTTCCTCGACTCGCCATCCATGGCCGGGCGCACCGAACGACAGAGCAAGAACATGGCTAGACGATCCACACCCCAAGCGAAGATAGACGAACGCGCCTTCCCGGTGCGCATCTTCCTACCCGTGCCGCCGCGCGGGTTCGGCACAATGCTAAACGACATGCACCGCTGGCTAGACGCACATGCAGGGCGCGGGAATTATGCGCTTCACGGGGCCGGCACCCTGTCCAGCTTCCCCGATTCCGTGGCGATCTATGTTCGGCACCCTCGGGACGCTGTGGCGTTGCTGGACGCCTTCCCGTCGCTCACGCTGGCCGATGGAACGGAAAGGCCGGGTTACACGTCTCCCACCTTTCCATTTGGGCGGAAGTGATCAAGCCGCCTCTTTAACCCTGTAACCCCTACGCCGCCCGCCTCGGGCCGATCTGGCCCGCAAGATACCTTTCGCGGATCAAACGCCCGTCCAGCCCGGCCAGCGCCGCCACGGTGAGCATGTCCGGGCCGCGCGCGAACCATACCTGTGCCTGCCTTCTGGCTGCATCCGCTGCGGCGCTGTGGCCGGGCGCGTTCAGATCGGAAAGCATCGCATCAAACACAGCGCACCACAAGGTACGGCAGGCCCGTGCGTCGATATGGTCATGGCGGATCATAAGAGGCGCTGTAACCCTTGCCGGTCGTGGCGAACCCGAGTCCAGCGCAACCGCAGGGAAGGCATTGCAGCCTCAATATCTGCGCCTGTGTGGTCAAAGCCTTGCGCGGCTAGGTCATGTTGACAAATGGCGGAGCCAGAGGCGGATCGACGTGATGTCGATGAAGCCCAGGAAGCTTTCGGCGGTCTTGTCGTAGCGGGTGGCGACGCGACGGGCATTCTTGAGCTTGTTGAAGCACCGCTCAACGAGATTGCGCAGGCGGTAGAGCCTGCGGTCAACGGCGACCCGTAGCTTCCGGGTTTTGCGCATGGGGATGACCGGCACCACGTCGCGCACCTCCATGGTCTTGCGGATGTTGTCGGAGTCGTAGCCGCGGTCTGCGAGCAGAACGCTTGGCTCGGGCAGGTTGTCAGCCATGACCAGATCGAAGCCGAGGTAGTCCGATGTCTGCCCGGCCGTGATCTCGGTTCTCATGGGCAGGCCTGCCGCATTGACCCGCAGATGGATCTTGGTCGTGAAGCCACCTCGCGAGCGGCCGAAACCTTGGCGCGGAGTCCCCCTTTTGCGCCCGCTGCCTGATGATGAGCGCGAACCACGGTGCTGTCGATCATCTGCAGCGCATCCGGCACGATCCGGCTCTCGTTCAGCGCCTCCAGGATCTGTTCCCACAGCCCCGCCAACGTCCAGCGCCGGAACTGCCGATAGACAGACGACCATTTGCCGAACTCTTCCGGCAGGTCGCGCCAGGGCGACCCCGTTCGGGCGATCCAGAAAATCCCATCCAGAACAAGCCGATGGTTCGTGGGCTTGCGGCCGTTCGGAGAACGGACAGCCAGGATGAAGCGTTCAAAGAACGCCCACTCGTCGTTCGACATCAGGTTTCGTGCCACGCTGGTCTCCATTGCAGATACCAGCTTGAATCACGATCACCGCGCCCGGTGAATCCCTTTTGTCAACACGCCCTAGACTTCCTGTCCGACACGTTCGGGGCCTGCCGCAAGTTCCGCATTCTGGCTGTGAACGACGATTGCTGCCGCGAGAACCTGGCGTTGATCGCTGACACGAGCATCTCTGGGGCTCGGGTGGCACGGGAACTGGATGCGCTGGTCAGGATTTACGGCAAGCCCGCTTGCATCGTCAGCGACAACGGAACCGAGTTCACCAGCAAGGCCATCCTGAAATGGGCCAACGCGAACGGCGTCGAATGGCACTACATCGACCCGGGCAAGCCGCAGCAGAATGGCTACATCGAAAGCTTCAACGGCAGCCTGCGCGACGAATGCCTGAACGAGGAAATCTTCGACAGCCTGGCTGATGCCCGCCGCAAACTGGCCCTCTGGCGCTACGACTACAACAACGTCAGGCCCCATTCCTCGCTGGGCAACAAGACCCCGTCCGACGCGCGCCGAGCGCTTGAGCAATCTGAGGGCTCCGCGCCCGGCGCGCTTGCCACACCCGAAACCAACCAATATCAACCCCAAGGACTCTCGTTATGAACGAGGGACGACCGGGGGGCAGGTCACAATCAATGAGCAACCGACGCTGAGTTCAACGCCCTGTGCGCACGTCGCCATGCCATGGAAGTGGCCCTAATCGACCTGCCGGCAGCCAACGCGCAAGACGCCCTAGCGAAGGTGGTGGTATATGCCAGCATCGGCGTTGACGACCTGCGCGCAGAAGCCAAGCTTGAAGAAATCTTGGCCGCAGCCCGCGCGCTCGTCGGAGGTGCAGCATGATAGTGAAAGACATCACGATACCGGACGACAGGATCGACCGCTTCATCCTCGACCTGCTGACCGCGCTGGACGAGACGCAGATCAGCATGACGGAGATCCGCGTCTACCTCGTTCTCAGCCAGTCGTCCCTGCCGCTGAGCCTGAGAAAGATCGCGACTCGAATCAACCGGGATCGGAAGACCGTGAGGCCCATCATCGATAAGATGCGCGAATCCGGCTTCGTCACCAGTGATCGAGAAGGCGTTTCCCTCACGCAGGAGGGTGAGGGTGAGCGGCAGAGGCTCAATGGTCTCGTGGCAGATGCTCTTGGGGCTAGTGTCGGGACCAGAAAGCGCAGTTCTGGGCCGAGGCCCGCAGAATGATCGGTTGAAACAGAGGTCCCCAGCTCCAGTCGGGCGCCTCCATTCTTTCATCCCATCTTCAACCGGCGCGAGGGCGCATCTGCATGGACACGGCCTATTCGATCAACCGGCACTGGTCGGATCGTTTTATCCCCGAGATCCGCCGCATCGTCGGCGCGCATCTGCTGCGGGTCGCGCCGGATTACCTCGATACCCGCCATGCCACCGATCTGCTGATGCTGGATGGGCGCGACATGCGGATTGCCGCCAGAGTGCGGCGCCACGGCTATGCCGGCCGCTATCCCTATGACTTCACCATTCGCTCGCGCCTGCCTTCGGGCAACCCGACCGAACTGGCCAAGATTGTGAAGGTGACTGGCTGTTCTACGGCCATGCCAATGCGGGCGAGACGGGCTTTGACCTCTGGGGGCTCCTGGACCTGCGGGCCTTCCGGGCCGGGCTGATCCGCCATGCCTCGAACGGCTACCCCATCGCCTCGGGCGACCGGGTGAACACGGACGGCACCTGCTTCAAGTGGTTCGATATCCGGTCCTTTCCCAAGGAGCCGCCGCTGGTGCTGGCGACCTCGGGGACTCGCAGCGCCAGCCCGTCGCCCGGGCATGCCTGACGGCTGATTTCTCGGCCGGAAGGGGGTGAACAAGAGCGCATTGGCAGCCTCCGCATGGTGCGGGGCTTCGCCGTGTCAGGGGCTGCGGATCTGCCATGCCTCGGCCGATCCCTGTTCCATGGGCTGGTCGACCCTCCCATTCTGGCAAGCACAAAGCACAGCGGCCAGTGTTATCGCTTGTCCGGGACCTCAGGACTTCCTAGCCTAGGCCCAAGCCTTGAAGGGAAAGTGGATCATGCAGAAGAAAGTCATTCTGATCGTCGGGCCGTTGCTGCTCGCCGCCTGCACCGCATCGGACAATTACAGCGAAATCATCGCGCGCTCCACGCCGCCCAGCGCCGCCTTGAAGTCCGAGATTGTGGCTGGTGCCAAGGAACTCATCTATGACCCCGCCTCGATCCGCGATGCCGAGATTTCCAACGTGGCGACCTTGCCGGATGGGTTGCAAGGCGTCTGCGTCCGTGCCGACAGCAAGGATGTCTCGGGCCGCTATCTGGGGGTGCATAGCATCGGCATCCCGATCCGGGACGGCAAGATTGCCGGCGGCAGCCTGGATCACCCCCTCTGTGACCGCTCGGACATTCAGTGGCAGCCCTTCCCCGAGCTTGAGCGGCTTCCTGGCGCATAGGGGCTCCTGCTTCGTGTTTGCCGCTCCCTCCGCTGCATCCCTTGTGTAGTGGAAGGAGCGGTTTGCGATTCCAAAGGGCCATGCTCCTCCCGACGCCTGCGACAGACACGCCCTTTGTCGCGAATGTCGCGACATCCAATCCTCGCCCATGGTGTTATCCTTCGACAGGAGCAATCGGAGCGCGCACAGCCATGGCAGAGGAACGGAACGAGCGGGCAGCGGCGGTGAGAGGGCTGATGGGCAGGTGCCCGCATTGCGGCAAGGGTCGGCTGTTCAGGGGATACCTGACCATCGTGCAGGAGTGCGAATCCTGCGGCGAGCCGCTGGGGCTCTATCGGGCGGCCGATGGCCCGGCCTTCTTCACCATGACCATCATGCTCCTGCTGTTGATCCCGATGATCGGCTTTGCCTGGGGGCTTTATCGACCGGATCCGGTCACGCTGCTGGTCTCGGTAGGACTGGCGACAACCGTGCTGACCCTGGTCATCCTCCGTCTCGTGAAGGGCGCGTTCGTGGGATATCTGTGGGCCAAGCATGAACAGGACAGGGGCGCCTGACCCTGCGCCGGCCAAGGCCAGCCCCTGCGAACCCGTTTCCGCAGGGGCGGCCGCCGGTCAGCCGAGCAGCCAATAGGCGGCCAGGGCAATCGCGCCAAAGCCGGCAAGCATGATGCACCAGTTCAGCAGCACGGCCTTGCCGGACTGGAGCTGTTCGGGTGTGGGCGGTGTTTCGGCAGGTTCAGGCGCATCGCCGGTCTTCGGTTTTTCGGCAAAAGGTGTCCGGCGCGTGGTCGGTTCATCTTCGTGGGAAGTCATCTGTCGTCCTTCGTGAACGCAAGGGTCATGATCTGCCAGCCCGGAACCGGGGGCAGGATGCTGTCAGGCGGTCATGGGAAGGGACGGGGGTGCACGGGCGCAGGGGGCGAGCCTGCCGGCACAGACACCGGTTTGCGGCTGATAGGCATAGGCGAGAGATGCCGCGATGCGCGGCGGAAGAGACGGGTGCTCCGGTGGCGGCAGCGCCGTCGCGGCCAGCGGGCGGATCTGCACCGCATCCTTTCGGGCGATCAGGTCGCGCCCGTGGATCGCCGCCAGGGTCAGGGCCGGCGCGGTCAGTTTCTGGGACTGGCCTGCCGCCGCGGTGACCTGTGGTCCGGGCAACATGACGACCAGCAGGGCCAGCAGCAGGGCCAGCCACAGCCTTGCCACATGCGATGGATTCGCCGTTTCAGGGGCCTGTGGGTCCGTCATGCTCCGACTGATCCATGTATTCCGGCTGGGACGCAAGGCTTCAGGGTTGCCCCCACCCGGCAGAGTAGCAACCGAATAGCCGCAGGTTGCGATTCCTGATCGTCGCGAAAGCCAGCCACGGCAACCCTTCTGACGACCCGATTGCCCAGAATCGCGGAATAGCGACAATCGCAGGTCGAGAAAGATGGAAATGCTCGGGTGCGACAATGCTCGCACAGCGCCGGCAGGCCCGTTCCGCTGGCCGGGGTGTCTGACAGAGCGAATCTCAGCCTGCCTGGGACTATCGCGCCGACCTCCGGGCGCGGGCTGTCGCAGAGGCGCCCGAGGGCTGTCCGATCAAGGGCAACATCTCGAACAAGGGCGAGCGGATCTATCACACGCCCTGGTCGCCAGCCCATGCCAAGACCCGGATCGATGAGAGCAGGGGCGAGCGCTGGTTTTGCGACGAGGCCGAGGCCATTGCGGCCGGGTGGTGCGCGGCGCGCTGGCGCTAGATTCGGAGCGTCCTGAGCGGCTTTGAATTGTCCCCCATGTGTCCCCCAGGGAGGTGTTAGCGCCCAAACCGCCTCGTAGGCAGTTTCGTCTAACTGCTTGTCATATAAGGAAGTTCAGTGGTGAGCCCGACAGGATTCGAACCTGTGACCCACTGATTAAAAGTCAGTTGCTCTACCAACTGAGCTACGGGCCCATCGCACGGGGGCTAACTACGGTCGGCGGCTGACAGGGTCAAGCGGAAAAATCGCGCCTCTGGCAGAATCTTTTCGGCAGGAGTATGTCAGCGCCATGGAACACCAGCAAAACCTCGGTCAGGGTACCCCTCTGCCCTTCATGAAGATGCACGGGCTCGGCAACGACTTCGTCGTCGTCGACAGCCGCCGCTCGGGCGCGCTGCCCGATGCCGCGACCGTGGCCGCCATCGCCGATCGCCATCGCGGCGTCGGATTCGACCAGCTTGCCGTCATCCTGCCCAGCGAAAATGCCGATGCGCGGCTGGTGTTCTTCAACGCCGATGGCTCGGTCTCGGCGGCCTGCGGCAATGCCACGCGCTGCGTCGCGCGCTTCCTGATGGACGAGACCGGCGCCCCCGCGCTGCGGCTGGCCACCGACCACGCCGTGCTTGCGGCCGAGGATGCCGGGAACCGCCTGACCCGCGTCAACATGGGTGCGCCGGTGCTGGACTGGGCCGGGATCCCGCTGGCCGGGGATGTCGATACGCTGCACCTGCCCGTCGAGGGCGACCCGGTGGCGACCGGCATGGGCAATCCGCACATGACCTTCTTCGTGCCCGATGCGGCGGCGGTGGACCTGGACCGCTTCGGCCCGGCGCATGAGCATCATCCACTTTATCCGCAGCGGACGAATGTCGAGATCGTTCAGGTCGTCTCGGACAGCGAGATCATCCTGCGCATCTGGGAGCGCGGCACCGGCATCACGCTGGCCTCGGGGTCGTGTTCCTGCGCGGCCGTCGTCGCCGCCGCAAGGCGCGGGCTGACCGGGCGGCGGGTCAGGGTCAACGTGCCGGGCGGCGTGCTGGAGATCGACTGGCGCGAGGACGGGGTCTGGATGACCGGCCCGACCGCGCATGTCTTCGACGGGGTCTGGCGCGGATGAAGGACATGAAGCCCCCGGTTTTCGCGACCCTCGGCTGCCGGCTGAACGCCTACGAGACCGAGGCCATGCGCGAGATGGCCGAGGCCGCCGGGCTGCAGGGCGCGGTGATCGTGAACACCTGCGCGGTGACGGCCGAGGCGGTGCGCAAGGCCCGGCAGGAGATCCGCCGGCTGGCGCGGGAAAATCCCGGCGCCCCGGTCATCGTCACCGGCTGCGCGGCGCAGACCGAGCCCGAGACCTTTGCCGCCATGGCCGAGGTCAGCCGGGTCATCGGCAACCATGAAAAGATGCAGCCCGCGACCTGGGCCGCGATGCAGGCCCCCGACCTGATCGGCGAGACCGAGAAGGTGCAGGTCGACGACATCATGTCCGTGCGCGAGACGGCGGGCCACCTGATCGACGGCTTCGGCCGGCACCGCGCCTATGTGCAGGTGCAGAACGGCTGCGACCATCGCTGCACCTTCTGCATCATCCCCTATGGCCGCGGCAATTCGCGTTCCGTGCCGGCCGGGGTGGTGGTGGACCAGATCCGGCGGCTGCGCGACCGCGGCTTCAACGAGGTGGTGCTGACCGGGGTGGACCTGACCTCCTGGGGGGCGGACCTGCCGGGGCAGCCGCGGCTGGGCGACCTGGTCATGCGCATCCTGCGGCTGGTGCCGGACCTGCCGCGGCTGCGGATCAGCTCGATCGATTCGATCGAGGCGGACGAGAACCTGATGCTGGCCATTGCCACCGAGCCGCGGCTGATGCCGCATCTGCACCTGTCCTTGCAGGCGGGCGACGACATGATCCTGAAGCGGATGAAGCGCCGCCACCTGCGCGACGACGCCATCCGCTTTTGCGAGGAGGCGCGGCGGCTGCGGCCCGGTATCGTCTTTGGTGCCGACATCATCGCCGGCTTCCCGACCGAGACCGAGGCGATGTTCGACAACAGCCTGAAGCTGGTCGAGGATTGCGGGCTGACCTTCCTGCATGTGTTCCCCTATTCGGCGCGCAAGGGCACGCCCGCGGCGCGGATGCCGTGCGTGCCCGGCCCGGCGATCAGGGAGCGGGCGGCGCGGCTGCGGGCGGCGGGCGATGCGGCGCTGGTCCGGCATCTTGAGGCCGAGGTCGGCGCGGCGCGCATGGTGCTGACCGAGGGGCCGCGCCTGGGCCGGACGGAGCATTTCACCGAGGTTGCCTTTGACCGCGACATGCCCGAGGGCACGCTGATGGATGTGCGCATCGCCGGCCATGACGGGCAGCGGCTGAGGGCCTGAGGGCGGTCCATCGTCGCGGTCGCCGGGGGGGCTGTCTGCCCCCCGTCCATCGGCCTGGGGCCGATGGCCTCCCCCCGAGGATATTTGTCCACGGAAGAAGCCGGGGGAGGGGTGCCGCCATTGCGGTCCTGATGGGCATTTGCCCTGCCGGGGGGCGGGATTTTCGGCCAGGTCGGGAACATTTCCTTGCCGGGCGGGGCGGCTGTCCATAATCCTTGGGCCGATGACCTTGCTTTATACGCATCCCTCGGGGCTTTTGCATGTGACGCCGCCCAGCCATCCCGAGCAGGTGGCCCGGCTGGATGCCGTGCTGGCGGCGCTGGAGGGGGCCGACCTGCGGCGGCGCGAGGCGCCCGAGGCGGCGGATCGGGACATCCTGCGCGCCCATCCGGCCGAATACCTGGCGCTGCTGCGGCGGAAGGTGCCGGCCGAGGGCTGGAGCATGCTCGATTCGGACACCTACCTGGCGCCGGGCAGCCTGGAGGCCGCGCGCCATGCCGCGGGCGGGGTTTGCGCCGCCGTGGATGCGGTGCTGGCGGGCGAGGCACCCAATGCCTTCGTCGCCATGCGTCCGCCCGGCCACCATGCCGAGCGCATGAAGGCGATGGGGTTCTGCATCCTGTCCTCGGTCGCGATCGGGGCCAAGCGGGCGCTGGAGCATCACGGGCTGGACCGGGTGGCGGTGCTGGATTTCGACGTGCATCACGGCAACGGCACCCAGGACGTGCTGTGGGACGAGAAGCGGGCGCTGTTCGCCTCGACCCACCAGGTGCCGCTTTATCCCGGCACCGGCGCGCCGGCCGAGCGGGGCGCGCATGGCCAGGTCGTCAATGTCGCGCTGGCGCCGGGCAGCGGCGGGGACGAGGCGCGTGCCGCCTGGGCGGCGATCTGCGACCGGGTCGCGGCATGGCGGCCGCAGCTGGTGCTGGTCTCGGCCGGGTTCGACGCCCATGCCGTGGACCCGCTGGCCTCGCTGATGTGGGACGAGGCCGATTTCACCGCCATTACCCGGATGATCTGCGATACGGCGGCCGCCTGTTCGGCCCCGGTGGTATCGGCGCTGGAAGGCGGATATGATCTCGCCGCTCTGGGCCGCTCGGCGCGCGCCCATGTCGATGTGCTGAGGGAGACTGCGGCGTGACCGAGATCGAGAACATGTCCTTCGAGGATGCGATGAAAGAGCTGGAGGCGACCGTCGGCCGGCTGGAGCATGGCGAGGCCACGCTGGAGGAATCGATCAAGCTTTACGAGCGCGGCGCCTTGCTGCGGGCGCATTGCGACCAGCGCCTGCGCGAGGCCGAGGAGCGGGTGGAAAGGATCACGCTGGCCGCGAACGGCCAGCCCCAGGGCACCGCGCCGGCCGAGGGGCTGTGATGCAGGAGCGCCTGGGCGAGGTGAAGGCGCAGGTCCAGGCCGCGCTGGACGGGGCCATGGCCGGCCTGCCCGCGGGCGAGCTGGCCGATGCCATGCGCTATGCCTGCACCGGCGGCAAGCGCATCCGCGCCTTCCTGGCCATGGAATCGGCGCGGTTGTTCGGCCTGGGCGACGCGGCCGCACTGCCGGTCGCGGCGGCGGTCGAGGCGCTGCATGCCTATAGCCTGGTCCATGACGACCTGCCCTCGATGGACGACGACGACCTGCGCCGCGGCCTGCCGACCGTGCATGTGCAATGGTCCGAGGCGACCGCGATCCTGGCCGGCGATGCGCTGCAAAGCCTGGCCTTCGGCCTGCTGACCGAGCCGCAGATCGGCCCGCCCGAGGCGCGGCTGGCGCTGGTGCGGGGCCTTTCGGAGGCGGCGGGCGGGCGCGGCATGGTCTGGGGCCAGGCGCTGGACATCGCCGCCGAGACCGCCGCCGCGCCGCTGGACCTTGCCGCCATCACGCGGCTGCAGCAGGCGAAGACCGGGGCGCTGATCCAGTTCGCCGCCACCGCCGGCGCGGTCATGGCCGGCAAGGATCCCGGCCCGCTGGCGGACTATGCCCGCAACCTGGGCCTGGCCTTCCAGATCCAGGACGACATCCTGGACGTGACCGGCAGCGAGGCCGAGACCGGCAAGCGCACCGGCAAGGACGGGGCCGCGAACAAGGCGACCTTCGTCTCGCTCTTGGGGCTGGAGGGCGCGCGGGACAAGGCGCGCGCGCTGGTCCGCGACGCCGAAACCGCCCTGGATGCCTATGGCGAGGGCGCAGGAAACTTGCGGCAGCTCGCGCGTTTCGTTATCGAACGCGACGCCTGACAGCCCGCCCGGAGAGGGGCAAGCCATGACCCATGAGACTTCCGACCGCCCCGCGACGCCGATCCTGGACCGGGTGCATCTGCCGTCCGACCTCAAGGATCTGACCGATCGCGAGCTGCGCCAGCTTGCCGACGAGCTGCGGGCCGAGACGGTCAGCGCCGTTTCCGTGACCGGCGGCCATCTGGGCGCGGGCCTGGGCGTGGTCGAGCTGACCGTGGCGCTGCACGCGGTCTTCGACGCGCCGCGCGACAAGATCATCTGGGACGTGGGGCATCAATGCTATCCGCACAAGATCCTGACCGGGCGGCGCGACCGCATCCGCACCCTGCGGATGGAGGGCGGGCTTTCCGGTTTCACCAAGCGGTCGGAAAGCGCCTATGATCCTTTCGGGGCCGGGCACAGCTCGACCTCGATCAGCGCGGCGCTGGGCTTTGCCATGGCGCGCGAGCTGGGCGGCGATCCGGGCGATGCCATCGCGGTGATCGGCGACGGCGCGATGAGCGCGGGCATGGCCTTCGAGGCGCTGAACAACGCCGGCGACCTGGGCAAGCGGCTGTTCGTGGTGCTGAACGACAACGAGATGTCCATCGCGCCCCCGACCGGGGCGCTGTCGCGCTATCTGACCCGGCTTTACGCCGAGGGGCCGTTCCAGGACTTGAAGGCCGTGGCCAAGGGCGCCGTCGGCTTCCTGCCGCCCAGCCTGCAAGAGGGCGCGCGCCGCGCCAAGGAGATGCTCAAGGGCATGGCCGTCGGCGGCACGCTGTTCGAGGAACTGGGCTTTTCCTATATCGGCCCGGTCGACGGCCATGACCTCGACCAGCTTCTGCCGCTTCTGCGCACGGTCAAGGCGCGGGCGACGGGGCCGGTGCTGCTGCATGTCGTGACCCGCAAGGGCAAGGGCTATGCCCCGGCCGAGCGCGCCGCCGACAAGGGCCATGCCACGGCGAAATTCGATGTCGAGACCGGGACGCAGGCCAAGGCCAAGTCGAACGCGCCCAGCTATACCTCGGTCTTCGCCCGCGCGCTGGTCGATCAGGCCAGCCGCGACGCCCGCATCGTCGCCGTCACCGCCGCCATGCCGGACGGCACCGGGCTGAACCTGATGGCCGAGCGTTTCCCGCGCCGCTGCTTCGACGTGGGCATTGCCGAACAGCATGCCGTGACCTTCTCGGCCGGGCTGGCGGCGGGGGGGATGAAGCCCTTCTGCGCGCTTTATTCGACCTTCCTGCAGCGCGGCTACGACCAGGTCGTGCATGACGTGGCGATCCAGCGCCTGCCGGTGCGCTTTGCCATCGACCGCGCCGGTCTGGTCGGGGCCGATGGCGCCACCCATGCCGGCGCCTATGACATCGCCTTCCTGGCGAACCTGCCCGGCATGGTGGTGATGGCCGCCGCGGACGAGGCGGAGCTGGTGCATATGGTCGCCACCGCCGCCGCCCATGACGAAGGCCCCATCGCCTTCCGCTATCCGCGCGGCGAGGGCACCGGCGTCGAGATGCCCGAGCGCGGCGAGGTGCTGGAGATCGGCAAGGGCCGGGTCGTCGCCGAGGGCAAGCGCGTCGCCATCCTGTCCTTTGGCACCCGGCTTGCCGAGGTCATGCGCGCGCGCGAGGCGCTTTCTGCGCGCGGGATCTCGCCCACGGTGGTCGATGCCCGCTTCGCCAAGCCGCTGGACCGCGCGTTGATCCTGCGCCTTGCCCGCACGCATGAGGCACTGATCACCATCGAGGAGGGCGCGGTCGGCGGCTTCGGCAGCCTGGTCGCGCAGTTGCTTGCGGACGAGGGCGTCTTCGACGGCGGGCTGCGCTTCCGCCAGATGGTGTTGCCCGACACGTTCATCGACCATGCCAGCCCCGAGGCCATGTATCGCGACGCCCGCATGTCCGCCCCCGACATCGAGGCCAAGGTGCTGGAAGTCCTGGGCGTGGCGCTGGCGAAACGGGCCTGAGAGGTGAAAATGCTGCGTATCCTTCTGACCGGCCTTGCCCTTGCCGCGCCCCTGGCGGTGCAGGCGCAGGATCATCTGCCCAACCTGTTCGACGTCACCGTGGTCGAGACCTGGGACACGCTGAACGTGCGCGAGGCGCCGGACGGCAAGGCCAAGGTCATCGGCCGGCTCGCCTCGACCGCCAAGGGCGTGGAACTGCTTTCCCGCGACGCCAGCGGCAAATGGGGCCGGGTGAACGTGGGCGAGACCACGGGCTGGGTCGCGCTGCGCTTTCTCAAGCCGCAGGCGACGGTGTGGAAACCGGCCGAGCTGCCGCTGGCGCTGCATTGCAGCGGGACCGAGCCCTTCTGGTCGGTCAAGACCGTGCAGAAGGGGTTGGTCTTCAGCGAGCCCGACCAGCCCGAGCGCCAGCTTTCGCTGCGCAAGGTCATGGATCGCGGCATCGAGGGCGAGCCCACGCGCGGCATCATCGCCGGCGACGACAAGGGCCGGCTGACCGCCTTCCTGCGGCCCGAGCAATGTTCGGACGGCATGTCGGACCGCAGCTATGCCCTGGCCGTCGCGGTGATCCTGGACGGGCAGGAGCAGCCCTCGCGCATGCTGACGGGCTGCTGCTCGATCGCGCCCTAGCAGGCTGCTGAAAAAGTCCTTGCGACAGGACAGCGCGGGCGGGGAACCGGGAAATCCGCCTCAAATTTGCCGAAAACACCCCATTTTCGGGCCGATATCAGCTGGATCCAGAACGATTTCCGCTGCGTCGCCCTCTCAAAATCCTTTTTCAGCAGCCTGCTAGGCCTCGATCCCCTCGGCGCGGGCCAGTGCGGCCAGCCCGGCGCGATAGTCGGGATAGCGCAGGGTCACGCCCAGCTCGCGCTTGATGCGGTCGTTGGCGACGCGCTTGTTCTCGGCATAGAAGCTGCGCGCCATGGGGGTCATCTCGGCGCTCGCGTAATCCTCGGCGGGGGGCAGGGGCAGGCCCAGCAGCTCCGCGGCATGGCCGATCACCGCCTCGGGCGGGGCCGGGTCGTCGTCGCAGACATTGTAGATCGCGCCCGGCTGCGGCGCGTGGATCGAGGCCAGCAGCACCTGGGCGATGTCCTCGGCATGGATACGCGAGAAGACCTGGCCGGGCTTGACGATGCGCCGCGCCATGCCCGCCCTGACCTTGGCAAAGGGGCCGCGCCCCGGCCCATAGATCCCGGCCAGGCGAAAGATGTGCAGCGGCAGGCCGTGTTCGGCGGCGAGCCGCTGCCAGCCCTGCTCGGCCGCGACCCGTTCGCGCCCGCGCCGGGTCGAGGGGGTGCAGGGCGTGTCCTCGTCCACCCAGCCGCCCTCCCGGTCGCCATAGACGCCGGTGGTGGAAAGATAGCCCAGCCAGCCCGGCCGCGCCGCCGCGATCTCGGCCCCGAAGGCGGCCAGGACCGGGTCCGCGCCCCGTTCCGGCCCGACCGAGACCAGGATCGCGTCGGCCTGGGCGATGGCGCGGCGCACGTCATCCTCTTGCCCCGGCCAGCGCAGCGGCTGGGCGCCGGCCTGCGCCACGCGATCGGTGGCGGCGCGGGTGGTGCCGGTGACATGCCAGCCCTCGGCCAGCAGCAGGGGCGTCAGGAAGCCGGCGGAATAGCCGTGGCCGAAAACCAGCATCCTCGTCATGCGCGCGCCCGCAGGATCTCGGCCGCCATGGCGAAGGAGCGGTGCCGCGCGGCCTGGTCGTAGATATTGCCGACCAGGATCAGCTCGTCGGGCTGGTGGCGGGCGATCAGCCGGTCCAGTTCGGCGGCGACGGTATCGGGGCTGCCGACGGCGCTGACCGCCAGCGCGGCGTTGACCGTGGGCAGGATGCGCACCGGGATCGCCTCCAGCACGTCGTCGACCGGCGGCGGCAGCAGGCCCGGCATGCCCAGCCGCAGCCGGGCGAAGCTGATCTGCTGGCTGCTGCGCAGCCGCTGCGCCTCGGCGTCGCTGTCGGCGACGATGACGTTCACCGCCAGCATGAAGCGCGGCGCCTGGCCGAACTCGGTGGGCTGGAACCGCTCGCGGTAAAGCCGCAGCGCGTCCTCGAGGTCGCCGGGGGCGAAATGGCTGGCGAAGGCATAGGGCAGGCCAAGCGCCGAGGCGAGGCTCGCGCCGTAAAGCGACGAGCCGAGGATCCAGACCGGGACATTCGTGCCCTGGCCCGGATGGGCCGCGACCGGGACGCCGGGGCGGGGCGGGCCGAGATAGTGCATGAGCTCGACCACGTCGTTCGGAAAATCCTGGTTGCCCTGCAGGGACCGGCGCAGCGCATGCATCACCGCCCCGTCGCCGCCCGGCGCGCGGCCCAGGCCCAGGTCGATGCGCGGCCCGTGGATCGTCGCCAGCGTGCCGAACTGTTCGGCGATGGCCAGGGGCGCGTGGTTGGGCAGCATGACGCCGCCGGCGCCGACGCGGATCGTCCGGGTATGGTCCGCCACATGGCCGATCAGCACCGAGGTGGCGGCACTGGCGATGCCCGGCATGTTGTGATGTTCGGCCAGCCAGAAGCGGCTGTAGCCCCAGCCCTCGGCGGCTTGCGCCAATGCCACGGAATTGGCGATGGCCTGGCGCGCGTCCGAGCCCTCGGCCACCACCGCCAGATCGAGAATGGAAAATTCCATGCGCATCACTCCTTTGCCTTCCCCAGATAAGGCGTCCGGTGCCGGCTTGCCAGCCCGCCGCCGCGCTGGCACTCTCCGCCGAAACTGGAGAGCGCGCATGTTGACCGACAGCCGGAGACTTCCCATCGAGACGCCCGAGCCCGCCGAGCGCGTCTATTTCGACGACCCGGCCGCTGCCGTCGCCCGGCTGGTCGAGCTTTACGAGCGCGCCTCGCATTTCCTGCTGGACCATTTCCTTGCCACGCTGAAGGGCGGCCGGCCGGCGGCGCGCTATCGCGCCTTCTACCCGGAACTGCGCATGACCGTGCCGATCCATTCCAAGACGGATTCGCGGCTGTCCTTCGGCCATGTCGCGCTGCCGGGCACCTATTCGACCTCGATCACCCGGCCGGACCTGTTCCGCGGCTACCTGACCGAGCAGATCGGGCTTTTGATGCGCAACCACGGCGTGCCGGTGGCGATCGGCGAAAGCGGCACGCCGATGCCGGTGCATTTCGCCGTGGCCACGCAAAGCGACCTGAACGTGCCGCAGGAAGGCGTGCTGGACTATTCGCTGCGCGACGTCTTCGACGTGCCGGACCTGAACACGATGAACGACGACATCGTCAACGGCACCGCCGGGCCGAACCCGGACGGCAGCCATCCGCTGTCGCCCTTTACCGCGCAGCGCGTCGACTACTCGCTGGCGCGGCTGGCGCATTACACCGCGACCCTGCCCGAGCATTTCCAGAATTTCGTGATGTTCACGAACTACCAGTTCTACGTGGACGAGTTCGAGCTTTTCGCCCGCCGGGCGCTGGCCGATCCGCATTCGGGCTATACCGAGTTCGTCGCGCCGGGCAACCAGGTCCTGGAACGCCCCGAGGACATCATCGCCACCGGCGCCAAGATGCCGCAGATGCCGGCCTATCACCTCAAGCGCGCGGACGGCGACGGCATCACCCTGGTCAATATCGGCGTCGGCCCCTCGAACGCCAAGACCGCGACCGACCATATCGCCGTGCTGCGCCCGCATGCCTGGCTGATGGTCGGCCATTGCGCCGGGCTGCGCAACAGCCAGAGCCTGGGCGATTTCGTCCTGGCCCATGCCTATCTGCGCGAGGATCACGTGCTGGACGACGACCTGCCGGTCTGGGTGCCGATCCCGGCCCTGGCCGAGGTGCAGGTCGCCCTGCAAGAGGCGGTGGCCGAGGTCACGCAGCTGGAGGGCTATGAGCTCAAGCGCATCATGCGCACCGGCACGGTGGCCACCATCGACAACCGCAACTGGGAACTGCGCGACCAGTCCGGCCCGGTGCAGCGGCTGTCGCAATCGCGCGCCATCGCGCTGGACATGGAAAGCGCCACCATCGCCGCGAACGGGTTCCGCTTTCGCGTGCCCTATGGCACGCTCCTGTGCGTCAGCGACAAGCCGCTGCACGGCGAGTTGAAGCTGCCCGGCATGGCCACGGATTTCTATCGCACCCAGGTCGCGAACCACCTGCTGATCGGCATCCGGGCCATGGAAAAGCTGCGCGAGACGCCGTTGGAGCGCATCCACTCGCGCAAGTTGCGCTCGTTCAACGAGACCGCCTTTCTCTAGAATAGGGCCCTTGGCGACGAATTTCGCAGCGTTTGCTGGGGAAAGACGCCGAAAAAGCTTGATCTGCGCTTAAAAAGCTTGTGTAGCGGCAAGCGTGCCGCCAAGGTGGCGTCCGAAAATTTCCCGAACGGGGAACAACGAGGAGACAGAATATGGCCCAGGCCGCTTCGAAACCGATGACCAAGACCCAGCTCGTCGCCACGCTGGCCGATGAAATGGGCAGCGACAAGAAGACCGCCGCGGCGGCTCTGGACGCGCTTTCGGCCGTCGTGTCGCGCACGGTCGCCGAAGGTGGTGCCGTCACCCTGCCGGGCATCGGCAAGGTTGCCTGCCGCACCCGCCCCGAGCGTCAGGTCCGCAATCCGCAAACCCAGGAGATGATGACGAAGCCCGCCGACAAGGTGGTCAAGGTCACCATCGCCAAGGCGCTGAAGGACAGCCTGAACGCCTGATCCCGGCTTTCGCCGCAGAAGGGGCCGCGCATGACCTGCGCGGCTTCTGTCGTTTCCGGCCCTTGCGCCCGCCGGCCCATCTGCTAGCCCATGGGGGTGCGGGCAGGGGGGGGCGACATGGATTTCAGGGCCATTCTGATGGGCTTCGGCTTTGCGGTCGTCTGGGCCTCGGCCTTTACCTCGACGCGCATGATCGTCACGGCCGCGCCGCCGCTGACCGCGCTGGTCATCCGCTTCGGCCTGTCCGCCATGGTCGCGATCCCGCTGGCCCGCGCCATGGGCCAGAACTGGCGCCTCAGCCGGGCCGAATGGCGCACGGTGGTCCTGTTCGGCCTGTGCCAGAACGCGCTTTACCTGGGCTTCAGCTGGGTCGCGATGCAATATGTCGAGGCATCCGTCTCGGCCATCATCGCCTCGATGATGCCGCTGGCCGTGGCCTTCCTGGGCTGGCTGCTCTATGCCGAGCGGCTGCGCCCCATCGCCGTGGCCGGGCTGGTCGCGGGGGTGGCCGGGGTCACGCTGATCATGGGGGTGCGGCTCCGGCACGGGCTGGACGTGCCGGGGGTGATCCTGTGCCTGATCGGCATGGTGGCGCTGACCTTTGCCACGCTGGCGGCGCGCGGGGCCGGGGGCAGCCGCAACATGATGATGATCGTCGGGCTGCAGATGGCGGTCGGCGCCGGCCTGCTGCTGGTCCCGGCCGTGCTGATGGAATGGGGCCGCCCGGTGGAATGGAGCGCGGGCCTGCTCTGGGCCTTTGCCTATACGGTGATCGCGCCGGGCATCGGCGCGACCTGGCTGTGGTTCCGGCTGGTCAACCGCATCGGCGCGGTGCGGGCGGCGACCTTTCATTTCCTGTCGCCGATCTTCGGCGTCGCCATCGCCGCCGCTTTGCTGGGCGAGCGGTTCGGCGCCTCGGACGTGATCGGCGCGCTGATCGTGGCGGCGGGCATCCTGATGGTGCAGCTGGCCAAGCTGCCCGCCGCCGCCGCGGCGGCGCCTCAGCCGTCCAGTTCCGCCGCCCGCGCCATCGAGGGGCGCGACTGAACCCGCCGCGCCCAGTCGTCGATGGCGGGCGTGCGCGGCATCCCCTCGCCAAAGAACAGGAAGGGGCTGGCGATCAGCAGGTCGGCGCCCGAGAAGCGGTCGCCCAGCAGCCAGGGCTGCTTGCCCAGCACCTCGTCCAGCCGCCGGATCGCGGTGTCGTAGTCGCGGAAGGTCGCCTCCAGCGCCGGATGTTGGATCTTGAAGAAGTTCAGGATCGCCACCGGCTCCAGCACGCCCTGATACCAGCTGAGCCAGCTCAGATACTGGCCGCGCCTGGGATTGCCCGGCAGCGGGCCCAGCCCCGCCTCGGGGAACATGTCGGTCAGATACAGGATGATGGCGCCGCGTTCGCGCAGGTGATCCTCGCCATCGACCAGATAGGGCACCTTGCCCTCGGGATGCGGGTTCGCCGGGTCGCGCCCGCCCGAGCCGTCCTGGCGCGGGATCGTGACATGGCGGATCTCGATCTTGTCGAGGATGCCCAACTCGTCCAGCAGGGCAAGGATGCTCGACGAGCGGCTTTTCGGGGCGTGGTATAGGGTCGGCATCTTGGCCTCCTGTGTTGACGGGGGCAGAATGGCGCAGGGCCCCTGACAGAAGGTGACAGCATGTCCCGCACCGACCGGCTGATGCGCCTGATGGATGCGCTGCGCCGCCTGCCCGCGCCGGTGACGGCCGCGCGGCTGGCCGAGGAGACCGGCGTCTCGCGCCGCCAGCTTTACCGCGACATCGCCACGCTGCGCGCCGGCGGCGCGCTGATCGACGGCGAGGCGGGGCTGGGCTATGCGCTGACCGAGGACCCGGCCCTGCCGCCGCAAAGCTTTTCGCGGCTGGAGATCGAGGCGCTGCTGCTGGCCGTCTCGGGCCTGCGCACGCTGGGCGATCCCGAACTGACCCGCGCGGGCGAGGATGCGCTGGCCCGCATCATCGCCACCCTGCCCGAAAGCCAGGGCCGGCACGCCATGCACACCACCATGCGCCTGTTTCGCGAACCGGCGCAGCGTCCCAGCCCGCAGGTGGACATGGCGCTGCTGCGCGAGGCGCTGTGGGAAGAGCGCAGCCTGGTCATCGACTATCTCGACCTGCAGGACGCCGCCACGACGCGCGAGATCTGGCCCTTGGGCCTCAGCTACAGCGACAATCACATGATGCTGCTGGCGCATTGCACGCTGCGGCAGGATTTCCGCACCTTTCACGTGCCGCGCATCCGAGCCATGCGTCCCGGCGGCACCAGCTTTCGCCCGCGCCGGGTGGCCCTGGTGCGGGACTATATCTCGCGCCCCTGCGCTAGGCGGCCGCAACCGGGGTGAAGATCGCGGTGGCGCGGTCGCAGCGGTAATGCGCCAGGTGGTCGGCCGCGTGGTTGGCCAGGTCGCAGACGGCATCCAGGATCGCCTCGACCTCGGCGCGCGGGGCCGCCCAGCACAGGTTCAGCCGCACGAAGCCGGGCTTCTCGATCTCGTCCCCGGCCAGGATCGCGGCGCGCAGCCGGGCCGAATCCTCGGGGCCCAGCCCCAGCAGGTGATGGACATAGGGCCCGGCGCAGGCGCAGCCGCCGCGCGCCTGCACGCCGTAAAGGTCCGACAACATCCGCGTCGCCAGTTGCTGGTGGACAAAGCCGCCCCGCCCGTCACGGATGCGGAAGCTGAAGAAGGGCAGGCGCGGCGCGTCCGGGTTGCCCAGCAGCTCGATCCGCGGATGGTTCCGCAGCCGCGCCATCCCCAGCGCCAGCCATTCGGCATTGCGCGCGTCGATGGCGTCCTGCCCCACGGCGGCCTTGGTCAGAAAGACCAGCGCAGCGCGGATGTCGCCGATCACGTTCGGGGTGCCGCCTTCCTCGCGCGCCTCCAGCGACGGCGCATAATCGTGGCCCTGGGGCGAGACGAAGCGCACCGTGCCGCCGCCGGGCAGGGTGGGGCGACCGGCCAGCACCGTGTCGCGGCGCAGAATCAGGATGCCCGAGGCGCCGGGCCCGCCGATGAACTTGTGCGGCGAGATCGCCACCGCATCCATGCCCAGCCGCATGTCGATGGGCAGATAGGGCGCGCCGCCGGCCTGGTCCCAGACCACCCTGGCCCCTGCCGCCTTCAGGATGCGCGTGACCTCGGCCATGTCGGTCAGCGTGCCGGTGACGTTCGAGGCGGCCGAGAAGCTGCCGATCACCGGGCCGCCCGCGCGCGCCAGCGCCTGCCGCAGCGCCGCCAGGTCCGGCCCGCCGGTCGCGGCCTCGGGGATCGTCACCACCTCGGCCTTGCTTTCGCGCCAGGGCAGGATGTTCGAGTGATGCTCGTAAGGCCCGATCAGCACCGTCGTTCCCGGCCCGGCGGCCATGAGATGCACCAGCCGGTTGATGCCCTGCGTCGCGCCCGAGCCGGTGAAGATCACCGCATGTTCCGCCCCGGCATGGGTGCAAAAGCCGATCGCCTCGCGCGCCGCGCGGCGCATCCGGGTCATGGTGCCGCCGCAATGGCTGGCCTCGGTATGGCTGTTGGCATACCAGGGCAGGACGTTCTCCATCACCCAGTCCTCGATGGGCCGCAGCGCCCGGCCCGAGGCGATGTAATCGGCATAGATCATCCGGCGCGGCCCGAAGGGGCCGTCGATCACCGCGTCGCGGCCGATCACGCCGTCATGGATCACCTGCATCGGGTCGTCGCCCAGCCGGGCGAGATAGCTGTCGAAAGGCGGCATCGGATTCCTCGTCTTCATGCGCGCATCTTGACCCGCCGCTGGCGAGAAATCATTCTGAATATCTGCCAGTATCCCACTGATCGGTTGTCAAATGAACGACAAGACCTCTTCCATCGACGAAATCGACAACCGCCTTCTGGCGCTGCTGCAACGCGATGCCAGCCTGTCGCAGCGCGAGCTGGCCGAGCGGGTGGGCCTGTCGCAGAACGCCTGCTGGCGGCGCCTGCAGCGGCTGACCGAGGCCGGCGTGCTGCAAGGCAGCCGCGCCGTCATCGACGCGGCGGCGCTGGGGCTGGGGCTGACGGTCTTTGTCATGATCCGCACCCGCCATCATGACGACGCCTGGGCGCGGCGCTTTCGCGCCCGCATCGAATCGCTGCCGCAGATCACCGAGTTCCACCGCATCGGCGGCGAATGGGACTATATGGCCAAGGCGGTGGTGGGCGGCATGGCGGGTTATGACGCGCTTTACAAGCAACTGATCGCCGACATGGATCTGGAACGCGTCACCGGCGTTTTCTCGATGGAGACGATCTTCGAGGGCCGGCCGCTGGCGCCGGCTTGATTTTCACGAAATGTTCTACATCTTCGGGTCATGCGCGCCGATTCCATCCTGTTCCCGACCGAAGCCGGCCTTTTCTGCCCCGAGGGCGGTTTTCACATCGACCCGCTGCGTCCGGTCGAGCGCGCGCTGATCACCCATGGCCATTCCGACCACGCCCGTTTCGGCCATGGCGCGGTCATGGCCACGGCCGAGACGCTGGAGATCATGCGGCTGCGCATGGGCGACGGCTTTGCCGGCGCGACCCAGTTGGCCGAGGCCGAGACGCGTATCGGCGGCGTCACCGTCGGCTTCCACCCGGCCGGGCATGTGCTGGGATCGAGCCAGATCTCTGTCGAGGCCGGCGGTTGCCGCATCGTCGTCTCGGGCGATTACGCGCGCCAGCCGAACCCGACCTGCGCGCCCTTCCAGCCGGTGCCCTGCGACGTCTTCGTGACCGAGGCGACCTTCGGCCTGCCGGTATTCCGCTTTCCCGACCCGGCGGTGCAGGTGGCCAAGCTTCTGGCCAGCATGGCAGAGTTTCCCGACCGCCCGCACCTGATCGGCGCCTATGCCCTGGGCAAGGCGCAGCATGTCATCGCGCTGCTGCGCGAGGCCGGCTATGACGCGCCCATCGCCATCCATGGCGCGCTGAAGGCGTTGTGCGATTTCTATACCTCCCGCGGCATCGACCTGGGCGCGCTGGTGCCCGCCACGGCCGAGGATGTGGCGGCGCAGCTGGTGATCGCCCCGCCCTCGGCATTCGCCAGCCCCTGGGTGCAGCGGTTCCGCGACCCGGTGATCGGCTTTGCCTCGGGGTGGATGGCGGTGCGGGCGCGGGCGCGGCAGCGCGGGGTCGAACTGCCGCTGGTCATCAGCGACCATGTCGACTGGCCGGCGCTGACCGGCACGCTGGCTGAACTGGCGCCGTCCGAGGTCTGGGTCACGCATGGCGCCGAAGAGGGCGTGATGCGCTGGTGCGAACTGGCGCAGATCCCCGCCCGGCCGCTGCGGCTGGTCGGCTACGAGGACGAGGCGGAATGAAGGGTTTTGCCGCCCTGCTGGAACGGCTGGCCTTCACGCCGGCGCGCAATGCCAAGCTGCAGCTTTTGCAGCACTATCTGGAGCGCACGCCGGACCCGGATCGCGGCTGGGCCCTGGCGGCGCTGACCGGCGATCTGGCGTTGCGCCGGGTCACGCCCTCGCTTCTGCGGACCCTGGCGGCCGAGCGGGTGGATGCCGAGCTTCTGGCGCTGAGCTATGATTTCGTCGGCGACCTGGCCGAGACCATCGCGCTGGTCTGGCCCGAGGGGGCCGAGGACGACCCCTCGCTGTCCCAGGCGGTGGCCTTGTTGCAGGGCACCGGCAAGGCGGCGCTGCCCGGCGCCATCGCTGCGTTGCTGGACCGGCTGGGCCCGTCCGAGCGGCTGGCCTTCCTGAAGCTCGCCACCGGCAACCTGCGCGTGGGCGTCTCGGCCCGCATGGCGCGGATGGCGCTGGCGGCGATGGGCGTGCCCTCGGTCCCCGAGATCGAGGAGATCTGGCACGGGCTTACGCCGCCCTATGCGCCGCTGTTCGGCTGGCTGGGCGGCGGGGCGCGGCCGGAAAGCGCGGCGCTGGCGCCGTTTCGCCCGGTGATGCTGTCGACGCCGACCGACCTGGACGAATTGCGGGCGCTGGAGCCCGGCGATTATTTCGCGGAATGGAAATGGGACGGCATCCGCGTGCAGGCGGTGGCCGAAGGCGGCATGCGGCGGCTTTATTCCCGCACCGGCGAGGACATCTCGCACGCCTTTCCCGACGTGATCGAGGCGATGGATTTCCACGGCAGCGCCGATGGCGAGCTGATCGTGCGCCGCGAGGGCGAGGTCGCGCCCTTCGGCGAGTTGCAAAAGCGGCTGAACCGCAAGACCGTCGGCAAGGGCCTGCTGGCCAGCCACCCGGCGGGCTTGCGGCTTTACGACCTGCTGCTGTGGGACGGCCGCGATCTGCGTGCCGAGCCGCTGGAGGCGCGCCGCAGGGTGCTGGAGGCGGTGGCTTTCGGCACCCGCATCGACATCTCGCCGCTGTTGGACTTCGCCACCTGGGAAGACCTGGCCGCGCTGCGCGCCGAGCCGCCCGCGGCGGTGATCGAGGGGGTGATGGTCAAGCGCCGCGATTCGACCTATGTCGCCGGCCGGCCGCGCGGGCCCTGGTTCAAGTGGAAGCGCGACCCGATGGTGGTCGACGCGGTGCTGATCTATGCGCAGCGCGGCCATGGCAAGCGCTCGGGCTTTCATTCCGACTTCACCTTTGGCCTGTGGGACGGCGGTGAACTGGTGCCGGTCGGCAAGGCTTATTTCGGTTTTACCGATGCCGAGCTGCGCGAGTTGGATCGCTTCGTGCGCCAGAACACCGTCGAGCGCTACGGGCCGGTCCGGGCGCTGGCGCCGAAGCTGGTGGTCGAGGTGGCCTTCGAGGGGCTGAACCGCTCGGCCCGGCATCGTTCGGGCGTGGCCATGCGCTTTCCCCGCATCAGCCGCATCCGCTGGGACAAGCCGGCGGCCGAGGCGGACCGTCTGGAAACGCTCGAGGCGACGCTGTGATCCTGCCGCCCGCGTTCCAGGACTGGTTCGCGCGCCAGGGCTGGCAGCCGCATCCGCATCAGCTGGCGCTGCTGGCGGCGACGGGCGACAGCCTGCTGATCGCGCCGACCGGCGGCGGCAAGACGCTGGCGGGGTTCCTGCCCTCGCTGGTGGAGCTGGCGCAGGCGGCGCGGCCGGATGGGTATTTGGGCAACAGAGAAGCGGCGCGGGGCGGGCTGCATACGCTTTACGTCTCGCCGCTGAAGGCATTGACTGCCGACATCGGCCGCAACCTGGCGCGGCCGGTGGCGGAACTGGGGCTGGGGGTGCGGGTCGAGGACCGGACCGGCGACACCGGGCAGAGCCAGCGCCGGCGCCAGCGCGTCGATCCGCCCGAGATCCTGCTGACCACGCCCGAGAGCCTGGCCCTGATGCTGAGCTATCCCGAGGCGCCGGCGATCTTTGGCGGTTTGCGCCGGGTGGTGCTGGACGAATTGCACGCCCTGGCGGAAAGCAAGCGCGGCGACCAGCTGATGCTGGGCCTGGCGCGGCTGCGGGCCTTGTCGCCGGGGCTGCGGGTGACGGGCCTGTCGGCGACGGTCGAGGATCCGCAGGCGCTGGCCGGGTTCATGGCAGGCGCCGCGCCGGTGACGGTGGTCGAGGCCGATCCCGGCCCCGATCCCGACATCGCCATGCTGGCCACCGTGCGGCCTGCGCCCTGGTCCGGCGGTGGCGGGCATCATGCCATCCCCGAGGTGCTGGCGGCGGTGAAGGCTGCGCGCACCACCATCATCTTCATCAATACCCGCGCCCAGGCCGAGCTGTTCTTCCAGGCGCTTTGGGCCGCGAATGACGAGAACCTGCCCATCGGGTTGCACCACGGCAGCCTGGCGCGCGAGCAGCGGGCGCGGGTCGAGGCGGCGATGGCGGCGGGCGAATTGCGTGCCGTGGTGGCGACCGGCAGCCTGGACCTGGGCATCGACTGGGGCGCGGTGGACCTGGTGATCCAGGTCGGCGCGCCCAAGAACGTCAAGCGGCTGGTGCAGCGCATCGGTCGGGCGAACCATCGCTATAATGCGCCCTCGAAGGCGCGGATCGTGCCGGCGAACCGTTTCGAGCAGATCGAATGCGTCGCCGCGCTGGAGGCGGTGCGGGTGCGCGACCTGGATGGCGATCCGCGCGGGCCGGGGCCGCTCGATGTGCTGTGCCAGCATATCCTGTTGACTGCCTGCGCTGCGCCCTTCGATGCCGATGCGCTTTATGCCGAGGTCGCCACCGCCGGCCCCTATCGCGGGCTTTCCCGTGCCGATTTCGACGCCTGCCTGGATTTCGCCGCGACCGGGGGCTATGCCCTGCGCGCCTATGACCGCTGGCAGCGGCTGATGCTGCGCGGGGGCCTGTGGCATCTGCGCGACGCGCGGGCGGCGAAGCTGCTGCGGATGAATGTCGGCACCATCGTCGAGGCCGAGATGATGAAGGTCCGCCTGCGCGGCCGCGGCGGGGCGCCCCTGGGCGAGGTCGAGGAAGCCTTTGCTGCCAGCCTGACGCCGGGCGACAGCTTCCTGATCGGCGGGCGGGTGGTGCGCATGGATGCGATGCGCGAGATGGTGATCGAGGTCACGCCCGACCCGACGCGGCAGCCCAAGATCGCGGTCTATTCCGGCGTCAAGCTGGCCATGTCCACGCAGCTTTCGCATCGGGTGCTGGCGCTGATCGGCGATCCGTCGCGGCACGATGCCTTGCCCGCGCAGACGCGGGACTGGCTGGGCTTGCAGGCCGAGGTCTCGGTCCTGCCGGAACCGGGGCTGCTGCTGTCCGAAAGCTTTCCCCATGCCGGGCTGTGGCATTTCGCGCTTTACGGTTTCGCCGGTCGCAATGCCTTGCAGACGCTGGGCCTGCTGCTGACCCGCGAGATGGAGGAGGAGGGGCTGGGCCCGCTGGGGTTCCTGTCGACCGATTACGCGCTGCTGGTCTGGTCGCTGGACCCGCTGTGCGATCCCACGCCGCTGCTGGACCGGGCGCGGCTGCGGGCGGGCCTGGGCGACTGGCTGGGCGGGAATGCGGTGATGAAGCGCACCTTTCGCAATGTCGCCACTGTCGCTGGGCTGATCCAGCGCAACATGCCCGGCCAACGCAAGAGCGGGCGGCAGGCGACATTTTCCAGCGACATCCTTTACGACACCCTGCGCAAATACGACCCCGGCCACCTGATGCTGCGCATCACCGCCGAGGAGGCGGGGCGGGGCCTTGTCGATTTCGGCCGGATCGAGGAGATGCTGGACCGCTCGCCCCGGCGCGAGCATCGGATGCTGGACCGCGTTTCGCCCATGGCCGCGCCCTTGCTGCTGGAGGTCGGCCGGGTGCCGATCCGCGGCGAGGGCCGCGAGCGGCTGGCGCAGATCGAGGCCGAGGCACTGATGCGCGACGCCGGGCTGGAAAGGATCGCATGAGCGGATACGTCTTTGATTTCCATGGCTTGCGGCTGGATGCGCGAGCCTCGGGCGTGCTGTGGTGGGGGATGGGCGGCTGGCTGGTCGTGGCCGACCTGCACCTGGGCAAGTCCGAGCGCATGGCCCGGCGCGGCGGCCCGCTGCTGCCGCCTTACGAGGGGCTGGCGACGCTGGAGCGGCTGGCGGCCGAAATCGCGGCGCTGGACCCGCAGGTGGTGGTCAGCCTGGGCGACGGTTTCGACGACTTGGCGGCGGCCGAGGCGCTGGACCCGCTGGTCGCCGGCGCCCTGGCCCGGCTGGCGCGGGGGCGGGACTGGGTCTGGATCGGCGGCAACCATGATCCCGGCGCGCCCGCGGGCCTGCCGGGCCGGGCGGCGGACAGCCTGCGGCTGGGCCGGGTCACGCTGCGGCACCAGGCGGGGCAGGGGCCGGACATATCGGGCCATTTCCACCCCGCCGTGCGGCTGGCCGGAGAGCGGCGGCGCGCCTTCCTGTTGGGCGGCGATCACCTGCTGCTGCCGGCCTTCGGCGCCTATACCGGCGGGCTTTTGCAGGACGATCCGGCGCTGGCGGCGCTGGTGCCGCAGGGGCTGGCCATCGCTTGCGGCGCCCGCGCCATCCCGCTGCCGCTGGGCCGCCGACGGTCGTGAGAAACGAAAAAGAGCCGCCCAGGGCGACCCTTTCCCGTCCGTGGAGCCGGATCAAGCGTTCGGGGTCAGAACTTGAAGTTCAGGCCCAGTTTCAGGTTGTGATAGTCGGGGGTGGCCTGAGTCGATGCCGTTTCACTATTGAGAGTGAAGGTGCGCGTGGATTTGCCGAAGTTGGCATATTCATATTCGCCCGTTACCGACATGCGATCGTTCAGCTTCTTTTCGACGCCAAGGCCCAGGATATAGCCGCTCTGCTTGTAATTCGCCTCGTCGCTGAAGGAACCGCCTGCGTCATCCGTGGCAGCGACCCGATACTCGATGTCGGCCCTGGCAAGGCCTGCCACGCCATAGACCAGCAGGTCGGGTTGAACCACATAGCCGGTCTTGACGCGCAGGGCCAGGACGCTCTTGACCTTGGAGGACACATCGGTCGAGCCGTCGTATGCGTTGTCATAGGTCAGCACGTCGTCGATATTGCCGCCTTCAAAGCCCAGTTCCGGGCCGAACACCCAGCGGTTGCGCTGCCAGCGATAGCCGATGCGCAGCCCGGCATTGGCGCCGCTAAGCTCAAGCTTGCCGGCGGTGCCCAGATAGCCGCCTGGGATCTCGGTGAAGCCCACGTATTCGCCCTCGCCGAAGGCATAGCCCAGCGTCACACCGGCATAGCCGCCGGCCCATTCACCGGCGGGGACTTCGACGATCGGGTCTGTGACGCCGCTGTCAACGATCGGCAGTGTAAAACCTCCCGCATTCGCGGCCAAAGCGGCGGCCAGCGTCAGCGAGGCGGCGGCCGCAGTGGCGTGAAGGGCGTTCATCCGAACAGCGCACATGTCCACATCTCCTATGCGTGATGCCTATAGAAGGTCCAAAATCCCCGGCATCAAAATCAATTAACAACTCGGCCTGCGGTCGGAAGGCCGCAAGCGGCGCCTGAAGGCGCCGCCGTTTTGTGGCGCAGATCGCGACATGATAGCAACAATAAAACTAAAGATCGTGTAAAATTTAAGGGGTTTGTGGCGCCATTGGCACCGTTAAGCCTTATATGTCCAGATTCTCCACGCTCAGGGCGTTCTGCTGGATGAAATCGCGGCGCGGTTCGACCACATCGCCCATCAGCTTGGTGAAGATGTCGTCGGCCTCGCCCAGATCCTCGACCCGCACCTGCAGCATGGTGCGCGCCGCCGGGTCCAGCGTAGTTTCCCAAAGCTGCTCGGGGTTCATCTCGCCCAGGCCCTTGTAGCGTTGCAGCGACAGGCCCTTTTCGCCCTCCAGGAAGATGGCTTGCAGCAGGCTCATCGGGCCGTGGATCGGAGTGCCGCGATCCTTGCGGATCAGCTGCGCGGTCTGGCCATAGACCTCGTGCAGCGCATCGGTCATGGCGCCCAGCCGCCGGCTTTCGGCGCTGCGCAGCATCGGGCCGTCCAGGGTGCGGCTTTCCTCGACGCCCCGCAGCAGCCGGGTCAGGCGGATGCCGGCATCCTGGGTCGGGCGGCCGGTCCAGCCGCGCTCGTATTCCTCGGCGATCAGGTCCAGCCGCTGGGCCACGGCATTGGCCACGCCCTGCGCATCGGCATCGACCCGGCCCTGGACCAGCGCGCCGGCGATGGCGGCCTGTTCGGTGATATGGGGCGGGTAATGCGTCGGATAGGCGCGCAGGATGCGGCGCACGGTGCGCGCCTCCTCGACCACGCGGGCCAGGTCGGCGCCGGTCAGGGTCTCGCCATTGCCCAGCCGCAGGCTGGCGCCGTCGATGCCCTGCTCGATCAGGTAGTCCTCAAGCGCCGCCTCGTCCTTGAGATAGACCTCGGACCGGCCGCGGCTGACCTTGTAGAGCGGCGGCTGCGCGATATAGAGATGCCCCGCCTCGATCAGCTCGGGCATCTGCCGGAAGAAGAAGGTCAGCAGAAGCGTGCGGATATGCGCGCCGTCCACGTCGGCATCGGTCATGATGACGATCTTGTGGTAGCGCAGCTTGCCCAGGTTGAACTCGTCCCGGCCGATGCCGGTCCCCAGCGCGGTGATCAGCGTGCCGATCTGGTCGCTCGACAGCATCCGGTCGAAGCGTGCCCGCTCCACGTTCAGGATCTTGCCGCGCAAGGGCAGCACCGCCTGGTTCTGGCGCGAGCGGCCCTGCTTGGCGGACCCGCCGGCCGAATCGCCCTCGACGATGAACAGTTCCGACAGCGCCGGATCCTTTTCCTGGCAATCGGCCAGCTTGCCGGGCAGGCTGGCCACGTCCATCGCGGTCTTGCGGCGCGTCAACTCGCGCGCCTTGCGCGCCGCCTCGCGCGCCAGCGCCGCCTCGACGATCTTGCCCAGGATGGATTTCGCCTCGGCCGGGTTCTCCTCGAACCATTCGGCCAGCTTCTCGCCCACCAGCCCCTCGACCGCGGGACGCACCTCCGAGGAGACCAGCTTGTCCTTGGTCTGGCTCGAGAATTTCGGGTCCGGCACCTTCACCGACAGCACGCAGGTCAGCCCCTCGCGCGCGTCGTCGCCGGTGAAATCGACCTTTTCCTTGCGCGCCTGGGCATTGGTCTGCGCGTAATTGTTGATGACGCGGGTCAGCGCGCCGCGGAAGCCGGCCAGATGCGTGCCGCCGTCGCGCTGCGGGATATTGTTGGTAAAGGGCAGCACCGTCTCGTGGTAGCTGTCGTTCCACCACATCGCCACCTCGATGCCGATGCCGCCGCGCTCGCCGGTGATGAAGATCGGCTCGGGCATGACCGGGGTTTTCGAGCGGTCGATGAACTTCACGAATTCCCGCACGCCGCCTTCATAGAAAAGCTCGGTCCGCAGCGGTTCGGCATGGCGCTCGTCCTCCAGGATGATGCGCACGCCCGAGTTCAGGAAGGCCAGCTCCCGCAGCCGGTTCTCCAGCACCTTGTAGCTGAAGTCGCGGTTCGAGAAGGTGCCGTCCGCCCGATCCTCCTTGGACGAGGCCAGGAAACGCACCTCGGTGCCCTTTTCGCCCGGCTCGGCATCGCCGACCACGCGCAGGTGCTCGACGGTGTCGCCGTTCTCGAAGCGGGCGTAATGTTCCTTGCCGTTACGCCAGATGCGCAGCTCCAGCCAGTCCGACAGCGCGTTGACGACCGAGACGCCGACGCCGTGCAACCCGCCCGAGACCTTGTAGCTGTTCTGGTCGAACTTGCCGCCGGCATGCAGCTGGGTCATGATGACCTCGGCCGCGCTGACCCCTTCGGTCGGGTGCATGTCCACCGGGATGCCGCGGCCGTTGTCGCGCACCGAGACGCTGCTGTCGGCGTGAATCCTCACCCGCACGAAATCGGCATGTCCGGCCAGCGCCTCGTCGATGCCGTTGTCCACGACCTCATAGACCATGTGATGCAGGCCCGAGCCGTCGTCGGTATCGCCGATATACATGCCAGGACGCTTGCGCACGGCTTCCAGGCCCTTGAGAACCTTGATGGAATCGGCGCCGTAGTCGGAGGTCTGGGGGGCGGGTTCGGTCATTGTCTTCTTATCCTGCCTTGGACTCGCATCTTATAGTGTGCGCCGCACGGAATGTCACGGGAAAGCCACAAGATTTAGCGGCTTCCCACCGGCCGGCGCCCCGCCATGCCCGCCGCGCCGCGCGCCCGGCCATCCGGCGCGAAACCTCCGGCTTCTTCGTTCCCCAAATACCCATGCCGCCCGCCCCGCCAGGCGCTCCGCCCGCCGCCTTGTCCTTGGGCTTTCACCGTTTCCCAAATACTCCCGCCCGGCGCGCAATGTGCCCCGCCCCGTCCGGCCTGCCACCCTCTCGGGCGATACCCAGGCCGGTTCAAGCCAGCCCGTCCTCCTCCAGCAGGGTCCGGCCGTCGCGGCTCTCGATCTCGATCACCCACAGGTCGGGGTCGCGGGCGATGTTGCGGGCGATCCCGGCGTCGATCTCGCGCTCCTCGGCCTCGTTCAGCTGCAGCCAGGCCCGCCGGTCGGTCTCGAAATCCCATTCCCGGATCCACAGGCTCGCCCGGCCGTCCAGCGTGGCGCATTTCACCATCACGCTGCCGGCGGTGTCGTCGCCATGCCGGGTGACATAGGCCGGGAGGCCGGCCAGCCCCAGCCGGCGCAGATAGGCCGCGACCCAGACGCCGGCGGCCAGGCGCGGCTCAGGCATCGGGCGCCTCAGGCATCGCCGTCGCGGAAATCGAGGCCCATCTCGTTATAGCGCTCGGCCTCGTCCAGCCAGTTCTCGCGCACCTTCACCTGCAGGAACAGGTGGACCGGGCGGCCCATGAACTCGGCCAGCTCGGCCCGCGCCGCCTGGCCGATGGCCTTGATCGTCTCGCCGCCCTTGCCCAGGACGATGCCCTTGTGGCCGGGGCGGGCGACATAGACGATCTGGTCCACGCGGGCCGAGCCGTCCTTGCGCTCTTCCCATTTCTCGGTTTCCACCGTCAGCTGATAGGGGATTTCCTCGTGCAGGCGCAGGGTCAGCTTTTCGCGGGTGATCTCGGCGGCGATCATGCGCATCGGCAGGTCGGCCACCTGGTCCTCGGGGTAGAGCCACGGCCCCTCGGGCACTTCCTGCGCCAGCCAGTCCAGCAGGTCGTCGCAGCCATAGCCCTTTTCGGCCGAGATCATGAAGGTGCGGGTAAAGTCGAAGGCGGCATTCAGCTGTTGCGACAGCGCCAGCAGCGCCTCGGACTTCACCCGGTCGATCTTGTTGATGACCAGCGCCACCGGGGTCTGGCCGGCATGCTGGCGCAGGTTGTCGATGATCGCCTGCGCGCCGTCGGTCAAGCCGCGATGCGCCTCGATCAAGAGCAGGATCACATCGGCATCGGCCGCGCCCCCCCAGGCCGCCTTGACCATCGAGCGGTCGAGCCTGCGGCGCGGGCGAAAGATGCCGGGCGTGTCGACGAAGACGATCTGGCTGTCCCCCCGCATGGCGATGCCGCGGATGCGGGCGCGGGTGGTCTGCACCTTATGCGTCACGATCGAGACCTTGGCCCCGACCATCCGGTTCAGCAGCGTGGATTTCCCGGCATTCGGCTCGCCGATCAGGGCGACGAAGCCCGCGCGTGTCTGGGTCATGGCGTTCTTTCGATCTGTTCCAGCATGGCGCTGGCGGCGGCCTGCTCGATGCTGCGTTTGGTGCCCCTGCCGCTGGCGGCGGCCTCGCGGCCGTCGTCCAGCCGGACGGTGATCTGGAATTCCGGCGCATGGTCGGGGCCGCTGCGCGCGGTCTGGATATAGCGCGGCGGGCTCATGCCCTGCGCCTGCGCCCATTCCTGAAGCGCGGTCTTGGCGTCGCGCGCATCGCTTTCGACATTGGCGAGCCGGCTTGCCCATAGGCGCAGCACCAGTTGGCGCGCCGCCTCGAAGCCGGCATCCAGGTAGACGGCGGCGATCACCGCCTCCATCGCATCGGCCAGCAGCGCCTCCTTGCGCCGGCCGCCCGACAGCATCTCGGAGCGGCCGAGCTTCAGCACCTCGCCCAGCCCGATCTCGCGGGCGACGGCGGCGCAGGTCTCGCCCTTGACCAGCGTGTTGTAGCGCGGCGCAAGCTGGCCTTCGGTCGCGGCGTGGTCGGCCGAGAACAGCGCCTCGGCGATGGTCAGGCCCAGCACGCGGTCGCCCAGGAATTCCAGCCGCTGGTTGTCGGGCCGGGTGGCGCTGGCGATCGAGCCATGGGTCAGGGCGCGGCGCAGCAGGTCGGGGCGCGAGAATTCGTGCCCCAGCCGTTCCGAGAATGCGCGCAGGTCTGCGGAAATCTTCATGTCGCGATCCTGCCACGGCGCGGGGCGCCGCGGCAATTCTTCCCTTAGTCCACGGCCTTCAGGAAACGGTCTGCCCGCCAGGTCCAGAAATACAGAAGCGACTTGCCGGCCGAGGAGAACATGATCCGGTCGGCGCGCCCGATCAGGTATTCCGCCGGCACCATGCCGACGCCGCCCACCGCCGCCGGCCAGCGCGAGTCGCCGGAATTGTCGCGGTTGTCGCCCAGGAAGAAGTAGTTCCCCTCGGGCACGGTGAACTCGGCGGTATTGTCGCCGGGCCCGTTGTCGAAGATGTTCAGCACGTCATGCGTGCGCCCGTTGGGCAGCGTCTCGGTGTGGCGGTCCTTTTCGCAGGCGGCGCCCTCGGGGACCGGCTCGTTGCGGCATTTCGGCAGGCTTTGCTGCGGGCCCTGCGGGGCATAGGGTTCGGTGAAGGTGCCGGCGGGCTGCTGCGGCACCTCCTGCCCGTTGATCCACAGCACGCCGTTCCTCATCTGGATGCGGTCGCCGGGCAGGCCGATCACCCGCTTGATGAAATCGTCGCCCCGCGTCGGGTGGCGAAAGACCACGACATCGCCGCGCTCGGGCTCGGAGCCCAGGATGCGGCCCGAGATCGGGCAGATCGCGAAGGGGCAGGACACCCGCGAATAGCCATAGGCCATCTTGTTCACGAACAGGAAGTCGCCGATCAGCAGCGTGTCCTTCATGCTGCCCGAGGGAATCCAGAACGGCTGGAAGAACAGGGTGCGGAACACGCCCGCGATCACCAGCGCCCAGAAGATGGTCTTGACGGTTTCCCAGATGCCGCCATCCTTGCGGGCTTCGCTTTTGGCCATGGATGCCATTCCCTTCATCGGCAAGTCGCGCGTTCATGGGGCGCGGGGGGCGGCAAAGTCAAGCCGTGCCTGCCCCGCCGTCATCCGGAAGCGCCTCGATCACCACCAGGGCCTGCGCCCAGGGATGGTCGTCGGTCAGCGTCACATGCACATGCGCCCGGTGGCCGGGGGGCGTCATCGCCGCCAGCCGCTCGGCCGCCCAGCCGGTCAGCTCCATGGTCGGCTGGCCGGTCGCAAGGTTCCTGACCGCCATGTCGCGCCAGGCGATCCCCATGGCGAGCCCGGTTCCCAGCGCCTTGGAGCAGGCCTCCTTGGCCGCCCAACGCTTGGCGAGCGTCGCGGCCTCTTGCCGGCGCCGCGCGGCCAGCGCCAGTTCGCGTTCGGTGAAGACCCGCCGGCGGAAGCGGTCGCCGTGGCGCGCGAGCACCCCGGCGATGCGGTCGATGTTGCAGAGGTCCGAGCCTATGCCGAGAATCATGCGCCTGGTTGGTCCTGTGGTGACATGGGTATTTGGGCAACGGAGAAATCAGGCGCGGGTGGCGTCCATGCGCCGGCGCATTTCGCGGATGGCCGGGCCGAGGCCGAGGAAGACCGATTCGGCGATCAGGAAATGGCCGATGTTCAATTCGCGCAATTCGGGGATGGCGGCGATGGGGCCGACCGTGTCGAAGGTCAGGCCGTGGCCGGCATGGACCTCGAGTCCCAGCAGATGCGCCTGGGCCGCGGCCTTGCGCAGCGCCTCGAGTTCCAGGTCGCGTTCGGCCGGCCGGCCCTCGGTGTCGAGGTCGCAATAGGCGCCGGTATGCAGTTCCACCACTGCGGCACCGATGCGGGCGGCGGCCTCGACCTGGCGCGGCTCGTGGCCGATGAAGAGCGAGACCCGGCAGCCCGCCTCGCGCAGCGGCGCGATGAAATCGGCCAGGAAGGCCTCGTTTCCGGCGACGTCGAGCCCGCCTTCGGTCGTGCGCTCCTCGCGCTTTTCGGGGACGATGCAGACGGCATGCGGGCGGTGGCGCAGCGCGATGGCCTGCATCTCGGCCGTCGCGGCCATTTCCAGGTTCAGCGGCAGGTTCAGCGCGGCCATCAGCCGGTCGATGTCCGCGTCCGAGATATGGCGGCGATCCTCGCGCAGATGGGCGGTGATGCCGTCGGCGCCCGCCTCCTGGGCCAGCGTCGCCGCGCGCAGCGGGTCGGGCCAGGGCGTGCCGCGGGCGTTGCGGATGGTGGCGACGTGGTCGATGTTGACGCCAAGGCGCAGCATGGTTTTCCCCTTGTGGATTTCAGCGGCAGGTTAGTGCTTTGCCGGCGCAAGTCCAGATGCCGCCACCCACCAGCCGGGATTTGCCCCGGCGATGCGGGCGCGGGCGGCCTGGGCCTGGGCCGCGGTCGCGAAAAGCCCGAAGCAGGTCGCGCCCGAGCCGGACATGCGGGCAAGCGCCGCCCCGGTCGCGCGGATCGCGGCCAGGCAATCGGCGATCTCGGGCATCAGGGCGATGGCCGGCGCCTCGAGGTCGTTGCGGCATTCCTGCAGGAAGGCGATCAGAGCCGGCGCGTCGGGGAAATCGGGCAAGGGCTCGGGCATGGGCGGATTGTCGCGCTGCGCCAGGGCCTTGAACACCGCGGGCGTGGGCAGGCCGCGGCCGGGATTGACCAGCAGCACATGCAGCTGGGGCAGCGGCGGCAGCGGCACCAGGATCTCGCCCAGGCCCCGCATCCGCAGCGGACGGCCGGCCAGGCAGGCGGGCAGGTCGGCGCCCAGCATTTCCGGCCGCTCGGGGCGGGCATCCAGCGCGCGCAGCACCGCCGCCGCATCGGCC
Organism: Paracoccus ferrooxidans; assembly: GCF_029909815.1. NCBI lineage: Bacteria > Pseudomonadati > Pseudomonadota > Alphaproteobacteria > Rhodobacterales > Paracoccaceae > Paracoccus > Paracoccus ferrooxidans. The sequence goes on along the minus strand of NZ_CP038198.1, from coordinate 1,352,162 downwards.
GAGCCGCCGCCGATGCCCGAGGCCACCGGCAGGTTCTTTTCCAGGGTGATCCGCGCCTCGCGCCCGGCCAGCCGCGCGGCGCGCAGGCACAGGTTGTCGGGCTCGGCCGCCAGGCCCTGGGCGAAGGGGCCGGTCAGGCTGAGCGACAAGGGCCCCGGCGCCACCGTCACCACGTCGCCCAGCTCCAGGAACACCACCAGCGAATCGAGCAGGTGATAGCCGTCCGCGCGGCGGCCGGTCACATGCAGGGACAGGTTCAGCTTGGCGGGCGCGGCCTCGCGCCGGGGCAGGGGCATGGGTCAGTCGGCCTTGGCCGGTTCCGGGGCGCGGACCTCGGGGCGCCGGCCGCCGGCTGCCGTTTCCTCTTCCAGCACCGCATCGAGGCCGCGCTCCAGCTTGATGCGGATGCGTTGGGCGTCGGCTTCGGTTTCCGGCTTCAGCGACAGGGCGCGGTGCCACTGGATCTCGGCCTCGCGCTTGCGGCCGACCATCCAGTAGATGTCGCCCATGTGGTCGTTGACCAGCGAATCGCTGGCCATGGCGGCCACCGCGCGCTCCATCGGCGCCACCGCCTCCTGGTAGCGGCCGAGGCGGAAATAGGCCCAGGCCAGCGAATCGAGGATATAACCGTCGTCCGGGCGCAGCTCGACCGCGCGCTGGATCAGCGCCAGCGCCTCGTCCAGCTTTTCGTTGCGGTCCACCAGGCTGTAGCCCAGATAGTTCAGCACCTGCGGCGAATCGGGGCGGATCTTCAGCGCGGCGCGGAAATCCGCCTCGGCCCTGGGAAACTGCCCCGAGCGTTCCAGCGCGATGCCGCGGGCGTAAAGCGGGAACCAGCGCGCCTCGGGGCTGGCGTCGCCGATCAGGTCCAGCGCCTTGTCATAGGCCGGGACCGCCTGGGCGAACTTGTCCTGCTGGCGCAGCATGTCGCCAAGCGCGATCCAGCCCTGGGCCAGTTCGGGATGGGCGGCGGTCAGCGCCAGCGCGGCCTTTTCGGCATCCCCCAGCCGCTCGGCGCGGGCCAGGGCGTCGATGCGTGACAATTCCGCGACCGGGCGCATGTCGCCCAGCTCGCGCAGGGCCTCGAACTCGCGCTCGGCCAGGTCGAACTGGCCGAAGCCCTGCAAGAGCTGCGCCGCCAGAAGCCGCGCCTCGCCCAAGTCGGGGGCCAGGTATTCGGCCAGCCGGGCATGGATCAGCGCCAGCGGATCGGGCTCGTCGGTGGTGGCCAGGACCGAGCCGAAGGTCAGGAACAGCTGCGCCATGCCGTCCGCCGGACCGCGGGCGGAATCGAAGGGCAGCGTCTCGCCCCGTGCCATGCGGTCGCGCAGGGCGACCAGGTAGGGCTCCTCGGCAAAGCCGGGCGTCGCCTCGATCATGGCGATGGCGTCGCGGTTGCGTTCCAACTGCGACAGCACCTGGGCGCGGGCGATGACGCCCAGGATATGCGCCCCGGTGACGGGATCGGCCAGCAGCAGCTCGGCGCCCTCGAAATCGCCGACCCGCGCCTTGGCGAGCGCCAAGTGGTAGTTCACCATCGGCGCGGCGCCGCGCAATTCGGCCATTTTCTTGAAGGCGGTCAGCGACTCGCCTGCCTTTCCGGCGCCCAGCAGCGCCCAGGCCCGCATCATGCCGTCGATCAGCATGCCGCCGCCGGGCGTGCCGGCGTCGCCTTCGGGCGAGGGGGCGGCGTCGATGGCCTCGATCAGCGCGTCCCAGCGCCCGGCGCGGGCCATCTCGGCGCGCTGCACCAGCCGCGCCAGTTCCGTGGCGCGGCCCTGGCCGGACATGGTGCCGGCAAGCGCGGTGGCGCGCTCCATCTCGCCGGCCGAGATCAACGCGACCAGCGCGCTGTCCTGCAGGAAGGGATCGCTGTCGTCATGGGCCAGCGCCTGGAGGTAATAGCGGGCGGCTTCGGGATAGTCGTTCTGGATCGCGGCCATGCGCGCGGCCAGGTAGGGCCCCGAGAGGCCGCGAACCTCGGGCGCCGTATCCGCCGGGCGATGCGCCGGGCGCTCGCTGTTCTGGGGCTCGGGCTTTTCGGCCTGGGCAAGCGAGGGTGCGGCCATGGCGGTGCCCTGCGGCATCGGCGCGGCGATCAGCGCGATCAGCGCCAGCGGGATCAGTCTTGTGGTCACGGCTTGGGCCCATGTCTCGGCGATTTGCGCAGGCGACCCTAGCCGCCGCCGGGCCGATGGGCAACGGCGGGGCGGCGGCGGCGGGCGTCCTGGCGATCACATATTCGGGTAGTTCGGCCCGTCTCCGCCCTGGGGTGTTGTCCAGTCGATGTTCTGGCTGGGATCCTTGATGTCGCAGGTCTTGCAATGGACGCAGTTCTGGAAGTTGATCTGGAAGCGCGGGCCGCCCTCGCCCTCCAGCACCTCGTAGACCCCGGCCGGGCAGTAGCGCTGCGCCGGCTCGGCATAGAGCGGCAGGTTCACCGCGATCGGGATCGCGGGGTCCTTCAGCTTCAGGTGGCAGGGCTGGCTTTCCTCGTGGTTGGTGAAGGAAAACGCCACGTTGGTCAGCCGGTCGAACGACAGCTTGCCGTCCGGCCTGGGATAGTCGATGGGCTGGAAATCGGCCGCCTTGCCGGTCGCCTCGGCGTCGGTCTTGCCGTGCTTCCAGGTGCCCAAGGGGTTCCAGCCGGTCAGGTTCGCCACCCACATGTCGAAGCCGCCGAGCGCCAGCGACGGCCACAGCCCCAGCTTCGACCACAGCGGCTTGACGTTGCGGACCGGCTTCAGGTCGCGGGCGATGGGGCCCGAGCGCAGGTCGGCCTCGTAATCGGCCAGCTCGTCGCCCGCGCGGCCGGCGGCAATGGCGGCCGCCGCCGCCTCGGCCGCGGCGATGCCCGAGAGCATGGCGTTGTGGTTGCCCTTGATGCGCGGCACGTTCACCAGCCCGGCCGAGCAGCCCAAGAGCGCCGCGCCGGGCACCGCCAGCTTCGGGATCGACTGCCAGCCGCCCTCGGAGATGGCGCGGGCGCCGTAAGCGACGCGCTTGCCGCCCTCCAGCAGCTCCGCGACCATCGGGTGGTGCTTGAAGCGCTGGAACTCCATGTAGGGATAGAGGTAGGGGTTGGCATAGTTCAGGTGGACGACGAAGCCGACCAGCACCTGGTTGCCCTCGAGGTGATAGATGAACGACCCGCCGCCGGCGTTCTTGCCCAAGGGCCAGCCCATGGTGTGGGTGACGGTGCCGGGGCGGGCCTTGGCGGGGTCGATCTCCCAGATCTCCTTCATGCCGAGGCCGAATTTCTGCGGCTCATGGCCGGCGGAGAGGTCGTATTTGCCGATGAGTTCTTTCGCCAGCGAGCCCCTCACGCCTTCGGCGATCAGCACGTATTTGCCGCGCAGCTCCATGCCGGGCTCGTAGGCCGGGCCGGGGGTGCCGTCGGCATTCAGCCCCATCTCGCCGGCGACGACGCCGGCGACGCGGCTGCCCTCGTAGACCAGCTGCGAGCAGGCCATGCCGGGGAAGATCTCCACCTCCAGCGCCTCGGCCTGCTCGGCGAGCCAGCGGCAGACATTGCCCATGGAGACGATGTATTTGCCGTGGTTCGACATCAGGGGCGGCATCGGCCAGTTCGGGACGCGGACCTGGCCCTGCGGGCCGAGGATGTAGAAGTTGTCCTGGGTGACTTCGGTGCTGACCGGCGCGCCCTTGTCCTTCCAGTCCGGGATCAGCTTGTCGAGGCCGGCGGTGTCGAGCACGGCGCCCGAGAGGATATGCGCGCCGATCTCCGAGCCCTTCTCCAGCAGCACGACGCTGAGGTCGGGGTTCACCTGCTTGAGCCGGATCGCCGCCGACAGCCCCGCCGGGCCGCCGCCGACGATCACAACGTCGTATTCCATCGACTCGCGTTCAATTTCGGACATGGCTCGGCCCCCAACTTCCCTAGCTCGACAATCTGGGCGCAAGACCTAGCGCGTAATATTCTTGCGGGCAATCTTAACGCGACGCATGATAATCAACTTGCGACGTTTTCTCGGCAGGCTGTCGCGGATCGCATCCGGCGGGACTTGAAACAGGGACGGGATCGCGCCACGATGCCCCTCGGATTTTCAGCGGGCGCCCCCGGCCGATGGCCGGGGGCGTTCCAACAGCTTGTTTCGCGTTGACTGGCGTCGCACCGTTGCGACCGGAAGGACTGGAATGGAAAAGATACCGATGACCCGCGCGGGCTACGACCAGCTGGACGAGGAACTGCGCGAGCTGCGCTCGGTCCAGCGCCCGGCGGTGATCCGCGCCATCGCCGAGGCGCGCGAGCATGGCGACCTGTCGGAAAATGCCGAATATCACGCCGCCCGCGAAAAGCAGAGCTTCGTCGAGGGCCGCATCAAGGAACTGGAGATGATCCTTTCGCGGGCCGAGGTCATCGACCCGAGCCGGCTGAACGGCTCGATCAAGTTCGGCGCCACCGTCACCCTGCTCGACGAGGATTCCGAGGAAGAGCGCACCTACCAGATCGTCGGCGAGGCCGAGGCGGACCTGGAGCGCGGGCTTCTGAACATCCGCTCGCCCCTGGCCCGCGCCCTGATCGGCAAGGACGAGGGCGACAGCGTCGAGGTGGTGACGCCGGGGGGCGGGAAATCCTATGAGATCATCTCGATCCGCTATGTCTGAAGGAAGGGGCCGGGCGCATGGACTCGCTTGATCCGCTGCGCAGGCTGGCCGTCGAACAGGCCCGCAACCGCGTGCTGGCGATCGGCGCGGGGGTCAGCCTGGCCTGGCTGGCGCTGGTCGGGCTGTTTGCGCTTTTCGGCCCGGAGGCCGAAGGGCAGGGCGCGGCGGGCTGGCTGGTCTGGCTGGTGGGCGTGATCCTGCCCTTGGCGCTGGTCTGGCTGGCGGTCTGGTCGGCGCGCAGCCTGCTGCTCCTGCGCCAGGAGGCCGAGGAGCTGCGCGCCATGCTGGCCCGGATGCAGGACCAGGGCATGGCCGGCGAACCCATGGCCGAGCCGCGCGCGGCCGCGTCGTCCTCCACCCCCGTTTCCGCGCCGGCCGCGCGGCGCGGCATGGTGCCGCCCGCGCCGCGGCCCTCTGCCGCGGATGCGCGGCAGGCCAGCCTGGAGCTGGATTCGCCGCCCGCGGCCCAGCTGACGCCGGCCGAGCTGTTCCATGCGCTGAACTTTCCCGACGGCCCCGAGGACCGCGAGGCGATTCGCTGCCTGCGGCTGGCGCTGGCCGATCCGGGCATGGCCCGGCTGATCCGGGCGGCGCAGGACGTGGTCACGCTGCTGGCGGGGCAGGGCGTCTACATGGACGAGCTGGCCGTCCCCGAGGCCGATCCCGTCCTGTGGCGCCGCTTTGCCGAGGGCGCGCGCGGCGAGGCCGTGGCCGACCTGGCGGTGATTCGCGACGAGGCCGCCCTGGCCAGCGCCGGGGCGATGCTGCATGGCGACGAGGTGTTTCGCGACGTCGCCCATCATTTCCTGCGCCATTTCGACCGGCTGATGAGCCGCAAGGTGCAGGACAGCGACCCGCAATTGCTGGCCGCGCTGGCCGAGACCCGCTCGGGCCGGGCCTTTACCCTGCTGGCGCAGGTGACCGGCATGCTGGGCCGCGCCGGCACCCAGGCCGAGGGGGCCGACGGGGCAGAGGGGGCGGGCGCGCGCTAAAGCGGCAGCCGCAGCACATGGGCCGGCGCCGACCAGGGCCAGCCCAGCCTTTGGCGGTCCTGCGGCTGGAAGCCCATCGCCCGCCATGCCGCCAGCCCGGCGCGATTGCCGGCCTGGACCTCGGCGCGCAGGGCGGGGTGGCCTTGCCGGCGGGCATGGGCGGCGGCCGCCTCGACCAGCGCCCGCGCGATGCCGCGCCCGCGCCATTGCGGCAGCACCGCGATCCCGTTCAGGACCAGGTCCGCCGTCTCGGCGCCGGGCCGGTAAAGCCCGGTCGCCAGGTGGCGCAGCCGTCCGCGCACCGGCCCCCAGACCGCGACGAAGCCGCCGTGCCCCGGATCGAGGAAGCCGCCCCCCGCATCGCGCAGCCCGGCGATTCCCAGCAGCCGCCCCGAGGGCGACAGCGCCACCAGCGCGCCTTGCGGCCGCATGGCGGCGCGGACCAGCGCCGCGCCCTGCCGCGGCCCTGCCGGCCAGGGCAGGATCTGCGCCCCGAAATGCCGCCAGTAAAGCGCCGCCGCCGCGCCCCGCAGCTCGGGCGGGATGCCGCGCAGGATGCGGGGCGGGGTCTGCGATCCGGTCATGGCTGTCCCTGCATGTTCTTGTATGGTGGTTCTTGTGTCGGGCGGCGGTTTTGGCCATTGTGCCGCCAGCCTTATCCGCATCGCGAGCCTTTTTCACCATGTCCGCGCAAGCCGGCCTTGCGGCCCAGCCCAGCCACTCTCCCGACCAGAGCCGCGCGCTGCTGCGCAGCCCGGCGCAATGCCTGCGCCACGGCTTCCTGCAGGCGCTGCCCTTTATCCTGGTGCTTCTGCCCTTTGGCATGCTGTTTGGCGTGGTGGCCACGGATGCGGGGCTGGACCTGCCGCAGATCCTGGGCTTCACCGTGCTGGTGCTGGCCGGCGCGTCGCAATTCACCGCCGTCCAGCTGCTGACCGACCAGGCGCCGGCGCTGGTGGTCATCGTCTCGGCCATCGCGGTCAACCTGCGCATGGCGATGTATTCGGCCTCGCTGGTGCCCTGGCTGGGCGGGGCCAGGCCGCGCGACCGGGCCTGGATCTCCTATGTGCTGATCGACCAGACCTATGCGCTGGCGATCCAGCATTATGAAAAGCACCCGCGGCTGAGCATGGGGCAGCGCATCGGCTATTTCCTGGGCGCGGCGCTGGCCACCTGCCCGTTCTGGCTGCTGGCCACGCTGCTGGGCGTCTGGCTGGGCAACGCCATCCCCGAGGGCTGGGCGCTGGATTTCGCCATGCCCGTCACCTTCCTGGCGCTGATCGCGCCGATGCTGCGCAGCCCGGCCCATGTCGCGGCGGCGCTGGTGGCGGTTGTGGCCTCGCTGGCCTTTGCCTTCCTGCCCTCGGGGCTGGGGCTGTTCGTGGCCGCGCCGCTGGCCATGCTGGCCGGCGCCGGGGTCGAGGTATTGATGGAACGCAGAAACGGAGCCCGCCTGTGACCGGCTATAGCGATGTGACGATCTGGCTGATCATCCTAACCGTGGCGCTGGGAACCTATGGGCTGCGCTGGTCCTTTCTTGGCGCCTTCGGCAGCCGGCCGATGCCGCTCTGGGCGCAGCGGCTCTTGCGCTATACGGCGGTGGGGGTGCTGCCGGCCATCGTGGCGCCGCTGGTGGTCTGGCCGGCGGCCACGCATGGCGAGCCCGATCCCGCGCGGATGCTTGCGGCAACGGTGGCCGTGGCGGTGGGCGTGGCGACGCGCAACGTGCTGGCGGCCATCCTGGGCGGGATGGCCACGCTTTACACGGCGCTTTACCTCATGACGTGAAGCTGGCCGTCGCGGCCATAGCCGGCGATCGCGCCGCCTTTCTGGCGCAGCAGCACGTCGTGGTTGTTGGCCGGGTCGCCGTCCATGTGCCGGCGCGAGGTCACGCCCGGCAGCGTCAGGAACCATTCGCGCAGCTTGAGCGGCGAAAAGCCGGTGGGCGCGCCTTCGAATCCGGGCACGCGGCTCAGCGCCTTGCCGGTGTTGACGGCGCAGAAGCTCTTGTTCGAGGCGCCCTGCCGCTCGACCGAGCGGATCGCGGCCTCGGCGATGGCCAGCGGCACCTGCACCGTGTCCTCGGCCACCCAGTAGGTCGAGCGCGCGTGATAGTCGATGTAGAAGTTCCTGAAGTTCGGCGTGATGCCGTAAAGCACGTCGTGCCGTTCGGGGATCGCCGGGTGTTCCCAGCTGCCGGCGGGATCATAGATCACCCGCTGGCTGCCGTTGATCATCACCGCGGAATGCCCGCCTTCGCCGCGGGGGATGCCGATCACGGTGAACAGGGTGATCGAGGGCGGCCCCTCCGCGACATAGCGGGCGCGCCGGATCGACTCGTCGCTGGCCCATTTGTTGTCGGAGCCGCAGGCCGCAAGCGCGGCCGGCAGCGCCAGCGCAAGGAAGGCACGCCTTTGCATCTTTGGTCTTTCCCCGGTCAGGATCAGGCGTTGGCCAGGGCCATGAATACCAGCACGGCAATGGCCAGCACGCTGACCCAGGTCGCGGCCTTGATGAAGCCTGCGAAGGTTGCCTGGTGGTGACGGATGTCCATTTCGCCGTGCTTGTGTTCGGTGATTTCGTGATGCGAGGCCATGATCCTGTCCGTAAAACGATGCGATGCGTCGGGGGCAGGGATAACCCAAGGCGCCGGCCGTGTCACGCCCCCCAAAGCACCGCGCCCGATTCGGTCTGGCCCACGGGCCACACCCGGCCGGTCGCGCGCAGGTGGTTGATGTGGCCCACGGCCTCGGCCAGGGCGAGGCCGAATTCCGGCTTGGCGATCTGGCGGCGATAGAGCAGCGGAAAGCAGCCGACGGTGCTTTGCGGCTGTTGCCGCAGCCCGTCCAGCAGCCGGTCCAGCGCGGCGCGCTGGTTCTCGGCCAGTTGCCGCAGCCGGGTCGGCAGGCCGCGATAGGGCAGCTTGTGGCCGGGCAGGACCAGTTGCTCGGGCTGCGCGAACCCGGCCAGCCGCTCGCAGCTTTCCAGCCAGTCGCCGACGGAATCGGCCTCGGGCTCGGTCGGATAGACGCCCAGGTTGGGCGAGATCGTCGCCAGCAACTGGTCGCCGCCGATCACCAGGTCGTCGTCGAGCGACCACAGGGTGGCATGTTCCGGCGCGTGGCCATGGCCCATGCGCAGGGTCCAGCGCCGCTCGCCGAAGGCCACCTGCTGGCCCTCGGCCAGCCGCCGGTAGCCGGGGGGCAGGGGCGCGCAGACATCGGCGCTGTTGAAGGGGCGCTCGTGGCTGCGTTCCTCCAGCAGCTCGGGCGGCATCCCGGCCTGGCGCCAGAAGGCGATGGCCTGCGGCGTCGGGCGTTCCTGCACGTCCAGGATGCCCATCCGCGCCGTCAGCCAGGCCGAACGCGAGGTCCAAAGCTCGGCCCCCTGGGTCTGGAACCAGCCGGCCAGGCCCATGTGGTCGATGTGGTGATGGGTGGCGATCAGCCGCCTGACCGGCGCGCCGGCCAGCGGGCCCTGCAGGATGCCCTGCCAGATGCCGCGGGTGCGGCGGGTGTCCAGGCCGCTGTCCACCAGCGTCCAGCCATCCGCGTCGCGAAAGGCATAGACATTGACCGTATCGGGCTTGAAGGGCAGGGGCAGCTGGAACCAGAACACGCCGGGGGCGATCTCATGCGCCTCGCCCTCGGCCGGGGGGTTATGTGTCTCGCTGCGTATCACCCGGCCATTTGACCCAGCAGCACGGCGTCGTCAAGCGCCTCAAGATCGGCCAGCCCGGCGCGCGCCGCCGCCAGGTCGGCGGCGAATTGCGGCAGGATGCGGGCGATGTAGAGCCGCGCCAGCGCCTTGCTGCCGCCGCCGGTCGCGGCGCGCAGGTGGTAATGCGCGCCCAGCACCCGCGCAAAGGCGGAGAGGTAGGGCACGGCGCCGGCAAAGCGGTCCGGCATGTCCCGGTCCAGCAGCTCCTGCGTCGTCTCGCGCAGGGTTTCGGCGGCCTGCCACAGCTGGTTGGCCAGGTCCGGCTCGGCCGATTGCGCGGCCTTGGCGCCGTCCAGGATCTCGTCCAGCAGCGCCATCGCCGCGGCGCCGCCATCGGCCAGCTTGCGGCCGACCAGGTCCATGGCCTGGATGCCGTTGGTGCCCTCGTAGATCGCGGTGATGCGCACGTCGCGCAGGTATTGGGCGGCGCCGGTTTCCTCGACATAGCCCATGCCGCCATGCACCTGCACCGCGGTATCGGCGACGCGGATGCCGACATCGGTGCCATGCGCCTTGGCGATCGGCGTCAGGAAGGCGGCGCGCGCCGCCCATTCGTCCAGGCCGGTGGCCCGCGACATGTCCAGCGCCACCGCGCAGGCCATGCAGATGGCGCGGGCGGCAAAGACCTCGGCCCGCGATTCCGCCAGCATCCGGCGCACGTCGGGATGGCGCAGGATCGGCCCCGCCTGCACCCGTTCGGCGGCATAGGCCACGGCCTGCTGCAAGGCCGCCTCGGCCTGGGCCACGCCCTGCACGCCGACGCCCAGCCGCGCCGCGTTCATCATGGTGAACATGGCGGCCATGCCCTTGTGCTCCTCGCCCACGAGCCAGCCCTTGGCGCCCTCGAAGCTCATCACGCAGGTCGGGCTGCCGTGGATGCCCAGCTTGTGTTCCAGGCTGACGACGCGCAGGTCGTTGGCGACGCCCGGCTTGCCGTTCTCGTCCGGGATGAACTTGGGCACCATGAACAGGCTGATGCCGCGGGTGCCCGGCCCGCCGTCGGGCAGGCGCGCCAGCACCAGGTGGCAGACGTTCTCGGTCACGTCGCTGTCGCCCCAGGTGATGAAGATCTTCTGCCCGGTGACGCGATAGCTGCCGTCGCCCGCGCGTTCGGCGCGGGTGGTCAGCGCGCCCACGTCCGATCCCGCCTGCGGCTCGGTCAGGTTCATCGTGCCCGACCATTCGCCCGAGATCAGCTTCGGCAGGTAGAGCGCCTTGAGTTCGTCGCTGCCGTGATGCTCCAGCGCCTCGATCTGGCCCTGGGTCAAGAGCGGGTTCAGCTGCAAGGCCAGGCAGGCCGAGGCGAGCATTTCGTTCACCGCCATGTTCAGCGCCTGCGGCAGGCCCATGCCGCCGTATTCGGGATCGGCGGCGATGCCGATCCAGCCGCCCTCGGCCAGGGCGCGGAACGCCTCGGCATAGCCGGGGGACGAGCGCAGCTTGCCGTTCTCCAGCCGTGCGGGGGTCAGGTCGCCGGCGCGGTTCACCGGGGCGATCACCTCGGTCGCCAGCTTTCCGGCCTCGGTCAGGATGGCGGTCATGGTCTCGGCCGTCGCCTCGGCAAAGCGCTGGGTGACGGACAGGTCTGGAAACGACACGACCCGGTTCAGAATGAACGCGATCTGTTCGACCGGGGCTTGATAGGCCATCCGCACTCTCTCCCTCTGGCGCCTTGGCAAATCCGGCTGCGGCGCGTAACTGATGCCTTGGGCTTCGATCATATTTGCCGGCCCGCGTCCATCAACCACAACCCGACGTAACGAATGCAGACGCTGATCCTTGGCCATGACCCGCAGGGCGTGCGCGCCGCCGCCGACCTGCTGGCGCAGGGCGAACTGGTCGCCATCCCGACCGAGACGGTCTACGGGCTGGCCGGCGACGCCCGCAATCCGCGCGCCGTGGCCCGCATCTACGAGGCCAAGGGGCGGCCCAGCTTCAACCCGCTGATCGTGCATCTGCCGGACCTGGCGGCGGCCGAGCGCATCGCCGTCTTCGACGATGCCGCGCTGGCGCTGGCGCGGGCCTTCTGGCCGGGGGCGCTGACCATGGTGCTGCCGCTGCGGCCCGAGGCCGGCATCGCCTCGCTGGTGACGGCGGGGCTGGATACGGTGGCGATCCGCGTGCCGGCCCATCCGGCGGCGCAGGCGGTGCTGCGCGCCTTCGGCGGGCCGCTGGCGGCGCCCTCGGCCAATCCCTCGGGGCGGATCAGCCCGACCACGGCGGCGCATGTCGCCGACCCCGAGGCCGGGCTGGGCGGGCGCATCGCGGCGGTCCTGGATGCGGGCGCCTGTCCGGTGGGGGTGGAATCGACCATCGTCGGCTGGGTCCGGGGCCGGCCTGCCCTGCTGCGCCCCGGCGGCGTCGCGGCCGAGGCCATCGAATCCGTGCTGGGCCAGCCGCTGGCCCGACCCGAAGGCAATGCCGAGGCGCCGACCTCGCCGGGGCAGCTGACCAGCCATTACGCGCCGCGCGCCAGCCTGCGGCTGAACGCCGGGGACGCGCGGCCGGGCGAGTTGCTGATCGGCTTCGGCCCCGTCGCGGGCGAGATGACGCTGAGCCAGACGGGCGATCTGGCCGAGGCCGCGGCGCGGCTGTTCGACCTGCTGCACCGTGCCGATGCCGAGGGGCGGCCCATCGCCGTCGCGCCGGTGCCGGACGCGGGCCTGGGCGCCGCGATCAACGACCGGCTGCGCCGTGCTGCCGCGCCGCGCTAGGGCTCAGGCGTGGCCCGCGCTGGGCGACAGCATCAGGGGGTCGATGCCCAGCGATTTCAGCGCCGCGCGCCATTTGCCGGGATTGTCGGTGCCGAAGATGATCTCGTCGCCGCGCTCCGAGGTCAGCCAGCCGTTGTCGCGGATTTCCGAATCCAGCTGCCCCGGCCCCCAGCCGGCATAGCCAAGCGCCAGCACGGCGGGCTGCGGGCCCTGGCCGCGCGCGAAATCTTCCAGGATGTCGCGGGTGGTGGACATGGCGAGGTCGTCGGTGATGCGCATCCGGTTCTCGCCCAGGTCGATGTCGCGGGGGGCGCGATGCAGCACGAAGCCGCGCCCCGGCTCGACCGGGCCGCCGAAGCGGACGGGGATGTCCAGCGCATTCGCGCCGGCCTGGATGCCAAGCTGTGCCAGCAGGTCGGAAAAGCCGATCTCGGGCAGCGGGCGGTTGACCACCAGCCCCATGGCGCCGTCCTCGGAATGGGCGCAGACCAGGATCACGGATTGCTCGAAGCGCGGGTCGCGCATGCCGGGCATGGCGATCAGCATCTTGCCGGTCAGGTTGCTCGACTGGTCCATGATCTGCTCCGTCCTTTTCCTCAAGATCGGCCCTGTCGGCTGTTTTCGCAAGGGATTGCCGCTAATGTGACTTCACCCCGAGGGGGCGGGACGACTAGAACGGCAGCATGAAGACCCTTGCCCTGCTATTCATGACCGCCGCGCCGGCACTGGCGCAGGATCTGCCGCCCGGACTGGCATCCGCCGAACTGCTGCCCGGCTGGACCACGGCCGAAGGCCAGCGCATGACCGCGCTGCACCTGCGGCTCGAGCCGGGCTGGAAGACCTATTGGCGCAGCCCCGGCGATGCCGGCGTGCCGCCGCGCTTCGACTGGGGCGCCTCGCGCAACCTGGCCCAGGTGCGGCTGCTCTGGCCGCGCCCCGAGGTGATCGAATCGGGCGGCGAGCGCACGCTGGGCTATCACGGTGAACTGGTCCTGCCGATCGAGATCACCCCGGCCAGCCCCGCCGCGCCGGTCGAGCCCAGGGCGGTGGTGGATTTCGGCATCTGCCAGGACATCTGCGTGCCGGTGCGGGTGGAATTGCAGGCCGGCCCCCCCGGCCCGGCGCCCGATCCGCTGATCGAGGCGGCCATCGCCCGCCAGCCCGAGACCTCGGACCGCCAGCCCGAATGCCGTATCGCCCCGATCCAGGACGGCATGCAGGTGACGGCCACCCTGCCCGCGGCGGACAGCGCCCGCGGCGACGAGGTGGCGATGGAACTGGCCGACGACGAGATCTGGGTCTCGGCCCCGGAAATGCATGCGGCCGGCGGCCGGCTGGCGGCGCAGGCGGATTTCGTCGCGGCCTCGGGCAAGCCCTTTCCGCTGGATCCGCAGGCGCTGCGGGTGACGCTGATCGGCCCCGACGACGCGGTCGAGTTCCGCGGCTGCCGCGAGGCGGCGGACTAGCCGTCCAGCCTAGCCCTCCAGCCGGGCCGCCACCGACAGCAGGTCGGCCCAGGCCTCGCGCTTGGCCAGCGGCGTGCGCAGCAGATAGGCCGGATGCGCCATCGGCAGCGCCGGCAGGCCGAAGGCCGTCGTCCAATTGCCGCGCAGCTTCAGGATGCCCTGCTGGTTCAGCGCCGCGATGCAGGGCGTGTTGCCCATCAGCACCAGCAGTTGCGGCTGCGCCAGCTCGACATGCCGGGCCAGGAAGGGCAGCATCATCGCGATCTCGGCCGGCTCGGGGCGACGGTTGCCGGGTGGCCGCCAGGTCAGCACGTTGGTGATATAGAGCGCGCGTTCCGCATCCACCGCCTTGCGCGACAGGCCGATGGCGCCGAACATCTGGTCCAGAAGCTGGCCGGCGCGGCCGACGAAGGGGCGGCCCTGGCGGTCCTCTTCCTCGCCCGGCGCCTCGCCGATGATCATCACCCGCGCCGCCGGATCGCCGTCGCAGAAGCAGAAGTTGCGCGCGCCCTTCTTCAGCTCGATGCCGTCGAAGGCTTCCTGCGCCTCGGCCAGTTCGGCCAGGCTGGTCGCGGCGGTGGCCATGGCCTCGGCGCGGGCGACCACATCCTCGGCCTCGTCGCGCGGCTGCGCCACGACCGACGCGGCCTGGACGGCCGGGGCAGGGGGCGGCTCGGCACGGTCGGGCGCGGCATAGCGGTCGAGCGGCGCGTCGAGGCATGGCTCGTCCGCGCCCAGCTCGGCCTGCCATTGCAAAAGCGCCAGCGCCGTCTCGGCGTCCAGCGCGAATCCCCTGTAGGTCGGTTCGGCGGTCATGGCCGCAGGCTAGGGCGCGGCGCGGGCGCGGGCAAGATGCGACGTACAGCTGCGATTGCGCGAGCGGCACGATGCCTTGCCCCGGTCGCGCGACGCCAGCGTTACTGCGATTGCGTCAAGGGCGTGGTGCCGCCGCCCATGCCGACCAGCCGCTGGATCAGCGGCCTTGCCGTCGGCCCGATGCGGTCGCAGGCGCCCGGATCGTCCAGCAGCTTGAAAGCGGGGCCGTAATAGGTGCGGTCATAGGCCGCGGCGTCCAGCCCCAGCTTCGCCGCCAGAAGATCGCCCGTGCCGGTGATCAGCGTCCATTCCCCGTCGGTGATCGCGTAATCGGGGCAGTTCGAGGTGATGACGTTCACATTCGCCAGTTCCGCGATCAGCGATTTCGCCTGTGGGTCGGACAGGCCCGAGACATCGGGAAGCTTCACGGTGATGCCCCCGTCCGCCAGCGCCGCGCCGGTCCCCAGGACCAATGCGCCGGCCAGAGCCGCGAGTGCTTTCATGGATTGCCCCCTTGCTTGTTCTGGACGTTCGGTTTCGCGCGCCCATCCCGCCCGATCCGCCGGTCCCGTGCAACCCAATTCGCCGTGAACTTGACGCAGCACAGGCGCAAGGATACGCGATTGCCAACAGCCAGAAGCATAGAGGATGCCTGCGATGACGACCTATTCCCTTCTGATCCTGCCCGGCGACGGCATCGGCCCCGAGGTCATGGCCGAGGTGCGCAAGGTCATCGGCTGGTTCCAGCAGAACCGTGGCCTGTCCTTCGACGTCAGCGAGGATCTGGTGGGCGGCGCGGCCTATGACAAACATGGCAAGCCGCTGGCGGACGAGACCATGGCCAAGGCGCAGGCGGTCGATGCGGTGCTGCTGGGCGCCGTCGGCGGGCCGAAATACGACGACCTGGATTTCTCGGTCAAGCCCGAGCGCGGCCTGCTGCGCCTGCGCAAGGAGATGGACCTGTTCGCCAACCTGCGTCCCGCGCAATGCTTCGACGCGCTGGCCGATTTCAGCTCGCTCAAGCGCGAGGTGGTGGCCGGCCTCGACATCCTGATCGTGCGCGAACTGACCTCGGGCGTCTATTTCGGCGAGCCGCGCGGCATTTCGGCCGACGACACCCCCGGCAACGAGGGCGGCCGCGTCGGCGTCAACACCCAGCGCTATACCTCGGGCGAGATTCGCCGCGTCGCCCGCTCGGCCTTCGAACTGGCCCGCAAGCGCGGCAACCGCGTCTGCTCGATGGAAAAGGCCAACGTCATGGAATCCGGCATCCTCTGGCGCGAAGAGGTGCAATGGGTCCATGACAACGAATATCCCGACGTGGAGCTGTCGCACATGTATGCCGACAACGGCGCCATGCAGCTGGTGCGCAATCCGCGCCAGTTCGACGTGATCGTGACCGACAACCTGTTCGGCGACATCCTGTCGGATGCGGCGGCGATGCTGACCGGCAGCCTGGGCATGCTGCCCTCGGCCAGCCTGGGCGCGCCGATGGAGAACGGCCGGCCCAAGGCGCTTTACGAGCCGGTGCATGGCTCGGCCCCCGACATCGCCGGGCAGGGCAAGGCCAACCCGATCGCCTGCATCCTCAGCTTCGCCATGTGCCTGCGCTATTCCTTCGGCCTGGGCGCCGAGGCCGACCTGCTGGAAAAGGCGGTCGAGAAGGTGCTGGCCGACGGCGTGCGCACCGGCGACCTGATGGGGGCCGAGGGCGGCCAGCCGGTCTCGACCGCCGAGATGGGCGACCACATCGTCGCGGCGCTTTCGGCGCTGTGACCGGCAGGCCGCGCCCGCATCGCCGGGCGCGGCCCAACCTGCGAACCGTCGGGGAGGGGCATGACGGCGGGCAACATCAAGGGCGCGCTGCTCGCCCTGCTGGCCATGGGGCTCTATTCGACCCATGACGTGATCATCAAGGTTCTGGGCGCCACCTATCCGGCGCTGCAGATCCTGTTCTTCTCGGCGCTGCTGTCCTTTCCGCCGCTGGCGGTGCTGCTGCTGCGCGACCCGACGCATGGCACGCTGCTGCCGCGCAACCCGTTCTGGGTCGGGCTGCGCTCGCTTTGCATCGTCATCTCGGGGATCGGCGGGTTCTATGCCTTTTCGGTGCTGCCGCTGGCGCAGGTCTATTCCATCCTCTTCGCCGCGCCGCTGATCGTCACCGTGCTGTCGGTGCCTCTCTTGGGCGAAAAGGTCGGGCTGCATCGCTGGCTGGCGGTCTGCGCCGGGCTTTGCGGCGTGCTGGTCGTGCTGCGCCCCGGCGTGACGCCCTTGGGGCTGGGGCACCTGGCGGCGCTGATGGGGGCGACGGCCACGGCGCTTTCCGCCATCGCCGTGCGACGCCTGGGTCGGTCCGAGCGCACGGTGATCCTGCTGCTTTGGCCGATGATCGGGAATTTCCTGCTGACCGGCGCCTCGCTGGGCTTTGCCTATCGCCCGATGGAGCTGGGCGACCTGGCGCTGACCGGGGTGATCGCGGCCTTGGGCCTGGCGGCGGGTTTCCTGCTGATCCTGGCCTATCAGGCCGGCGAGGCGGCCAATGTCGCGCCGATGCAATATTCGCAGATGCTCTGGGCGGTGGGTTACGGCTGGTTCCTGTTCGGCGAAAGCCCGGACGGGCCGACGGTGCTGGGGGCGGGTCTGATCATGGCCTCGGGGCTCTACATCCTGATGCGCGAGCGGCTGGGCGCCTCGCGCCTGCGCCCGGCGACGCGGGCGCGCCTGGGCGCCGAGGCGGTGACGGCCCCGCGCTGGAGCCTGTTGCAGCGCCTGCTGCGCGCACGGGGCTGACGCGGCACTCGCCCGGCACCGGCAGGCGAGATCTCCGCGCTTGCTGTGCGCGGGGCTGACGCTGTTTTCTGCGGCTGTCCCGCAAGATTCCCCCTTGCATTCCGCCGCCCCAGGGGCTACCTGCCCCTTCACGGTCGGAGCGTAGCGCAGCCTGGTAGCGCACCTGCTTCGGGAGCAGGGGGTCGGAGGTTCGAATCCTCTCGCTCCGACCATGGAATTCTTGTGTGGATTGCCACTGAAGTCTTCCTCAAGTGGCCACAAATCTTCCTTTGCGGCAGCAAGGCTGACGTAGTTTGGAAGCGTTACAGGCGATACCCCGCACTACAGAAAATTTCCTGAGCCAGCGGTCTACTGTCCTTCCGGCTTCAATTCGCGAGCCAGGGGCATGGGAAGAAGCGATCAGAGGCTCTCGAATGCGGAAGCAGATCGAGCGAAGTTCATCGCAGCTTCGCAGAAAAGGGCTGGTCGGCGCGGCAGCAAGCAATCCCTCGAGTCGCCGGACAGTTTCGGCCCATTGCTGCCTTTCACACCCGAGCTGGTCGCTGCGGTGCGGCTTCCCCAGAACGGTCATTTGTGATTGCGGCGACCCTTCTCGCATGGCAAGCCCGGAAAGCGGAAAAGAGCTGATTTTCGCGCTGTGGCTCGCTATATCGAGGAGTAGTGAAGGGTGTTCACAAAATTTGGTAGGATCGCAGGCGTTGGGGCCGTTGCTATTGGCATCGTAGCGATCATCGGATCGTTCGTTGTTGCCCCCGATGTGCTGGCCCCCGACTTTGATCGGACCTCTATGGCACAGTCGGCGCTCTGGCTTTCGCAAGGTTCAGCGTTGGTGTTCTTCGGCTTGGTCCTCGGGGTCCTTTGTGAAATTAGCATCAAGTTAGGCAAATAACACCCGCTGGGAACACGGTGAACAAGAGCGAGTTCTTAGGCACTCACGGCACTTTGCAGACGTTGGCGCGACGATCTGATGCTACGTCGCGGCTTCACCACTGCGGACATTCGGGGTGCCTGCAGCAATCTTCCTGTCCGAGCTTGAAGCAGGCTTCGCGCGGATTGCGGGTTGGCGTCGCGCAGAGTAAAAAATTCCGAGCAACACCGGGAGGTATTTATGGACCAGTCCGATCAGGAACTCGAGCGTCTCAGCGCGCTGTTGCATGCGCTGCCCATCGAGAACATGCCCATGACGCTCAGTGAACTTGATGGCTACGTAGTCGGTGTTCTTGCCTGCCCGGATATGATCCCGCCCTCGGAATGGATGTCCCATGTCTGGGGAGAGACAGGTGAGGCAAATTTTCCCGATCAGAAAACCGCCGAAGCCACGGTCGGTGCGGTCATGGCTCACTACAACTCGGTTGCGGAGGCGATGACCCGCTCACCTTGGATCGAACCCATCTACGAGGTTGACCCCAACAGTGATGAGGTGATGTGGGAGCCTTGGATCGATGGCTTCACTCGCGCTATGGGGCTAAGACCGGATGCTTGGGATCGACTGCTCGCTCAGGCCGACGAAGAGACGCGGACGACGATGATCTTCTTGATGGCGCTTCAGGAAATATACACTGGCCACAGCAAGTTCACGGATGAGGAGATCGACGAAATCGACCTTGAAGCACCCAATCTGATCCCGAACTGCGTTGCGACGATACTCTATCAGTCTCGTCCCGAGCTTTCCCGCATGGAGCCCGCAAATCGTTCCGAGATGCCGTTCAACGCCGGTCCCCGGCCCGGGCGGAACGACCCATGCTCCTGTGGGGCGGGCCGCAAATACAAGCAATGTTGCGGTCGGAACTGACCGATCGCCCAAGTCTCTCACGGCCCGTAGCGGACGTTCGGCGGCCTTCGGTTTGCTGCGCGACAGCATCTCCGAAGCGAATGTTCGCCGCAGACGCAGCAGTGCGGGCAGGCCTCAAACCTCTCTGTGATGACCTCAGAACCCGGATGCGCTTGCGCGCCGTAAGAACAACCGCTGCCTCGCTCCATATTGGCATCCTAGGGTGTGTTGACAAAAGGGATTCACCGGGCGCGGTGATCGTGATTCAAGCTGGTATCTGCAATGGAGACCAGCGTGGCACGAAACCTGATGTCGAACGACGAGTGGGCGTTCTTTGAACGCTTCATCCTGGCTGTCCGTTCTCCGAACGGCCGCAAGCCCACGAACCATCGGCTTGTTCTGGATGGGATTTTCTGGATCGCCCGAACGGGGTCGCCCTGGCGCGACCTGCCGGAAGAGTTCGGCAAATGGTCGTCTGTCTATCGGCAGTTCCGGCGCTGGACGTTGGCGGGGCTGTGGGAACAGATCCTGGAGGCGCTGAACGAGAGCCGGATCGTGCCGGATGCGCTGCAGATGATCGACAGCACCGTGGTTCGCGCTCATCATCAGGCAGCGGGCGCAAAAGGGGGACTCCGCGCCAAGGTTTCGGCCGCTCGCGAGGTGGCTTCACGACCAAGATCCATCTGCGGGTCAATGCGGCAGGCCTGCCCATGAGAACCGAGATCACGGCCGGGCAGACATCGGACTACCTCGGCTTCGATCTGGTCATGGCTGACAACCTGCCCGAGCCAAGCGTTCTGCTCGCAGACCGCGGCTACGACTCCGACAACATCCGCAAGACCATGGAGGTGCGCGACGTGGTGCCGGTCATCCCCATGCGCAAAACCCGGAAGCTACGGGTCGCCGTTGACCGCAGGCTCTACCGCCTGCGCAATCTCGTTGAGCGGTGCTTCAACAAGCTCAAGAATGCCCGTCGCGTCGCCACCCGCTACGACAAGACCGCCGAAAGCTTCCTGGGCTTCATCGACATCACGTCGATCCGCCTCTGGCTCCGCCATTTGTCAACATGACCTAATCAGGGTTTGACTTGCTTCGATTATTTTCGGTCGTCGAGGTAGAGGTTCCTGATCCTTGCCAATTCTTTTGTCGTTTCAGGAAGTCCGGCCTTTTGTTTGATAAGGCACACTTCCGGCGCGCATCCCTCCCTTCAACGATGCCATCCTGTAGCGCAGGCGGCGAGTCCTCCTGCGCAAATAGGGTGGCAAGGTCTCGCGACGGCACACGAGTTGCATGACCGGGCTTCGGTCGCGGCATGGTTAAGGTTCAGGTCAAGGATGTCCTCGACACCATGGTCGGTCCCGCCGAGGAGGGCGTGGCCGTGCCCTGCGTTACCGATGAGATGGGCTTCGCACGGCCGGGCGCCGACCGGGATCTTCATGGACCGCGGCCAGAAGGTCGAGGGAGGCGGCACCCGGCGATTTCGTCAGCAACCCGCAAGGCCCCCGCGCGCGCGTTCCTGCAACAGGTCCTCCCCTGAACTGCCGCTGGGGGCCGGCTGTGCGGCAGGCAGCGATCCCAGGGGTTGCGCAGGCAGCAGATGCCCGGCAAGGCCCGGCAAGGCCCGGCCGGTTCCGACGCATTGCCGGCGTGGCGGCCGCGCTCAGCCCGACAGCGCCGCTGCGTTGAAGCCGCCGTTGCGCCACAGTTCCAGCGCCTGGCTCAGCGCCGGGCCGGGCCTGCCGTCCGCCGGGCCCTGGTAGAGCCCGGCCCGCGCCAGGCGGCGTTGCAGCGCGCTCAGCGTCTCGGGGTTCCAGTTCCCGCCCTGCTCGGCCAGCTCGCGCAGCAGGCCGCCATCGTCGGACGCGACGCCCAGCAGCAGCTGCACCGCCGCGCGCGAGGGGTCGCGGGGGATGCCGCGCCCCTCGTCCAGCAGCACGGCTGCGGCGCGGTGGCCGCGCGGCTCGCCCTCGCGCGCGGCGCGCTCGAACAGCGTCCGGGCGTCGCCGGGATCGCCGAAGCGGCCCTCTTGCGCCAGCACGCCCAGGTTGAAGGTGGCGATCGGCGACCCGGCCTGCGAGGCCTGCTGCATCAGCGCGATGCCGCGCTGCTGGTCCTGGGCGCGGGGGCTGTCCAGAAGCGTCACCGCCAGGTTGATCGCCGCATCGGCGCTGCCGGCGGCGGCCGCCCTTTCGTAAAGCGCCAGCGCGCCGGCCGGGTCAGGGGCCACGCCGTCCCCGGTTTCCTTCAGCAGCGCCAGGCTGACCATGGCCCGCAGGTCGCCGCGCCCGGCCGCGGTTTCGTAAAGCGCCACCGCCTGGGCGCGCAGGCCGGCCGCCGCCGTCGCCCGTGCCAGCAGCGCGACATATTTCGCCTGGCGGGGGTGAAGCCGGCTCGCCTCGTCGCAGGCATGCATCGCCTCGACGGCGTTCTGCGCCAGCAGTTCGTAGGAGACGCCGGGCGTGGCCTCGGTCCCGTCGCGCGGATGGGTCGCCAGCAATTCGCAGCGCCGGGCGGGGCCGGGGTCGGCCTGCGCCGAAAGCTCGGCCAGCAGCCGCCGGGCCTCGCCGATATGCGGCCCGTCGGGATAGCTGCGGGCATAGCTTTCCAGCAGCGGCTTCAGCCGGCTGCGCCGCGCCAGATCCCACAGCTGCTCGCCCGCCGCGCCCTCAGCCTCGGGCCCCATGCTGCGCCGCGCCTGGCCCGCGCGTGAGGGATCCTGCGCCAGCAGCGCCAGCACCTCGCCGACATGGCTGCCGTTGGGATAGCGCTGCAGGTACAGCCGCAGCAGCGCCGGATCGGCGGCGCGGACCGAGACCTGGTAGAACAGCGTCTCGGGCGAGGCGGTGGGCGGGCCGTCGGCAAAGCGGAACCGCCGGGTCAGCGCCGAGGCGTCCCAGGGGATCTGCTGCCCGCCGGTCCGCGCCATCACGTCCTTGCGCACCGCGATCATCATCTCGCCGATGTCCTGGGCGGGGGTGTGGATATGGCTCAGCAGCGCCTCGGTGAAGGTGCCGTTGCGGCCGGCGCCGTCAAAGGCCACCGCGCCGGGCTGGGTGGCATAGGCGATCAGGAAATCCGCGGGGCTGCCGATCCGGGCCAGGCCGCGGCCGGCGCCGGCAAGCCGCAGCGGATTGTCGCCGCAGGCGTCCAGCAGCACGATCTTGACCCCCGGCGCCCCGGCCATCGCCCCCAGCACCTCGTCCAGCGCCACGGTGCGCTCGGTGGCCTGGTCCAGCCGCTCCAGCCGGAAATCCCGCGGCAGCAGATAGTTCCGGTCGGCGACCTGAAAGGCATGGCCGGCATAGTAGAACAGCGCCACCTCGGC
Organism: Paracoccus ferrooxidans; assembly: GCF_029909815.1. Lineage (NCBI taxonomy): Bacteria > Pseudomonadati > Pseudomonadota > Alphaproteobacteria > Rhodobacterales > Paracoccaceae > Paracoccus > Paracoccus ferrooxidans. The sequence continues at coordinate 1,329,939 of NZ_CP038198.1, read as the reverse complement.
GGTCTGCGCCGCCGCGCCGAACTGGCCGATCAGCGCCCGCATCTGCGCCTGGTCGCTGTCCACGCCCAGGATCACCTGGAAGCCCAGGTCGCGCAGCGCCGCGGTCATGTCCTCGGCATCGTTGGCGGGATTGTCCAGCGCCGGCACGCCGCCATAGGCGGCATTGCCGATCACCAGCGCCACCTTGGGCGCCGCCGCGGCCTCGGCGGCCAGGAACAGTGCCGCGACCAGCGCGGCGAGGATGAGGGCGGGCCTAAAGCCCGACCGCGCGCACCAGGACGGCATCGGCTTTCTCGACCGTGGCAAGGATCAGCCCCTCCTGCCGGGCATGGGCGCGGGCCAGTTCGGGGTCTTCGACCCGCAGCAGCGCGATCTGCTTGACGATCTCGGCCCGCGCGCCGGCGATGGCCTGGCTGGCCTCGCGCAGGGCGTCGCCGCGGATGGCGCGGCGCTCGGCATCGCTGCTGGCCGTGGCCAGCCGGTCCATCGCCCGGCTGCGCGCCGCGCCGATCTCGGCGCTGGCCTGGCGCAGGATGGCCGAGACCGTCTGCATCGAGGGCGGCAGTTCCGCCGAAAACTGGTCCAGCGCGCTGGAATAGCGGTCCAGCGCCCGCGACAGGCAGGCCAGCATGTCCTCGGCCTGGCCCTCGTGCTGGCTGCAGGCGTCGATCATCTGCGACACCTCGTCCGACAGGGCGGCAAGCCGGGCCAGCCCGTCCTCCTGCACGCCGCCGCCGTCTGTGATCAAGGGCGGATCGGTCGGCAGCGTGACCGGAAGGGGCAGGGGGCCGTCCGTCGGGTTCGGCAGCCCGGTCTCCGGCAGGGTGTTCTGCGCGATGGGCAACCCCCTGGCCGTGCCGGGGCTGACGATCTGCAAGGTGCCGGGGGCATAGGTGATGGCATAGTTCGCCTCGGCCCCCGCCAGCATCCGCGCGTCCGCGGCGGTGATGCCGTAGGCGCCCGGCGGGCTGGCCGCGGCGGCATCGCTGGCCAGCAGGACGTCGGTGATCGCGTCGCCCTGGGCCAGGGTGCCCGCGATCAGCGCCCAGTCCAGCACCGGCGCGGTGCCGAAGCGGGCCGCGGCGTCGCGGGCGCCGATGGTGATGGCGCGGCGCAAGACCTCCAGCGCGCCCTCGGCATAGGTGATGATGTAATTGCCGGTCGCATCGCCGCCCGCGCCCTCGATCCGGGCGCCGCCGGCACCGATGACATAGGGCGAGCCGGCGACCCAGGCCCCGGCCGCCGCGCCCTCGCTGGCCAGGTCCAGCGCGGCCAGCCGGTCGTCATAGCGCAGGCCCGTCGCGGTGGCGTCCCCGACCAGCAGCCGGCGCTCTTCGCCATAGGTCTTGCTCAGGTCGTTGGCCGAGACGGTCAGCAGCGCGCGGTTGATGGTCAGGCTCGCCGCCGAGGCGATGATGCGATAGCCGGTCCCGTCGGCCGAGGTGACGCTGCCCGCCGTCTGGATGGGATAGGTTCCGGCATTGCGCACGCCCGCCGGCAGGCCGAAGATCCCTGCGACCAGGGGCTGGTCGCCGAACAGGTAGCGCCCCAGCCCATGCACCGTGCCGCCGGGCGTGGGCAGGGCGTCGCCATAGGTCGCGGACAGCGGCGCGGGTGCGGCCCAAAGCACCGGGTCGATGCTGTAGAGCTGCGGATAGGCGCCATTGCCGCCCGGCGCCCAGGTGGTGGTGAAGCTCCAGCCCGTCGCGCGGGCCATGAAGCCCGCCGTGTCCTGCAACTGCGCCGTGGTCAGCCCGCCGCCGCCGGCGGATTGCTGCTGCCCGCTGGCCTGGCGGTCCCAGAACGAGGCAGTGGTGCTGCCGGTGCCCTCGCCCTCGTCATTGGCCCCGACCAGCCCGCCGATGCGCAGCAGGCCCGCCGCGGCCGTGGAACTGATCCGGCCCGCCGCATGGGTCCGCGCGATGCTGCCGGCGTTCGAGCCGACCAGCCCGCCGATGGTCGCGGGCAGGTTGCCGGAATAGGTCACGGGCGCCAGCGCATAGGCGTCGGCGATGCTTCCGTCGTTCCACCCCGCCAGCCCGCCCAGGGCCGAGCGCGGGCCGTCCAGCGCCTCGGTGCCGTCCAGCGCGACCTCCAGGCTGCCCGAGGCGCGGGCGCGGGCGATGGTGCCCAGGTTCCAGCCGACCAGCCCGCCCGCCGCCGTCACCGCATTGCCCGAGACGCTGACGGCATTGTCGGCAAAGGCATCGGCGATCTCGCCCTCGTTCGCGCCGGCCAGGCCGCCGATCTCGGCGATGCTGTCGCCCTCGGGCAGGCCGGACAGGACAAGGCCCAGCCCGCCCAGGGCATAGGCAGCGCCGATGGTGCCCTCGTTCACGCCGACCAGCCCGCCGGCCCGGACATAGCCCGCGGTGTCGAGGTCCATGGCAACGTCGCTCCAGGCGTCCGAGATGGCGCCGCTGCTGGTGCCGGCCAGGCCGCCCAGGGCCAGCAGGCGGATGGTCTCGACATCGTCCTGCGACAGGGTGATGCCGCCGCTGGCCGAGACCCCGGCCAGGTCCGCCGCGTTCTCGCCCACCAGCCCGCCGATGATCCAGTGGCCGTTGCCGGTCTGGGAGATCTGCGCGGCGGCGGTGGAATCGGCGATGCTGTCGCCCTCCTGGGTCAGCCCGACCAGCCCGCCGATCCGCGAGGCGGGGGCAAAGCCTTCGCTGTTGTCCTCGGATCCGTCGAAGCCGGAATCGATGCTGCCGGCATAGCGGCTGCCGGTGATCGTCGTCCCGCCCAGCGATTGCCCGACAAGGCCGCCGGCCAGGACCACGTCGCCCCAGCCGTCCGCCTCGCCCGCAAGCGCCAGGGCGACGCGGGATTCCGCATCGGCGATGCGGCCGTCGCCGAACAGCCCGGCCAGGCCGCCAAAGCTGGCGCTGCTGACCGAATCCTCGCCCATCTCGGCCGCGATCCGGCCGGTGACCAGCACGTTCTCGATCACGTTGGGCGCGGCGCCCGCCTGCGTCTCGCCGACCAGCCCGCCGGCGACGGGGGCGAAGCTTTGCCGCGCCTCCAGCGCGATGTCCAGCAGGCGCAGGTTCTGGATCGTGGCGCCGGCGATGATGCCGAAAAGCCCACCCGGACCCGAGGAGACCACCTGCGCCAGCCCGCTGATCGCATGGCGCCCGCCCGCCGCCGCGGCGCCATCGAGGCTGCCCGAGAAGGGGGTGCCGCGGCTGCCGATGGGCCGGAACCCTTCGCCCAGGTTCCAGCCGGCCGTGCCCGATGCGGCGATGTCGGCCCCCAGCGCGTAATGCGCCCCGGCATAGCCGGCCGAGCCGATGCCCTGAAGCCCATAGGCATCGGTGACGACATAGCGGCTGGCGGCGGTCCCGGCGCCGCCCGTCGCCCGCAGGAAGCCCGCCGTGTCGGAAAGCGCGAAGTCGCGCGCCGCAAAGCCCGGCAGCGTGGCCGCGACCTGCCGCCATTGCGAGGCGCCGTTCAGGCGGAAGCTGTCCACCGAGACGCCCGCCGCCGCCGTGACCAGCGGCGCTTGCAGGTTCAGCACCCCGGCCGGCCCCTGCACCGGCGCGTTCAGCGCGATGCCTTCGCCCGCCGCCAGGTTCAGCGCCGTCGCGCCGCTCCAGCTCAGCGCGCCCAGGGTGGTAAGGCCGGCGCCGGCGGTCAGCGACAGCTGGCCCGGCCCGCTCCAGCTCATCGCCGCATTGACCAGCAGGTCGTTGTCGGCGCGCAGGTCCAGATGGCTGGCCGCGCCGGCGGCAAAGGTCAGGGTCATCGGCGTATCGACGACCAGGTCGCCGGCATCGTCGCCCTCGCCCTCGGTCGAGAGGATATAGTGGCCGGGGTCCAGCAACATGCCATAGATGTCCGTTACCAGCACATGCGTCGGATCGTCGGGGTCAAAGGTCTCCTCGTCGACGATGCGCAGGTTCTGCGGGTCGAACAGCACCGTGCCCGGCCGGCCGCGGGGGGCGGAGACCCGCACGTCGGAACTGCGGATCGCCAGGGCGCCATGGCTGGAGATCTCGGCAAAGCCGCCATCGCCGCCCATGTCGCCGCCGCGCGCCGACACGCTGCCGGCAAAGCGGGTATGCTCGTCGGACCAGACGATGATCCGCCCGCCATCGGCACGGCCGATGCCGTCGGCCAGCAGCCGCGTGCCGGCGTCCAGCGTGGTGCGGCGCGCCCGTGGCAGGCCGGCCCCGCCGCGATAATCGCCGCCGACGCGGATCAGCCCGCCGCCGCCGGTGCCGCTGGCATCCAGCACCGCGCCCTCCAGCGCGATCTCGGCGCCGGTGACGGTGATACTGCCGCCGCGCTCGGGCCGCGCCGCCGGCCGCGCGGTGCTGACCGGAGGGGCCGCGGCGCGCCGGCCGCCGCTGGCATCGATCCGGCCGGCGATGCGCACCCGGCCGCCGTCGCCGCCGCCCAGCACCACCCGCCCCGAGTGGCCCGAGACGGTGCGCGCCTCGGTCACGCCGGTCAGGTTGATCGCATGGCGCGCGGCATGGCGCGCCGTCGCCGCCTCGATCTCGATTACGCCGCCATCGGCCGAGATGCGGCCGTTCTGCCCGACCAGCGCCATGGCGTCGCCGTCCTCGGCCGGGGGCAGGGCCACCGACAGGAAGTCGTCGCCCGAAAGGTTCAGCACCGCCCGCCGCCCCGCGCCCAACCCCACCGTGCCCAGCGGCACGCGGATCGTGCCGCTGTTGGCGACCCGCCCGCCCAAGAGCGCGGCATAGCCGCCGGGGATGATGTCGATGCGGCCGCGATTCTCGACGCTGCCGGGCCGGTCGCCGGAAAAGCGCAGCCGGCCGGCGGTGAAATCCTCGTTCGAGATGTCCAGCGTCGAGCCGACGAAGCCCGCGGTGGCGATGCGCCCCTCGCGCCCGACCAGGATGCCGTTGCGGTTGACGACGAAGACCTGGCCGTTCGCGCCCAGGAAGCCGTCGATCCGGGTCGGGCTGTCGCCGGTCACGCGGTTCAGCAGCGCTGCATCGCGCCCCGGCTGATGCACCCGGACCGAGCCGCCGGCGCCGATGCTGAAGCTGGTCCAGTCGATGATGGCGCGGTCGCTTTGCTGGTCGACCCGCATGGCGCCGGGGTTCGGCGTGGCGATGCTGGCGCTGCCGCCGACGACGTTCGGCCCGCTGGGCAGGGTCTGCGCCGCCAGCGGTCCCGGCACCAGCGCGCTGCACATGAGCAGCGCCGCCCAAAGCCGGCGGCCGGGGCTAGAAGCGATAGGTGCTGACGATCGTGAAACGCGAGGGATCTTCCTGGCCATCGTCCCTGTTCCCTTTGCCGTATTCCAACCTGATGAGCGCCGAGGAATAGCTGGGATCGCGGATCAGCCGCAGATCGACGCCGATGCCGAACGAGCTGGCCTCGATGCGCGCAGCCTCGTCGGCGGTGGGATTCTCCAGATGGACCGCGCCCATGGCGGCAAAGACATAGGGGCTGACCACCAGCGGGTGCCCGAAGCCCTGCGCCGGGAAATGCCGCGCCACCTCGCCGCGCAGGAACCAGCCGGAATCGCCCGAAAGGCTGCCCAGGTCAAAGGCCGACAGCCCCTCGGTCGAGGCGATGCCGAATTGCTCGCTCGACAGCAGCGGGTCGCCGAAGGCGCTCTGCGCCTGCCCGGACAGCGCCATGCTCCAGTCCTGGCGAAAGTCGCGGTCGTAGCGGAAGGACAGCTCCAGCTTGCGGAAATCCGCATCCGCGCCGGCCCGCGACAGGGGCTCGGCCGGCGTCGCCTCGGCGGCGCTGCGCGCGCCCAGGGCGTCCAGCCCCACCGACAGGACGGCCGCCATGCGCAGCGCGCTTTGGTCGGAAAGCTGCCAGTTGCCCTCGCCGGTCAGGCGCAGGACGCGGGTGCGGTCCTTGTAGATCCCGAAATCGCCGGCGCCGGTTTCCAGATCCTGCCGGTCGCGTTGCAGGTCCAGCGCCGCCGTGACCGAGATGTTGCGCTTGACCGAGCGCACCACCGGATAGAACAGCCGCACAGACAGCCGGTCGAAATCCGAGGCCGTGGCCACGTCGCCGCTGTCCGGCCCGGCCTTGGAACTGGCCGCCTCGATCCCGAAGGTCAGCCCGTCGTTGCCCAGCGGAAACACCGCGCCGCCCGCCAGCGTGCGCAATTGCGGCCGGTCGTCCAGATAGCCCCGCTCGCCCAGCTTGGGATGGCCCGAGGCGCGCAGGTAGAACACCTCGCCCCGGCCGAGCTGGTTGTTCAGCTCGACCCCGGCGCTGAGGTTCCACCGCCCCAGCTCGCGCGAGAAGCTGTTGTCCAGCCCGACGAAGCCGGTAATCGTGCGGAATTGCGGGTTCAGGATGATGACCGTGCCGCCGGGCCGGGCGCCGGTGGACAGCGCCGATCCCAGCGCGACGCCGAACATGTCGCCCGCCAGCAGCAGCCGCCGCTCGATGTCGGGCAGGCGCAGGGTGGGGCGGTCGACCAGCGGCGCGGTCACGGCGTCCAGCCGGGCGCGCAGGCCGGGGGGTGCGGCGCTGGTGTCGATCTTCTCGACAAAGCCGTTGACCACGGTCAGGCGCAGCGGGCCGCCATCCTCCAGCGTCTGCGCCGGGATGACCACGCGCGCCAGCACATAGCCGTCGCGCACGAAGCCCGCCTCCAGATCCGAGGCGGCGGCGAAGATCTCGGACACCGCGATCCGCTTGCCGATCAGGCGCTGGCGCAGCGCGGCGATGCGGGTTTCGCTGTCGGGCAGGGCGCCCTCGACCCGGACATCGGCCAGCTGGATCGACAGCCGCTCGGCGCCCTCGGGCGCGGCCAGCCCCGGCGAGCCGCTGAACACCACCGCGCCGGTCAGCCGCTGCATCGGCGGCTGGTAGCTGTCCTGGGTGATCTGGCTTGCGGTCGGGATCCGTGTCTGGCCCTGCGCCGGCCCCGCCAGCAGGGCCGCCGCGGCAAGCGCCGCGATCCAGCCTGCCGGGCGGGCGAAGGGGCGTGGCCGGCGGATGCCGCGTCTTGCAGATGTCACGTTCTTGCCTCCCCCGAACGGTGCGGCGGCAGGGATGCCGCCCCGGTTTCGTCAGCCCGTCGAAAGCGTTCTTCTTATCGGTATCCAGCCGCTGCCGTGGCGGCCCGTCGCGTCAACTCAATGCCTGGAACTCGACCCGGCGATTCTCGGCTGCCGCCGGGTCGGCGGGATTGGCCAGGAAGCGCTTGCCCATGCCAAGCGCCTCCAGCCGCGCTGCGGCGATGCCGCAATCCTGGACCAGCCAGCGGCGCACCTCTTCGGCGCGCAGCTTCGAAAGCGTCTCGTTATAGCTGTCCGAGCCCTTGGCGTCGGTATGGCCGACGATGCGGAACAGCGCCACGTCCGACTGCCGCATGGCCCCGCACATCTTTTCCAGCAGCGGGTGCTGGTCGGGCGCGATGCTGGCCGAATCGAAGGCGAAGCGGATGGCGATATTGACCTGAAGCTCGGGCGCGAACTCGCCGAAGACCACGGTGCCGCCCTCTGCCGGCGCCTCGGCCCCTGCCGGCTCGCCGCCCTGGGGGACGGCGATCATGTCCAGCCCGCGCGTCTTCTGGCCCTGGACGGTGGCGCGATACATCTCGCGCTGGGCCTCGAAGCGTTGCAGGATCTGTTCTTCGGTCAAGTCCTGCCCCTGGGCGGAACCGACCAGAAGGCAAATACCGGACAATATGGCCAAGCCGGTCCGCAGCACGGGAATCACCATAAAAAAAACTGCATCCCTGAAAGATTATTTTACGCTAAACTAAAGATGTTTTCAATTCTTGCGCGATTGTTCGGGATGAGGCTGCCTTGCCCGCAAAGGATCACCCGGTGAACGGTCCCACCACCCGGCGCGGCCTGTCGGTCAGGGGCGCGGGGCTGACCCATCGCGGCACGGTGCGCGACCAGAACGAGGATGCGATCCTGGTCGATCCCTCGGGCCGGGTCTGGGCGGTGGCCGACGGCATGGGCGGGCACCGGCTGGGCGGCTATGCCGCGGACCGGGTGATCGACGCGCTCGAGACGGTCGCCGACGGCGAAGACCCTGCCGCCGCGCTGGCCGCGCGCTTTGCCGCGGCCGATGCGCTGATCGCCGCGCGCGGCCGCAGCGAGGGCGCGGTGATCGGCGCTACCGCCGTCGCGGCAGTGATCCGGCGCGGGCGACTGACGCTGGCCTGGGCCGGGGACGCGCGGGCCTATCTGCTGCGCGAGGACCGGCTGGCGCGGCTGACCCGCGACCATTCGCTGGTGCAGGAGCTGGTCGATGCCGGCCGGCTGGCGCCCGAGGCGGCGCGCGACCACCCCCAGGCCAATATCGTCACCCGCGCCGTGGGGGCGGGGGCGGCGCCGGAACTGGCGGCGCTGGACCTGGCGGCGGGGGACCGGCTGCTGCTTTGCTCGGACGGGCTGACGCATGTGCTGGCCGATGCCGCGCTGGCCCAGGCGCTGCGCGAGACCCGGCCCGGCACGGCGCTGGCCGCCGGCACGCCCGCCGATGCCGCCTGTGCCCGGCTGTTGCAGCAGACGCTGGCGGCGGGGGCGCCGGACAATGTCTCGGTCATCGTGGTCGACATCGGGCCGGGCTGAGATGGGCCGCCGTCCCGCCCCGCCGACCGCCCCGCCCGCGCGCAGCGCGATGCCGGGGCGCGGCCGGGCCCCCGCGCCGCGCCCGGCGGGCAGCCTGGCCGCGCCGATCATCGTGGCGATCGGCGTGGTGATCGGCGCCATCGCCTTTGCGGTCACCATCTGGTTTCTCGACAGCGCCGACCAGGCGACCGAGCTGCGCCTGTCCCGGCAAGAGGCGGAACTGGCCCTGCTGCGCGAGGCGCTGGCCGAGGCGCGGGTGGAACGCCAGGGCCTGCGCGCCGATCTGGCGCAGCTGCGCGACGACCTGAGCCTGGTGGCGAACCGCGCCCCGGTCGCGCCGCCGCTTCAGGCCGCCCCTCCGGCGGACCTGGGCGCCGAGGATTTCGAAAGCCCGCCCCCGACCGAGGCGCTGACCGAACAGATGCGGCTGGCCAAGTCGCGCTTCAACAAGGGCATCACCCAGCCGCGCAATGCGACCATGCTGGCGATCCTGGGACCGCCGCGCGACAGCTACAACACCGATTGCCAGCCCGTGACCAACCCCCGGCTGCGGGCGCTGATCGAGACGCGCAAGGTCGGGCCCATCACCGTGACCATGCTGAAGCCTGCGCTCGACAGCCTGGCGCGGGTGCTGGAGCGGCTGGAGCAGAGCGATCCCGACATCCATGCCAAGCTGGGCACCGCCGGCGGGCTTTGCGCGCGGCTGATCCGCGGCTCGACCCGGTCGATCTCGAACCATTCCTGGGGCACGGCCATCGACCTGACGCTGGAGGGGCAGCTCGATCCCTTTGCCGATGGCGCGACGCAGTTCGGCCTGCTGATCCTGGCCGAATATTTCAACGAAGAGGGCTGGTTCTGGGGCGCCGCCTATAACAGCCGCGAGGATTCGATGCATTTCGAGATCGGCGAGGAGACGCTGCGCAAATGGCAGGCCGAGGGGAAGCTCTGAGCGCCGCCGCCGAACGGCTGGCCGGGCCGGTGCTGGCCTATGCCGACCGACTGCCCTGGGTGGCCGAGGACATGGCGGCGCTGGCCGGCCATGCGCGGGTGCTGCTGGACCGCTTCGGGACCGAGGCGCTGCGCGCGGGCCTGCCGCCGCAGGCGGTGGCGGCGGCGCGGGCGGCGCTGGCGCTGCTCTTGCAGGATGCGGGCGCGGCCAATCCGGCGCTGCCGGGCTGGCAGGGCGCGGCCCGCGGCTTTGGCGCCATGGACGGCGCCAGCCTGGCCGAGGCGCTGCGGCGCGGCGGGGCCGAGCTGGACCCGGTGCGCGCGCTGGTGGCCGATTGCCTGGCCCGGACCGAGGCGCGGCGCCAGGCGCTGGACCGCAGCCGGCCCGCCGGCTGGGGCGCCATGCTGGCGGTGCTGGCGGCGGCCTGGCTGCTGGCCGCGCTGGCCTGGGCGCTGTGGGTCGAGACCGGGCAAAGCCGGGCGCTGGACCGGCTGTTCCAGGCCGAGGCTGTGGCGGCGGGCTTGGACCGCGATGCGCCCTTTGCCGACCTGGGCGCGCGGCTCGACCGGCTGCGGCGGGCCGAGGCGCAGGTGGCGGCGGGCATGGCGCGGGTGCGGGTGCGTCCGCTGGGCTGGCTGACTGGCCGCGATGCCGCCCGCCGCGCCGCCGCTGCGCTGGCCCAGGCGCGCGCCCGCCACCTGCCGCCGGCCCTGGCCCGCGCCATCGACACCGCCCTGGCCGGCGAGGGCGAGCCGGCCGCCGCCTATGACACGCTGCGCGCCTGGTCGGTGCTGTCGGGCGCGGCCGACTGGCAACCCGCCTGGCTGGCCGGCTGGGCCGAGGATCGCGCCGGCGCCGATCCCGCCCTGGCCGGCCTTGCCCCGCATCTGCTGGCCCTGCCGCACCGTCCCGACACCCCGGTCGCGCCGCCCGATGCCGAATTGCTGGCGCAGGCGCGCGTCCTTGCGGCCGAGACGCCCGAGCCCGAGCGCGCCTTTCTGGAGCTGCGCCGTTCGGCCGAGGCGGCGGCGCTGCCGCCCTGGCGCCCCTTGCAGGCGCTGCCGGTGCTGGCGGATATTGCCGAGCGCCGCTCGGGCCTGCCGCTGGACCGGCCGGTGCCGGGGCTCTACACCGCCGCCGGCTGGGACATGGCGCGCGCCCGCGGCGCGGGGCTGGCGGTCGAGGCGGCAAGGCAGGCCGGCGCGGCGCTGTTCGCCGAAGCGCCCGCCCCGCAGAACGACAGCCCCGACCGGGTGATGGCGCTGTTGCAGGGGGCGACCTTGCAGCATTGGCAGGGTTGGCTGGGCGACCTGCGGTTGCGCTCCTTCGACGACCGGCGGCGGGCGGTGCTGGTCTCGGGGGCGCTGTCGCGGCCGGATTCGCCCCTGGCGGCGCTGATCGCCGAGGCCTGGCGCCAGGCCGGCGGCACCGACCGCAGCCGCCCGCACGCGCTGCAACTGGCCGTCGCCGTCCGCTTCGGCCCCGAGATCCAATATGTCGAAAGCGGCCGCATCGCCCAGATCGCCGCGCTGTTTGCCGAGCTGAACGTGGCCTTGGGGGCGATGGACGCGGATGCGGCGGATGCGCAGCGCCGGCTGCTTGGCGTGCAGGCGCGGGCGCGCACGGTCCGCGCGCTGCGCGACGCGCCGCCGCTGATCGGCCGGCTGGTCGAGGATACGCTGGCCGAAAGCGGCGCGGCCGAGGCCAGCGACCTGACCAACCCCTTGACCCGTGCCTGGCAGGCCGAGGTGTTGCCGCTTTGCGCCCCGGCGCTGGCCGGGCGCTTTCCCTTTGCCCAGGGGCCCGATGCCGATCCGGCCGCGGTCGCCGCCCTGATCGGGCCGGGCGGCGCGATGGACCGTTTCCTGGCCGCGCGCGCCGCCACCCTGCTGGACCGCGAGGCCGATCCCTGGCGCTGGAAGCCCGAGGCGCGCTTTGCCGGGCTCAGCCCCGACAGCGCCGCCTTTCTGCAACGCGCGCTGACGGCGGGGGCGGCGCTGGCGCCGGGGCTGCGCATCTCGGCCGCTGCCCTGGCCGAACGCGGGCGGGCCACGCTGCTGATCGGCGGCGATGGCGGGCCGGTGGGCGCGGCGGGGGATGCGGTGGCGCTGGACTGGCCGGGCGCCGATCCCGCGGCCGGGATCGAGGTCAGCTTCGCCACGCCCGAGGGCGCGGCCCGGTTGCAGCAGCCCGGCCCCTGGGGGCTGATGCGCCTGCTGGCGCCCCTGCGGCTGCGCGAACGCGACGGCGGCCGGCGCTTCCTGATCGACCTGCGCACCGAAGGCGCGCGGCTGTTTCTGGAAATGGGGTTCGAACGGCCGCTGAACCCGCTTTCCGCCCGGCGCCTGCTGGCGGGACTTGCCTGCCCGCAGGTGCTGTAATCATTCGCCAATCCGCCCGGCTTGCGTCATACTGGGCCCGGCAATCGGCAGGAGGTCAGCATGTCATCCGCCCGCGAGATCACCGTCGCCATTCCCGCCATAGGCGAGCCCGTCACCTTCGAGCGCATGGAGGGCGAGGAACAGGTCTCGGCCCTCTTCGCCTTCGAGCTGCGCCTGTCGGCCAAGACGCTGGAGGTGAAGGCGGCCGACGTGCTGGGCACCCGCGCCACCATTGCCGTCAAGGGCCCCGAGGACAGCGAGCCGCGGCATTTCGACGGCCATGTCGCCGAGTTCGGCCTGGCCGAGATTCGCGACGATTTCGCCTTCTACCGGCTGCTTCTGCGCCCGGCGTTGTGGTTCGCGAGCCTGGCGACCGACAACCGCATCTTCCAGAACCTCTCGGTGCCCGACATCATCGACGAGGTGCTGCGCGCCTATCCCGACGTGGTGCTGGACAAGCGGCTGGAGGGCAGCTACCCGCCCCGCGACTATTGCGTCCAGTTCGAGGAAAGCGACCTCGACTTCCTCCAGCGGCTGATGGAGGAGGAGGGGATCTTCTATTTCTTCGAACATTCCCAGGACGGCCATGTCACCGTGCTGGCCGATGCCAATGCGGCGATGAAGCCTGCGCCGGGGGCCGAGGAGATCGCCTATGAGCCCGACAGTCCCAGCGCACCGCGCGAAGGCGACTACCTGACCGGCTGGGTGCCGCGCGCCTCGGTGCGGATCGGCGGCTTCGCGCAGACCGATTACGATTTCCTGAAACCGTCCTCGGACCTGATGGCGACGGCGAGCCGGCCCGAGGGCCATGCCGGCGACCGGCGCGAGGCTTATCTTTATCCCGGCCGGCACCTGGACCTGGGGCGCGGCGACCGCCTGGCCGGCATCCGGCTGGAAGAGGCGCAGGCCGCCTTCGAGCGCGTCGCGGCCGAGGGCACCGCCCGGCCGCTGGGGCCGGGGCGCAGCTTCACCCTGGCGGGTTTCCCGCGCGAGGCGGAAAACGACCGCCACCTGGTGCTGTCCGCCCGCTATCGCATGTGGGACGACCAGGTCCGCGCCGGCCAGCGCGCCGGGCAGGAGGGGCGCGATCCGCTGGGCTATCACGTCCGGCTGGTCTGCGCGCCCGCGCGCATCCCCTTTCGCCCCGAGCGCCGCACGCCGCGCCGGCCGATGCGCGGGCCGCAGACCGCCGTGGTGGTCGGCCCGGCGGGGGCCGAGATCTATACCGACGAACATGCGCGGGTGAAGGTGCAGTTCTTCTGGGACCGCAAGGGCCGGCGCGATGCGCATTCCAGCTGCTTCGTCCGCGTCAGCCAGGCCTGGGCCGGGGCGGGCTGGGGCTTCATCCAGATCCCCCGCATCGGGCAGGAGGTGATCGTCGATTTCCTGGACGGCGATGCCGACCGTCCCATCGTCACCGGCCGGGTCTACAACGCCGAGCAGGTGCCGCCCTATGGCCTGCCCGGCAATGCCACGCAATCGGGCTGGAAATCCAACAGCTCGCCCGGCGGCGGCGGCTGGAACGAGCTGCGCTTCGAGGACAAGGCCGGCGCCGAAGAGGTGTATTTCCAGGCGCAGAAGGACCATAACGAGCTGATCAAGAACGACGAGACCCGCCGCATCGGCCATGACTGGATCGAGGATGTCGGCAACGACGCGACCCAGTCCATCGGCAACGACCGGCGCGAAAGCGTGGGCAACGACAAGTTCACCACCATCGGCGCGAACCGCCAGGTCTCGATCGGGGTGGACGATACGGAAAAGGTCGGCGGCCATCGCAGCCTGGACGTGGGCGCGACCGAGACGATCCATGTCGCCGCCAGTTCCACCGAGGCCATCGACGGCGCGCACAGCCAGACCGTGGGCGGCATCCAGACCGTCACCGTCAAGGCGGCGCGGGTGGACAGCGTGGCCGCGACCGAGACGCGCAATGTCGGCGCGGCGCAGACCAACACCATCGTCGGCGCGCGCGGCGTGACGGTTCTGGCCGGGCAGAATCACGCCATCTCCTCGGATGACGGCTGGAAGGTGGGCGGCAACCGCTCGACCAACGTGGCGGGGAACGAGACCGTCGAGGTCGGCGGCAACCGCAGCCACAAGGCGGGCGGCAACCGGGTCGAGAAGGTCGGCGGCGATTCGTCGCTGGACGTCGCCGGCAAGCGGGCCACCACGGTCGGCGCGGATGAATTGCACAAGGTCGCCGGCAAGATGGGGCTGGACGTGGGCGCGGCGCTGGCCGTCGTGGCGGCGGATTCGATCGCGCTGACCTGCGGCTCGGCCGCCATCGTGCTGAAGAAGGACGGCACCATCACCATCGAGGGCAAGGACATCACGATCAAGGGCTCGGGCAAGATCGACGTGAAGGCCTCGGGCGAGACCTTGGTCAAGGGCTCCAAGGTCAACCTGAACTGAAGATCGCCGCCAGCGCAGGCTCCGGCGCCTGGGGGTCGGTGGCCAGCGCGGCATCCCCCCGCCGCCACAGCAGCAGCGGCGGCGCCTCGGCATTGCCGGCCGGCGCGGGCAGGGCCGCAAGCGCCTGCCACAGCGCCTCGGGGTCGGGCGTGGCGGCGGCTTGCAGCGCGGCATCGCACCAGGGCTCCAGCGCCTCGGGTCCGGGCAGGCCGTCGGCCAGCAGGAACAGCGCCAGCGGAAAGCGCCGCCCCACCGCATCGGCCGAGGGCAGCACCAGCCCCGCCGCCGCCCGCCCGCCCGAGGCGATGCGCAGCCGCAGCCCGCCCCGCGGCCAGCCCTCGCGCTCGGCCAGATGCGCCGCGGCCCAGCGGTCCCAGCGGCGGCGGAACGGTTCGGGCAGGCCGCGGCCGACAAAATCGCCGCGCGCCGGCAGCTTGCCCCAGAAGCCCGCCTGCGCGGTCAGAACGCTTCCGGGCATCGGAAGGCGCCGAACATGCTGAGGTCGAAGGGATTCTCGACCGAGGCCGCGCGCAGCTCGAACCGGGCGGCATAGGGGCCGATGCCCAGCCGCAGGCCAAAGACCTCGGGCAGCGCGGTGGGCGACAGCCCGGCCTTGCGCACCAGCCGCAGCCAGGCCCAGGCGCCGGTTTCGGTGCTGATCGCCTCGCCCGTGCCATCGACGGGGGTGAAGCTCAGCGAGATCAGGTTGGTGCCGTCCTTGCCCGGCCAGGTCATCGGCATCGGCCGGGCGGCGGCGTTGAAATAGACCAGGCTCTGTCCGTCCACGTTCAGCGTCACCCGCGCGGCATTCGGGGTCAGGTCCTTGGGCTCCAGCGTAAAGGCCATGACCGGCCCCGCGCCGCCCGGAAACAGCGCGTCGCGGATGGCGCGGGCCTGTTCGAACGGCGCCAGCGTGCGCGCGTCCAGCCCCAGGTCGGCCCGCCAGCGCCAGGGCCGGGCGCTGCTGTCGACATAGGGCGCCAGCGTCTCGTTGGTGAAGCCGTCGAAGCGGCCGCCGGGGCCGAAAAGCTGCTGGAAGTCGCTGACCGTCACGTCGATGGCGGAATCGGCGACGAAGGGATAGCGCCCGCCCGTCGCCGCGCGGCAGAAAGGCAGCACGTCCGCCCGCCAGCGCGCGTTGAGCTGGGCCAGGATCGCCTCGCGCGTGACGCTGATCGTGTCGCCGGCGATGGCGCCCAGCCAGGCGTTGACCGGGTCGGGCAGGGTGGCCGCGACATTGCGCAGGTCGCCCGTCAGCTGCGGCAGCCCGCCGCGCGACAGCAGCGCCGCCTGCGGATCGGGGCTGGCCTGCACGGTCAAAAGCTCCTTGGACAGCGCACCCAGCGCGGTCTCGGCGTCCAGGATCAGCGGCGGCTTGCCGTCCACCTCGGCGACGATGGCCTTGAGCGGGGCGAAATGCCGGGCGATCTCGGCGCCGGGGGGCGGCGGCTCGGGCTCGCCCGGACGGCGGGCGGCGGCGGCGACCTTGGTGCCGATCCGGGCCGCCGCGCCAAGGCCCAGCTTGCCAGCCACCTTCTTCAGCACGCCGGGATTGATCTCGGGGCTGTCGCCCTGTTCGGGCGGGCGCGCCAGGTCGGTTTCGGCGACGACGGCGTTCAGCAGCCGCTTCAGCGTGCTGTCGGGGCTGGCCAGATCCTTCAGGTTCGCCGTGGCGGTGGCCAGGTCGGGGATCGGCGCCAGCCGCACGTCGCGCAGGAAGCCTTCCCAGGCGTTGATGAAATCGTCCTGGTAAAGCTTCATCATGTCGGCCTGCAGCGAGGCGGCCGAGGCATCGGCGCTTTCCGCGCAGCCGCCGGCAAAGACCTTGCGGTCGTTCAGCGCCGCCTCGGCCATGCTGGGCAGCATCGGCAGCACCGTGGCGTGAAAGCCCTGCCAGGTGAAGGCGCCGGGAATGCCCTGGCGCAGGGTCTGGCCCGACAGCCGCGTCAGAACCTGCCCCGCCAGCGGCCCGGCCTTTTCCGCCGGGATCCAGTCGGGCAGGGCGGCGATCTCGGGCTCGGACATCAGCGCGCGATAGCTGCGCAGCGACAAGGGCACGGTGCAGACCGCCTGCAAGGCGGCCTCGACCAGCTGCGGATCGGCCTGGATGCGGCTTTCGTCGCCGCCCAGCCGGTCCAATGCCGCCAGTTGCCAGGCGCGCGCGGCCTCGGTCGGGAAGGGGGTCTCGGCGGCAAAGCGGGGCAGCACCTCCTGCCACCATTCCGCCAGCCAGGCCCGGTCATAGGGGCCCAGCCCGGTCAGCATCTGATAGGCCTTCAGCGCGCCCAGCAGGAAATCCGGGTCGCGGATCTGCCGCCACATCGTCGCTTCCAGAAAGGCGACCATGCGCGGCTCCAGCAGGTTGCGCAGCCCGCGTTCGCGGGCCAGCCGGGCCGCGCCCTCGATCTCGGCCGCGGCCGAGGGGCCGATCAGCGCCAAGGGCCCGCCGGGTACCGGCGTCCGCGCCGCCTCGATCTCGGTCATGGCGTCCAGCGCGACGGGCAGGTCCAGCGGCTCGGTCGGGGCCTGGCGCGAGGCGGCGTTGGCGAGCCGCCCCGACAGGTCGGCCAGCAGGCGCTGCTGGTCGGCGACGGCGCCCGACTGGCGCATGGTGTTGAACAGGAACCCCAGCCCCGCCAGCAGCACCAGCAGCGCCGCCGCCACGGCCGAGCCGCGCCAGATCCATGTCCGGCGCTCTTCGGCGCGCGGATCGAAAAGGCCCAGCCCCGCCTCGCCAAAGATCACCCCGGCCAGCAGGTCGTGCAGGAAGAAGGACCGCCGTTCGCCCATCATGCGATGCGGCATGGGCGCGGGCGCCAGGCCAAAGCCCGCCGCCATCCCCGCCAGCATCCGGTCCAGGGGCGAGCCGTCCTGCGTGGCCGAGGTCAGGTAGAAGCCGCGCAGCCAGGGCGCCTGCTCGTAGCGGCTTTCGCCGAAGGCGGTGTCGATCAACAGGCGCAGCGGCGCCTCCAGCCGCTCGAACTCGGCCGGAAAGCGGAAGATCGCGGCGCGCTGCGGCAGGTCGGCATCCTCGGCCAGCCGCGCGTCCAGCCGGCCCTCCAGCACGGCGGCGAGGCTGCGGAACTCGCGGGTGATCGCCTCGGGCTCGGGCAGGGCGTCGACGGGCAGGGTGGCGCCCCAGACCTGCGCCCGCTGGGCCGAGGTCAGCGCGCCGAAGAACGCCTCGAAGCCCGGCAGCCGGTCGGCCTTGGTCAGCATCAGATAGACCGGCAGCTGCATCTCCAGCCGCTCGCCGATCTCGGTCAGGCGCTTGCGGATCTCGCGGGCGTGGCGGCGCAGCGCGTCCTCGGGGCCCAGCAGCTCGTCCAGCGACAGGGCGACGATCACCCCGTTCAGCGCCCGCCGGCCGCGATGCTTCTTGAGCAGGTCGAGGAAGCCGGCCCATTCCGCCGCGTCGCGCTCGGGCTCGCTCGACTGGTCGGTATAGCGGCCGGCGGTGTCGACCAGCACGGCGGTTTCGGTAAAGAACCAGTCGCAGTTGCGGGTGCCGCCGACGCCCTTGAGGTCGTCGTTCAGCGCGATGGGAAAGTTCAGCCCCGACTGGCGCAGCGCCGTGGTCTTGCCGGTGCCGGGCGGGCCGATGATGACATACCAGGGCATCTCGCGCAGGAAGCGCCGCTTGCCCAGCCGGGATCGGGCCAGCGTGGCCAGGATTTCCTGGAACTTGCCGCCGATCTCGGCCGCGGCATCGGGCGCGTCGGGCAGGGGCGGCGGCGCGGCCAGCTCGGTGACGAACATGCGGTTGCGCCGCGCGGCGCGGATCTGGCCCAGCAGCAGGATCAGCAGCCACAGGACCAGGATGGCGCCCAGGCAAAGCGCGCGGACCTCGGCGCTTTCCAGCGGCGCCGCCTCGCCGACCGAGACCAGCGGGCCGTAGAACCAGATCGCCGCCGCCAGCAGCGCCAGCCCGACGAAGGTCCAGAAGCCGCGGGACAGGAGGAACCGGAACATGGCCTTGAAGATGCGCATCTATTGCCTCTTCTCGATGCGGATCTCGATCCGGCGGTTCTGGGCGCGGCCGTCGCGGGTGGCGTTGTCGGCCACCGGCTGGCTGTCGGCGCGGCCTTCGGCGCGGATGAGTTCGGCGGGCACGCCGGCCGCCGCCAGCGCCTGTGCCACGGTCTCGGCCCGCGCCTCGGACAGGCCCTGGTTCGAGGCAAAGGGGTTGCTGCGCTGCACCGGCACGTTGTCGGTATGGCCGCTGACCGCGACCGCGCCGATGCGGTGCGCGTTGGCGACGACGGTCCTGCCGATGGCCTCGACCAGCGGCTGATAGGCGGGGTTGAGGGCGGCCTTGGCCGAGCGGAACACCTCGGGGTCGCTGGCCTGCACCACCAGCACGACAAGGCCCGAGGTCTCGCGCCCCTTCATCGCCGGGCGGAGGGCGGCGGGCAGGGCGGCCTCGAAGGCGGGCAGCAGCGGGTCGATCACCGTCGCCGGCAGTTCGGGGGCCGGCTCGACGGTCTGGCGGACCGGGCGGAAGATCGCGGCGCGCTCGGCCGGAGGCAGGGCGGCAGCCTGGGTGAACAGGCTTTCCGCCTTGCCCGACAGATGCATGGACAGGCCCGTATGGATCGCCAGGACCAGCCCCAGCGCCCCCAGCCACAGCGTCCACAGCGGCACGGCGAAACGGCGCGGCGTGTCGGGGGCGATCACCCCGGCGCCATGCGGGGCCAGCGGCATGGCCTCGCGTTCGGGGTCGCGCAGCAGCCGGGCGATCTGGGCGCGCAGCGCCACCAGCGCGCCTTCGCCCGCGCCGCCCTGCACGCGATACTTGCCGCGAAAGCCCAGGCAGAGGCACAGCCAGGCCAGCTCCAGCAGGTCGCGTTCGCCGGCCGGGTTGCGCATCAGCGCCTCCAGCCGGTCGAAGAAGCGGGTGCCGGCATCGACCTCGCCGGTCATCTGCGTCACCAGCGGCTGGCGGGGCCAGTCGCTCTGCCCGCCCCAGGGCGTGTTCAGCGCCAGATCGTCCAGCAGGGCGGCGACGAACCAGGCGCCCTGGTCGGCCCGGCTCAGCGGCACGCCGGCGGCGACCGAGGCGTCGCGCCCCTCGACCAGCACCGATTGCAGCCGCGCCCGCAGCGCCTCGGGGCGGGCGGGGGGATTGGCGCGTTCAAGCTCGGGCGCCAGTTCCAGCAGCGTGGCATGGGCGGCGACCAGCGGGTTGGGATGCGCCCGCCCGCGCCGGGCATGGGGTGCGGCCTCGGGTGCGGTAGGATCGGGCGTGGCCTGCCAGGCGGGGCGCGGCGCGGCGGGGACGGGGCCGGGCGAAGCGGGCTGGGATTGCGGCCGGCCCGCGCCCAGCGGGCGGATGCGGGTGCGGCCGGGGTCGCCAAGGCCGAAGGGATCGTTCTGGTCGCCCATCCCCCGCCCCTACCTGCTGACCGCGTAGCAGTCGATTTCGGGCTCGCGGTCCAGCTTGCCCGACACGCCCAGCACGAAGCCCGGCGAGGCTTGCAGCCGCGCCCAATGCTCGGACTTGCGGTCCAGCTCCAGGCACAGCCGGTCGCCGTCATAGGGGATCTCGCGCGGCTGCGAATGCAGCGGCCGCAGCGGGATGCCCGGCAGGCGCGAGGTCCAGAGCGCCTCGAACTCATCGGCCGCGCCCACAGTGACCTGGCGGGTGAACAGCTGCATCAAGCCCTCGTCCGACATGTCCGAGCCGATGCGCAGCACGATGCGGCTGTTTTGCAGGATCTCGGGATTGTCGATGCGCACCTTCCAGACGTTCTGGGCGTGGCGCGCCACCGGCAGGGCGCGGGATTTCGGCTCGACATGGCGCAGGGACAGGATCAGCGAGCGCAGCGCATCCGCCAGCGCGGCGAAGGCCGGCTGCGGGTCGACATGGTCATAGTCCGGCAGCGGCGACAGCCGCCGCGTCGATGAGCCATAGGTCGCCATCCGCCCCGCCAGCTCGGCCAGGTCGGCGAAAAGCTCGGAGGGGTGGGCAAGGTTCTGCGCCAGCAGGTGCTGCAGCCGCGGCCGGGCGGCATTGGCCAGCTCCAGGATCAGCAGGTTTTCGACCGAGCGGCCGGCGCCGCCCAGCACCATGCCGCCCTGCGCCTCGATGATGCGGTCGAGCCCGCCGACCAGTTCCTTGAGCAGTCCGCCATACCAGGGCACGGCGGCCAGCGTCAGCGCGGGGGGCAGCCAGCCCTCGGCCAGCACGACGCGGCCGTCGGCGGCCAGCCCCTCGATCCCGGCCAGCGGCAGGGTGACGGCGCCCTGCACCGGCTCGCCGGGCAGGATCAGCCGGGTCGAAAGCCGGGCGATCTCGACCTCGGCCGGCTCGGCGCCGCCGCGGATCTCGTCGCGCAGGCTGGCCCATTCGCCGCGCCAGCGCGCACCGCCCGGCTCGGCATGGGCGGGATCGACCGCGGCGGTGCCGGGCTGGCGCGGCGCCACGCCCAGCAGGACCGCGCCGGCGGGCGTGGCGCGGCCGACCGTGACCGGCGGCGGCGCCGGGGCCTCGGCCGGGATGCGAAAGGCAGTGCCGTCGGGAAACAGCCCCTCGGCCTCGGCGACGGCGACCTGCCCGGCCTCCAGCGCCGAGGGATCCAGCCGCAGCGCGACAAAGCCCCATGCCTGCCGCGGCCGCGTCCGCAGCAGCGCGCGCAGCTGGGCCGCGGCATGGCGGTCCTGCTGCTGGAAATGCTGCGGGCGCAGGAACAGGCCCTCGGACCAGACGACGCGGCTGCCTTCGGTCATGCGCTTTCCCTTCAGGCTGGAGCCATCACGACGCCGCCCGGCCCGGCGGTGACGGTGAAGCTGGCGGTCCCGGTGGGCGAGACGGCGGCCTTGGCGCGGGTGGTCTTGCCGGCCGGGTCGCGATAGCCGGCGACCACCGCCACCGCCGTCGTCGACGGGTCGAGCACCAGCGCCTTTTCGGCGCTGCCGCCGGGGGCCAGCGTGACCGTCTCGGCCTTGACCAGGTCGGCCCCCAGGGCGGCGGCGGGATCTTGCAGCGCCAGCGTGTCGGCGGCGTCGAAGCCGGCGGTGCCGCGCAATTGCAGGATGTGCAGCGTCAGCGGCCGGTCGCTGCCGTCGGGGCCGGGATTGACCCCGGCCGCGGCCGACATCGCCAGGTTGACCGAACCGGGCCCCTGCGGCCCGCCGCAGGCCGCCGTCAGCGCCAGCGTTCCAAGCCCGGCCAGCGTGGCCCGGCGCGTGAATAGGGGAAAGATCGTGGTCATGGCTCGCTCCTGTCAGGGGTTTCGTAGGCATCGCGGAATTCGGCGCCGACCTCGCCCAGGAAGCGATCCTCGGCGGCGCGGGCGATCTCGGCCCAGCGGGCGGCATAGGCGTCCCAGAGCAGCGCCGAGCGCCCGCCCGCCAGCAGCGCCCGCAGCAGCCCGGCATCGGCCAGCTGCGCCTCGATCGCCTCGGGCGAGAAGCGGTCGATCATCCGGCGCAGCGCCGCCTGCAGCCCGTGCCAGCTGCGCATCCGGTGGTCGGCAAGGTCGCGGAACGCCTCGGCGATGGCGGCGTCGGGGTCCAGATAGCCCGCCCCGCGCGGCGCGACCAGCGCGGCCACCTGCTCGTCGGGCATGGCCAGGAATTTCAGCGGGTTGACCTGGGCTGCGCCCAGCGTGGTGCGGGCGACGCGCAGCGAGCCCTTTTCCTCGGCCCGCGCGCGCAGCAGCGCGACCAGCCCCTCGGCCAGCATGCGGTAGCGCCGGCCAAGCGCTTCCAGGTCCACGCCCTCGGCGCCCGACGGGTCCAGCCCGGCGCCGCGCAGGAAGGCGGCGGCCGCGTCGGATGGCGGAGGCGGGGCCGTGGGGGCAGGGGTTTCCTCGACGGGCGCGGGATCGGGCTGGGGCGGCGTCGCGCCAGACGGTCCCCAGTTCCAGTCGTCGCCCGGTGGGGGCGGGGCTGCCGGTTGCGCGGCCGGCAGCGGGTCCAGCGTGAAGGGATCGTCGAAGCCGGGCGGCGGTGCCGGCGGCTGCGGCGGCGCGAAACGGCCGGTCGTGCGCTCGAAGGGCTCGGGCAGGTCCGAGGGCCGCGGCGGAGGCGGCGGCGGCGCCGGATCGCGGGGGGCGAAGAACGGGTCGATGCCGATGCCCGGATCGGCGGGCGCCGCCGCTGCCGCCTGCGCCCCTGCCTCGACGGCCACGCCCAGCGTCACGTCGCCCAGCCGCAGCCGCATCCCGTCGCACAGCGCGGCGCTGCGGCCCGGTCCCAGCGGCTCGGCCGCCGCGTCGATGAACAGCCCGCCCGAGCTGGTATCGGTGACGGTCCAGCCCTCGGCCGTGGCCTCGACGATGCAATGGCGGCGCGAGACGAACATCTCGGGGTCGTCGATCTGCCAGTCGCAGCCCGGCTCGCGCCCCAGCACCGCCCGGCCGCCCTCCAGCCGCAGCTCTGGCCGGGGCTGGGGAACGGGGCTTGTGAGGACGGTGAGGCGCAGGGTCATCAGGCGGCCTGCCTTTCGTCCAGCGGCAGGCGCAGGTCGTCGCGGTCCCGCGCGGCGCCGTCGCCCAGCCAGCCGGTCCGCCCCAGCGCCATGCCCGCGCCCAGCCGGGGCGGCGGCACCTGGGGCGCGGCCAGCACCAGTCGCAGGTCGAAGCCGATCTCTTCGCCCATGGCAAAGCGCAGCAGGCGGCGCAGCGCCGCCCGTTCCGGGCCGTCCTCGGCCAGCCGGCGGTATTGCGCAAGGCCCAGCGGGCCGACGGTGATCTCGGCCCGCGCCTGCGGCTGGTAGACCCGCGGCCCCAGCATCGCGCCCCGGCCCAGCCCGGCATGGGCGCGGCCAAGGCGGCTGGCCAGGGCGGCGGGGATGTCCTGCCAATAGGGCACGAACTCGACCACCCGCACCGGCGCGCCCAGCAGGTCCGACAGCAGCGCGGCCAGCGTCTCGGGGCTGCGGATCTGGCTGGCCAGCCCGGTGGCGTGGCGCAGGACCGGCGCGGGATCGTCGAGCGCTTCGGCGATGCCGGGCAGGCCGAGGCCCGCCAGCGCCGCGATCATCGCCGCCAGCCGGCCCTCGCGCCCGTGGTCGGCGGCGATGGCGGGCTGCGCCTCGGCAAAGGCGCGGTAGTAAAGCGCCATCATCCGGTGCTGGAGCAGGTTGCAGAACTCCAGGAAGGCGCGATCCGCCCCCGGCTCGGGCTGGGCAGAGCCGGCGAACCAGCGTTCGGACATGCGTTCCAGGATGCGCCGGCTAAGGTGCAGCGGCATCGGGCCTTCGGGTCCGAACAGCCCGGTGATCTCCAGCGCGATGCGGGCGGGGCCGTCGCCCTCGGCGGGGCTGAAGCGCGCGACCTCGCAGGCGGCGGGGCCCAGCCGGATCTCTTGCCCCAGCCGCGCGGGCTCCTGTTCCGGGCCGCCGGCATGGCCAAAGCGGCGGCCGGGCGATTCCAGCCGGCGCATCAGCGCGAAGGCCTCGATGCCGGGGGGCGGAGGGGGTTCCGGCGTCAGATCCGGGGGCGCAGGCCGGGCCGCATCGGCCATGACATCTCCTCCTGTTTCTGCACAAGGCGGGTGCGGGTGCGCACGAAGCTGTTGACCGAGGCGTGGCGCGCGAACAGCCGGTCCAGCAGCGCCGGCAAAAGCAGCCGGCTGGCCCCGGCCAGCGGCGCCTCGTCGATTTCCAGCGTGATCTCGGTGCCGCGGCCGAAGGCCAGCGGGCCGGGCAGGTCCAGCCGCTCGATCACCGGGCGGCTGGCGACGGCGGCGACGGCGCGGGCGTGGCGGGCCAGCCGCGGATCGCCGCGGTCGGCGTAAAGCGCCAGCAGCGCGCAAAGCGGCGCGCCGTCGCGCCCGGCCTCGGCCAGCGACAGATGGCCAGAGGCAAGCTGCGCCACCAGCCGCCAGGTCAGCTCGTCCAGCCCCGCCGCGCCGCTTTGTCCGGCCATCGGTGGCGCGCCCGCCAGCGCCGGTTGCGGCCGGCGCATCGGGCCGACCAGATCCACCCGCATCACCGGCTCGCCGCCCTCGGGCGTCAGCCGCGGCGTGTCGTCCAGGATCGGCAGGTCGCGATTGGTGCAAAGCGCGCGGATGTCCAGCCGGCGCGGCATCCAGTCCCCGGCGCGCGAGACCGAGATCCACAGGTCGTGCCCGGCATGGGAACTGCGCATCTGGCCGCGCCGGATCTCGTCGGTGGCCGGCCGGCGGGGGCGGCGCTCGGCCCACCAGAGCGGGCCGGGATGGCGCGGCGCCTCGGGGGCATGGGCGGGGCAGAGCAGCCCGTCCGCGCCCTCGCGGTCGGCATCGGCGACGCGGACCAGGCGATAGACCTCGAAGTCGCGGGTGCGGGCGCGGTCGGGGTGGACCGGATGCGCCGTGGCCCGCGCGTCGAGTTCGACGAAATTGCATTCCTTCTCGAACAGGTTGACCAGCGGCACGGCGAAGAGCCGGAAATCGTCGCGGCCCAGCCCCTCCAGCAGCGGCTCGGGGCGGGAAAGCGGCACGGCAAGCTCCAGCGCCACGCCTTCGCCGCATTGCCGGGCGGCGGGGGCGAGCCCCTCCAGCCGCAGATAGTGAAAGCGTTCCGGCATCAGGAAATAGTCGCGCAGCAGCCGGAACCCCTCGAAGCTGGGGCGCAGGCGGGGGGTCAGCCCCTCGTCGTCGCCGGTGCCCACCAGGCCGGGCCGGCCGAGGGAAAGCGCCTGCGCACCCGGCCGGGCGGGACGGGCCAGCGCGCCCAGGCCGCTGCCGAAGATGGCGTCGAACAGCGCCCCCGCCCGCGCGCTGCCGGCAAAGCACAGGTCGAGCCTATCCAGCGCCAAGGCTGACAGCGCGGCCGGTCCCGTCGCGTGCAGGCCGATGCGGATGCCCGCCTCGGCCCCCGGCGCGGCAAGGCCGGCGGCGGCCAGCGCGCCGCGGTCGGGCAGGTAATCGGCCGCCGCCAGTGCCAGCGGCCAGAGCGTGACCGCCTGCGCGGTGGCATAGGTGGCGCGGGTGGCCAGACCTTCGCGCACGGCGGCGGTGAAGCGGCTGCCGCGCGGCACCGGATGCCCGGCCGCCATGGCCTGCACCTGCGGGCCGGGCTGCAGCACGCCGATGCCCATGGCCGGCCCCGGCGCGGCCAGGTCGGGCCAAAGCGCATCCAGCACCCCGGCGGCGAAACGCTGGCCCTCGGCCTCGACCTTCATCCGCGTGCGGGCGGCCAGGAAGGCCACGCCCTCCAGCAGCCGCTCGACATAGGGGTCGGGGCAGGGCAGGGCGTCCAGCGACAGGTTGCGCGCCACGTTGGGATGCAGGGCGGCGAATTCGCCGGCCAGCACCCGGATATGGTCCAATTCGGCCTCGTAGGCGGCAAGGAAGGCGCGGTCCATCAGCCCTCCTCCAGCACCGTGGCGGCGGCGCCCGTGTCAAGGTCGATGGTGGTCAGCAGCCGCAGCCGTTCGGGCGCGGGGGCCATCAGAAGCAGCCCCTCGATGCGCACGCGCAGGCCGGTGCGGGTGCCGGGCTGGACGGTGACGCGGATGGTGTCGCGGCGCAGGCGCGGCTCGAACACCGCCAGCACCTCGCGCAATTCGCGCGCCAGCGCCTCGTGGTCGAAATCGCCCGCGCGCCGCCCGGCAAAGGCCGGGACGCCGTAATTCAGCACCGAGGCGCGGACATGGGGAAAATCGGCCAGCATCTCGGCCGGATCCTCGGCGCCGCCGGCGATGCCGGGGGGTGCGGTGCGGCGCTCGGCCGGGGTCAGCAGATAGCGCACTTCCAGCCGCTCGATGCCGAAGAGATCCTCGATGTCGCGGCGCACCGCCTCGCGCAGCACCTCGGGCGTGACCAGGATGCCGCGTTCCTGCAGGGCGGCGCGGCGGGCCTGCAATTGCGCCAGCGCCGCCAGGTCGCGCGCCTGGTCGGGGTCGAGCCCGTCCCGCCCCTCGCCCGCAAGCAGCGCCGCCAGCCGGGCGGGGCCGTGGCGGGCAGCCAGGGCCGCCTCGCGCCGGGCGAGCTCGGCCGTCATGGCGGGCAGGTCGTCGATCAGCCGGTCCCACAGGCTCGGCTGCACCTCCTCGCGCCGCGCCTGGAGGGGCGTGGCGGTGCGGGGGCGGTCGGGGGCGGGGCTGGCCATGGCGATCCTGCGCGCCTCGGGGCGGTCACTTGGCGGCCATCAGGTCGTATTCGACCTCATGCTCGTCGCCTTTCGAATGGTCGTCGGCCTGGACGACGTATTTGACGGCGATCTTCTCGAACGAGATGCCGATCTGCTCGGCGATGGTGTCGATCTCGGGTGCGGGCTGGTTCTGGCTCATCGAATAGGACGAGATCAGGCAATTGGTCATGGTGATGGTCAGGTAGTCCAGATGCGCCTCGCCCGAGTCCTTGCGGACGGTGAAGGTCATGGTCTCGAAGGCCTTGCCCTGCATGCAAGCCAGCGCCAGGTAGGGCGAGGCGGCGTCATACCATTTGTAAAGCGTCAGGTCGCTGACGGTGGCGCGCCCGCGCACGCGGCCAGACCCGGTTGCGGCCGAGCTTTTCTGCTCGGCCTTCAGGTCGGCGCCCCAGATGTCGATTTCGCCTTCGTGATCGGCCCGGCGCGATTCGCCGTCGATGCCGTCGATCTTGAGGTATCCGGTGAAAGCCATCTCACATCTCCCTGTTCGGCCTGTTCGGCAAGCCGGGTTTCAGACATGGCGGGGCCCGTCGGGGCCGCGTCGGGGGCCGCGCGCGCCCTGGCGCCCGCCGGCCCGGCGCCGCAGGGGCCGCCGCGGCCCCTGGGCAAAGCGCGTCACGGCCCCTTGACCGAGGGCAGTTCCGAAACCAGCCGCAGCGAGGCGTTGATGCCTTCCAGCTGGTAATGCGGGCGCAGGTAGAAGCGGGCGGCGTAATAGCCGGGCCGGCCCTCGACGCTGTCCACCTGCACCTCGGCCTTGGCCAGCGGCCGCTTGGCCTTGGCCTTGTCGTCGGCCATGGCGGTATTGGCCAGCACGTAGCGGTTGATCCATTCGGACAGCCAGACCTCCATGTCGGCGCGTTCCTTGAAGGTGCCGATCTTGTCGCGGGCGATGGCCTTGAGGTAATGCGCGAAGCGGCAGACCGGCAGCAGATAGGGCAGGTTCGCCGACAGCCGCTCGTTGGCCTGGGCGTCGGGATCGACCAGCCGCCCGGCGCGGGCCTCGCAATCCTGCAGGGTCTGCGCGCCCAGGAAGGCCGCGACATCGGTGTTCTTGCGGTGCAGGATCGGCATCAGCCCCAGCTTGGCCAGCTCATGCTCGCGCCGGTCGTCGATGGCGATCTCGGTGGGGCATTTCATCACCACCGAGCCGTCGTCGCTGGGGAAGGTATGCACCGGCAGGTTGGTGACGGCGCCGCCCGATTCCACGCCGCGGATCTGGCTGCCCCAGCCGTAAAGCTTGTGGCTGCGGTTGATGTTCACCCCCATCGGGAAGGCGGCGTTCATCCAGACGTAATGGTCGTGCTTGCCGTCGATCTCTTCGCGGAAGTCGAAGCCCTTGACCGGGATGGTGTCCGGTCCATAGGGCAGGCGCGCCAGCACCCGCGGCAGGGTCAGGCCGATATAGCGCGCATCCTCGCTTTCGCGCAGGCTTTGCCAGGCCGCGTAGTCGGGCGAGGACGTGACCATCTTCAGGTCTTGCGGATTGGGCAGTTCCTGCCAGCTTTCCATGCGGAACAGCCGGGGCGAGGCCGCGGCGATGAAGGGCGCATGCGCCGAGGCGCAGATCCCCGACAGGTTGCGCAGCAGCCCCACGTCGCGCGGGTGGTGGCTGAATTCGTAATCGCCGACGATGCTGCCGAAGGGCGCGCCGCCGAAGCTGGAATATTCCTCGGTATAGAGCTTGCGGAACATGGGCGACTGGTCCCACATCTGCCCCTCGAAATCCTCCAGCTGGTCGGCAAGCTCGTCCTTGGTGATGTTCAGCACCCGGATCTTGAGCATGGTGTCGGTTTCGGTGTTGTTGACCAGGTAATGCAGCCCGCGCCAGCTTCCTTCCATGCGGCGGATCTCGGGGGTGTGCAGCACCTCGTTCATCTGCGTGGTCAGCAGCTCGTCGATGCCGGCGATCAGCGACTTGATCGAGCGCACGGCATTGCCGGAGATCGTGGCGCTGCCGGCCTTTTCGCGGGCGGCAAGGGCCAGGTTCGCGACCAGCTCGCGCAGCTTGGCGCTGTCGTCCTGTTCCTTGACGCGGAAGTCCTTTTCCAGAAGCGTGCCGAATTCGTCCAGGTCGACGGCCTCGGCTTCGGCGGCGGCTTCGGTGCCCTTGAGTTCCTGTTCGGCCATGGCTCAGCCCTCCGTCCCGTCGCCGCCGGGGGCCACCGCCTGCTCGGCGACGCGGGCCAGCAGCGGCTCGTCGTTCAGAAGCTGGGCGATGCGCTTTTCGGCGCTGGCCTTGCCGTCCATGTAGCTCAGCAGTTCCTCGAGCTTGCGGCGCATCTTCATCAGCTCGGCCAGTTCGGGGATCTGCTCGGCGATGCGGTCGGGGGCGAAATCGCCCATGTTGCGAAAGGTCAGGTCCACGAACATCTCTTCTTCCTCCGCGCCGGCCTCCTCGCCCTCCTTGCGGGGCAGGCGGTTGGGGATGCGGGCGGTGACGCGGGGCGAAAGCGCCTCCATGAAGGCGGGGAAGCGGCCGGCATCCACCTCGACGAAGGACCGTTCGGCGGGCGGCTTCTGCGCCTCGCGCGAGGTGGACTTGCCCGCCAGATCCGCCATCACCCCCATGACGAAGGGCAGTTCGATGGTGGTCGGGCTGCCGTAATGCTCGACGTCATAGGCGATCTGCACCCTGGGGGCGCGATTGCGCTCGATTACCTTGGCCTTGCTCTCGCTCATCGCGGGTTACTCCCTGTCGCGGCGCCATCGCGGCGCCGGCCCCGATTGCGCCCTGCCGTCAGCGTCCCTTGTCCTCGGCCACTCCGGCGACATTGCGGAATTCCTTCATCCCTCCCGGCGCCAGTTCCTCCATCAGCTGCAGGAAGTTCATCGGCACCATCTTCTTCATCCGCCGCGCCAGATGCGGCAAAGGCGAGGCGGGTTCGTTGCGTTCGTAGAAATCGATGATCAGGTCGAGACAGGTCGCGACCTCGGCACGCGAGGCCAGCCTTGCCGGCAGGCCTGCCGATGCGGGCGCGGTGGCAACGGCCGCGGGGGCGGGCGTTTGCGCGGACGGTGCCGCAGGCGCATTGGCCTGCGCCTGCGCCGCTGGCTGCGTGGGGCGGCTGAACTGCGCCTCGGGGCTGGCCAGCGTCGCCGCCATCCGCTCCAGCATCCGGCGCAGCGCCGGGAAGCGGGTCGGCGGGTCGTCCCCGATGCGCGCGGCCAGGGCCGCCTCCAGCCGGGCCAGCGCCGCCAGCGCGGCCGCAAGCCCGGTTTCCAGCTGCGCCACCGCCTCGGGCTCGGTGTCGCGCAGGGCGCGGCAGGCGGTCAGCACCCGCGTCGCCCTGGCGTCATGGCGGGCGGCGCGGTCGGCCTGTTCGGCGGCCGAAAGCCCCGTCGGCCCCTCGGCCGCCAGCACCGAGGCCGTGACCGCCCCCGCCGCCAGATCCCCGCCCGAGACCGCGGGCAGGCCGCGCGGGACCAGCACGGTGTTGAACTCCAGATCGCCCAGGATGCCGGCATCGGCATTCTCGATCTGGTAGAGCGCGTTGATCCGGCGCAGCGCGGCCTCGCGCACCAATTGGCCCTCGCGCAGGGCGGGATGCAGGTGGTCCCACCAGGTTTCCAACGTCTCGGCCAGCAGGTCCAGCCCCTCGGCCAGCCCCTCCGCGCCGCGCAGGTTGGTCATGATCCGCGCCACGACGACCAGCAGGCGCAGGTCGCGGCCGGCCTGGGCCAGCGCCTCGGCCTCGTCCAGCAGATGCGCCCAGTCCAGCGCCACGTCGCCGGTATTGCCCTTGGCCAGCTGTTCGGCCCGTGCCGCCCGAGAGGCCCCGTCCAGCGCCCTTTCGAGCGCCAGAAACCTCATGTCGTTGCGAAGATCCAACCCGGCGGAATCCGGCACGGCGAGCGGAGCGAGAAACATAGGGGAAACCTTTTCAAAGGCCGCATTATGTTCTTCTCGAAATGGGAAAATCATCTCATGGACTGCGGCTTTGCGCAATGAAATCCTGCGGATCGGCGGCGGCGCCCCCTGGCTGGGGCGTGCCCCCGGCCTTGGCGCGGTCAGGGCCGCAGGTCCAGGATGCGCTGGGTGGCGGCCAGGATGCGCTGCGGATCGGCCGCGCGCCGCGCCGCCAGCGCCTCGGCAAAGGCGTCGGCGGATTCGTCGCCCGGCCGGCGCTCGTCGAAAAGCGGGCCGCGGGTGACGAAGGCAAAGATCCCCGCCTTGCCGAAATCGCGGTCGTTCACGCGAAAGGCGATGCGTCCCGGCCCCAGGCCTGCATCCTCGGCGGGCCAGAGCACGCGCACGCGGCTGAGCGCGCCTTCGGGCTGGCCGATGCGGTCCAGCCGGGTTTCCTGGTCGGCCATGTTGGGCAGGACGTTGAAGACCTTGCCGGTTTCCTCGACCGCGACCCAAAGCTCGGCGCCGGGCGTCGCGGCCAGTTCGGCAGGGATCAGCACGTCCGCGACCGGGTTGTCGCCGGGGCGATAGATGCCGGTCAGCGAGGGCTCGGGCCGGCGCGCCTCGGACAGGCGGATGCCGATGCCGCCCTCGGGCAGGCCCGCCGCCGCTGCGCGGATCCGGCAAAGCGAGGGGCTCAGCGTCTCGGTCTCCAGTCGCAGGGCGCGCTCGCCCAGGGCCGGGCGCAGCGCCTCGGCCAGGGCCGCGGCGGCGGCGGCATCGGGCAGGGCGCCGCGGATCGCGACGCCGGCGCCGGGCGGGGCGCCGCCCTGGGGCAGGTCGCTGGTCAGCGGGCCGCAGCGGGCGGCGCCGGCCAGCAGCGCGTCCAGATCGGCGGGCATCAGCAGGGCGGGGCCGGCGGCAAGCCGCGGCACCAGCTCCATGCCCGAGGCCCGCGCCCATTCCGCCAGCCGGGCGGCGATGGCGTCGCGCTCGGCCGGGGTGGGGGCGCTGCCGGCGATCTCGGCGCGCAGGTCGGTGACAAGGACCGTCCAGTCCTGCAAGCCCTGCAATTGCGGGAAAAGCCGCTCGACCGCCTCGGCCCAGCCGGGCGCGGGCATGCCGCG
The DNA here is from genome assembly GCF_029909815.1 of Paracoccus ferrooxidans. Taxonomy (NCBI): domain Bacteria; kingdom Pseudomonadati; phylum Pseudomonadota; class Alphaproteobacteria; order Rhodobacterales; family Paracoccaceae; genus Paracoccus; species Paracoccus ferrooxidans. The sequence continues at coordinate 1,298,592 of NZ_CP038198.1, read as the reverse complement.
CGCCGGGGCCAGTGCGTCCTGCGGCGGGCTGCCGCCGGCGGCGGCGGCGAAGGCGGCGGCGATCCGCGCGGCGCTGGCCGCATCCGGCGCCGGGCCGGACAGCCGCGGCGCCTCGCCCCCCGCCGCCTCCAGCCGCCAGGGCTGGACCAGCGGCAGGGCGGGGAAAAGCAGCGGCCTTGCGGCCAGGAACCCGCCGGCCAGCACCACGGCCAGAAGCAGCAGGACCAGCCAGCGCTGCCCGCCGCCCGCCTTGCGCGCCGGCTGCGGGCGCGGCGCGGCGCCCTTGCGGGCCGGCGCGGCCTCGGCCCCCTTCAGCAGCGCGTCCAGCCGCGCCACCACCGCGGCGGCCGAGGGCGCGCGTTCCCCGATGCGCGGCGCCGAAAGCCACAGGATCAGCCCGGCCAGCGGTTCGGGCAGGCCGGTCACGTCCAGGGGCTCGGCCTTGCGGCGGATCATCTCACCCGGCGTCGCGCCGGCAAAGGGCACCTCGCCCCGCGCCGCCGCCAGCAGCAGCGCGCCGAGCGCATAAAGGTCGCTGGCCGGCTCGGCCTTGCCGTCGAACTGTTCGGGCGCGGCATATTCGTATTTGCCGGCGAACTGGTTGCCGACCACGGTATGCGCCCCGGCGGCGGTGTCCTTGGCGATGCCGAAGTCGATCACCGTCGCGCCCTCGACCCGGCCGTCGCGCAGGATGACGTTGTCGGGCGACAGGTCGCGATGCACCACGCCGCGGGCATGGGCGGCGACCAGCCCCTCGGCCACGCGATGCGCGACGATCAGCAAGTCGCGCGTGCCCAGCCGCCGTTCGGCCATCACCTCGGACAGCGCCGGGCCGTCGATGAAGTCCATGACCAGAAAGACATGGCCCTCGGGCGTGCGCGAGCAGTCGCTGTAGCGCACCACGGCGTCGTGCAGGATGTCGCGCATCGCCTCTTCGCGGCGCATCAGCTCAAGATAGCCCTCGTCGCCGGAAAAGCCGGCCGAAAGCGCCTTGATCGCCACCACCCGGCCGGTGACGAGGCTTTTGGCGCGATAGACCTCGCCGGTGCCGCCGCGGCCCAGCACGCCCTCGACGGCCCAGGTGTTGTTGAGCACCTGGCCCTCGCGGAAGATGTCCCCCGGCAGGGCCGGGATCATGGCGACGTTCCCTTTTGCGGCAGGCTGGCCATGGCCGGCTCCTTGCGAAAAGATTTCCGAAAGCCGCGGTTTTGAAATACACTTTCCCCTAGGATCATTTCCCCCCGAGCCTGCCCCTGGCAAGCCCGTTTTATCGCTCCGGTTCTTTTGCCAGCTTTGCAAGGATGGCCAGGATGACGACCGTGACGCCCCGTGCCCCCGCCAGAGGATCCCGAGAAACCGTCAAGCGCAAGGAACTGGTCGGCCGGCTGGATGCGCTGTGCCTGCGGGCGTTTTCCGAAGGGGCGCGCAACGCCAAGGCGCGCGGCAATCCCTATGTCGAGCTGGTGCATTTCATCGCCGCCCTGGCGGGGGCGGCGGATTCGGACCTGGCGCTGATCGCCGCCGCGGCCGGGGTCGATGCGGCGCGGCTGGAGGGCGACCTGGCCCGCGCGCTCGACGCCTTGCCGCGCGGGGCCAGCGCGGTCGAGGAGTTTTCCGACCATATCTTCCACGCCATCCAGGAGGGCTGGACGCTGGCGGCGCTGGAGCGGGGCACCGACCGCGTGCGCTCGGGCGACATCCTGGTCGCCTGCCTCAAGACCCCGGTGCTGGAAGGCTTGCTGCTGCGCATCAGCCCGGAATTCGGCCGCATCGACCCCGACCGCCTGGCGCCGGACCTGCCCGGTATCCTGGCCGGCTCGGCCGAGGCCGAACCGGCGGCCCCGCCCGAGCCCGCGCCGGCCAATGTGCCGAAACCGCCCGAAGGGGCGCTGGCGAAATACGCCACCAACCTGACCGAGCGGGCGCGCGCCGGCAAGATCGACCCGGTGGTCGGCCGCGACCCGGAAATCCGCCAGATCATCGACATCCTGATGCGGCGGCGGCAGAACAACCCGATCCTGACCGGCGAGGCCGGGGTGGGCAAGACCGCCGTGGTCGAGGGCTTTGCCCTGCGGCTGGCGCGCGGCGACGTGCCGCCGCAGCTGGCGGCGGTCGATCTGTGGCTGCTGGACATCGGGCTGATGCAGGCCGGCGCGAGCGTCAAGGGCGAGTTCGAGAAGCGGCTGAAAGCGGTGATCGACGAGGTGCAGGCCTCGGCGAAATCGGTGATCCTGTTCATCGACGAGGCGCATACGCTGATCGGCGCCGGGGGCGCGGCGGGGACGGGCGATGCCGCGAACCTGTTGAAACCGGCGCTGGCGCGGGGCGAGCTGCGCACCGTCGCCGCCACCACCTGGGCCGAATACAAGCAGCATATCGAGAAAGACCCGGCGCTGACCCGGCGCTTCCAGGTGGTGAAGGTCGAGGAGCCTTCGGAAGCCGCCGCGGTCGGGATGCTGCGCGGCGTGGCGGGCGTGCTGGAACGGCATCACCGGGTCGAGATCCTGGACGAGGCGATCGGTGCGGCCGTCTCGCTGTCGCATCGCTATATCCCGGCGCGGCAATTGCCGGACAAGGCGATCAGCCTGCTCGACACCGCCTGCGCCCGCGTCGCCGTCAGCCAGCACGCGACGCCGGCGGAGCTGGAGGATCTGGAGCGCCGCCTGCAGGCGCTGGAGATCGAGGCGGGCATCATCGCCCGCGAGGCCGCCATCGGCATCGACACGACCGAGCGCCAGGCCGCCAACGACGCCGCCCGCGCCGCGGCCGAGGCCGAGCGCGCCGCCGCGCTGGAACGCTGGGAGGCGGAAAAGGCGCTGGTCTCCGACATCCTTTCGCTGCGGGCCGAGCTGCGCGGCGAGGGCATGGCGCTGGACGAGACCGGGGCGGAAGCCGGGGGCGAGGCCGCCGAAATCGCCGCCGAGGGGGCATCTGCCAGGGCCGCGCCCGATGCGCCTGCCGCGGCCGCGCTGTCCGGTGATGCGGATGCCGAAACCCCGGACCCTGACCCGGCCGCGCGGCTGTCGCTGTTGCGCGCCAAGATGGCCGAGCTGGCGGAGCGGCAGGGCGAGCGGCCGCTGATCCTGCCCTCGGTGGACCGGCTGGCGGTTGGGGCGGTGGTGCAGGACTGGACCGGCATCCCGCTGGGCCGGATGCTGGCCAGCCAGACCGAGCGTGCGCTGGGCCTTGCCGGCCTGCTTGCGCAGCGCGTGGTCGGGCAGGACCATGCCATGGCCGCCATCGCCAGCCGCATCCAGACCGGCATGGCCGGGCTGGGCGCACCGGAAAAGCCGATGGGCGTCTTCATGCTTTGCGGCCCCTCGGGCGTCGGCAAGACCGAGACCGCGCTGGCCCTGGCCGATGCGCTTTACGGCGGCGAGCAGAACCTGATCTCCATCAACATGAGCGAGTTCCAGGAGGCGCATACCGTCTCGACCCTCAAGGGCGCGCCGCCGGGCTATGTCGGCTATGGCAAGGGCGGCGTGCTGACCGAGGCGGTGCGGCGCCGGCCCTATTCGGTGATCCTGCTCGACGAGGTGGAAAAGGCCCATCCCGACGTCCACGAGATCTTTTTCCAGGTCTTCGACAAGGGGATGATGGACGACAGCGAGGGGCGGCGGATCGATTTTCGCAACACGCTGATCCTGCTGACTTCGAACGTGGGCACCGACGAGATCATGGCGCTGACCGATGCCGGCCGCAGCCGGATCGAGATCGACAGCCTGTCGGCCGCGCTGCGCCCGCCGCTGCTGAAGGTGTTTCCCCCGGCGCTGCTGGGGCGGCTGGTGACGATCCCCTACCTGCCGCTTTCGGATGCGATGATCGAGGCCATCGCCGGGCAGAAGCTGGTCGGCATCGGCCGCAGGCTGGCCGCCGCGCATGGCGCCGAGCTGGTGATCGGCACGGGCGTCATGGACCAGATCCGCGCCCGCTGCACCGAGGTCGAATCGGGCGGCCGCATGGTCGACGCCATCCTGACCGGCGCGATCCTGCCCGAACTCAGTCGCCGGGTGCTGGACGCCAGGCTGGAGGGGCGCGGCATCGGCAGGGTGACGGTGACCGGCGGGCCGGACGGCTTTGCCTATGCCCTGGACTGAGGCGTGCCGTGCAGATCCTGGACCAGACCGGCTTTCCCCATCAGATGGGGACCGGCATGGACGTGGCCGGGCAGGCCTTCATGCTGCTGGTGGTCAAGGGCAGCTTCGCCTTTCCCGAGCGTGAAAGCGACCCGCCCCTGCCGCTTCAGGACCAGCGCCCGCTGGTCATGGCCGACGAATATACCGGCGCGCCGGGCTTTTCCGCACCGCTTTGGGAAAGCGATTTCGCCTTTCGCAAGCCTCTTTGCGACGTGGTGCTGAACGGCGCCGCCCATGCCCCCGGCGGCCGCCCGGTCGAGCGGCTGCGCGTGGGGCTGGCGGTGGGCAACTGGTCCAAGCAGTTCGACGTGGTCGGCCAGCGCGAATGGCGTACGCTGGGGCCGGCCATTGCCGCGACCCGGCCCTATCCCTTCACGCGGATGCCGTTTTCCTATGACACCGCCTTTGGCGGGCCCGACCGCAGCCGTCCGCCCGGCCCCGACGTGCCGGTCCATGCCGCCAATCCGGTGGGGCTGGGCTGGGCCACCGCCGCGGGCGGTAGTCCGGCGGGCCTCGCGCTGCCCAATACCGAGGCGCCGGGGCAGGAGATCACCTCGCCCTATGGCGACTGGCAGCCGATGGCGCTGGGGCCCTACGGGCGCGGCTGGCCGCTGCGCCTGCCCTATGGCGGCACCTATGACGAGCGCTGGGTGGCGGAAACCGCGCCCTTCCTGCCGCGGGACTTCGACGAGCGTTACTACCAGATGGCGCCCCCCGACCAGCAGATCGTGCCGCCCGCGCCTTTTACGCCGGTGGTGCTGGTGCATCTGACCCCGCGCGGGCGCGAGGCGTTCCGCCTGCCCGACACCCGGCTGCCGTTCCGGGTCTGGCGCGGGCGCGACTGCTGCCTCGACACCGTGGCGCTGCCCGACACGCTGGCCATCGACGCCGAGGCGCGGGTCTTGATGCTGAGCTGGCGCGTGCAGGTGCCGATCCGCCGCACCATCGCCGAGTTCTCGCGCGCCTGGATCGGCGTGCCCACCGCCGCCATGCTGCGGGCCGAGCGCGAGGGGCGCGGCTATATCCGCCTGGCGGCTGTTCTGGGCGAGGGCGGGGGCGCGGACGGGGGGAACGGTCCATGATCGGCGTGCTGGCGGCGGGCATGGTCACGGCGGTGGGGCTGGACTGGGCCTCGTCGGCGGCGGCGATGCGGGCGCGGCTGGACGGGTTCGCCGAGATGCGCTTTACCGCGCCCGGCGGCTGGCGTATCGGCGCGCCGGTGCCGCTGCCACGCAACTGGATCGGCCAGCGGCGCATGGCGCATCTGGCCGCCGGCGCCTTGGCCGACATCTTGCGCCAGGAACCCGCCGCGGCCGAGGCCGCGCTGATCCTGTGCCTGGCCGAGGAGGGCCGCCCCGGCCGCCCGGTGCCCGATCCCTCGGCGCTGCTGCGGATGCTGTCGCAGATCCTTGGCCTGCCCGAGCGGCGGGCGCATGTGGTGGCGCATGGCCGGCCCTCGGGCTTCGTCGGGCTGGAGCGGGCGCGGCGCATGATCGCGGCGGGGCAGGCGGGGCGGGTGATCCTGCTGGGGCTCGACAGCTACCTGACCGGGCCGGCGCTGGCGCATTACGCGGGGCTGGAGCGGCTGCTCCAGGACGGCAACGCCGACGGCTTCATCCCCGGCGAGGCGGCGGCGGCGGTGCTGCTGGGGCCGGGCGGCGCCCTGCGGCTGACCGGGCTGGGCCTGGCGCGCGAGGTGGCCTTCCTGGGCAACGGCCGGGGCGAGGGGGGCGCGGACCTGCCCCTGCGCGGCGACGGCATGGCCGCGGCCTATCGCGCCGCCCTGGCCGAGGCCGAGACCGACCTTGCCCATGTCGAATACCGCATCTCGGACCTGCCGGGCGAGCAGCATTTCTTCCGCCAGGCGGCGCTGATGACCTTGCGGCTGGAACGCGGCCGCTCGGCCTTCCAGGACCTGTGGAGCCCGGCCGAGAGCCTGGGCAATATCGGCGCGGCCGTGGTGCCCGCCATGCTGGGCATGGCGCTGGCGGCCGTGCGCAGGGGCTATGCGCCGGGCTCGCCGGTGCTGGTCGATGCCTCGGGCGACGACGGCGCCTGCGGGGCGGCGGTGCTGCACGAGGCGCGCGGCGCCGCCCGGCGCGTCTCGGCCGAGGATCGCTTTGCCACGGGGGCGGCGCGATGAGCGGGGTTTTCGCCAACGGGCTGGAGATCAGCGGCAAGGCGGTCAACGCCCAGACCATCGCCGCCTTTCCCGACACCTGCTTCACCCCGCCCGAGAACCCGGCGACGCCGCCGGGCGTGCCGGTGCCCTATCCCAGCTTCGGCATGGCCTCGGACACGGAAAACGGCACCGGGACGGTGTTCATCTGCGGCAAGACGGTGAACATCAAGAACAAGTCCGACGTCAGCCGCACCTCGGGGACCGAGGCGGGTTGCGCGGCGAAAAAGGGCATCATCACCTCGAAGAACACCGGCAAGAAATACTTCACCTCGTGGTCGAACGACGTGAAATTCGACGGCGAGCCGGTGATCCGCTTTTCCGACCTTGCCACGCACAACCATGCCTCGCCCGGCGGGCAGACGCCGCCTTTCCCCGAGATCTGCGCGGCGAACCAGGCCTTTGCCGATTGCGTGACGCTGCTGAACAAGCTGGAAATGCAGCTGCACGAACATGGCAAGTCCCCTTGCAAGCATCCCGACCAGTCCGAGCATCCGCTGGAAAACCAGATGATGCAGAAATCGCGGGGCGGCACGAATTATGCCGCCTTTCCTGGCTATCATGTGGACAAGGCGCCCTGCATCTGCATGCGCTCCTTCAACCTGAACCCCGATGGCAGCCCCAAAAGCGGCGCGGGCAGCATGAAGGGGGCGCCGCATCCGATGAAGTCCAAGGCCAACCGTGATCTCTTGAAGAAGAGCCCCAAGCCGACCGTGCGCGAGGCGCTGGACGAGACCAAGCAAGCCTATGGCGATCACCATGACAAGCTGCAACCGCCCACCTCGGAAGAAGAAAAGAAGGCCGCGCTGGAATGCATCGAGGTGGTGATCGTGACCTATCTGCAAAGCGTGGCCAAGCCCAAGCAGAATGCCGACGGCTCGACCAGCCAGCCATCGACGCAGGACGTCCTGAATACCCAGTTGAGGAATTGACATGGCCGATACCGACACCCCTTCCGGCAATCCCCTGGACGATCTCGACCCTTCCGAGGTGAGGATCGAGGCGGTGGATGCCTTTCACCTGGGCGGCACGCACTATGCCGCCAGTTTCGAATTGACCGACATCCATTGCGAATTCTCGCGGTCCTTCCTGCTCGACATCGACTTCGGCGAGACGCTGACCTTCACGGTGCGGTTGCAGATCGAGGACGCGATCAATTCCCATGCCACGCTGGCGCCGGACAGGCATGTCGTGCTGGAACTGGGCGGGTTGATCCATGACCTGACGCCTGCGGGCGACAGCGTCACCGCCTTGCCCGAAGGTGTATTGCGGCGGATCTGGCATCTGGAGGGCGGCCCGCAATTCGTCTTTGGCGACCGCGGCGTGGCCTATGTCCGCGAACCGGGCGGCGACTGGGAGTTGATCGCCCCCCATGATCTGGCGGTGTTGCGCGCCATTCACGGCAGTTCGGCCCAGGATGTGCATGCCTGCGGCCATGGCGGGTTGCTTCTGCGGCTGGAAGGCCGCGCCTGGGTGCCGGTGGAGATCCCCGACCAGCGCAATTTCTACGCCCTGGAGGTCTCGGCCGATGGTGCAATGCATTTCGGCGGCGCCGAGGGCACCGCCTATGCGCTGATGGGCGAGGAATTGACGCCGTTGGAGGCTGCGCCTTGGGATTATTTCGGCATCTGCAGTTTCAAGGGCCGCCGCTACTGGACCGATTCCTCCTATGGCATCAGCGTGCAGGAGGGCAACGCGCTGCGTCCGTTCCGCAATCTGGGGCAGGGATTTTTCATGCACGCCTCGGCCGAAAAGCTGGTGATCTCGGGTTGGAAGGAGATCTTCATCTTCGACGGCGAGAACTGGGAGGGGTTCGAGATGGGCTATGACGGCAATATCTTCCTGCGTCGGCTCGACATGGCGGATTATGGCGGCTGACCCAGCCGGCCGGCCAGATAGGCCCTGACCTTGTCCAGGTCCAGCGCGGCCACCCGCAGCCCCTCGGCGCCGGGCTGCAGCATGCGCAGCACGAACAGTTCGCCCGGTTCGGGATATTCGGCCATGCGCGTCTCGGCCATGCGCAGCCCCTCGGCGCCGGCCATGCGCAGCCCGTCCAGATGCGCCTCCAGCCGCTCCAGCAGGCGGGCGATGCGCAGGGCGTCCATCTCGGGGTTTTCCTCGGGGAAAAGCATCGCCCGGTCGTAGAGCGTCCACAGGAAGGCCGCCTGCTCGGCGTGCTGACGCAGGATCTCGGGCAGGGCGGGGGCGGGCGGATACATCAGTTCAGGTTGATCGAGCCGCCCCGGATGCGGTTCGCCGCCGAGGCGTGGCTGACCAGATAGGTGCCGCGAATGGTGATATGGCCGTCCGCCTCCATCACGATCGAGGCCTTGCCGCAGCGCAGCTCGATCCGCTGCTGGGCGGTGATGCGCAAGGGCTCGCCATCGGCGACCGCCACCGGCCCGGCGGGCATGGCCGAGACGATGCGGCCGATCACCAGCGGCCGGGCCGCGTCGCCATCCTCGAACAGGATGGCAAGCTCGGCGCCGATGTCGCCCGGATCGAAACGCACCAGACTGCGCGCCGGGACCGCCTGGGCCGAGGGATTGCCGGGAAAGACCACCAGCGGCCGCCCCTTTTCCAGGCCCAGCAGCATGCCGATCACCACGCCGCCGCGAACATCCTCGCCGATCATGCCCAGCCCTCCGCCCCGGCTGCGGCGATGATAGCATGGTCGGGCCCCGAGTTCACCGGCTTTCGCGGCCTGGCCCGCCTGTGCGAGGGGCTATGGCCCGGCGATGCGGCGCAGGAAATCCGTCAGCCGGTGGCGGGCGGCGAAACCGCCGCAGAAGGACGAAAAGATCGCGCGGAGCTGCTGATCGCTGTGGTCCTGGCCCAGCGTGCCGTAATCCCGCCCCTCCACCAGCTCCGTGCCGAGCTTTTCGGACAGCACGGGCTTGCCGGCGAGATACGAGGACAGCAGCCGCGGATATTCGGTATAGATGCCATCGGCGAAATGGATGTTGACGACGCCGCGGCTGTCGCAGACGGCCTTGTGCAGGTCTGCGCCATAGGTCTCGGACAGCACGTGGCAATGATCCTTGGGCAGCCGGGCCAGGATCTTGGCCCTGCGGTCGTTGAGGGCGCCGAAGAACACCGGCGGGCGTTGCCCGGCCCGATAGGGCACCGGCCGGCAGGGAAAGACATGCGGGCCGAACAGCACCCGGCGCCGCAGAAAGCCGGGAAGCCATCGGTAATAGGGGGCGTTGGCGGGGCTGAGGTCCAGGATGAGGTGATAGAACAGCAGCTGTTTCAGCAACCGCCGTGGGCGGGGCTTTCTCCACATCGCACGGCCGTCTTCGTCGAAGTAATGTTCGGTCTGGAGGCCGAGCCGCAGCCCCCTGCGGAACAGGGCGGGGCCGAATTTCCGATGGATGCCGACATAGATGTTGATCCGGGCGGCGGGAAGGTTTTCCGCCCGGATGCCGGCCAGCATGTCGCGGGCGAACTGATCGAGGACGGGATGATTGGAAAAGACGGTCAGGGAGCCGATCTTGTGTTCCCGAATCGGATCACCCATCGCGGCCTCGTCTGGCAAAGCCTGCTTGCCGTTTCATGCCGCGGCCGCCGTCGATGCCGGGCGGGACAGGGCCGGACAGGATGTGCCCGCCGACCCTGGGGACCGCGCGGGACATCGTGCGGGACGATGCCGCCGATCCGCGGCGGGGCGGCTGTGGCGCGTTCCGATGCCGGGCCGGGGCATATGCAAAGGCCCCGCCGTCGCCGGCAGGGCGCATCGCATGGGACCGGCCCCGAATCGGCGCCACGGTCGAAGGGGATCAGGCTTTCGCCAGTTCGCGCTTGATCTTCAGCGCGCGGTCGGACAGTTCCGCGTCCTTGGCCTTCGCCAGGAAGGCGTCCAGGCCGCCGCGGTGATCGACCGAGCGCAGGGCCGCGGCCGAGATGCGCAGCTGGTAGCTGCGGCCCAGCTTTTCCGACAGCAGCGAGACTTCGTTCAGGTTGGGCAGAAACCGGCGGCGGGTCTTGTTGTTGGCGTGGGAGACGTTGTTGCCGCTCATCGGGCCCTTGCCGGTCAGTTCGCAAACGCGCGACATGATCTTGTTCCTTCGATTCGATCCTGCACGGGCGGCTGCCCGCAATATGAAAGGGCGCCGCGTGGCAGCGCCCGGAAATCCGTTTGCGCGGAATAAAGCGAGACGGGGGGCGCGTCAAGCGTTTTCGCCGGGCCGTCCGCTGCCGCCGCGTCGCTTCATGCCGCGAAATGCGTGGATTCATGCGCGATCAGCGCCTGCTTGCGCCACAGCCCGCCACCATAGCCGGTCAGGGCGCCGTCCGAGCCGATCACCCGGTGGCAGGGAATCAGCACAGCGAAGGGGTTGGCGCCGTTGGCCCGCGCCACGGCGCGGATGGCCGTGGGCCGGCCGATGCGCCGCGCCAGCTCGGCATAGCTGATGGTCCGGCCTGCGGGGATCTGTTGCAGATCCTGCCAGACCCGGTTCTGGAAAGGGGTGCCGGACAGCGCCAGCGGCAGCTCGAACCCGGCGCAACGGCCCGAGAAATAGGCCGAAAGCTGCGCCTGGGCGCGGTCGGTGACGGCGGTGCGGCCGCAGCCGATCGCGGCCCTCGCGTGCCGCGCCGCCCGGCGCAGCCCCGCCCCGAGCCGGGCGGGGTCGGCAAATTCCAGCAGGTGCAGGTGCGTGTCGTCGGCCAGGGCGACCATGCCGCCCAGGGGCGTGTCGATCCAGCCCGCCAGCAGCCGGGCATCCGGCGCCGGGGCCTGGCCCAGCAGCGCCGGCAGGGCCTGGCGGAAATCCTGCGCGTCTTCCAGCGCGGCGCTCATGCGCCCTGCAGCGACCGGGGGCGGGACGATCCGGCCTCGGGCGCGGCCAGCCAGTCCAGCATCTGCGCCGCCGCCGAATCGGGGTCGCTTTCGCCCCGCGCCACCGCGTCGCCCATCTCGCGCAGCCGGGCGCGCACCTCGGGCCGGTCGAGCCGCGCCAGGAGCCCGGCGCGCAGCTCGGACAGGAACCAGTGCCGCGCCTGCTCGGCCCGGCGGGCGTCGAAATACCCGTGCTCGCGCCGCCAGTCGGCCAGCCAGGTCATGTTGGCCCAGGCCTTTTCCAGCCCCTCGCCGGTATAGGCGGAAACCGGCAGCGCCTTGGGGAACCCCTCGGGGTCGTAGGGGCGCTTGCGCAAGAGCCGCAGCGCGCCGGCGTAATCGGCCACCGTGCGCATCGCGGTCTCGCGCAGATCGCCGTCGGCCTTGTTGACCAGGATGATGTCGGCGATCTCCATGATGCCGCGCTTGACGCCCTGCAGCTCGTCGCCGCCGGCGGGGGCGAGCAGCAGGATGAACAGGTCCGACATCTCGGCCACCAGGGTTTCGCTTTGCCCGACGCCCACCGTCTCGATCAGCACCACGTCGAAGCCGGCCGCCTCGCAGAGCCGCACGGTTTCGCGGGTGCGCCGGGCGACGCCGCCGAGCTCCGCGCGCGAGGGCGAGGGGCGGATGAAGGCGTTCGGGTCGCGCGAGAGCGTTTCCATCCGGGTCTTGTCGCCCAGGATCGAGCCGCCCGAGCGCGCCGAGCTGGGGTCGACGGCCAGGACCGCGACCTTGAGGCCCTGCGCGGTCAGCATCTTGCCGAAGGCCTCGATGAAGGTGGACTTGCCGACCCCCGGCGTGCCCGACAGGCCGATGCGCAGGGCCTGCCGCTCGGGCAGCGCGGCCAGCAGCGCGACGGCGCGGGCGCGGTGGTCGGGGCGGGTGCTTTCGATCAGCGTGATCGCGCGGGACAGCGCGCGGCGATTGCCCTGCGTCAGGGGTTCGGTCAGTTCGTCCATGCCCATCCCGGCTGCATCCTTGCGACGCGGGGGCCGACTGCCCCCGCACCCCCGTGGATATTTCCACACGGAAGACATGTAAACGCCGGGCCGTTGTGGTGGAAGGGTGTGTGGGGTAGGTCTGGCGCGGGAAACGGAGCGGGTCATGCTGACACGGCGGGCGATTCTGGCCGGGATGGCGGCGGCGATGGCGGCGGGGCCGGTGGCGGCGGCGGCCGGGTTGCAGTTGCTGATGGTGCGGCGCCGGGGCTGCGTCTATTGCGCGCAATGGGATCGCGAGATCGCTCCGGTCTACGGGCGGCATCCCGAGGGGCGGGCGGCGCCGCTGCTGATGGTCGACCGGGACGGGCCCTGGCCCGACGGGCTGGTGCTGGCGCGGCGGCCCTGGCTGACGCCCACCTTCATCCTGCTGCAAGGCGGGGTCGAGCAGGTGCGCGTCGAGGGCTATCCGGGGCGGGAGCGGTTCTTCGGGGTCTTGCGCGATATGATGGCAGCAGTGGCGGGTTGAGAGGGCGGGCTGAGGCTTTCGCCTTGCGCCGCTTTGGGTTATCCGGGGCCGCGTAACCTGCCAGAGGAATGGGCCATGCACGACATCCGCGCCATCCGCGAAAACCCCACCGCCTTCGACGCTGCGCTTGGCTTGCGCAACATGGCCCCGGTTTCGCCCGAGATCCTGTCGCTGGATGCCGACCGCCGGTCCCGCATCGCCGCCGCCGAGACCGCCCAGGCCGAGCAGAACCGGGCCAGCAAGGAGGCCGGCGCCGCCAAGGGCCGCGGCGATGATGCCGAGTTCCAGCGGCTGCGCGCCCTGGTGAGCGCCAAGAAGGACGAGACCGCCCGGTTGCAGGCCGAGGCCGCGGCGCTGGATGCGAAACTGCGCGAGTTGTTGCTGGCCGTTCCGAACCTGCCCCTGGAGAGCGTGCCGGCGGGTCAGGACGAGGATGACAATGTCGAGATCCGGCGCTGGGGCGAGCCGCGTGCCTTCGACTTTGCCCCGCGCGAGCATTTCGAGATCGCGGGTGTCCGCCCCGGCATGGATTTCGAGACCGCCGCCAAGCTTTCGGGCGCGCGCTTCGTGGTGCTGAAGGGCGGCGTCGCCCGCATCCATCGCGCGCTGGCGCAGTTCATGCTGGACCTGCATGTCGCCGAGCATGGGCTGGAAGAGACCTGGGCGCCGGTGCTGGTCCTGTCCGAGATGATGGAGGGCACCGGGCAATTGCCGAAATTCGGCGAGGACAGCTATCAGACCCGCGAGGGCTGGTGGCTGATCCCGACATCCGAGGTCACGCTGACCAATACCGTGAACGGCGACCTGGTCGATCATGCCAGCCTGCCGCGGCGCCTGGTGGCGCATAGCCAGTGCTTCCGGTCCGAGGCCGGCAGCGCCGGGCGCGACACCGCGGGAATGCTGCGCCAGCACCAGTTCGAGAAGGTCGAGATGGTCTCGATCACCGATGCGGAATTGGGGGTGGCGGAACATGCCCGCATGACCCGCTGTGCCGAGACGGTGCTGGAGCGGCTGGGCCTGCCCTATCGCACCATCGTGCTGTGCGGCGGCGACATGGGCTTCGGCGCCCGCATCACCCATGACCTGGAAGTCTGGCTGCCGGGGCAGGGCCGGTATCGCGAGATTTCCTCGGTCAGCTATTGCGGCGATTTCCAGGCGCGGCGGATGAATGCGCGCTATCGCCCGGCCGGCGGCGGCAAGCCCGAGTTCGTCCATACGCTGAACGGCTCGGGCCTGGCGGTGGGGCGCACGCTGATCGCGGTGCTGGAGAACGGCCAGCAGGCGGACGGCTCGGTCCTGCTACCCGAGGCGCTGCATCCCTATCTGGGCGGCCGGACGCGGCTGGGCGCGGACGGCGTGCTGGCGTGAATTAACAAAAGATAGATCGCGCGAAACCCGCCGCGAGCGGGCGGCGTTTCCTGCCCATGTCTCGCGCGGGCGCCCTGTTGCTGATCCTGGCAGTGCTGGTTTTCATTGCCAGCACGCTGCTGCATGCGGTCCAGCCCGGCCCGCCGATGCCGGCCCTGGCGGATGGGGGCTACGGCCTGTCGCCCTGGCAGGGCCTGGGCGATTTTCCCGCCCCTTCGGTCGATCTGTCGGCGCTGTTCCTGCAGCCTCGGGGCCCCGGCATGGCCGGGTTGCTGGGCATGACCTGGCTGGCGCTGGCCTATCACGCCGGGCGGCGCTGGCTTGAGCTGCGCCGGATGCGCCTGGCGCAGGCGGCGGCGCCCGACGCGGGGGGCGAGCTGCCGCCGCAAAGCCTGGGCCCCCCGACCGCCGGCCACCTGCTGCGGCTGCATCGCCATGACGACAGCCTGGCCGAACATGCGCCGCTGATCGTCGGGCTGCTGGCGGGCGCGGTCTGGCCTTGGCTGCTGCACAGCCATCCCGTCGCCGCCTTCCTGCTGTCGGCGGCCATGCTGGCGGGCTTCCTGGCGGCGGCGCTGCGGGGGGTCCGGGTCGGCAGCCTGGTGCAGCGCAGCTCGGCGCTGGGCTTCGTGGCGGGCTGGGGGCTGCTGGTCAGCTTTGCCGTCTTTGCCGGGCTGCTGCGCGACCGGCTGGGCGTGCCGCAGGAGGTGGCGGCCGTGGTCGCGCTGCTGATCGGCTCGGTCGCCGCCGTCAGCGTGCAGTTGCGGCTGGGACGGCGGATCGGCTTCAGCGTGGCGCTGATCTGGGGGCTGATCGGCATCGCCGCGGCCACCGTCACCAGCGCCGCGGCCATTGCCACCATGACCGTCATCGCCATCGCCATCATTGCCGTGGCGCTGGTGCGGGTGTTGACCTAGGCGGCGGCCGCCCGCCTAGCTGCCCTTGGGCTTTTGCCGCTGCCTGTGCTTGGAGAGCGCGCCGGACTGGCTGATCTTGCTGGCCTTGTCCTTGTAGGGGTTCTTGGTCCCCTGGTCGCGGAAGGTCAGCCGGATCGGCGTGCCCGGCATGTCGAAATCGGCCCGCAGCCCGTTGACGAGATAGCGCTGGTAGCTGTCGGGCAGCTTGTCGGTATGGGTCGCCATCACCACGAAGGCCGGCGGCCGGGTCTTGACCTGGGTGATATAGCGCAGGCGGATGCGGCGGCCGCCGGGCGCGGGCGGCGGATGCGCCTCGGTCATGGCGGAAAGCCACTGGTTCAGCCGGGCGGTGGGGATGCGGCGGTTCCAGACCTCATGCGCCTTCAGGATGGCGTTGTGCAGCCGGTCCAACCCCTTGCCGGTGCGGGCCGAGACCGTGACCAGGGGCGCGCCCTTCAGCTGCGGCAAGAGCCGCTCGAAGGCCTCGCGCAGTTCCTTGAGCTTTTCGGGCTTGTCCTCTTCCAGATCCCATTTGTTCGCGGCGACGACCACGGCGCGGCCCTCGGTCTCGGCGAAATCGGCGATGCGCAGGTCTTGCTGCTCGAAGGGGATGCCGACGTCCAGAAGCACCACCACCACCTCGGCAAAGCGCACGGCGCGCAGGCCGTCGGCGACGGAAAGCTTTTCCACCTTGTCGGTCACGCGCGCCTTCTTGCGCATGCCGGCGGTGTCGAAGATGCGGACCGGCGTGCCCATGAAATTCGTGCTGACGCTGATCGAATCGCGGGTGATGCCGGCCTCGGGGCCGGTCAGCAGCCGGTCCTCGCCCAGGATCTTGTTGATGAGCGTCGACTTGCCGGCATTCGGCCGGCCGATCACCGCGATCTGCAAGGGCTTCTGCGGGCTGGGGCGCCAGTCCTCGTCCTCGTCGCCATCCTTGACGGCGACATCGGTTTCGGGCGCCTGCTGGACGTTCTGCGCCTCGAACTGCTCGGCCAGGGGCAAGAGCGCGCGGTAGAGGTCGTCCATGCCCTCGCCATGCTCGGCCGAGATGCGCAGGGGCTCGCCCAGGCCAAGCGCATAGGCCTCCATCGCGCCCGCCTCGCCGGCGCGGCCCTCGGCCTTGTTGGCGGCCAGTATGACGTGCTTCGCGCGCTTGCGCAGGATGTCGGCGAAATATTCGTCGGCCGCGGTCACGCCGACGCGGGCGTCGATCACGAACAGGCAGACATCGGCCTCGTCCACCGCGCGCTCGGTCAGGCGGCGCATGCGGCCTTGCAGGCTGTCGTCCTCGGCGATCTCCAGCCCGGCCGAATCGACCACGATGAAGCGCAGGTCGCCCAGCCGTCCCGCGCCCTCGCGCAGGTCGCGGGTCACGCCGGGCTGGTCGTCGACCAATGCCAGGCGCTTGCCGACAAGGCGGTTGAACAGCGTGGACTTGCCGACATTGGGGCGCCCGACAATGGCGAGGGTAAAGCTCATCTGTATGCGATCAACTGGCCGTCATGGGTGACGACGTAAAGGGTCTGGCCCGCGACGGCCGGGCCTGCCGCGGCGCCGCCGGGGATCTGGGCGGTGCCGATCAGCGCGCCCGAGGCGGGATCGAAGACGCGCAGATAGCCGTCCGACGAGGCAAGGTAAAGCTTGGAACCGGCCAGCACCGGGCCGTAATGGTTCCAGACCCGGTCCTGCTTGCGGATGACCTGTTCGGTGAAATAGGGCAGCTTCTGCGCCCAGACCCGGCCGCCGTTGGCCGCGTCCAGCCGGATCAGCTGCGCCTGGTCGTTGACCAGGAAGACCGAGTTGCCGGCGGCCAGCACCGGGCTGGCCGCGCCCTCGCGCGCGTGCCATTTCATCGTGCCGGTGGTCAGGTCATAGGCGCCGACGCCGCCGGCGCTGGTGCCGGCATAAAGCGTATTGCCCAGGATGACCGGGTCGCCGGTCATATCGCGGAAATAGCTGACCGCGCGGCCCAGCCGGGTGCCGCCGACATTGGCGACCCAAAGCTGGCTGCCGTCGCCGGCGTCGACGCCCGCCAGCGCGCCGGTGTTCGACGGAAAGACCACCGTGCCGCCCGAAACCGCGGGCGAGGGGGCGCCCATCACCCCGGCCATGTCCTTGTTGCCGAAGCTGCGCCACAGCACCTTGCCGTCATTGGCGCGCACCGCCCAGCCGGTCTGTTCGCGGTCCATCACATAGACCACGCCATTCGCGACCGTGGGCGCGCCGCCGATGGTCGAGCCGACCTTCTGCCGCCAGGCGACGCCGCCGGTGCGGGCATCCAGCGCCACCAGCTCGCCATAGCCGGTCGAGGCGAAGACGCGGTTGCCCTCGAAGGCCAGCCCGCCGCCCGAGACGCTGCGGTCGCTTTCGCCGGCCGGGCGCAGGTCCACGCTCCAGACCCGGCCGCCGCCGGTGGTGGTGGCGGTGACGGTGGATTGGCTGTCCAGCGCAAAGACCAGCCCGCCCGCGACCACCGGGTCGGCGGTGATGCGGTGGCGCTTGTCCGAGGCCGCGCCGATGGGCGCGGCCCAGATCCGCTGCGTGCCGGCGCCAAGCGCGGCATTGCCCGGCGCATGGGCGGCATTGCCGGCGCGCTGCGGCCAGTCGGCATTGGCGCGCACCGGCGGCAGCGACAGGGCGGCGGTGGTCGGCGCCTGCGCGCCCTCGGTCGCGGGGCTGTCGGGGGACAGCACGGCGCGCGGGTCCAGCCGTTCGCCGGGCAGGATGGTGTCGCGCTCGGCGCAGGCCGAAAGGGCGGTCAGGCCAGCCAGAGCGGCGATCAGGGACAGCCTCGTCATCGCTTTCTCCTTTATCCGGGCCGGGGTGACATCGGGTTTCGGCCGCGGGCGCGTTGGTTCGGTTTGCCGGCGGGACCGGCCATCAGTTCGCGGCGGGGGCCGGCATGGTCTGGGGCACGGGGCCTTCGGCGGGCTCGGGCTCGACCCCCAGGGTGATCATCATCTCGGACAGGCGGCGGCGCAAGGGCTCGGACAGCCCGTCCTTTTGCTGGATCTGGCCGATCAGCATCACCGCATCCTCGGTGCGGCCGGCGCCGATCAGCGCCACCGCCTTCTGCTCCAGCGCCAGCAGCTCGAAGGGCGCGCCGGGCTTGGAGAGATCCGCCAGCAGCCGGTCGCGTTCGGCCGCATCCATCGCCGGGCCCGCCACCATCACCGCCTTGAGCAGCGCAAGATCGCGCAGCACCGCATCGTTGCGCAGCCCCTCGGCCGCGGCCTTCAGCCGCTCGGCGGCCTTCTGCGGCAGGCCGGCCTCGGCCTCGGTGCCGGCGGCCAGCATCTCGGCCAGCAGCTTGCGGCCGGCCGAGCCGGCGGGATCGACGGCGGAAAGCGCGGCGATCGGATCCTGGCCCTGGCGCGCGGCCAGGACGGCGTCGCCCCAGGCCTCGGCCCGGCTTTCGGCCTGGCTGCCGGAATATTCCCGCCAGGCGGCGCCGCCGACGATGCCCAGGATCACCAGGAGCGCGATCCAGCCATAGCGGCGGAACAGCGCGAACAGCCGGTCGCGGCGCAGATCCTCGGTGACCTCGTCGATGAAGCTGTCGTTCTGATTGGCCATGTCGCCCCCGGATGTTCTTTCGCGCTGTTCTATACGCGGTTTCACCCGTTTGCCAATGGCGGGGCGTGCCGGGACTGGCGCAGGGCCGAGGCGGAATAGATCGCCAGCGCCGCCCAGATCATCGCAAAGGCGATCATGTGCCAGCCGGTGAAGGGTTCGCCGAAAAGCAGCACGGCGCACAGGAATTGCAGCGTCGGGTTCAGGTAGAACATCAGCCCCAGCGTGGCCATGCCCACCCGCCGCGCGGCATAGCTGAACAGGATCAGCGGCACCGCCGTCACCGCGCCCGAGGCGACCAGCAGCAGCGTGTCCGGCAGATTCGCGCCGAAGCCCAGCGGCTCGGCCAGAGGCGCGGGCATCGCGCCCAGCGACTGGGCGACCAGCCAGCCAAGCGCCAGCGGCGCCAGCAGCGCGACCTCGGCCGCGACGGACAGCACTGGCCCCAGCGGCAGCGCCTTCTTGACCGCGCCGTAGAGGACGAAGGTCAGCGCCAGCCCCAGGCTGATCCAGGGGGCGACGCCCAGGCCCCAGGTCAGCAGCGCCACCGCCAGCGCCGCCAGCAGGACCGCCAGCGCCTGCACGCGGGTCAGGCTTTCGCCGAAGAACAGCACCCCCATGACCACCGCGGCCAGGGGAAAGATGTAATAGCCAAGCGAGCTTTGCACCACATGGCCAGACTGCACCGCCCAGATGAACATGCCCCAGTTGGTCGAGACGGTCAGCGCCGCAAAGGCGATCCGCCCCAGCTGGCGGCCGCTCAGGGCGGCGCGCAATTGGCCCAGCCGGCCCTGAACGCCCAGGATGGCCAGGAACAGCGCCAGCGACCAGATGGTGCGATGCGCCAGCACCTCGACGGTGGGCACGCCGGCCAGCGCGCGATAGTAGATCGGCGACAGGCCCCAGGTCACGCAGACCGCGATCATCGCCCAGAAGCCCTTGGTCCATTCGCTCATGCGCGATTCCTTTCGTCCCGCCAGCCATGCGTCCGATTCGCGGCAAGGGCAATGCCGGGGCCCCACGATCCGGCCAGGGCCGGCCGCGCCGATGGGCAAGAGGCCGGTTGCGCAGGCTTCCGGCCGGGCCTTGGCCGGACGGTGACCGACGCCGCGGCCGCAGCGGATGGGCAAGAGTGCGCGGGGCCGGTTCCCCTGGCTTCCCGCCGGGCCTTGGCCCCGCAAGGCCACGCGGCCTTCGCCGGGCGCGAGGGAGGGAGGCCGAGGCCCGGCCCCGATCCACGGTTGCGAGACCCAGGGGACATGCAGCCAGCCGGCCGCGCGGGCTTTCCCTCAGGCGCGGATCTGGCGCGCCTCGTTCAGCAGCATGATCGGGATGCCGCCCCGGATCGGAAAGGCCAGCCCGACCGCTTCCGAGACCAGCTCCTGCGCCTGCGCGTCATAACGCAGCGTCGTATGCGTCACCGGGCAGACCAGCGCCTCGAGCATGTGGCGGTCGTAGCCGCGTTCGGCGGTGTCGTCGGTCACTGGATCGTCTCCTCGTTGTCGCCGCCGTGCAGGGCGTATTCCAGCAGCCCCTCCAGCAGTTCGCGGCGGCCGGCAAGCACCGGCGCCTCCAGCAGGGCCTGCTTTTCCTCGGGGGCAAAGGGCAGCAGCATGGACAGCGAATTGACCAGCGTCTCTGCCTCCGAAGCCTCGGCGGCATCCCAGTCGGTGGACAGGCCGCGCTGCTCCATGTAGCGGCCCAGCCGCGCCATGAAGCCCTTGCGGTCGAAGCGCGGGTCTTCCTCGGGCTGGAGGGCCAGATCGCCCTCATAGCCCGACCAGTCCACCTGGCCGCGCAGATAGGGGGTGAAGCCGGGCCGCACCTCGTTCAGCCGAAACCGCGAACGCGCCCGAAGCGAAATCATCAGCCGGCCGTCGTCCAGCTCGGAAAAGGCCACGATCCGGCCCGCGCAACCGACCGAGGCCAGCGAATCGAGCCCGCCCTCGGCCGGCTGGATCATGCCGATCAGCCGCGAGGGGGTCTTCAGCACGTCCTCGACCATCTGCAGGTAGCGCGGCTCGAAGATCTGCAGGGGCAGGCGGGTGCGGGGCATCAGCACCGCGCCCGGCAGCGGGAACAGCGGGACGGTCTCGGGCAGGTCGATGCCGCGCGCCATGTCAGGCGAAGATCAGCGAGGACAGGCGGCGGCGCCCCTTCTGCGCCAGCGGATCGGTGGGCTTCATGGCATCGAAGATGGTCAGAAGCTGCGCCTTGGCCGCGCCCTCGTTCCAGTCGCGGTCGCGGCGGAAGGCCTCCAGAAGCTGGTCGATCGCCTCCTCGACCTCGCCGGCGGCATGCAGCGCGGTGGCATAGTCGAAGCGCGCCTGCTGGTCGGCGGGATCGGCCTCGACCTTCTGGCGCAGCTCGTCCAGGGGGCCGGCGCTCGCGGCCTGTCGCGCCAGCTGCAGCTGCGCGCGCGCCGCCTCGACGGGCGCGGCACTGGCGATGGCGGCGGGCACCTGCGCCAGGGCTTCCTCGGCCCGGTCGGCATGGCCGGCGGCCAGATGGGCGCGGATCAGCCCGCCCCAGGCGGCGGCGTTCTCGGGCTCCTCGCCCAGGATGGCCGAGAAGGTCTCGGCGGCATCCTCGGCCGCGCCTTCGGCGATCATCGCCTCGGCGGCATCCAGCGCCTCGGCCAGCCCGCCGTCATCGCCGCCAAGCGCCACCAGCTTCTCGACGAACTGCTTGATCTGGCTTTGCGGGATCGCGCCCTGGAAACCGTCGACCGGCTGGCCCTGGAAGAAGGCATAAACGGTCGGGATCGACTGCACGCGCAACTGGCCGGCGATCATCTGGTTCTCGTCCACATTGACCTTGGCCATGCGGACGCGGCCCTTGTGGCGGGCGACCTCGGCCTCCAGCTGCGGGCCAAGCGTCTTGCAGGGGCCGCACCAGGGCGCCCAGAAATCGACGATGACCGGCACTTGCATCGAGGCTTCGACCACCTCGGCCATGAAGGTCGCCTCGGATACGTCCTTGATGAAATCGGCAGGGGCGGCATCTTTGGGGGCGGAGCCAAGCTCGAGCATCGGGTATCCTCATGCGAAAGGGTCGCCTCCTAGATGGCGCAGCGACCGGCGCGATGCAAGATTGGCCGCGCCCCGCGCGCCCCTGCGGCGATGCGCCGCAGCGGAGGGGTCAGAGATCGAAGCTGGCCAGCACCGGGACGTGGTCGCTGGGCTGCTGCCAGCCGCGCAGGGGCCGCAGGATGCGGCTGTCGTGGCCGGCATCGGCGATGTCGGGGGTGGCCCAGATATGGTCCAGCCGCCGGCCCTTGTCGGCCGCGTCCCAGTCGCGCGCGCGATAGCTCCACCAGCTGTAGAGCAGGCCCTGCGGGATATCCTTGCGGGTGATGTCCACCCATTTGCCGGCATCCTGCGCCGCGCCCAGGTGCTCGACCTCGACGGGGGTGTGGCTGACGATCTTCAGCAGCGCCTTGTGGTTCCAGACGTCGTCCTCGCGCGGGGCGATGTTCAGGTCGCCCACCATGATCGAGCGCGCGGGCCGGTCGGCATGGAAGACGTCGCGCATCTCGGTCAGGAAATCCAGCTTCTGGCCGAACTTGACGTTCTGCTCGCGGTCGGGAATGTCGCCGCCCGCCGGGACATAGAAATTGTGGATGGTGACGCCGTTTTCCAGCCGCGCGGCGACATGGCGGGCATGGCCGAGCCCGGCATAGTCGCGGTCGCCCGCATCCTCGATCGGCAGCTTCGACAGGATGGCGACGCCGTTGTAGCCCTTCTGCCCGCGCGCGACGAAATGGTGGTAGCCCAGTGCCCGGAACGCCTCCAGCGGGATCTTCTCGACCGGGCTCTTGGTCTCCTGCAGGCACAGGATGTCCGGGGCTTCCTCGGCCAGCAGGCGGGCGACGAGGCCCTCGCGCAGGCGGACCGAGTTGATGTTCCAGGTGGCGATGGTGAACACGGGCAGGCTCCTTATTCCGGGCGCGACCCTAGGGGGCAAGGCCCGGCTTGTCCATCGCTGCCGGACCGGGGGTTTCACACCCCCGGACCCCCGTGGGATATTTGGACACAGAAGAACAGCACCGAGAGGCTGCTTCTTTCGTGGAAAAATATCCTCGGGGGGTGCGGGGGGCGAAGCGCCCCCGCGGGACGGCGCCCATGGAAAACCCGGCCGCCGGGCTGGGCCGGGGCCGGGTCATCATGTGGCCGCATCCTCCGACCACCGGGCTTCGCAAGCAGAACCCGCAAGCCGCGTGCGGGTTCCGCCGATCGGCATGGATCAGGCGACCAGGCGATAGCCGCCCGATTCCGTGACCAGCAGGCGCGCGTTCGAGGGGTCGGGCTCGATCTTCTGGCGCAGGCGGTAGATATGGGTTTCCAGCGTATGCGTGGTCACGCCGGCATTGTAGCCCCAGACTTCATGCAAGAGTACGTCGCGCGGCACCACCCCGTCCTGGGCGCGATACAGGAATTTCAGGATGTTGGTTTCCTTTTCCGTCAGCCGGATCTTGCGGTCCTTCTGGTCGATCAGCATCTTCATCGCCGGCTTGAACGTATAGGGGCCAAGCTGGAAGATCGCGTCCTCGGACTGCTCATGCGTGCGCAGCTGCGCGCGCAGCCGCGCCAGCAGCACCGGGAACTTGAACGGCTTGGTGATATAGTCGTTCGCCCCCGAATCCAGGCCCAGGATGGTGTCGGCATCGGTATCGTGGCCGGTCAGCATGACGATGGGACATTTCACCCCCTGCTTGCGCAGCCGCTTGCACAGCTCGCGCCCGTCGGTATCGGGCAGGCCCACGTCCAGCACCACGAGGTCGAAGATCGCGCCCTTGGTCCTTTCGACCGCCTCATGGCCCGAGCCCGCCTCGAACACCTCGAAATCCTCGGTGGCGACCAATTGCTCGGCCAGCGCCTCGCGCAGGTCATCCTCGTCATCGACCAGCAGGATCTTTTTCAGTCCGGCCATTCTTGCCTCCTTTGGCGTTATGGCGGAAAACTGTGGCGCGGCGCGGCAGGCGTCCAGCGGTTTGCAGCAATTCTCACATGGAGTTGTCGGAAATCCGCCCTATGTTTCAGATTGTTTCAACCATGCTGGCCCGATGACCCTGATCCCGACCCTGACCGAGACCCTGTCGCGCGCTCGCGCGGATCTGCGCATCGGCCTGCCCGTGGTGATCGGCGACCAGCTTGTCGCGGCGGCCGAGACGCTGACCGCCCCCCGGCTGGAGGCGATGCGCGCGCTTGGCCCGGCCGTGCTGGCCATCACCGGCCCGCGCGCCGAGACGCTGAAGGTCCGGGTCTATGACGGCGACCTGGCGCGGATCGAGGTGCCGGGCGATGCCGATCTGGCCTGGCTGTGCGCGGTGGCCGATCCGGCGGGCGACCTGATGACGCCGATGAAGGGCCCCTTCCGCAGCCCGCGCGGCGGCGATGTGGACGCCCATCGCGCCGGCATCGCGCTGGCGAAATCGGCGCAGCTTCTGCCCGCCGTTCTGGTGGTGCCCGTGGCCGGGCCGGCCGAGGGGCTGACGCGGCTGTCGCCCGGTCCCGCGCTGGCGCAGATGGCGACCGAGGCCGCGATGGCCCCCGTTGCCGCCGCGCGCCTGCCGCTGCTGGCGGCCGAGAATTCCAAGCTGCACATCTTCCGCCCCGACACCGGCGAGGCCGAGCATTACGCTGTCGAGATCGGCGCCCCCTCGCGCGCGGCGCCGGTGCTGGCGCGGCTGCATTCGGCCTGCTTCACCGGCGACGTGCTGGGCAGCCTGAAATGCGATTGCGGGCCGCAGCTGCATGCCGCCCTGGCCGCCATGGGCCAGGCGGGCGAAGGGGTGCTGCTTTACCTGAACCAGGAGGGGCGCGGCATCGGCCTGGCCAACAAGATGCGCGCCTATGCCCTGCAGAACCAGGGTTTCGACACGGTCGAGGCCAATCACCGCCTGGGGTTCGAGGATGACGAGCGCGATTTCCGCATCGGCGCCGGCATCCTGAAGAAGATGGGCTTCGGCGCGGTGCGGCTGATGACCAACAATCCGAAAAAGGTCGCCATGCTGGAGGGCCACGGCATCCGCGTGGCCGAGCGCGTGCCGCTGATCACGCCGCGCAACCGCCACAATACCGGCTATCTGGACGTGAAGGCCGCGAAATCGGGCCATCTGCTGTGAGGCTGCTGCTGACGCCCATGGGGCTGCGGGCGGGGTCGCGGGTCATTCCCTGCGCGGTCGGGCGCGGCGGCATCCGCACCGACAAGCGCGAAGGCGACGGCGCGACACCCGTGGGCCGGCACCGCATCGTCGGGCTGCTCTATCGTCCCGACCGGGTGGCGCGGCCGGCGGCCTGGGCGCGGCCGATCCTGCCGGGCGACCTGTGGTGCGATGCATCAGACCATCCGGCCTATAACCATCCGGTGCGCGCGCCCTTCGGCCCCAGCCACGAGGCGATGCGGCGCTCTGATCCGCTTTACGACATCGTGCTGGTGACGGATTGGAACTGGCCCGATGCCCGGCCGGGCGCAGGGTCCGCGATCTTCCTGCACCAATGGCGCCGGCCGGGGTTTCCGACCGCCGGCTGCATCGCCATGGCGCGGCGCGACCTGGCCTGGCTCGCCTCGGCCGTCGCGCCGGGGGATGTGCTGGACATCCCCGCCCTGCCGCGCTGGCCGGGGCGCAAGGCCACGGTGCGGCACGGCAAGGACTGAGGACGGCAAGGGCTGAGGCGCGTCAGAGCGCCGTATAGCCGCCGTCCACCAGGTGATAGCTGCCGGTGATGAAGCTGGCGCGCTCCGAAAGCAGGAACAGGACAAGCCCCGCCACCTCGTCCGCCCGGCCCAGCCGGCCGACGGGATGGCGGGCGACCAGCGCCTGCTTGACCTCCGGGTCCAGCTGGTCGAGCAGCGGCGTGTCGATGAAGGCCGGGCCGACCGAGTTCACCCGGATGCCCTGCGCCGCATATTCCAGCGCCGCGTTCTTGGTCATGCCCACCACGGCATGCTTGGCCGAGACATAGGCCCCGGCCCCGTTGAACCCGACCGAGCCGAGGATCGAGGCCATGTTCACGATCGCCCCGCCGCCCGATTCCAGCATGGCCGGAATGCCGTAGCGCATGCCATAGAAGACCGCGTTCAGGTTGACGTCGATCACCTTTTGCCAGCCGTCCAGCGGGTATTCCCCGACCGGCGCGCTGGGGCCGCCGATGCCGGCATTGTTCACCAGCAGGTGCAGCCCGCCCAGCCCCTTGGCGACCTCGACGGCCTTGCGCACCTGCTCGGGGTCCGAGACGTCGCCCGCCACGGCCTCGGCCCGGCCACCCGCGGCGACGATCCGCTCGGCGGTGGCGCGGGCCGTCGCTTCATGCAGGTCGGCCGCCACCACCGTGGCGCCCGAGGCGGCCAGTTCCAGCGCGATCGCCTCGCCCAGCCCCGAACCGGCGCCGGTGACAAGGGCGATCTGGTTGTCGAAACGAATATCCATGCGATTCTCCTGCGCGGTTCCGGGACAGCATATCATCCGCCGGGAACCCGTCCCTGCGACCAACCGTATCAATGCGCGGCGGCGGCCTGGGTTCCCGTTACAGCGGCCCGGTCTGCCACTGCCGGATCTTCAGCCCGCCATGGGCGACGTAGGGGCCCGGTTCGCGAAAGGGCAGGCCGGTGGCGCGGGCCAACGGCGCCTCGCTGGTGACAAGGCCGACGCGCCAGCCGCGGAAGCGTTCGCGCAGAACCTCGCCCAGCGTCGCATGCAGGCCGAAAAGCGGACCCTTGTTGCCGATGCGCGCGCCATAGGGCGGGTTGACCATGACCAGGCCCGGCGGGCCTTCGGGGCGGAGGAGATCGCCGATGGCGCGGTTTTCGAAGCTGGTCCAGCCGTCCAGCCCGGCGCGGGCGGCGTTTTCGCGGCTCATGCGGATCGCGCCGGGGTCGCGGTCGCTGCCGTGGTAGCGCGGTTCGGCCGGCGCGGGCGGGGCAGGGGCGTTGCGCATCGCCTGCCATGCCTGCGCGTCGAAGCTTGGCAGCCGTTCGAAGGCGAAAGGCCGCATCCGTCCGGGGCTGAGGCCCGCCGCGATCTCGGCCGCCTCGATGACGAAGGTGCCCGAGCCGCACATCGGGTCCAGCACCGGCTCGGCCCCGTCGAAGCCGCATTGGCGCAGGAACATCGCCGCCATGGTCTCGCGCATCGGCGCCTTGCCCACCGCCTGCTTGTGGCCGCGCCGGTGCAGCGATTCGCCCGATGTGTCCAGGCTGATGGTGCAAAGGTCGTCCTCGATGCGGATCTTCAGCGTGACCGGCACGTCCTCGGCCAAGGGGGCGCCCAGGCTGTCGCGGATCGCGGCCTCGATGCGCTGGGTGATGGCGCCGGCGTGATAGATGCGGGACTTGCGGCTGCTTGCCTCGATGCGGATGGGCACGTCCGGGCGCAACCAGTCGGCCCAGGGAAAGCGGCGCGCGCGCTTGTCGAGCTGCGCCGGATGCAGGGCGCGAAAGGCGCCGATGCGTGCGAGGACGCGGGTCGCGCCGCGGATTTCCAGGTTCGCCCGCCAGACATCCGCCCAGCCGCCGGTGAACGTGACGCCGCCGGGCTGGGCCTGCGCGTCCCAGCCGAGCGCGCGGGCTTCCGCCGCCAGCGGCTCTTCAAGGCCGGGGGTGGCGACCAGGAAGATCTCCATCCGCGCCGGATCGGCGGCCAGCGGCGCGGCGTCAGGCTGGGGTCGGGGCGGGGTCTTGGCGGATCGGGTCTTGGCGGGCTGGGGCTTGGCGGGTTGGGTCTTGGTGGTTCGGGGCTTCATCGGGTTCCGGCTGGCGAAAGGGCCCCGCATCATGCGCCGGGGCGCGGGCGAAGGCAATCCGTGGCCATTGTCGCCGTTGCGGCGGCAGTATTCCCCGATTGGCGCCATTTCGTGCCATGCGCATCGCCCCTATCTTGGGCGCAACAGGATATAAGGAGAGCATGATGGCCACGAGTGACGCCCCCATCCAGATCGGCCGGGTGGCCCTGATCGTCAACGACCTCGACCGGGTCGGGGATTTCTACCGCTCGGTGATTGGGCTGGAGCGGATCGCCGGCAGCGGCGAGGAACTGGTGCTGGGCGCGGGCGACAAGCCGCTGCTGGAGCTGCGCCGCGACCGGGCCGCCCGCCCGCGGCCGCAAGAGGCGGGGCTGTTCCATACCGCCTTCCTTCTGCCCGACCGCGCGGCGCTGGGACGCTGGCTGCGCTTCGTCGCCGGGCGCGGGATCGGGCTCGACGGGGCCTCGGACCACCTGGTCAGCGAGGCGCTCTATCTGCGCGACCCCGAGGGCAACGGCATCGAGGTCTATGCCGACCGTCCTCGCAGCGCCTGGCAGCATGACGGGGCCGAGGTGCGGATGGACACGCTTGCGCTGGACATGGCGGACCTGCTGGCGGCGGACGCGGGCGCCTGGACCGGCGCGCCGGAGGGAAGCGTGGTGGGCCATGTCCACCTGCAGGTGGGCGACGTGGCCGCGGCCGAGGATTTCTGCATGAACCGCCTGGGCATGGAGCGGATGGCGCATCGTTTCGGCGCGAGCTTCTTTGCCACCGGCGGCTATCATCATCATCTGGCAGGCAATGTCTGGAACAGCCGCGGCGCGGGGTTGCGCAGTCCCGGTTCGGCCGGGCTGGCCGAGGTGGTGCTGGCCGCCGATCCCGACCGGCTGCGGGGGCTGGGGGCGGCGGCGTTGCGCGATCCCTGGGGCACCGTCTTCCGCGTCGAGCCCAAGGGTTGAGCGGGGCCGGGGGCTTTGCCCCCGCGCCTCCCGGACCCCTCGATGGGGTCCGGGAGGCGCTCCCCCAGGGTATTTATGCAACGAAGAAGATCAGGCCGGGCGCCAGAGCCCCTCGCGGCGGGTGAAGCGCAGCTGTTCGGGCGGGCGGAAGCCGGGCTCGGTCATGGGCGCGACGTGGCGCTCGACCAGCAGGTCGGGGCCGGCGAACTCCAGCACGGCGAATTCGTTCTGCCGGTCGCCGGGCCGGTCGCACAGCGCGGTGCCGGCCTGGACTTGCAGGATCGGCCGCCCCCGTTCGCCCAGGAAGGCGCCGATCGACCACAGGTGCAGGTGGCCGGTCAGGACCAGCTGCACGCCCTCGGCCTGAAAGCCGGCCAGCGCCGGGGCGGCGCCCTGCATCAGCGCCTTGTCCACCTGCGGGCGCTGCTGCATCGGGTGGTGCAGCGCGACGATGTTGATGCAGGCGGGGTCCAGCCCGGCGATCACCCGCGCCACCTGCGCGGGCGTGACGATGCCGCGCTGCCAGGACATCGGGTCCACGCTGTTGATGCCCTGCACCCGCAGGTTGCCGACATGGCCCACGGGCTCGAGGTTCTCGGCGATGGCGCGCCGCCAGCGGCGCCAGGGGCGCATCATCCGGTCCGCCAGCTTGTAGAGCGGGATGTCGTGGTTGCCGGGCACCGCCAGCAGCGGCGCCTCGATCCGGCGCAGGAAGGCCGCGGCCTGCGCGAATTGCGCCGAGCGACCGCGATGGGTCAGGTCGCCCGTCACCACCACCAGATCGGCGCGGGCGGCGTTGATGCGGTCGATCAGCGGCTCGACCAGCGGCTTGCGCTCCAGCCCGAAATGCAGGTCCGAGAGATGCAGGATGCGCGTCATCCGGCATCCCGCCCGCCGCTATCGGCCGGGACCAGCACCTTCAGCGCGCCCCGGCGCACGCGGATGCGAA
Source organism: Paracoccus ferrooxidans (assembly GCF_029909815.1). Classification (NCBI taxonomy): domain Bacteria; kingdom Pseudomonadati; phylum Pseudomonadota; class Alphaproteobacteria; order Rhodobacterales; family Paracoccaceae; genus Paracoccus; species Paracoccus ferrooxidans. The sequence goes on along the minus strand of NZ_CP038198.1, from coordinate 1,269,454 downwards.
AGGGCGAATCCATCCAGGTCTTTTCGCCGTCATGGGCGACATATTCATGGCGCGGCACGGTCTCCAGCTCGAATTCATCGGCGCAGATCAGGTCGAAATCGGCATAGCGCGCCGTCTTGCCCAGGGCCAGCCGCAGCGCCGAGCGCACCAGCGGCCCCGGCCGCTTCGCCCGCGCCAGCAGCAGCGCCATCTGGCCCTGGCGCACGCAATCGGCCCCTTCCAGCCCGAAGGTGTCGAGCTGGTAGGCGCTTTTCGCCACGAAGGCCAAGGCGGTGGTGAAGCGCCGCTCTTCGCCGTTCGCGCGCACGGTCAGGTGCAGCGGGCGGCGCAGCGTCCACAGCGCCGCCACCGCCGACCAATAGGCCGCCAGCCGCGACCGGCCCCAGCGCCGATAGATGCTTTCGCGGCGCCGCAGGATCTCGGGATAGGCGCCGAAGCTGACATTGTTCAGGAAGATCATGCCGTTCATCTCGCCGACATGGACGCGGCGGATGCGGGGGGCGTCGAAGATCGCCAGCGCCGCCTCGACCGTCTCGCCCGAGCCGAGGTCGCGGGCGAAGTAGTTGAAGGTGCCGCCGGGGATCACCGCCATCGCCGCCGGGGTGCCGGCGACCGCGCCGGCCACGGCCGCCTGGGTGCCGTCGCCGCCGGCGGCGACGATCAGGTCGAACCCCTCGGCCACCGCCTCGCGCGCCATGGCGGGCAGGTCGGCACCCTTGCCGGTGCCGCGGAACCGAAGCTCGGCCACCCGGCCCTGCAAGGCCGCGCGCAGCTTGCCCGCGATGTCGTCGCCCGCCTCGCGCCCCGAGCCCATGTTCACGATGGCGCAGACCCGCGCCCTGGCCAGGTCGAAATCGGGGCTTGCTGCCGGCTCGTCCTGGCCGTTCATGTCCTGGTCCTTTCCGCATTGCCACGCCCCCCGAACCCGCGGCCCCGGCGCCCGGTTCCGGTTCCCGCCGGGGCCGGGGTTGCGACAATTCGCCGGCCGGCACTAATCCTGATCTTTTTACTTGCCTTTCTGGACCCGCTTTGACAGATTGCCGGCGGGAAGCTGAAGGGCGGGATTTCCAGACCGCCGCCCGACCGGCCGTGCCCCTTGGGGATTGCGGCGGTTCGCCACCCGAGACATCAGTTGCCAAACCCTGCGCAGGAGAGTTCTGCCCCGGATACGATCGCAGCATCATCCATGTCTGCACAGCCAGCGCCAGTTCCAAAGCCGCTGGCCGCCGCCGGGATCGGGGACGAAATTCCTTTGAAACGAGATGCATGATGAACATCCGCCTTTCCGAGGCGCCCAGCAAGACGGCGTCGCCCGTGCCTGATCCGGTTCTTTTCGGTTTCGACGGCCCTTCGGGGCGCATCCTGGGGCGCGGCCCCGCGCGGCGGATCGCCGCCGGCAGTGCCGCGACGCTGGAGACGCGCGTGGCCGCGGCCCTTGCCGGGGCGGCGCCGGACGAGATGATCGGCGGCGCCTTGCCCTTTGACCGCGAGGCCGGGGATTGCCTGTGGCAATGCCGGCGCAGCGATGCGCCCGCGCCCGGCGGCGCCGCGCCGCAGGGCCTGCCGCTGCCGGACTGGCGCCTGACGGCCGAGCCTGCCGCGCGCGACTATGCCGGCGCCGTCGCCCGCGCGCTTGGCATCATGGCCGAGGAGGCCGGCGGCCGCGACGCGCTGGAAAAGATCGTGCTGGCCCGCACGCTGCTGGTCGAATCCACCGCGCCGATCCCGGTCGAGGCGCTGATGGCGCGGCTGCATGCCGACCGCAGCGTGACCGCCTTTCGCGTGGCGCTGCCCGCCGGGCCCGAGCATCCGCAGGGCCGCGCGCTTTGCGGCGCCACGCCCGAGCTGCTGGTCGAGAAGCGCGGCCGGCGCATCGCCTCGCATCCGCTGGCGGGCTCGGCCCGGCGGCTGGCCGATGCGGCCGCCGACCGCGCCGCGGCCGAGGCTCTGTCCGGCTCGGCCAAGGACCACCGCGAACATGCGCTGGTGGTCGAGTCGATCCTGGACATCCTGGCCCCCTATTGCCGCGAACTGGGCTGCCCCGAGGGCACCTGCATCACCTCGACCCGCAGCATGTGGCACCTGGGCACCCGGATCGAGGGGCGGCTGAAGGACGAGGACACGCCCTCGGTCGTGCTGGCCTCGGCGCTGCATCCGACGCCGGCGGTCTGCGGCGTGCCGATGGCGCGGGCGGCCGGCTTCATCAAGGCCCTTGAACCCGTGGCGCGGGATTTCTATGCCGGCGCGGTCGGCTGGTGCGACGCAAGCGGGGACGGCGCCTGGCATGTCGCCATCCGCTGCGCCGAGATCAGCGGCCGGCGGGCGCGGCTATACGCGGGCGCGGGGATCGTTCCCGGCTCGGACCCGATGGCCGAGGCCGCCGAGACCGGCGCCAAGTTCGGCGCGCTTCTGGCCGCCCTTGGCTTGCCGCAGGATGCGGCCCTGCAGGGCGTGCCCTGCAACGGAGAGACCTGATGGCCCTGCCCGGCATCGCCCCCTATGTCCCCCCGACCGAGGCCGAGCTGCCCAAGGCGCGCGGCCCCTGGCAGCCCCGCCGCGACCGGCTGGCGCTGCTGGTCCACGACATGCAGCGCTATTTCTGCCGCATCTATCCCGAGGGTGCGCCCCTGGCGCCGGTGGTCGGCAACATCGCGCGGCTGATCGGCGCGGCGCGGGCGGCGGGCGTTCCGGTCTTTTACACCGCGCAGAAGGGCGACCAGTTCCGCCCGGATCGCGGGCTTCAGGCCGACCTGTGGGGGCCGGGGATGAGCGCCATCCCCGAGCATGAGGAGATCCTGCCCGAGCTGGCCCCGGCGACGGGCGACATCGTGCTGCTGAAGCATCGCTACAGCGCCTTCCAGCGCTCGAACCTCGAACATCTGATGCGGGCGCGCGGCCGCGACCAGCTGATGATCTGCGGCGTCTATGCCCATATCGGCTGCCTCGCCACCGCCGTCGAGGCGTTCCAGCGCGACATCGAGGCCTTTGCCGTGGCCGATGCGCAGGCCGATTTCTCGCGCGAGAAGCAGGACATGGCCATGGGCTGGATCGCCGCCACCTGCGGCGTGGCCCTGTCCACCCGGCAGGCGCTGGCGGCGCTTGGCGGGCAGGAGATGAAATCATGCGCCTGACCGGATTCCGCGACCGGACCGCCATCGTCACCGGCGCGGCGGGCGGCATCGGCCGCGCCGTGGTCGCCGCGCTGCTGGAGGCGGGGGCCAGGGTCGTCGCCACCGACACCGAATCCGCGCTGGCCGGCAACCCCGTCGCGGGGGCCGAGAACCGGGTGCTGGACGTGCGCGACGGCGATGCCGTCGAGGCGCTGGTGGCCGAGGTCGAGGCGACGCATGGCCCGCTGGGCCTTGGCGTCCATACGGCCGGCGTTCTGGCCATCGGGCCGCTGCTGGACCTCGCGCCCGAGGAATGGGAGCGGGTGATCGGCGTCAACGCCCGCGGCACCTTCAACGTCACCCGCGCCTTCGGCCGCGCCATGGTGCGCGGCGGGGGCGGCGCCATCGTCGCGGTCAGTTCGAACGCGGCGGGGATTCCGCGGCTGAACATGGGCGCCTATGCCGCCTCCAAGGCGGCGGCGACCATGCTGGTGCGCTGCCTGGGACTGGAGCTTGCCGCGCAGGGCGTGCGCTGCAACATCGTCGCCCCCGGCTCGACCCTGACGCCGATGCAGACCGGCATGTGGACCGAGGACGGCGGCGCCGGCGAGCGCGCGGTGATCGAGGGCAGCCTGGATGCCTATCGCACCGGCATCCCGCTGAAGAAGCTGGCGACGCCCGAGGACATCGCCGGCGCGGTGATGTTCATGCTGTCCGACCAGGCGGGCCATGTCACCATGGCCGACCTTTACGTCGACGGCGGCGCGACGCTGCGCGCCTAGATCCGGGACACGATCAGCGCCCACCAATTGTCCAGCGTCGGCTCGCGGGCCAGTTCCTCGAAACTGGCCTCGACGCCCATCTGCTTCAGCTCGGACGAAAAGGTCATTACCGCGATCGAGTCGAGCCCGTAGAGGACGAGGTTCTCGGCGGGCTCGATCTCGCAATCGTCCTCGATCATCTTCCGCACGTGGGCGGCCAGCCATTCGGGGCTGAGATCGGTCTTTTCGGCAATATCCATCATTCGTCCTTTCAGGCGGCGGTTTCGGCCACGAGGCTGTCGCGCAGGCGGCGCTTGTCGATCTTGCCCACCGCCGTCAAGGGCAGTTCGGGCACGAAGCGGAAGCGGTCGGGCAGCTTGTATTCGGCCACGCCCAGCTCCAGCAGGTGCCGGCGCAGCGCCGGCGGCGAAAGCTTGCCCGCCCCCTCGCGCAGCACCAGGAAGGCGCAGCTTTTCTCGCCCAGATGGGCGTCCGGCGCGGCGACCAGCGCGGCATGGGTGATGTCGGGATGGCGCACCAGCAGGTTCTCGATCTCTTCGGCGGCGATCTTTTCGCCGCCCCGGTTGATCTGGTCCTTGATGCGGCCCACGACGCGCAGGTTGCCGCCCTGCCGCACCACCACGTCGCCCGAGTAATAGAACCCCTCGGCGTCGAAGGCTTTCGCATTGTGTTCCGGGCTGCGGTAATAGCCGCGGAAGGTATAGGGGCCGCGCGTCGCCAGCGCGCCGGGCGTGCCGTCGGGAACGTCGCTGCCGTCCTCGTCGACGATGCGCACCTCGTCGTCGGGGCTGATCGGCCGGCCCTGGGTGGTGAAGACCACCTCGGGCGGATCGTCCAGCCGGGTATAGTTCACCAGCCCCTCGGCCATGCCGAAGACCTGTTGCAAGCGGCAGCCCAGCAGTTCCGGCACGCGCCGCGCGGTCGCCTCGGCAAAGCTGGCGCCGCCGACCAGCATCAGCTCCAGGCTGTCCAGCATGGCGCGGCGGGCGGGATCTTCTTCGACTGCGCGCAGCCACAGGGCCACGGCGGGCGGCACCAGCGGCGCCATGGTGATCCGCTCGCGCGCGACGATCTGGAAACAGCCCAGGGGCTCGGGGCTGGGGGCCATGACCACGGTGCCGCCGGCATGGAACACCCCCAGCGTGCCGGGCGAACTCATGGTGAAGTTGTGCCCCGCCGGCAGGGCGCACAGGAACCGCGTGGCTGAGGTCACGCCGCTGATCTGGACGCTGGCGCGGATGCTGTAGTCGTAATCGTTATGCGTGCGCGGGATCAGCTTGGGCGTGCCGGTGCTGCCGCCCGACAGCTGGAAGAAGGCGACCTGGTCGGCAGGCGTCGGCCCCGCGCCCTCGGGCAGGTCGCCGTCCGGTGTCAGCCAATGGGCCAGGCTGCGGGCGGGATCGTCCTCGCCCAGAAGCAGCAGATGCGCGACGCCGCCGGCGCGCAGCGCGTCGGCAAAAGCGTCGTCGCGGAACAGTTCGTGGTCGCGCGCGGCGATGACCACCCGCGGCGCGATCTGGCGGACATATTCGGTCAGCTCCAGCCGGCGATGGCTGTAGAGCGCGTTCACCGGCGCCACCCCGATTCGCAACAGCGCGAAGAAGGCGATGAAGAACTCGGCCACGTTGGGCAATTGCACCACCGCGGTATCGCCATGGCCCAGCCCCTGCCGCGCCAGGCGCGCGGCCAGGTTGCGCGACAGCCGGTCCAGGTCGCCATAGCTGAAGCGGCGCGAACCGCAGACCAGCGCCTCGGCCTCGGGGTTGGCGGCCAGCTGCGCGTCCAGGATATGCGTCAGCGGCTGGTCGATCCAGTAACCGGCCTCGCGATAGCGTCGGGCGAGGTCTTGCGGCCAAGGGCTGAATTCAATCATGCGGATACCTGCTTTTACGGCAATGAGCCGCCCAAGGCGCTTGCGGCACCTTGACGGATGACAATAGTTGAGTATTTTTATCCCGCTTTCTCTCTCGAAGCAAGCCAGCCGCGTCCCCACCCGGATGCAACCAAGCCAGCCCTCTCTCGTTCAGAATGCCAGACCCTGCGACAGGGACAAGGATTTCATGACGCATCATCAAGCCGAGGGGTTGTGGCTGCCCCTGACGCTGGCCCAGCTGGATTTCTGGGAAGAGTTCCGGTTCCATCCCGGAGAGGCGGTCTCGACCGTCGCCCATGCCATCGAATTGCGCGGCCTTGCCGATCCCGAGGCGCTGGCCCGCGCCATAAAGGCCACCATCGCCGAAACCGACATCATGGCGCTGCGCTTCGGCCTTGGCGCCGACGGCCGGCCGGTGCAGCGGGTCGATCCCGCTGAGCGGCCCGCGCTGCGCCGCATCGACCTGTCGGACCGCACGGATGCGCGCGCACATGCCTTTGCGCTGATGCAGGCGGATGTCGATGCGGCGCTGGACCTGCTGGTGCAGCCCATCGCGGCGCAATGGCTGGTCCGGCTGGCCGAGGGGCATTACCTGTGGTTCAACCGCGGCCATCACATCGCGCTGGACGGCTATGCCATGGGCCTGGTCGAACGCCGCTGCGCCCAGCTTTACGCCGCGCTGGCCGAGGGCGCCGATCCCGGCCAGCCGCTGCGCCCGCTGGCCGCCTATCTGAACGAGGAAACCGACTATCGCGCCAGCCCGCGCCATGCCGCCGACGCGCGCCATTGGGCCGGGGTGCTGGCGGCCGAACCCCGCCCGCGCGTGCTGCGCAAGGGGTCCGAGGACTATCCGGCCGAGGCGCTTTGCGCCGCCCACGACCTTGCCGCCCTGCGCCCGGCGCTGATGCGGCAGGCGCAGGCGGCGGGTATGGGCTGGCCGGACCTGCTGACCGTGATCTGCGCGGCCTGGGCCGCCTTGCATCTGCGCGACGGCTCGGCTGCGCATCTGTGCGACGACCGCGGCCGGATCGCGATGCCGGTCTGGCTGCCCTACATGAGCCGCATGGGCAGCGTCGCCGTCTCGGTCCCGGCGCTGGTGGTGAACATCCTGCCGCTGGACGTGACGCTGCATCCGGGCGAGCCGCTGGGCGAGGCGCTGGCCCGGCTCGGCGGGCGGCTGCGCCAGCTGCGCCGACATGGCCGCTACCGCATCGAGCAGATCGCCGAGGATTACGGCATGGAGCCGCGCAGCCGCTTCTTCTTCTCGCCGCTGATCAACGTGCTGCCCTTTGACGAGGCGCGATTCGCCGGCTGCGAGACGACGCGGCACGTGCTGTCGAACGGGCCGGGCGACGGGTTCAACATCACCATCCGCGGCGATGGCGAGGCCCGCGGGCTGGAGCTGCTGGTCGAGGCCGACCCGACCCTGACCCCGCCCGAGGATTTCGCCGCGCTGGCCCGGGGCCTGCCGCTTTTCCTGGCCGCGGCGCTGGCGCCCGAGAACCTGTCGCGCCCGCTGTCGGACCTGCCGGGCTGACATGCCCTTGCCGGCCCCTTTCCCCCGGCGCAACCTGCGCCGGACAGGAGGGGATGGGATGGACAGCGACGTGATACGCCTTGCCACGGCCGGCGACCTGGCCGTGGTCGAGGAAGTGGTGAACAGCGCCTATGCGCATTACACCGCCCGCATCGGCCGCAAGCCGGGACCGATGCTGGACGACCATGCCGCGCGCATCGCGGCCGGGCAGACGCATCTGCTGGAACGGGATGGCGCGATGCTGGGCCTGATCGTGCTGATCCCTCAGCCCGATGCGCTGCTGGTCGAGAATGTCGCCGTCTCGCCCGCCGCGCAGGGGCTGGGGCTTGGCCGGCGGCTGATGGATTTCGCCGAAACCCGTGCCCGCGCGGCTGGCCTGCCCCGGCTGCGGCTTTACACCCATGTGGCCATGGTCGAGAATCAGGCGATCTATGCCCGGCTCGGTTATGCCGAGACCCGCCGGGTGATCGAAGCCGGGCTGCACCGCATCTATATGGAAAAAGCCGTGCCCTCGTCGCGATAGGGGCCCTAGTCGCGATAGGGAATCGTCGCCTCGGCCCCCGGCCGCTGCGACCCGGTCGGGATGAAGCTGCGCGTGCTGCAACCCGCCGCGTCGCGATCCCAAGGACCGGACCGCGGGGGCTGCGGCAGTTCGAACCCGGCGCAGAGCCGATAGCTGCGCGGCCCCGTGACCTCGTAGCGATAGGGCGTGCCGGTAAAGGGATCGGCCAGCCGCACCTGCCAGTCGCATTGCGGCGTGGTCGCCAGCGTCTCGGGCAGGCGGTCGCCGTTCTCGCGCGCCAGGCAGACCACCAGCCGGGCCAGGTTGGCCAGGTCGCTTTCCCGCTCGCGGTCGCGGCGCTCCTTGCGGGCATGGCCGGGGCCGCCGGTCAGCGCCAGCCCGGCGACGACCGCCGCCGCGGCCAGCAGCGCGATGGCGATGGTGGCCCAGCCCTTAATCATTCAGCTCGTCCCGGTAATAGGCAAAGACCAGCCCCGCGACCCCGGCGACCAGCGCCGCCTTGGCGGCGAAACGCGCCGTCAGCTCGCCGTTGAGCAGCGTGTAGATGACATAGATCCCGTCCGCCAGGAACACCAGCGCCACCACCAGCAAAGTCACCGAGGCGAACCACTTGCGCACCAGCGACCGCCGTCGGCCGCCGTCGCCCAGGCTCATCCGCGCCACCTTGCGGTTGAGGATCACGAACAGCGGCACGAAGGCGATCAGCGAGGCGATGGACCAGCGGGTCGAGCTGCCCGGTCCGTAATAGCGGCTGTCGGCCGGGTCGGGGATCAGCCGCTCGATCAGCACCATGCCCAATTCGCAGACATGCCAGCCGATCATGCCCAGCGACAGGAACAGCAGGCCGTAAAGCAGCGCCTCCTGCGCCGAGGCATAGGGGCGGGGCCGCGGCACCGGCGGCAGGCCCGGCGCGGTTTCCCAGCCCCCCAGCGCCTCGTCGATCTCGGGCGCGGACCAGCCGGCATGGGCCAGCGCCTGGGCGATGCCCTCGCGCTCGCCGCCCTGTGCCAGGGCGCGGCGGACATATTCGGAAAGCTGGTCGGACGGTTTCATCGGCACCCCCTGTCTGGCCGGCAGGTTTCGGCAAGCCGGCGGCGCGGTCAAGCCCGCCAAGGCCGCAGCCGGGCGCAATTTTCCCCGCCGGGCCGCGTCGGCGAAAATTTTCCCGGCGGCGCGATTTTTCCCCTTGCACCCCCCGGCGCGCTCCCATAAATGACGCCTCACCGAAGGCGAAGCGCCATCGGGACGGAGCGCGGGCGTAGCTCAGGGGTAGAGCATAACCTTGCCAAGGTTAGGGTCGTGAGTTCGAATCTCATCGCCCGCTCCAAAAGTTTCCTTCGGGAACGGCGAAAAGCGGCCTTCGGGCCGCTTTCGGCTTTTCGGGCGGCTTTTCGGGCCAAAGCTTTGCCCGGCCAAGGCCCTGCGCGATCAACCTGCGGCAGACCCTTCACCCTGCCTCTGGCCATTTTCGGCGAATCGGCGCTAGTATGGCAACCGGAGTTGCCCCGGCAGCCAGGTCCGGGACAGTCGTCAGGAACAAGCTGCCGCGCCTCGCAACCACGCATCCCCCGAACCGCGGCCAGCCCAAGCGTGAGGTGATCATGCCGGCTCTGGAAGCTCTGATCGAACGGAAACTGCAACAGCTCTCGGTGCCGCTGGCGGTCCGCCTGCCCTCGGGGCGGCAACTGGGCCCGCCCGATGCGCGCGTGACCATCGCCTTCAAGGACATGGGCGCGCTGGCGCCGCTGGCCTCGGCCCGGCTGGGCCGGCTGGGGGACGAGATCGTCCGCGGCCGCGCCCGGATCGAGGGCTCGATGCGCGACCTGATGCGGATCGTGGCGGCGCTGGTGCCCAGCGACGGCCAGCCGATCCAGCCCAAGCCCTGGCAGCGGCTGCTCTATCACGTGCATTCGCTGCTGCGCCACAGCCGCGACCGCGATGCAAGGCAGATCCGCGCGCATTACGATGTCTCGGACGAGTTCTATGCGCTCTGGCTCGACCCGCGGCGGGTCTATTCCTGCGCCTATTTCGCCGAGCCGCAGATGACGCTGGCGCAGGCGCAAGAGGCCAAGCTGGACCTGATCTGCCGCAAGCTGGACCTGCGCCCCGGCGAGCGCTTCGTCGACATCGGCGCCGGCTGGGGCGGGCTCTTGCTGCATGCCGCGCGCCATTACGGCGTCGATGCCACCGGCATCACCCTGTCGCAGAACCAGTTCGACCATGTCGGCCGGATCATCGCCGAGGAGGGCCTGGGCGACCGGGTGCGCATCCGGCTGTGCGACTATCGCGACCTCGTGCCCGACCAGCCCTTCGACAAGCTGGCGTCGGTGGGCATGTTCGAACATGTCGGCCGCGCCCGGATGGGCATCTATTGCGACACGCTGCGCCGGCTGCTGCGGCCTGGCGGGCTGGCGCTGAACCACGGCATCGCCGCCTCGGGCTTGGACGACGCGATGGTGGGCGGCGGCCTGGGCGATTTCATCGAGAAATACATCTTTCCCGGCGGCGAGCTGGTCCATGTCAGCCAGGCCATCCGCAGCCTGTCGCAATCCGGGCTGGAGATGGTCGATACCGAGAACCTGCGCCCGCATTACGCCCGCACGCTCTGGGCCTGGTCCGACGCGCTGGAGGCGCAGTTGCCCGAGGCCGAGCAAGTGCTGGCGCGCTCGATGCCGCCCGATCGCGCGGCCGAGGTGTTGCAGGCCTACCGGCTGTATCTGGCAGGCTGCGCGCTGGCTTTCGAGCAGGGCTGGGTGGCGCTTTACCAGATCCTGCTGATCCATCCCGACCCGGCGCTGGCGACGCCGGACCTGCCTGGGGCGCAATCCGCCTATCCCTTCCGCCGGGACCATGTCTATCGCTGATCCCGGCCGTCACCCGGTCGCAGGCGAAGGGGGAAAGCGGCGGCCGCAGCAATAACCCCCTTGACCCCGCGCCTTGGAAACCCTAGCAAACGCAAGGCTCCGGCGGGTTGGCGGAGAGGTTACGCAGCGGATTGCAAATCCGTGAAGACCGGTTCGATTCCGGTACCCGCCTCCAAGTATTTTCAAGAGCTTGTGCCATATCGGGCTTTCCCCTCATTCCAGCGTTTACAGTAGCGTTTACAGTTTCGTTCACTTTGCGCCCCCTTTCGCTTGGGCAAGCTTGACCAGAATGCCATCCGATTCATCCGGCGAGACGCGAGCGTAATGCTCGATTACGGCTGCCGCGTAACGCACCGACCAGCCCATGTGCGAGGCGATATGCGCCAGTTCAAGCCCCGCATTCAGCAGACGTGTAGCAGCGGTCCCACGCGTATCCTGGAGCCGCAAATCATACCCCAGAGCCTCGGGTGTCAGCCCTGCCTTGTTCCGCCAGTAGCGCAGGCTGTCCGAGGCGTGACGGCCGGTCATAGCCCGCCCGCGATCACTGACCAGGATCAACATGCGGTCGACCGGCGTGGCATCGATCAGCGCGGCCATGGCCGGGGTGACGGGAACTGTGGCGATGCGCTTGCGCTTATTCGTCCTGATGCGAATGCGGCGCCCCTGCGGCGTCTTCTCGATCTGGTTGCGATGCAGGCGCACCAGATCGGCCGGCCGTAGCCCGGTTTCACAGCCGGCAGTAAGGATGCGCTGCACCCACTCCGGCGCGATGGCGCAAACAGCTTCACGCTGCGCCGGAGTCCACACGATTTCCGAACGATCCACCTCATAGACCTTCCGAAAGTCGCCGCAGTAGTGCATCCGGATCTTGCCGGCGTCCTTCCAGGCCCAATTGAGGATCCGCGTCACCACGGTTCCGGCATAGTCGTACTGGCGCGGCGAATGCGCCCATTGCTTGCGCCATTCATTAACCTCGCCGCGCGCCTCGGGTTCCTCGAACATCGCGGCAGGGTCGTCCTTGAACGCCGCCGCGAAGCGTAGCGCCCAGAGGCGATAATCCTGCCGGGTGCGCTCGCCCTTGGGCATCTCTGCGCTCGACAGAAAGTCATCGACCATTTGCTCGGTCATGTAATGCGCCGGCTTGGGGCGGGCGGTTGCCTCGGCGAATGCCACGAAGAAAGCCGGATCACTCGGAAAGCGGGCGCTGTCCTCCCAGAACTTGGGCCCACCGCGCCAAGCATAGAAATGAAACTTCGCGCCCGCCTTGGTGACGCGCCGAACGCAATGAACGCCCTTCGGCCGGTTAGATCGAAGCATTGCGCGCCCTCCGTTGCGCCACCAGCGACGCGGCACCATCTGAGCCCCGCGACGGCGTCAGGATATCCATACCTTGGGCCGCATCGAGGCGCTGACGAACATGCTTGGGATCGAACCATCCGGGACGGCCTGGAACATGCCGCAGGCCGAGCTTTGCGCAGAAATTGCGAAAGGCACTATTCGCGCCGGCATAGCCCCATTCCTCGGCCAGATCCTCGGCACGGATCAGGCCAATCATCTGGGTGAAGTGAGACGGTAAGGCTGACATGTAGCCCCTCCACGGCTTATACCTTTCATCGCACACTTGGGCGCGGAGCGGAGGGCGGATCGCCCGCACCTGCGAGTTGCTTTGCTTCGCGCAGCAGGATTTCTGTGAACCGGCGTGCAAAATTGACCCCGTAACGGGGTAATCGGCTTCCAAAAATGACCCCCCTTACGCTGATGGTCATGATGCCTCCGAGGCTATCGGGGGGCACAGTGTGGGATGCTGGTTGTGGAGACGATTGCGAAGATCCGCCGGGCGTATTTCCAGGACAAGAAGTCGATCAAGCATATCTGCCGAGAGCTGCGGGTATCGCGGAACACGGTTCGGAAGGTGATCCGGTCCGGCGCAACGGAGATGACTTACGAGCGAACCGTCCAACCGCAGCCGAAGATCGGTCCCTGGAAAGGCAAGCTCGACGAGATGCTGGCGGCGAATGCGCGCAAGCCGAAGCGCGAGCGGCTGACCCGCATCCGGATTTTCGAAGAGCTCAGGGCCCTCGGATATGACGGCGGCTACGACGCGGTCCGACGCTATGCGGCTTCGTGGTCGCAGGCGGAGCAGGAAGCGTCAGCCGCCGCCTATGTGCCACTGAGCTTCGATCCGGGTGAAGCCTACCAGTTCGACTGGAGTCACGAGGTCGTTCTGATCGACGGCGTGACCACCACGGTGAAGGTGGCTCACGTCCGGCTTTGTCATAGCCGGATGCTGTTCGTCCGGGCCTACCCGCGAGAGACGCAGGAAATGGTGTTCGATGCCCATGACAAGGCCTTTGCCTTCTTCGGCGGCGCCTGTGCGCGTGGGATCTACGACAACATGAAGACGGCGGTGGACACGATCTTCGTCGGCCGCGACCGCGCGTATAATCGCCGGTTCCAGCAGATGTGCGGACACTACCTTGTCGATCCCGTCGCCTGCACCCCCGCGTCCGGCTGGGAGAAGGGACAAGTAGAGAACCAGGTTGGCGTTGTCCGGCGGCGGTTCTTCGTGCCGCGGCCGCGCTTCAAGAGCTACGCGGAACTCAACGCCTGGCTTCAGGATCGCTGTATTGCCTGGGCCAAGGCCCATCCGCACCAGGAATTGCGTGATCGGACAATCTGGGACGTGTTCCAGGATGAGCGGGCGAGCCTGGTGCCCTACGTCGGCCCTTTCGACGGATTCCATGCCGTGCCGGCCTCGGTGTCCAAGACCTGCCTCGTTAGGTTCGACAAGAACCGCTACTCGGTCGATGGTCGCGCCGTCGGCCGTCCGGTCGAGATCCGCGCCTATGCCGAGCGGGTCGAGGTCTGGCAGGACGGCAAGATCGTCGGCCGGCACGACCGCGCCTTCGGGCGCGACAAGGCCATCTATGACCCGCTGCACTACATCCCGGTGCTGGCCCGCAAGCCCGGCGCCCTTCGAAACGGCGCTCCCTTCAAGGAATGGGAACTGCCGCCGGCGATACGACGCGTCCAGCGTAAGCTGGGGCGCGTGCCGAACGGTGACCGTCAGATGGTCCAGATCCTGAGCATGATCCCAACGGATGGACTGGAAGCCGTCGAGGCTGCCTGCGTCGAGGCCCTGACCGAAGGCGCCCCGGCGGCATCGGTCGTTCTGAACATCCTGGCCCGACATCGCGAGCCACCACCTCCGTTGACCATCGCCACGCCGGACGCGTTGCGCCTGACCTGCGAGCCCGTGGCCGACTGCAAACGCTACGACAGCCTCAGGAGACCCCGCCATGGAAAGATCACAGGTGCTGGACGCGATGGGCCAGTTGAAGCTCTACGGCATGAAGGCCGCCTACGATGAGATCATCGCCACGGCGGTGAAGCGACAGCACGAACCGCAGCAAATCGTGGGCGACCTGCTGAACGCCGAGATCAGCGAGAAACAAGCTCGCTCGATCAAATACCAGATGACCATCGCCAAGCTGCCCTTGGCCAAGGAAGTCGACGAGTTCAGCTTCGAAGACACGCCCGTAAACGAAACGCTGGTGCGCGATCTGGCCTTGACCTGCCCCCCGGTCGTCCCTCGTTCATAACGAGAGTCCTTGGGGTTGATATTGGTTGGTTTCGGGTGTGGCAAGCGCGCCGGGCGCGGAGCCCTCAGATTGCTCAAGCGCTCGGCGCGCGTCGGACGGGGTCTTGTTGCCCAGCGAGGAATGGGGCCTGACGTTGTTGTAGTCGTAGCGCCAGAGGGCCAGTTTGCGGCGGGCATCAGCCAGGCTGTCGAAGATTTCCTCGTTCAGGCATTCGTCGCGCAGGCTGCCGTTGAAGCTTTCGATGTAGCCATTCTGCTGCGGCTTGCCCGGGTCGATGTAGTGCCATTCGACGCCGTTCGCGTTGGCCCATTTCAGGATGGCCTTGCTGGTGAACTCGGTTCCGTTGTCGCTGACGATGCAAGCGGGCTTGCCGTAAATCCTGACCAGCGCATCCAGTTCCCGTGCCACCCGAGCCCCAGAGATGCTCGTGTCAGCGATCAACGCCAGGTTCTCGCGGCAGCAATCGTCGTTCACAGCCAGAATGCGGAACTTGCGGCAGGCCCCGAACGTGTCGGACAGGAAGTCTAACGACCACCGCTGGTTTGGCCTCAACGGCGCTGGTATTGGCGTCCGGCTACCTCGTGCCCTCTTGCGGCCACGCCTGCGGCGCACCGACAGGCCCTCTTCCCGGTAGATGCGATAGAGCTTCTTCTCGTTCATGATCATGCCCTTGCGCTCCAGCAGGATGCCCACGCGCCGGTAGCCGAACCGCCGGCGCTTCTCGGCAATCTTGTGCATCTCCTCACGGATTTCCGGGTTGTCGGGTGGCCTGTCACGCCGCACCGTCTTCGGATCGACACCGATCAGGACACAGGCCCGACGCTGAGAGATCGGATGATCCTTCATCGCCCGCAGCACCGCGTCCCGCCGTTGCACCGGTGTCGTCAGGGCTTTCCCAAGAGATCCTTCAGAACCACGTTGTCCAGCATGGCATCGGCCAGAAGGCGCTTCAGCTTCGCGTTCTCGTCCTCGAGCTGCTTCAGCCGCTTGGCGTCCGACAGGTCCATCCCGCCATACTTCGCCTTGAGCTTGTAGAACGTCGCGGGGCTCAACCCGTGCTTCCGGCAAAGCTCGGAAGTCGGCAAACCCGCCTCCTGCTCCTTGATCATCCCGATAATCTGCGCCTCGGTGAACCGGCTTTTCCTCATGTCGTCTGCTCCTTCTCAGGTTGGGCAGACTCTACATCACAGCGAGGGAACTTCCGGGGGGCAGGTCAGCACGAGCGAGCCGAGGGCGTGTTTCGATTCACGCCCCCGCGAAGGGGGCGACTTACGGGGCGGGCGCTCGTGTCGTGATCGTCGGGTTTCGATCCACGCCCCCGCGAAGGGGGCGACGGGTCACGACCGCCAATGACGTGATCGAGGTCAAGTTTCGATCCACGCCCCCGCGAAGGGGGCGACTTTCATGGCCGCCTCCTGATTGTGGACGGGGCGCGTTTCGATCCACGCCCCCGCGAAGGGGGCGACTTTGCAGCCCGTTGATACGGGCATGTTTCATCGCTGGTTTCGATCCACGCCCCCGCGAAGGGGGCGATACCTGCTTGGTGACAGTCAGCGCGCCTACGCCGCAGTTTCGATCCACGCCCCCGCGAAGGGGGCGACGTGGCTCGACCAGTCATGCAACGGTGACTGTCGGTTTCGATCCACGCCCCCGCGAAGGGGGCGACGCCTCCTGTCAGGGGTTAGACCGTGTTCCCGGCGTTTCGATCCACGCCCCCGCGAAGGGGGCGACCGTAGGCCGCGCCGGCACCATGAGCGATAGCCGGTTTCGATCCACGCCCCCGCGAAGGGGGCGACGGCTGGACCGTATTGCCAAGGCCGAGGCGGCGCTGTTTCGATCCACGCCCCCGCGAAGGGGGCGACCGCCCTCCCTATACCGCGCTGTTGTTATGCCGCAATCTTCCTTGCGAATGCGAAAGGGGCAGTTGCGCTCGTCCTAAGTCAGCCGATATGACGGACAGGAAAAGAAAATCCAACGATTTCAAAAAAGCCGCCCCGATGCGAACCTCAGCGCAAAAGTCGGCACGCTTCATGTTCGCAGGGACAAGAAAACTATAGAATCAGCGGGCCGTTAAGATCCATCGCGGGTTTTGCACCGACATGCTCGACCCGGCGCGACCAGTTCGAACCAAGGTAGTAATAGCGCAGGCTGTCGACCTCGGGGCGGATGATCCCTTCCAGGCGCGCCTTCAGCCGGGTCCATTGCGCCGGGTCCACCTCGATCTCGAAGACCGAGAATTGCACCCGCTGGCCGTAATCCTCGCACGCTCGGGCAACCTGACGCAAACGCTTCTTGCCGCCGGTGTCCAGCGTATTCACGTCATAGGTGACCAGGACAAGCATCTCAACTCCAGAACCAGGGCGGATAGGCGTCCAGATCGCCGCGCAGATGACGCGCCAGCATCTGCGCCTGAAGATAGGGCACCAGGCCGAACGGCGCCTTTTCCTGCAGGAAGGGATGCTGGCGCTCTTCCTTCTTGCGCTCCTGCCAGGCGGTCAGGATGGTGCGGCGAGCGTCGTCGGTCAGCAGCACCGCACCGCCGTCCATGCGGCGAAAGTCCCCCGCGCGCAACTGGCGGCGATTCACCAGGGACAGCGCCAGACGATCCGCCAAGGGCGCGCGAAGCTCTTCCATCAGGTCCAGCGCGAGGCTGGGCCGGCCGGGGCGGTCGCGGTGCAGGAAGCCAACGGCGGGATCCAGCCCGACCGCCTCGCAGGCCGAACGGCAATCATGGGTCAGCAGGGTATAGAGAAAGGACAGTACCGCATTCATCGGATCGAGCGGCGGGCGACGCGAGCGGCCCGTCCAGCGAAGCTCGGGATCGGGTGAGCGGATCAGGTGATCGAAGACGCCGAAATACAGCGTCGCCGCCTCACCTTCGGAGCCGCGCAACAGATCCACGCTATCGTCGGACAACTGCACGCGGCGCAGGATCATGGCCATGCGATCCGTTGCCCGCTCGAGCCCATTACGCGCCTCGGTCGTCATCTCGCCGCCGTAATCGCGCAGCGCGCGCCGGATCACCGCGCGCTGGTTGGCGATCTTGCCCATGACGATGCCGCGCACCACATCCGTCGCGTCGTCGGCCGCCTGATATTGTGCACGCCGTAGCAGGACATTCCCCGCGACCGGCCCCTCGACCCGGGCCTGGAACCGCCCGGCGCGATCCAGAAGCACCAACGTGATGCCGCGCTCGGCACAGATGCCGATCAGCGCCGGAGACAGCAGGATCGGCCCGAAGGCGACGACCGAGGCCAGCATATGCAAGGGTACACGCGCCTTTTCAGCCCCCTCGATTTCGGCCACCAGGTTCTCGCCATCCTTCTTCAGGGCGGTCCCCTCGGTCGTGACATAGACGGTGTTCAGCAGCTTTTTCATTCCAGCGCCCTTGCCAGCATACGATCGCGCCATTGCCGCACGGGACGGCGTATCGCCTCGGGCCGGCACAGATCCAAAAGCGAACAGGCCCGGCAGCGGCTGCGATGCGGCGTCGGGGGCGGCGTGCGGCGACTGGCCAGGACTGCGGCCAGTTCGGCAGCGGTGCTTTCGGTCAGCGCACGCAGATCGGCATCGAAGGGCACGGTGACCCGGCGTTTGGTCTGACCGTAGAACAGTGCACCCTGTGCCACCGGGCGGCCGGTCATCTCTTCGAGGCAGAGCGCCTGCGCGCAAAGCTGCACCTCATCGGCGCGGTGCATCTTGGGCTTGCCGCGCTTGTATTCGATGGGGAAAGCGGTCTCGCCAGCCGGGCCGGGGAGGAACTCGACCAGGTCGGCGGTGCCGGTCAGGTTCAATCGATGGCACGCCAGTGGCAAGGCCATCACCCGCCGCACGCCACGCGCCTTGCGACTGCCGCCCTTGTCAGCGACGGCGTGCAGGACATCGCCCTCGGCGGTAAAGCGGTTCTCGGCCCAAAGCCGCTCCAGATGGATCAGAGCGGCTTGGCGCAGGCAATAGACCGCATGTTGCAGCGCCGAGAGGGGAATGGGTTCCTCGACGCTGGCCATGATCAGATGAGTTCGAGGATTTCAACGCCTTCGGGCAGCCCCTCGCGGTCGATGGCGACGGTGTAATCCGCGAATTTCCGCGCTGGCGGCAGGTTGCCAAGACCGCGGTCGTCCAGCGCACGGAATTCGCCATCCACGTTGCGGCCGATCTGAACCAGGTCGAACAGCCGGTGTGCCGGCGCATTGCCAAGCGCATTCGCATGGCGGAAGACGATCAGCTTGCGCGAAGTCATCTCGCCCCGCGCGGCCGCGCGGTCATGCTCGAACATGTTCGCCAGCGCCTCGAACAGCAGGTCCAGATCGGCTTCGGAAAAGCCCGTACGTTCGGCGAACTTGGCCGAGACGAAGCCATGCGCGACATAGAGGCCATAGGGCACGATATGCTTGCGGCCCATCGTACGGTTGTCGGTGCGCAAATCGCCATCGTCCCCTTCGGCCCGCTTCTTCTGCTCGGCCTCGTTGGTGGCCGCCATGCGGGTGATCGAAATCTCGACCGGCAGAACCGGCTCGACCGAATTGGCGAAGGTCATCTGCACCGGGCCCTTGACCTGACCGCAATTGATCCCGGTAGACATGACGGCACCGAATGTCCGCACGTCGAAGAAATTGCGGCACATGAAGTCGCGCAGTTCCCTTGCCTCGGCGTCGTCCCTTGGGTTCAGCTTGGCATCCTTTTTCGACTTCTCGTCGCCCCGCAATGCAACATAGGCCTGACGGTGCTTTTCGTTCAGGATCGCGCCTTCCTGGACATAGATATGGTGCCCTTCCGTTCCCTCGCGCGCGAGCTCGACGTAATTGCGGATCTTCCGCTTTAGGCTGACATCGCTGACCAGGCCGTGATTTGTCTCGGGATCAAGCCGCGGCAGGTTGCCCGCATCGGGGTCGCCGTTGGGATTGCCGTTCGTCACGTCGAAGATCAGCACGAAATCATGGCGGCGGGAAAGCGTGGTCATTGGGATACCTCGGGGGTCTTGTCATCGTGCTTGCGAAAGAAATCGGAACGCTGGTGGTAATAGCCGATGCCGAACAGCGCCTGCTCTGCTGCATTCAGCGAGGCAGGGATCGGGTCCCCGGCCGGGTCCATCAGATCGGTGATCGAGGTCAGCAGCTTCTCAAGGTTCACCGCCCGGCCGGGGTTGGTCTTGCGCAGCTTGCCGAAATGGTTGGCCGAGCCGGAATCCAGCGTGCGGAACACCTTTTGCGGACTCGCCGATGCCGCGCCATAGAACTTGTCCTTGATTGTGGCATTGATGCCGCCAAGTGCGGCGCGCTGCACCTCTTCGTAGACGGCGAACAGCCGCCCAAGGACATAGCCCTTGTTGGTATTGGCGGGATCAAGCGCCACGGGAGCCTCCATCTTCAGGTTGCGGATCAGAATGGATTTCAGCATGGCGCATCGCAGGGCGTTGATCTCGCCATCGGCGCGCATGCGCATCAGCACCGTAGAAAGCAGGGTCAGCGGATAGGCCGTGCCGGTCAGGATCGCGCGCAACCACTCCCCGGCGATCAGCGGCGGCACGTTCTCGCGCTTGCCTTGCGAGGCCAGTTCCAAGAGATAGCGCCAGAGCGCCGGCCAGCCGTCGCGCGGCGGCGGATCTATCGCCGTATCCTCAAGGTAGCGCTGAAAATTCGCGGTCAGCCTGCCGAAATCGTCCTGCCAGTAGAAGCGCACCGAAAGCCGGGCGGCATTGGGGGCCAGCCCTAGGACATGAAAGCGCACCCCCTCGGCCAGTTCCGGCGCGACCCGCGACAGGCGCTGACCATTGCGGATGGCGTCGAGGCGGGAATGGATTTTGGCGGTTTCCAACCTCTCATCCTCGGCAACCAGCTTCTCCTCGGAAGCGGGGTCCAGCAACGCCGCAAAGAAGACCTCCGCCTCCGCGGCCAGCTTCATATCGCTGCAATCCGCCCAGAACACCGTCGAGGCATCGCCGATCTGGATGCGATGGCCGCTATCCTTGTCGAGGTAGCGGTTCAGCACCGTGCCATAGGCAAAGGCCGCTGCCTCGGAGACAGGGGCGTTGTCACCTTGATCGTGACCGTAGGACGTGAAGGCGTCGAGGTTGAAGGACACCAGGCTCGCACCCGAGGATTGCGCCCCCCAGACCCCCTTGATCGAGGGATGCAGCCGCGCCACCGAACCGGGTTCGCCCGTCACCAGGCAGATCTGCGGGTCCGAGGCGCCCTCGGCCCCGAGGCGCCGCCACAACGCGCGCGCAGCCGGGCGTTCATGCAGGAAACGCTCGCGATATTCCTCGGCCAGGGCGAAGACGATGTTCTGGTCGCGCATCTCATCGAGCCAGAGGGGTGGAGCGAAGGCATCCGGGCTCCAGCCGTCCAGGAAGCGCAGGAAAGCCAGCACGCCAGGATCGTCGGTTTCCGCAAGCCATTCCGCGTGGCGAGCGCGGAAGGCGGCATGTTCCTCCGCCGTCCTTTTGCCTTCACCAGCGGTCACACCCAGCACATAGGCCGACTTGTCCCACAGGAAGTTGGGGGCAATGCCGGCGGTCCGCTTTACGGCCTGCGGCACCAGCAGCATCCTGGGGCTACGTTTCCTGTCGTCGCCGCGCAGATCCTCGACACTGGCAACCGATCCGTCCGCGTTCAGCAGTACGCAAAAGCCGATCTTCTCGGTCGAGAAGCCGAAGGGCGGTGCATCGGGCAGCCGATCATAGGCCCGCACCAACGAGGCAAGCATGCTCATCCCTTCACCTCTGCGCTGCCGGGTTGCGGCACCTCCAGTACGCCGTCGCGCAGCGCGGCACGGAAAAACAGCGAGGGCCGGCCCGGTTTCCCGTGGTCTGTCAATCGGCACGCAACTTTGACCCCCTTTCGGCGCCCAATAATGACCCCGCTTGGTCAGCACGGGTAGCTGGCCCGATGCGGTGTAGCCTCCATACAGCGCAACCGGATCGGGCCAGCGGCGTCTCGGTCATTCCCGCGTCTTGAAGCGCCAGCTCTCGTTGCCGGTCTCGACGATGTCACAGTGATGGGTCAGTCGGTCGAGGAGCGCCGTTGTCATCTTCGCGTCTCCGAAGACGGTCGGCCATTCGCCGAAGTCGAGGTTCGTCGTCACGATGATCGAGGTGCGTTCGTAAAGGCGACTGATGAGGTGGAACAGGAGCTGGCCACCCGTCTGGGCGAACGGCAGATATCCCAACTCGTCGAGGATCAGGAAGTCGAGGCGGCACAGGAGATCCGCAGTGCGTCCCTGTCGGTCGGCGCGGGCTTCGGCGTCCAGCTTGTTCACCAGGTCCACGACGTTGAAGAAGCGGCCGCGCTTGCCACGGCGGATGCAGGCCCGGGCGATGCTGACGGCAAGGTGGGATTTGCCGGTCCCGGTGCCGCCGATGAGGACGACGTTACGCTGATGCTCGAGGAACTCTCCGGAGGCCAGATCGCGCACCAGCGTTTCGTTTACGGGCGTGTCTTCGAAGCTGAACTCGTCGACTTCCTTGGCCAAGGGCAGCTTGGCGATGGTCATCTGGTATTTGATCGAGCGAGCTTGTTTCTCGCTGATCTCGGCGTTCAGCAGGTCGCCCACGATTTGCTGCGGTTCGTGCTGTCGCTTCACCGCCGTGGCGATGATCTCATCGTAGGCGGCCTTCATGCCGTAGAGCTTCAACTGGCCCATCGCGTCCAGCACCTGTGATCTTTCCATGGCGGGGTCTCCTGAGGCTGTCGTAGCGTTTGCAGTCGGCCACGGGCTCGCAGGTCAGGCGCAACGCGTCCGGCGTGGCGATGGTCAACGGAGGTGGTGGCTCGCGATGTCGGGCCAGGATGTTCAGAACGACCGATGCCGCCGGGGCGCCTTCGGTCAGGGCCTCGACGCAGGCAGCCTCGACGGCTTCCAGTCCATCCGTTGGGATCATGCTCAGGATCTGGACCATCTGACGGTCACCGTTCGGCACGCGCCCCAGCTTACGCTGGACGCGTCGTATCGCCGGCGGCAGTTCCCATTCCTTGAAGGGAGCGCCGTTTCGAAGGGCGCCGGGCTTGCGGGCCAGCACCGGGATGTAGTGCAGCGGGTCATAGATGGCCTTGTCGCGCCCGAAGGCGCGGTCGTGCCGGCCGACGATCTTGCCGTCCTGCCAGACCTCGACCCGCTCGGCATAGGCGCGGATCTCGACCGGACGGCCGACGGCGCGACCATCGACCGAGTAGCGGTTCTTGTCGAACCTAACGAGGCAGGTCTTGGACACCGAGGCCGGCACGGCATGGAATCCGTCGAAAGGGCCGACGTAGGGCACCAGGCTCGCCCGCTCATCCTGGAACACGTCCCAGATTGTCCGATCACGCAATTCCTGGTGCGGATGGGCCTTGGCCCAGGCAATACAGCGATCCTGAAGCCAGGCGTTGAGTTCCGCGTAGCTCTTGAAGCGCGGCCGCGGCACGAAGAACCGCCGCCGGACAACGCCAACCTGGTTCTCTACTTGTCCCTTCTCCCAGCCGGACGCGGGGGTGCAGGCGACGGGATCGACAAGGTAGTGTCCGCACATCTGCTGGAACCGGCGATTATACGCGCGGTCGCGGCCGACGAAGATCGTGTCCACCGCCGTCTTCATGTTGTCGTAGATCCCACGCGCACAGGCGCCGCCGAAGAAGGCAAAGGCCTTGTCATGGGCATCGAACACCATTTCCTGCGTCTCTCGCGGGTAGGCCCGGACGAACAGCATCCGGCTATGACAAAGCCGGACGTGAGCCACCTTCACCGTGGTGGTCACGCCGTCGATCAGAACGACCTCGTGACTCCAGTCGAACTGGTAGGCTTCACCCGGATCGAAGCTCAGTGGCACATAGGCGGCGGCTGACGCTTCCTGCTCCGCCTGCGACCACGAAGCCGCATAGCGTCGGACCGCGTCGTAGCCGCCGTCATATCCGAGGGCCCTGAGCTCTTCGAAAATCCGGATGCGGGTCAGCCGCTCGCGCTTCGGCTTGCGCGCATTCGCCGCCAGCATCTCGTCGAGCTTGCCTTTCCAGGGACCGATCTTCGGCTGCGGTTGGACGGTTCGCTCGTAAGTCATCTCCGTTGCGCCGGACCGGATCACCTTCCGAACCGTGTTCCGCGATACCCGCAGCTCTCGGCAGATATGCTTGATCGACTTCTTGTCCTGGAAATACGCCCGGCGGATCTTCGCAATCGTCTCCACAACCAGCATCCCACACTGTGCCCCCCGATAGCCTCGGAGGCATCATGACCATCAGCGTAAGGGGGGTCATTTTTGGAAGCCGATTACCCCGTTACGGGGTCAATTTTGCACGCCGGTTCACACTCTGCCTCCTTCTGCGCCTTTAGCCGCTCCTGCTCGGCCTTCCACGCAGCCCGGTCCAGACGGCGGCGGCGCGGCCCCGTCCGGGCCTGCGCATGCTTCGCGCCGACCTCGGCATGATAGCGGTCCTGCCAGCCGCGCATCGCCTGCTTGTAGCTGCGAGACGGCGAGCCGGACCAGCCGTGATCCTTGTGCTGGTCCTGCTCGCGATGCCCCTCATGACAGCGCTTGGCGTCCATGCGCATATTGTCATCTGCACATATGGGCACCGCCAGCACATGCACATGCGGGTGGGCTTCATCGAGATGCTCGACGATGCTCAGCACCTCGGCCCCGTTCTGCGCCGCATCGGCCTTGGCGAAGGCAATCACGTCCTTGCGCCAGCGCAGATACTCAGCCTGGTCCATGTCCTCGACCGGATCGGGAAAGCTGAAAACGCTGCCGATCATCACATGGGTATCGACGCGGATGCCGCGCAGATCGTCCTTGCGATCCGGCTGCTCCTTGCGCCGCTGACGCAGCAGCTTGTTCTGTTCGGCGATGCGCTGCTCGATCAGCGCGACCACCTCCGAGGGCCGGGTGCCTTCGAGGATGGTGGGCGGCTGCGGGCTTGCGACATGCGGGCAGGCCCCGTCCAGCCGCTCGGCCTCATGCGAGATCTCGCTGACGGACCGGCTCTTGCTGTTTCCCTTGCGCGAATAGGTCTGCTTGTGCGCGAAGATGGATTTCCCGGTGCGGTCAGACATAACCTAATCCCTCGCTGAAGCCTGCGGCGCGCACTTCGCTGCGGGAAACCAGCTCGAGGTCCAGCGCCATGCGGACCTGCCCGACGCTCAGGGTCCGGCACAGGGGATGACGGGATTTGATCCAGTCGGCAGTTTTTGCCGCATGCGCCGGGGTCGGTTCAGGAGGTGATTCCGGCTCGTCCTCGATGTAATCGCGCCAGCGGCCCGTCCTGAACCAGTTGTCCGAGAAGCAGACCTTTGAGCGCGTATAGCCTGCGGTCTCCAGCGCATAGCGCTTTAAAGCCGAGAGAAGCTTTTCACGCCCGACCTCCTGCATGGCAGCCTCGACGTGATGCAGGCAGGCCGCTTCGTCGCGACATCGGTCGGTTGGATAGGCTTTCAGTATCTCCACAGATTCCGTCGCCACCTCGCGTGCGCACGCGCGCGAAGGTGGTTTATGGATGGTTTCAGGATGGTTTGGGGTCCGCTGTGGACGGGGTACCGGGTCCACAGCGGACCCCGTTCCGGGTTCACGGAAGACCCCGTCCTCTGTGGACCCCGTCTCGTCGTCGGGTTCGGCAATGCCCTCCAGGGTGCGGACGGCGGCAAGGGAAATGCGATAGACGACGGTAAAGCCGTTCTTGCAGGCACGGCGGCCGGTCTCGATCAGGATGCCTTCGCTCAGGAACTCGTTGATCGTGCGCTTGACGGTGGTCTCGCCAAGCTCGGTGTGCCGCTGGATCGTCCCCTTGGAGCACCAGATGCCCGACCCGTCATCGCTGGCCTTGTCGGCCAGAAACATGATGATCTGCTTTCGGACCGGACTGCCGAAGCGCCGCCCGGCGCAAAGATTCGCAACCTTCCAGCTCATGCTGCACCTCCCCACGGGGTTGCGCGGCGGGAAGCTGTGACATAATCTTTGGACAGAAGACCTTTGACAGTGCCGTCGGATGGAGTGCCAGCTCCTCCGGCGGTTTTCTTTTGTGCAGGCAAGGCCCAGAACTGCGGGACACCTGCGTCATCAATTGTGGCGCCCCTGATCACCCAGATCGTCGCTTCGTGGCTCATACCGGTACCCCATCACTGACAGGGTCGCGACCAGCTGCATCGGCCGAGCCGTTTACGGTCGAAACGTAAGCCGTTGATTCATGACCGTGAACAAAGCAGGGACGTTTACAAAGCTTGCCTTTGCTTTCAGCAAGCGGGGCAGGATTGCAAATCCGTGAAGACCGGTTCGATTCCGGTACCCGCCTCCAAGTCTTTTCAAGCTCTTGCGTTTTTCTTGCTGCTGCAAGCGCCACCTTCCGCCATTGCGGAAAGGTGCCCCCTTCGCAGCCGCGAACGCGCCTTCTTTCAGCCAAGCCCCCAGGGACCGGGACGGAAAAAGGCGGGCCTGGGCCGGAGGAATGGAGCATTCGCAGGCGCCGGACGGGCGGGCGCGTGCCTGCATGCTGCCGACCTCGCCGCAAGCGGCAGGGGGGCAGGGCGGGCGCACGGACGGCTTGGGGGAGGCCGTGCGCCCGCGCCGCGGTCAGAGCCGGCAGATCTCGGACCGCACCAGGAAGCGCCGCTCGCGCCCGTTGTCCAGGCTGAACATGCCGCCGCGGCCGGGCACCACGTCGATGACCAGGCGGGTGTGCTTCCAGGCTTCGTATTGGCTGGCCGAGATATAGAACGGCATGCCGCCGATCTCGCCCAGCTTCACGTCATGCTGGCCGATGCGGAAATCGCCCTGCGGATAGCACATGGGCGAAGACCCGTCGCAGCAGCCCCCGGACTGGTGGAACAGCACCGGCCCGTGATCGGCGACGATCTCGGCCAGAAGCGCCAGCGCGGCCGGGGTGGCATCGACCTGGTCCAGCCCCTCGGGATTGGCGACGGGTTCCATGTTCAGCCCGCCATGTCCAGCACCATGCGGCCCTCGATCTGGCCCTTGTGCATCTGGCCGAAGATATCGTTGATATCCTCGAGCTTGGCGCGATGCACGGTCGCCTTGACCTTGCCCTCGCCGGCGAAATCCAGCGATTCCTGCAAGTCCAGCCGGGTGCCGACGATCGAGCCGCGCACGGTGATGCCGTTCAGCACCATGCCGAAGATGTCCAGCGGAAAGTCGCCCGGCGGCAGGCCGTTCAGCGCCACGGTGCCGCCGCGGGCGACCATGCCGATGGCCTGCTCGAACGCCTTGCGGCCCACGGCGGTGACCAGCACGCCCTGCGCGCCGCCGTCGGTCTGGCGCTTGATCGCGGCGGCCGGGTCGGGGTCGGTCGCGGCATTGACCGTCACCGTCGCGCCCAGCTTGCGCGCCAGCGCGAGCTTTTCGTCGTCGATGTCCACGGCGGCCACGTTCATCCCCATGGCCTTGGCATATTGCACCGCCATGTGGCCCAGCCCGCCGATGCCCGAGATCACCACCCAGTCTCCGGGCTTGGTATCGGCGACCTTCAGCCCCTTGTAGACCGTGACGCCCGCGCAAAGCACCGGGGCGATCTCGACGAAATCGACGTTCTTCGGCAGGTGGCCGACATAGTTCGGATCGGCCACGACATATTCGGCAAAACCGCCGTTCACCGAATAGCCGGTGTTGAGCTGACTTTCGCACAGCGTTTCCCAGCCGCCCAGGCAATGGCGGCAATGGCCGCAGGCGGTGTAGAGCCAGGGCACGCCGACGCGGTCGCCCTCCTTGACGTGCTTGACCCCGGCGCCCACGGCCGAGACGAAGCCCACGCCCTCGTGCCCCGGAATGAAGGGCGGGTTCGGCTTGACCGGCCAGTCGCCCTCGGCGGCGTGCAGGTCGGTGTGGCAGACGCCGGATGCCTGGATCTTCACCTGGATCATGCCGGGTCCGGGTTCGGGGACCGGCACCTCGTCGATGGTCAGCGGCTTGCCGAATGCGCGCACGACGGCGGCTTTCATGGTCTTGGCCATGAGAGGGAACTCCTTGCAGTTGCTCTTGGGGGAGGAAAGGGGAGGGGAAGGAAAGGGGTGTGCCGGGCGCGGGGTGACTCGCGCCCGGCCATTCCCTCAGAAGAAGCCCAGCTTCTTGGGGGAATAGCTGACCAGCATGTTCTTGGTCTGCTGATAGTGGTCCAGCATCATCTTGTGCGTCTCGCGCCCGATGCCCGACTGCTTGTAGCCGCCGAAGGCCGCATGGGCCGGATAGGCGTGGTAGCAGTTGGTCCAGACCCGGCCGGCCTTGATGCCGCGGCCCATCCGGTAGCAGGTGTTGGCGTCGCGCGACCACACCCCGGCGCCCAGGCCGTAAAGCGTGTCGTTGGCGATCTCCAGCGCCTCGGCCTCGTCCTTGAAGGTCGTGACCGAGACCACGGGGCCGAAGATTTCCTCCTGGAAGATGCGCATCTTGTTGTGGCCGCGGAAGATCGTCGGCTCGATGTAATAGCCGCCCGACAACTCGCCGCCCAGGTCGGCCGCCTTGCCGCCGGTCAGCACCTCGGCGCCTTCCTTCCTGCCGATGTCGAGATAGCTGAGGATCTTTTCCTTCTGCTCGCTCGACGCCTGGGCGCCGATCATGGTGTCGCTTTCGCGCGGGTCGCCCTGCTTGATCGCCTGCACGCGCTGGACGGCGCGTTCCATGAAGCGGTCATAGATCGATTCCTGGATCAGCACGCGCGACGGGCAGGTGCAGACCTCGCCCTGGTTCAGCGCGAACATGGCAAAGCCTTCCAGCGCCTTGTCGAAGAAATCGTCATCCTCGCGCGCGACGTCGGCAAAGAAGATGTTCGGCGACTTGCCGCCCAGCTCCAGCGTCACCGGGATCAGGTTCTCGCTGGCATATTGCATGATGAGGCGGCCGGTCGTCGTCTCGCCGGTGAAGGCGATCTTCGAGATGCGGTTGCTGGAGGCCAGGGGCTTGCCGGCCTCGAGCCCGAAGCCGTTGACGATGTTCAGCACGCCCGGCGGCAGCAGGTCGCCGATCAGGTTGGCCCAGACCATGATGCCGGCCGGGGTCTGCTCGGCCGGTTTCAGCACCACGCAATTGCCGGCGGCAATCGCGGGCGCCAGCTTCCAGCAGGCCATCAGCAGCGGGAAGTTCCAGGGGATGATCTGGCCCACCACGCCCAGCGGCTCGTGGAAGTGATAGGCGACGGTGTCGTTGTCGATCTGGCTGATCGAGCCTTCCTGCGCGCGCAGCACGCCGGCGAAATAGCGGAAATGGTCGATGGCCAGCGGCAGGTCGGCGGCCATGGTCTCGCGGATCGGCTTGCCGTTGTCCCAGGTCTCGGCGGTGGCCAGCAGCTCCAGGTTCCGCTCCATCCGGTCGGCGATCTTCAGCATGATGTTGGCGCGCTCGGCCGGGCTGGTCGCGCCCCATTTGTCCTTGGCGGCATGGGCGGCGTCCAGCGCCAGTTCGATGTCGCCGGCCTCCGAGCGCGCGATCTGGCCGATCTCGGCGCCGGTGATCGGGGTGGTGTTGGTGAAATACTTGCCCGAGACGGGCGCCACCCATTCGCCGCCGATGAAATTGTCATAGCGTTCCTCGAAGGGCAGCGCGTTCACGCCCCGGAAAGGATGCGTCTGATCGTTCGGCATGATGTTCCTCCTGTCAGCCCGGCTCCTCCAGCCGGTTGCACAAGAGCCTGTGCCCTGAGGCCCCCTGGGGTCAACGCGGGGTTTCGCGCCGCGGGGCCGATGTGTTTCAGGGGCGAGACAGTTTGCCGGGATTTTCGTCGATGCCCAGCCGCGCCATGCGGCGGTATAGCGTGGCGCGTCCCACCCCCAGCGCGCGGGCGGCGGCCGAGACATTGCCCTCGGCTCTGGCCAGGGCGCGAATCACGGCGGCGCGTTCGGCGCGCTCGAAGCCGGTCGCCTCGTCCTGCCGGCCCAGCAGGTCCGAGGCCGGGCGCGGGCGCAACTGCCCCTCTTTCTCAAGGCCGAAGGCGCGGCGGGCGGCGCGGTTGGCGCCGATGGCCAGGTCGTCCTTGTCCACGGCGAGCAAGAGCGTGCCGTCCTCGGTCCCCACGGCCTCGGGGGTGACGATGCGCGCGCCGGGGAACGAGACGCGAAAGAAGGCGGCTTCGATCGCCCGCGCGCTGTGCGCGACCTGCGCCGCGATCAGCGCGTTCAGCCGCTCGGTATGGTCGGCGCGGGCAGAGCTGATGTCCAGCGCCGCGATCAGCCGCCCGTCCGGGCCCCAGATCGGCGCGTCCATGCAGGACAGCCCGGTGTTGCGGGCATAGAAATGCTCGTCGCGGTGGATCGTGACCTGCCGCCCCTCGGCCAGGCAGGTGCCGATGCCGTTGGTGCCCTGCACCTCCTCGGACCAGTCCATGCCGCGCCACAGCCCCCAGCCGCGGAAGGTGGCGGCGTCGCCCTGGCTCACGCGGTGTTCCAGCACGATGCCCTGCGCGTCGGTCAGCAGCAGGTTGCAGCCGGTCGGGCAGACCAGCTGGAACAGCTGGTCCAGCTGCGGCCGGGCGACGGCGATGAAGCGGTCCATGCGCTCGACCCGCTCGGACAGTTCGCGCTCGGTCAGGCGGCGGGGGTCGGGGGGGCGAGTCGGGTCCAGCCCGTGCTTGAGCATCGAGCGGCGCCAGCTTGCCGCCAGCCGGGTGACGGCGCCGGGCGATTGCGACGCCTGGACCACGCGATCTTCGTGGCGGGTTGCGCTGGGCGTTGCCGGGCGGGTCTCGGGCAAGGCGTCCTCCCTTCCTTACGCGATGGCGGGATATTGCCCGCCCCGGCGCTGCGGGGCAAGCAATGCTTTCGTGAAGCGCCCGCGACGAAACACCCCGGCCGCTTCGGGGCCGGGGTGCCGACGGTTCAGGGCGTGACCGTGACCGTGCCGCCGTTCGACCAGGCGCGGAACTCGGGGCGATACATGTCCTCGACGCTGGCGGCCGGGTGGCGGAACTCGCCCTGCGTCACCGCGCGGACGATATAGGCCAGCCGGAAGCTTTCGGCCGAGGTCCAGGTCAGCGCCGCGGCAAAGCGGTCGGCGCGGAACTCGGTCATTTCGGCCGCGGTCTCGCCCTCCAGCCAGTCCAGCGCCGAGACATCGCCGGCGCGCAGCAGGTTGGGGTTGTCGATCTCCCACCCGGCGGGCAGGGGGTCGGCGACGACCAGCCGGCCGCCGCCCTCGGATTGCGGCGCGATCTCCAGCACCACGACCATGCGCGTGCCCTGCGGCAGCTGCGCGGGGTCCAGCGCCTCGCCCTGCAGGCTGTAATAGCGCCGCGCGATGGCATAGCCCTTGCCTCCGGCCGCGACCGGACCCGAGGGCTTGCCGGTCGCGGTCAGCGTCACCTCCAGCGCGCCCTCGCCGGTATTGGCGATGCTGGCATCGGCGGGCAGGCTGGCGACCGGCTGGGTCAGCGCCACCCCGTTCAGCGTCGCGGGCGGGGCCGCGCCGAACAGCGACTGCGCCGCCAGCACCGTCCAGACCGATTCCTGCGTGGACAGGCTGCGGCCGTCCTGCTGGGCCTGCGCGATACGCTCGGCGATCTGGCTGGTCAGGTCGGTGGCATCAACGGCCTGCGTCCTCGCCTCGGCCGCCAACGCCAGCACGGCGGTCGCGTCGCGCAGCCGGGTGCCGTAATCGGCGCGGAAGGCATGGGGCTCGGGCGCGCCCAGGTTCAGCAGGTTGCGTGCCTGCGCAAACATCCGGTCCGCCCGCCCCTGGTCGCCGTATGAGGCCAGCGCCGCCCCCAGGCTGGCCGCGCCCATGGGCGTCGAGAACGACCCGGCGGCGGTATCGGCGTAATAGCGCAAATCGCCCACCGTGGCTGCCCGTTCCCGCGCCAGCACCGCCAGCGCATAGGCCAGCGCCGCGTTTTCCTCGGCCGAGGCGGCGCCGGGTTCGGTGGCGTAATTGGCGCGGTTGCGCAGGTTGTCGATGGCCATGCGGAAGCCGGTCTCGGGCACCTGATGCCCCGCCGCCCGCGCCCGCGACAGGAAGTCGGTGACATAGGCTTCCAGCCACAGGTCGCCCGAATCGGCCGACCACAGCCCGAAACCGCCGTTCGAGCCCTGCCGGGTCAGGATCTGGGTGATCGCCTTGTCCACCTGCTCGGCCGCATCGCCGCCCTCGACCCCCTCGGCGGCGGCAAGGCCGGGCAGGTAGATCAGCGGCATCGCGCCCGAGGCCAACTGCTCGGTGCAGCCATAGGGATAGCGCGCCAGCCGCATCAGCGCGCCGGCCACGTCCAGCCGGGCATAGGGGCCAAGCGCCGCCGTCACCTCGGCGCCCGGCAACAGGCCCTGCGTCAGGCTGGCGGGCACGGTCAGTCTTTGTCCCGGCTCGACGACCAGCCGGTCCTGACGCTGGATGTCGGCCTCGTTCAGGGCGACGGGGACGGCGATGTCCTTGGTCAGTTCCTCGCCATCGGGCGTGGTCAGCACCAGCCGCAGGTTGGCGGTGCCAAGCGCCTCGGTCGCGGTCACGGGGATGTCCACCTGCGCCTCGGCCTTTTCGCCCAGCTGCACCTGGGGCTCCACCCAATAGGTCAGCCCGCCCTCGCCGCCGACCTGCGACAGCGCCAGCCGCATCTCTCCGGCCGGCCCCGAGGTATGGGTCAGCCGCAGGCCCAGCCGGGCGCTGTCGTTCGGGGCAAGGAAGGCGGGGGCGGTCACGGTCATCACCACCGGATCGCGCACCAGCACCGAGGCATCGGCCTGGCCCACGCCCTTTTCCGACCAGGCCACGGCCATCACCTGCAACTCGCCGTTGAAATCGCCCACCGGCACTTCGATGGTGGCGGTGCCGTCCGCGCCCAGCGTCACCGGGCCGGAAAACCAGCTCATCAGCTTTTCGGTCGGCGGCGGCGCCTCGGCATTGCCGGCAA
The DNA here is from genome assembly GCF_029909815.1 of Paracoccus ferrooxidans. Classification (NCBI taxonomy): domain Bacteria; kingdom Pseudomonadati; phylum Pseudomonadota; class Alphaproteobacteria; order Rhodobacterales; family Paracoccaceae; genus Paracoccus; species Paracoccus ferrooxidans. The sequence continues at coordinate 1,237,362 of NZ_CP038198.1, read as the reverse complement.
GGCTGGCGTCGCCCCCCTCGCGCAGCGCGCCGTCCGGCGCCCCGGTCGGCAGGATCAGCCGGCCGTAAAGGTCGCGCAGCGCCACGCCCAGCCGGCGCTGGCCGAAGTAATGCTGCGACGGGTCCGGCGGCTGGAAGCGGGTGAGGTTCAGGATCCCCTGGTCGACGGCGGCGACGGTGGCGTGGACCGTTTCGCCCGCCGCGCCCTCGACCTTCAGCGTGACCGGGACGGTGCCGCGCGGGCGGGTTTCGGCCGGGGCTGTGATGCTGGCCGTCAGCTTGCGGTCGCCGGGATCGACGGCGGCATGGGCCAGGCCCAGGGCGCGCACCGGCTGGCGGTCGCCCGGCCGCGCCTCGCCCAGGGGGCGGATGGCGCTGACGGTGACATAGACCCCGGCGCCCCAATCGTCGGTCACGGGCAGGTCGATCTGGTTCTCGCCCGCCTTCAGCGCCATGGTCTGCATCGAGACCAGCCGGTTCGACAGCACCGAGACCAGGCCCAGCCCGTCGCTCGCCGCCTCGACCCGGACCCGTGCCGTCTCGCCGCTGCGATAGGCGGGCTTGTCCAGCACCACCTGCAGCCGGTCCGGCGTCTCGGTTCCCGCATTGGCGACCGCGCCCCAGCCGGCATAGAACTGCGCCGAGCTTTGCCCGCCCTGGCCCGATGCCGGCTCGGCCACCAATTCGTATTGGCCCCATTCGACCGGGGCGGCGATCTCGGCCGGGGCCTCGCCCGGCTCGGCCACGCCTTCGGCGATGCGGGTGCGGCTGGTGATCGCCTCCCAGTTCCATTGCCCGCCCAGCGAATACCATTGGTAATCGGTGTCGATGCGGTTCAGCACCCAGCGCAGCGGCTCGGCCGCCGGCTTCAGGTCCGGGCCGACCGCGACCAGCGCGAAACGCGCCTCGCTGTTTTCGGATACCGTGTCGCCCTCGAACAGCGGGCGGATGCCCGCGACCGGGGCCTCGGGCATGACCACGCGCGACTCGCTGCGCTCGACCGGGCGGCCGGCGCCTTCGCGGATGTCCAGCACCACCTCGGCCTCGACCGGACGGGGGCCGAGCTGGGCGGCCTCCGGCAGGTCGATCTGCGCCTGGTAATGGCCTTGGGCATCGGTTGTGCCGGCGGGCAGGCTGTCCGTGACCGGCGCGCTGTCGTCGTCGTGGCGGCCAAAGACATAGCCGTCGAAGCCGCTCAGGCTGCGGGTCGGCGACAGGCGCAACTGCCCCTCGACCGGCAGGTTCGCGGCCGGGGCGCCGAACAGCCAATGCGCGTCAAGCGACAGCTCCAGCGTCGCGCCGGCGCGGGACGGGCCTTCGGGCAGGCGCGGGGTGAAGTCGATGCGCTCGGGCAGGAAATCCTCGACCAGCATCCGCGCGGTGGCCAGGGCCGGGCCGTCGGCCTCGGCGCGCAGCTCCAGGCGCCAGGTGCCGCGCGGGGCGTTGCCGGGGATCTGCCAGGCGACCACGCTGCCGCCGGCGCCCGCGTCCCTTGCGGGCATGCGGGTGGCCTCGACCCCGTCGGGGCGCAGGATCACCGCGGTCAGCGGCAGGTTTTCCAGCGCGCGGGCATCGGCATCGCGGGCCAGCACGGTGGCGTTCACCGTCTCGCCCACGCGATAGGCGCCGCGGTCGGTGGTCACGAACAGGTCGATGGGCGGCGCGGGGGGCTGGCCCTCGACGCCGCGGTCCGACAGGTCGAACTCGGGGTCCGACAGCGACAGGAAGGCCATGTCGCGCGGTGCGCGCTCGGCGCCCTCGCCCTGCCATTCCGTCACCGTGACCAGCGCCGGCGCCGCGCCGTCGCGGCCCATGGCAAGCCCCGGCGCGAAATGCGCCAGGCCCTGGTCGTCGGTCACGGCCCTGGCCAGCACCTCGTTCGAGCGGCTGACTAGCGCCACCTCGGCCCCCGCCTTGGCGGCGGTATCGGCCAGGCTGCGCACCGCGACGGTCAGCCCGTCCGCGCCCGAGAAGGTCGAGATCCCGAAATCCGAGATCACGAACCATTGCGTCGCCAGCCCGGTATCCGAGATGTCCTGGTTCTGGATCCCGGCCTCGACGATATAGATGCCGGGTTCCAGCGGGCCGGCCTCGGCCGGGATGGAAAGGCTGGTGGTCAGTTCCTGGTTCAGCACCTCCTGCCCCATGGGCCGGGCCACCTGCGCCGTGCCCTTCCAGACCTCGCGCGCCATGCGGTCGCCGAAATAATCGGCCTGCCAGCTGTCCAGGGGCTTGGCGAACATGTCCTCGGCCATGACGCGGATCAGGTTGCGGTCGGAAATCCGCAGGAGCCGCAGGTCGATCACCTCGGCATTGACCGTGACCATCGCCAGCCGCTGGTCGCCCGAGGCGGGCAGCACATAGGCGCGGCCGGGAAAGCGGACCGAGGGCGCGCGGTCGCGGACATAGCCTTTCAGCGTCACGTCGCGGGCCAGCGTCTCGCCATCGGCCGAGGGCAGGCCGGCGCGCAGGGTCAGCTCGACCTCTTGCCCATGGGTCAGCCCGGCCACGCACAGCCGGTCGCCATCGGCCTCGACGGTCAGGTCGCGGCCGGGCAGGCGCAGGAATTGCGCGTAATCGGTGCCCTCGGCCAGGCTGCGCGACATCACCGCGCAGAACCGCGGCATCCGGCCTTCGGATTCGACTTGGGTGTCGGTGACGCGCAGCCCGTTGCGGGCCTGCGATTCCTCCAGCGCCTGGGCGATGGCATTGTCGCCCGGCGAAAGCTGCGCCGCCAGCCGCAGCGCCGGCAGCGCGTCGCGGCCGCGGTCCAGCCGCTCCCACGCCATGGCCAGCCAGGACAGCGCGCGGGCGGCCACCGCATCCTCGCCCGCCCGCAGATAGCCGTTGATCGCCATCGAGGCGATGGATGCCGACGCCTCGCGGTCGTCCTGGTCGCTGACATAAAGCGTCAGCCGCGCCAGGTTGGTCCAGTCCTCGGCCCGGTCGTCGCGCGCCGCCAGCGAGGCCATGATCCGCGCCGCCCCGGCCAGGTCGCCGGCCCGTTCGGCCTCGGCGGCCTGGGCGCCAGCATCGCCCGGACCCAGCGCCGGATGCATGGCGGGAAACAGCCGCGCCTGGGTCCGGGCCGCCTCGCGGTCCTGCGCGCTGACGAAGGGCGCGGCGGCGGCGCGCGATTCGGCGCGCAGCCGCGTTTCGGCCGAAGCCGTCGCGACATGGCCCGAGATCGCGCCCGCGAACGCCGAGGGCGCGCCCGCATCGCCGCCCTTGGGAAAGCAGGCGCGGGAGCGCTGGTTATAGGTCAGCGCGCGGCAGTCGTCGTTGCCAAGGCACGCCTGCACGCAGGCTTGCAGCGTGGTGTCGAAGATCGGGCCCAGGTCGCCGCCGGGCAGGTCGGTATCGGCCTGCAGGGACAGCCGCCGCTCGGGCAGGGGCGCGTCGTCCTGCGCCAGCGCGCCGCCCGCGATAAGAAGCCCGCCCAGGGCTGCCGCGATGAAACCGTGCCAGACGGGACGTGCCATGGCCTTCCTCCTTCTGCGCTCGGCATAGTTGTGGCATCCGGGCGCGGGCGAGGCAATCTATTCCCATTCCAGCTCGGCATAGGCCGCGGCGGCATTGCGCGCCGTGGTGTCGCGGAAATCGGCCCAGCCCTCGGATACCGGCATCATCGCCGCGACGATGGCCGGGATCGCCCGCGACAGCGGCAGGCCGGCGCCGATCGCCTCGCGCGTGGCGTCGCGCAGCGCGGTCAGGTATTGCCGCGTCGGCGTCACCGCCTCGTCCCAGCTTTCCGCGACCGGGCCGTGGCCGGGCACGATCAGCGCCGGCTCGGGGTCGGGCTTGCGCCCGGTCCAGTCGAGCCAGCCGGCCAGCGAACCGTCGAGCGAGGGCGTCAGGCCCAGAAACACCAGATCGCCGGTGAAGAGCGTGGCGGTTTCCTCGTCCAGCACGGTCATGTCGCTGCCGGTATGGGCCGGCGGCACCGGCGTCAGCCGCAGCTGCCGGTCGCCCAAGGACAGCACCTGCGGCGCCGCGACGGTCTGGTCCACGCCGGCGATGCGCGTGCCGGCAAAGGCATCCTCGCCGATCTGGCGCGGGGTCGACAGCATCCAGCTTTCCGCGCGCCGCGCCACCGCCTCGGGCAGGCGGGCATCGGCGACGATGGTGGCGCCGGCCTCGGAAAACACCTCGGCGCCCAGGATGTGGTCGGGATGCATATGGGTCAGGATCAGGTGGCTGACCGGCTTGTCGGTGATCCGGCGGATGGCGGCGTAAAGCGCCTCGGCCTCGGCGCGGCTGCCGCCGGCGTCGATCACCGCCACGGTATCGCCGACGACAAAGGACAGGTTGGCGATCCGCCCGCGGTTCTGCCGTGAGATCTGCGCCATCGCGCCCTGATGCACATGCACGCCCGCCGCCACTTCCTGCACGCTCAGGGCGGGCAGTTCGGCAGTCTCGACGCAGCGCGGCCCGTCGCCGGTCAGTTCGGGATGCCGGGCCAGCCAGTCGCGGGCGATGGGGGCGGCGCGCTCTTCGCATTCCTGGCGCGTGGCGGCGTCGCCGGCGGGCAGCAGGCGCGGCTGGCAGGTGGCGGGCTGGGCCGCCAGGCAGGCGGCAAGGACCAGATGGAACATCCGCTTTCCTTTCGCGGCGCAAGGCTAACACAAGCCCGCGACCGGGACCATCTACGACCTTTGGCGTGTTGACTGGTGGCCCGGTCGGCTTAGCATCGAAACAGCCGCATTCCCGCGGTGTCTTGAGGAGGAGGTTATATGGCCTGGACCAAACCCGCGCCGAGGGAAATCGCCTGCGGCATGGAAATCAACATGTATGCCCCGGCCGAGGACGAGCCGGTCCTGTTCTAACCCGCCGGCGATATCCCCGGCCCGGCCCCCGGCCGACGGGGGCCGGGCCTGCCGGAGCCTTTCCCATGCGTATCGTGATTCTCGGCAGCGGCGCCGGTGGCGGCGTGCCGCAGTGGAACTGTGGCTGCCGCAATTGCGAGGCCGCGCGCGCAGGACGCATTCCCGCCATGAGCCAAAGCGGGATTGCCGTTTCCGCGAATGGCCGGGACTGGGCGCTGGTCAACGCCTCGCCCGACCTGCGCCAGCAGCTGGCCGCGACGCCGGCGCTGCGGCCTGGGGGGCTGCGCGGCTCACCGATCCGCTCGGTGCTGGTGACGAATGGCGACATCGACCATGTCGCCGGTCTGTTGACCCTGCGCGAAGGGCAGGGGTTCGACCTGTTCGCCACGCCCGCGATCCATGGCGTGCTGGCCGCCAACCCGATGCTGGCCGCCTTGGACCCGCGGCTGGTCGCCCGGCGCCCGGTGGCGCTGGAGCAGGGCTTCGACCTGGCGCCCGGCCTGGTCGCGCGGCTTTTCGCCGTGCCGGGCAAGGTGCCGCTTTATCTGGAGGGCGAGCGGGTCGAGACCGAGCTGATGGGCGAGCAGACCGTGGGGGTCGAACTGGCCGCCGGCGGGCGGCGGGTGTTCTATATTCCCGGCTGCGCCTCGGTCCCCGGCTGGCTGCGCGACCGGATCGCCGGCGCGGATGCGCTGCTCTTCGACGGCACGCTGTGGACGGATGACGAGATGCTGCGCGCGGGCCTTGGGGCCAAGACTGGGCGGCGCATGGGCCATGTGCCGGTCTCGGGCCCCGGCGGCAGCCTGGAGGCGCTGCGCGACCTGGCGCTGGGTGCCCGCATCTACGTGCATCTGAACAATTCGAACCCGATGGTCGATCCGACCAGCCCCGAGCGTGCGCAGGCGCAGGCGGCGGGCTGGCAGGTCGGCCATGACGGAATGGAGATCGCGCCATGAAACTTGCCGACCACCGCGCCCAGACCCGCGCCGAGTTCCACGAGCGCCTGCGTCGCATCGGCGCCGAGCGCTATCACGACCGCCACCCGTTCCACAAACGCCTGCACGGCGGGGAATGCACGCCCGACGAGGTGCGGGCCTGGGTCGTCAATCGCTGGCAATACCAGTCGCGCATCCCGATGAAGGACGCAGCCTTCCTGTCCCGCGTCGAAGACCCGCAGCTGCGCCGCATCTGGCGCAGTCGCATCGAGGATCACGACGGCGGCGTCGATCAGGGCGGCGGCATCCGGCGCTGGCTGGCGCTGGCCCGCGCCGTCGGCCTCGACCCCGATTACGTCGCCAGCGGCGTGGGCGTGATGCCGGCGACCCGCTTTGCCGTCGATGCCTATGTCCGCTTCGTGCGCGACATGCCGCTGCTGGATGCCGTGGCCGCCAGCCTGACCGAGATGTTCGCGCCCAGGATCCATGCCGAGCGGATCGAGGGCCTGCTGAAGCATTACGATTTCGCCGACGACGCCAGCCTCGCCTATTTCCGCAACCGGCTGGCCGAGGCGCCGAAGGACGTGGAGTTCGGCCTGAACTACGTGCTGGACCGTGCCGATACGCTGGAACGGCAGGACGCGGCGGCGGCGGCGCTGGTCTTCAAGACCGACGTGCTTTGGGCGCAGCTCGACGCGCTGTGGCACGGCTATGTGCAGGGCAACATCCCCCCCGGCGCCTGGCGTCCGGGCGAGGGGCTGCTGGACGCGGCCATCCCCGAGCCGGCCCCCGAGGCCGCGGGGGCCTCATGAGCGCGGATCGCATCAGCGGCGCCGCGGTGCCCTATCTGCCGCGCGGGGTGCGGCTTCACGACGACCGCGTGCGCGGCATCCGCGTGCTGCTGGCGCCCGAGCGGGTGATCCAGCTCGACCCGGTGGGCCATGCGATCCTGTCGGAACTGGACGGCAGGCGCAGCCTGGCCGAGGTGATCGAGACGCTCTGCACCCGCTACGACGCGCCGGCCGAGCAGATCGAGGGCGACGTGCAGGAGTTCCTGCGCGGCCTGATCGACCGGCGCATGGTGTTCCTGGAGGGGGAGGCGGCATGAGAGACGATCCCGCCCCCCGCGACATCGACGGCAACCCGGTCCGCGTCGGCCTGCCCATGGCCATGTTGGCGGAACTGACGCATCGCTGCCCGCTGGCCTGCCCCTATTGCTCGAACCCGGTCGAGCTGACCCGCGCCAGCGCCGAGCTGAAGGCGGCCGAATGGGCGGATGTGTTCCGCCAGGCCGCCGATCTGGGCGTGTTGCAGGTGCATCTGTCGGGCGGCGAGCCCGCCTCGCGCCGCGACCTGGCCGAGATCGCCGCCGCGGCCCGCGACGCCGGGCTTTACGTCAACCTCATCACCTCGGGCATCGGGCTGACCGAGTCGCGGCTGCGCGAGCTGGACGGCGCGGTCGATCACGTCCAGCTGTCCCTGCAAGGCATCGACGCCGAGATGGCCGACTGGATCAGCGGCTATGGCGGCAGTTTCGCGCGCAAGATGCAGGTGGCGGAATGGGTCCGCGCCATCGGCTTTCCGCTGACGCTGAACGCGGTGGTGCATCGCCAGAACCTGGACCGCCTGCCCGAGATGATCGACCTGGCCGAGCGGCTCGGCTGCCGCCGCATCGAGGTGGCGACCGTGCAGTTCCACGGCTGGGCCGAGCTGAACCGCCTGCCGCTGATGCCGACCCAGGCCCAGGCGATCCGCGCGCGCGAGGTGGTGGACGCCGCCCGCCTGCGCCTGCAAGGCCGCATGGTCATCGACTATGTGCCCGCCGACCATCTGGCGGCCTTTCCGAAAAGCTGCATGGGCGGCTGGGGCTCGACCGGGCTGAACGTGGCGCCGGACGGCACCGTGCTGCCCTGCCACGCCGCCCAGACCATCAAGGGCCTGGCGTTCGAGAACGTGCGCGCGGTGCCGCTGGCCCGGATCTGGCACGACGGCGCGGCCTTCAACGCCTTTCGCGGCACCGGCTGGATGCCCGAGCCCTGCGCCTCTTGCGAGCGGCGCGAGATCGACTTCGGCGGCTGCCGCTGCCAGGCGATGGCGCTGGCGGGCGACGTGCGGGCGACCGATCCGGTCTGTTCGCGCTCCAGCCTGCACGCCCGGTTGCGCGCGGCGGCCGAGGCCGAGGCGGCGAGCGATTCGACCGTGCTGGTCTATCGCCGCATGACAAGGGAGAAACGGGGATGAGGCTGGCTTGCCTGCTTGCCGCGATGATGCTGGCGCCGGGGGCGCTGGCGGCCGAGGTCGCCAATCCCATGCAGCCCTCGGCCCTGTGGGAGGACATGCGGCTTGCCGTGATCGGCACGGACAAGGAGCCGCCGGTCGATCCGGCGGTCTTCGACCTCGACGCGCCGCCGCGGGCCGACAACCCGGCGCTGGTGCCGGTGCGCATCACCCAGCCGCCCGGCGCGCCCGCGATCCGGGCGCTGGCGCTGGTGGTGGACGGCAATCCCGCGCCGGTCGCGGCCGAGTTCACATTCGGCGAGGCGCTGATGCCGCTGGATTTCGAGGTGCGGGTGCGGGTGGACAATTATTCCGACCTGCGCGCCATCGCCACGCTGGCGGATGGGCGCAAGGTCATGGCCGGCCGCTTCGTGAAAGCCTCGGGCGGCTGCGCGGCCCCGGCCGGCAAAAGCATGGACGAGGTGCGCGCCACCATGGGCGAGATGCGCTTTCGCGCGGCCGAGGAGGGTGGGCGAAAGGTCGGCACGCTGATGATCCGGCACCCGAATTTCTCGGGCCTGCAACGCGACCAGGTGACGCTGCTGACCATCCCGGCCGAGTTCATCCAGACGCTGGAGGTCAGGCAGGGCGAGGCGCCGCTGTTCACCATGGAGGCCGGGATCTCGATTTCCGAAGACCCGGTGTTCCGCTTTGCCCATGCGCCGGGCGAGGGGCCGGTGACGGTCCATGCCGAGGATACCGAGGGCCGGGTCTGGGATCAGTCCTTCTGAAGCCGCGCCGGATCGCCGCCCAGATGCAGGGGGCGGGCGCCTAGCGCCGCCGCCTCGGCCGGGTCATGCGTGACCAGCACCAGCCCGGCGCCGCTGCGGGTCAGCAGCGCATCGGTCAGCGCCAGCATCCGCGCCGCCGTGTCCCCGTCCAGCGAGGCGAAGGGCTCGTCCATCAGCAGGATGTCCGGCCCGGCGGCAAAGGCGCGGGCCAGCGCCAGCCGGCGCTGCTGGCCCAGCGAAAGCTGGCGCGGGAACTTCGCCTCGTGCCCCGCCAGCCCGACCTGCGCCAGCCAGTCCCGCGCCGTGGCTGCATCGCAGCCGGTCGGGATGGCGATGTTGCCGACCGCATCGCGCCAGGGCAGCAACACCGGCTCCTGGAACACCACGGCAAGGCGCTCGGCGCCCTCCAGCCGGCCGCGATAATCCGCGTCGAGCCCGGCCAGGATGCGCAGCAGCGTCGATTTGCCGATGCCCGAGGGGCCCAGGATCGCCAGCCGCTCGCCGCGCGCGACCGACAGCGCCAGCCGGCCCAGCACCTGCCTCGGGCCGAAGGACTTGGCCTCCAGCTCAAGCCGCATCCTGCCTCCAGCGGTTGGCGCGGCTCTCCCACGGCCGCAGCAGGATGAGGTCGATGGCCAGCATGACGGCGACGAAGGCCAGCGCCCAGGCCAGCACGCCGGTCACGTCGAAGCTGGAAAACAGCAGATGGATCTTGAAGCCGACGCCGTTCGAGCGACCCAGGAACTCGACCACCAGCACGATCTTCCAGATCAGCGAGATCCCGGCCCGCGCCGAGGCGGCGACATGCGGCGCCAGCTGCGGCAGCACGACATGGCGCAGCCGCGCCCAGGGCCGCATGCGAAAGGCGCGGGCCATGTCGTCCAGGTCGGGGCGCAGCGCCCGCGTGCCCTCGCGGATCATCACCGTGACCACCGGGATCTTGTTCAGCGCGACGGCCAGGACGGCGGCGGTCTCGTTCAGCCCGATCCAGATATAGCACAGCACGATCACCACCAGCGCCGGCACGTTCAGCAGGATGATGAGGCCGGGGTTCAGCCATTGGTCGGCGCCGCGGCTGCGGCCCATCCACAGCCCCAGCGCCATGCCCGCCGCCATGGCCAGCGCGAAGCTCGCGACCACGCGGAACATCGTCATCCCGGCGTTGAACCACAGCTCTCCGGTCGCGGCCAGGCGCATGATGCGCGCGGCGACGTCCCAGGGCGCGGGCAGGGTCTGCGGCCGGTCGGTCAGCTGCGAGGCCAGGGTCCAGACCAGCAGCATGGCCAGGATCGACAGCACTCCCGGCACCAGGCCCGGACGCAACGCGGGGGGTTTCGGCGCTCCGGTCAAGGCAGGGCTACTCCGGCCACCAGAACAGGCCCTCGGGCAGGGCGGAAAGGCCGCCGGTCAATTCGTCGCCGCCCAGTTCCGCCATGGTGGCGAACATCCTTTGCGCGTTCGCGGCATCGACCGGGCCGGGGGCGGGGATGCCGGCGCGCCAGCCGGCCTTCAGCGTCTGGAACTCGGCCTCGTCACCGGCCTGCATGATCGGGCGCAGCTCGTCCCAGGCGGCATCGTCCTGGGCCAGCAGATCCTTGGCCGCGCGGGATGCGCGCGCCAACCCCGCCGCCAGCGCCGGGTTGGCCGCGATCCAGTCGTCGCGCAGCACATAGCCCAGAAGCGGCGTCGAGGGGTCGAGGCCCAGGTCGCCCGCCGCCGTCTCAACCGAGATGATCTCGCGCATGCCGCGCGCCTGCATCCGGGCCTGGAAATGCCAGAAGTTGATCGCGGCATCGACCTCGCCGGTCTCGGCGGCGTTCAGGATCATCGGCGGCGCGCCGAAGACCTGCTGCGTCACGTCGGCCAGATCCTCGCCCAGCTTCTCGCGCGACCAGGCGCGCAGGATCAGCCAGCTCTTGTCCACCGGCCCGCCGGCGATGCCGATCTTTTTGCCCCTGAGGTCGGCCAGCACCCGCACCGGGCTTTGCGCCGGCACCATCACGCCGCCCACGGCGGTCGAATAGGGCAGGAAGCGAAAGCCCGTGCCGCGCGCCCGCTGCTGCGCCACCCACAGCCAGTCCGAGACGATGGTATCGACCTCGGCCCCCTGCATGGCGACCTGGGTGGCGGGGTTGCCGGCCAGGATCATCGGCTGCAGCCGAAAGCCGTTGGCGGTGTCCAGGCCGCGCCTGCGGATCGTCTCGATCTCCCAGGTGACGGTGCCGTTTTCCAGCGTGCCGATGCGGATGGCGGGGGTCTGGGCCAAGGCGGGCCGCGCCAGCCCGGCCAGGGCGGCGGCCCCCGCCAGCAGGGCGATTCTGCGGCTGAACGGCATGGTGATTTTCCCCCTTTGCCCCGGTCAAATTGCCATGTGCCTTGGTTTCGGCCAATACAACCGAAGTCGTAGCCCGAAACCCGCCCCGGCGTCCAACGGGCTTGCGCCGGCGGGCGGCGGTCTTAAGATGGATGGATAAAGGCCGGAGCGCCAAGGCCCCGGCCCCTGTCGTTTCTTGGGGAGGAGAACGATGGCCTCAGCCGAAATGCAGTCGCAGGACCGCGCCGCATCGCCAAGGCTTTCCGCCGACCGCGTCCGCGAGATCCTGATCGTGGACGACCATCCGCTGATGTGCGACGCCCTGGCCCTGACGCTGAAGATCAGCTTCGGGCTCAGGAACGTGCGCACCGCCCGCAGCCTTGCCGCCGCGCTGGAACAGATCCGCAACCAGGGCTCGCCGGATGCGGTGATCCTGGACCTGAACCTGCCCGATGCCAGAGGCGCCGAGGGGCTGGTGACGCTGCGCCGCCAGATCCCGGACGTGCCGATCACCATGATCTCGGCCGATCTGGAAAACGCCATGATCTCGGCCGCGATGGCGGCGGGGGCGCAGGGCTATATCAGCAAGTCGCTGGGCCGCGAGGCGCTGGTGGACAGCCTGCGCCGCATGTGGGAGGGCGAGCGGGTGACGCCCGACAGCTACCAGCCCGACCATGCCGGCGCCGAGGACGCGGCCCGCGCCGAACTGGCCCGCCGCTTCGCCACGCTCACGCCGCAGCAGATGAAGATCCTGCGGCTGATCTGCCAGGGCAAGGCGAACAAGGAAATCAGCTACGAGCTGTCCATCGCCGAGGCGACGGTCAAGACCCACATCACCGCGATCATGTCCAAGATCAACGCCCGCCGCCGCACCCAGGCGGTGCTGCTGGCCAATAGCGTCAGGCTGTTCGAACCGGCATGAGCGCGGCCTCGCCCGAACCCTGGCCCGGTGCGCGGTCCGAGGCGCGGCCGGCCGTGCCGCCGCCCGCGCCCGTCGCCGTCTCGGTGCCGGCTGCCGGCGACGACACCGCCCGGCGCATCGCCGCGGCCATGGCGCCGCTGGACCCTGCGCTGGTGCTTTTGTTCGGCATGCCGGCCGAGGGGCTGCCCGCCCTGGGCGGCGCGCTGCGCGAGGCGCTGGGGCAGGGCTGCCGGGTCGTCGGCTGTTCCTCGGTCGGCGAGATCGGCCCCGGCGGCTATTGTGCGCAGACGGTGACGGCGCTGGGGTTTCCCTCGGCCAGCTTCCGGGTCGGGGTCTGCGTGCTGCGCGACCAGGCGCTGGTGCCGGTGTCGGAATGGATGGCGACGCTGCGCCGCTTTCACGGCGATTTCCGCTCCGACCTGCGCCGCTCCAGCTTCGGCGTGCTGCTGGCCGATGCGCTGGCCCGGCAGGAGGACGTGCTGACCGCGACGCTGGACGCGGCGATCCCCGGCCTGCCGATCGTCGGCGGCTCAAGCGCCGAGGGCATGGGCTTCGGCCCGACCTGCCAGATGGTCGATGGTGTGGCCCATCCCGGCGCGGCGCTGTTCCTGCTGGTCGAGACTGACCTGGCGGCGGCCGAGGTTTCCTTCCAGCATTTCAGCCCGACCGACCGGCGCGCGGTCGTCACCGCCGCCGACCGCCACAACCGCATCATCCTGGAGCTGAACGACGAGCCGGCGGCGCAGGAATATGCCCGGCTGGCCGGCATCCCGGTCGAGGCGCTGACCCCGACCGAATTCGCCCGCCATCCCTTGCTGCTGCGCACCGGTAAGCGCCATCACGTCCGCGCCATCCGCGCCATCTCCCCCGAGGGCGGCCTGCAGCTTTTGTCCGGGATCGAGGCGGGCAGCATCCTGACGCTGGGCCGGGCCATGGACATGACCCGCGGCTTTGCCGAGGCGCTGGACGCGCTGCCGCGCCCGCCGCTGATGGTGCTGGGCTTCGACTGCGTGCTGCGGCGGCTGGCGCTGGAACGCGCCGGCATGGACGGGCAGATGTCGGAGCTTCTGGCGCGCTATCGCGTCGCCGGCTTCAACACCTATGGCGAGCAGCACAGCGGCATGCATGTGAACCAGACCTTCGTCGGCATGGCCCTGATGCCGCCCGCGCCGGGCTGAGCCATGTTCCTGCGCGACGACGATCCCCCCGCCCGGCGGGTCGAGAAGCTGACGCGCATCGCCGATGTGCTGGTCGAGCGCATCGACCGGCTGGAGGAAAGCCGCGGCTCGGCCTGGTCCATGTTCCAGGCCGCCGTGGCGCTGGAGCAGGAGGTGCAGGCCCGCACGCGCGAACTGGAGCAGGCGCTGGCCGACCTGTCCGAACGCAACCGCGAGCTGGCCGTCGCCCGCGCCTCGGCCGAAGAGGCGAACCGCTCGAAGACCCGGTTCCTGCGCGCGGCGAGCCACGACTTGTTGCAGCCGCTGTCCGCCGCCAAGCTGTTCCTGTCGGCGCTGAAGGACACGCCGCTGGACGAGTTCCAGCGCGAGCTGACCGGCCGGCTTTCCGGCGCCTTCGAATCGGTCGAGGAGCTGATGCACGCGGTGCTGGACATCTCCCGCCTGGACAGCCAGCGCATCGAGTTCCAGCGCAAGCCCGTCGACCTGGGCGAGCTGTTCCGCCGCCTGGCCGTCGAATATGCGCCCATGGCCGAGGCCAAGGAACTGCGGCTCAGCTTTGCGCCGACCTCGGCGGTGGTGGAAAGCGATCCGACCTTTCTGCGGCGGATCGCGCAGAACCTCGTCTCCAACGCGATCAAGTATACCGACCGCGGCGGCGTGCTGGTCGGCGTGCGCAAGCGCGGCGAGCGGGCGTGGCTCGAGATCTACGACACCGGCATCGGCATCGCCGCCGCCGACCGCGCCCGCGTCTTCGACGAGTTCCAGCGCATCGGCCGCGAGGGCGGCGCGCCCGGCATGGGGCTGGGCCTGTCCATCGTGCGCCGCGCCTGCGCCAAGCTGGGCCATCCCATCGCCATGGACAGCGAGCCGGGGCGCGGCACCGTCTTTCGCGTCAGCCTGCCGCTGGTCGCGCCGGGGGGCGAGGCCGCGCGGCCCGAGGGCGCCGGCCAGGGCCCGCATCTGCGCGGCCGGGTGGCGCTGGTGGTCGAGAATGACGACGCCATGCGCCGCGCCCTGCAACTGGTGCTGCAGGACCGGCTGGGGATGGTGGCCCGCGTCTCGGGCGGCATCGCCGAGGCCCTGGCGCAGATGGGCGACGAGCCGCCGGACGTGGTGATCGCCGACTACAACCTCGACAATGGCGACACCGGCCTGCAGGCCATCGCGGCCTTGCGCAGGGCGGCCGGGCAGGCGGTGCCGGCCATCGTCGTCTCGGCCCGGCGGGGGCCGGAGCTGGGCGGCGCCTGCCAGAAGATGGGCGTGCCCCTGCTGGAAAAGCCGGTGCGCCCCGAGGACCTGCAGGCCATGCTGCAGCGGATGCTGGCCTAAGACCAAAGCAGCAGGCAGCCGGCGGCGGGCTTTCGCCGCGGCCCGGACGGGGGCAGGGTCGCTGACAGGGAAGGAAGGACCGGGATGAACGTCTTGCGAGGACTGGCGCTGATCGCGCTGCTGGCCACGCCGCTTCGGGCGGGCGAGGCGGGCGACCTGGTCTTTGCCGAGCGTGGGCCCTGGGATCTGTCGCAGGGACCGCTGGTCTGGACGCTGCGCCAGACCGGCCCCGAGGTTGGGGGTTTTGCACCGCTGGGCGAGGGCACCGTCACGCTGGCAGCCGTCGCCCCGGACGCCGCGGACGGCCCGCCGGCGCTGGAGCTGACCGAGCAGACGCCGCGCATCACGCGCAGGATCGGCCCCTTCCCGGCCTCGGGCGGCGATCCGGCGCTGACCTTCTTTCTGGAAACCATCGCGCGGGACATGGCGGCGCTGACCGGGGGCAGCCCGTTCTATATCCGCAACCGGCTGAAGGATGCGCTGTTTCGCGACGGCGCGGTCCGGCGCGAGGGCGAGGCGACCGTCGCCGTCTTCACGCCCTTCGCGCAGGACGAGAATCGCGGGCGCATGGCCGGCTTCGACACGCTGGAGCTGCGCTTCACCCTGGACGATCCGAAACGGCCGATCCGGCGCATGCTGGCCGAGACCGGCCCGCTGGCCGGCGGGCGGCCGGCCTATCACAGCGAAATGGTGTTGAAATGATCCGGGCAACCCTGACGGCAGCCCTGACGCTTTCGGCCGGAATGGCCTGGGCGCAGGCGATCAACGACTATCCGACCAATGCGCGGGCCGATTACGTCTTCGTCTGCATGGCGGCGAACGGCCAGACCCGCGAGATGCTGGAGCGGTGCAGCTGCGCCATCGACCAGATCGCCGAGATCCTGCCCTATGACGACTACGTCAAGGCCGAGACGGTGCTGGCCATGCGCCAGACGCCGGGCGAGCGCGCCGGCATCTTTCGCCAGGGCATCGCCGTCAACGACATCGTCGCCAATTTCCGCCGCGCCGAGGCCGAGGCCGAGATCCTCTGCTTCTGAACTGGACAATCCGCGCGCCCCGCGCTTCCTTGGCGGCGAGCTGAACAGGAGGGAAGCCATGGATATGGGGATCAGGGGCAAGAAGGGGCTTGTCTGCGCCGCGTCGAAGGGGCTGGGCCGGGCCTGCGCCGAAGCCCTGGCCGAGGCCGGGGTCGATCTGGTCGTCAACGCCCGCGGCGCCGAGGCGCTGGAGGCGGCCGCGCGCGACATCGCGTCGCGTCATGGCGTTTCGGTCACGCCGGTCGCCGCCGACATCACCACCGAAGAGGGCCGCGCCGCCGTGCTGGAGGCCCTGGCCGGTCAGGCCGACATCCTGGTCAACAATGCCGGCGGCCCGCCGCCCGGCACCTGGACCGACTGGTCGCGCGAGGATTTCATCAAGGCCATCGACGCCAATATGCTGACCGCCATCGCGCTGATGCAGGCGCTGGTGCCGGGCATGATGGAGCGCGGCTGGGGCCGGGTGGTCAACATCACCTCGCAATCCGTGCGCTCGCCCATCGCGGTGCTGGGGCTGTCGAACACCGCCCGCGCCGGGCTGACCGGCTTTGTCGCCGGCATGTCGCGGCAGGTGGCGCCGCATGGCGTGGTGGTGAACAACCTGCTGCCCGGCATCCATGCCACCGACCGCGCCGTCAGCCTCGATTCGGGCGTGGCCAGGGCCGAGGGCATCGACCTCGACGAGGCCCGCCGTCGGCGCGAGGCGACGATCCCGACCCGCAGCTATGGCCGCCCCGAGGATTTCGGCGCCGCCTGCGCCTTCCTGTGCAGCCAGCAGGCGCGGTTCATGGTCGGTCAGAATATCCTGCTGGACGGGGGCGCGCTGAACGTCACGGTCTGAAAAACCGGGCGGCAGAAGGCTCTTGCCAGAATCCTGCCGCCCGGCTACGACGAAAGTCGGAAATCGGGAGACATTGGCGAAAAGCCAGGGCCGAAGGAGCAACCGCCCCAGGAATCTCTCAGGCAAAGGGACCGTTTTCCGCCGAACGCTCTGGAGAGAGGCGGCATCAGCCGCCCGCCGAAGGGATAACGATCTCAGGCGCCCCCGCTTCGGGGTAGGGACAGAGGGGGCATCGCAGCGGCCGGGACAGGTCCGTCCGCAGAAAAGGGGGATGCCCATGGCCGAGTTTCGGCGCACGACGCTATATGACCTGCACCTTTCGCGCGGCGCGAAGATGGTGCCCTTTGCCGGCTGGGAGATGCCGGTGCAATATCCGATGGGCGTGCTGAACGAGCATCTGCATACCCGCGCCCATGCCGGGCTGTTCGACGTCAGCCACATGGGCCAGGTGATCCTGCGCGGGCCGGGCGCGGCCGAGGCGCTGGAGGCGCTGGTGCCCGCCGACATCCTGGGCCTGGCCCAGGGGCGGCAGCGCTACGGGCTGTTCACCAATGAGGCGGGCGGCATCCTCGACGACCTGATGATCGCCAACAAGGGCGACCACCTGCTGCTGGTGGTGAACGCCGCCTGCGCCGAGCAGGACATCGCCCATCTGCGCCAGCTGGAGGCGCGGGGGATTTCGGTCGAGCCGGTGACGGATCGCGGGCTGCTGGCGCTGCAGGGGCCGGAGGCCGAGGCGGTGCTGGCGCGGCTGGTTCCCGGCGTGGCGGCGATGCGCTTCATGGACGTGGCCGAGTTCGACTGGCAGGGCGCGACGCTCTGGGTCAGCCGCTCGGGCTATACCGGCGAGGACGGGTTCGAGATTTCCGTGCCCGAGGACCGGGTGGTCGCCCTGGCCGAGGCGCTGCTGGCCGAGCCCGAGGTCGCGCCCATCGGGCTGGGCGCCCGCGACAGCCTGCGGCTGGAGGCGGGGATGCCGCTTTACGGCCATGACATGGACGGCTCGAGCCTGCCCGGCGAGGCGGGGCTCGGCTGGTCGATCCCCAAGGCGCGGCGCGCCGGCGGCGCCCGCGCGGGCGGCTTTCCCGGCGCGGATGCCGTGCTGGAGGAACTGGCCCGAGGCCCCGCCCAGAGCCGCATGGGCCTGCGCCCCGAGGGCCGCGCGCCGATCCGCGAGGGGGTCGGGATCTTCGACGCGGCCGAGGGCGGCGCCCTGCTGGGCAAGGTCTGCTCGGGCGGCTTCGGCCCTTCGGTCGGCGGGCCGATCGCCATGGCGATCCTGCCCGCGCGGCTTGCCCCCGGCGCCACCGTCTGGGCCGAATTGCGCGGCCGGCGGCTGCCGGTGACGATCACCCCGCTTCCCTTCCATCAACCAAGCTACAGGCGCTGAGAGGCCAGGCATGTTGAAATACACCGAAGACCACGAATGGTTGAAACAGGACGGCGACGAGATCGTCGTCGGCATCACGGCGCATGCCAGCGAGCAGCTGGGCGACGTCGTCTTCGTCGAGCTGCCCGAGGTCGGCCGCGAGGTCGAGGCGGGCGAGGAGATCGTGGTGATCGAATCGGTCAAGGCGGCCTCGGACATCGTGGCGCCGGTCGCGGGCGTCATCACCGCCGTCAACGAGGCGCTGCCCGACGCGCCCGGCGCGGTGAACGAGGATCCGATGGCGGCCTGGTTCTTTCGCATCAAGCCGGCCTCGGTCGACCTGTCCGGTTTCCTGGACGAGGCGGGCTACCAGGCGCTGATCGGCTGAGATTGCCGGGCCTGGCGGCCCGGCGGAAGCCGGGGGCTGTCTGCCCCCGGACCCCCGAGAGTATTTGGAGAACGGAGAAAGGTGGGCGTTTCGGGCCCGCGCGATCTCCGGGACCGTCCCCGTGGATATACTGATGCATCGAGGCCAGTGATGGGTAAATGGACCCCGACCGACTATGATCCCGACGATTTCGCCAATCGCCGCCACATCGGGCCGTCCCCGGCCGAGATGGCGGCGATGCTGAAGGTCGTGGGCGCCGAGACGCTGGATGAGCTGATCGGCCAGACCGTGCCGGCCAGCATCCGGCAGGCCGAGGCCCTGGACTGGCCGGCGCTGTCCGAGGCGGCGCTTTTGCAGCGCATGCGCGAGGTGGCGGCCAGGAACCGGGTCATGACCAGCCTGATCGGGCAGGGCTATTACGGCACGGTGACGCCGCCCGCGATCCAGCGCAATATCCTGGAGAACCCGGCCTGGTATACCGCCTACACCCCCTATCAGCCCGAGATCGCCCAGGGCCGGCTGGAGGCGCTGCTGAACTTCCAGACCATGGTCGCCGACCTGACCGGGCTGCCGGTGGCCAATGCCAGCCTGCTGGACGAGGCCACCGCCGCCGCCGAGGCCATGGCCATGGCGCAGCGCGTGGCCAAGTCCAAGGCGCCTGCGTTCTTCGTCAGCGAGAACCTGCATCCCCAGACCATCGCCGTGATCGAGACCCGTGCCGCGCCGCTGGGGATCGAGGTCGTCCGCGGCACGGAATGCGATCCGTCGGCCGTGTTCGGGGCGATCTTCCAGTATCCCGGCACTTTCGGCGAGGTCCGGGACTATACCGCCGAGATCGCGGCGCTGCATGCCGCGGGCGCGGTGGCGATCATGGCGACCGACCTGCTGGCGCTTTGCGTGCTGAAGGAGCCGGGCGCGATGGGCGCCGACATCGCCATCGGCTCGGCGCAGCGCTTCGGCGTGCCCATGGGCTATGGCGGGCCGCATGCCGGCTTCATGGCCTGCCGCGACGAGATGAAGCGCGCCATGCCGGGGCGGATCGTCGGCGTGTCGATCGACGCCAAGGGCAACCGCGCCTATCGCCTGTCGCTGCAGACGCGTGAACAGCATATCCGGCGCGAGAAGGCGACCTCGAACGTCTGCACCGCGCAGGCGCTGCTGGCGGTGATGGCGAGCTTCTATGCCGTGTTCCATGGGCCGGTCGGCCTGCGCGCCATCGCCCAGCGGGTGCATCTGAACGCGGCGACGCTGGCCGAGGCGCTGCGCGCCGCCGGGGCCGAGGTCCAGCCCGAGGCGTTCTTCGACACCATCACCGTGCGGGTGGGCGTGGGGCAGGCGGGGATCCTGGCCGCCGCCCGGCATCGCGGCATCAACCTGCGCCAGGTCGGGCGCGACCGGGTCGGGATCTCGGTCGACGAGACCACGGATGCGGGGGTGATCGCGCGGGTGCTGGACGCTTTCGGCATCACCGACCCGGCCCGTCCGGCCGCGACGCCCACGATCCCCGAGGCGCTGATCCGCGAAAGCGACTACCTGACCCATCCGGTCTTCCACATGAACCGGGCGGAATCCGAGATGATGCGCTATATGCGCAGGCTCAGCGACCGCGACCTGGCGCTGGATCGGGCGATGATCCCGCTGGGTTCCTGCACCATGAAGCTGAACGCCGCTGCCGAGATGATGCCGATCACCTGGCCCGAGTTCGGTGCGCTGCATCCCTTTGCCCCCGAGGACCAGGCGGCCGGCTATCACGAGGTCTTTGCCGACCTGACCGAGAAGCTGTGCGCGATCACCGGCTATGACGCGTTTTCCCTGCAGCCGAACAGCGGCGCGCAGGGCGAATATGCCGGGCTGCTGACCATCGCCGCCTATCACAAGTCGCGGGGCGAGGATCGCGATATCTGCCTGATCCCGGTCAGCGCCCATGGCACCAACCCGGCCAGCGCGCAGATGGCGGGGATGAAGGTCGTGGTGGTGAAATCGGCGCCGAACGGCGACATCGACCTGGAGGATTTCGCCGCACATGCGGCGAAGGCCGGCGACCGGCTGTCGGCGGTGATGATCACCTATCCCTCGACGCATGGCGTCTTCGAGGACACGCTGCGCGAGGTCTGCCGCATCACCCATGACCATGGCGGCCAGGTCTATATCGACGGCGCCAACATGAACGCGCTGGTGGGGCTGGTGCGGCCGGGCGAGATTGGCGGCGATGTCAGCCATCTGAACCTGCACAAGACCTTTGCCATCCCGCATGGCGGCGGCGGTCCCGGCATGGGGCCCATCGGGGTCAAGGCGCATCTGGCGCCCTTCCTGCCCGCCGATCCGCGGACGGGTTCGGGCGCGGTCTCGGCGGCGCCTTGGGGGTCTGCCTCGATCCTGCTGATCTCTTGGGCCTATATCCTGATGATGGGCGGCGCCGGGCTGACGCAGGCGACGCGGGTCGCGATCCTGAACGCGAATTATGTCGCCAGCCGCCTGACCGGCGCCTATCCGGTGCTGTTCATGGGCAATCGCGGCCGGGTGGCGCATGAATGCATCCTGGACACCCGGCCTTTCCAGGAGCATGGCGTGACCGTGGACGACATCGCCAAGCGGCTGATCGACAACGGTTTCCACGCGCCCACGATGAGCTGGCCGGTCGCCGGCACGCTGATGGTCGAGCCGACCGAATCGGAAACCAAGGCCGAGATCGACCGGCTGGTCACCGCCTTCCTGGCGATCCGCGACGAGATCACCGAGATCGCCGAGGGCCGGATCGGTGCCGAGGCGTCGCCCCTGCGTCATGCGCCGCATACGGTCGAGGATCTGGTTGCCGACTGGGACCGCGCCTATTCGCGCGAGCAGGGCTGTTTCCCGCCGGGCGCCTTCCGGGTGGACAAGTACTGGCCGCCGGTCGGGCGGGTGGACAATGCCTATGGCGACCGCAACCTGGTCTGCACCTGTCCCCCGGTCGAGGATTATGCCGAGGCGGCAGAGTGATGCGTCCTGCCCCGCCGATGTTTCGGCGGGGTTTTCCCGCGGCAGGGGGCAGAGCAGAAAGCTTCGAAACAGGTCTTGCGGCCCCTTGACAAGCCCCGGCGCTTGCGCGAGATAGCACGCCGATGGGGCCGTAGCTCAGTTGGTAGAGCGCATCGTTCGCAATGATGAGGTCAGGGGTTCGATTCCCCTCGGCTCCACCAGAAAATCCGCATAGAATTATGTTTTTATAGGGTTTTCTGTGGGGTTTCCCGCATTCATCCCATCATCAAGGCCGGTCACGTTTCTGGTCTTGGCGAGGCCGAGAAGATTTCCTCGCCAGACTATGCGATGCCTCATGGAATTGGGCGAAAGTCGGGGCTTTCGATTCGGTGCAACGGGTGCAAATATTCCCCTGCACATCGCCTGATTCTGAAATCGACCCCTCGATAGAACCCGAAATCATTCAGCCAAGTAACGCCGCAGACACTGCACACATCGGGCACTTTCCGATTGGCGCGCTGCTTCGACGGCTTGGATAGCTCTCTTTTGACCACAGTGCGATCTGACTTGCCAATGGCTTAGGGCGTGTTGACAAAAGGGATTCACCGGGCGCGGTGATCGTGATTCAAGCTGGTATCTGCAATGGAGACCAGCGTGGCACGAAACCTGATGTCGAACGACGAGTGGGCGTTCTTTGAACGCTTCATCCTGGCTGTCCGTTCTCCGAACGGCCGCAAGCCCACGAACCATCGGCTTGTTCTGGATGGGATTTTCTGGATCGCCCGAACGGGGTCGCCCTGGCGCGACCTGCCGGAAGAGTTCGGCAAATGGTCGTCTGTCTATCGGCAGTTCCGGCGCTGGACGTTGGCGGGGCTGTGGGAACAGATCCTGGAGGCGCTGAACGAGAGCCGGATCGTGCCGGATGCGCTGCAGATGATCGACAGCACCGTGGTTCGCGCTCATCATCAGGCAGCGGGCGCAAAAGGGGGACTCCGCGCCAAGGTTTCGGCCGCTCGCGAGGTGGCTTCACGACCAAGATCCATCTGCGGGTCAATGCGGCAGGCCTGCCCATGAGAACCGAGATCACGGCCGGGCAGACATCGGACTACCTCGGCTTCGATCTGGTCATGGCTGACAACCTGCCCGAGCCAAGCGTTCTGCTCGCAGACCGCGGCTACGACTCCGACAACATCCGCAAGACCATGGAGGTGCGCGACGTGGTGCCGGTCATCCCCATGCGCAAAACCCGGAAGCTACGGGTCGCCGTTGACCGCAGGCTCTACCGCCTGCGCAATCTCGTTGAGCGGTGCTTCAACAAGCTCAAGAATGCCCGTCGCGTCGCCACCCGCTACGACAAGACCGCCGAAAGCTTCCTGGGCTTCATCGACATCACGTCGATCCGCCTCTGGCTCCGCCATTTGTCAACATGACCTAGCGCGGTCGTCCGAAATACCCGTGCCAAATTCAATGATCAGGGCGACATCGCACCGACCGTTCTCATTGTTTTTAACCCCGGCCTCATTGTGTCCTTTGCCGATATACTCATAGCACTCATGCTCTTGATCAGCGCTATCGAGAACTTGAACGCCGTTCGCAAACTGCCGCCGATACTTGGGCCTAACCGTGGTGATCTGAAGTGGAGGGACACCAATCTTCGCCGTCAGATCAGCAACAATCTCGCTGATGCGCGGCTGATCAACTTGGTCGTAGTGCTGGATCGTACGCGATGCCCTCAAACTGATGCCTGGAGTGACCTGCCCCCCGGAAGTTCCCTCGCTGTGATGTAGAGTCTGCCCAACCTGAGAAGGAGCAGACGACATGAGGAAAAGCCGGTTCACCGAGGCGCAGATTATCGGGATGATCAAGGAGCAGGAGGCGGGTTTGCCGACTTCCGAGCTTTGCCGGAAGCACGGGTTGAGCCCCGCGACGTTCTACAAGCTCAAGGCGAAGTATGGCGGGATGGACCTGTCGGACGCCAAGCGGCTGAAGCAGCTCGAGGACGAGAACGCGAAGCTGAAGCGCCTTCTGGCCGATGCCATGCTGGACAACGTGGTTCTGAAGGATCTCTTGGGAAAGCCCTGACGACACCGGTGCAACGGCGGGACGCGGTGCTGCGGGCGATGAAGGATCATCCGATCTCTCAGCGTCGGGCCTGTGTCCTGATCGGTGTCGATCCGAAGACGGTGCGGCGTGACAGGCCACCCGACAACCCGGAAATCCGTGAGGAGATGCACAAGATTGCCGAGAAGCGCCGGCGGTTCGGCTACCGGCGCGTGGGCATCCTGCTGGAGCGCAAGGGCATGATCATGAACGAGAAGAAGCTCTATCGCATCTACCGGGAAGAGGGCCTGTCGGTGCGCCGCAGGCGTGGCCGCAAGAGGGCACGAGGTAGCCGGACGCCAATACCAGCGCCGTTGAGGCCAAACCAGCGGTGGTCGTTAGACTTCCTGTCCGACACGTTCGGGGCCTGCCGCAAGTTCCGCATTCTGGCTGTGAACGACGATTGCTGCCGCGAGAACCTGGCGTTGATCGCTGACACGAGCATCTCTGGGGCTCGGGTGGCACGGGAACTGGATGCGCTGGTCAGGATTTACGGCAAGCCCGCTTGCATCGTCAGCGACAACGGAACCGAGTTCACCAGCAAGGCCATCCTGAAATGGGCCAACGCGAACGGCGTCGAATGGCACTACATCGACCCGGGCAAGCCGCAGCAGAATGGCTACATCGAAAGCTTCAACGGCAGCCTGCGCGACGAATGCCTGAACGAGGAAATCTTCGACAGCCTGGCTGATGCCCGCCGCAAACTGGCCCTCTGGCGCTACGACTACAACAACGTCAGGCCCCATTCCTCGCTGGGCAACAAGACCCCGTCCGACGCGCGCCGAGCGCTTGAGCAATCTGAGGGCTCCGCGCCCGGCGCGCTTGCCACACCCGAAACCAACCAATATCAACCCCAAGGACTCTCGTTATGAACGAGGGACGACCGGGGGGCAGGTCAGGAGGAAGGAGCGGATAATTCATCCGGATCCGTTCACTGGTGCGATTGTTCCGCCCAAAGCTACGGTTAAGCTCACACCGTCCCGGATATTCGATCTTGATAGGTGTCGATGTCGGCATATGGAATATCATCTTATATTCTTTAAAGGGTGCGCTTGTGTCACTATTGCTCAAGCTCTCAAGAACGGACGGTTCTCTGCCTTTGTCGGCCATATCTTGCGGCGCATATGCTGCAAGGGCAACTTTGACCTGATCAGGCTTGTGGCCGGGCGCTATTCCCAGAATGTCCAGAGGTTCGCGCGGCCTAAGCGGCAGATCCTTCCCGCCGGGCCGGCCCTTCGACCCTGGAGGGATCGCCAGGCGGCCGACCTGACAAGCAGCGCGCCTGGCGGATCGACCCTAGCCCGCCTTGCCGGGGTCGTGGCCCAGCAGGCGCAGGGCATTGAGCGTGACCAGCACGGTCGCGCCGGTATCGGCCAGGATGGCGATCCACAGCCCGGTGATGCCGAGGACCGAGGTCACCAGGAACACCGCCTTCAGTCCCAGCGCGATGGCGACGTTCTGGCGGATGTTGCCCATCGTCGCCCGCGCCAGCCGGATCAGCGCCGGAACGTCCGCCACCCGGTCGCGCAGGATCGCCGCATCCGCCGTCTCCAGCGCCACGTCGGTGCCCGAGCCCATCGCCACCCCCACGCTCGCCTGCTTCAGCGCCGGGGCGTCGTTGATGCCGTCGCCGATCATCATCACGCCCCCCTGCGCGGCCATCTCGCGGATCGCGGCCAGCTTGCCTTCGGGCAGCATCCCGGCGCGATGGTCCATGCCAAGGGCACCCGCGATGGCCTCGGCGGTGCGCGGGTTGTCGCCGGTCAGCATGACCGCGCCGACATCCAGCGCGCGAAGCTGGGCCATCGCCTCGGCGGCATCGGCGCGCGGCTCGTCGCGCATGGCGATCAACCCCAGGGGGCGGCGCGCGCGAAAGACCGCGACCACGGTCTTGCCCTCGCTTTCCAGCGCGGTGGCGCGGCGGATCGCATCGGCTTCGATTCCGCCCTGCTCGGCGGCATGGCGGGGCGAGGATACCCATGCGGGCTCGTTTGCGACGACCGCCTCGACCCCCCGGCCCACCAGCGCCCGCGCCTCGCGCGCGGGCAGCGGGGCCACGCCCGCCTCGGCGGCGCGCGCCAGGATGGCCCGCGCCAGCGGATGGCTGGAGCCGGCCTCGACCCCGCCCGCCACCGCCAGCAGCCCGGCCTCGTCCACGCCGGCGGCCGGCACCAGGTCGGTGACCACCGGCCGGCCATGCGTCAGCGTGCCGGTCTTGTCGAAGGCGACATGGGTGACCTTGGCCGCGGCCTCGATCACCGCGCCGCCCTTCATCAACAGCCCGCGCTTCGCCCCGGCCGAGAGCGAGGAGGCTATCGAGGCCGGGACCGAGATCACCAGCGCGCAGGGGCAGCCGATCAGCAGCAGCGCCAGGCCGCGATAGATCCAGCTCCCCCAGTCCGCGCCGAATGCCAGCGGCGGCACCAGCACCACCAGCGCCGAGACCGCCACCACGGCGGGCATGTACCAGCGGCTGAAGCGGTCGATGAAGCGCTCGGTGGGCGCGCGGGCTTCCTCGGCCTCCTCGACCAGGCGGATGATGCGGGCGATGGTGTTGTCCGCAGGCTCGCGCATGACGCGCACGCGCAGCGCCGCCTCGGTATTGATCGAGCCTGCGAAAACCCCGTCCCCCGGTCCCTTGGTCACCGGCACGCTCTCGCCGGTCACCGGGCTGTCGTCGATGCCGCTCGTGCCCTCGGCGATCGCGCCATCGGCGGGGATGCGGTCGCCGGGACGGACCAGCACGACCTGGCCGATCTCCAGGCTGTCGGCGGGAACCTCCCGCGTCTTGCCGTTCACCTCCAGCAGCGCGGTCTTGGGCACCAGATCCGCCAGCGCCCGGATGCCGTCGCGCGCCCGGCCGGCGGCGACACCCTCCAGCACCTCGCCCAGGGCGAACAGGAACACGACCAGCGCCGCCTCCTCGGCGGCACCGATGAAGAGGGCACCGACGGCGGCGATGGTCATCAGGCTTTCGATGGTGAAGGGCTGGCCCAGGCGCAGCGCCGCGAAGGCGCGCTTCGCCACCGGGGCGACGCCGATCACGCAGGCCAGCAGGAAGGCCCAATAGCCCCATTCGGCCGTGGTCAGCAGCTCGAAGGCCCAGGCCGCGGCCAGCAGCAGGCCGGTCATGACGACCAGCCGGCCCTTGGCGGTGCGATGCCATCTCTGGCCGCGGGCAGCGCCATGGTCGTGGCCATGCGCGGCCGGGGCCGTCGCCAGCGCCATATCCGTCGCAGGCGCGGCATCGGGCAGCACGAAGGCCTTCTTGCGCGGTGCCTCCTGCCCGCGCGGCGCGATGCCAAAGCCCAGGCGCCGAACCGTGTCCTCGATCTGGTCGCGGCTTGTCCCGTCCGGGTGCAGCGTCAGCGACAGCTTCTCGGCCATCAGCCCGACCGAGACCTCGCCCACCCCCGGCATCCGCTCGACCGCCGCGGCGATCTTGCGGGTGCAGGCGGCGCAGTCCATGCCCGTCACCGTCCATTCGACCCGTTCGGCATTTTCGTCACGCATCGTTCATCTCCTGCCCGCGCAGACCGCGGGCCTTGTCCTCGATGATTCGGGAACCTAGGTGCTCCAGCAACTAGAGCTTCAAGGGGTTTCTCATGCTCTCCATCGGAAAACTCAGCCGGGCGACCGGGGTGAAGGTGCCGACGATCCGCTATTACGAGCAGATCGGCCTGCTGCCCCAGCCCGAGCGGACGGCGGGCAACCAGCGGCTTTACGCGCGAAAGACGCAAGAGCGGCTGGCCTTCATCCGCCACGCCCGCGACCTGGGCTTCCCGCTCGAGGCGATCCGCGAGTTGCTGGGCCTGTCGGACCGGCCGGACATCCCCTGCACCGCCGCCGACGAGATCGCCGGCCGCCAGCTTGCGGCGGTCAATGCCCGCATCGCCCGGCTGACGGTGTTGCGCGACGAATTGCAGCGCATGCTGGCGCAATGCGCCTGCGGCACCATCGCCGACTGCCGGGTGATCGAGGTGCTGGGCAACCATGCGCTTTGCACCCATGACCACGGCGCGGCGGGGCAGGGCGAGCCGGCCTGACAGCGGGATGCGACTGATGGCCTCGGGCCCCCTTCCCCCCGCCGCGCCGAAAGCCTAGATTGCCCCCATGCGCTGGACATTGCCCAATATCCTGACCGTTTTGCGACTTGCGGCCGCGCCGCTGGTGCCGCTGATGTTCTTTTTCCTCAGCCGGCCGTTCGCCGATTTCGCGGCGCTGGCGCTGTTCCTGGTCGCGGCCGTGACCGACTGGTTCGACGGCTACCTGGCCCGCGCCTGGGGCCAGGAAAGCCGCTTCGGTGCCGCCATGGACCCCATCGCCGACAAGGCCATGGTCATCATCGCCGTGGTGGTCATCACTGGCTATTCCGGCATGAATCCCTGGCTGATCCTGCCTGCGACGGTGATCCTGTTCCGCGAGGTCTTCGTCTCGGGCCTGCGCGAATTCCTGGGCGACAAGGCCCGGCTGCTCAAGGTCACCAAGCTTGCCAAGTGGAAGACCACGGCGCAGATGGTGGCGATCGCCGTGCTTTTCCTGGGGACCGGGCTGAACTATTATGAAACCGGCCACCCGCCCCTGGTGGGCGAGACCAGCCTGCCTTGGTCCGACAACTGGTCGGACCTGGCGACCCAGGCCGGGCTGGCGCTGATCTGGATCGCCGCGGTGCTGACCGCGATCACCGGCTGGGACTATTTCGCCAAGGCCCGGCCCTTCCTGAGGGATGACCATGGCGCTTGACGTGCTGTATTTCGCCTGGCTGCGCGAACGCATCGGCCAGCCGCGCGAGCGGATCGAGACCGAGGCCGCGACCGTGCGCGATCTGGTCGCGCAGCTTGCCGCCATGGACGAATGGCATGCCACGGCGCTGGCCGACCTGTCGGCGGTGCGCGTGGCCGTCGACCAGGAACTGGCCGACCTGGACGCGCCCCTGGCGGGGGTGCGCGAGGTCGCCTTCTTCCCGCCGATGACCGGGGGCTGAGATGTCGGCCAGGGTCCAGGCTGCGCCTTTCGAGCTTGCCGCCGAACTGGCGGGCTTCGGCGCGGGCTCGGGCGCGGTCGTCACCTTCACCGGGCTTGTGCGCGACGAAGGCGGCCGGCTGGTCGCGCTGGAGATCGAGCATTACCCCGGCATGACCGAAAAGGCGCTGGCCGCCTATGGCGAAGAGGCAGCGCGGCGCTTTGCGCTGGACGACTGGCGCATCCTGCACCGCCATGGCCGGCTGGCGGTGGGCGAGCCGATCATGATGGTCGCCACCGCCGCCCGCCACCGCGCGGCGGCCTTCGAGGCGGCGGAATACCTGATGGACTGGCTGAAATCCCGCGCCCCCTTCTGGAAGCGCGAGATCGGCCCGGACGGCCCCGGCGCCTGGGTCGATGCCCGAGCCGAGGACGAGGACGCGCTGTCGCGGTGGCAAGGCTGACGTTGCAATCCCGCCCTGCGGCGATCATATAGGGCGCGGACCAGACGACCGGATGACAGCGCGGAGCCCTGCATGACTTACCTGGAGTTCGAAAAGCCCCTTGCCGATCTTGAAGGCAAGGCCGAGGAACTGCGGGCGCTGGCCCGAAAGGGCGAGGGCGTCGATCTGGAAAAGGAGGCGGCGGCCCTGGACCGCAAGGCCGAGGAGATGCTGCGCGACCTCTACCGGCAGCTCGATCCCTGGCGCAAGACGCAGGTCGCCCGCCACCCCGAACGGCCGCATTGCCGCGACTACATTGAGGCGCTTTTCACCGAATACACACCCTTGGCCGGCGACCGCGCCTTTGGCGAGGATCACGCGGTCATGGGCGGGCTGGCGCGGTTCAAGGACCAGCCCTGCGTCGTCATCGGCCATGAAAAGGGCAATGACACCAAGTCGCGCATCTTTCACAATTTCGGCATGGCCCGCCCCGAGGGCTATCGCAAGGCGATCCGGCTGATGGATGTCGCCGACCGCTTCCGCCTGCCGGTGATCACGCTGGTCGACACCCCCGGCGCCTATCCCGGCAAGGGCGCCGAGGAACGCGGGCAGTCCGAGGCCATCGCCCGCTCGACCGAGAAATGCCTGCAGATCGGCGTGCCGCTGGTTTCGGTCATCATCGGCGAGGGCGGCTCGGGCGGGGCGGTGGCCTTTGCCACGGCGAACCGCATCGCCATGCTGGAGCATTCGATCTATTCGGTGATCTCGCCCGAGGGCTGCGCCTCGATCCTGTGGAAGGATGCCGAGAAGATGCGCGAGGCGGCGCATGCGCTGAAGCTGACGGCGCAGGATCTGAAGAAGCTCGAGGTGATTGACCGCATCATCGCCGAACCCATGGGCGGTGCGCAGCGCGCCCCCGCCGAGGCGGTCGCGGCGGTGGGAGAGGCGATCGCGGCCATGCTGGGCGAGCTGTCCGGCCGGAAGCCCGCCGAGCTGATCCGCGACCGGCGGCAGAAATTCCTGGCCATGGGCTCGAAGGCGCTGGCCTGAACGCCCGCCGCCTTCTGGTCGGCTAGTCGAAAAACGAAAACAGGCGTACGACGCCTCCCCGGTCCGGCTCGTCATGATCCGGTGCCGAACCTTCGCATCTTCTCTGTTGTCCAAATACCCATGCGGCAGTGCCCGCTGGCGCCGCCGCATGGGTATTTGGACAACGAAGAAGCACCAGGCGCGCCGCGGTTTGCGGGGCGGTTCTTTCCGTTTTCCAAATACCCAGCCGCCGCTGCCCCTGGGCGCGGCCGCGGGAGTATTTGCGAAACGGTGAAAGCGCGCAATCAGCCGCGGGCGGCCTGGATGGATGCCTCGAGAATGTCCAGCGCCTCGTCGAAGACCGCGTCGGGGATGGTCAGCGGCGCGAGGAAGCGGATCACATTGCCATGGACACCGCAGGTCAGCAGGATCAGCTTGCGCGCCAGCGCCTCTTCCCGGACGCGGTTGGCGAAATCCGGGCTGGGCCTGTCGGTGCCGGCGATGTTGAACTCGACCGCGTTCATGAAGCCGGGGCCGCGGATGTCCACGATCTCGGGCACGGTCTCGGCGATCCCGGCCAGGCGCTGCTTGAGCCGCTGGCCGAGGCGGGTGGCGCGGTCGCAAAGCCCCTCGTCCGCGATCACGTCCAGCACGGCATGGGCGGCGGCGACCGCCAGCGGGTTGCCGGCATAGGTGCCGCCCAGGCCGCCCGGCGCCGGGCTGTCCATGACGTCGGCGCGGCCGGTGACGGCGCTGATCGGCAGTCCGCCGCCCAGCCCCTTGGCCATGCAGGTCAGGTCGGCGGCGACGCCGTGATGCTCCATCGCGAACAGCTTGCCGGTGCGGGCGAAGCCGGTCTGCACCTCGTCGGCGATGAGCAGGATGGAATACTGGTCGCAGATCTGGCGCAGGCGCTGGATGAAGCCCGGCGGCGCTTCGTAGAAGCCGCCCTCGCCCTGCGCCGGCTCGACGATGATGGCGGCGACGCGCGAGGGGTCGATGTCGGCCTTGAACAGCCGGTCGAGCGCGGCCAGCGCGTCCTCGGCCGTGACGCCGTGCAGTTCGTTCGGGAAGGGCAGGTGCCAGATGTCGTTCATCATCGGCCCGAACCCGGCCTTGTAGGGCTGGACCTTGCCGGTCAGCGACATGCCCAGGAAGGTGCGGCCATGGAAGCCGCCGGCAAAGGCGATGACGCCGGCGCGGCCGGTGTGGTGGCGGGCGATCTTGACCGCGTTCTCGACCGCCTCGGCGCCGGTGGTGTAGAAGGCGGTCTTCCTTGGCCCCTCGCCGGGGACGAGCGCGTTCAGCCGCTCGGCCAGGGCGACGTAGTTTTCATAGGGCACGACCTGGTGGCAGGTATGGGTGAAGCGGTCGAGCTGCGCCTTCACCGCCTCGACCACCCGCGGGTGGCGGTGGCCGGTATTGACCACGGCGATGCCGGCGGCGAAGTCGATATAGCGATTGCCGTCCTTGTCCCAGATCTCGGCATTCTCGGCGCGCTCGGCATAGACCTGCGTGGTCATGCCCACCCCGCGCGAGATGGCGGCGTTCCTGCGGTCGGTCAGGCTGGTCATCGGCCCCTCCTCGATGCGATTCGCAGGTGATGCTATACGCGGCCCGGCGATCCGAACAGGCCCGCTTGCGCGCACCCATGCGATGCTTCAGGCTGTGGCCATGTTCCCGATCCGCGACCATAACCCCTCGGCGCGCACGCCCTATGTCACCCATGCGCTGATCCTGCTGAACGTGGCGATGTTCCTGATCACCATGCCCTGGGCGGGCGGGCAGGTCGGGCTGTGGCACCGGCTGGCGCTTTACCCGGTCGCCATCGCCCATGGCGAATGGCTGTGGGGGCTGGCCACGCATATGTTCCTGCATGCCGGGATCCTGCATCTTGCCGGCAACATGCTATTCCTGTGGGTCTTTGGCGACAACCTCGAGGACCAGATGGGCGGCTTGGGCTTCCTGGTCTTCTACCTGGCCTGCGGGCTTGCCGCGGCGGGGGCGCAGATCGCCGCGGTTCCGATGGACGACATTCCCATGGTCGGCGCCTCGGGCGCCATCGCCGGGGTGATGGGGGGATACCTGCTGATGTTCCCGCGCGCCCGCGTCGACGTGATCGCCATCATCATCGTCATCATCCGCCGCTTCACCATCCCGGCCTGGGTGCTGCTGCTGGCCTGGTTCGGCATCCAGCTCTTGGCCAGTGCCAGCATGGTCGACGACGGCGTGGCCTATGTCGCCCATGCTGCCGGTTTCCTGGCCGGGATCGTGCTGGCGGTGCCGGTCTTTTTGCGCCGGGGCGGGCCGGACTTCTGGCGGCGCACCCATGGCCGGCCGCCGCATGCACCGACCTATGCCCCCTCGCGCATCCCGCGGGTGCGGCGCTAGAGCTGGCCGCGGCTCATGTGGCGCTTGCCGGCGAAGCCGGGGGCGCGGCTGACCGCGAAGCCCGCCGCCGCCAGCGCCCGGCGCACATGGCCCGCCGCGGTATAGGTGGCGAAGGTGCCGCCCGGCGCAGTATGGGCCGCCACCTCGGCCATCAGCGCCTCGCCCCAAAGCTCGGGGTTCCGCGCGGGCGAGAAGCCGTCGAGGAACCAGGCATCGGCGCGGCCCTGCCAGCGCGGCAGCGCGTCGCGGGCATCGGCGCGGATGATCTCGGCCGCGACGGTGCCCAGGGTGAAACGCGGCTGCGGCCAATTGTCGCGCAGCTGGTGCGCCAGCGGCTCCAGTTCGGGAAAGGCGGCATGGGCGCGGGCCAGTTCGCCCCTGCTCATCGGGAAGGCCTCGAAGCTGGTGAAGCGGATCGGCACGGTGGCGACCTGGGCCAGCGCCAGCAGGTTCAGCCCGGTGCCGAAGCCCAGCTCGGCCACGTGAAAGCCCGGCCGCAACCGAGCCGGCAGGTCGTTGCCGGCCAGGAAGACGTGGCGCGTCTCGTCGAGCCCGCCGTTCAGGCTGAAATAGGGATCGTCGAAGCGGCGCGAGACGGGGATCGCGCCCTCGCGCCAGTCCAGATCGGCGCTGCTCTGGTCGGACGGCTGCATTCGCGCTAACTCCTCTTTGCAGCGGCAGATGCGGCGAAAGGGACCGGATGGCAAGCGAAATCACGGTGGCGGGCGGCGGGATCTTCGGCCTGGCCTGCGCCTGGGAACTGACGCGGCGCGGCCGCAAGGTGCGGCTGTTCGAGGCGGATCGGATCGGCGCCGGCGCCTCGGGCGGGCATGTGGGCGCGTTGGCGCCGCATGCGCCCGAGAACTGGAACGACAAGAAGCAGGTGCAGCTGGACGCGCTGGTCGCGGCCACGGATTGGTGGG
Source organism: Paracoccus ferrooxidans (assembly GCF_029909815.1). Lineage (NCBI taxonomy): Bacteria > Pseudomonadati > Pseudomonadota > Alphaproteobacteria > Rhodobacterales > Paracoccaceae > Paracoccus > Paracoccus ferrooxidans. The sequence continues at coordinate 1,204,410 of NZ_CP038198.1, read as the reverse complement.
CCGAGGTCGGGGCCGCGGGCGGCGTCGATCCCGGCTATGCCCGCACCGGCCGCATCCAGCCCGTGGCCCCAGGCGCCGAGGCACGCATGGCCGAGCGGATCAGGGCCGCCCGCGCCCATTGGCCGCAATGGGCGGGGATGGAACTGACCGAACGGCCGCAGGCGGCGCTGGTCCCGGTCTCGCCCTCGGGGCTGTGGCTTGTGGACCGGCTGACCGCCCGGATCAGCCCGCGCCGGGCCGGCGCGGCGCTGGCCGCCGCGATTCGCGCCCAGGGCGGCGAGATCGTCGAGGGGCAGGCCGCCCCCGATGCCCCGGCGATCTGGGCGACCGGGGCGGCGGGGCTGGCACCCTTTGGCGGCAACGGCGTCAAGGGCCAGTCGGCCCTGCTGGCGCTGGACATGGCCGATGCCCCGCAGGTCTTTGCCGACGGCATCCATGTCATTCCCCATGCCGACGGGACGGTGGCGATCGGCTCGACCACCGAACGCGACGTGCTGGACCGGCGGACGGACGAACAGCTCGAGGCGGTGATCGACAAGGCCCGCGTGCTGTGCCCGGCCCTGGCGGATGCCCCGGTGATCGACCGCTGGGCCGGCATCCGGCCCCGTGCCCGGTCGCGGGCGCCGCTGGTCGGGCCATGGCCGGGGCGGCCCGGCCATTACGTTGCCAATGGCGGCTTCAAGATCGGCCTGGCGATGGCGCCGGCCATTGCCGCGATGCTGGCCGACCTGATGCTCGAGGGCCGCGACCGCATCCCGCCGGGCTTCTGGCCCAAGCTCAGGGCAGGGGGCTGACGCCGATCACCGGCAGGTGCAGGTAAAGCAGCGCCGCCCAGGCCAGCGCTGCCAGGGCCAGGCGCGGCCAGGTCAGGCGCAGCGACGCGCCCCGCCGCAAGCTGATCGCCAGGCCGAACAGCGCATAGGCCAGCAACAGCCCGAACAGGATGACATGCGCCAAATCGCCGTTCGCGACCAGATGCACCGCGCCCCACAGGGTAAAGCCGGCCATCAGCCCGGCCATGCCGCCCAGGGTCGCCGCCAGCACCGCAACCGGCATGACCAGGTTGACCAGCCAGCGCATCCAGGGCTGCTGCGGCCAGATCTCGACAAAGGGCGCCCGGCCCGCGGCCAGGATCAGCCAGTAAAGCAGCGCCAGCGACAGCAGGCTGTAGCCGGCGACATAGGCGCGCTTGCCCAGCCGCGCGACCAGCGGCCCGCGCAGCCGCGCCGGTATGACATGCGAGCCCAGGAAGGCCGCCAGCGCCAATGCGAATTCGCCCCATTCCATGCCGGAAGCCTAGCCTTGCGCCCGCGGGACGGCAATCCGCGTTGACGCCGCGCGTTCCTGCGGCATGATGGCGCAAAAAAGAGGACCGCATGACCCGCCTTCAGAAAGCCTTCGACGCCATCGACAAGGCCAATGCCGCCGATCCGCATCTCAGCCCCGACGGCCAGCCCGAGGCGCTGCTCTACGGCCAGCGCATGACGGCCGAGCAGCAGGCGCTTTATCCCGACGCCTCGGAACCGCTGCGCATCGCCTGCCGCGGCCAGCATGTCGAGCGCTGGCAACTGCCGCGCGACGCCTATCCGATGGACCGCGCCGGCTACCTGGCCTGGCGCACCGAACAGGGCCGCCGCCACGCCGCCCGCATCGCCGGCATCATGCGCGAGGCCGGCTATGGCGACGAAGACGTCGCGGCGGCCGAAAAGATGCTGACCAAGCAGGGCATCAAGCGCGACGGCGCGGTGCAGGCGCTGGAGGACGTGGCCTGCTTCACCTTCATCCGCTGGTACATGGGCCCCTTCGCCGAGGGGCGCGACGCCGAGGAACTGCAGCGCATCGTGGAAAAGACCGCGCGCAAGATGTCCGCCATGGCCCGCGCCCGCGCGCTGGAGGAATTCGCCATCCCCGAGCCCTTCGCCGCCGCCTTCCGTGCATAGGGTGCCGCCCCAGGTCTTGATCGTTGCCCATGGCCAGCCCGGCGACCCCGCCCCGCAGCAACAGGCCATCGAGGCGCTGGCCGCCCGCATCCATGTCCCCGGTGCGCAGGTCCGGGGCGCGACGCTGGCCATGCCCGGCGCGCTGGACCGGGCGGATGACGAGACGCTGATCTATCCGCTGTTCATGGCGACGGGCTGGTTCACCCGCAGCGAACTGCCGCGCCGGCTGGCGCTGGCCGGTGCGGCGCAGGCCCGCATCCTGCCGCCCTTCGGCAGCGATCCCGGCCTGCCCGCGCTCTGCCTCGCCCAGGTCGCCGGGGCGGCCGAGGCGCAGGGCTGGCGGCTGGCCGAAACCCATGTGCTGGTCGCCGCCCATGGCTCCGGCCGCTCGCGCGCGCCGTCCGAGGCCGCACGGCAGATCGCGGCAAGCCTCGCCCCGCACGCCGCCGCCGCGACCTGCGGCTTCATCGAGGAAGCGCCCCATATCGCCGAGGCCGCCCGCGGCCTGCCCGCGCAGGCGATCTGCCTGCCGCTCTTTGCCACCCAGGCCGATCACGTCACAGACGACCTGCCCGCGGCGCTTGCCCAAACGGGCTTCCAGGGCCTCCTCCTGCCCCCCGTCGGCCTCGCCCCCGAGGTTCCGGCGATGATCGCCAGGGCCATCGGCCGCGCGCTTTAGCTCTTCATGAACCGCCGCCGCGCCTCGATGGCGATGGCGCGGCGCATCTCCAGATCGGCGATTCGCGCCAGCGCCGCATCGCGCTCGGCCCCTTCCGGGACCCCGGCCAGCGCCGTGCGCTCGGCGTCGATACGCTTCTTCAGCACGATCTCTTCGGGCAGGACACCGGCCTCGGCCATGATCCGAAAGCCGATGGCCTCGCCCGTTTCGGGCTCATGCCGCTGCGGCAAGGGCTTGCCCTCGCCCTCCAGGCCCGAAAGCTTGCCCTCGGCCCGGGCCTTCAGCATCATCCGTTCGGCAATCCGTTCCAGCCAGCGCATCCCGCCCGCCTTTCCGTTTCCCCAATACCCATGCGACCGAGCCACCGGCACGGCGCAAGGGCCGGGGGCTTACATCGCCGCCAGCTGCGCCAGCGCCGCGCGGATGCGGGCCAGGTCGTCCTCGAGCGCGGCGAGCTTCTCGCGCGTCTCCTCGATCACCTCCGGCTCGGCATTCTCGACAAAGCGCGGATTGGCCAGCCGCCCGCGCAGGCCCGAGGCGTCCTTCTCGGCCTTGGCGGCGGCCTTTTCCAGCCGCGCGGTCTCGGCGCCGACGTCGATCATCGCGCCCACCGGCAGGGCAAAGCTCGCCCCCAGCGCCGCGACCGAGATCATGCCCGGTCCCATGACGCCCTCGACGGGCGCGTTCACCCGCGCCAGCCGCTCGATCAGCGGGGCGTTGGCGGCCAGCGCCGCCCGCGCCGCATCGTCGGCCTCGGTCACGATCAGGTCGGGGCGGGCGCCGGCCGGCACGCCGATCTGGGCGCGGGCCGAGCGGATGGCCTCGATCAGCGAGATCACCCAGTTCATCTGCCGGTCGGCCTCGGCGTCGATCAGCTCGGCGCCATAGGCGGGCCAGTCGCCATGCACCAGCATCCGCTGGCGATCCCCGGTCAAGGACCACAGCTCCTCGGTGACGAAGGGCATGATCGGGTGCAGCAGGGTGTAGCACTGGTCCAGCACCCAGCCCATGGTGGCCTGTGTTTCCTCGCGATACTCGCCGTCGAACAGGGGCTTGGAGAACTCGACATACCAGTCGCAGACCTTGCCCCAGACGAAGGCGTAAAGCCCCGAGGCCGCGTCGTTGAAGCGGAAGCCGGCCAGCGCCTCGTCGGTGGCCTGCCGGATGCGGGCGACCTCGCCGATGATCCAGCGGTTCACCACGTGCCGGGGCTGGGGCCGCGCACCGCCGCCGCGAACGCCGTTCATCTCGGCAAAGCGGGTGGCGTTCCAGATCTTGGTGACGAAATTGCGGTTCGCCTCGACATGCTTCGGCCCCAGCTTGGGGTCGCGGCCCATGGCGGCCATGCTGGTCAGGGTAAAGCGCAGCGCGTCGGCGCCGTATTCGTCGATCAGGGTCAGCGGGTCGATGACGTTGCCTTTCGACTTCGACATCTTGGCGCCCTTTTCGTCGCGCACCAGCCCGTGGACATAGACGGTGCGGAACGGCACCTGCCCGACCACGGCCAGCTGCATCATCATCATCCGGGCGACCCAGAAGAAGATGATGTCGAAGCCCGTCACCAGCACGTCGGTCGGGAAATAGCGGCGCAGCTCGGCCGTGTCCTCGGGCCAGCCCAACGTGCCGATGGGCCACAGCCCCGAGGAAAACCAGGTATCCAGCACATCCGCGTCGCGCCAGACCGGATAGACCAGCTTCGTCGGATCCTGCGTCAGGTTGTAATCGGCCAGCCCCTGGGCAAAGGCGTCGATGGCGGCCTCGCGGTCCGCGACCTCGACCACGCGTGCCATCTCCAGCGGCACCGGCAGTTCGGCGGTGGAATCGCGGAACTTCTCGACCACCTCGGCAAAGCTCGACGCGGCATGGTGGATCTCGTCGCGATGGACCAGGCCCTCTTCCAGCAGGGCAAAGATCTCGACCTCGTCCAGCACGCCGTCATGGTCGTCCTCGACCTGGCCCTCCAGCCGCAGGTCGAGCCCATACCAGACCGGGATCTGGTGGCCCCACCACAGCTGGCGGCTGATGGTCCAGGGCTCGATGTTCTCCAGCCAGTGGAAATAGACCTTTTCATGCTGCTCGGGCAGGATGCGGGTCTGGCCCGAGCGCACCGCCTCCAGCGCCGGGCCGACGATCCTGGCGGTGTCCACGAACCACTGGTCGGTCAGCATCGGCTCGATCACCACGCCCGAGCGGTCGCCAAAGGGCTGCATGATCGGCTTGCTGTCCACCAGGGCGCGGCGTTCCAGATGCTCGGCGCCGGTTTCCTTGTCGATGGACTTGTGCAGATAGGTGACGGCCAGCCCTTCGCCGGTGATCGCCTCGACCACCCGGGCCCGCGCCTCGTAGCGGTCGAGGCCGCGCAGCTCCTCCGGCACCAGGTTCACGTTCGAGACGTCGCCCACGTCCTCGCCCCGCGCGGCGCGGGTGGCGATCTCGGCGCTTTCCTCGTAGCCGAGGCCGTCGTCGCGCATCCGCCCCTTGCCGTCCATCAGCACGTAAAGCGGGATGCCCGCGCGCATGGCCACGGCATAGTCGTTGAAGTCATGCGCCCCGGTGATCTTGACCGCGCCCGAGCCGAAATCCGGGTCGGGATATTCGTCGGTGATGATCGGGATCAGGCGGCGGTGTTCCTTGAGCCCGACCGGGATCTCGCAAAGCTTGCCGACGATGGGGGCATAGCGCGCATCGTCCGGGTGGACCGCGACCGCGCCGTCGCCCAGCATGGTTTCGGGCCGGGTGGTGGCGATGGAGATATAGTCGCGGGTCTCGCGCAGGGTGACGTTGCCGTCGGCGTCGCGTTCCACGTATTCATAGGTCTCGCCGCCGGCCAGCGGATACTTGAAATGCCACATATGGCCGGGAACCTCGCGGTTCTCGACTTCCAGGTCGGAAATCGCCGTCTCGAAATGCGGATCCCAGTTGACCAGCCGCTTGCCGCGATAGATCAGGCCCTTGTCGTGCATGTCCACGAAGACCTTGATGACGGCATCGTGGAAATTGCCTTCCTCGCCCTCGGGCGCGCCGGGGGCGCCGGACATGGTGAAGGCGTTGCGCGACCAGTCGCAGGATGCGCCCAGGCGCTTCAGTTGCTCGATGATGGTATGGCCGGATTCCTGCTTCCAGGCCCAGACCTTTTGCAGGAAGGCCTCGCGCCCGATCTCGCGGCGGTTCGGTTCCTGCCGCTCGGCCATGCGGCGTTCCACGACCATCTGCGTGGCGATGCCGGCATGGTCCTGGCCGGGCTGCCACAGCGTGTCGAAGCCGCGCATCCGGTGCCAGCGCACCAGGATGTCCTGCAAGGTGTTGTTCAGCGCGTGGCCGATATGCAGGCTGCCGGTCACGTTCGGGGGCGGGATCACCACCGAGAAGCTTTCCGCCCCCGGCTTCGCATTGGCGCCCGCGGCGAAGGCATTGCTTGCCGCCCATTCCCGCGCGATCCGCGCCTCGGCGGTCCCGGCGTCGAAATTCTTGTCCATGGCCATGTCGCTTACCCCTTGAATTGCCCAAGGGGATAGCGAAACCACGGCGAAAGGCCAAGAGGCGCTAGAGAAACCGCGCCGCAATCCCGTCCTTGAACGGGAACCAGCCGTAATAGGGCCGCGCGCCCTCGATCACCCGCTGGACCGAGGGTCGCGCCACCAGCCGTTCGAAATACGCGGTCAGGCGCGGATGATCCGCAAAGGGATGAATGGCGCCGGCATAGAACAGTGCCGGAAAGGCCGCGCAATCGGCCAGGCCGAAGCGGCCGGCGATCCAGTCGCGGCCGTCAAGCTGGCGGTCCAGCGCGGCATAGGCCAGGTCCAGCTTGCCGCGGGCAAAGGGCGCGACCCGTTCCTCGGCCCCCTCGGCCATGAAGATGCGGGCATCGACGATCTGCTGCATCATCTGCATGACTTGGAAATCCAGGAAGCGATCCCATTGCCGCGCCGGCAGCGAGGCATCGGGGTCCGGGTCCAAGAGCCGCTGCGGCCCGGAATGATGCCGGTCCAGCCATTCGATCATCAGCGAGCTTTGCGACAGCACCAGATCGCCCTCGCGCAGCGCCGGCATCCGGCCCATGGGTTCGACCGAGCGCATCAGCGCCCGGTCGCTTTCGTCACCCAGGTCGATGTGGCAAAACTCGAAATCCGTCCCCAGTTCGTGAAGCGCGATCAGCACCTTCTGTGTATAGGAGGACAGCGGGTGGCCATAGAGCGTCAGCATCACGCGGCCTGCGCGAAATGCGCGACCTGTGCGGCATGGGCGCGCTGGAAGGCCGGGCGGGCGGTGATGCGGTTCACATAGGCCGCCAGCACCGGATAGGCGGCAAGCTCGCCCAGGCTGTCGACGAGGCGCAGCACGTCGGCCAGCAATATGTCGGCGATGGTGAAGCGGCCGGCGGCGATGAAATCCCGCCTCTCCAGCACCGGCACCAGTTGGGCCAGGCGTTCGCGCAGGCGCGGCAGGGCCAGTTCCTCGGCCCGTGCGTCCTGGTCGAAGATCCGCGCCAGAGCCATGGCCATCACCGGGGGTTCCAGCGTGTTGAGCGCGGCGATCAGCCATTGCTGCGTCTCGGCCCGCGCGGCGGCGTCGCGCGGCATCAGCGTCTCGGCGCGCTCGCCCAGGTAAAGCAGGATCGCGCCGCTTTCGAACAGCGACAGATCGCCGTCGCGCAGGATCGGCACCTGGCCAAAGGGCTGGCGGGCGAAATGCTGCGCGGTCTTTTCGCGCACGCTGGTGGTTTCGATCCGATAGGGCAGGCCGGCTTCCTCGCAGGCCCAGCGGATGCGCAGGTCGCGGACATAGCCCACGGCAAAGGGCGGCACCCAGTCATAGGTGGTGATGGCGAAGGTCATGGCTTACTCCTGCCGGGCGAACTCGGCGTCGATTTCGATGGTGATCGGATCGGTGAAGAATTCGTTCATGCCATGCGCCTGCGGGTCGATCTGGGTCCGGGCATGGATGCCGATCAGGTCGCGGATGATCGGATTGCCGGATTCGTCGCCGGTATAGCCCTTGCCGGCGCCGATCAGGGTCACGTCGAATGTGGCGGGCCGGGTCTGGCCCAGCAGCGTCAGCTGGCCCGAAACCTTGCCCTCGGTCGGGCTTTCCGCCGCGAAACTGTCGGCGGTGAAGCGCGCGGTGGGGTTCGCCGCGCCGTCCAGATAGTCCGGTCCGGTCAGGATCTCGGCAAAGCCCGCGACCGGGGTCATGATCGAGGCGATCTCGACCTCGGCCTCGAGCCGGCTTTGCGCCGGGTCGTCCGGGTTCCAGTCGAGCCGGCCCGAGACCGCGCCAAAGCGGAACACGCTGACCGAAAAGCCCATATGCGGCACGCGGGCCTGCACCGCCGAATGCGCCGGGTCCAGCCGATAGGCCCCGGCGGCCGCGGCGTGATAGTCCTGCTGGCCGCGCGGGATGCTGTCCGGCGTCACCTCCTGGGCCGCAGCGGGTGCGGCCCAGAGGGCAAGCGCGATCAGGGATGCGCGGATCATGGCGTTTCGTCCTTGGGCCCGACCACGGCGAAATGCGCGCCCTGCGGGTCGCGCGCCACCGCGATGAAGGCCGAGCCCGGCACCTCGATCGGGCCGTGCAGAACCTCGCCGCCGCCCTCGCGGATGCGGGCGATGGCGGCATCGACGCCGTTCACGCCGAAATAGGCCAGCCAGCAAGGCACCGGCGCCTCGCCCAGGCCCATCATGCCGCCGATGTCGCCGCCCTGCCAGGAAAACAGCTGGTAGGTGCCCATCTCGCCCATGTCCATGGCGGTGGACTTGGTCCAGCCGAACAGCTCGGCATAGAAGTCGAAGCCCGCGGCGGGATCGGTGGACATCAGCTCGATCCAGTTGCCGTGGCCTTCCTTGCTTTGGTTCCAGGCCCCGGATTCGACCGGGGGCTGCGGGTCCATCGGCGCCGGTTGCAGGATGCCGAAAGTCGCGCCCTGCGGGTCGGTGAGGACGGCAAAGCGCCCGGTGCCGGGAATGTCGGCCGGCTCGCGGAACACCTTGCCGCCCAGGGTCTTGACCTTGGCCGCGGTGGCATCGGCATCGTCCACGTCGAAATAGATCATCCAGAAGGGCGGGACACCGGCGCAGTCGTCCGGCATCTCCATCAGCCCGGCGACCATGTCGTCGCCGTGACTGGCGAGGTGATAGGTAAAGCCCTCCATCCCGGAATCGGCGGTGGTCCAGCCGAGGACCTTGCCGTAGAAGGTCTCGGCCGCGTCTAGCCCGCCCTTGGTAGTGGACAGCTCGAACCAGCAGGGTTTGCCGTGATACATCGTTCCCTCCGTCAGGCTTTCACGTCCACGATGGGCTCGAACCCGCCCCACATCATGCGCATGCCGTCGAAGGGCATCTCGGGCGGCGCCTGCATCTCGGGGTCGGAGGTCATCTTTTCCTGCGCCGCGTCCGAGGTCGCCTTGTCGGGCCATTCGATCCACGAGAACACCACGGTCTCGTCGTCCTTGGCCTGGGTGGACATGTAGAAGTCGTTCACCTTGCCGCGGGGCACGTCCACGCCCCAGGCCTCGACCATGCGCAGCGCGCCATAGCGCTTGAACATGGGCCAGGCCGCATTGGCCATGTCGATGTATTTCTGCTTGTTCGCGGTCGGAACCGCCAGCAGGAAACCGGAGTAGTAGGTCATCTCTCTTCCTCCTCATCGGGCGCGAGATGCGCCAATGAGTCGCAGGCTGGCAGTTGCAGTATGAAAAAGCAACTGTTAATATCCAAACATGACTGATACCGGCAAGATCTCGCGACTGCGCTATGAAGAAGGGTGCCTTGGCGCCCATGCGCTGAATTTCATCGGCGACCGCTGGGCGCTTCTGGTGGTGCGCGAATTGATGTTTGCGCCCAAGCGCTTCCAGATGATCCGCGCCGGGCTGCCGGGCGTCACGGCCAGCGTGCTGACCCAGCGCCTGACCCAGCTGGTGCAGGCGGGGGTGGTGGCGCATGACGACGTGCTGGGGTTTTATGCGCTGACCGATGCCGGCCGGGCGCTGCATCCGGTGCTGCGCGAGCTGTGCCGCTGGGCGCTGCTGATGCCGGGGCACGACCCGCGGAAATTCATCAGCATTTCCGCGCTGATGATCTCGATCGCGGCCACGGTGGACCAGGCGGCTGCCGCCGGATCACCGCTGCGCGCGGGCTTCGTCTCGGGCAAGGAGGGGTTCGAGGTCACGCTTTCCGCGCAAGGTGCGCCGCAGGTGCGGGCGGTGCGTGCGCCCGAGGCGGATTTCGTGCTGGAGGGTTCGGGCAATGCGCTGGCGGCGGCGGTCTATGGGCCGGGGCCGGCGGTGCTGGCCTCGGCCGGGCTGGTGGCGCTGCGCGGCGACCGCAGCGCCGCGCAGCAGTTCACGGCGCTGTTCCGCCTGGAGCCTCAGACCAGGTCCAGCAGCGATTCGCCCGACGAGACCGAGCAGGCGCTGGGCGCCTCTTCGACCTGAAGCTCTTCGATGGTGCCGTCGTTGACCAGCATGGCATAGCGTTTCGAGCGGCCGTTGATCCAGCCCGCGCCCTGGATGTTCAGCCCCAGCGCCTTGGTGAAGCTGCCGTCGGCATCGGCCAGCACCTCGATTCCGGCATCGGCGGCGCCGGTATCCGCGGCCCATTTCCCGGCGACGAAGGGGTCGTTCACCGTGATGCAGACCAGGCGCGAGACGCCCTTGTCGCGGAAATTGCCGGCATTCTTCACGAAGCTGGGCATATGGGCGTTGGTGCAGGTCGGCGTATAGGCGCCGGGCACGGCAAAGATCGCCACCAGGCCCTGGGCCAGGTCGGCGGCGGCCACTTCCTCGGGGCCGTTGGCGCCCAGTTTCAGCAGCTTGCCTTCGGGCAGCTTGTCGCCTTTTGCGATGGACATGCGCGGTTCCTCCGTCAATTGCATCGTTCCGGGCGCGACTATAGGCTCTGCGCCGCGGGCAAACCAGCGAGGGCGAAGAATGAACATCGTGATCCTTGGCGCGGGGCAGGCGGCGGCCTCTCTGGCGGCGAAGCTGCGCGGGCTGGGGCATCGGGGCGGCATCGTGGTCATCGGCGACGAGCCCGCGCCGCCCTATCAGCGCCCGCCGCTGTCCAAGGCCTACCTTTTGGGCGAGATGGGGCTGGACCGGCTGACGTTGCGCGCACCGGACTGGTGGCAGGAACAGGGCATTGCCCTGCACCTGGGCGAGCGCGCCACGCGCATCGACCGCGACCGCCGCATGGTGGCGACGGGGCGCGGCGAATATCCCTATGACCAGCTTGCCCTGACGCTGGGCGCGGCGCCGCGCCGCCTGCCGGCCGCGATGGGCGGCGAATTGCCGGGCGTGCATGTGGTCAGGAACCTGGCCGACATCGCGGGCGTCCAGCCGGCGCTGGTCGCCGGGCGGCGGCTGGTGGTGATCGGCGGCGGCTATATCGGGCTGGAGGCCGCGGCCGTGGCCCGCAAGCTGGGGCTGGCAGTCACGCTGGTCGAGGCCGCGCCGCGCATCCTGGGCCGCGTCGCCGCGCCCGAGACCGCGGAGATGATCCGCGCCCTGCACCGCGCCCATGGCGTCGAGATCGTCGAGGGCACCGGCATCGCCCGCATCACCGGCTCGGATGCCGCGGATGGGGTCGAGCTGACGGACGGCCGCCGCCTGCCGGCCGACCTGGTGATCTGCGGCATCGGCATCGCGCCGGAAACCGCGCTGGCCGAGGCCGCCGGGCTGGCCATCGACAACGGCATCGCCACCGATGCGCTTGGCCGCACCTCGGACCCGGCGATCTGGGCGGCGGGGGATTGCGCCAGTTTCCCTACTTCGGACGGCCGGCTGCGGCTGGAAAGCGTTGGCAATGCCATCGACATGGCCGAGGCGGTGGCGGCGAACATGCTGGGCGCCGATGCCCCCTATGTGCCCAAGCCCTGGTTCTGGTCGGACCAGTTCGACGCGAAACTGCAGATCGCCGGGCTGAACCTGGGTTACGACCGGGTGGTGACGCGGCCGGCGGCGAATGGCGGCTCGGTCTGGTATTTCAGGGGCGGCCGGCTGATCGCGGTGGATGCGCTGAACGATGCCCGCGCTTATATGATCGGCAAGCGGCTGATCGAGGCCGGCCGCTCGCCCGAGCCCGAGGCGGTGGCCGAGGCGGCCGAGCTGAAGGCGCTGATGGCATGAGAATCGTCGGCGGCACCCTGCGCGGGCTGAAACTGGCCGAGGTCGGCGCGGGCGATCCGGCGGCGCATTTGCGCCCGACCACCGACCGGGTGCGCGAATCGATCTTCAACCTGCTCATCAACGGCACGCATGGCAATCCGATCCCCGGCGCGCGGGTGCTGGACCTGTTCGCCGGCACCGGCGCGCTGGGGCTCGAGGCGCTGTCCCGCGGCGCCGCCCGCGTGGCCTTCGTCGATGACGGCGTGGCGGCGCGGGCGCTTTTGCGCGCCAATATCGACAAGGCCCGCGCCATGGGCGCGACCGATGTCTGGCGCCGCGACGCGACCCGGCTGGGCGAGAACCGCGGCGCGCCCTATGGGCTGGTCTTCCTGGACCCGCCCTATGGCCAGGGGCTGGGCGAGCGGGCGCTGGAATCGGCGCTGGCCGGCGGCTGGATCGCACCGGGCGGCGTGGTGGTCTGGGAGGAATCGGCCCCGCTCGGCCCGGTCGCGGGGTTGGAGCAGATCGACCAGCGCAAATATGGCGACACGATTGTCACATTGTTGCGCAGGGGACACGATCAGGCGGCGCGATCCAGCTTGGTGGACAGGTGAATCAGGCTCTCGCTGGAGCGGACGCCGGTCAAACCGCCGATCTGGTCCAGCACATCGTCAAGCTGGCTGGTCGATATGGCGGCCAGTTGCAGCAAAAGATCGACGCGGCCGCTGGTGGTATGGATGCGCTCGACCTCGGGCAGGCTGCGCAGCCGGGCCAGGATCGCCGCCTGGGCGCGCGGCTCGATGGTCAGCAGGCAGGTGGCGCGGATGCGATGCTCGCGCGCGGAATCGCCCAGCCGCAGCGTGTAACCCGCGATGGCGCCCGATGTTTCCAGCCGCTCCAGCCGCGCCTGCACGGTTGAGCGCGCCACCTTGAGCCGCCGCGCCAGAACCGCTACGGACATGCGTGCATCCTGCGCCAGATGGGCCAGAATCCCGCGATCAAGTTCGTCCACCCGCCCACCTGTCGATCTGCCGAAGCTTTCGGCATATTAACGAAGCCGCGGCCCATTTCCACCCTTTTCATTGCAGCAATCGGAACCCATAGGGCGCAGACTTGTTTCCACCCCCACACGCGCACAGGAAGGACATGCCGATGGGACTGACCGAGGGCCGCGGCCCCAAGACCGTCTGGAACAATCCCGCCGAGATCATCCGTAGGCTGGCGCCGGAAAATCCGGTCATGGTCTTTGCCCCCTCGGTCCTGCGCGCCACCGCCCAGCGGTTCCTGCAGGGCTTTCCCGGCCTCGTCACCTATGCGGTCAAGTCGAACCCGGACGAGGCGGTGATCCGCACGCTTTCCGCCGCCGGGATCAAGGGCTTCGACGTGGCCTCGCCCTACGAGATCGACCTGATCGGCCGGCTGGCCCCCGATGCGGCGCGCCATTACCACAACCCCGTGCGCTCGCAGGCCGAGATCGCCCATGCCGTCGAGGCCGGGATCAAGTCCTGGTCGGTGGACAGCCGTTCGGAGCTGGACAAGCTTTTCGCCCGCGTGGCCCCCGAGGGCTGCGAGATCTCGCCCCGTTTCAAGCTGCCGGTGCTGGGCGCGGCCTATGACTTCGGCTCGAAGTTCGGCGCCTCGCCGGAACTGGCGGCGGAGTTGCTGCGCGCGGTGTCGGATCGCGGCTATATCCCCTCGCTGACCTTCCATCCGGGGACGCAATGCGTCGATCCGCATGCCTGGGAAAGCTATATCACCACCGCGGCCGAGATCTGCGCCATGGCCGGCGTCCGGGCGCGGCGGCTGAACGTGGGCGGCGGCTTCCCCTCGCATCGCGTGACCGGGGTCGAGCCGGACCTGACCGCGATCTTCGGCCTGATCCGGCGCGTGACCGACGAAGCCTTCGGCGCTGACGCGCCGCAGCTGGTCTGCGAGCCGGGGCGCGGGCTATGCGCCGATGCCTTCGCGCTGATCGCCCGCGTCAAGGCGGTGCGCGACGGCCAGAACGTCTTCCTGAACGACGGCGTCTATGGCGGGCTGTTCGAACTGCCCATCGTCGGCAACCTCGACCGGCTGCAGGTGCTGACGCCCGAGGGCACCCCGCGCGAGGACGAGCCGATGCCGCGGGTGATCTTCGGCCCGACCTGCGATTCGGTGGACCGGCTGCCGGGTGAGCTGCCCCTGCCGGCCGATATCCAGGAGGGCGACTATATCGTCTTCCACGGCGCGGGCGCCTATTCGACCGTCACCAATACCCGCTTCAACGGGTTCGGGCTGATGGCACACCTGACCGTGAACGCGCTTGAATAGGGATTAATCGACGCTTTGCGTTTCCATGCTAGCGTCGGACGATGGAATCGTCCCGCCCGCCGATATGCCAGGTCGTCCTGATGGACGGCACCTTCGCCTCGCTGACCGAGGGGCGAAGGTCGTCCATCGCCCGCATCCATGCCCTGCTGTCGGGCGAATGCGGGGCGTTGCCGGCGCCGCTTGGGGTGCATTATGCGCCCGGCCAGCAATGGGATGCCTGGCGCACATTGCCGGAACTGGCCATGGGCTCGGCGCTGGAACGGCATATCTGCGACGCCTATGCCTGGCTTGCCCGCGAATGGCGGCCGGGCAATCCGCTGTTCTTCTTTGGCTATTCCCGCGGCGCCTTTGCCGCGCGCTCGCTTGCCGGCATGATCGGGCGGGTCGGGCTGCTGACCCATGCCCATGCCTCGCGCCGCAACGTGCAGCAGGCCTGGCAGCTTTACCGCCAGGGCCGCGACCGGCTGGTCGGCCGGCTGGACCCCGCGCTTTGCCACCCGGTCGTGCCGATCCGCATGATCGGGGTTTTCGACACGGTGATGGCGCTGGGGATCCGGCTGCCGCTGCTGTGGATGCTGACCGAGCCGCGCTTTCGCTTTCACGACGCGCATCTGGGCGCCGAGGTCGAGCATGGCGTGCAGGCGCTGGCCCTGGACGAGACGCGGGCCGCCTTCCAGCCGCTGATCTGGGACAGCGCCTCGGCCCCCGGCCGGATCGAGCAGATGTGGTTCCGCGGCTGCCACCCGGATGTGGGCGGCCAGCTGTCCGGGCTGGAATATGCCCGGCCGCTGGCCAATATCCCGCTGGTCTGGATGATGTCGCGGGCCGAGGCCTTTGGCCTGCCGCTGCCCCAGGGCTGGCGCGGGCATTTCGACTGCGACGCCACCGCGCCCTCGGTCGGGTCGTGGCGCAACTGGGGCAAGGCCTTCCTGGCGCGCGCGCCGCGCCTGGCCGGGGCGGACCCGTCCGAGATGCTGCATCCTTCCGTGCCGCACCCCTATACCGGCCCGGCGCTGCTGGCCGGGGCGCTGGCCGATGCCGCGCCGCCGCGTCCGCATCGCCGGCTGGTCAGGGCAAGGCCGCGGCTTCCCGAAGCGCCGGCCCGGCCGGCGACTGTGCCGCAGCCGGAAATCGCCACGCCTGCGGGACAGGGGCCGGATGGCTGATGCCGCGGGGGCGCCGCTGCCGGTTCAGGCCACGCGCGAAAATTCGCCCTTGGGCTCGATTCCCAGCGCGGCGCAGACCTTCAGCACCAGCTCGGGCTTGTTCAGCGTATAGAAATGCAGCTTGTCCACGCCGCCTTCGACCAGCCGCTCGCACAGCTTGACGCAGACATCCAGCGCCAGCTGCGCCTCGCCCTCCTTGCCGGCGGCGGCAAAGGCGTCCTCGGCCCATTGCGGGACCGAGGTGCCGCAGCGTTCGGCAAAGCGGCGGGTGCCGGCCCAGCTTTGGATCGGCAGGATGCCGGGGATGATCGGCGCCTCGATCCCCGCCGCGCGGCAGGCGTCGCGAAAGCGGAAATAGGTCTCGGCGTCAAAGAAGAACTGCGTCATCGCCGATGTCGCGCCGGCATCGACCTTGCGCTTGAGCCAGGCCACGTCGGCGGCGGTGTCGGGGCTTTCGGGATGCGGCTCGGGATAGGCGCCGCAGCGGATGGTCATGTCGCCGCGCGCGGCGATGGCCTCGATCAGCTCGACCGAATTGGCGAAACCCTCGGGGTGGGGGGTAAAGCGGTCCTGCCCCTGCGGCGCGTCGCCGCGCAGCGCCACGATCTCATGCACGCCGGCGGCGGCGTAGTCCTGGACGATCTGCAGCGTCTCCTCGCGCGTGGCATCGACGCAGGTCAGGTGCGCGGCGACGTTCAGCCCGTAATGGCTGGCCAGCGCCGTCACCGCCTCATGCGTCAATTGCCGGGTGGTGCCGCCCGCGCCATAAGTGACCGAGACGAAATCCGGCCCCAGCGGCGCCAGCGCGCGCGCCGTCTCCCACAGCCGGAACGACTGGTCCAGGTTCCGGGGCGGGAAGAACTCGAAGCTGATCGCGGGTGTCGTCATGGTGCCATCCTTTTGTCGCAGGTCTTGTGACATGCCGCGCGACGTGAGACAAATTCATAATCCTCAAGATCGTCATGAGTTTCAGTCAAGATGCACCTTGAACTTCGCCACCTGCGCAGCCTGCGCGCCATTCATGAACAGGGCGGCCTTGCCCGCGCCGCCGAGGTGCTGAACCTGACGCAATCGGCGTTGTCGCACCAGATCAAGGCGCTGGAAGAGCAGGCGGGGGTCGAGCTGTTCCTGCGCAAGACCAAGCCCCTGCGGCTGTCGGCGGCGGGGATGCGGCTCTTGCGCACGGCCGAGCAGGTCTTGCCGCTGATCGACGCGGCCGAGGCCGAGTTCCGCGCCGTCGAACTGGGCCGCGCCGGCCGGCTGCATATGGCGATGGAATGCCACCATTGCTTCGACTGGCTGTTGCCGGTGCTGGACCAGTTCCGCCGTGCCTGGCCCGAGGTCGATCTGGACATCCGCTCCAGCCTGGCGCTGAAGGCGCTGCCCGCCTTGCAGCGGGGGCAGGTGGACATGGTGATCTCGTCCGATCCCGATGAGATTTCGGGCATCACCTTCCAGCCGCTCTTCGATTATGCGCCGACCATGGTGGTTGCCGCCAGCCATCCGCTGGCCGCCAAGGGCTATGCCGAGCCGGCCGATTTGGCGGGCGAGACGCTGATCACCTATCCGATGGAGCGGGCGCGGCTGGACGTGTTTTCGCAATTCCTCGACCCGGCCGGGGTCGAGCCCGCCCAGGTCCGCCAGGTCGAGCAGACCGCCATCGCGCTGATGCTGATCGCCTCGGGGCGCGGGGTGGCGGTGATGCCCGACTGGGTGCTGCGCGCCCAGGCCGGCAATCCCGAACTGGCGCTGCTGCCGCTGGGTCGCCAGGGCATGCTGCGCCGGCTTTACGCCGCGCTGCGGACCGAGGATCTGCAACAGCCCTATATGGCGCATGTGCTGCGCCTGGCCCGGACCGAGCCGGTCAGGATGATGCGCGCCCTGGCGCAGGGCTAGGGGGTGGCCGTCCTCGGGATCATGGTCAAAATGACACTCGTTCAGCCGGATCCCGAGGAGCCTTCCCCGGCATGGCCCTGGCCGCAGGGGCCGCGGGCGATGCCGCAAGCGATTTTCCTGGCCGGCCACGCCCTATGGACCCCACGGCCCGCAGCGCGTTTCGCCCCGGCCCGCCCGGTGCGGCACCGCCGCCCGCGCGAAGAAAACGGAATGCGCCCAACTAAACCAGAGCGTGTGTTCTAGTCAATATGTACAATTTGGGAACCTTGGTTAAATTTTCCTTTTCCGGCGGCTGCGTCGCCTGGGCCGGGACGGATCGGCCACAGCCCTGGGCCGGAACGGTCCTGCGGATTTGACAAACCCGCGCAATCGCTGGATGAATCCCACTCACCCTTTGCGAACGGGACCGTCATGGCCAGCCTTCCCGCAGATCCCAAGCTCAGCGCCGCGGTTTCGGACGGCGCCTTGCTGCTGGCGGGCGAGTTCACGGTCTGGACGCTGGGCCAGCTGCCGCCCGAGGCCGGCGCGGCGCATCGGCTGGAACTGTCGGGGCTGACGCGCATCGACACCGCCGCCGCCTGGTATCTGGTCGGGCGCGAACGCCAAGGCGCGCAGCTGGACGGGCTGACCGGGGCGCAGGCCCGGCTGCTCGACACCGTGCGCCAGGCGCTGCCGCAGCCCGATGCCGAAACCGCCGCGCCCGCCGGCTGGCGGCGGATGCTGGAACAGACCGGGCGGCGCATGGCCGCGGCGCTGCTGTTCCTGCGCGAGATCGCGGAATACCTGGGCCGCTTCCTGGCCGCCCTGGCGCGCGGCATCCGGCATCCGGGCGATTTCCGTTTCACCTCATTGGTGTATCACTGCCAGGAGACGGGCTTGCGCGCCGTGCCCATCGTGGCGCTGATGTCCTTTCTGATCGGCATCGTGCTGGCCTTTCAGGGCGCGGTGCAATTGCGCCAGTTCGGGGCCGAGGTCTTTGTCATCGACCTGATCGCCATCTCCATTCTGCGCGAGCTGGGCATCCTGCTGACGGCGATCATCGTCGCCGGGCGCACCGCCTCGGCGCTGACCGCCTCGATCGGCTCGATGAAGATGAACGAGGAAATCGACGCCATGCGCACGCTGGGGCTGGACCCGGACATGGTGCTGATCCTGCCGCGCGTGCTGGCCTTGATCATCACCCTGCCGATCCTGGGGCTGATCGCCAATATCGCCGGGCTGGTCGGCGGCGCGCTGATGTCCTGGATCGAGCTGGGCATCTCGCCCTCGATGTTCCGCTATCGGCTGCTGGCGGATACCAGCGTGGACCATGTCATCGTCGGCCTGTCCAAGGCGCCGGTCTTTGCGCTGATCATCGGCGTCATCGGCTGCCATGCCGGGATGAAGGTGGGCAAGGACGCGGAATCGCTGGGCGCCGAGACCTCGCGCGCCGTGGTCAACGCCATCTTCGCGGTGATCGTCGCCGATGCGCTGTTCTCGATCTTCTTCTCCGAGGTGGGGCTGTGAGCGGCAATATCATCGAGGTCCGGGGCCTGCGCACCCAGTTCGGCCGCCATGTCGTGCATGACGGGCTGGACCTCGACCTGCGGCAGGGCGAGATCCTGGGCGTGGTCGGCGGCTCGGGCACCGGGAAATCGGTGCTGCTGCGCACCATCGTCGGGCTGAACCGCCCCACCGCCGGCACGGTGCGGGTCTTTGGCCAGGACGTGGGCGCGCTGGCCGGCCCCGCGCGCGAGGCGCTGGAGCGGCGCTGGGGCGTGATGTTCCAGGGCGGCGCGCTGTTTTCCTCGCTGACCGTGCGCGAGAATGTCGAGGTGCCGCTGCGCGCCGTGCCGGGGCTTGCGCCCGAGGCGCGGCGTGGACTGGCGGAACTCAAGGTCTCGATGGCCGGGCTGCCGTGGAGCGCCAATGACAAATACCCCTCGGACCTGTCGGGCGGCATGAGAAAGCGCGCAGGGCTGGCGCGCGCGCTGGCGCTGGACCCCGAGATCCTGTTCCTGGACGAGCCGACGGCGGGGCTGGACCCGATCGGCGCCGATGCCTTCGACCGCCTGATCGTCGAGTTGCGCGATGCGCTGGACCTGTCGGTGTTCCTGGTCACGCATGACCTCGATACGCTGCATGCCTGCTGCGACCGCATCGCGGTTCTGGCGGAAAACAAGGTGCTGGTCAGCGGCACCATGGCCGAAATGCTCCGGGTCGATCACCCCTGGGTGCATGAGTATTTCCACGGGCCCCGCGCCCGCGCCGCCATGGCCACCGGCCGCGCAAAGGAGTAAGCCCATGGAGACCAAGGCCAATTACGTCCTGATCGGAGCCTTCACCATCGCCGGCTTCCTGGGGATGCTGCTGTTCCTGATGTGGTTTGCCAAGCTGCAACTGGACCGGCAATTCGCCTATTACGACATCTATTTCCCGGAAGTGTCGGGCCTGGGCATATCCTCGGAGGTGCTTTTCGCCGGGCTTTCCGTCGGCAAGGTGGTGGACATGCAGCTGTCGCAAAGCGTGAACGGCGCGGTCCGGGTCCGCATCGAGGTGGCCGAGGATACGCCGGTGCGCACCGATTCCCGCGCCGCCATCGAGATCCAGGGCGTCACCGGCGTCGCCAATGTTGCGATCACCTCGGGCCGGCCCGATTCGCCGCTGCTGCGCGACGTGGACCCGGATTCGATCCCGGTCATCGCCGCCAACCGCTCGGCGCTGCAAACGCTGTCGGACCAGGGCCCCGAGATGATTTCGCGGCTGAACACCGTGGCAGAGCAGCTGACCCAGCTTCTCGGCGACGAAAACCAAAGCCGGGTGCGCAACATCCTGGACAATGTGGAACGCTCCAGCGCCAACCTGGACAAGGCGCTGGCTGACGTGACCACGGCCACCGATTCCATCGCCTCGGCCGCATCCGACATCTCGGCCTTCGGCGAGCGGCTGGACGGGCTCAGCGCCGCGGCCGAGACGACGCTGGGCAATGCCGACACTGCGCTGGCCAAGTTCACCGAAAGCGCGGCCAAGGTCGACACGGCGCTGGATTCGGGCACCGCCACGCTGGACGAGGTGCGCGCCTATGTCGCGGGCGACCTCAAGGCGCTGACGCAGCGGCTGGACCAGACCGCCGCCACGCTGCAATCCGACCTGACCCGGCTGGCCGGGCGCGCGGACCAGAGCCTCGACAACCTGGACGCGGCCCTGGAGGTCGGAAGCCGCACGCTGGCCTCGGCCGAGCGGGCCTTCGACGGCGCCGACCGGGTCATCAACAGCAATGTGGAGCCGGTGGTGGCCGACCTGCGCGTGACGCTGGGCAAGGCGAACGAGGCCATCGACCGCGTGGTCGCCGACCTGCCCGAGATCACCGAGCGGCTGCGCAATGCCGCCGACAGCGCCGAGACCGCCTTTGCCAGCCTGCGCGGGATGCTGGACAGCGCCCGCGCCCCGGTGCAGGCTTTCACCCGCGAGGGGCTGCCGCAATTCACCCGCATGGCCGCCGATCTGCGCGGGCTGGTGGGCAATCTGAACGAGCTGGTCTCGGCGTTGCGGCGCAACCCCTCGCAAATCTTCTCGGGGCCGCGCGCGCCCGAGTTCCGCCGCTGAGAGGTCTGCCATGCGTCTTGCCGCCGCCTTGCTTGTCCTGACCCTGACCCTGCCGGGCTGCGCCGCCTTGCGCGCGCTGGAGGGCGAGCCCGACCGCGACGTGTTCGAGCTGCGCCCGCCCTCGGACGTGCCGCGGAGCTGCGGCCGCGGCCGGCTGGCCGAGCTGGTGATCGAGCCGCCCAAGGCGCGCGGCACGCTGGACACCGATCGCATCATGATCCGGCCGAACCAGTTGCAGACGCAATACCTGCCCGATGCGCGCTGGGGCGACACGGTGCCGGTAACGCTGCAAACCCTGCTGGTGCGCGGCTTTGCCGTCTATGATGCCTTCACCCATGTCGGCCGCGCGCCGCTGGGCGCGGCGGGCGATTACGCGCTGATCTCCGAGATCAACGACTTCAACGCCGAGGTCGCGGGGCAGGGGGCCGTCATCAAGCTGTCCGTCGATGCGCAGATGGTGCGCGAGATGGACGCCCGCGTCGTCTCGCGCGGGCATTTCACCGCCACGGCCCAGGCGGCGACGACGAAGACGGCCGACCTGATCCCGGCCTTCGATGCGGCCGGCCAGCAGCTTGTCGCGCAGATGACCGACTGGGGCCTCAACGCGGTGGGGGTGAACCCGGCGCGCTGCCGCTGATCAGAGGATGCCGTGCTGCTTCAGCAGCGCCTCTTCGTCGCCCGTCACCCAGCCGAATACCCTGGGCGTGCCGTCGAGGATCTGCACCAGGTAATGCACCTCGAAGTCGATGGTCACATCCGGCCCCTCGCCCCGGTCATAGACGGCCCGCCAGCCGACATGGGCCAGGCAATGCAGCGCGTCCATCGGCGAAAGCCGGATCTCGCGGATCGTCATCGCCTTGGTGCCGATGGCACGGTAATGCGCATAGCCCTGGGCCATCGCCTGCCTTAGCTGGTCGTCGTTCCGGCCCGCCCTGACACCCGCCGGAGAAGCGGCGATAAACTCGGGCGCGTAAAGCGCGGCGACCTCCTCCATATCCGCCTCGCCGGCCAGCGCCTGCGTGAACAGCCGTTCGTAGCGGGCGAAGAATGCGCGGATGCTGTCCTCCATGGCTTCCTCCTGTCAGCCCTTGTGGAAGTGATCGACGATCTTCTGCGCCATGGATTCGCTGATCCCCTCGACCGCGACCAGATCGGCCAGGCCGGCGCGGCTGACCGCCTTGGCGCTGCCGAAATGCTGCAGCAGAGCGCGCTTGCGGGCCGCGCCGATGCCGGGGATCTCGTCCAGCGGGTTCGCCATCACCGCCTTGGCCCGCTTGGCGCGATGCGTGCCGATGGCCCAGCGATGCGCCTCGTCCCGCAGGCGCTGGATGAAATACAAGACCGGGTCGTTCATCCGCAGCGCGAAGGGGCGCTGGCCGTAGCGGTGGAACTCTTCCTTGCCGTGGTCGCGGTCCTCGCCCTTGGCGACGCCGACCATCGGGATGTCCTCGACCCCCATCTCGGCCATGATCTCATGCACGGCCGAGACCTGCCCGGCGCCGCCGTCGATCAGCAGAAGATCGGGCCAGGTGTCGGTCTGGCGGTCGGGATCCTCTTTCAGCAGGCGCGAGAAGCGGCGGGTCAGCACCTCTTTCATCATGCCGAAATCGTCGCCCGGCGTGATCTCGGTGCCCTTGATGTTGAACTTGCGATACTGGCTCTTGATCCAGCCCTCGGGGCCGGCGACGACCATGCCGCCCACGGCATTGGTGCCCTGGATATGGCTGTTGTCATAGACCTCGATGCGCTGCGGCACCGCGGGCAGGTCCAGCGCCTCGGCCAGGCCCTCCAGCAGCCGCTGCTGCGCGGCGCTTTCGGACATGCGCCGCGCCAGGCTTTCGCGGGCGTTGCGTAGGGCGTTTTCCACCAGCTCGGCCTTTTCGCCGCGCCGGGGCACGCCCAGCACGACCTTGCGCCCGGCCTTTTCCGACAGCGCATCGGTCATCAGGTCGGGATCCTCGATGCCATGCGACAGCAGGATCAGCCGCGGCGGCACCTTGCCGTCGTAGAACTGCGCCAGGAACGCCTGCATCACCTCGTCGGCCGATTCCACCCCGTTCAGCTTGGGGTAGAAGTCGCGGTTGCCCCAACTCTGGTTGCCGCGGATGAAAAAGACCTGCACGCAGGCCTGCCCGCCCTCCATGTGCAGGCCGATCACGTCGGCCTCGGGGACGCCGCGCGGGTTGATCGCCTGCACCGATTGCACGGCGGTCAGTGCCTTGATGCGGTCGCGCAGCGCGGCGGCGCGTTCGTATTCCATCGCCTCGGCGGCTTCGGCCATCTCGCGCGCCAGGTCGGCCTGGATGCGCGTGGTCTTGCCCTGCAGGAACAGCTCGGCATCGGCGACCAGGCTGTTGTATTCCTCCAGCCCGATGCGGCCGACGCAGGGCGCGCTGCAGCGCTTGATCTGGTAAAGCAGGCAGGGCCGCGTCCGGCTGGAAAAGGTAGCGTCGGTGCATGATCGCAACAGGAACACCCGCTGCAGCTGGTTCAGCGTCCGGTTCACCGCCCCGGCGCTGGCGAAGGGGCCGTAGTAATCGCCCTTTTCCGCCTTGGCGCCGCGATGCTTCTTGATCTGGGCGAAGGGATGCGACTTGGCGACCAGGATGTTCGGAAAGCTCTTGTCGTCGCGCAAGAGCACGTTGTAGCGCGGCTTGAGCTGCTTGATGAGGTTCTGCTCCAAGAGCAGCGCCTCGGTCTCGGTGCGCGTGGTCAGGAACATCATCGAGCAGGTTTCGCGGATCATCCGCGCGATCCGTGCCGAATGCCCGGTGCCGCGCGCATAGTTCGAGACCCTGGCCCGGAGGTTTCGGGCCTTGCCGACGTAAAGCACCGCCCCCTGCTGGTCCAGCATGCGATAGACCCCCGGCGAGCCGTCGAGCGTCCGCAGATAGTCCTGGATCAGCGCATGGCCGGTCTTGGAGGGGCGCGTTTCTGGGGTGGAATCGGTCATCTTGTTAACAAAATGATTCTCGGGCTCGGCTGCAAGTTCGGGCAGGAAAGTTCAAGCTGAATCCTGTCCACGGAATCTGTGGATAACTCTGTGGGTGAGCTTGGGAGTATCACATGTTCAATTAGCGTTTCTTGGGGTTTCGTTACTTTGCACAAATTCTAGGCAGTATTGTAACTGTTTGATTTATGAGAATATTTTTTCTCTCCTCCGCAATCGACTGAATTTCTTAGCAGAATCGTGAAGATTGCGTGAACGCCTTCCGCAAAGTGGACAACTTGCCGCGGGCAGGCGATTTTCCGCCTTATTCGACGCCCAGCACGTCGGGGGTGCGCCAGGCAAGGTGCTGGCCGCCGTCCACGCAGATCAGCTGTCCGGTGACCGAGGGCGCGTCCATCAGGTAGCCCAGGGCGGCGCAGACATCCTCGGGCCCGGCGCCGCGTTGCAGGATGGTCGCGGCGCGCTGGTTGGCGAAATGCCGGTCGGATTGGCGGGTGCCCTGCATGGTCGGGCCGGGGCCGATGGCATTGACGCGGATCTCGGGCGCCAGGGCCTGGGCCGAGGTCCGCGTCAGCCACCACAGCCCGGCCTTGGCCAGCGAATAGGTCATGAACTCGGGCGTGGGCTTCAGCACGCGCTGGTCGATCATGTTGACCACCAGCGCCCGCGCCACCGGCTCGGCCCCGCTGCGGTCGGCCCTGGGGGCCTGCCGCGCGAAGGCCTGCGTCAGCACGAAGGGCGCGCGCAGGTTCGAGCCCATGTGCCGGTCCCAGCTGTCGCGCGTCGCCGTGGCGATGTTGTCGTATTCGAAGATCGAGGCATTGTTCACCAGCAGCGCCAGCGGCCCCAGCGCGGCATGGGCGCGGTCCACCAGCGCCTCGCTCTGGTCCAGGTCCAGCAGGTCCGCGCCGAAGACCTCGGCCCGCACGCCCAGGGCGCGGGCCTCGGCGGCGGTGGCCTCGGCCTCGGCGGCCGAGCTTTGGTAATGGATCGCCACGTCCAGCCCGCGCCGGGCCAGATACAGGGTGATGGCCCGCCCCAGCCGGCGGGCGCCTCCGGTCACCAGCGCGGTCATTTCCGCCCGATCCCCAGCAGCCGCGCGATCACGCGGCGCACCCCCGGACCGGCGGCCAGCGCCAGCGCGATGATGATGAGCAGGCACAGGATGACGGTCTTGATCATCCGCGCCCCGCCCCGAAGCGCGCGAAGGCGGCGCGTTCCTCGATTCCGTCGATCAGGTCATCGGCGGAAAGGCCGAAGCGGCGCAACAGGGGCACGCGCTGGCCATAGGTCAGGAAGCGCACCTCCTTGCCGTAAAGCTCGCGCATCTTGGGCACCAGGTGGGCGATGCCGTCCGCCAGCCCCAGTTCGACCGCCTCGCGGCCGGTCCAGATCTCGCCGGTGAACAGGTCGCTGTCCTGCGGCAGGCGGTTGCCGCGCCGGGCCAGCACCTGCTGCTTGAAGGCGTCGTGGATCGGGCCCAGCAGGCGGTTCAGCCGGGCGACATCTTCGGGCGTCTCGGGGCGGAAGGGGTCCAGCATCGACTTCGAGCGGCCGGCGGTATGCACGCGCCGCTCGATGCCGTGGCGCTGGATCAGCTCGGCAAAGCCGAAGCCCGAGGAGATCACCCCGATCGAGCCCAGCACCGAACTGTCGTCGGCCCAGATGTAATCCGCCGCCGTCGCCAGCCAGTAGCCGCCCGAGGCGGCCACGTCCTCGACGAAGGCATGGACCGGAATCTCGCGTTCCTCGGCAAGGCGGCGTATGCGGGCACCGATCAGGCTGGACTGCACCGGCGAGCCGCCGGGCGAGTTCAGGGCCAGCGCCACGGCGACGGGCTTGCGCCGCTTGAAGGCGCGCTCCAGCAGCGGCGCCAGGGCGGCGTCGGACAGGCCGGGGCCGCCGCGGCCGGCAACCCCGATGGCGCCTTGCAGGCGCAGGACGGCAACGGTGGCCGGGCGGTTCAGGAACGGTATTCTCATGGGTTTCCAGATAGGGGGCTGCGGGGCTGCGGGCAAGCGGTCAGCGCTGCGCTTTCAGAAAGGCAAGGACTTCGGCTCGGTCGGGCATGGCGTCGCCCGCGCCCTTGCGGGTGACTTGCAGCGCGGCGGCTGCGGCGGCGTGGCGCAGGGCATCGGGCGGGGTCTCGCCCCGCGCCAGCCCGGCGGCGAACCAGCCGGTAAAGCAATCCCCGGCGCCGGTCGTGTCCACCGCCTGCACCGCGAAGGCCGGCTGGTGCCAGGCCTGGCCGCTGCGCAGGTCGCGGAACTCGGCCCCTTCGGCGCCGCGGGTGATCAGCAGGCCCTCGACCGGCAGGTCTTCGCCAAGGGCGGCGAAGGTGTCGCGGGCCTCGATCTCGTTCACCGCCAGGATCGAGACATGCGGCAGCACCTCGCGCAGCGCGGCGATGCTGAACGGGGCGGCGGAATAGATCACCCGCGCCCCGGCCCGGCGGGCGTGCAGGGCGGCTTCGGCCTGCAGGTTGGTTTCGTTCTGCATCAGCAGGATGTCGTCCCGGCCCAGTCCGGCGGGGCGGGCCAGCTCGGCCGGCAGGGCCAGGTTGGCGCCGCCATGCAGCACGATCGAGTTCTCGCCCGCCGCATCGACCAGGATGATGGCATGGCCGGTGGCGAGGCCTGGCAGCCGCGCGATGGCCGAGGTCTGCACCCCCGCTGCGGCAAGCCGCCGCGGCACCCAGTCGTCGCCCGCGCCCATGGCGCCCAGGTGGATGACGTCGGCGCCGGCGCGGGCGGCGGCGACGGACTGGTTCGCCCCCTTGCCGCCCAGCCCCTGGGCATAGGATTGCGCGTGCAGCGTCTCGCCCGGACGGGGCAGGGCGGGCAGGCGATAGACATGGTCGATGTTGATCGAGCCGAGATTATAGATCGTCATGTCCCGCCCCTCGCCGGTGTCGCGCCGGCCCATCTGAACGGCGCGCAGGCGGCTTGTCCATATCGGCCGGGACGAAAGCGCGTCCGCGCCATGAAAAACGCGCCCCGAGGGGCGCGTTTCAGGATCAGGAGCGGGCGATCATTCCGGCTTGCGCGGATGCTTGATCGGCTGCCACAGCTTCTTGTTGGTCAGGTAGAGCAGGGCCGACAGCACGATCAGGAAGATCACCGAGACGAAGCCGACCTGCTTGCGATCCATCATCTTCGGCTCGGCGGTCCACATCAGGAAGGCGGCCACGTCGCTGGCCATCTGATCGACCGTCGCCGGGGTTCCGTCCTCATAGGTGACCTGGTCGTCGCTGAGCGGCGGCGCCATCTGGATCCAGTTCCCCGAGAAGGCGGCGTTGTGGTAAAGCACCGTCCCCGCCTCTTCCTTTTCCTCGCCGTCATAGCCGGTCAGGACCGCGTGGATGTATTCCGGGCCGCCGATGCCGTTGAACAGCTGCGACAGGCCGGTGCCATAGGGGCCGTGGAAGCCGGCGCGCGCCTTGGCCATCAGCGACAGGTCCGGGCCCATGCCGTCGCCGGTCACGGTCGGGAAATGGTCGGTGGGAACGCGCGGGCGATCCTCGCCGGTCTCGGCATCGGTGATGTCGAAATTCGCGGCATAGGCGCGGACCTGGTCCTCGGGCAGTTGCGGGCCGCCTTCGTCGGCCAGCGTCCGCAGCGGCACATAGCGCAGGCCGTGGCAGGCCGAGCAGACCTCGGTATAGACCTGCAAGCCGCGTTGCAGCTGGTGCTGGTCGAAGGTGCCGAAGGGCCCTTCGAAGCTGAACGAGATGTCCTCGATATGCGCGACGGCATGGCTGTCGGCGGCCTCCTCGGCGTGTTCGGCCGGGGCTTCCTCGACAGCTTCCTCCTCGACAACCTCCTCTTCGGCCGGGGCCTCCTCGGCGGGGGGTTCCTCCGCGGCCGCTTCCGGTTCCTCGGCCGCAGGCTCTTCGGCAGGGGCTTCTTCCGCGGCCGCTTCCGGTTCCCCAGCAGCAGGCTCGGCCTCGGCGGCTTCGCCTTCAGCCGGAGCTTCCTCGGCTGCCGGTTCCTCGGCAGGGGCCTCTTCGACCGCCTCGGCAGGCTCTTCCGCAGCCGGCTCCTCGGCTGCCTCGGCCGGGGCTTCCTCGGCGGTTGCCGCCGGTTCCTCGGCAGCAGGCTCGGCCTCGGCGGCCGGTTCCTCGGCTGCCGCCGGAGCTTCCTGCGCCGCAGGCTCCTCGGCGGCGGGTTCTTCCGCGGGTGCTTCCTCTGCGGCTTCTTCCGTGGCTTCGGCTTCAGGCGCGGCGGTTTCGGCCGCCGGTGCCGGCTCGGCCGCCGGGGCGGCCGTGTCGTTGGTCTGGTAGCTCGAGCCCGCGGGGGCCGTCGTGCCCGGCGCGGTGCTTGCGTCCTGCGCCACGGCGCCGCCTGCCAGGGCAACCGTCAGGGCCGCAACAGCCGTGAGCGATGCGTTTCTCAGGGTCATTGTTGCCTCTCCTTACTCGGCAGGATGGGTTTCGGGCCCGTAATGGGCGTTGAAGTCTTCCTCGATGGTCTGCGGCATGGGATCGGGCTTCTCGATAATGCCCAGCAGCGGCAGGATGATGAGGAAATAGGCGAACCAATAGGCCGCCCCGGCCAGCGCGATATAGGGATAGATCCCCTCGGCCGGCATGGCGCCCACCCAGGTCAGGACCACGAAATCCACCGCCAGCAGCCAGAACCACCACTTGAACAGCGGCCGATACTGGCCCGAGCGCACGCGCGAGGTGTCAAGCCAGGGCACCAGCGCCATGACCAGGATGGCGCCGAACATCGCGATCACGCCGAAGAACTTGGCGTCGATGATGCCGAAGGACAGCCATTCGACCAGCATCACCAGCCAGACGTCGGCGGTGAAGGCGCGCAGGATGGCGTAGAAGGGCAGGAAATACCATTCCGGCACGATATGCGCCGGCGTCACCAGCGGGTTCGCCTCGGTGTAGTTGTCGGGGTGGCCCAGGTAGTTCGGCATGAAGCCGACGATCGCGAAGAACACCACCAGGATCACGGCCAGCGCGAACAGATCCTTGATCACGAAATAGGGCCAGAAGGGCAGGGTGTCCTTCTTCGCCTCTTCCTTCGAGGTGCGGCGGACCTCGACGCCGGTCGGGTTGTTGTTGCCGGTGGTGTGGAAGGCCCAGATATGCACCACCACCAGCGCCGCGATGACGAAGGGCAGCAGGTAATGCAGCGAGAAGAAGCGGTTGAGCGTCGGGTTGTCCACCGCCGGGCCGCCCAGCAGCCAGGTCTGGATCGCTTCGCCGATGCCGGGGATCGCGCCGAAGAGGCCGGTGATCACCGTGGCGCCCCAGAAGGACATCTGGCCCCAGGGCAGCACGTAGCCCATGAAGGCGGTGCCCATCATCATCAGATAGATCAGCATGCCGACGATCCAGGTCACTTCGCGCGGCGCCTTGTAGGAGCCGTAGTAGAGGCCGCGGAAGATGTGGATATAGACGGCGAGGAAGAACAGCGAGGCGCCGTTCGCATGCAGGTAGCGCAGCATGTAGCCGCCGTTCACGTCGCGCATGATATGCTCGACCGAGGCGAAGGCCAGGTCGACATGCGGCGTGTAATGCATCACCAGCACGATGCCTGTGGCGATTTGCAGCACCAGGCAGAAGGCCAGCACGATGCCCCAGATCCACCACCAGTTGAGGTTCTTGGGGGTGGGGATCATCAGCGTGTCGTATACCAGGCTGACGACGGGCAGGCGGCGATGCAGCCAGCGCTCGAAACCCGTCTTGGGCTCGTAATGGTCGTGGGGAATACCGGCCATGTGCGCCTCCTCAGCCCAGTTTGATGGTGGTTTCGTCAAGGAATTCGGCAACGGGGATCCACATGTTCTCGGGCGCGGGGCCCTTGCGGATACGTCCGGCCTGGTCGTAATGCGAGCCGTGGCACGGGCAGAACCAGCCGCCGAAATCGCCGGCGCCGTCGCCGATCGGCACGCAGCCCAGATGGGTGCAGACGCCGATCATCACCAGCCATTCGCCGGCCTCGTCCAGCGTGCGGTTTTCGTCGGTGGCGGGCGCGTCGGGCTTGTTGGGGTTCTGGGCGCTCTGGTCGATCAGCTGGTTCAGCTGGACCGCGCGGCCGCCCTCGATCTCTTCCTCGGTGCGGCGGCGGATGAACACGGGCTTGCCGAGCCATTTCACCGTCAGCTGGGTGCCGGTCTCGACGCCGCTGACATCGACCTGGATCGAGGCGAGCGCCTGGACATCGGCCGAGGGGTTCATCTGGTTGACAAGGGTCCAGGCGGCGGCTCCGGCTGCGACGGTGCCGGCACCGGCCGTCGCGTAGTAGAGGAAGTCCCTCCGGGTGGCGCCGTGGTCGCCTGCGTGTTCGTCTGCGTGGGACACGGTTCTGATCTCCATTTATGCCCCGTAATCGGGGCGATACGACGGAACGGGTCGTGTTTATCGCACAGCCCTCGCCGGGCGGTTCTAGCGATCAAATCCGCGTCAGTCCAGCGGCCCCGGTGCGAGCCAGCGCCGCAAATCGACGCAGGTGTGGGATTTTGGTTGCGCGGGAAGCGCCGGCTTTTCGGCTGTTTGCGCTAAAGCAGTCCTTCGCTGCGAAAGCTCAGCTCGCGCGAGCGTCCGATGATCAGGTGATCGTGGACGGCGATTCCCATCACCTCGGCCGCGGCGGCGATGCGGGCGGTCATGCTGATGTCGGCCTGCGACGGCGTCGGGTCGCCCGAGGGGTGGTTGTGGACCAGGATCAGCGCGCTGGCGGTCAGTTCCAGCGCCCGGCGCATGATCTCGCGCGGATAGACCGGGACGTGATCGACGGTGCCGCGGGCCTGTTCCTCATCCGCGATCAGCACGTTCTTGCGGTCGAGGTAAAGCACGCGGAACTGTTCGATCTCGCGATGCGCCATGGCGGTGTGGCAATAGTCCAGAAGCGCGTCCCAGCTGGTCAGCACCGGGCGGTGCATGACGCGCGAGCGCGCCAGCCGCTGCGCCGCGGCCTCGACGATCTTCAGCTCCTGCACCACGGCGGGGCCTGCGCCCGCAACCTCGGCCAGCCGGGTGGGCGGGGCCGAAAGCACGCGGTTGAAATCGCCGAAATGGTCCAGCAGCCGGCGCGCCAGCGGCTTCACGTCCTGGCGCGGAATGGCGCGGAACAGCACCAGCTCCAGCAACTCGTAATCGGGCATCGCGGCCGCGCCGCCCTGCATGAAACGGTCGCGCAGCCGGGCGCGGTGATCGGCGATATAGCTGGGCGGGCGGTTGCCGCGCGCCGGGAGGGCAGTCCCGGCGAGCGGCGCTTCGTCCCCCGCGGATCCTGGCACGGGGGCGAAAAGCGGAAGCGGAGCTTCGTGAAAGGCGCGATTCGGTTCCATGCCGCCAGACTGGCATGGAAAGATGAACAGGCGGTTAACGCCGGATCACCCTTTCATCTCGTCCCAGAAACCCTTGATCTTCTGGAAAAATCCATGGGTCTGCGGGTTGTTGTCCGCGTGGATCGCCTCGAACTCGCGCAAAAGCTCCTTCTGGCGCGCGGTCAGGTTCACCGGGGTTTCGACCGCCAGCTCGATCAGCATGTCGCCGGGCTCGCCGTTCAGCCCCGGCCCGTGGCGCAGGGGCGGCATGCCCTTGCCACGCAGCCGCAGCTGCTTGCCCGATTGCGTCCCGGCCGGAACCTTGACGCGCGAGCGGCCGCCGTCGATGGTCGGCACCTCGATCTCGCCGCCCAAGGCGGCGGTGGCCATGCTGACCGGAACCTGGCAGGCCAGCATGCGGCCGTCGCGCATGAAGATCGGGTGTTCCTTGACCTCGATGAAGATATAGAGATCGCCCGCCGGACCGCCGCGCATGCCGGCATCGCCCTCGCCGGCCAGGCGGATGCGGGTGCCGGTCTCGACCCCGGCGGGGATGTTCACCGAAAGCGTGCGCTCTTTCTGGACGCGGCCGGCGCCGCGGCATTCCTGGCAGGGATTCTTGACGATCTGGCCCTGGCCGTTGCAGGTCGGACAGGTGCGCTCGACGGTGAAGAAACCCTGCGTCGCCCGGACCTTGCCCATCCCCGAGCAGGTGGGGCAGGTGGCGGGTTCGACCGCGCCCTCGGCGCCGGTGCCGTTGCAGGCGCCGCAGGCGACCGAGCCGGGCACGGTGATGGTCTTTTGCACGCCGTTGAAGGCTTCCTCCAGCGAGACGCGCAGATTGTAGCGCAGATCCTGGCCGCGGCTGGCGCGCGAGCGCCCCCCGCCCCCGGCCCGGCGGCCCATCATGTCGCCGAACAGATCCTCGAACACGTCGGCAAAGGCCGAGCCGAAATCGCCCTGGCCGTTGCCGCGGCCGAAGCCGCCGCCGCCATTCTCGAAGGCGGCATGGCCGAAACGGTCGTAGGCGGCCTTCTTCTGGTCGTCCTTAAGGCAATCGTAAGCCTCGTTCACTTCCTTGAACGCGGCCTCGGACAGCTTGCAATCCTTGTTGCGGTCGGGGTGCAGCTGCTTTGCCTTGGAGCGGTAGGCCTTCTTGATCTCGTCGGCCGAGGCGCCCCGAGGAACGCCCAGCACCTCGTAATAATCACGTTTCGCCATGTTCATCGCGTCCGGGGTCTTTCAAGAAATGACCGGCCCGTGCGGGTCTGCATCGGGCCGGCCGGGTGGCTCACATCGCGCTTACTTGCGCTTGTCTTCGCCGAGATCCTCGAAGTCGGCATCGACGATCTCGTCATCCACGTCGCGCGGGCCGGCGTCGCGCTCGGTCTCGCCGGCGCCCGCCTCGGCCTGGCTGGCCTTGTAGATGGCCTCGCCCAGCTTCATCGAGGCGTCCATCAGGTTCTGGATGCCGCCCTTGATCTTGCCGGCATCCTCGGACTTGAGGGCCTCTTCCAGCGCGCCCACGGCCAACTCGATCGCCTCGACGGTCGAGCCGTCCACCTTGTCGCCATGCTCTTCCAGCGACTTCCTGGTGGTGTGGATCAGGCTTTCGGCCTGGTTCTTGGCCTCGACCAGCTCCTTGCGCTGCTTGTCGGCCTCGGCATTGGCCTCGGCGTCCTTGACCATGCGGTCGATCTCGTCATCCGACAGGCCGCCCGAGGCCTGGATGGTGATCTTCTGCTCCTTGCCGGTGCCCTTGTCCTTGGCCGAAACCGAGACGATGCCGTTGGCGTCGATGTCGAAGGTCACTTCGATCTGCGGCATGCCGCGCGGCGCCGGCGGGATGTTTTCCAGGTTGAACTGGCCCAGCAGCTTGTTGTCCGCGGCCATCTCGCGCTCGCCCTGGAAGACCCGGATGGTCACGGCGTTCTGGTTGTCCTCGGCGGTCGAGAAGATCTGCGACTTCTTGGTCGGGATGGTGGTGTTGCGGTCGATCAGCCGGGTGAACACGCCGCCCAGCGTCTCGATGCCCAGCGACAGCGGCGTCACGTCCAGCAGAACCACGTCCTTGACGTCGCCCTGCAGCACGCCGGCCTGGATGGCCGCACCCAGCGCCACCACCTCGTCGGGGTTCACGCCCTTGTGCGGTTCCTTGCCGAAGAAGGCGGTCACTTCCTCGACCACCTTGGGCATGCGGGTCATGCCGCCGACCAGCACGATCTCGTCGATGTCGCCCTTGGACATGCCGGCGTCCTTCAGCGCGTCCTGGACCGGCTTCATCGTGCGCTTGATCAGGTCGCCGACCAGGCTTTCCAGCTTGGCGCGGGTCAGCTTCATGACCATGTGCAGCGGCGTGCCCGAATCCTTGTCCATCGAGATGAACGGCTGGTTGATCTCGGTCTGGCTGGAGCTGGACAGCTCGATCTTGGCCTTCTCGGCGGCTTCCTTCAGGCGCTGGAGCGCCATCTTGTCCTTGGTCAGGTCGACGCCATGTTCCTTTTTGAACTCCTCGGCGAGGTAGTTCACGATGCGCATGTCGAAGTCCTCGCCACCCAGGAAGGTGTCGCCGTTGGTGGATTTCACCTCGAACAGGCCGTCGTCGATTTCCAGGATGGTGATGTCGAAGGTGCCGCCGCCGAGGTCATAGACCGCGATGGTCTTGCTGTCCTTCTTGTCGAGGCCGTAGGCCAGCGCGGCCGCGGTCGGCTCGTTGATGATGCGCAGCACTTCGAGGCCAGCGATCTTGCCGGCGTCCTTGGTCGCCTGGCGCTGGGCGTCGTTGAAATAGGCGGGCACGGTGATGACGGCCTGGGTGACGGTCTCGCCCAGGTAGGATTCGGCGGTTTCCTTCATCTTTTGCAGGATGAAGGCGGAAATCTGGCTGGGCGAATACTTGTCGCCGCGCACCTCGACCCAGGCGTCGCCATTGCCGCCGTCCACGATGGCATAGGGGACCAGCTTCTTGTCCTTCTCGACTTCCGCGTCGGTGGTGCGGCGGCCGATCAGGCGCTTGACGGCAAAGACCGTGTTCGACGGGTTGGTGACGGCCTGGCGCTTGGCGGGCTGGCCGACCAGACGCTCGCTGTCGGTGAAGGCGACGATCGAGGGCGTGGTGCGCGCGCCTTCCGAATTCTCGATGACCTTGGGTTGGCTGCCATCCATGATGGCGACGCAGCTGTTGGTGGTTCCGAGGTCGATGCCGATGACTTTGGACATGCAATAACCTTTCTTGCGGCGATATTCTGGGCCTTGGGTCCACAAGCGGCCCCCGAAGCCCGATCCCTGGGTTGACCGAAGGGCGCCTGGTTCAGGAACCCTTCGAACTTCATGGGCCTATATAGGAAGGGGTCTGGCGGGCTGCAAGCAGACCCGAGGGCAGAAAACATGCGCCCCGCGCCCGTGTCGCAAGCGCTCCTGCGGCGGCGGGCGCGACCCGGCGGGCGGGGGCGCAGGAGAGGGGGCGGGGGCCGCCGTCACCGGCCGGCCGCCCAGCTGATCGAGACCGCCTTGCGGGTCGCGTATTCCGCCATCAGCCCGATCATCAGCAGCGTCAGCGTGGCATAGAGCGGATAGTCCAGCGACGAGTTGCGCGGCGAATAGTTGATGAAGGCGAAGCCGCGTGTCTGGTCGATCAGGTGGAACAGCGGGTTCCAGGAAAACATCTGCAGCATCGCGCTGGGCATCAGGTTCGCCACGAACATCTTGCCGGAAAACACCATGTTGATGCGCTGGTAGAACTGCGTCAGCACCTGCGCCGCCTGCGGCCACCAGGGCCGCAGGGCCAGGAAGATCAGCCCGATGCAGCAGCCCGAGAACCAGGCCAGCACCAGCATGGCATAGCAGGCCAGCGGGTTGTCGATCTGGATCGGCTGGATCATGTAGTGATAGCCGCTCAGCACCACGACGGCCGAGAAGGTCTGCTTGTAGAGCGAGGCGAGCGCCGCGGCCGAGATCATCACCGCGGTGTTCATCGGCCCGTGCTTCATCATCTGGTTGTTGGGGTTGCCGGCCATGGCCACCGCGCCCATGGCCTGCGAATGGGCCATGAACATGAAGATCCCGGACATGATATAGACGATGTAGTCGCCCCGGATCGGCGCGTGGCGCATGCCCATGATGGCGAAAAGCAGATAGAAGCCCAGGATCATGCTGATGGCCTGCACCACCGTCATGATCAGCCCGACCACGGCGTTGCGCTGGCCCTTGCGCAGGTTGTTGACCGTCACGTGATAGATCAGCGACAGCGTGGTGAAAGCGGCCTCGACCATGTTGCGGCTGCGGTGCTGGGTGAACATGGTCGGGATGGCTCTGGCTGCGGTTTCGGTTATGGCTTTCGCGGGGTGCTTGCCCTGCGCGGTCCGCCGCATCATAAGGAAGCCGACAGCCGTGTTCAATCGGCGCCGCATCCCCGATGCTTCGGGACGGAAAGGAAAAACCATGCAATTCGATCGAATGATTGCCGAAATGCGACGTCTTGCCCTGCGGGCCGGCGACGAGATCATGAAGATCTATGGCGCCGAGGATTTCGATGTGCGCGCCAAATCCGACGCCTCGCCCGTGACCGAGGCCGACGAGGCCGCCGACGCGCTGATCTCGGCCGGGCTGCGCGCGGCCTTCCCCGACATCGCGCTGGTGACCGAGGAACAGGCGGCGACCCATGGCCAGAGCCTTTCGACCTTCCTGATCGTCGATCCGCTGGACGGCACCAAGGAATTCGTGCAGCGTCGCGGCGATTTCACCGTCAACATCGCCTATGTGGAAAACGGCGTGCCGCGGCTGGGCGTGGTCTATGCCCCGGCCAAGAGACGGCTGTTCTATACCACCGCGCAGGGCGGCTCGGTCGAGGAAAAGGGCCCCTTCGGCGAAGAACCGGGCGAGCTGACGCCCATCGGCGTCAACTCGACGCCCGACAACCGGGCGCTGATGGTCGTCGCCTCGAAATCGCATCGCGACGCGGCGACGGACGACTATATCGCCCGCTACGGGGTGCGCGACATGACCTCGGCCGGCAGCTCGCTGAAGTTCTGCCTGGTGGCGACGGGCGAGGCCGATCTTTACCCGCGCCTGGGCCGGACGATGGAATGGGACACCGCCGCGGGCGACGCGGTGCTGCGCGGCGCGGGCGGCGAGGTGGTGCGATTCGATGACCACGCGCCGCTGACCTATGGCAAGCCGGGGTTCGAGAACCCGTTCTTCATCGCCTTCGCCCCCGGCGTGCTGCTGGTCAAGGACTGACGCCCATGTCCGTCGTCATCGTCATCCCCGCCCGCCACGCCTCGACCCGCTATCCCGGCAAGCCGCTGGTCGAGCTGCGCGGCGCGACCGGCGCGGGGCTGTCGCTTATCCGCCGCAGCTGGGAGGCGGCGCGGGCCGTCCAGGGCATCGACCGGGTGATCGTCGCCACCGACGACGAGCGCATCCGCGCCCATGCCGAGGGTTTCGGGGCCGAGGTCGCCATGACCTCGACCGCCGCCCGCAACGGCACCGAGCGCTGCGCCGAGGCGGTGGCCAATCTGGGCGTGTCGCCCGAGATCGTGGTGAACCTGCAAGGCGACGCGCCGCTGACGCCTTCCTGGTTCGTCGAGGAACTGGTCGCCGGGCTGCGCGCCGATCCCGGCGCCGACGTGGCCACGCCGGTCCTGCGCTGTTCGGGGGCCATGCGCTCGGACCTGATCGCCGACCGGGTGGCGGGGCGCGTCGGCGGCACCACCGCCGTCTTCGGCCATGACCGGCGGGCGCTGTATTTCTCCAAGGAAGTGATTCCCTATGCCTCGGCGGATTTCGGCCCCAGCGAGCCGACGCCGGTCTTTCACCATGTCGGCGTCTATGCCTATCGCCCGGCGGCGCTGGCCGAATACCCGACCTGGGACGAGGGCCGGCTGGAGGCGCTGGAAGGGCTTGAGCAGCTGCGCTTCCTGGAACGCGGCCGCCGCATCCTCTGCGTCGAGGTCGAGGCGAAGGGCCGCGAGTTCTGGGAACTGAACAACCCCTCGGACGTGCCCAAGCTGGAAGCGATGATGCAGCGCATGGGCATCGCCTGATGCCCGAAGGCGGGCTGCCTTCGATCAGCATCATCGTCGTCTCGCGCCACCGGCCGCAGGCGCTGGCGCGCTGCCTGGCCTCGCTGGCCGGCCAGGGCCATGCCGGTTTCGAACTGGTGCTGGTGGCCGATCCCGCCGCCGTCGGCATCTGCCCGG
Organism: Paracoccus ferrooxidans; assembly: GCF_029909815.1. Taxonomy (NCBI): domain Bacteria; kingdom Pseudomonadati; phylum Pseudomonadota; class Alphaproteobacteria; order Rhodobacterales; family Paracoccaceae; genus Paracoccus; species Paracoccus ferrooxidans. The sequence continues at coordinate 1,167,297 of NZ_CP038198.1, read as the reverse complement.
AACTGCCGGCCAAGCGGCTGGCCTTCGACCAGGCCAATATCTCGGCCGCGCGCAACGAGGGGCTGGCGCTGGCGGCGGGCGAGGTGGTGCTGTTCATCGACGACGACGCGCTGGCCGAGCCGGGCTGGGCCGGGGCGCTGGCCGCGCCCTTTGCCGATCCGCGCGTCATCGCCGCCACCGGCTTCACCCGCGGGCCCGACGGGCTGCGCTGGCAGGTCCGGGCCGAGCGAATCACGCCTTCGGGCGCCACCCTGTCGCTGCATGTCGCCGAAACCGCGCTGCTTGCGCCCGAGAACGGCTGCCCGGTCAGCACCATCGGCACCAATTCCGGCTTTCGCCGCGATGCGCTGCTGCAGATCGGCGGCTTCGATCCGGCTTTCGCCTATTACCTGGACGAAAGCGACGTGAACCTGCGCATGGCGGCGCGGTTTCCGCGGGGGCTGACGGCGGTGGTCCCGGCGGCTCAGGTGATCCATGGCGCCGCCCCCGGCGCCGTCCGGGGCGAGGCCGGGGTGCCGCGCGATCTGACCGCCATCGGCCGTTCCGCCGCGATCTTCGCCGCGCGGCACGGCGGCGATGCGGGCTGGCTGCGCGAAGGGCAGCGCCGGCGGCTCCTGCGGCATATGGTGGCCGGCCGGCTCGACCCTTTCGCCATCGCGCCGATCCTGGCGACGCTGGACCGCGGCCTGGCGCAGGGCCGGGGGCAGGCGCCCGCCCCGCCGGTCTGGATCCGGCCCCCGCCGCCGCCGTTCCAGCCGCTGCCGCGCCGGGCGCCGGGCGGCGAGCCGCTGTTTCTGGCCGGCTGGCACTGGCAGGCGCGCGCCCTGCGCGCCCGTGCGGCGCAAGCCGTGGCGCAGGGGAGGCCCACCGAACTGCTGCTGCTGACCCCCAGTTTCCTGCCGCATCGGCGGACCCGCGCCGCGGGCGGCTGGTGGGAACAATGGGGCGGTCTTTGGGGCGCCTCGCTGCCCAGAGACCCGCCTGTCATATTTCTGAGCAAGAATGCGCGCATTCTGCGCGAGCGAGGAAATTTGCCTGGACGGCGGAGCGAGATCAGCGGAAAATCGCCGCAAAACGCAAAAATTGAATCGCTTTAACATTTTAAAGGAACGACTGTGCCGGCCAGGCGCTTGTTGCGCAGGCGCCCGCAAAAAGGGATAAATGCCCTGCGTCGGTGCAGAAATCAGGAGACCGAATTCATGACTCGCAAAGTCACCAAGGCCATCTTCCCCGTGGCTGGACTGGGCACCCGCTTTCTTCCCGCCACCAAGAGCATTCCCAAGGAGATCATGACCTTGGTGGATCGCCCGCTGATCCAATACGCCATAGACGAGGCACGGGCGGCAGGGATCGAGGAGTTCATCTTTGTCACCTCGCGCGGCAAGGGCGCGCTCGAGGATTACTTCGACCACGCCCATGAGCTCGAATCGAGCCTGAAGAAATCCGGCAAGAACGAATTGCTGGACATCCTGCGCTCGACCAACATGGAATCGGGCGCCATCGCCTATGTCCGCCAGCACAAGGCGCTGGGGCTGGGCCATGCCGTCTGGTGCGCCCGCCGCCTGGTCGGCGACGAGCCCTTTGCCGTCATCCTGACCGACGACGTCATCATGGGCGAGCCGCCCTGCCTGCAACAGATGATCGAGGCCTATCAGGAAACCGGCGGCAGCATGGTCGCCACCATGGAGGTTCCGGCCGAGAAGACCAGGGCCTACGGCGTGCTGGACGTGTCCGAGGACATGGGCGCCATCGTCCGCGCCCGCGGCATGGTGGAGAAGCCCAAGGACAACCCGCCCTCGAACCTGGCCGTGATCGGCCGCTACATCCTGGCGCCCTCGGTGCTGAGCAACCTCAACAAGCTCAAGCAGGGCTCGGGCGGCGAGATCCAGTTGACCGACGCCATCGCCGACGAGATCGCCGAGGGTCGCGACGTGTTCGGCCTGCGCTTCCGCGGCCAGCGCTTCGACTGCGGCTCGAAGGCGGGCTTCCTGCAGGCGACCGTGGCTTTCGGCCTGGCGCGCGACGATCTGAGGGATGAATTTGCCGACTATCTTTCCGACGTCCTGGCAATGCGCAAGGCGGCGGAATAAGCGGGCATGACGAACAAGGTTCTGGTGACCGGCGGCGCGGGCTATATCGGCTCGCACGCCTGCAAGGCATTGCGCGCGGCGGGCTTCGAGCCCGTCACCTATGACAATCTCTGCACCGGCTGGCGGCAGGCGGTGAAATTCGGCCCCTTCGAGCAGGGCGACCTCATGGACCGGGCCCGGCTGGACGAGGTCTTTGCCCGCCACAAGCCCGTCGCGGTGATGCATTTCGCCGCGCTGAGTCAGGTCGGCGAGGCGATGCGCGAGCCGGGCAAGTATTGGCGCGGCAATGTCAGCGCCTCGCTGAGCCTGATCGAGGCGACGCTGGCGGCGGGGGTGCGGAATTTCGTCTTCAGCTCGACCTGCGCCACCTATGGCGACCATGACGGTGTCGTGCTGGACGAGACGACCGCGCAGACGCCGCTGAACGCCTATGGCGCCTCCAAGCGCGCGATCGAGGACATGCTGAAGGATTTCGGCGCCTCGGACGGGCTGAAATCGGTGATCTTCCGCTATTTCAACGTGGCCGGCGCCGACCCGGATGCCGAGGTGGGCGAGTTCCACCAGCCCGAGACGCATCTGATCCCGCTGATCCTGGACGCCATCGACGGCAAGCGCGCGGCGCTGACCATCCACGGCACGGATTATCCGACCCCGGACGGCACCTGCATCCGCGACTATGTTCATGTGATGGACCTGGTGGACGCGCATGTGCTGGGGCTGAAACACCTGCTGGACGGCAAGGTGGCCGAGGGCGGGCACGAGGTCTTCTGCCTGGGCACCGGCAACGGTTTTTCGGTGCGCGAGGTGATCGACCATTCCCGGCATGTCACCAACCGCCCGGTGCCGCTGACCGAGGGGCCGCGCCGTGGCGGCGATGCCGTCAAGCTGGTCTCGGGCAGCGGAAAGGCGGTCTCGGTGCTGGGCTGGAACCCGGCGCGCTCGACCCTGCCGCAGATGATCGGCGACGCCTGGCGCTGGCACCAGAACGGCGGATATGAGGCCTGACCCGGCGGTTCTGCTGGATGTCTCGCGGCTGATCTCGCGGCTCGGCGGTGGCCCGGCGACGGGCATCGACCGGGTCGAGGCGGAATGGCTGGCCCATCTGCAAGACCGGCCGCACCTGCTGCTGTGCCGGGTGCGGCGCGGGCAGTTGCTGCTGCCGCCCCAGGCCGGGGCGGCGATCCTGCGCTGGCTGGGCGGGGCGCTGGACGACCTGCCGCCGCCCGACCTGCTGGACCGGCTGCGCGGGCGGCGCACCCTGGCCGCGCGGGCCGAGGCGGCTTTGCGCGGCATGGCGCTGGCACGGGCCGGTCGCGACGGGCGGGGCCTGGGCCGCGCCGCCCAGGCGCATCTGGGGCAGGGCGTCTACGTCAACGTCGGCCATGCCAACCTGCAACCGGCGCTGCTGGCGAACCTGCGCCCCCTGCCGCGGGCGGTGCTGATCCACGACACCATCCCGCTGGACCATCCCGAATTCACCCGTGCCGGCCAGGCCGGGAAGTTCCGCGACCGCTTCGCCGCCGCGCTGGGGCAGGCAGAACTGATCCTGACCGTTTCGCAGGCCACCCGCGCCGATGTGCTGCGCTGGCGCGAGCGGCTGGGGCTGCCGAGCCATGCGCCGGTCGTCGCCGCGCCCATCGGCACCAGGCTGGCCGCGCCCGATCCGGCCGGGCTGCCGGCCGGCCTGGACCTGTCGCGACCCTTCTTCGTCACCCTGGGCACCATCGAGCCGCGCAAGAACCACGGGCTGCTGCTGGACGCCTGGCAGTTGCTGGAGCGCGGGCCGAAGCCGCCGCAGCTGTTCGTCATCGGCCGCCGCGGCTGGGAGAATCGCGCGGTCTTTGCCCGGCTCGACCGCCTGCTGCCGGGCGGGCCGGTGCGGGAGCTTTCCGACCTGGGCGACGGCGCGGTGGCGGCGCTGCTGAGCGGCAGCCACGGGTTGCTGATGCCCAGCCGGGCCGAGGGCTTCGGCCTGCCGCTGACCGAGGCGGCCGGGCGCGGCATCCCCGTCCTGGCCACGCCCCTGCCGGCGGCGCGCGAGATGCTGGGCGATTACGCGACCTGGCTGTCGCCCGACGCCCCGGCCGACTGGGCGGCCGAGATCGCGCGGCTGGCGGCCGCCCCGCCGCTGCGGCGGCCGGCCTTGCCGGTGCCGGCCTGGGACGGGCATTTCGCGCATTTCCACGCGGGGTTGAGCGAAACATTGCGCCTCTCGGAGGTTGCGTCTATGTGACGGGCAGTAAAAGGTAAAAAGAGTTCCCGTGCCGCGCCCGTTCAGGATTATCCGGCGTAAACTGAGGCTCCGCGCCCGCCGTCAATGGCTGCTGGGGCGCGCGATCCGCCGTCGCCGGCAGTTGCATCCGGTCTGGGACCGCACCGCCCGAATCGCGCCGGGCGACATCCTGCTGTTCATGACCATGCGCAACGAGGCGCCGCGCCTGCCGTGGTTTCTGGACTATTACCGGGCGTTGGGCATCCGGCACTTCCTGGTGGTGGACAACGGCTCGCAGGATGGCGGGCGCGAATACCTGGGCGAGCAGCAGGACGTCTCGGTCTGGCTGACCCATGCCAGCTACAAGGCGGCGCGCTTCGGCATGGACTGGATGAACTGGCTCTTGCACCGCCATGGCGCGGGGCATTGGTGCCTGACGGTCGATCCCGACGAATTCCTGGTCTATCCCCATCACGACACCCGGCCCCTGCAGGCGCTGACCGACTGGCTGGATGCCAGCAACATCCGCGCCTTCTCGGCCATGCTGCTGGACATGTATCCCCAGGGCTCGCTGGCCGCCGAGCCCTATCGCGCCGGGCAGGATCCGTTCCAGATCGCGCGCTGGTTCGACCCGGCCAATTACGTCATCCGCAAGAACGGCGAATACGGCAACCTGTGGATCCAGGGCGGGCCGCGGGCGCGGGCCTTCTTTGCCGACGATCCCGAAAACGCCCCGGCGCTGAACAAGATCCCGCTGGTGCGCTGGCAGCGGGGCCAGGCCTATGTCAGCTCGACCCATATGCTGCCGCGCTCGCTGAACCTTGTCTATGACCAGGACGGCGGCGAAAAGGCCTCGGGTTGCCTGCTGCATGCCAAGTTCCTGTCCAGCTTCGTCGAGAAATCCGCCGAAGAGCTGAGCCGGCGCCAGCATTACGCCGACAGCCAGGAATACCTGGCCTATCACGCCGGGCTGCGCGACGACCCGGATTTCTGGTGCGAGCAGTCCTGCGCGCTGCGGGACTGGCGCCAGCTCGAGGATCTGGGCCTGATCTCCAAGGGGAACTGGGCATGAGCGACGCGCCGGTGCGGCTGGGCGTGGTCATGCTGTGCCACGAGGAACTGCCCATCGCCGCCCGCATGGCGCGGGTCTGGGCCGAGGGCGGGGCGGCGGTCGCGGTCCATGTCGATGCCCGGACGGCCGAGGATGCGGTCCGGCCCATGCGCGCCGGGCTGGCCGACCTGCCGCAGGTGCTGTTTAGCCCGCGCCATCCCTGCGAATGGGGCACCTTCAGCCTGGTGCGCGCCACGCAGGACGCCGCGGCCCTGCTGCTCGGGCGGTTCGGGGACGTGACGCATGTGCTGGTCGTCTCGGGCGCCTGCCTGCCCTTGCGCCCGGTGGCGGATCTTTGCGCCTATCTGGCGTCGTATCCCGGACGCGACTTTATCGAAAGCGTGACGGCCGAGGATGTCGGCTGGACCGTCGGCGGGCTGAACGAGGAACGCTTCACCCTGCATTTCCCCTTTTCCTGGCGGCGCCGGCACAAGCTTTTCGACCGCTATGTCGCGCTGCAGCGCCGGCTGGGCTACAAGCGCCGCATCCCGCGGGGCCTGGTGCCGCATCTGGGCTCGCAATGGTGGTGCCTGACGCGGGCCACGCTGGGCGCGATCCTGGCCGATCCGCGCCGGGCCGAGTTCGACCGCTATTTCAGCCGGGTCTGGATCCCGGACGAAAGCTATTTCCAGACCCTCGCCCGCCGCCATTCCAGAAGCATCGAAAGCCGGTCGCTGACGCTGGCCAGGTTCGACGACCAGGGCAAGCCCTATATCTTTTACGACGACCACCTGGAGCTTTTGCAGCAATCGCGCTGCTTTGTCGCGCGCAAGATCTGGCGGGGTGCGGATCGGCTTTACCGGCATTTCCCGCCGGCCGAGGCCGCGGCCCCCCCGGCCGCCGAGCCCCGCCCCGAGCGGGTGGAGCGCATCATCGCGCAGGCGGTGGCGCGCCGGCGGCTGGGCCGGCCGGGGCTTTACATGCAAAGCCGCTTTCCGCTGAAGGACCGCGAGAACGGCAAGACCGCCGCGCCCTATGCCCTGTTCCAGGGCTTCACCGACCTGTTCCCCGGTTTCGAATCCTGGCTGGCCGGGCGGATCGACGCCGATGTGCATGGCCATGTCTTCGCCGTGCAGGGCGTCGAGTTCGCCGGCGGCAAGCCGCTGGGGCCGGGGGCGCTGCCCGACAGCGCCGGGCTGCGCGACCTGGACCAGCGCGGCTTCCTGGCCAACCTGATCCGCAGCTCGCAGCGGATGCAGGCCTGGCAGTTCAGCCCGCGCGACGGGCAGGAAATGAACTGGTTCCTCGCCACCGATCCCAATGCGCGCATCTTCGTCGTCACCGGCGCCTGGGCGGTGCCGCTGCTGCATTCCGACATGCCCTTCGACGACATCCGCCGGGTCGCCGCCATCCTGCAACGCACCGAACTGGCGCAGATGGAGGTGCTGAACTCGGTCTGGCTCAAGGCGCGCACGCAGGTCTGGGATCTGGGCGATGTCTGCGCCCGGCCCGCGGCCGTGCTGGGCGGCCTCCTGCAAGGGCTGGGCGGCGATGCCCACGCCGCGGCCGACCTGCCCCGGATGCGCGACATCGCCGGCATGGGGCGGTTCCTGCAAAGGCTGCGCAATGCCGGGCTGCATCCGCGGCTGATGGGGGATTTCCCGGTGGCCGATCCCGCCCCGCCGACCAGCCAAGGAAACCCCGCGCCATGACCCAGCCCTTTCGCAGCTTCGTCATCTTCGCCGAGATGCGCACCGGCTCGAACCTGCTCGAGGCGACGCTGAACGCCGTCAAGCGCGTCACCTGCTTTGGCGAGGCCTTCAACCCCTACATGATGGGCTGGCCCGACAAGGACGAGCTGAAGGGCATCACCATGGCCGAGCGCGAGGCCGATCCCCACCGGCTGCTGGCCGCGATCTTCGACAAGCCGAACCACCTGCCGGGGTTTCGCTATTTCCACGACCACGACCCGCGCGTTTTCGACGCCATCATCGAGGATCGGTCCTGCGCCAAGATCGTGCTGACCCGCAACCCGGTGGACAGCTATGTCTCGACCGCGCTGGCGCGGGCGACGAACCAGTGGAAGCTGAACGAGACCGAAACCCCGATCCCCGCCGCCGTGCGCTTCGACGGCGCCGAGTTCCGGCAGGCGGTGGGCGAGATCGAGGCGTTCCAGCTGAAGGTCATGCACCGGCTGCAAGTGACCGGCCAGGCCGCCTTCTGGCTGGGCTACGAGGATCTGCGCGACGCCGAGGTGATGACCGGTCTCTTGCACTGGCTGGACCGCACCGACCTGGAGCGGGTCGAGCCGGCCAGCGACCAGGTGCCGCAAAACCCGCGCGAACTGTCCGAGAAGGTCGAGAATTTCGACGAGATGCAGGCGGAACTGGCGCGCCTCGATCCGTTCATGCTGCGCCGCATCCCGAATTTCGAGCCGCGCCGCGGTCCCGCCGTGCCCTCGTTCCTGGGGGCCGAGGCGGGCAGGGGGCTGATCTTCATGCCGGTCAAGGGCGGGCCGACCGGCCGGGTCGCGGACTGGCTGCGGGCGATGGGCGCGGCCGCGGGCGATTTCACCCAGGCCAGCCTGCGGCAATGGAAGCGCCAGCATGTCGGCCATCGCAGCTTCACCGTGCTGCGCCATCCGTTGCTGCGGGCCTGGAAGGCGTTCGAATCGCTAACCCAGGGCAGGAATGCCGAATTGCGCGACCTGCTGCGGCGGATCCATCGCGTGCCGCTGCCGCCCGATCCCGAGCTTGCGGCGCTGGACCAGGGCCGCAAGGCCGAGCTGTTCGCGGCCTTCCTGGATCTGCTGCGCCGCAACCTGAACGGCCAGACCACGCTGCCGACCTATCCCGGCTGGGCCAGCCAGTCCGAGGTGCTGGCCGGTTTCGCCCGTCTCGGCGCCCCCGACATGGTGCTGCGCGAGGCGGACCTGCCGCGCGAGCTGTCCTGGCTCGCCGCCAGCGCCGGCATCGGGGCGCCGGCCGAACCGCCCAAGGCCGAGCCCTTCCCGGATTTCCTGAACGACCAGGAACTGCGCGCCGCGGCGAAAAGGGCCTATCTGCGCGACTACGTCGCCTTCGGCTTTGCCGGCCAGCCCTAGCCTGGCCCGGCCCAGCGGTGACTAGCCCTGCGGGGTCATGGCCTTGCGCTGGCGGTTGCGTTCCAGCCCCAGCTGCCGCTCGCGCCAGATGATCAGGATGCCGGCGGTGATGACCAGCGCCGCGCCTGCCAGCATGACCAGCGTCGGCGCCTCGTCGAAGATGAACCAGCCGATCAGCAGCGCCAGCAGCATCGAGGCATATTCGAAGGGCGCGACCAGCGAGGCATCGGCATAGCGATAGGCCGAGGTCAGCAGGATCTGCCCCAGCCCGCCCAGCAGCCCGATCGTGACCAGCAGCGCGGCGGTCTCGGCATCGGGCCAGACCCAGCCGAAGGGCAGCGTCAGCAGCCCCAGCAGCGTCGACGTGACCGAGAACCAGAACACGATGGCCGAGGTGCGTTCCTCCTGCACCAGCTTGCGCACGAAGATCTGCGCCAGCGCCGTGCAGGCGGCGCCCGACAGCGTGACCATGGCGCCCAGGCTTTCCCTGTAGCCCATGGCGGCGCCGAAGCTCAGCCGCGGCGACAGCACGATGACCACGCCGACCAGCCCCAGCACCACCATGGACAGGCGGAACAGCCGCACGTCCTCGCCCAGGAACATGGCGGCGAAGATCACCGTCAGCAGCGGCGCGGCATAGCCGATGGCCGTGACCTCGGGGAAAGGCAGCAGGGCCAGCGCCCAGAAGCCCAGCCCCATGGCCGCAGTGCCGATCACGCCGCGATAGAAATGCCCCATCGGGCGAAAGGTCTTCAGCCCCACGCCCAGCTCGTGCCGGAAGGCCAGCCAGACCAGGATGACCGGGATGGCGAAAAGCGAGCGGAAGAACACCTGCTGGCCCGGCGGCACGCCCAGACCCCCCTGGGCGGTGGCCTTGACGATCGAGGCCATGATGGTGAATACCAGCACGCTAAGGCATTTCAGCAGGATGCCGCGCAGCGGGCTTGGGGGCGTATGGATCATGGCAATCGCTCGCATGCCCAGCGTGCCGCATCGGCGACCGCGGGGTCGGGGTCATCGGCCAAGGATTCGGCCAGCGGGCGCAGATGTGCAAGCCCCGAATTGCCGATGGCGTAAAGCACGTTGCGCACCATGCGGTCGCGCCCGATGCGCTTGATCGGGCTGCCCGAGAAACGCTCGCGGAAACCCGCATCGTCCAGCGCCGCCAGTTCCGCCAGCGCCGGTGCGCCATGGGGCCCGTGATAGCGCAGCTCGGTCGCTTCCTGCGCGAACTTGTTCCAGGGGCAGGCGGCCAGGCAATCGTCGCAGCCATAGATGCGGTTGCCCAGGCTCGGCCGCAGCTCGGGGTCGACCGGCCCCTTGTGCTCGATGGTCAGGTAAGAGATGCAGCGCCGCGCATCCAGCTGGTAGGGCGCCGGAAAGGCCCCGGTCGGGCAGGCGTCGAGGCAGGCCCGGCACGAGCCGCAATGGCTGCGTTCCGCCGCGTCCCTGGGCAGCTCCAGCGTGGTGAAGATCGCGCCCAGGAAGAACCAGCTGCCCAGCTCGCGCGACAGCAGGTTGGTGTGCTTGCCCTGCCAGCCCAGGCCCGCCGCCTGCGCCAGCGGCTTTTCCATCACCGGGGCGGTGTCGACAAAGACCTTGATCTCGCAGCCGGTCAGCCCGACCAGCCAGCCGCCCAGGCGCTTGAGCCGCTTCTTGACTAGGTCGTGGTAGTCCTTGCCCTGGGCATAGACGCTAACCGCGCCGCGGTCCTTGTGGCCGATGGCCTCCATCGGATCATGCTCGGGCGTGTAGAGCTCGGCCAGCATGATGACCGAACGCGCCTCGGGCCACAGGCTTCCCGGCGAGGCGCGCCAATGCGCCCGCTCGGCCATCCAGCCCATCTGGCCGTGGCGGCCCTGCTCCAGGAAGGCGGCCAGCCGCTCGGGCAGCTGCGGGTTGGCGTCGGGGGCGCAAATGCCAAGGGCCGAGAAACCCTCGGCCCGTGCCTGCTGTTCCAGCCGCGAACGGATCTCCGCCGGGTCGGTCGGCCTAGAAGTCGAGCAGCGCATAATGCGGCGCCGGGTGGACGCCCGGCAGGTGGTCGGCCAGAAGGCTGCGGAAGGCGGGCCGCGACTTGATCTTGGCATACCATTCCTGCACCTCGGCCGAATGGGTCCAGTCCACGTCCGAGATATAGTCGAGGCAGGACAGATGCGCGGCGGCGGTGAAATCGGCCAGCGTCATCACGTCGCCCGCCAGCCAGCGCCGATGTTCCAGCAGGCCCTTCATGTAGTCCAGGTGATAGCGGATTGCCGAAAGCCCGGCCTTGACCGTGCGCGAATCCGGGTAGCCCAGGCGCATCACCTTCTTCCAGACCCGCTCGTTCATCACCGGGCGCGTCACCTCGGCGTTGAACTTGTCGTCGAACCAGGCGCAAAGCCGGCGCACCTCGTAGCGCTCGGCCGGCAAGGCCGGCATCAGCGAGGGCTGCGGCTGGATTTCGTCCAGGTATTCGCAGATCGCCTGGCTTTCGGCCAGAAGCCGGCCGTCCATGCGCAGGACCGGCAGCTTGCCCGCCGGGTTGCGGCGCATGATTTCCGAGCCCGGCTCCCAGAAACGGTCCTCGACCAGCTCGACCTCGATGCGCTTTTCGGCCAGCACCAGACGGACCTTGCGGCAAAAGGGCGACAGGGCGACATGGTAAAGGCGAATCGTGGAACTGGGCGAGGGCGTGTTCATGGGTGGAAAAACCGGTTCGTTCTCGGGCTTCCGGTTGATACGCTTGGGGACGCGCAGTTTCAACCGCGATGCGCGGCAGGGCGCGGATCAGCGCCCAAGCCCCAGGCAGGAATCGCGGCCATCCGCCCGGATCGTCTCGGCGCCGCTGACGATCGAGCGGGTGCGGGCCGAGCCGGTCTGCGGGTTGCGCGTGCGCGGTGCCGGCAGGATCGAGGCCAGCGCCGCCGCCTGCCGCAGGCTCAGCTTGTCGGGCGTGGTCTTGAAATAATATTCCGAGGCGGCCTTGATGCCAAAGACGCCGCGGCCGAATTCGGCGATGTTCAGATAGACCTCGACGATGCGGCGCTTGGACCACAGCGCCTCGACCATCGGGGTATAGGCCGTCTCCATCACCTTGCGCGGCCAGCTGCGCCCCTGCCACAGGAAGACGTTCTTCGCCGTCTGCTGGGTGATGGTCGAGGCGCCGCGCGACGAGCCCGAGGCGATCACCCTGCGGATCTCGACCATGTCGAAGCCCCAGTGGTTGCAGAAATTGGCGTCCTCGGCCGCGACCACGGCGCGAACCATATGCGCCGAGACCTGGTCCAGGCCGACCCATTCGCGCGTGGCCCGGCCGGGAAATTCGCGTTGGCCCTGGATGATGGTCCAGGTGGTCGGCGGGTTGATGAAGGAAAACAGAAAGACCAGCACGAACATCAGCGCCAGCAGCCGCGCGCCGATCCAGCTGGTCCAGGACCAGAGCCACCGCGCCAGGCGGCGCAGCGGCCGCCCGACGCGCAGGCCGCGGCGCCGGCGCGTCACCTGCGCCTCGGGGTTGTCGTCAAGGGTGTCCGTGCGGTGGGGCATGGGGGCGTCCTGTCACGCCCATGCCCCTTGCGTCAAGCGTCAGGCCGAGGGCGAGGGGTCCGATCCCTCCGCCGGCGCCGCGCCCGACGCCGGCCGGTCCACATGCGGCATGCCGAGTGCCGTGCCCAGCTTGCCGCCGGCAAAGGCCTTGCGCAGGCGATCCTCCTCGGCCTCGGGCAGCGAGCTTTGCAGCACACGGCCCCTCAGGTGGAAGCTTTCCAGCCGCGCCAGCACCTTGTCGGCGGTCATCTTGCGCACCAGGATGAACACGGCCGAGCCGCCGGGCGGGACGGATTGGCCAAGCTCGCGCATGAAATCGTCGTTGATGCCGATGTCGGACAGCGTGCCCGCGATGGCGCCGGCGCCTGCGCCGACCGCGGCGCCGATCAGCGGGTTGAGGAAGATCAGCCCGACCAGCGTGCCCCAGAAGCCGCCGCCAAGCGCGCCCGCCGCGGTCAGGTTCACGGCCTGGTGCAGCTGGATATCCTCGGCCGAGGGGCGGGTGACGACCACGGCATCCTCAAGCTCGATCAGATATTCCTTCTGCATCTTGACCAGTTCGGTGCGCAACTCGAAGCCGGTCGCCTCGTCGTCGAAGGCGATGACAAGCAGGTCGGACATGGCGGAAATCCCTCTTGGCTGATGGCGGGCCAACGCCCCGCCCGCATCGCGGGTTCCTTGCTGCGGCACAGGGTCGCGGCCGCCGAAATCCCCGCCTGCTTCTTTCGTGGCCAAATATCCTCGGGGGTCCGGGGGCAGACAGCCCCCGGCCGCGACGGAGCGGCCGGGCGCCGCCGCCCGCCTATTCGCCGCGCGGAAAGCGCTTGGCCTCCTCCAGCACGTTCAGGTCCATGTGGTTGCGCATGTAGCGTTCGGATGCCTTCATCAGCGGCTGGTGGTCCCAGGGGAAATAGGCGCCGTTGCGCAGCGCCTCGTAGACCACCCAGCGCCGGGCCTGGCTTTCGCGCACCTCGGCGTCGTAGGCGGCCAGGTCCCAGCGCGCGCCGGCCATGTCCCGCATCCGCGCCAGCACCCCGGCCGCCGCCGGATCGGCGGCGCGGTTCACCCGCTCGTCCGGGTCCGCGGCCAGGTCGAACAGCATCTCGGGATCGGCCGCGCAGGCGATGTATTTCCAGTCGCCGTCGCGCAGGCAGACCAGCGGCGCGATGCTGCCCTCGGCCGCGTATTCCATCGCTACCGGCCCGCGCGCCCCGGCGCCCTGTGCCAGCGACCGCCCGTCGGTCCAGGGCGCGACCTCGGCCATCGAGATGCCGGCAAGTTCGCAGAGCGTCGGCAGCACGTCGATGGTCGAGACCGGCGTGTCCACCCGCCCCGGCGCCATGCCCGGCGCCGCGATCATCAGCGGCACCCGCGCCGCGCCCTCGAAGAAGTGCATCTTGAACCACAGCCCGCGGCTGCCCAGCATCTCGCCATGGTCCGACAGGAAGACCACGATCGCCTCCTGCCGGGTGCGCTCCAGCACGTCCAGGATCTCGCCCAGCTTGTCGTCGATATACGAGATATTGGCGAAATAGCCCTGCCTTGCGCGGCGGATGTGATCGGGCGTCACCTCAAGGCCCCGCCAGTCGCAGGCATCCATCAGCCGCTGCGAATGCGGGTCCATCCGGTCATATGGGATCGCCTCGGGCGGCTCCAGCTCGGGGATGCCCTCGTAGAGATCCCAATACCTGCGCCGGGCGACGAAGGGGTCGTGCGGATGGGTGAAGCTGACGGTCAGGCACCAGGGCCGCGCGTCGCCGCCGCGCGCCAGGTCGTAGAGCTTGCGGGTGGCGTGATAGGCCACCTCGTCGTCGTATTCGTATTGGTTGGTGATCTCGGCCACGCCGGCGCCGGTGACCGAGCCCAGGTTGTGATACCACCAGTCGATGCGCTCGCCGGGGCGGCGGTAATCCGGGGTCCAGCCGAAATCGGCCGGATAGATGTCGGTGGTCAGCCGCTCCTCGAACCCATGCAGCTGGTCGGGGCCGACGAAATGCATCTTGCCCGACAGGCAGGTCTGCCAGCCCGCCCGGCGCAGGTGATGGGCATAGGTCGGGATGTCCGAGCAGAACTCGGCCGCATTGTCATAGACCCGCGTGCGGCGCGGCAATTGCCCGGACATGAAGCTGGCGCGGCCGGGCGCGCAAAGCGGGCTGCCGGTATAGGCGTTGGCATAGCGGGTCGAGCGCGCGGCCAGCCGGCGCAGATGCGGCACATGCAGGAACTCGGCCGGGCCGTCGGGGAACAGCACCCCCGACAGCTGGTCGGCCATCACGATCAGGATATTGGGTCGTTGCAATTACTTCACCGATGCCATGACTGCTTCCGCGCCGGGTTTTCCATCCAGCGTGGTCACGCCGTCAAGCCATGCCGCCACCGCATCCGGGTTCTCGGCGATCCAGCCCTTGGCGGCCTGGGTCGGGTCCATGCCCTCGTCCAGGATCTTGCCCATCAGCAGGTTCTCCATCTCCACGGAAAAGACCAGCTGGCCGAAGAGCCTGGCGGCATTGGGGCAGGCGGCGGTCCATTCCTTGCGGGCCAGCGTGTGGACGGTGGCGCCGCCGTAATCGGGGCCGAATTCCTCGTCGCCGCCCGACAGGTAGGTGATGTCCAGCGCGACGTTCATCGGATGCGGCGCCCAGGCCAGGAAGACCGAGGGCTGGCCGGCGGCGTCGTTGCGCTGGACCTGGGCCAGCATGCCCTGTTCGCTCGATTCGACCAGCTCCCAGTCGCCAAGGCCGAACTTGTCCGCCTCGATCATGGCCTGGATGGTCTGGTTCGCCGGCGCGCCCGGCTCGATGCCGTAGATCTTGCCCTGGAAGGCGTCCTTGTGGCCGTCGAGATCGGCGAAATCCTGGACGCCCAGGTCCGCGGCCGCAGCGGTGACGGCCAGGGTGAACTTGGCGCCGGTCAGGTTCTGCACCAGCTCCTCGGTCCGGCCCGAGGCGTCGAGGTCGTCGCGGAACCTCTGCTGCGCCGGCATCCAGTTGCCCAGGAACAGGTCGGTATCGCCGTTCTTCAGCGCCTCGTAGCCGACGGGGACCGACAGCGTGCGCAGGTCGGGCGTATAGCCCAGCCCTTGCAGCAGCGCGGTGGCGACGCCGTTGGTCGCGGTGATGTCGGTCCAGCCGGGGTCCGAGAAGCGGACGGTGCCGCAGCTGGCGGGATCGTCCGCCAGCGCGGGCGCGGCGGCAATCAGGGCAAGGGCAAGCGAGGGCAGCAGGGCGGTTCTGGACATGATCGGGCCTCTGGTTTCCTGCCGCGGCCGGGCCGCGGCTTCCTGCGCCATCAGCCCACAGGCGGGATGCGGGATCAAGAGCCGATGCCGGCCCGCCTGCCGCGGATTTCCCGCCATGCGACGTTCCCGGCCTTGACGCGGCGGGCCTGCTCGATCAATGGTGGCGCCGTTCGGGGCCTGTAGCTCAATGGTCAGAGCAGGGCGCTCATAACGCCTTGGTTGGGGGTTCGAGTCCCTCCGGGCCTACCAAATCCCTTCATTTCCCTTTTCCTTTCAAGGCGTTGATGGAATTTTTGACGAACCGCGCGGGGTGGTTCGTCAAGTTTTGTTCGCTTTCTGCCCCGGCGGGCAGACCCGCGATAGCCGAGTCGGCCTTGCCCTTGCGGTTAAAACGTTCGCAGTATTTCTGCGCTTCTTTGATGTCGGTATGGCCGCTGACTGCCATGACCTTGAACACGTCGCCCTCGACTTCCGCGATCCGGCGACAGATGGCTTTGCGCAACCCATGGGACGTGCAAAGAGGCAGTCCGGCTTTGTCGCACCATTTGCGCATCGAGTTTCCAAGGCCAGCGGGTGACCTGGCCTTGCCGTTCTCGGTTTGCAGGAAGGTGAAGGCCGAGGGGGCGACATGCTCCAGCGTCTCGGCCAGGTAGGGATGCACCGGGATATTGACCTCAAAGCCCTCGGGGTTCTTCTTGGTTTTGCGGCGACGATACACGATCCTGCCATCGCGGATGTTGCCGCGCCCCAGCTTGACTGCATCGCATTTCGCCGCCCCGGTGTAGAGCATCAGCGTCATGGCGCGATGCGCCGGGGTGCCCATCTGGTGGATTTCATAGAAGCGGGCGATCTCGCCCTCGTCCCAGGTGTGGAAGCCTTCGGAGTTAACCGGGAACCGCTTCACGCCCTTGACCGGATTGTCGGTGCGCCATTCCAGATCGACGGCCAGATCCATCATCTGCGATAGGCGTTTCAAGGTCTTGTTCGCCTGCATGGGCGTAGCGGCCAGATCGGCCTTGATCTCGATGACATGGCGGCGCTGCATGTGCGCAACGCGTTTGTGCCCATGCTTGGCGCGCAGAGGCTCGATCACCGCGCGATAATCGGCTGCGGTGCTGGCTGCGATGGTCGGCAGATGCAGCTTGTAGAACCTGACGACCAGATCATTGAAGCTTCCCGGCACCGTGCGATTCGCGCCGGCGCCGGGCTTGGCTTTCTGCTGGTTCACGGCCTCGGCATACCGCCGGCAGAAGTCCTCGCTGCCCCATTCGGGGCCAAGCTCGGCCGTGAAGCCCTTGCAGCGATACCGCCAGCGCACCTTGCCGTGGCGGTCGCGGTAGGGCTTGGCACGGGGAAAGCGATCCGTCTTTTTCATCGTCAATCCCAATCGTTCGCTTCTTTCGAGGCGCTTGCGGTGTCATGGGCCGTGATAACGATCTTGCCGTCGCGGTCGATTTCGACACGACTGACCGGGACGCCTGCCGCGATCACGCCCTTGGTGGCGCGGGTAACATCGGCTTGCTTGAAGGCAGCGCGCGGGTTTGCCATTGATCAACCCTTCGCTTCGCGCCGCGCTTGGATGATGCTATGCCGCTGCATATCTGATTCTCCTAGCGGGTTTCAGGTGGACGCCGGGGCGGGCGAAGTGTGGTAGCAGAGACCGCCCCGGCTGACTGTTCATTTGTCGGCCCCTATGGGGAATACAACGCTTTTCAGGCTTTGCAGCCACGTTGACGTAAAGCTGCGGCTCTCCACGATGCCAAGCAGGGAGTTTTCCGAAAACGCCGCATGGGAAAGCGCGTTTTGAACAGCAGCATCGTCACCAGCAGCGGCCCTCAAAGCATCCATGCCGCTCTCAATCCAGTTTCGATCCATATACATCAGGACGCTTTTTCCTGTCCTGACTGTTACCATCGCGGAACCGTCGAAGCGCACCTCGAACTCTGATGCCGCAGGCAGTCGGTTCGCCGGATCACAGATCGCAGTCATGAAATCGATCAGCTTGTGGTCGGGGTCAGGCAGAATGCTTTTGACCAAACGGTGTCCGTTCGATCTCGAAAGCTGCATCCCCTCAAACCGCCGGTATGCTTCAACGGCGCGTGCGGGCTTGTCGGTTGCCATGCGCGAGGTCAGGAGTTTTGCGAGGTAAACGTGATCCACCTCAATCGCGCTGCGACCACGCCCACCCTTGTCCAGCACACCTGCATCGCGCAGAGCCCGCGCGTGGACGGCAAGCGTTTTTTCGTCCACGCGGGCCAGCAAAGCAAAGAGAGTGATGAACGGACCTGGTTTCATATGATGTGAGTAACACGCCTATGGTGGGGTCGTCAATCCATAAGCGGTTTGCTCTTATGATGGCAGTTGGCCGGCTTCATCACAGTAAACACCCGCCCGCTCAAGGGCCGATTCGAACTTGTCGGCATAGCCCAGCAACACCCGCATCAGATCGAAGCAAGCTGGCGTTGCTGCTGGGTCGGCCTCAGCCTTCGCACAGATTTTTCGTATTTCGGCCGGGGATGCGTTGAAGATGATGCGCAGGAATTCATCCTCTTGAGGTGTCACGGCCATGTCAGGCTCTCCCGGTTGAAGCACAAGGCTGGCGCCAGCAGCCCCGCTTGGCGGGCCGGGCCAGCCCTTCGTAGCCCTCCGAAACCTTGGTAAGCAGCGCCTCGGTCACCTCAAGCGCCCGGGTGGCGGCGCTGGCCGTATCGCGCAGGTCCGAATCCTCGGCATATTCCAGCGCCTTTCTGGAAAGGAAAATCAGATCATGGGCGAAATCCATCAGCCAGTCGGCGGCATCAATGGGGTCTTCGTCGCGGAACAGGCGCGTGAAGTTCTGCCTCATGCCACGCCCTCCATCAGTTTGCCGACACGGCGCAGGGCGGCGCGGACGTAGCTGCGGGCCTCGCGCTCGGATTGCGAATAGCCCGAGGGGCGCTCGGTCGCGTCCAGCGCCAAGGTCAGGCAGTCGTGGATTTCGAAGAGGCGGGCGGAAGGCAAGCCGGGATTGTCCCCGGGAATCGGGTTAAGGTGCATTGTCATAGCTCCTAGGTTAAGGTATCAACAATTATTGTGGATACTCGCACCCCAAGGTTGCGTCAACAATTTTTGTGGATATGAAGCCTGCACAAGCACGCGCAGCGCGCGCCCTGATCGGAATGACGCAAGGAACGCTGGCCGAGGCGGCGAGCGTAAGCTTGTCAACCGTGGTGGATTTTGAGCGGGAAAGACGGGCTGTGGCTGAACCGTCAGTCAACGCAATCCGCACTGCTCTCGAAGCGGCCGGCGTGATCTTTATCAACGAAAACGGCGAAGGTCCGGGTGTCAGACTGAGGAAGGATAATCTATGATCGAAATCGGCAAAGACTACCGGCTTGTGATGATCGAGCGCGATGACGATGGATATCACACTGGTTCCATTAGCGTCACTGTAACTGGTCGGGATGGCAACCTGCTGCAAGTAAATGGCTGTGAAGTCATCAACATGGCATCGCCCTTATTTCACTCTTTGATCGATGAGGAAGGACGGCGGGCATACTTCAAAAGGGTGAACGAAAAGTTCGAAGCAAGCCTGTCTGGTGAGGATGGGGACTTCACCTGACGGGAATGGCCGGGGCGCATCAACGTCCCGGCCATGATCAGCCCCGGTTCCGCCATGCTGATCTGCGCCGCGACCGCCGGAGAGACGATCCGCGCCTTGACGGGGTTTGGCTTTCCCAAGCCGGGCACTCGCCGTCTGATCCCAGATGCTTCGCGGTGAACAAGTCGCAAGCCCGCAGGCGCATCCCGCCCTATTTCATCAGTCTGCCCAATCGATGAAGCTCATCACGTCCTTGACGGTGGCCGGGTCCAGATCGGCCTCTTTCGCCTGCGCCATGGCCTGCAGCATGGTGGCGACGGCGCGGGCCTTGCCGCCGTGGTCGTAAGCCTGCATCGGCCGCACCACGTCAATGGCGACGGGCGCCCCCAGCTTCTCGGTCGCTTCCTCGGCCATCAGGTTGACGATGGGTTGCAGCACCAGCTGTGCCAGGTGGCGCTGCGCCTCGCGCACCAGCGGGCCGGTGGTGGCCGGGTTGGTCAGGCCGGGCAGGATGCCGAACACGTTATAGATTTCGCCCTTGGCTTCGGTCAGCAGCTTGTCGGCAAGCGTCTTGTCGAGCTGGGGCGAAAGCTGATCAGGCGACTGGCCGATGTTCGGGTTCATGCCGGCGGCCGTCGCCTGGGCGGTGCCCTCGATGACCAAGGACGCACCCCGGTTGCCTCGGAAGCTGCGGCGCATCAGGTCCATGTCTTCGGCCGAGCCCTCGGGAACCGGGATGATCTGTGAACCGATGGGCGCATCGCGGAACACGTCGCGCAGCGCCATGGTGATTTCGTCCAGCAGGGACGCCGACAGCTTGGCGCGGGCCAGCGGTGCCGATCCGGCCCATGGGGTGACGGCATCGCAGCCGATGCGGAAATGCAGCACCTCGGGCGCCAGCACGGTTTCCGACCGCCCGCCGCCGATCTCGGGCAGGCCGAGGCGATAGGCGCGCGGCTGGCCGTAGCGGGTGGACAAGGCCCAATCGGTGGCCGGGATCAGCCGGTCGCGGATCAGGAACAGGCATTCCCCCCGCAAGGCCAGTGCGCGGGCGCAGATCGCCATGCTGCGCCGGTCCAGCAGATCAGTGCCGGTCACGTCCGCCAGCGACAGCCCGCTTTCCCAGAGGCTGACCGAGGCCTGCACGGCCGAGGTCAGTTCGGCCAGGCCGGAGCCGCCGGCAATCCAGGCCTCGCGCGCCGCCATCAGCGCGGCGGTATAGCCCGGCTGCACGGCGCGGGTTTCGACCGGCTTGCGGCGGAAAAAATCCATCAGCCCCATGTCAGAGCCTCCAACGGTTCAGGTGATGCGTGACGATGCGTTCCGCGTCATCGCCCACGGGCTGCCATTCCCGCGCCTCGATCTGGGCTTGCGAATAGGCCGGCCGGGTGACGGCCGAGACCTCGAACAGGTCCGCCGCCGTGATGGTGCGCAGCGTCCCGGCCGCGCGCCGCTCGATCCGTTCGCCGCCGCGCTGGACGCGGAAACCGGGCGACAGGCCACGGATCAGGCCCGAGGCATGGGCGGCAAGGAAGTCCCGCGCCCAGCTGGTCTGGCCGTCAATCGTGGCCTCGATCTCCAATGCGGCATCGGTGTCTCGCAGCTGCAAGGTGCCGGCCGCGCGCGATGCCAGCGGGCGGTTGAAGTCATGGCCGGCCAGCAGGTGGATATCCTCGCCCCGCTCGATCCGGTCTGCGAAGGCGCGGGCGGCGATGACCTCATACCGCCCGGCAGCCAGTTCGGTTTCCGCGCCATAAGGGAACGTCGCCCGAAGGCGGGTTGCCCCGCCCTCGCTGCGCAGCTCCAGCGCCCCGAGTGACGCCCCCCACAGCATCAGGGTTCCCCGATGCCGGTCAGGATGCGGGTCTGCATCCCGCGCGGCACGGTGAAATCGGCCGTGACCAGCGCCGTCAGCACCAGCTGACCCGATTGCGCCTTGGTGTAGGGATCGCGGATCAGGTCCACGCCGCCGTAGATGCCGAGATAGCCCGGCGCGATGCCCTGCACGGTCGCGGTCAGGATCGCGGTTTCGTCGGGGATCACGTTGCTGATCGCCGGGCTGGCAATGTGCTTGGTCAGGCGGTCCCATTCCGAAACGGCGGTGCCGGTGATCAGCGCATCATCCAGCTCGGCCCAGATCGCCGGGCCGAAACCCAGATTGACTTGGGCAGCCGAGGTGATCGCGTTGGCCTGCATGAAGGCCACCACCTGCGCCCGGAACGCCGCCCAGGTCGCAGCCGCGCCAACGGCGGTCGAGGCGATGCCATAGGTCGCCGCGCCGGGGATCATGCCCAGAGGCTGGCCGGCCGCGCCGGAACCGTTCACCACCACGCGGTCAAGCTCGGCCCCGATGGCGGCGTTCAGGTCGCGGCGGATGGCCGATTCCAGCCCTTCGCCAGCCTGTTTCAGCGCCTTGCGGCTGATGACCATCTGCGCCCCGCCGGTCTGGTCGGGGTTCAGGCTGCGTTCCGAGGTCTGGTATTCCGAGGCCGCGCCGACATTGCCCAGCTCGGTGGTCTGCCAGCCGAACACCGCGCCGGCGGTCGCAACCGGGAATTCCAGCTCGCCCGAGGTGATGTTGATCGACTGGACGCCGAGGCGCGAAGCCACCGAAGCCGGGAACAGCCGGTCGATTACCGGGCGGATGGTTTTCGGGTTGATCTGGTCGGCCGCGACGGTTTCGCCAGCGCGGGTTTCCAGAGCCGCCAGCGGGACCGGGACGCCCTGATAGCCGCCCTTGCTGCGCAGTTCGTCCACGACTTCCTTGGTCGCGCCCGACAGCGCCCGCCCTTCGTCGATGGCAAGCGCAACTTGGCGCAGTTCGAAGCGGCCGACCAGTTCGGCATATTCCCGGTCCGACCGGGTTTCCAGATCGGCCCCGGCCTCGCGGCGCTCGGTATCTTCCGCGATCAGGGCGGCACGATACCGGGTTTCGTTGGCGCGATATTCCGCGTCCAGCGTCTCCATGGAGCGGGTTTCGTCCTCGGTCGGGCTGTCCTTGCCCACCAGACCCGCCAGAGCCTGCCGGATTTCCGACTGGCGACGGGCGATTTTGACACTATCCAGCATGTGATACCTCATGTTGCCGGGTTTGGGTTCGTCGCCAGATCGGCAACGGCTTGCGCCCAGGCATCGCGCTCGGGCGACCGGATCGGCGCGGGGTGGCCGCATTCGATCCGGGTTTTCTTGGTGTGGCAGGAGCTGCACCGCGTGGCGCAGTTGGCCGGGTCGAAGGCCAGTTCGGGATTGCTGCGCACCGGCTTGATGTGGTCGATTTCCAGCCGGCCGCGCTTGGTGCCGCAATCGACGCAGGCCCATCCGTCGCGTTCCAGCACGATCTGGCGCAGCACCTGCCAGCGTTTGGTTTTCAGGACGGGCCGGGAATGGCGCCGCCATTGGTCGCGCTTCATGCCCATGCCGCCCTCGCTTTCCGGGTCGGTGCGGCCTGCATCCGCGCGCCCTGGGCAACCGCCAGCACCGCCGCCGCCGCCGCGTCGATGCGGCCGAGGGCGCGGCCCTTCGCCAACTTGGCGTTGCCGGCCGGGTCGATCAGGGTCACGGCATCCGCGAAGGCGAAGCGCAGCAGCAGCGACGGCACGACCTTCACGTCGCCGTCGAACAGCGCCCGGCGGAACCGCTCGATATCCTCGGCCCCGTCCTTCCAGCCGAAGCCGCGCCAGATGAACGGGACGCGGGCGAGGCCGGCGCCGTTCATGGCCTCGGCAAATTCGGCATGGCGGAAACGGTCGCCGACGATGCAGGCGGGCTGGATACCGTCCAGCTGTCGCACGATCTCGGCCAGCCACGGGCCGGGCGGAACCGTGTTCTCGCCCATGACCGACAATTCGCCGCGCTCGTGCATTTCGACATAGCGATGGGCGACGGCATCGGCCGCGCCGCGATCCGCCAGCGACGGGAAGGCCGGGAAGGTGCCGAGGGCTTCCAGCCGCCCGGTTTCCGGCCAGTAGAACGCCGCCGCCGACATGGAGCGCGAACCGCCCAGGTCCACGCCGAGAATGCAAGGGCCTTCGCGGGGCGGCAGATCCTCGGGCGCGACCTCGGCCGAAAGCCATTCGTCCACCGTGACCAGCACCGACCGATTCTCGATCGACACGCGCTCGTTGCGGTTCAGGTTGCGGAAGCTGGACAGGGCCGCGCCGCCGCGCGCGATGGCGGTCTTTGCCGCCGACAGCAGCCATTCCGGGGTCGAGCCGATGCCCTCGGCCGCGCCGGGGTTCGCCAGCAGCAGGCTTTCCAGATCATCGGCCGGCAGGCCGAAGGGCGGGCGATGCTCCTGGACGTAAGAACCGGGCGGCGGTTCATCCAGCCAGCGGCTGAAGGTGTTGGTGTCGTCGGGGGCCGAGGTCGAGATGATCAGCGCCCGGCCGTCGCGCTTGCCGAGACCCGAGAGAATGGCGTTTTCGAGATTGTCGCCCTTCTCGCGTTCCCAGGCGGCGCGCTCATCCATGATGGCCAGCGTCGGGGCACCGCCGAGAATGGACTTGCCGTCAGCGGCGATGCAGCGCGCCAGCCCGCCGCCATTGCCGCCGAATTCGATTTCCAGCTTGGAGCCGCGCCGAATGGTGAACTGCGCCTGATCGGACTCCGGCAGGCCGTTGATGTAGCCCAGCACGAAATTGAAGGCGATGCGCGCCTGGTCGCGGTTGCGGGCCGCGAAGATGATCTCGCGGTTCGGCTGCGGATCTTCCTGGAGCGCCCCGACCAGCTCGGCCAACGCGAGGCCCGCCGAAAGCGCCGTCTTGGCATTGCCCCGCCCGATGGACAGGACGCCGACCGTCACGCCTTTGCCGAACGCACCTTTCACGAATTTTTTCTGGAAATTCGCCAGTTTGAGCGGTTTTCCGGCCTTTTTGCCCTCGGGAACGCGCAACAGGCCCAAAAACTGGATCGCCCGCATCGACGGCGATTTTCCCCGGATTTTTTCCAGAAGTGAGAGAGGAACACTCTGGCGCCGGTCCCCCGGCAAAACCGAAGTCTGGGCATTGGGACCATGCCCGAACAGGTCGCGATCCGGGATCATGCCGACACCTCGACAGGGCGGCGGGCGATCCAGCCCCGGCACTCCATGACCTGATAGCAGAACCGCTTGGCCTCGGCCCTCGGCGTCGGGATGCCGTGATGCTGTGCGAGGCGATCAGCCAGCGCTGCCCAGTTCGCGACATGATCGACGGCCACGCCCTTGCGGCGCGCGATCTTGGTCAACCGCTTTCTGTGATTCGTCGTTCGTGCCATCTCTCATTCCTCTCTGACTTCACCGTTGCCCCCTGCTGGATGGTGAGGGCTTGAGCTAAGGGCATAGGACGACCAGCCCCGGCACATGGCCCGAGCTAGTCCCTATGCCCTGGGCGATCTTGCTGGCCGGAGCCGGGCCGTCGCTTTGGGCCGAGCCGTGCGCGTGACCTGCGCCGGATCGTCGGTTGCTGCTTGCAGGACGTGGTCACTGTCCTGGGGAACGGGCCTCAACCTTTCGGACTGCCCTTGCCTATGTTCCCGCCCCGTGGTGGGCGCAGCCGATCCAGAGCCACCGTATGCTAACCGTCCTCTGGTCGGCCCCCGCGTGCCGTCATGCGCGGGGTCATGTCTGTCAGTCGTCGCGGTCGATCAGCATCACATCGTCCGGCAGATCGTCACATGCACCGACCGGACCGCGATCCTGTTGCGTGGCCGCGACCAGCCGCTCCATGACGGCGAATTGCTTGTGAGAGGGGCGCCAGCCCGGCCGCTTGCGGTCGCGCTGGATGGACAAGGCAAAGCCCCGTTCCCAGCCCCTGGCATTGGCGATGACGCGGCCCCAGCTAAACAGCAGGCGGTCAACATCGGGGTGGCCTGTATAGGCTTCCTCGGCCCTCATAGCTGCACCCCGCGATAGCGGCCGAGGATACGGGCAAAATGCGCTGAAAGGGTTACTTCCTTCACATTGGCATTGCCGCGCACATCGTAATAGACCGCGACCTGATCCGTCATCGCCTGGCGAATATCGGCAGGGATATTCTCGGGCAGCGCGCCGAACCCGGCCCGATACTCGATCACCACCACGCCGGGCGGCGGGTTGCCGCAGATCATCAGCAGCGGCCGCGACCCGCCGCCCAGAAGCACATCCGCCCAAGGCTGGGTATTGATGGTGACGTTGATGCTGCTGCGGTCGAGGATCGGCACGATGGGCAGGCGCACATGGCCTCGAGGCCAGCCCGGCAGCAGGATGCGGATGGTCTGATCCAGGAGCGCGATCTGGGCGTAATCCTCGGCCTCGCGGGCCACCGCGTCGATCATGCGGGCGAAATCGGGATCCTCTTCCTCATGATCGACCCGCGCCCACCGTTTGGTGTCCGTCAGGGTCAACCATGCGTCCTGGCCGGTCATGGGGATGCGTTCGACGCTCATGCTGCCTCCTGCCTGCTGACGTGAAGCAGGAAAGCGGCCTGATCGGCCGGGGGCAGCGCCTCATAGCAGGCCAGCGCATAGGCCTTGTTCTCGGCCGTGCTGGCCCAGCTGGCCCATTCCCGCGCCTCGGGCATCAGTCGGTAGGGGTTCGGGATCGGATGGCCGCCGGTCATCTGCGCATGGATGATTTCGAGGAAACGCAGGCTGTCCTTGCCGCAATTCAGCACGGCATCGACAAGCTGGCGGGCGTTGGCCTCGCGGCCGGCATTTTCCTCGATCCAGTCGAGGAACACTTCTGCTGCCGCATCGCCGATGGGGCGGAATGGCAAGCAAGTGCCGGGCGTGTTGAGCTTAGGCGCGGCCAGGTTCGCCAAAGACCGATTTTCGCTATTCTTTTCAACGCCAGCATTTCTGCAGTTCACTGCGGCAAGGCATTGAGAAGGTTCAGCGGGGGGCAGCCCTCCGGGCCTACCACCCCCCTTTTCCCTTCGTCCTGAAATCGCCCTGTCCATCGACAGGGCGGCCGCCCGTCATCCCCCGCCTGCGCCCAGCCGTTTCAGACGCCGCGCCGGTCCAGGAAGCCTGCCAGCACATCGGACAGGCGCCCGGCCCAAAGCTGCTGGCCCGCCGCATCGGCGATCAGGTCGTTCCTGACCTCGATCAGCACGTTCGGGCGGCCATGCGCCAGCGCATGGCGGTCGATGGAATCGCCGTCGAGATGGCCGGAATAGGGCTCGTTCTCGCCGGTGATCCAGCCCAGGTCGCGGCATTCGCGCACCAGCGCCGGGCCGAGCCGCTTGTCGCGATGCGAATAAAGTACCCCCACCGCCCAAGGCCGGCGCGGCCGGCCGCGCAATTGCCGGGTAAAGCTGTGGATCGCGCAGATCGCCCGGCGCGGATGCATCGCCGCCAGCCGGGCATAGGCCTCGTGATAGGGGCGGTAGAGCCGCTCGAGCCGCCTTTCGCGCTCGGCCGGGTCGATATGGCGGTTGGCGGGAATCACCGTGCCGTCATAGATGCGCATCACCAGCGTCGGGTCGTCCTCGCCCCGGTTCGGGTCGATCACCAGCCGCGAGAAATCCGACAGGATCGCCGGCGCGTCCAGCCGCTCGGCCAGCGCGCGCGTCAGCCCCGCCGCGCCCACGTCATAGGCGATGTGGCGCGCCATGTCCTCGGGCGCGATGCCCAGCTCGCCGCCGCCGATCCAGCCCGGCACGCGGTTCGTCGCATGGTCGCAGGTGATGAGCCAGCGCGAGGGCCGGTCCTCTCCGATCGTTGAATAGGGCTGTGCCGTCATCCGTCCGTCGCCTTTCCGCTGCAAGGTTTAGGCAATCGCCGGACCAAGCACCAGTTGCCGCAAGCGCTCCGATAGGCCATAACAGCGGCGACGATAGCGCAAACATGCACGGAGAGACGGATGAGACGGCATCGCAAGGTCAAGATCGTGGCAACCCTGGGCCCCGCATCCAGCGATTTCGCCACCATCCGAGCCCTTTTCGAGGCCGGCGCGGACGTGTTTCGCCTGAACATGAGCCACGGCACGCATGAGGAACAGCGCGCCCGCTATGACATCATCCGCCGGGTCGAGGCCGAATCAGGCCGCCCCATCGCCGTGCTGGCCGACCTGCAAGGGCCCAAGCTGCGCGTCGGCACCTTCGCCGACGGCCCGCACGACCTGGCCGACGGGCAGGCCTTCCGTTTTGACCTGGACCCCGCGCCGGGCGATGCCAGCCGCGTCCAATTGCCGCATCCCGAGATCTTTGCCGCGCTGGAGCCCGGCGCCGAGCTTCTGGTCAACGACGGCAAGATCCGCCTGCGGGTCGAGGCCTGCGGCGCCGATTTCGCCGATTGCACGGTGACGGCGGGGGGCGCGATCTCGAACCGCAAGGGCGTGAACGTGCCCGACGTGGTGCTGCCGCTGGCGGCGCTGTCGGACAAGGACCGCGACGACCTGGAATTCGCCTGCGCGATGGGCGTGGACTGGCTGGCGCTGAGCTTCGTGCAGCGCCCCGAGGACGTGATCGAGGCGCGCGAGTTGACCAAGGGCCGCGCCGCCATCCTGTCCAAGATCGAAAAGCCCGCCGCCGTGCGCGCGTTTTCCGAGATCCTCAAGGTCTCGGACGGGATCATGGTGGCGCGGGGCGACCTGGGGGTCGAACTGCCGGTCCATTCCGTGCCGCCGATCCAGAAGCGGCTGGTGCGCGCCTGCCGCTCGGCGGCAAAGCCGGTGATCGTCGCCACGCAGATGCTGGAATCGATGATCGAAAGCCCGATGCCGACCCGCGCCGAGGTCTCGGACGTGGCCACCGCCATCTACGAGGGCGCCGATGCGGTGATGCTCTCGGCCGAAAGCGCCGCCGGCGCCTATCCGGTCGAGGCGGTCGCGACCATGGACAACGTCGCCCGCTCGGTCGAAAGCGATCCGACCTATCGCGACATCATCGAAAGCTCGCGCAGCGCCAAGCGCCAGACCGTGGCCGATGCCATCGTCGCCGCGGCGCGCGAGATCGCCGAGACCACCGACATTTCCTGCATCTGCGCCTTCACCCAGTCGGGCACCACCGCCAGCCTGACTGCGCGCGAGCGGCCGCGGGTGCCGATCGTCGCCATGTCCTCGGAACAGGACACGCTGCGCCGGCTGTGCCTGACCTGGGGCACGCATTGCGTGCAGACCCCCTCGCTCGAGCGCTTCAAGCAGGCGGTGGTCAATGCGGCCAAGGCGGCGCGGGATTTCGGCTTTGCCGACGAGACGAACCAGATCGTCGTCATGGCCGGCGTGCCCTTCAACGTGCCCGGCACCACCAACATCCTGCGCATCGCGCCATGCGACGAGCGCTTGATCTATCGTACCGATCCAGAATAAGGCGCGGGTTCAAAGAGATCCGCAACGGAAAGGTAATCCGATGATCGACATCCTGCTGCTGGCCGGCGTGGCGCTTTGCGTTCTTTCGGTCCTCATGGCCATCGTGTCGGTGGCCCGCACGCAGGCCCCACGCGGTGCCGCCATCCTGCTGGTGCTGGGCCTTGCGATGCTTCTGGCCGGGGGGTGGCTGGACCAGCGGCCCTTCGGCGTGCAGTCCCTGCAGGAAAGCTGGCAGCGGCTGGTGAACGGGCAGGTGACGACGGGCACCGATCCGGTGACCGCTCCCGCGCCCGAGGCCCCGGCCGAGGCGGCGCCGGCGGAAACCCCGGCCACCGATGCGCCCGCGACCCCGGCGGTCGAGGCCCCCGCTGCCGAACCCCCTGCGGTCGAAGCGCCCGAAGCGGATGCGCCCGAGGCCGCGGCCCCCGCGGCGGAAGAACCCGCCACCGCAGAGCCTGCTGCCGAAGAGCCTGCTGCTGAAGCCCCCGCCGCCGATGCGGTCGCCCCGGATGCGGGCGAGGGCGAGGCGCAGGCTCCGGCCCAGGGCCAATAGCCCTTGCCAATCCGCGCGTGCCCGCTTATAGGGCACGCTTCCACCCACGCGGCCGGCCGATGGCATTGCCGAGTCGCGCGTTCACTCTGACCGCAAGGAGAGTAAAATGCCGAAGATGAAGACGAAAGCGGCCGCCAAGAAGCGGTTCTCGATGACGGCCTCGGGCAAGGTCAAGGCCGGCCCGGCCGGCAAGCGCCACGGCATGATCAAGCGCTCGACGAAATTCATCCGCGATGTGACCGGGACCATGATCCTGTCCGATGCGGACGCGAAGATCGTCAAGAAATACATGCCCTACAACCGCTAAGGAGAACCGGACATGGCACGAGTCAAATCGGGTAAGATCACCCACGCCCGCCACAAGAAGGTTCTGGACGCGGCGAAAGGCTATTACGGCAACCGTTCGCGGAACTTCCGCACCGCGACCCAGGCCGTGGACAAGGCCAACCAGTATGCGACCCGCGACCGCAAGACCCGCAAGCGCAACTTCCGCGCGCTGTGGATCCAGCGCATCAACGCCGCCGTCCGCGCCGTCGATGCCGAGATGACCTATTCGCGCTTCATCGCCGCGCTGGCGAAAGCGGGCATCGAGGTGGACCGCAAGGTCCTGGCCGACCTGGCCGTCCACGAGCCCGAGGCCTTTGCGGCCGTCGTCGCGCAGGCGAAAGCCGCCGCCTGAGTCGGGGCGAGAGGATGAAACGGATGAAACCCGCGCTGCTTCCGGCGCGGGTTTTTTCATGGCCGGACCATGGGGGGCGAGGGGGGCTTTGCCCCCACGCCGGGCCGGCCCCTCGATGGGGCCGGCCCGGCGTTCCCCCAGGATATTTGGGCACGAAAGAAGCCGGGGGTCGTGACCTTTTCGGCGGAGGCCGGCGCTGATGTCCCCGGATCTGTCTTCCCCGCGCTATCCCGTTCGCGTGTCCTTGCAGCGCAAGCCGATCGGGGTGATCGCCAGCGCCCTGGCCGCGCGGCGCAACGTGCTGGAGCTGATCCCCGAGATCGCCACCCGCCAGCCCATGGTTTCCGGGCGGACGGGCGCGCGCTGGCACATGGTCATGGACCCCGAGGCGCTGCGCCGCGTGCTGAAGGACCGGGTCGAGGATTATCCGAAATCGCTGGTCACCCGGCTGATCCTGGAGCCCGCCATCGGCAATTCGCTGTTCGTGGCCGAGGGCGCGCATTGGCGCTGGCAGCGCCTGGCCGCGGCACCCGCCTTTTCCCAGCGCCATGTCGAGGCGCTGGCCCCGGTGATGACCGCCGCCGCCGAGGCCTGCGTGCGCCGGCTGGGGGCGGCGTCGGGGCGGGTCGAGATCTTTTCCGAGACCGCCGCCGCGACCTTCGAGGTGATCTCGGACGTGACCTTTTCCGGCGACGAGGGGTTTGACCGCGACGCGGTGCATCGGGCGATCGACGCCTATATTGCCGGCGCGGCCCGGGTTTCGGTATTCGACGTTCTGGGCCTGCCCGGCTGGATTCCGCGACCGGGGCGGTTGTTCTCGGGCAATGACCTGCGGCGGATGAAGCGCCTGGCCGACCAGGCGATCCGGCTGCGCGCCCGGTCCGGCCCGCATCCGGTGCCGGACCTGCTGGACCTGTTGCGGGCAGGGGTGGACCCCGAGACCCGGCGCCGCATGAGCACGCCCGAGCTGCGCGACAACCTGCTGACCTTCATCGTCGCGGGGCATGAGACCACGGCGCTGGCCCTTGCCTGGGCGCTTTACCTGCTGGCCTTCGACGCCGATGTCCAGCACCGCGCCGCCATCGAGGCGGTCGCGGTGCTGGGCGGTCGCGCCGCGACCGCCGCCGACCTGCCGCGCCTGACCTATATCCGCCAGGTGGTCGAGGAGGCGCTGCGGCTTTATCCTCCCGCCGCCTTCCTGTCGCGCACCGCGCGCACGGCCGACGTCCTGGGCGGGCGCGAGGTGCGGCGGGGCGACACGGTCATGCTGCCGATCTATGCGCTGCATCGCCACCGCCTGCTTTGGGATGATCCCGACCGTTTCGACCCCGAGCGCTTCGCCCCCGGCGTGACCCGCGACCGCTATGCCTTCCTGCCCTTCGGCGCCGGCCCCCGGATCTGCATCGGCGCCAGCTTCGCCATGCAGGAGGCGGTGATCATCCTGGCCACGCTGGTCGCCCGCTTCCGCTTTGCGCTGACCGAGCGCCAGCCGCAGCCGCGCATGATCCTGACCCTGCGGCCGCATGGCGGGCTTTGGCTGCAGGTCGCGGAACGCTCTTGAAAGCCCGCGCGGGCCGGGCCAAAGTCGCGCCATGATCACCATCTATCACAAGCCGACCTGCTCGACCTCGCGCAAGGTCCTGCAGATGATCCGCGACGCCGGGCATGAGCCCGAGATCGTCGACTATGCCCGCGCGGGCTGGAGCCGCGGCCAGCTTCTGGGCCTGTTCGCCGCTGCCGACGTGACGCCGCGCCAGGCCTTGCGCGTCAAGGGCACCGATGCCCAGGCCCGCGGCCTGCTGGACGCCGGCGACGCCGATATCCTGGCCGCCATGGTCGATAACCCGCTGCTGGTCGAGCGTCCCTTCGTCTGCGGCCCCGGCGGGGTGCGGCTGTGCCGCCCGGCCGAGCGGGTGGCGGAAACCTTCGCCCGCTGAGGCTTTTCCCTGCGGCGTCCGCGTGCTAATCGGCGCGGGCAAACCGCAAGGAAAGCCTGCCCATGTCCGACCAGTCCGACCTGACCACCCTTCGCCAGTCCTATCTCGACCGCATCTCGACCGCCGCCGACAGCGACGCGCTGGAGCAGGTGCGTCTGGCCGCCCTTGGCAAGAAGGGCGAGATCAGCGGCATGATGAAGGAGCTGGGCCGGATGACGCCCGAGGAGCGCCAGACCACCGGCGCCGCCCTGAACCGCCTGAAGGACGAGATCGACGCCGCTCTGCGCGCCCGCAAGCAGGGGCTGGAGGATGCGGCGCTGGATGCGCGGCTGAAGCAGGAATGGCTGGACGTGACCCTGCCCGGACGGCCGCGTCCGCAGGGCACCATCCACCCGATCAGCCAGGTGACCGAGGAGGTCACGGCGATCTTTGCCGACATGGGCTTCCGCGTGGCCGAGGGGCCGCAGATCGAAAGCGACTGGTTCAACTTCGACGCGCTGAACATCCCGCCCGAGCATCCCGCCCGGCAGGAGCATGACACTTTCTTCATGGCGCGCTCTGCCGACGACCCGCGCCCGCCGCATGTGCTGCGCACCCATACCTCGCCGGTGCAGATCCGCGCCATGCAGGCGACGGGCGCGCCGATCCGGGTGATCTGCCCCGGCCGCGTCTATCGCATGGACATGGACCAGACCCATACGCCGATGTTCCACCAGGTCGAGGGGCTGGCGCTGGGCAAGGACATCTCGATGGCGAACCTGAAATGGACGCTGGAGGAGTTCTGCCGCGCCTTCTTCGAGGTGGACGAGGTCGAGCTGCGCTTCCGCGCCTCGCATTTCCCCTTTACCGAGCCTTCGGCCGAGGTGGACATCCGCTGTTCCTGGGAAGGCGGCAAGCTGACCATCGGCCAGGGGGAAAGCTGGCTCGAGATCCTGGGCTCGGGCATGGTGCATCCCAAGGTGCTGGCGGCCGGCGGCATCGACCCCGAGGAATGGCAGGGCTTCGCCTTCGGCATGGGCATCGACCGCATCGCCATGCTGAAATACGGGATTCCCGACTTGCGGGCCTTCTTTGAAAGCGATCTGCGCTGGCTGCGGCATTACGGGTTCGCGGCGGGGGATGTGCCGAGCGTGAGCGGTGGGCTGTCGCGGTGAGCTTTCGCAGTCACGTGGTGGCTGCCATCGCGGGTGCCTTCATCGGCTATCCGATCACCGCGGGCTTGGAACTTGTCGTAAAGTATCTCGGCCAACTGTATCATGCGCCGGCTGCTTTGGTCTGGCAGGCCGATGACCGTTCTGGTGAGACCAACTGTTCCAACCTGGAGTATTGCGGCGGGGGCGTCTATTTCCTTCTGGAAAATTCGGGGAGTGATCTCTTACAGGATGTCAGCCTGAACTTTCGCAAGCCTGTCGCAAATATCTATCGGGATCCGATCGTCACGATCGCCTGGGAGAAAA
Source organism: Paracoccus ferrooxidans (assembly GCF_029909815.1). Taxonomy (NCBI): domain Bacteria; kingdom Pseudomonadati; phylum Pseudomonadota; class Alphaproteobacteria; order Rhodobacterales; family Paracoccaceae; genus Paracoccus; species Paracoccus ferrooxidans. The sequence goes on along the minus strand of NZ_CP038198.1, from coordinate 1,134,604 downwards.
ACGGGTCTTTCTTTCAAGTGCCGAACATACCGGCGCATCATGTATTCGGCATCCTGGTGACAGGGGTGAAGAAAGCGGACATCGCCGGTGTCTGGGCAAATGGTTCCCTGGTTCCGGCTGGGACCGTCCAGCTATTCGGCCAGAAGCGCGGCCCGGTGAAGAACGGACTTATCGTATTCTTCGGCGTGATTTCGATCATGTCGATTTTTGCCGGGACGGCCGCGATGGTCGTCGCATGGATAACTCACAAGGAAATCGAACTCCTGAAGTGATCCGCTGGCATAGTCGGCATGCCGGAAAGCCATGCCGCCTCGATCCGCAGCCTTTATCGCCAGCCCGACCCCAACCGCCACCGCATTTCGTCCTTGTCGTCCTGGATCATGCCGGGGATCAGGAACAGGTCGATCAGCGCCCACAAACACACCAGCCCGACCAGCGGCCAGCCGATCAGCACCGGCGTCAACAGCCAGCCAAGACCCCAGAGCAGCAGCATGACGACGCCGCTGGCCCAGCGCTCCAGATACATGCGATGCGCGCCGAAACCCCAAAGCAGGATCGCCAGCAGGTAAGCCACCAGCGGCGATTTCGCGTCATTCGCGACCCTCTGTTCGATCAGCAGTTCCCTTTGCGTGTCCATCGGCTCCGTCCATGTTAATGCAATTCACATATAGGCCGGATGGGCGTCGCAACAAGGGCGGGCCGATGCGCGGGATGCTTGCCCATCTCGCGGCGAGCCCCGCCGGGTGCCGGGCCTTCGCATCCGGGTGGCACCACCCTACCAATCCGCCGCGCCATGCGCTAAGGGACGCGCAAACGTGACGGAGCCGCGCTCATGAAATTCACCCTCTCCTGGCTCAAGGAGCATCTCGACACCACTGCCAGCCTCGATGAGATCACCGAGGCGCTGACCGACCTTGGCCTCGAGGTCGAGGGCGTGGCCGATCCGGCGGCGAAGCTGGGGGCCTTTACCCTGGCCAAGGTTCTGCATGCCGAGCAGCATCCCGATGCCGACCGGCTGCGGGTCTGCCGCGTCATGACCGACGAGGGCGAGAAGCAGATCGTCTGCGGCGCCCCCAACGCCCGCGCCGGCATTACCGTGGTGCTGGCCAAGCCCGGCGACTACGTCCCCGGCATCGACGTGACCCTGGGCGTCGGCAAGATCCGCGGCGTCGAGAGCCATGGCATGATGGCCTCGGAACGCGAGCTGGAGCTGTCGGAGGAGCATGACGGCATCATCGAACTGCCCTCGGGCGAGGTGGGCGACAGGTTCGTCGACTGGCTGGCCGCGAACCGTCCCGAGGCGGTCGATCCAGTGATCGAGATCAAGATCACCCCGAACCGCCCTGACGCGCTGGGCGTCCATGGCATCGCCCGCGACCTTGCCGCGCGCGGGCTGGGCCGGCTGAAGCCGGTCAGGGACGTGACCGTGCCGGGCAGCTTCGCCTCGCCCATCAAGGTTACGATCGCGCCCGAGATGGCAGAAAAGGCGCCGTTCTTCAGCGGCCGGCTGATCCGCGGGGTCAGGAACGGGCCGTCGCCGGACTGGCTGCAAAAGCGGCTGACCGCCATCGGGCTGCGGCCGATCAATACGCTGGTGGACATCACCAATTTCTTCACCTTCGACCTGAACCGGCCGCTGCATGTCTTCGACGCCGACAAGGTGCGGGGCGACCTGACCGTGCGCGCCTCGGCCGAGGGCGAGGAATTGCTGGCGCTGGACGGCAAGACCTATGCCTTCGCCCCCGGCACCATGATCATCGCCGACCAGGCCGGCCCGGAAAGCATCGCCGGCATCATGGGCGGCGAGGAGACCGGCTGTTCCGAGGAAACGGTGAACGTCTTCCTGGAAAGCGCCTATTGGGATCCCATCGCCATCGCCACGGCGGGCCGGGCGCTGAAGATCAGCTCCGATGCCCGCTATCGCTTCGAACGCGGCGCGGACCCGGCCTTTACCCGGCCGGGGCTGGAACTGGCGACGCAGATGATCCTGGAGCTGTGCGGCGGCGAGGCTTCCGAGGTGGTGACGGCGGGCGCGGTTCCCGACACCACCCGCAGCTACCTTCTGGAGCCGGCGCGGGTCAGCAGCCTGGTCGGCATGGACATCCCCGAGACCGAGCAGCGCGCGACGCTGACCGCGCTGGGTTTCCGGCTGGTGGGCGATCGGGCATTCGTGCCCAGCTGGCGCCCCGACGTGCAGGGCAGCGCCGACCTGGTCGAGGAGGTGGCGCGCATCGCCAGCCTGACCAAGCTGCAGGGCCAGCCGCTGCCGCGCCCGCAGGCGGGCGTGCCGCAGCCGGTGCTGACCCCCTTGCAGCGCCGCGAACAGGCGGCGCGGCGCATGGCGGCCGCGCTGGGCTACAACGAATGCGTGACCTACAGCTTCATCGACCATAAGGCCGCGGCGCTGTTCGGCGGGGGTTCCGACGCGGTCAGGATCGAGAACCCGATCAGCAGCGAGATGACGCATATGCGCCCCGATCTGCTGCCGGGCCTGCTGGCGGCGGCGGCGCGCAACCAGGCGCGCGGCTTTGCCGACCTGGCGCTGTTCGAATGCGGCCCGGTCTTTTCGGGCGGCGAGCCGGGCGAGCAGGATCTGCACCTGTCGGGCATCCTGGTCGGGGCGAACGCGGCGCGCGACCCCTATGCCTCGCGGCGCAAGGTGGACATCTACGACGCCAGGGCCGATGCCGAGGCGGTGTTGCAGGCCATTGGCGCCCCCGCGAAAGCCCAGATCAACCGCAAGCTGGACGGCTGGTGGCATCCCGGCCGGGCGGGGAACATCGCGCTGGGGCCGAATACGCTGGCCACCTTCGGCGAGATCCACCCCCGCGTGCTGCGCCATTTCGGCATCAAGGGCGCGGCGGTCGGCTTTACCCTGCGCATCGCCGCCGTGCCGCTGCCCAAGGTCAGGACGCCTTCGCGCCCGGCGCTGGTGCTGTCGGACTTGCAGGCGGTCGAGCGCGACTTCGCCTTCGTGGTGGATGGCGGCGTCGAGGCGCTGGCGCTGGTCAATGCCGCGGCGGGCGCGGACAAGGCGCTGATCGAGCGGGTGACGGTCTTTGACCAGTTTACCGGGCTGGAAGGCGGCAAGAAGTCCATCGCCATCACCGCGCGGCTGCAGCCGCGGGAAAAGACCCTGACCGATGCCGAGATCGAGGCGGTCAGCGCCAAGATCGTCGAAAAGGTCGGCAAGGCCACCGGCGGCGTGCTGCGCAGCTAGGGCGGGCCATGGGGCCGGGGTCCGCGCCCCGGCCTGATGCCCCGGTTCAGTCGGTGAAATAGCCCAGCGTCTCGAAATCACGGGCGTAATGGTCGCGCACCCGGATCCGGTCCACCTGGTCCCAGGCGATCTCCAGCGGGTCGGGGCGCAGGTCGTGGGGCAGGCTTTCGGGCGGGGCGACGCCCAGCCATTCCGCCATGCGGGCAACCGGGGCCTGCAAGCCGTCCTCGAAGCGAAAGGTCTCGATCTCGCTGCCCAGGAACTCCCATTGCGGGCGCAGGTGGTTGTCCAGGCAGAAGGGTTCGCGCTTCTGGCGGTTCAGCCAGTCCTCGAGCCAGAGCGAGAAGACGGGCAACCCCTTGAAGAAGTTCTCCTTCGCCAGATGCGCCCGCATCCGGTATTCGCTGGCGACCCGGTCGTAGGGGTTGCGCACCACCGTCAGCGCATGGTCGTGACCTGCCCCCCGGAAGTTCCCTCGCTGTGATGTAGAGTCTGCCCAACCTGAGAAGGAGCAGACGACATGAGGAAAAGCCGGTTCACCGAGGCGCAGATTATCGGGATGATCAAGGAGCAGGAGGCGGGTTTGCCGACTTCCGAGCTTTGCCGGAAGCACGGGTTGAGCCCCGCGACGTTCTACAAGCTCAAGGCGAAGTATGGCGGGATGGACCTGTCGGACGCCAAGCGGCTGAAGCAGCTCGAGGACGAGAACGCGAAGCTGAAGCGCCTTCTGGCCGATGCCATGCTGGACAACGTGGTTCTGAAGGATCTCTTGGGAAAGCCCTGACGACACCGGTGCAACGGCGGGACGCGGTGCTGCGGGCGATGAAGGATCATCCGATCTCTCAGCGTCGGGCCTGTGTCCTGATCGGTGTCGATCCGAAGACGGTGCGGCGTGACAGGCCACCCGACAACCCGGAAATCCGTGAGGAGATGCACAAGATTGCCGAGAAGCGCCGGCGGTTCGGCTACCGGCGCGTGGGCATCCTGCTGGAGCGCAAGGGCATGATCATGAACGAGAAGAAGCTCTATCGCATCTACCGGGAAGAGGGCCTGTCGGTGCGCCGCAGGCGTGGCCGCAAGAGGGCACGAGGTAGCCGGACGCCAATACCAGCGCCGTTGAGGCCAAACCAGCGGTGGTCGTTAGACTTCCTGTCCGACACGTTCGGGGCCTGCCGCAAGTTCCGCATTCTGGCTGTGAACGACGATTGCTGCCGCGAGAACCTGGCGTTGATCGCTGACACGAGCATCTCTGGGGCTCGGGTGGCACGGGAACTGGATGCGCTGGTCAGGATTTACGGCAAGCCCGCTTGCATCGTCAGCGACAACGGAACCGAGTTCACCAGCAAGGCCATCCTGAAATGGGCCAACGCGAACGGCGTCGAATGGCACTACATCGACCCGGGCAAGCCGCAGCAGAATGGCTACATCGAAAGCTTCAACGGCAGCCTGCGCGACGAATGCCTGAACGAGGAAATCTTCGACAGCCTGGCTGATGCCCGCCGCAAACTGGCCCTCTGGCGCTACGACTACAACAACGTCAGGCCCCATTCCTCGCTGGGCAACAAGACCCCGTCCGACGCGCGCCGAGCGCTTGAGCAATCTGAGGGCTCCGCGCCCGGCGCGCTTGCCACACCCGAAACCAACCAATATCAACCCCAAGGACTCTCGTTATGAACGAGGGACGACCGGGGGGCAGGTCAGTCGAAATACCCCTCGCCCAGAAGCGCGCGGATGTCCTGCATGCGCAGGTGCTGCGGCGTGCATTTCATCGCCGCGGGAATGCCCTGGCTGAACAGGCGCAGCGGCGCGACGCCCTGCATCCAGTTCTCGATCGACGTGCCGCCGGTCTTGGGGATGTGGATGAAAAGGATACGTTTTCCGTTATACTCGATAAAAGGCATGCAACCATCCGGGAAAGTTTCCCGGACGGTCCATGAATTGCGCATCTGATGCAAGCCCTGCCGCGATGCGGTCAGGCGGCGCCGACCTCGATGCCGCGCTGCACGGCGGGGCGGGCAAGGAAGCGGTCCAGATAGGCCCGCACATTGGCGAACCCGTCCATGCCGGTTTCGGCCTCGGCCTCGTAGTTCACGCGCACCGTGCGCAGCCAGGGGCCGGTGGCCATGTCGGCGATGGAATATTCGCCGGTGATCCAGTCCCGCCCCTGAAGCTGCTTGTCCAGCACGCCCAGCAACCGCCGCGCCTCGTTGTAATAGCGGGTGCGCGGGCGGGGATCCTCGATCTCGCTGCCCTTGTAGCGGTGGAAATAGCCGACCTGGCCGAACATCGGCCCGACCCCGCCCATCTGCCACATCAGCCACTGGATCGTGTGATAGCGCGCAACCCCCGAGGCGGGCAGGAATTTTCCGGTCTTGTCGCCCAGATAGATCAGCATGGCGCCGGTTTCGAACAACCCGATGGGCTGGCCGTCCGGCCCGTTCGGGTCGATCATCGCCGGGATCTTGTTGTTGGGGTTCAGCGACAGGAATTCCGGGGTGAACTGGTCCTCGGGGTCGCCGATGCTGATGCGGTGGGCGTCATAGTCCAGCCCGCATTCCTCCAGCATGACCGAGGTCTTGATGCCGTTCGGGGTGTTCAGCGTGTAAAGCTGGATCACGTCGGGACGCCGGGGCGGCCAGCGGCGGGTGATCGGAAATTCGGAAAGTGCCGTCATGTCGTTTCCTGTCGAGTCCTGTCTCATGTTGCAAGGGGTTAGCGTGATGTGGCAGCCTTTGCCGGAACGCGCGCAACAGGCTGGGAAAGGTAAGCCCATGTTCAAGGAGTTCAAGGAATTCATCGCCCGCGGCAATGTCATCGACCTTGCCGTCGGCATCATCATCGGCGCAGCCTTCACGGCGATCGTGAATTCGCTGGTCGCCGACCTGATCAACCCGATCATCGGGCTGTTGACCGGCGGCACGGATTTCAGCGGGCATTACCTGGTGCTGAAGGGCGAGGTTCCGCCGGGCGCCAGCCTGCAGGTGGCGCGCGATTCGGGCGCCTCGGTCTTTGCCTATGGCGCCTTCCTCTCGGCGATCATCAATTTCCTGATCATCGCCTGGGCGGTGTTCCTGCTGGTCAAGGCGGTGAACCGGGTGCAAAGCGCCGCCACCCGCAAGAAGGAGGCCGAAGAGGCCGCCCCCGCCGGCCCGACGCAAGAGGAACTGCTGATGGAGATCCGCGACGAGCTGCGCGCCCGCCGCGCCTGAGGCGAAAGCGACCCAGGAAGGCAATGGCGCGGCCCCCCCTTGGGGTCGCGCCTTGTCGTCCATGGCGGCGATTTTCGCTTATATCCCGGCTCTGGCGGCGCTATGGTCGAAGAAACCGGCGCCGCCCGGCAGCCGCGAGACAGGGATCGCCCCGATGATCGAGCTTGACGCAACGGATCGCCGCATTCTTTCCGTCCTGCAACGCGACGGGCGCATGACCAATGCCGACCTGGCAGGCGAGGTCGGGCTGTCCCCCAGCGCTTGCCATCGCCGCGTGCAGCGGCTGGAAGAGGCGGGGGTGATCCGCGGCTATGTCGCGCTGCTCGACGCGCGCAAGCTCGAACGCCCGACCACGGTCTTCGTCGAGATCACGCTGTCCGGCCAGGCCGACGAGTTGCTGGAGGCTTTCGAGCGCGCCGTGCGCACCATCCCCGACGTGCTGGAATGCCACCTGATGGCCGGCTCGGCGGATTACCTGCTGAAGGTGGTGGCCCAGGACACCGACGATTTCGCCCGCATCCACCGCCAGCGGCTGGCCAAGCTGCCGGGGGTGCAGCAGATGCATTCCTCGTTCTCGCTGCGCACGGTGGCCTTCACCACGGCGCTGCCGGTGTGAATGTGCCGGCGTGAATGAAAAACCCCCGCGCATGGCACGGGGGTTTTCCTGAAACGAACGTGTCGCTCGTCTTACAGCGCGCCTTCGCGTTGCGCTTTCTTGCGCGCCAGCTTGCGGGCGCGGCGGACGGCCTCGGCCTTTTCACGGGCCTTCTTGACCGAGGGTTTCTCGAAATGCTGCTTGAGCTTCATTTCACGGAACACCCCCTCGCGCTGAAGTTTTTTCTTCAGAGCACGAAGCGCCTGTTCGACGTTGTTGTCGCGAACACTTACCTGCATGTGGTTGTCACCACCTTCCTAGGTTAAAGTTGAGCTGATTTGCAGGACGCGGCCTTCTAGCAAGCCGAATCGGCTTTGTCCAGATTTTCTGGACCCGCGCTGCAGGAAGAAAAAAGGAGAGTGCCATGACGGATGACCGCGAGCGGCTGATCGAGGCCGCCCTGTCCCATGTCGTCTTCGAGGGCATGGGGGAAAAGGCCATCGCCGAGGGCGCGCGCGACATCGGCATGAACCCGGCGCTGGCGCGGGTGCATCTGCCGCGCGGCGGCGCGGATCTTGCCGCCGCCTATCACCGCCGGGGCGACCAGGCGCTGCGCGACTGGATGGCCGCGCATCCGCCCGAGGGACGGTTTCGCGACCGCGTCTCGGCGGCGGTGATGCAGCGGCTGTCGCTGAGCAACCGCGAGCTTGCGCGGGCGGGGGCGGCGATCCTGGCCCTGCCGCAGAACGCGGCGCTCGGCGCGCGCTTGGTCTGGGAGACGGCCGATGCGATCTGGGACGGGCTCGGCGACCGCTCCGAGGACGTGAACTGGTATTCCAAGCGCGCGACGCTGTCGGCGGTCTATGGCGCGACGGTGCTTTACTGGCTGGGCGACGATTCGCCCGAGGCCGAGGAGACGCGCCGCTTCCTGGACCGCCGCATCGAGGGCGTGATGCGCTTCGAAAGCCTCAAGGAACGGGTCGGCGGGCTGCCCGGCGTCTCGACCCTGGCCGGGCTTGCGACGGGCTGGATCAGGCGGCCGGAAAATCGCAATCTGCCCGGAGCGTTGCGCGCAAATCCGCGCGCCCGGACGGAAGGAGGCGACGGGTGATTCCCGATGTGATGCAGGCGATCGAGATTTCATCCCCCGGCGGGGCCGAGGTGCTGCGGCCGGTGACGCGGCCGGTTCCGGTGGCCGGGCATGGCCAGATCCTGATCCGCGTCGCCTGGGCGGGGGTGAACCGTCCCGACGTGCTGCAACGCGCCGGCTCCTATGCGCCGCCGCCGGGGGCCTCGGACCTGCCGGGCCTGGAATGCGCCGGCGAGGTGGCGGCCGTCGGCCCAGGCGTCACGCGCTGGAGGCCGGGCGACCGGGTCTGCGCCCTGCTGCCGGGCGGCGGCTATGCGCAATACGCGACCTGCCCGGCAGACCACGCCCTGCCGATTCCGCAGGGCCTGTCGCTGCGCCTGGCCGCCGCATTGCCGGAAACCGCCTTCACCGTCTGGTCCAACGTGGTCATGCGCGGGGCCTTGCAGCCGGGCGAGCGCTTCCTGGTCCATGGCGGCTCCTCGGGCATCGGCACCATGGCGATCCAGGTCGCCAGGGCGCTGGGGGCGCGAGTCTGGGCGACGGCGGGCTCGGCCGAGAAATGCGCGGCCTGCGAGCGGCTGGGCGCCACCGCGATCAACTATCGCGAGCAGGATTTCGTCGCCGTGCTGCGCAAGGCCGGCGGCGCCGATCTGATCCTCGACATGGTCGGGGGCGACTATATCGCCCGCAACGTCCGGTGCCTTGCGGATGACGGCCGGCTGGCCATGATCGCCTTCCTTGCCGGTCCCAAGGCCGAGATCAATTTCGCCCAGATCATGGCCCGGCGGCTGTCCGTGACGGGTTCGACCCTGCGCCCGCAATCCGACCTGGCCAAGGCCCGCATCGCAGGCGCGTTGCAGGAACGGCTCTGGCCACTGGTCGAGGCCGGGGCGGTGCGCCCGCTGATCGACAGCACCTTCGCGCTCGCCGAGGCGGCCGAGGCGCATCGCCGCATGGAGGGCAGCGGCCATATCGGCAAGATCCTGTTGCGGGTTTCGGCCGAGGATTGACCGCTCCGGCGGTTTTGGCACGGCCCGGTGCCTCCGGCGGGGATATTTGAAGCACGAAAGAAGCCGTTAACCGAATCGCAAGGATTTTCTGCCAGTTTGGAATCACGGAACAGGCGGGGACGCCGATGGCCGTCACGGAAGAAGCCACACCCCGACCTTCAGCTCCGGCGGGCGGGGTGTGTGCTTTTCTTTCGTGTCTAAATATCCCCGCCGGAGGCATCGCAGCCGTTCCGTCACCGCGGCGCCGGCATCAGGAAGCTGCCCAGGCAATCCCGCCTGGCATCCTCGGCGCAGGCGCGGGGCTGCAGGTCGCGGGTCAGGCAGATGCGGATCTCTTGCAGGGCGCGGGCGCGGCAGGTCACGGTGATGCCGTCGCGCGCCAGGCCGGGATTGGCCTCGATGAAGGCGTCTTCGATCACCTGGGCGGGCAGGGTGACGTCGCGGTCGAGCCGGCGCAGGGTTTCGGGCAGGGCGATCCGGGCGGCGGCCTCGCGGGTCAGGGCGAAGTAGTCCCGCGCCGGCAGGCCCGAGCAGCGCCCGTGCTTCTTCCATTGATGCCAGGCCAGGCCGCCCGTTCCCATCACATCCGCCATGGCGCGGGTTTCGCGGCGCGGGGGGTCGCGGGCCTCGGTCCGGCAATATTCTGGCCAGCCGCGTTCGTATTGCGGCCACAGGCCATGGACGACGAAGCCAAGCTTCCGTCCGCTCGCGCATTGCTCGGCATCGCGCTCGGCGCGGCACCAGCTGGGCGACCAGCTGAGCGACAGGACATAATAGTCGAACCGTCCCGCGATGTCCTGGGCCAGGGCCGCGGGGGCGAGCAGGAGGAAGGCGATCAGGATGGCCGGTTTCATGGTGGGGAACCTAGCGCCGGTCCTTGCCGCGCGCCACGAATTTCAGGCTTTATTTTGGCCCCTTCCGGCCCTATATAGCCTGTCAATCCCCCGAAAATGGAATGGCGCCCCGCCGAAAGCCGTTTTCCCCGGCCGGAAGAGATATTGTTAAGGAGAAGGTCATGAACAAGCCGCTGATGGCCAAGGCCACCGCCGTCTGGCTGGTCGACAACACGACGCTGAGCTTCAAGCAGATCGCCGATTTCTGCGGCATGCACGAGCTTGAGGTCCAGGGCATCGCCGACGGCGACGTGGCGGTCGGCGTCAAGGGCTTCGACCCGGTCGCCTCGAACCAGCTCGACGCCTCCGAGATCGAGAAGGGCCAGAAGAACCCGCTGCACCGGCTGAAGCTCAAGCACAACCCCGCCGCCGAGGGCGAGGAGAAGCGCCGCGGCCCGCGCTATACGCCGCTTTCCAAGCGCCAGGACCGGCCCGCCGCGATCCTGTGGCTGGTCAAGTTCCATCCCGAGCTGGGTGATTCGCAGATCTCGAAGCTGGTGGGCACCACCAAGCCGACCATCGCCTCGATCCGCGACCGGACGCATTGGAACATCCAGAACATCCAGCCCATCGACCCGGTGGCGCTGGGGCTGTGCCGGCAGTCCGAGCTGGACGCCGCCGTGCAGAAGGCCGCCAAGCGCAAGGCGGCCGAGGGCGGCGCCATGACCGACGACGAGCGTCGCAAGCTGCTTTCGACCGAGACCTCGCTTGCCATGTCGGACGAGCCGCGCCTGCCCAGCTCGATCGCCGGGCTGGAGAATTTCAGCCTCAGCAAGGATGACGACAAGCCCGAGCGGGATGACAACCTGGATGCGGACAGCTTCTTCAACCTGCCCGATGCGGATGACGACGAGGACGAGGATCACTGATCCCGCAAACCCCGGAGCTCGGCTCCGGGGTTTTTTCTGGCCGGTCAGATCGACAGGCAGATATATTTCATCTCCAGGTAGTCCTCGATGCCGTGGCGCGAGCCCTCGCGGCCGAGGCCGGATTGCTTGACGCCGCCGAAGGGTGCCACCTCGGTCGAGATGATGCCGGTGTTCACCCCGACGATGCCGTATTCCAGCGCCTCCTGCACGCGGGTGATGCGGCCGATGTCGCGGGCATAGAAATAGGCGGCGAGGCCGAAGATGGTGGCATTGGCGCGCTCGATCGCCTCTTGCTCGGTCTCGAAGCGGAACAGCGGCGCCAGCGGGCCGAAGGTTTCCTCGCTCGCCACCTTCATCCTGTCGGTGATGCCGGTGACGACGGTCGGGTCGAAGAACAGCCCCTCGCGCGGCTTGCCGCCGGTGACGACGGTGGCGCCGCCCTCGACCGCGTCCTGGATATGCTCCTGGACCTTTTCGACCGCGTCCCGGTTGATCAGCGGGCCGGTGGTCACGCCTTCCTCGAGCCCGTCGCCGACGCGCAGCTTGTCGACCGCCGCCGCCAGCCGCCTGGCGAATTCGTCATAGACCCCGGCCTGCACATAGATGCGATTGGCGCAGACGCAGGTCTGGCCGTTGTTGCGGAATTTCGAGGCCATGGCGCCTTCCACCGCCGCATCCAGGTCGGCGTCGTCGAAGACGATGAAGGGCGCGTTGCCGCCGAGTTCCATCGAGCATTTCAGCACCTGGTCCGCGGCCTGGCGCAGCAGGATGCGGCCGACCTCGGTCGAGCCGGTGAAGGTCAGCTTGCGGATCAGCGGGTTCTCGCAGAATTCCTTGCCGATGTCGGAGGAGCGCGACGAGGTCACGATGCTGAACAGCCCCTTGGGCAGGCCGGCGCGTTCCGCGAGCACGGCGAGCGCCAGGGCCGAGAGCGGCGTCTCGGCGGCGGGGCGGCCGACGAAGCCGCAGCCGGCGGCGATGGCCGGGCCGCATTTGCGGGTGATCATCGCATTGGGAAAGTTCCAGGGCGTGATCGAGCCGACCACGCCGATCGGCTGGCGGATCACCGTCAGGCGCTTGTCGGGCTGGTGGCCGGGGATGGTTTCGCCGTAGATGCGCTTGGCCTCTTCGCCGAACCATTCGATGAAGCTGGCGCCATAGGCGATCTCGCCCTTGGCCTCGGGCAAGGGCTTGCCCTGTTCGGCGGTCAGGATCTTGCCCAGGTCGTCCTGGTTCTCCATCATCAGGTCGAACCATTTGCGCATGATCTGGGCGCGTTCCTTGGCGGTGCGGGCGGCCCAGCCCTTCATCGCCTCGGCCGCGGCGGCGATGGCGCGGGCGACCTCGGCGCGGGACAGGTCCGCCACCTCGGCGATCACGTCGCCGCGCGCCGGGTTCACCACCGGAAAGGTCTTGCCGTCATCGGCGTCGATCCATTCGCCGGCGACATAGGCGCGGGTCTGCAAGAGCGAGGGGTCTTTCAGCAGCATCTTCAGGTCGGTCGCATGTCTGGTCATGGCGGGCTCCTTCCGTTCGGGTCGGGTGCAGGCTTGCGCTTTTGCCGGGCCAACGCAAGCCGCAGCTGCCGCGTGCCGGGATCGAGCAATCGTGATGAACCGGATGGCGGGCTGCGGCGTTGCCTTGCCATCGTCAGGTTTTCCCTCTTGGCGTATTCGACTGGGCGGCGTCTCTCTCTGGCGCCGCCCTTTTTCGTCGCTTCTGTTTCGCCGCGGCAGGGATTATTCCCTGGGCAAACCCGGTGATGGGCCGGATTCAGGGTATTTGGAAAACGGTGAAATGCGGGAGCTGGATGAGCTGAAGGCGCTGGGCGATCCCGGCAAGGCGGCCGAGATGGCGGCCTATCACAAGGCGCCGCGCGAATACCTGGGCGTGGCGGTTCCGGTGATCGACGCGCTTGCCCGCAGCTGGCGGGCGGGGCTGGACGTGCCGGGGCGGGTCGATCTGGCGCGGCGGCTTTGGGACAGCGACCTGCACGAGGCGCGCATCGCGGCGGCCAAGCTGCTGACCCAGGCGCGGATCCGGCCCGACGACGCGGCCTGGGATCTGATCGCCGGCTGGGTGCCGCAATTCGACGGCTGGGCGATTGCCGATCACGCCATGAAGGCGGGCGAGCGGCGGCTGCTGGCCCGGCCCGAGCGGCTGGACGAGGTCGAGGCCTGGCTGGACCATCCCGGCTTCTGGGTGCGCCGCGCCGCGCTGGTCGGCACGCTGCCCTGGACGCATATCCGCAATCCCAAGCCGCAGGACCTGGAGCGGCGCGAGCGTGTGCTGTCCTGGCTGGACCGGCTGACCGACGACCGGGAGTGGTTCGTGCAAAAAGCCATCGGCTGGTGGCTGCGCGAACTGTCCAAGCACGACCCCGGCCGCGTGCGCGACTGGCTGGCCGCGCATGGCGCGCGGCTGAAGCCCTTTGCCCGGCGCGAGGCGGGGCGGTGGCTGCCGGAAAACCGCGGCGGGACGGGGCAGGATCGGCCGGGCGGCGATCAGCTGCCATAGACCTCGATCGTGGGCAGGTCGGTCAGGCTGACGCCGATCAGCTGCAATGCCGGCAGCGAGACCTGGCTGCCGCCGCTGGCCGGGCCGTCCAGCGGGATCAGCCGCACCTTGGCGGATTTGCCGTTCGCCGGGTTCACGATGCGGCCGTCGGCTTCGGATTTCACCAGCGGCGTCTTGATCCAGAAGCCGGGCTGCGAGGGGTCGCCCAGCGAGGCGATGGTGGTGCCGATCCGACGCTCGCCCGTGGCGGGCGGGGCGGCGGCGGCGGCCTTCTGCTCGCGGGTGGTGGTGTCGAATTGCGCCGCCGTGCGCGCCGCGGGCGAGGGGCGCGCGGCCGCGGTCAGCACCGAGCCCGCCGCGGTTCCGGTGCCGGCCGTTTCGCCGCCGATGCCGGCGGTGGTGCCGGGCGTGCGGGGGGTGGTCTGCGTTGCAGGGGTGCAGGCGGCCAGTGCCAGCAGCGCCAGCGCGCCCAGCAGGCGCAGGATCGGCTTGGTCATCGGCATGCGCTTGTCCTTCATCCTTTTCAGGTCGGGGCGAGGCTAGACCCGGCCGGCCCCTGCTGTCCAGCCGAGCTTCCATTCATGGTTACGAGACCATCAACGGATCGGCCGGCTTGTGCCGATGCCGGCCCGTGCTTATCTTTGCGCCATGGATGTCCAGGCCCCGCTGATAGACCCCTTTGCCAGGCCGATCACCTACCTTCGGGTGTCGGTGACGGATCGTTGCGATTTCCGCTGCACCTATTGCATGGCCGAGCACATGCAGTTCCTGCCCAAGCGCGACCTGCTGACGCTGGAAGAGCTGGACCGGCTGTGTTCCGCCTTCGTGGGCCTGGGCGTGCGCAAGCTGCGCGTCACCGGCGGCGAACCGCTGGTGCGGCGCAACATCATGGAATTCTTCCGCGCCATGTCGCGCCATCTGGGTGCCGGTTCGAATGGCGGGCTGGACGAATTGACGCTGACCACCAACGGCAGCCAGCTGGCGCGATTCGCCGACGAACTGGCCGATTGCGGCGTGCGGCGGGTCAATGTCTCGCTGGATACGCTCGATCCCGACCGTTTCGCCCGCATCACCCGCTGGGGCAGATTGCCGCAGGTGCTGCAGGGGATCGAGGCGGCGAAAGCCGCGGGGATGCGGGTCAAGATCAACACCGTCGCGCTGAAGGGTTTCAACGAGGACGAGCTGTTTCGCCTGGTCGACTGGTGCGCGGACCAGGGCCACGACCTGACCTTCATCGAGGTCATGCCGATGGGCGAGATGGGCGAGGAAGAGCGGCTGGACCAGTATTGGGCGCTGTCCGACCTGCGCGCGTGCCTGGGCGAGCGCTTCACCCTGACGCCGCTGACCGAACGCACCGGCGGGCCCGCGCGCTATGTCCGCCTGGAGGAGACCGGGCAGAAGATCGGCTTCATCACGCCGCTGACGCATAATTTCTGCGAAAGCTGCAATCGTGTCCGCATCACTTGCACGGGCGAGCTGTTCATGTGCCTGGGGCAGGAGGATCGCGCCGACCTGCGCGCGCCGCTGCGTGCCAGCCAGGACGACGCCCCGCTGCGCGATGCCATCCGCGAGGCCATCGCCCGCAAGCCCAAGGGCCATGACTTCGACTATTCCCGCCGGCATGTCGCCGGGCAGGTCAGCCGCTTCATGAGCCATACCGGCGGCTAGTAGCTGGCGCCGTCCACCGCCTGGCTGGCCAGTGCGCGCGGGTTGACCCCTGCGAGGCAGTTCACGTTCACCGCCACCATCTCGGCCCCGTCCGGTCCCGTGCCGAAGGCATAGGATTCGACGCCGCAGGTCGGGCAGAAGCGGTGATGGATCTGCTTGCGGTTGAACAGGTATTCCGTCACCGGCCCGTCGCTGGTCAGGCGGAAATCCGCCCTGGGCACGAAGGTCAGCACGAAGCCCAGCCGCTGGCAGCGCGAGCAGTTGCAGGTGAAGGTCTGGTCCAGATCGGCATCCACCTCATAGGCGATGCTGCCGCATTGGCAGCTGCCTTGGTAGTGCTGTCGGGTCATGGTTTGCCTCCCGTTTTGCGACTCGGGTGCATGGTGGGGCAGGGCGGCGGGCATCGCAAGCGGAAATGTTCCCGAGTTGTTCCGTTTCGGGTTGCCATTTCGCTGCGGATGCCTATCTCATGCGCTTGGCGGAATCAGGACGTGATCAGGACTGGCGCGATGGAACAGAAGTTCATCGAGGTTCGCGGCGCGCGCGAGCATAATCTGAAGAACGTGGACATGGACATTCCGCGCGACCAGCTGGTGGTCATCACCGGCCTGTCGGGTTCGGGCAAGTCCAGCCTTGCCTTCGACACCATCTATGCCGAGGGGCAGCGGCGCTATGTCGAAAGCCTGTCGGCCTATGCCCGGCAGTTCCTGGACATGATGGGCAAGCCGGACGTGGACCATATCTCGGGCCTGTCGCCGGCGATCTCGATCGAGCAGAAGACGACCAGCAAGAACCCGCGCTCGACCGTCGGCACGGTGACGGAAATCTACGACTACCTGCGGCTGCTCTTTGCCCGCGCCGGGACGCCCTATTCCCCGGCAACCGGCCTGCCGATCGAGGCGCAGCAGGTCCAGGACATGGTGGACCGGGTGATGGAACTGCCCGAGGGCACGCGCGCCTATCTGCTGGCGCCCATCGTCCGCGACCGCAAGGGCGAATATCGCAAGGAATTCCTGGAACTGCGCAAGCAGGGCTTCCAGCGCGTCAAGGTGAACGGCCAGTTCCACGAGCTGGACGAGCCGCCGACCTTGGACAAGAAGTTTCGCCACAATATCGACGTGGTGGTGGACCGCATCGTCGTGCGCGAGGGCATGGAGACGCGGCTGGCCGACAGTTTCCGCACTGCGCTGGACCTGGCCGACGGCATCGCCGTGCTGGAGACCGCGCCGTCCGAAGGCGAGCCCGAGCGCATCACCTTCTCCGAGAATTTCGCCTGCCCGGTCAGCGGCTTCACCATCCCCGAGATCGAGCCGCGGCTGTTTTCCTTCAACGCGCCCTTCGGTGCCTGCCCGGTCTGCGACGGGCTGGGGGTCGAGCTGTTCTTCGACGAGCGGCTGATCGTGCCCGATTCGGCGCTGTCGGTGGCGCAGGGGGCCATCGCGCCCTGGGCCAAGTCGAAATCGGCCTATCTGACCCAGACCGTCAATGCGCTGGCCCGGCATTACGGCTTTGACAAGAAGACCCCCTGGAAGGATCTGCCGGAATCGGTGCGCCAGATGTTCCTGCGCGGCTCGGGGCAGGACGAGATCCCGTTCCGCTTCGACGATGCCGGCCGCATCTACGAGGTGACGCGCCAGTTCGAGGGCGTGATCCCCAACATGGAGCGGCGGCTGCGCGAAAGCGACAGCGCCTGGGTGCGCGAGGAGTTCGAGAAATACCAGAACAACCGCCCCTGCGGCGCCTGCGACGGCTATCGGCTGAAGCCCGAGGCGCTGGCGGTCAGGATCGCCGGCAGCCATATCGGCAATGTCACCGAACTGTCGATCCGCGAGGCGCTGGCCTGGATCGAGGCGGCGCCCAAACACCTGACGAAGCAGAAGAACGAGATCGCCGCCGCCATCCTCAAGGAAATCCGCGAGCGGCTGGGTTTCCTGGTCAATGTCGGCCTGGATTACCTGACGCTGTCGCGCGCTGCCGGCACGCTGTCGGGCGGCGAAAGCCAGCGCATCCGCCTGGCCAGCCAGATCGGCTCGGGACTGACCGGGGTGCTTTACGTGCTGGACGAGCCCAGCATCGGCTTGCACCAGCGCGACAACGACCGGCTGCTTGCGACGCTCAAGGGGCTGCGCGACCAGGGCAATTCGGTGGTGGTGGTCGAACATGACGAGGATGCGATCCGCCATGCCGACTATGTCTTCGACATGGGGCCGGGCGCGGGGGTGCATGGCGGCCAGGTGGTCGCCCGCGGAACTCCGGCCGAGATCGCCGCCGATCCCTGCAGCCTGACCGGGCAATACCTGTCCGGCGCGCGCGAGATCGCCGTGCCGTCGGAACGCCGCAAGGGCAATGGCAAGGCGATTAAGGTGGTCGGCGCCACCGGCAACAACCTCAAGAACGTCACCGCCGAGTTCCCCCTGGGCAAGTTCGTCTGCGTCACCGGCGTCTCGGGCGGCGGCAAGTCCACCCTGACCATCGAGACCCTGTTCAAGACCGCCAGCCTGCGGCTGAACGGCGCGCGCCAGACCCCGGCCCCCTGCGAGACGATCAAGGGGCTCGAACATCTGGACAAGGTGATCGACATCGACCAGCGCCCCATCGGGCGCACGCCGCGGTCAAACCCGGCGACCTATACCGGCGCCTTCACCCCGATCCGCGACTGGTTCGCCGGCCTGCCCGAGGCCAAGGCGCGCGGCTACAAGCCCGGCCGCTTCAGCTTCAACGTCAAGGGCGGCCGCTGCGAGGCCTGCCAGGGCGATGGCGTCATCAAGATCGAGATGCATTTCCTGCCCGACGTCTATGTCACCTGCGAGACCTGCAAGGGCAAGCGCTACAACCGCGAGACGCTGGAAGTGACCTTCAAGGGCAAGTCCATCGCCGACGTGCTGGACATGACGGTCGAGGATGCGCAGGAATTCTTCAAGGCCGTGCCCTCGATCCGCGAAAAGATGGACGCGCTGGTCGAGGTGGGCCTGGGCTACATCAAGGTCGGCCAGCAGGCCACGACGCTGTCGGGCGGCGAGGCGCAGCGGGTCAAGCTGTCCAAGGAACTGTCGCGCCGCGCCACCGGCAAGACACTGTATATCCTGGACGAGCCGACCACGGGACTGCATTTCGAGGATGTGCGCAAGCTGCTGGAAGTGCTGCATTCCCTGGTCGAGCAGGGCAATACGGTGGTGGTGATCGAACATAACCTTGACGTCATCAAGACCGCCGACTGGATCATCGACATCGGCCCCGAGGGCGGCGACGGCGGCGGCCGCATCGTCGCCACCGGCACGCCCGAGGCCGTGGCCGAAGTCGAGGCCAGCCATACCGGCCGCTACCTGGCGCCCATGCTGGCTGCGGCGCGCAGCCGCGCCGCGGAATAGGCGCGGCCGCAGGCCAAGGGGCTACATCGTATCTGCGGGCTCGACACCGGCTGGCGGCGCGGGCCGCGGCCAAGGGCTATGCGACCTCGCCGTGACCCGGTGTGGCTTGACCGAATATGGCGCGATCCTGCCCCCCTGCCGCCGGCCGGCACGCGGCCTTGCGGCGATGATCGCTGGCCGGCCCGGCCGGGTAAAATGCGTTCCCCTGGCTGCTGCCGCTTTTTCGATCTGGTCAGGCGTTCGATTTTCGCGTTATCTCCATTTTGCCTGCATCTGTCTTTAGGCTTGATTTCGATCAAGCGGGGCGGATGCAGGGTTTCTCCAGTGTTTTCATCCGGCGCAGCGCACCGGATGAACCCGGTAACGAACGCAAAAGGAGCGCGAATTGCCTGTTACGACTGTTAATCTCATGTGGATCGGCAACCGGTCCCTGCTCGATCCCACCCCCTCCAGCAACATCAACCAGGACCAGGCCAATGCGATCGTCGGCTGGGAGGCCGAGGGCCGCGAGGAAATCGCGCCCCTCGCCTTGACCGGCGATTACTTCGGCTCAGGCAGCAACAGAACCTTCAGAACCAGCTATCAGTCGGGTTTTCTGCAACCTGCCAGCCGGTTTTCCTATACCGACCCGGATGGCAGCCCGCAAAGCGCCGTCACCCTCAACACCTTTCTCAGCGCTCGCTTTGCTGTTACCGTGCATGATGAGGATGGCGGTGCCAGCGTGGTGGAACTGAACGGCATCCTCATGCAGATGAGCAATGGCGATCTGTTCGTCCGTCCCTCGACGGACACGGCGGCTGCCTGGAGCGCCCATGCCCGCATCTCCAAGATCGAGATCTTGGGCGTGACCCGCTTGTCGGGCGACACGGGCGTCGCCACCATCGGCTTCAGCGCCGAGATCTTCGAGGCCGAGATCGTCTGCTTCACCCGCGGCACGCTGATCGAATGCGCCGGGGGGCTGCGGCCGGTGGAAAGCCTGCGCATCGGCGACCTGGTGCGGACGCTGGACAACGGCCTGAAACCGCTGCGCTGGATCGCCTCGCGCCGGCTGGGCCGGGAACTGGCGGCCACGCCCAAGCTGCGCCCGATCCGCATCCGCGCCGGGGCCCTGGGGCAGGGCGTGCCCTCGGCTGACCTGCTGGTCTCGCCGCAGCATCGCATCCTGGTGCGCTCCAGGGTGGCGATGCGGCTGTTCGGCTGTGCCGAGGTGCTGGTCGCGGCCAAGCAGCTGCTGATGCTGGACGGGGTGGACATCGCCCAGGATCTGGAGGTGGTGGAATATTTCCACTTCGCCTTCGACCGGCACGAGGTCGTCTTTGCCAACGGCGCCGAGGCGGAATCGCTTTACCCCGGCGCGCAGGCGCTGAAAGCCATCGGCCGCAGCGCCCGCGAAGAGCTGTTTGCGCTTTTCCCCGCCCTGCGCGTGCCGGCGGCCCCGCCGGTCGCCGCGCGCGAGATCGTCTCGGGCCGGCAGGGCCGCAGGCTGGCGCTGCGCCATCTGCGCAACGGCCGCCCGCTGGTCGCCGAGGCTGCCGGGCTGCATTGACGCCGCGAAACCGCGATGCAGGCCGCCCCGCCCGCCCGCCTGCATCGCCCGCCTTGCCCGGGGGTGCTTTCTTCCGCCCCTGGCGCGGGCTAAGGTCGCGCCATGACGCAGAATGCCCTGACACCCGAAACCATAGCCGCCCTGTTCACCCGCGACGGGCGCTATCTTTGCGCGCGCTGGGGCCGGCCGGTGGCGCCGGTCATCTTCGGCCTGGCCGATGAAAGCCTGGCGGTGTTTCGCGACGCCACCCGCGCCGTCCTGGCCCATGCCCGCCATCCCATCGCCGAGACCGACCCCGAGATGGGGGCGAACATGATGACCTTTTTCCTGCGCGGCTGGCAGGAATTGCGGGATCTGCCGGATCTCGACCGGCTGACCGGCCAGCCCGGTCTGGCGGCGCGGTTGCAGGGCAGCGATGCCGACCAGTATCGGCTGTTCCGCTTTGACGCCGACGGCGCCATCCGCGCCTGCATCGGTTTCGTGAACATGGGCGGACGGCTGGCCGGGGCCCATCCGGGCCAGCTTGCCGAAACCGTCGCCGTGCGGGCCATGCTGAGCTTTGCCCGCGACGTCACGCCCTCGCCGGAGCTGGCGGCGCTGATCCGGGTCGCCTATGACCCGGTGATGCCGCCCGCGGCGACCGATCCCTCGCATGCGCTGCGGCTGGCGGCGCGTCTGCCGCGGTGACGGCCCTGGGTCACGGGATCAGGACGACGGATCCTGTGGTCCTGTGGTCCTGTGGTCCTGCGGGCCTCGACCTCGGCCTGGGCCAGGGCGGCTTGCGCCAGCCGATAGGGCCGGGGCTCCGCGGCCCGGAGACGCCCCTCCTGCAGGGCCGCGAACAGCCGCCCGGCGTCGCCTCGTATTCCGCGCGATCCGCCGTGTAATGCGCGATCGAGGGCCAGGGCAACTATCGCCTGAGCAGGCTGGGCGCGATCCGTTTCGGGCTCTATGCCCCGCCGGACCATGTGCGGCGGCACGGCGCCCCCGAGAGGCCCGAGGATCTGCACCGGCACCCGGTCATCGGCTGGACCGAGGATCTGGCCTATCTGGCCATGGCGAACTGGCTTGAGAGCCGTTGTCCGGGGCTTCGCCCGTGCTTGCGGCTGGCCTCCTTCGCCGCGCAGTTCGAGGCGGTGCACAAGGGCGCCGGCTGGGCGGTGCTGCCCGACTTCGCCGCCCGCCGCGCGGGTTTGGTGCCGGCATTGCCGGGCGTGTTCCGCCCGGAGTCCGAACTCTGGCTGCTGACCCATGGCCAGTCCGGCGCTCTCCAGCGGGTCAGGCGGGTGTGCGACTGCGTCGCAGCGGCGATAACGGAGGAGTTGGCGGCCAAAAGCGATGCCGGCCGCGCCTAGCCCGAGTTTCGGACATGGGCTTGGTCAGGCGGACAGGCGTTCGGTGATGCCGAAGGCGGCCGAGTTGTGGCCATAGGCCAGCGGGCGGCGGATGCGGATGTCGGTCCTCAGCAGGTCCACCACGTCCTCGAGCCGCACGGTCGGCGGGAAGACCCGGTCATAGCCCATCTCGAGGAAGCGCTGCTCGACCTCGGCGAAGGCGCGCTTGCCGATCACCAGGTTGCCGCCGACGTAAAGCAGGATCTCGCCCAGCCCGCGCTCCGTGCAGCGGTCGCGCAGGCCCTGGCAGTCGATCTCGCCATGGCCATAGATCGACGAGACCAGGATGGCATCGGCCCTTTCCTCGATGGCGGCCTGGATGAACTCGTCCTGGCTGACCATGACGCCCAGGTTCACCACCGCGATGCCGTTCCGGCCCAGCACCGCCGCGATGATCTTGTTGCCGACTGCGTGGCAATCGGCGCCGATCACCCCCAGGATGACCCGGTATTCCGAGACCGCCTCCAGCATGGTTCCTCTCCTTTGCAATGAACCTGCGAAAAGGGGCAGGGGGAATCGCTCCCCTCCGGTCAAGTTTTGTGAAGTGATGTGATTAGTAGATAAATACCCCTTATCTGTTTCCGGCAGGGGGTGGCCGCCGGCCGGACCTTGACCGGGGGCGTCAGGCCGGGTCGCCGGGTTCCAGATAGGGCAAGAACGCCTCGACCAGGGCGGGCGGTATTCTCGCCGGTTTCATGGACTTGTTGATATGCACCAATTCTATCTCGATCCGCGCCAGCACCTGGCTTTCCCTGCGAAAGACATGCCGGATGCGCACGCCTGCGCCCCTGATGGAAATCACCGACGTCGCGCAAACGATCAGGTCGTCGAGGCATGCCGGCCTTTGCCAGGCAATATCGGCATTTCGCGCCACGAACTGCTCTCCGTCCGGGCTGACGAGGGGGTATCCGACATGCCTCAGCAATTCGGAGCGGCTTCGCTCGGCAAATTCAAGGTATCTGGAATGATAGACGATGCCGCCGGCATCCGTATCCGCATAGTAAACGCGATAAGCCTGCGTGAATGCAGGGCCATCTTGAAAGGGTGGGTTCAGCTGCATCCCAGGCTTCCTCGCTTCTGCCGGCCTTGGTCGCGGCCGTGACGCCCCGGCCGGAACTGTTCCATTGCTTCGCAACCCTATCAAGCCCTCGCCCCTTTCGCATGGGGGTCGCGCCCGGCTTCTGCGCCCGCCATGAACAGTCGATCAAGAGCGCATGAAGGGGATCGCGTTTCCGGTCATCGGCCGGGCCTTGGCGGGAGATTCACCCATGCAGGCCGGTTATCGCCCTTGGCCTGCGGCCGATATTCGGGGCCGCGACCCCTTCCCGCAACGGCGGCGCGCCGGTCCTTGCCCTGCATTCCGATGCGACGCGGCCGAATCGCCGTCCTTGCCGCCCGCCAGGCGCGGACCCCGCGCCCCTCCGCCAGGCGGGGGTGCGGCGGCAGGCCCGATCTCGCGGGCAATTGACGCAGAATTGACGCGCCGCGGGGTTGCTCCGCTGGGCGGTTCTGCTAACTCCGGCCCAGCAGAAGCCGCATTCCAGCGGCCCAAAGGACAGGCCGAATTTCATGGAACAACTCGCCGGAGCCGGGCAGCCGGTCGATTTCTCGCTTATCGCGCTGTTCGCGCGCGCCTCGCTGACGGTGCAGATCGTCATGGTGATCCTGATCCTGGCCTCGTTCTGGGCCTGGGCGATCATCATCCAGAAGTTCGTCGCCTTCAACGCCGCCCGGCGCGAGGCGGACCGCTTCGACCGCGCCTTCTGGTCGGGCCAGCCGCTGGACGACCTCTACGACCGCATAGGCGAGACGCCCTCGGGCCCGGCCGAGCGCATCTTTTCCGCAGGCATGGCCGAATGGCGCCGCAGCCATCGCGACGACGGCAACCTGATCGCCGGCGTCACCGCGCGCATCGACCGCGCCATGAACGTCACCATCAACCGCGAGAACGACCGCCTGACCCGCGGCCTGCCCTTCCTGGCCACGGTGGGCTCGACCGCGCCCTTCATCGGCCTGTTCGGCACGGTCTGGGGCATCAAGACCGCCTTCGAGGAGATCGCGATCTCGCAGAACACCTCGCTTGCGGTGGTGGCGCCGGGCATCGCCGAGGCGCTGGTGGCGACCGCGCTTGGCCTGCTTGCGGCGATTCCGGCGGTGATCTTCTACAACAAGCTCAGCTCGGATGCCGACCGCATCACCGGGGGATACGAGACCTTCGCCGACGAGTTCTCGACCATCCTCTCGCGCCAGCTGGACGACGAATAAGATGGGCGCGGGGATCGTCAAGCGCGGCCGCAACGGCAAGGGCCGCGCCCGCAGCCAGCCGATGGCGGAAATCAACGTCACGCCCTTCGTGGACGTGATGCTGGTGCTGCTGATCATCTTCATGGTGGCGGCGCCGCTTCTGACCGTGGGCGTGCCCTTGGAACTGCCCAAGACCGCCGCCCAGGCCGTGCCCGCCGAGCCCGAGGAGCCGCTGAGCGTCTCGGTCACGCCCGAGGGGCCGATCCTGGTCATGACCACCGAAGTCCCCGAAAACGAGCTTGTCACCCGGCTGCGCGCCGTCGCCGCCGAGCGGCAGAGCGACAAGATCTACCTGCGTGCCGACGGCGCCATCCCCTATGCCCGGATCATGGAGGTCATGGGGGCGCTGAACGCGGCCGGCTTCAACAATATCGTCCTCGTGACCGAGGCGGGCGGGCCGCGCATGGACGCGGGATCGGACGGCTGAGCCATGGACCGGGCGGAACGCATCGGCTTCTGGGTTTCGGGCGTCGCCCATGCCGGGCTGTTGGGCGCGGCGCTGGTCGGCGGCGCGCTGTTCCGGCCGCAGCCGCTGGAGGCCGTGCGTATGGCCGAGGTCGCGACCATGTCCGAGGCCGAGTTCCAGTCGCTGGCCGCCGCGGCCGCCGGGCGCGGCCCGGTATCCGATGCCGCCGCGACCACCCCGGCGCAGCCGCGTCCGCCCGCCGACGAGAACCGGCTGGGCGAGGTCGAGGCGGTCAGCCCGCCCGCCCCCGATGCGCAGGCGGCAGAGCTGTCCACGCCCCCCTCGCGGCCCGAGGCGCGGCCGGACCTGTCGGATTTCCAGACCCCGAACCGGCCTGTCGCCGTGGCGACCGATGCGCCGCGCCCCGCCGAGCCGCAGAACACCGTGGACCTGGCAGCGCTGCCGCAGGCGTCGGACCGCCCCGATCCGGCGCGCAATCCCGCCCAGCCGCAATCGCCGGCGCCGATCCCGCAGCGTTCGGCGCTGGCCCCGGTCGAATCCTCGCGCCCTCGCGGCCGTCCCGAAGGGCTGGCCGAGGCCGTGCAGGCCCGCCGCGCCGCCGCCGAGGCCGCGCGCCAGCGCGAGGAATTGCTGGCCCGGCAGGAAGCCGAGGCGGCTGCCGAACGCACTGCCGCCGCCAAGGCCGAGGAGGCCGCCGCCCGCCGCGCCGCCGAGGAACGCGCCAGGGAAGAGCGCCGCGAGGCCCAGGCCCAGGCCGATGCGGAAGCCGCCCGCAAGGCCGAGGAAGCCGAGGCCCGCGCCCGCCGCCTTGCCGCCGCCGAAGCGGCCGATAAGGCTGCCGCCGAGGAAGCCGCCGCCGAAAAACGTGCCGCCGAAAAACGCGCCGCCGAGCGCAAGGCCGAGGCCGATCGCCGCACCGCCGCCGAGAAGGCCGCCGCCGAAAAAGCGGCAGCCGAGAAAGCCGCTGCCGAGAAAGCTGCGGCTGAAAAGGCTGCCGCTGAAAAGGCCGAGGCCGAGAGAAAGGCCGCCGAGGCCAAGGCCCGCAAGGAGGCCGAGGAACAGGCCGCCGCCGAACGCGCCGCAGCCGAGAAGAAGGCGGCCGAGAAGGCTGCCGCCGAAGCCAAGGCCCGCGAGCAAGCCGAGGCCGAGCGCAAGGCCGCCGAGGCCGCCAAGCAGGCCGCGCTGGCCGAGGCGATGCAGGACCAGGGCTCGGGCGGTTCGGGCGGTGGTGGCGCCGCCGCGAACGGGCCGCCGCTGAGCCAGGGCGAGAAGGACGGCTTCCGCGTGGCGGTCGAGCAATGCTGGAACCGCGGCTCGCTGTCGACCGAGGCCAGCCGGACCACGGTTTCGGTGCAGTTCTCGATGGCGCCGGACGGGACGGTGGAAAAGGGCTCGCTGCGCATGATCGGCCATGACGGCGGCTCGGATGCGGCGGCGAAACAGGCCTACGAGGCCGCGCGCCGGGCGATCCTGATGTGCGAAAAGGGCGGCTACAAGCTGCCGCCGGAAAAATACAACCGCTGGAAGGACGTCATCATCGACTTCAACGCCAGCGGCGGCGCGCGGGTCAAGTGACATGGCATCCCGCATGGCATCTCTCGGTGCGACACTCTATCCTGCAACCAAGACCTCCAGAGGGCGAAACATGTTGCGTAAATTCCTGCTGACCTCCGTCATGGCCCTTGCGGGTCTTGGGCTTGCCGCGCCGGTCCTGGCGCAGGACGGGCCCTTGCGGATCGAGATCACCGACGGCGTGATCGAGCCGATGCCCTTCGCCATCGCCCGCTTCCACGACGAGGGCGGCGCGGGCGAATACCTGGCACAGGTGCAGAACCTGATCGCCGCCGACCTGACCGGCACCGGCCTGTTCCGCGAGATCCCGGCCAGCGCCCATATCGCGCGGCCCGAAAGCTTCGACGCGCCGGTCTCCTACGAGGACTGGAAGGCGATCAACGCCCAGGCGCTGATCACCGGATCGGTCAAGGTCGAGGGCGGCAAGGTCGTGGTCAAGTTCCGCCTGTTCGACGTCTTCGCCGGTCAGCCGCTGGGCGACGGCATGCAGTTCGACGCCGCGACCGGCAACTGGCGCCGGGCCGCGCACAAGGCGGCCGACCAGGTCTATTCGCGGCTGACGGGCGAGGGGCCCTATTTCGACAGCCGCGTCGCCTTCGTGCAGGAAACCGGCCCCAAGGACGCGCGCCGCAAGCGTATCGGCATCATGGATTACGACGGCGCCAACGTGAAATGGCTGACCGACGATGCCACGCTGGTGCTGAAGCCGCGCTTTTCGCCCGACGGCTCGCGGCTGCTTTACACCAGCTATGCCACCGGCTTCCCGCAGGCGATGATGATGGACGTGAACTCGCTGGGCGTGCGCCAGCTGGGCGCGGGCCAGCAGGGCACGATGAGCTTTTCGCCCCGCTTTTCGCCCGACGGGCGCTGGATCGTCTATTCGCTGGAGAAAAGCGGCAATACCGACATCTACCAGATGGATGCCGCGACCGGGGCGCAGCGGGCGCTGACCAATGCGCCCTCGATCGAGACCTCGCCCAGCTACAGCCCGGACGGCAAGCAGATCGTCTTCGAAAGCGACCGCTCGGGGACGCCGCAGCTTTACGTCATGGGCGCGAACGGCGGCGAGCCCAGGCGGATCAGCTTTGGCGAGGGGCGCTATGGCACCCCGGTCTGGTCGCCGCGCGGCGACATGATCGCCTTTACCCGGCAGGTCGGCGGCAAGTTCCACATCGGCGTCATGCGCACCGATGGTTCGGAAGAGAAAATGCTGACGGAATCGTTCCTTGACGAGGGCCCGACTTGGGCCCCCAATGGGCGCGTCGTGATGTTCACGCGGGTGACGCCGGGCGGCGACGGCCAGCCGCGCCTGCATTCGGTGGACATCACGGGGCGCAACATGCGCCCGGTCAAGATCAACGGCGCAGCCTCGGACCCCGATTGGGGCCCGCTGCTGCCCTGAAGCGCGTAAGATGGACAGGATTATGAAAACTTTCATGAAAATTGCCGCGATCGGCGCCGTTCTCGCGCTGGCGGCCTGCGCCCGGCCGGCACAGGACATGCAGGTCCAGGATCCCTATGCCGGGGCGGGCGGCCTGGGCGGGGTGGGCGCGACCGCGCTGCCGGGCACGGCCGAATATTTCAAGGCCAGCGTCGGCGATACCATCCTGTTTCCGCTGGACCAGTCCACCCTGACCGCCGAGGCGCGGATGACCCTGGCCAACCAGGCCGGCTGGCTGAACCAGAACCAGGGCTTCTCGGCCGTGATCGAGGGCCATGCCGATGAGCAGGGCACCCGCGAATACAACCTCGCCCTGGGTGCCCGGCGCGCCAATTCGGTGCAGGAATACCTGATTTCGCAAGGCATCGCGCCGGGAAGGCTGCGCACCGTCAGCTATGGCAAGGAGCGCCCGCTGGCGATCTGCTCGACCGAGGAATGCTTTACCAAGAACCGCCGCGCGGTGACCGTGGTCAGCCCAGGGGCGGGCATGTGATGGCGGCTTGGGGTTTCAGGGGGCTGCTGCTGGCCGCCGGTTTCGCGCTGGCGGCCTGCCCCGCGGCGGCGCAGGATGCGCGGACCCTGGCCGACATCCGGGCCGAGCTGTCCCAGCTTTCGTCCGACCTGCAAAGCCTGCGCGCGCAGCTTGTCGCCTCGGGGCCTGCCGGTTTCGCGGCGGCGGGCGGCGACAGCGCCATCGACCGCATGAACGCGATGGAGGCGCGGCTGGCGCAGCTGACCGGCCAGACCGAGCAATTGCAGAACCGCATCGACCGCATCGTCCGAGACGGCACCACCCGCATCGGCGACATCGAGTTCCGCCTGTGCGAGATGGAGGAGGGCTGCGACCTGGGCAGCCTGACCACGCCGACGCTGGGCGAGCAGGGCGGATCGGCGCCCCTGCCGTCCTCGGACCAGCAGGGCGCGCTGGCGCAACCCAAGACCCCTTCGGCCGGGGCTGCCGCGACCGCGGCGGAAAAGGCCGATTTCGACCGGGCTCGGGAGGTGCTCGGTCAAGGTGACTTTCACCGTGCTGCGGAACTCTTCGCGGCCATTGCCGAAACCCATGCTGGCGGCCCGCTGACCGCCGAGGCGCTGTTCCTGCGCGGGGCGGCGCTGGATTCCGCCGGCGACCTGGAAGGTGCGGGCGTGGCCTGGCTGGAAAGCTTTGCCGCCAACCCGAACGGGCCGCAGGCGGCGGATGCGCTTCTGGGCCTGTCGCGGGCCATGTCCGCCAAGGCCGGCCCGCAGGAAGGCTGCTTCTATCTTCAGGAAATCATCGCCCGCTTCCCCGCCGCCCCGCAGGCGGCCGAGGCCGAGCGGCGCATTGCCGAGACTGGCTGCGACGCGCCGGCCGAGCCGCTGGACGAGGATCTGGACCCCGAGGCCGCCGCGGACATGGCGGATGACGGCTGAGCCGGTCGCGGCGCGGGTCCATGCCGCGCTGGACCATCTGGCCGGCACCCGCCCCGCGCTTGGTATTGCCCTGTCGGGAGGCGGCGATTCCACCGCCTTGCTGCACCTGGCCCATGGCTGGGGCCGCGCGCGCCTGCTGGCGGCGACCGTCGATCACGGGCTGCGCCCCGGCTCGGCCGCCGAGGCGCAAGAGGCCGGGCGGGCGGCCGCGGCCCTGGGCATTCCCCATGAAACCCTGCGCTGGACCCGCCGGGACGGCGGCAACCTGATGGCCGCCGCGCGCGAGGCGCGGCTGGGCCTTCTGGCCGATTGGGCCGGGCGGCACGGCCTGTCCGCCGTACTTCTGGGCCATACGCTGGACGATCAGGCCGAAACCGTGCTGATGCGCCTGAACCGGGGTGCTGGCGTGGACGGGCTTTCCGCCATGGCCCCCGCGCGCGAGGCTTTCGGCGTGACCTGGTTGCGCCCCCTGCTCGACGTCGGCCGCGCCGAACTGCGGCAATGGCTTGCGGCGCGCGGGCTCGGCTGGGCCGACGATCCCTCGAACGAGAACGAGGGATTCGAGCGGGTGCGTGTGCGCAAGACCATCGCCGCGCTGGACCTGCCGATGCGGCAGCTGGCGCAATCGGCGGCGAATCTCGCCATGGCGCGCGATGCGCTTTGCGCCTTCGCCGCGCAGGTGGCCCAAGGCGCGCGAAGCCGCGCCGGCTCGCTGGCATTGCCGCTCGACCCCTTTCGCGCCGCGCCGCTGGAGATCCGGCGGCGGCTTCTTGTCGCAGGGCTGCGCTTCGTTTCTGGTGCCGCCTATCCCCCCCGGCGCGAGGCGGTGCTGCACGCGCTGGCGGCGCTGGAAACCGGCGCGCGCCTGACGCTGGAGGGCGTGATCGCCGAGCCGCGGGACGGGTTCCTGTGGCTGGTCCGCGAACCGGCCGCCGCCGCCCGCAGCCCCGCCGCCGAAGGTGCCGATGCGGTCTGGGACCGGCGCTGGCGCGTGGACGGCCTGCGCGCGGGCCAGCAGGTGCGCGCGCTTGGCCATGACCCGCTGCCGGGGCTGGACTGGCGCGGCGCCGGCCTGACGCGGGACGAGGCGGCCTCCAGCCCCGGCATCTGGGCGGGCGGGCGGCTGATCGCGGCGCCCGTGCTGCGGCCGGTGCCGGATTGCGGCGCAAAGCCGCTGCGCGGGATGGAGGAATTCGGCGCGCTGCTCTATACGCATTGAACCTGACGCCGGAATCCCTATTTTCAGGCGGAAGCCTGTTTACCCGCGGAGGACATGCCTTTGGGCAACGCGCGCAATATCGCCTTCTGGGTGGTGCTGTTTCTGATGATCCTGGCCCTGTTCAACCTGTTCAGCGACGGATCGGCCCAGATGAACAGCCGCCAGATCAGCTATTCCGATTTCATCCAGCGGGTGGAAAAGGATGAGATCACGGCCGTCACCATCGACGGCGAAAACGTCGGCATCATCGCCAAGGACGGCAAGCAATATGCCACCGTGCGGCCGCAGGGCGAAGAAATCGCGGACCGGCTGATCGGCAAGGGCGTCGAGGTCAAGGTCGAGCGCCAGCAGCAATCGGGCTTCATGTCGCTCCTGGGCGTCTGGCTGCCCTTCATCTTGCTGATCGGCGTCTGGATCTTCTTCATGAACCGCATGCAGGGCGGCGGCAAGGGCGGGGCCATGGGCTTCGGCAAGTCGCGCGCCAAGCTCCTGACCGAAAAGCACGGCCGCGTGACCTTCGACGACGTGGCCGGCATCGACGAGGCCAAGGAAGAGCTGGAAGAGATCGTCGAATTCCTGCGCAACCCGCAGAAATTCTCGCGCCTCGGCGGCAAGATCCCGAAAGGCGCGCTGCTGGTCGGCCCGCCCGGCACGGGTAAGACGCTGCTGGCCCGCGCCATCGCCGGCGAGGCTGGCGTGCCCTTCTTCACCATCTCGGGTTCGGATTTCGTCGAAATGTTCGTCGGCGTCGGCGCCAGCCGCGTCCGCGACATGTTCGAGCAGGCCAAGAAATCCGCCCCCTGCATCGTCTTCATCGACGAGATCGATGCGGTCGGCCGCGCCCGCGGCGTCGGCATCGGCGGCGGCAACGACGAGCGCGAGCAGACCCTGAACCAGCTGCTGGTCGAGATGGACGGCTTCGACGCCAACGAAGGCGTCATCATCATCGCCGCCACCAACCGCAAGGACGTGCTGGACCCGGCGCTTCTGCGCCCCGGCCGCTTCGACCGCCAGATCTATGTGCCGAACCCCGACATCAAGGGCCGCGAAAAGATCCTTGGCGTGCATTCGCGCAAGGTGCCGGTCGGCCCCGACGTGGACCTGCGCATCATCGCCCGCGGCACGCCGGGCTTTTCCGGCGCCGACCTGATGAACCTGGTCAACGAGGCCGCGCTGATGGCCGCGCGCATCGGCCGCCGTTTCGTGACCATGGAGGATTTCGAGAACGCCAAGGACAAGGTCATGCTGGGCGTCGAGCGCCGCAGCATGGTCCTGACCCCCGAGCAGAAGGAAAAGACCGCCTATCACGAGGCCGGCCACGCCATCGTCGGCCTGTCGCTGCCGAAATGCGACCCGGTCTACAAGGCGACGATCATCCCGCGCGGCGGCGCGCTCGGCATGGTGGTCAGCCTGCCGGAAATGGACCGGCTGAACTATCACAAGGACGAGGCCAAGCAGAAGCTGGCCATGACCATGGCCGGCAAGGCCGCCGAGATCATCAAATACGGCGAGGAAGGGGTGTCGAACGGTCCGGCCGGCGACATCCAGCAGGCGAGCGCGCTGGCCCGCGCCATGGTGATGCGCTGGGGCATGTCCGACAAGGTCGGCAACATCGACTATGCCGAGGCGCATGAGGGCTATTCCGGCAATACGGGCGGCTTCTCGGTCTCGGCCGCGACCAAGGAGCTGATCGAGCAAGAGGTCCATGACCTGATCGAGGAAGGCTATCGCGAGGCCTATCGCATCCTGAACGAGAAGCAGGAAGAGTTCGAGCGCCTGGCCAAGGGGCTCCTGGAATACGAAACCCTGACCGGCGAGGACATCGGCCGGGTGATCCGGGGCGAGCCGCTGGGCGGCGACGACGATGCGCCCGGCTCCTCGATCCCCTCGGTCAGCGCGATTCCGCGGGCGGGTGCCGCCAAGCCCGCGCCGGACGCCGCGCCCCAGCCGCAGGGCTGAGACGCCCCGGTCGGAAACAGGAAAGCCCCCGGATCGGCTCCGGGGGCTTTTTCATCGGCGAGGCCTGCGAGGGCCGGGAAAGATGCGGCGGGTCAGAACAGCAAAAGCGCGACCGCGCCCAGCGCGAGGCCCAGGCCGAAACCCAGGTTGATGACAAGGCTTGCTGGTTTCATCCGGTATCCTTTCCAAAGCGGGGCGGCTCCTTTCCCCAGTTGACGGCAAAACGCCGATTCGGACCAAGGCGTTCCCTATTCGGCGGAAATCCGCCTATTGCCTGCGGCAATTTCGACACAGCCGGGGCTTGCACCGGACGGCGGGGCAGGGCATGGGACGGGATATGAGCCGCCCCGAACCCGAACTGCCGCCAAACTCTGCCATGCCCGAACTGCGCGCGCGCATCGATGCGCTGGATGCGCGGCTGGTGGCGCTGCTGGCGGAACGCTCGGCGCTGATCGACGAGGCGGCGCGGATCAAGCTGCGCGAGAACCTGCCCGCCCGCATCGACAGCCGCGTCGAGGAGGTCGCCGCCAATGCCCGCCGGCTTGCCCTGCGCCAGGGGCTGGATCCCGACCTGGCGGAACGGCTGTGGCGGGTGATGATGGAGCATTTCATCGCCCAGGAGGACCGGGTGCTTTCCGATCCCCGCCGCGACTAGGCTGCCGCCTGAACCGGATTTAGCCGATGATTCCGGTGCCTCAGGGCGGTAGCAGGTCGCCAGCGGAGGGGGCACTCAAGGGCCAAGCCGGTGTGCTGCGAAGGCGGATCAGTCCCGAGATCTGCGTAGCCGCCGATAGAATTCCGCTGTCCCTTGCACTCCATCGTGGCGCGGCAGGGCCTTTGCGATGTCACGACCAACCCCCAAAAACCGCCGCAAGCACCTCTGCCACTTCGCGCCAAACGGCCGCCGGGGCCGTCGGCCAACACTCACCGGGGCCGTAAGGGTCCGGGGAATGCCCATTGTGCCGGTGATGAAGCGTGCCGGGGGCTTTGCCCCCGCGCGTTCCGCGCTCCCCCAGGATATTTGTCCACGAAAGAAGCCGGGGGACGATTGGCCCGTTCTTTCGTGGACAAATATCCTGCGGGGGTCCGGGGGCGCAAAGCCCCCGGCTGCGACATTGCCCAGGCTGGACAAGGGGCATTCTCAGACCGGGATCATCGTGCCCTGGAGCATGGCGACATGCTTGCGCCTGTCCCCGGTTTCAGCCCAGACATCGGCGGCGACCACCAGGATGCGGCGGCCGGGGCGGATCACCCTTCCCTCGGCCACCAGCCGGTCCCCGGTCGCGGGGGACATCAGGTTGATCTTCATCTCGACCGTCATCACCTCGGCCTCCTCCGGCATCAGCGTCAGCGCGGCATAGCCTGCCGCCGAATCGCCGATCGAGAAGGCGAGGCCGGCATGGCCCGCGCCATGCTGCTGCAGCGAGCCGGGCAGGATCGGCGCGGCGATGGCGACCTGGCCGGGCCCGACGCTTTCCAGCCGCGCGCCCAGGGTGCGCATCATGCTCTGGCGGTCGAAACTGGCGCGGATGCGACTTTCCAGGTCATTCATCGAACAGGCTCTCCTGCGTGCGGGGGGCGTCGAGGCCCAGGTGGCGCCAGCCCAGCCGCGCCAGCATGCGGCCGCGCGGCGTGCGGGCGACCAGGCCCTGCTGCATCAGGTAGGGCTCGATCACCTCCTCGATGGAATCGCGGCTTTCCGACAGCGCGGCCGAAAGCGTCTCGACCCCGACCGGGCCGCCGCCGTAATGTTCGGCCATCAGCGTCAGGTAGCGCCGGTCGGCCATGTCGAGGCCCAGGTGATCGACGCCAAGCCGGGTCAGGGCGGAATCGGCGATCTGGCGGGTCAGCCTGCCGTCGCCCTCGACCAGCGCGAAGTCCACCACGCGGCGCAAGAGCCGGCCGGCGATGCGGGGCGTGCCGCGGGCGCGGCGGGCGATCTCGCGCGTGCCCTCGGGTTCCGAGGGGATGCCCATCAGCCGGGCGCTGCGGGTCACGATCAGGTCCAGTTCCTCGATGGTGTAGAACTGCAGCCGGGTCGGGATGCCGAAGCGGTCGCGCAGGGGCGTGGTCAGCAGGCCCAGCCGGGTGGTGGCGCCGACCAGGGTGAAGGGTTGCAGCTCGATCCGCACCGTTCGCGCCGCCGGGCCTTCGCCGATCACCAGGTCCAGCTCGAAATCCTCCATCGCCGGATAGAGGATCTCCTCGACCGCGGGGTTCATGCGGTGGATCTCGTCGATGAACAGCACGTCGCGGGCTTCCAGGTTGGTCAGGATCGCGGCCAGGTCGCCTGCCCGCGCCAGCACCGGGCCGGAGGTCATCTTGAAGTTCACCCCCAGCTCGCGCGCCATGATCTGCGCCAGGGTGGTCTTGCCGAGGCCGGGGGGGCCGTGGAACAGCGTGTGGTCCATGGCCTTGCCGCGCATCCGCGCGCTTTCGATGAAGACGCGCAGATTCGCCCGCGCCTCGGCCTGGCCGACGAAATCCTCGAGCCGCTGCGGGCGCAGCGCACGGTCCTCGCCGTCGCTTTCCAGCGGTTCGGGGCGCAGCATCGGGTCGGGCTGGCTCATCTTGCGCCCCAGGGGCCGGCGCCCGTGCCTGCGGCCATGGCTTGCAGCCGGGCGATGCGTTCCTCGGTCGGGGGATGGGTGGCGAAGAGCCGGTCCATGCGCAGCGCATGCAGCGGGTTCACGATGAACAGGCTGGCCGCGGCCGGGTTGCGCTCGGCCGGGATGTTCACCACCTGGCCTGCGGCGCGCGAGATCTTGGCCAGCGCGCCGGCCAGCGCCATCGGCCGGCCGCAGATCTCGGCGCCGATGCGGTCGGCCTCGTATTCGCGGGTGCGCGAGATCGCCATCTGCACCAGCGCCGCCGCCAGGGGCGCGAAGATCATCGCCAGGATCGCCGCCAGCCCGCCGCCGCGATTGTCGTCGCGCCCGCCGAACATGCTGGAAAACATCAGCATGTTGCCCAGCATGGCGATGGCGCCGGCCATGGTGGCCGTCACCGTCATGACCAGCGTGTCGCGATGCTTGATATGCGCCAGCTCATGCGCGATCACCCCGGCCAGCTCCTCGCGGTTCAGAACCCGCATGATGCCCTGCGTCACCGCGACGGCGGCGTTTTCCGGGTTGCGGCCGGTGGCGAAGGCATTGGGCTGCTCGGTTTCCAGCACATAGACCTTGGGCATGGGCAGGCCGGCCCGCTGCGCCAGCGCCGCCACCATGTCGACCAGTTCCGGCGCCTGCTGGCGCGTGACCGGATGCGCGCCCTGCTGGCGCAGCACCATCTTGTCGCTGTTCCACCAGGCGAAGACATTGCCCGCCCCGGCGACCACCAGCGCGATCACCGCGCCGCCCTGGCCGCCGATCAGCCAGCCCATGCCCATGACCAGCGCCGTCAGGGTGGCCATCAGGATGAAGGTGCGCAGGTTTCCGGTCATCGTCCTTACTCCTTGGGCGCCAGCAGCCGCAGGGCCGCGCGGATCAACGCCGCGGGCGGCGCGGCGGGTTCCCGTGCCGCGGCCTCGGCCACCGCCGAGGCGGCCTCGGACGGAGCATAGCCCAGATTCCCCAAGGCCGAGAGCGCATCCGCCGTCGCCTGCGCCGAGGAGGGCGCCGAATGCGCGGGGGCGGGCGCGGGGGCGGCGGTTTCGACCAGCTCGACCTCGGGCAGGGGGCCGGGATCGACGGTCAGCGCGCCGCCAAGCGCCATCACCGCCGGGGCCTTGTCCTTCAGCTCCATCACCACGCGCTGCGCCAGTTTCGGGCCGACGCCGGGGGCCTTGCGCAGCGCCGACCAGTCGCCAAGCGCCAGCGCCCGCGACAGCCCGTCGGGCCCCAGCGTGCCCAGGATCGCCAGCGCCACCTTGGCCCCCACCCCCTGCACCGAGGTCAGGAGCCGGTGCCATTCCTTTTCGAGAAGCGTCGGAAAGCCGAAAAGCTGCAGCAGATCCTCGCGCACCAGCAATTCGGTATAAAGCGCCGTTGCCTGCCCGGCGGGGGGCAGGCTGGCGGCGGTGCGTTCGCTGACATGGACGATATAGCCCACGCCGCGCACGTCGATCAGCACATGATCCTGCGCCCGGTGCAGGATCACTCCGGCGATGCGTCCGATCATTCCCCGTCCCTCATGCGCTGGCCTTGATGCGCAGGGCGCGGCCCTGCAGGTGATGGGCGTGGCAGATCGCCACGGCCAGCGCGTCCGCCGCGTCCGGCCCGGCGAATTCGACGCCGGGCAGCATGAAGCGGACCATGTGCTGGATCTGTTCCTTGGCGGCATGGCCGACGCCGACTACGGTCTTCTTGACCGCGTTCGGGGCGTATTCGCCGATCTCCAGCCCCGCCTCGGCCGGGGCCAGCAGGGCGATGCCGCGCGCCTGGCCCAGTTTCAGCGTGCCCAAGGCGTCCTTGTTCACGAAGGTCTGCTCGACGGCGGCGGCATCGGGGGCGTGCCGGGCGATCACCGCGCAAAGCCCGCGGTAAAGCGCGGCGAGGCGCGGCCCCAGATCGCCCGCCTCGGAATGGACGATGCCGTTGTCCAGGTGCCGCAGGCGCGGCCCCTCGACCGCGATCACCCCCCAGCCCATGTTGCGCAGGCCGGGGTCTATGCCGATGATCTTCATGCCTGTTCCCTTGTTTTGATCCAGCGTTAGCACGAAAGGCGAACATCGCCTAGTTGCTTTGTCATTCGCTTGACATCCCGGCCCCCCGCCGCGAACAGAGGGGCACGAAAAGGGGACGAGGGACAATGTCGCCAGCACTGATCGCCGCGCTTCCGTTCATCGGGGCGCTGCTGCCCGGATTGCTGATCCGTTCGGGACGCGATGTCGCGGCCATCTCTTGCGCGACGGCGACGTTCATCGCGCTTCTGGGGCTTTGCCTGCATATCCCGGCGGTCATGGCGGGCGAGGTCGTCACGGCGCGTTTTGAATGGCTGCCCTCGCTGGGGCTGAACGCGAATTTCCGCATCGACGGGCTGGGCCTTCTGTTCGGCATCCTGATCCTGGGCATCGGCCTGCTGATCATCGCCTATGCGCGCCATTACCTGTCGCGCCAGGATCCGGCGGGGGTGTTCTACACCTACCTGATGCTGTTCCAGGGCGCGATGCTGGGCATCGTGCTGTCCGACAACATCCTGCTGCTGCTGGTGTTCTGGGAGCTGACCTCGCTGTCGTCCTTCCTGCTGATCGGCTACTGGAAGCACCTGCCCGAGGGGCGGCAGGGCGCGCGCATGGCGCTGACCGTGACCGGCATGGGCGGGCTTGCCATGATCGCGGGGATGATGATCCTGGGCAATATCGCCGGCAGCTTCGACATCACCGACATCCTGCAGGCGCGCGAGGCGATCCAGGCCAGTCCCTATTACCTGCCCGCGCTGCTGCTGATCCTGCTGGGGGCATTCACCAAATCGGCGCAGTTCCCGTTCCATTTCTGGCTGCCGCATGCGATGGCGGCGCCGACGCCGGTTTCGGCCTATCTGCATTCGGCGACCATGGTGAAGGCGGGGCTGTTCCTGATGGCGCGGCTGTGGCCGGTGCTGTCGGGCACGCCGGAATGGTTCTATATCGTCGCCACCACCGGGCTTGTGACCATGGTGCTGGCGGCCTGGATCGCCATCTTCCGCGACGACCTGAAATCGCTGCTGGCCTTTTCCACCGTCTCGCACCTGGGCCTCATCACCATGCTCCTGGGCTTCGGCACCGAGGCGGCGGCGGTGGCGGCCGTGTTCCATATCGTCAACCACGCCACCTTCAAGGCGGCGCTGTTCATGACCGCCGGCATCATCGACCACGAGGCCGGCACCCGCTCCATCGCCCGGCTGGGCGGGTTGCGCCGGCTGATGCCGATCACCTTCGTCATCGGCACCGTGGCGGCGCTGTCCATGGCCGGCATCCCGCCGCTCAACGGTTTCCTGTCAAAGGAGTTGATGCTGGAACAGGCCACCCATGCCGCGTGGCAGGGCCATCCGGGCCTGGTCGCGGCGATGGCCACGCTGGGGGCGCTGTTCTCGGTCTGCTATTCGCTGCGCTTCGTCTGGCAGGTGTTCCTGGGCCCCGAGCGCCAGGATTACCCGCACCGCCCGCATGATCCGGGTTTCGGCCTGTGGTCCGCCCCGGCGCTGCTGGCGGTGCTGGTGGTGCTGATCGGGCTGTTTCCCGACCCCATGGCCGGCTGGCTGGTCGCGGCCTCGGCCAGCGCCGTCACCGGCACGGCGCAGCATCCGCATCTGGCGCTGTGGCATGGCGTGACGCCGGCGCTGATGCTGTCGGCCGTCGCGCTGGCGGGCGGGGTGGCATTGCTGGCGCTGAACCGCCGGCTGCTGGCCCTGCGCGCGGCAATGGCATGGCCCGAGGCCAAGGCGATCTTCGATGCCATCACCCGCGCAGTCACCTGCGCGGCGGGCTTCCTGACCGACCGGCTGACGAACGGGTCCATGGCGCGGGCCTTTGCCGCCTTTTCCCTGACCGTGGTGCTTTGCGGGCTCTGGGCCTTCTCGACCGGGGGGTGGCAGGGCGCGACGCGGCCGATGCTGCCCATCCAGCCGGTGCCGCTGGTCGGCTGGGTGCTGCTGATGGTGGCGACCTGCTGCATGGTCGCCTTTCACCGCCGCCGCATCCTGGCGCTGGTGCTGGTCGGCATCATCGGGCTGATGGTCTCGGTCAGCTTCATCTACCTGTCGGCCCCGGACCTGGCGCTGACGCAGATCTCGGTCGAGGTGGTGACGGTGGTCCTGCTGCTGCTGGCGCTGAACTTCCTGCCCAAGTTCACCGTGATCGAAAGCCCCGACCGCAAGCGCGGCCTGGACGCCTTCATCGCCACGCTGACCGGGCTGGGCTTTGGCGCGCTGGCCTATGTCATCATGCGCAGCGACTTCGCTTTTTCCCCGATCTCGGAATACATGCTGGCCAACAGCTACAAGCTGGGCGGCGGCGACAACGTGGTCAACGTGATCCTGGTGGACTTCCGCGGCTACGATACCTTCGGCGAGATCACCGTGCTGGGCATCGCCGCGCTGACCATATTCGCCCTGACCGAGACGCTGCTGGCCGGCGCCAGCGGCCGGCGGCTGCGCAACTGGGTCCATGACAGCCGCCGCGCCGGCGACCGCCATCCGCTGATGCTGGTGGTGGTGACGCGGCTGGTCCTGCCCATCGCGCTGGTGGTGGGGCTTTATATCTTCCTGCGCGGCCACAACATGCCGGGCGGCGGCTTCGTCGCCGGGCTGGTGGTTTCGGTGGCGCTGGTGTCGCAATACATGGCCTCGGGCTTTGCCTGGGCGCAGGAGCGGCAAAAGATCAACTATCACGCGCTGATCGGCGCCGGCGTCATCGCCGCCGGGCTGACCGGCATCGGCGCCTGGTTTGCCGGGCTGCCCTTCCTGACCTCGACCTATGGCTATGTGAAGCTGCCGGGGCTCGAGGAGTTCGAGCTGGCCTCGGCGATGGGCTTCGACCTGGGCGTGTTCCTGTGCGTGGTGGGGGCGGTGATGCTGGCGCTGAACTCGCTGTCGCGCATCGCGCGGACGGCGGGCGAGACGGTGAACCTGCACCCGATGGACATCGACCCCAGCAAGGAGGCGCGGCGCTGATGGAACTGCTGCTGTCAAGCGCGATCGGCATGCTGACCGCGGCGGGGGTCTATCTGATCCTGCGCCGGCGCAGCTTTGCCGTGGTGCTGGGCATGACCATGCTCAGCTATGCCATCAACCTGTTCCTGTTCTCGACCGGGCGGCTGGTGGTGAACGCGCCGCCGGTGCTGCGGGACGGGGCGGCGAGCTATACCGACCCGCTGCCGCAGGCGCTGGTGCTGACCGCCATCGTGATTTCCTTCGGCATGACCGCGGTGGTGGTGATGATGGCGCTGGGTGCCTTCCTGGAAGGGGGAGACGACCGCGTGGACATGCCGCGCGCCGACCGCCTGCCGGCCGATTCCCTTTCTGCCGATCGCATGTCCGGGGATGGTGACGCATGAGCCACCTGATCATCGCCCCCGTCGTCCTGCCCGCGGTCATCGGGCCGCTCATCATCCTGTGGATGCGCCACGACCTGCTGCTGCAGCGGGTGTTCTCGGTCGCCGCGACCGCGGCGCTGGCCGGGGTTGCGCTTTACCTCAACCTGCTGGCGGCGGGCGGAGAGGTGCAGGTCTATCGCCTGGGCAACTGGGCCGCGCCCTTCGGCATCGTCTTGATGCTGGACCGGCTGGCGGCGCTGATGCTGCTTCTGACCGCGCTTCTGGCGCTGGCGGTGCAGCTTTACGCCATGGGCTCGGGCTGGGACCGCAAGGGCCGGCATTTCCATGCGCTCTGGCAGTTCCAGCTGATGGGGATCTGCGGCGCCTTCCTGACCGGCGACGCCTTCAACCTGTTCGTGTTCTTCGAGATCCTGCTGATCGCCAGCTACGGGCTGATGATCCACGGCGGGGGCGAGATGCGGCTGCGCGCCGGCGTGCAATACATCGCCTACAACCTCGCCGGCTCGACCCTGTTCCTGGCGGCGCTGGGGGTGCTCTATTCCGTCACCGGCACGCTGAACATGGCCGACATGGCGCTGCGCGTGGCGGCTATGCCGGCCGAGGACACGGCGCTCTTGCGCGTCGGCGCGGTGCTCTTGATGCTGGTCTTTGCGATCAAGGCGGCGCTGGTGCCGCTGCATTTCTGGCTGCCCTCGACCTATGCCAATGCGCCGGGGCCGGTGGCGGCGCTGTTCGCCATCATGACCAAGGTGGGGGTCTATGGCATCATCCGCTTCTTCACCCTGGTCTTTCCGCAGGATGCGGTCACGCAAAGCGTGGTGGCGGACCTGCTGCTGCCCGCGGCGCTGTTCACCCTGGCCATCGGCCAGGTCGGCATCCTCGGCACCCGCCACCTGGGCCGGCTGGCCGCCTTCGCCGCCATCGGCTCGATCGGCACGCTGATGATCGCGGTGGCGCAGTTCACGCCGCAAGGCACCTCGGCCGCGGTCTATTATCTGGTCCATTCGACGCTGGCGGCCGGCGCGCTGTTCCTGGTCATGGACATGATCGGCGCGCGCCGTGGCGACCTGTGGCTGCGGCTGGACCGGGTGATGCCGGGCAACGGGCTCGTCGCGGCGCTGTATTTCGTCGCCGCCATCGCCGTGGTGGGGATGCCGCCCTTCTCGGGCTTCGTCGGCAAGCTCTTGGTGATGCAGGCGACCGGGGGGGCGCCGGCGATGGTCTGGATCTGGGCGATCATCCTGATCACCTCGCTGGTCGCGATCTATGCCCTGTCGCGGGCCGGCACCATCCTGTTCTGGAAAAGCTTCGAGCTTGGCTTGGCCCCCGTTCCGCCTGCGGCAGCCGCGGCTGGCCCCAAGCTGGAGCCGGACGAGCCGGTCCAGGATCTCAGCGATGCGCCGGCGAACTGGCTGGCGGTGGCCTCGGTGGTGCTGCTCCTGTCGGGCATCGTCGCGCTGACCGCATTCGCCGGCCCCGCCATGCGCCTGGCCGAGGCGACGGCGGCGCAGCTTCACGACCCCGACGCCTATGTCTCGGCCGTGCTGGAAGGGCAGGAGGGCACGAAATGATCCGCCGGCTGTTCCCGCATCCCTGGCTGTCCTTCACGCTGGCGCTGGTCTGGATGGCCCTGGTCAATCGCTGGGCCGTGGGCTCGCTGGTCTTTGCCGCGATGATCGGCGTGGTGGTGCCGCTGGTCACCGCGCCCTATTGGCCCGGCACGAACGGCTATCGCGCGCCCTCCAGGATCCCCGCCTATCTGGCCATGGTGCTGTGGGACATCGCCAAGGCGAATTTCACCGTGGCGCGGATCGTGCTGTTCATGCCGCGCCGCGCGCTTCGGCCGGCCTGGATCGCCGTGCCGCTGGACCTGCGCCACCCCGAGGCGATCACGGCCCTGGCCGCGACCATCACCCTGACCCCCGGCACGGTCAGCTGCGACCTGTCCGAGGACGGGCGCGCCCTGCTGGTCCATGCCATGCACGCCCCCGACCCGGAGGCGGTGCTGGACGAGATCAAGACCCGCTACGAGGCCCGGCTGAAGGAGATCTTCGAATGATCGGATACGCGCTGCTCCTCGCCTATGGCTGCTTTTCGCTGGCGCTGCTGTTCTGCCTTTACCGGGTGGTCTTCGCGCCGGGTCTGTCGGACCGGGTGCTGGCGCTGGACACCATGGCCATCAACATGATCGCGCTCCTGACGCTGTTCGGCATCGACAAGGGCACGACGATGTATTTCGAGGCCTCGCTGATGTTCGCCATGGTCGGCTTCATCTCGACCGTGGCCTATGCGAAATTCGTCCTGCGCGGCGACATCATCGAATAGGGGATGGGCATGATCGCGGAAATCATCGTCTCGGTCCTGCTGGTGCTGGGCGGGTTCTTCGGCCTCGTCGGCTCCTACGGGCTGGTCAAGCTGCCCGACCCGATGACCCGGCTGCACGCGCCGACGAAATCGGCGACGCTGGGCGTCGGGGCGGTGCTGGTCGCCTCGCTGATCTGGTTCCCGGCGCGGCACGGGGTGCTGACCTGGCACGAGTTGCTGATCACGCTGTTCCTGTTCCTGACCGCGCCGGTCACGGGCTATTTCATCGCCAAGGCGCATATGCACCTGGGCTGGAGCCGCGACGACCTGCCCCGCCCGGCGCCCGGCAAGGACTGGGCGACCTTCTGCGACCCGGACAAGGAAAGCCTGGTCGACCGGCAGCCGGGGGACTA
Source organism: Paracoccus ferrooxidans (assembly GCF_029909815.1). NCBI lineage: Bacteria > Pseudomonadati > Pseudomonadota > Alphaproteobacteria > Rhodobacterales > Paracoccaceae > Paracoccus > Paracoccus ferrooxidans. The sequence goes on along the minus strand of NZ_CP038198.1, from coordinate 1,092,200 downwards.
GCCAGGCGGCACGCTTGCTGGGGGCTTTGCCCCCGCGCGTTCCGCGCTCCCCCAGGATATTTATCCACGAAAGAAGCCAGGCGAGAAAGCCGGTGTGGCCGCTTCTTTTGTGCTTAAGTATCCTGCGGGGGTCCGGGGGCGCAAAGCCCCCGGCTGCGCCGGTCCCGCCGGTCCGGCCATGAAAAAAGGGCGGAAAGCCCGCCCCCTCTCGTTCCGGCCTGATGCGCGGTTCAGATCAGCCCGGCGTGGGCCAGCGCCGCGTCGACGCGGGCCTTGGTCGCATCGGTCAGCCCGACCAGCGGCAGGCGCACGGCGTCGCTGCAAAGGCCCAGCCGCGACATGGCGTATTTCGCGCCCGCTACCCCCGGCTCCAGGAAGATCGCCACATGCAGCGGCATCAGCTTGTCCTGGTAGTCTAGCGCGCGGGCGTAGTCGCCCGCCAGCGTCGCTTCCTGGAACGCGGCGCAGAGCCGGGGCGCCACGTTCGCCGTGACCGAGATGCAGCCGACGCCGCCATGGGCGTTGAACCCCAGCGCCGTCGCGTCCTCGCCCGAAAGCTGGACGAAATCCTTGCCGCAGGCCGCGCGCTGCATCGAGACGCGCTCGAGCTTGCCGGTCGCGTCCTTGACGCCGATGATGCGCGGCAGCCGGGCCAGTTCGCCCATGGTCTCGGGCGCCATGTCGATGACCGAACGGCCGGGGATGTTGTAGATGATGATCGGCAGGTCGCTTGCGTCGTGCAGCGCGGTGTAATGCGCGACCAGCCCGGCCTGGGTCGGCTTGTTGTAATAGGGCGTCACCACCAGTGCCGCATCGGCGCCCGCCGCCTGCGCGTGCTCCACCAGCCCGATCCCCTCGCGCGTCGAGTTCGAGCCGGCGCCGGCGATGACCGGGATGCGGCCGGCCGCCATGCGCACGACCTCTTCGATCACCTTGCGGTGTTCCTCATGGCTCAGCGTCGGGCTTTCGCCGGTGGTGCCGACGGGCACCAGCCCGTGGCTGCCCTGGTCGACATGCCACTCGACAAGCTTTTCCAGCGCGGGGAGATCCAGCTCCCCGTCCGGGGTGAAGGGCGTGACCAGCGCGGGCAGCGAGCCTCTGAACATGTGGGTATCCTGAATTTGCCTCTGATGGCGGCTTACATGCGGATGCGCGGATTGCCAAGGATGTGAGTTGCGCCGCGCGGCGGAACCTCGCAGAAATGGGGCCATGATGTATCCTTTCCGCGACAGGATCCTGGGGCCGGCACTGGCCCTTGCGCTGAGCTTCGCCCTGCCGGCCGGGGCCGAGGATGCCGGGCATCTGTCCCGCGCCCTGGCGGCGGCGGCGATGCGTGACTGGACCAGCGCCGCGGCCGCGGCCGAAGCCTCGGGGCCCATCGCCCGCGACCTGATCGCCTGGCAGCGGCTGCGGGCCGGGCAGGGCGGCTGGCCGGAATATCGCGACTTTGCCCGCCGGCATGCGGATTGGCCCGGCATGGCGCTGTTCTGGAAGCGCGGCGACGCGGTGCTGCGCCCCGACCTGCCTCCGGCCGAGGTGATCGAGTGGTTCGGCACCCGCCGGCCCGACACGCTGAACGGTGCCACGGCCCTGATCGTGGCCCTGCAGGCGACCGACCCCGCGGCCGCCAGGGCCGAGATCGCGCGGTTCTGGACCGAGCAGGCGCTGACCAAGCCCGAGGCCGACGCCTTTCTGGCCGCCCATGGCGCCGAGGTTGCCGGGCTGCACGATGCGCGGCTGATGCGGCTTCTGGATCTGGGTGAATGGCAGGCGGCGCAGGTGGTGCTGCCCATGGCCTCGGCCCCGGCGCAAGCCCTGGGCCGCGCCCGGCTGGCGCTGCAATCGGGGCAGGCCGGGGTGGATGCGCTGATCCTGGCCCTGCCCGAGGCGCAGCGGGACGATGCGGGCCTGGCGCTCGACCGTTTCCGCTGGCGGGTCTGGGCCAAGATGCCCGAACTGGCGCGCGACCTGATGCTGGAGCGCTCGACCAGCGCCGAGGCGCTGCGCGATCCCGCGGCCTGGGCCGGCAAGCGCGCCGATTACGCGCGCCTTGCGCTGCGGCAGGGCGACTGGACCCTGGCCGAAAGGCTGGCCGCCGGGCATTTCCTGCCGCCGGGCAGCGATGCCTTTTCCGACCTGGAGTGGCTGGCGGGCTATGCCGCGCTGCGCGGCGGCGCGGCGGACCGGGCGCTCCAGCATTTCCGCACGCTCGAGCGGGCGGTGGCGAGCCCGATCTCGCTGTCGCGCGCGCATTACTGGCAGGGCCGGGCGCTGGAGGCCGGGGGCGACGGGGCCGGCGCCGCGGCGGCCTATGCCCGTGCCGCCGCATACCAATCCGCCTGGTATGGCCAGCTGGCCGCCGAAAGGCTGGGCCTGCCGATGCAGCCCGCGCTGGCCGTCGCCGGGCGCAGCGCGGCCAGCCTGCCCGACTGGCGCGGCAGCCCGCTGCGCACCAACCCGGTCTGGCAGGCCGGCACCTGGCTGGTCGCGGCGGGCGAGCCCGACCAGGGCGCGCGCTTCTTCCTGCACCTGGCCGAGACCGCCGCGCCCGAGGACATCGGCCGCATGGCGCGGATGATGCTGGAGGTGCGGCAGCCCTGGCACGCGCTGCGCCTGGCCAAGGCCGCCGCCGCCAAGGGCGCGGTCTATCCGGCCGCCTATTTCCCGCTGACGGGCCTTGAGAACAGCGAGCTGGGCCTGCCGCCCGAGCTGGTCATGGCCATCGCCCGGCGGGAAAGCGAGTTCAACCATACCGTCTCTTCGCATGCCGGGGCGCTGGGGCTGATGCAGGTCATGCCCGACACCGCGCGTTCCATGGCGCGCAAGGTCGGCGAGCCCTTCGAACAGGCGCGGCTGACCCGCGACGCCGCCTATAACGCCCGGCTGGGCGCGGCCTATCTGGCGGGGCTGCGCGACCGCTTCGGCCCCTCGATCGCGCTGGTCGCGGCGGGCTACAATGCCGGGCCGGGGCGCTCGGCCCGCTGGCTGGACGAGTTCGGCGACCTGCGCGGGCAGGTCGATCCGGTCGATTGGGTCGAGATGATCCCCTTCGACGAGACGCGCAACTACGTCATGCGCGTGGCCGAGGCGCTGCCGGTCTATCGCGCCCGCATCAAGGGCCAGCCGGTGCCGCTGGTGCCGACATGGGATCTGACCGGGGGCGGCATGAAGCCCGCGCCGGCGCCGCCGCCGATCCGGCTGGTCGCCTCGTCCCGGCCGTCGATGCCGGCGCGCCGGCTGGTGGCCTATGCCGCGGGCGGCGTGCTGGCCGAGGTGCTGGGCCCGGCGCCGGTCGAGGAGGCCAGCGCCGCCCCGCTTAGCGCCGCCCGGCCCGCTCGCGCTGGCGAGCGCGCCACCAGGTGAACAGGCCGGCGCCGACGACGATGAGGCCGCCGAGGGCGACGTTCGGCGCCAGCGTCTCGCCAAAGATCACCACGCCAAAGAGGCTGACCCAGACGAGCTGGGTATAGGAGAACGGCTGCAAGGCCGAGGCCTCGGCCAGCTCATAGGCCTTGATGAGCATGAAATGCGCCACCACCGCCGCAAAGCAGAGCAGCAGGAGCCAGGGGATGTCGCGCCCGGCGATGGGCTCCCAATGCCAGATGCCGACCAGGGTGATGGCGACGGCCCCGGCGATGCCGGTCCAGAAAAAGCTGACCATGGCCGGATCGTCGCGCCCGACCATCCGGGTCAGCAGGCCATAGACCGCGAACATGGCCGCGCCGACGAAGGGCAGCACCGCATCGGCGCTGAAGACGCCGCTGCCCGGTTTCAGCACGATCAGGATGCCGACGAAGCCCACGGCGACCGCCGCCCAGCGGCGCCAGCCGACCTTTTCGCCCAGGACCGGCCCGGACAGCGCCGAGATCAGCAACGGGTAGCAGGCAAAGATCGCATGGGTGTTGATCAGGCCCAGCCGCACGAAGGCCTCGACCGTGACCACGACCTCCGCCACCAGCAGCACACCGCGGAATATCTGCGTCCAGGGCCGTTTCGAGCGGACGGCGCGGCCCAGTCCGCCCGGTGCCCGTGCGCAAAGCAGGATCACGAAGGCCGCGAAGAACCAGAAGCGCAGCATGATGACGAAGATCGGCGAATAGGCGGCGCCCAGATAGCGCGAGATGCCGTCCTGCGCCGCGAAGATCAGCGCCGAGGCACAGATCATCAGGATCGCCGCGCCCTGCCGTTCGGCGCGCGGCACGGCAAGCGGCGGCGGGACGGCAGGCGGGCTGGCTGCCGGGGCCATCAGCGGCCCCGTCTGGCGGTTGTTGGGCATTGCGGATATCCCAGTCTTGAGTTTCGCCCATGCCCTTGCACGCGGCAAAGGTCAAGCCGGGCTCAGTCGCGCTGACGCACCAATCCTGCGAACTCGTCGAAAAGCTGCGGGTTGGCGGCGACGATCGAGCCCGATTCGATCGCGCTCTGCTCGGGCCGGATCGATTCGACGAAGCCGCCGGCCTCTTTCACCAGCAGGATGCCGGCGGCCACGTCCCAGGACTTGATGCCACGTTCCCAATAGCCCTCGTAGCGGCCGGCCGCGACATAGGCGAGGTCCAGCGAGGCCGCGCCCCAGCGCCGGACGCCCGCGGTCAGCGGCATCAGCCGCGACAGGTCGCGCAGCGTCGCGGGCAGGGTGCCGCGCCCGGCAAAGGGCACGCCGGTGGCAAAAATCGATTCGATCATCTGCCGGCGGCCCGAGACGCGGATGCGGCGGTCGTTCAGGAAGGCGCCGTCGCCGCGCTCGGCGGTGAACAGCTCGTCCTTGGCGGCGTCGAAGACCACGGATGCGACGATCTCGCCCTTATGCTCCAGCGCAATCGAGACCGCCCAATGCGGCAGGCCGTGCAGGAAGTTGGTGGTGCCGTCCAGCGGATCGACGATCCAGCGCCGGGTCGGGTCTTCGCCGGCTTCCTCGCCGGTTTCCTCGCCGATCCAGCCGTAGTTCGGGCGGGCGGTGCGCAGCTCTTCCTTGATGATGCGCTCGGCCTCGCGGTCGGCGCGGCTGACGAAATCGCCCGCGCCCTTGACCGAGACCTGGAGGTTCTCGACCTCGCGGAAGTCCTTGACGAGGCTGCGGCCCGCCTTGCGCGCGGCCTTGATCATGATGTTGAGATTGGCGCTGGCCATGGCTTTTCCTTTTTGGGATTGCCAGCCTATTAGGCGAAGGGCCGCGCAAAGTGAAGCCGGCGCGGCGGTCAGTGCGTTGCGATCATGGCATAGCCGGGATGAAAGGCCACCCGGACCGAGGTGATGGCGCCCAGGTCGTTGAAGGTGGTGCGCTGCAGGATCAGAAGCGCGGTGCCCTGCCGCGTCTCCAGCAGCCGGGCGTCGCGGGCGCTGGCGTTCTCGGCCGAGAAGGCCATGTCGGCATGCAGCCAGGGAAAGTTCCTGACCAGCCATTCGTTGGCGGTGATGCGCTGGAAATCCACTGCCTCGGCCCCCGGCGCGGCGGCGGGGTTGATCCAGCGGTCCTCGGCCTGGAAGGGCTTGTCGTCGCCGTAATGCACGGTGCGCAGGTGGATCAGCTCGCGCCCCTCGGGCAGGGCCATGCGGGCGGCGACATCGGCCGGCAGCGGGCTGCGGCGCTGCGCGACGACGCGGTGGCTGTATTCCATCCCCGCCTGCTCGATCTGCTCGCGCACGATGGGGATGGTCAGCGTGGCCTTGCGCGCCGGGTTCACCGTCACATGGGTGCCGGCGCGGCGCTTGCGGTCCAGAAGCCCCTCTTCGGCCAGCATCTGCAGCGCCTTGTTCACCGTGGCGCGGGCGACGCCGAACTCGACGGCCAGTTCGGCCTCGTCCGGGATGCGGTCGCCCTGCCGCCATTCGCGGTCCACGATGCGGCGGCGCACCTCGCTGGTGATGGCTTGCGCCTTGGAGGCGTTTCTTTCGGTCACATGCGATCCTGAAGCCGGGCTATGGTTGCCAGATAATCGGCGATGATGCGGTCGCGGTCCATATGCCTGCCGTCCCGCACGACATGGCGGCCCGCCGACCAGACGTCGCGCACCAGCCCGTCATGGCCGGCAAAGACCAGGCTGTCGAGCAGCTGGTCGCCCTTGCGCCCGGCCATGACCGGGTTGTCCAGCCCGACCGCGACCAGGTCGGCCCAGAGGCCGGGCCGGATCGCCCCCGTCTCGCGCCCCGCCGCCGTGGCGCCGCCGTCGAGCCCGGCCTCGTAGATCACCCGCCCGGTCGAGCGTTCCGGCTGGGCCAGGATCGCCCGGCCGCGGTCGCGCAGGCGCTGGCTGTATTCCAGCGTCCGCAGTTCCTCGACCAGAGAGATGCGGATGTTGCTGTCCGAGCCGAAGCCGATGCGGCCCTGCGCCTCGGCCCAGATGGTGCCGTTGAAGATGCCGTCGCCCAAGGACGATTCGGTGATCGGGCACAGCCCCGCCACGGCGCCGGTGGCGGCAAGCCGGCGGGTCTCGTCCTCGGTCATGTGGGTCAGGTGGATCAGCGTCCAGCGCCGGTCGGGCTGGTGGTTGTCCAGCAGCCATTCGACCGGGCGGCGGCCATAGGCGGCGCTGATTTCCTCGATCTCGGGCAGCTGCTCGGCCAGGTGCATGTGCAGCGGCCGGCCGGGGCGCAGCGCGACGCAGGCTTGCAGGCCCTCGGGGCTGACCGCGCGCAGCGAATGCGGGGCGACGCCGATGCCCGAATCGGCGGGCAGGGCGCGCAGCGCGGCCTCGCAACCGTCCAGCAGGCGCTGGAATTCCTCGGGCGTGGTGCCGAAGCGGTTCTGGCCGGGGGCGAGTGGCCGGCGGTCCACGCCGCCGAACTGGTAATGCACCGGCAAGAGCGTCAGGCCGATGCCGGTGCGCCCGGCGGCGGCGGCGATGCGTTCGCCCATCTCGGCGATATTGTCGTAATGCGCGCCGCCGGGGCGGTGGTGCAGGTAATGGAACTCGACATTGGTGGCATAGCCGGCCTCCAGCATCTCCATCTGCACCAGCGCGGCGATCGCCTCGACATCCTCGGGCGTCAGGTGGTCGAGGAAGCGATACATGATCTGCCGCCAGGTCCAGAAGGTGTCGCGCGGCTCGGGGCCCTTCGCTTCGCTGAGGCCGGCCATGGCGCGCTGGAAGGCGTGGCTGTGCAGGTTGGCAAGCGCCGGCAGCAGCAGGCCCGTGCGATGGCCCTGCGGGGCGGCGTCCTTTTCCACCGCCGCGATTCGGTCCTGTTCGACCGTCACCCGGACATTTTCTGCCCATCCATCGGGCAACAAGGCCCGTTCCGCCCAGATAACCGTCATCCCGTCGCCCTTCTTTGTGCCAAAATAAGTTTAGACATAGAGATGAAATAAGTTTAGACATAGAACGACCGAGAAATCAATCCGGGATGCGATCCGATGCAGCTTCTCCACCACGCCCAGCTTGTCACGATGGACGAAGAATCAGGTGGTTACGGCCTGATCGAGCAGGGGGCGCTGGTGATCGAGGCCGGGCGAATCGCTTGGATCGGCGCCGAATCGGATCTGCCCGCGCATTATGCCGATGCGACGCGGCATGACCTGGGCGGGCGGCTGGTGACGCCGGGGCTGATCGACTGCCACACCCATATCGTCTTTGGCGGCGACCGCGCCCGCGAGTTCGAGATGCGGCTGGAAGGCGCCTCGTATGAGGAAATCGCCCGCGCCGGCGGCGGCATCCTGTCGAGCGTCCGCGCCACCCGCGAGGCGGATGAGGAGGCGCTGCTGGCATCCGCCCTGCCGCGCGTCGACACGCTGCTGGCCGAGGGCGTGACCACGCTGGAGATCAAGTCGGGCTACGGGCTGGACGTGGACAGCGAGCTGAAGATGCTGCGCGTCGCCCGCCGCATCGGGCAGGTGCGCCCGGTGACGGTCCGCACGACCTGGCTGGCCGCCCATGCCTTGCCGCCGGAATACAAGGACGACCGCGCGGGCTATATCCGCGAGGTGGTGGTCGCCGGGATGCGGCGCGGCCATGCCGAGGGGCTGATCGACGCGGTGGACGGGTTCTGCGAAGGCATCGCGTTCACGCGCGAGGAAATGGCCGGCATCTTCGACCATGCGGCCGGGCTGGGCCTGCCGGTCAAGCTGCATGCCGAGCAGCTTTCCGACCTGGGCGGCGCGGCTATGGCGGCGCGGCACGGGGCGCTGTCGGCGGATCACCTGGAATATCTGGGCCAGGACGGGATCGAGGCCATGGCGGCCGCGGGCACCGTGGCGGTGCTGCTGCCCGGCGCCTTCTATACGCTGCGCGAGACGCAATATCCGCCGATGGGTGCCTTGCGCGAGGCCGGCGTGCCGATCGCGCTGGCCACGGATTGCAACCCTGGCACCTCGCCGCTGACCTCGCTTCTGCTGACCATGAACATGGGTGCGACGCTGTTCCGCATGACCCCGGCCGAATGCCTGGCCGGCGTCACGCGCCACGCCGCCCGCGCGCTGGGCCTGGCGGATCGCGGCCGGTTGGCACCCGGCGTGCGCGCCGATCTGGCGGTCTGGGACATCCGCCACCCGGCCGAGCTGACCTATCGCATCGGCTTCAACCCCCTTCATGCCCGCATCGTCGGAGGCGAACTTGTCTGAACTGATCCTTACCCCCGGTGAAACCACCCTGGCCGAGCTTGAGCAGGTCTGGCGCAAGGGGCTGGCCGTGCGCCTGGCCGACAGCGCCCGTCCCGGCATAGCCGAATCCGCCGCCCGCATCGCCGCCGCCGCCAATGGCGAGGCGCCGGTCTATGGCGTGAACACCGGCTTCGGCAAGCTCGCCTCGATCAAGATCGCGGCGCGGGATACCGCCACGCTGCAACGCAACCTGATCCTGTCGCATTGCTGCGGCGTGGGCGAGTCGGTCGAGCCGGAAACCGTGCGGCTGATCATGGTGCTGAAGCTTCTGTCGCTGGGCCGCGGCGCCTCGGGCGTGCGTCCCGAGGTGACCCAGCTGATCGAGGACATGCTGGCGCGCGGCGTGTTGCCGGTGATTCCCGCGCAGGGATCGGTCGGTGCCTCGGGCGACCTGGCGCCCTTGGCGCATATGGCCGCCGCCATGCTGGGCGAGGGCCGGGCGGTTTATGACGGCCGCGAGATGCCCTCGGCCGAGGCGCTGGCGGCCGCGGGGCTTTCGCCCGTGGTGCTGGCCGCCAAGGAGGGGCTGGCGCTGATCAACGGCACCCAGGTCTCGACCGCCTTCGCCTTGGCGGGGCTTTTCGAGGCTTTTGCCAGTGCCCGCGCGGCGCTGGTCACGTCTTCGCTTTCGACCGATGCCATCATGGGCTCGACCGCGCCCTTCCTGGACGAGATCCATACCCTGCGCGGCCATCGCGGCCAGATCGCCGCCGCCCGTGCCATCCGCGCGCTGATGGAGGGGTCCGAGATCCGCGAAAGCCACCGGATCGGCGATACCCGCGTCCAGGATCCCTATTGCATCCGCTGCCAGCCGCAGGTGACGGGGGCCTGCATCGACCTGCTGTGGCAGGCCGCGCGCACGCTGGAGATCGAATCGAACGCCGCGACCGACAACCCGCTGGTGCTGGTCGGGGCCGACCGCATCGTCTCGGGCGGGAATTTCCATGCCGAGCCGGTGGCCTTCGCCGCCGACCAGATCGCGCTGGCCATCGCCGAGATCGGCGCCATTTCCCAGCGCCGCATCGCGCTGATGGTCGATCCGGCGTTGAGCCATGACCTGCCGCCCTTCCTGACCCCCGATCCGGGGCTGAACTCGGGGCTGATGATCGCGGAAGTGACCAGCGCGGCGCTGATGAGCGAGAACAAGCACCTGGCGACGCCGTGCAGCACCGATTCGACGCCGACCTCGGCCAACCAGGAGGATCACGTCTCCATGGCCGCGCATGGCGCGCGGCGGCTGAAGCGGATGAACGCGAACCTGGCGCAGATCCTGGGCATCGAGGCGCTTTGCGCCAGCGCGGGCGTCGAGTTCCGCGCGCCGCTGGCGACCTCGGCCCCGTTGCAGGCGGTGATCGCCACGCTGCGCCAGACGGTGCCGGCGTTGGAACAGGACCGCTACCTTGCCCCCGACCTGGCCGAATCCGCCCGGCTGGTGCGCGAGGGCGTGCTGGTCGGCGCCGTCCCCGCCAGCCTGCTGGACGAGGTGCGGCCGTGAACCCCGTCGAAGTCGCGCAGGGCGACAGCCCGGTCATCCTGGGCCTGCCGCATACCGGAACCTGGCTGCCCGACGACATCCGCGCCCGGCTGAACCCGCGCGGGCAGGTGCTGGCCGATACCGACTGGCATATTCATCGGCTCTATGACGGGCTTCTGCCCGGCGCGACCACGGTGCGCGCGACCTTCCACCGCTATGTCATCGACGCCAATCGCGGGCCGGACGACGCGAGCCTCTATCCCGGCCAGAACACCACCGGCCTGGTGCCGCTGACCGATTTCGACGGCGAGCCGATCTGGGAAACCGAACCCGCAGCCGAGGATATCGCCGAGCGCAAGGCGCGTTTCCATGCCCCCTATCACGCGGCGCTGGCCGCCGAGATCGAACGGGTGCGGGCGCGTCACGGGGTGGCGATCCTTTACGACTGCCACTCGATCCGCTCGGTGATCCCGTTCCTGTTCGACGGCGTGCTGCCGGATTTCAACATCGGCACCAACGGCGGGCGCTCCTGCGCGCCGGCCATCGAGGCCGCCACGCAGGAGGTCGCAGCCGCGACGGGCCGGACCCATGTTCTGAATGGGCGCTTCAAGGGCGGCTGGACGACGCGGCATTACGGCCAGCTCGGACAGGGCGTCCACGCGATCCAGATGGAACTGGCGCAGGCGACGCATCTGGAGACCGAGGCCCCGCCCTTTGCCTATGACGAGGCCAAGGCCGAAACCCTGCGCGCGACGCTGAAGGCGATCCTGGAGCGCCTTGCCGCGCTGGCGCCGGAGTTGCGGGCATGAAGCCGCTGCAAGGCATCAGGGTGCTGGACCTGTCCCGCGTGCTGGCGGGGCCCTATTGCACCGCGCTTCTGGCCGACCTGGGGGCCGAGGTCATCAAGCTGGAGCCTCCCGCCGGCGACGACTACCGCCATATCGGCCCGTTCAAGGACGGCGAAAGCGCGCTTTTCACGCTGAACAACCGCGGCAAGCAGAGCCTGGTCCTGGACCTGAAGGATCCCGCCGACCTGGCGCTGGCCAAGGCCATCGCCGCGCGCGTCGACGTGGTGGTGGAGAACTTCCGCCCCGGCGTCGCCGCCCGCCTGGGCCTGGGGGCCGAGGCGCTGCGGGCGGAAAATCCGCGGCTGGTCTATTGCTCGATCTCGGGTTTCGGCCAGCAGGGGCCGTTCCGCGACCTGCCGGCCTATGACCTGGTGGTGCAGGCCATGTCCGGGCTGATGGCCGGCACCGGCGAGGAAGGCGGCGCGCCGCTGAAGACCGGCGAAAGCATGGCCGACCTGATCGCCGGCCTGTTCGGCAGCTGGGCGGTCATGGCGGCGCTGGTCAACCGCAACGCCACCGGGCAGGGCGCCACGCTGGACGTGGCCATGTATGACGCGCTGTTTTCCATGCTGACCACCAGCCATGCGCTGCATCTCTATGCCGGGGTGCTGCCGCAGCGGGTGGGCAACCGCCATCCCCTGTCCACCCCCTTCGGCTGCTTTGCGACGCAGGACGGGCAGGTGGTGATCGCGGTGCTGAACCCGCGCCAGTTCGCCACGCTCGCCACGCTGATCGGCGCGCCCGAGGCCGCCGGCGACCCGCGCTTTGCCAGCGACGAAAGCCGCACCGCGCATGAGCCGGACCTCAAGCGCCTGATCGAGAGCTGGTCGCGCCGGCTGACCACCGAGGAAGCCGTCGCCGCCCTGGCCGGCGCCGGGCTGCCTGCCGCGCCGATCTGGGACATCGCCCAGGCGGCGGGCAACGAGCATGCGCTGACGCGCGGGCTGGTCAGCCGCCTGCCGCATCCGGTGCTGGGGCTGGCGCCGACCGTCGGCCAGCCGGTGCGCTTCGATGCAGAGAAACCCGTGGCCGAGACCTCGGCCCCGCGCCTTGGCGGCGACCGCGCCGCCATCCTGCGCGCATTCGGATTGGAGGAGACCGCATGAGCGACGACTGGCACATGCTGGCCGAGGAGGAACGGCTGTTCTGCGACGTGCTGGAGCGCATCTGCGCCGAGCGGATCGCGCCCAAGGCGGCGGAAACCGACGAGACCTCGGCTTTCGTCCACGACCAGCTTGCCGTGCTGGGCGAGGCCGGGATGATGGGCGCGAACCTGCCCGAGGAATATGGCGGCAGCGGCATTTCGGCCCCGGCGCTTTTGCGCGCGGTCGCCATCGTGGCGGGGGCCTGCGGCTCGACCGCCTCGGCGCTGACGGCGCATTACCTGGCGACCGATTCGATCCTGCTGGGCGGGACCGAGGCGCAGAAACAGGAATGGCTGCCGAAAGCCGCGGCGGGCGAGGCGCTGGGGGCATTCGCCCTGACCGAGCCCACCGCCGGTTCCGACCCCGCCGACATGAAGACCCGCGCCCGCCGGACCGAGAGCGGCTGGCACCTGAAGGGCACGAAATGCTTCATCTCGAACGGCGGCGTGGCGGATTTCATCGTCGTCTATGCCGTGACCGATCCCGAGAAGGCGCATAGGGGCATCTCGGCCTTCATCCTGCCCAAGGGCACGCCGGGGCTGGAGCCGGGCGCGGCCGAGCGCACGATGGGGCTGAAGGGCGGGCATGTCTTCACCCTGAACCTCGACTGCCATCTGCCCGAGGGCGCGCTCTTGGGCGAGGAGGGCAGGGGCTTCCGCACCGCCATGCAGGTGCTGGACAACGGCCGCATCGAGGTCGCCGCGCAATGCCTGGGGCTGGCGAAAGCGGCGATGGACGCCGCCATCGCCTATGCCAAGGACCGCATGATCGGCGGTGAGCGGCTTTCCGACCGGCAGGGCATCCGCTGGATGATCGCCGACATGGGTGTGGCCTATCGCTCGGCCCTGCTGCTGTCGCAGGACGCGGCGCGGCAGCGCCAGCACGCCCATGACCACGGCGGGCGCTTCTCGCTGGCCTCCAGCATGGCCAAGCTTGCCGCCAGCGAGGCGGCGGGCCGGATCGCCGACACCGCGCTGCAGCTGCATGGCGGCTATGGCTACACCCGAGACTTCCCCATCGAGAGGATCGCCCGCGACCTGCGCATCATGCGCATCTACGAGGGCTCCTCGGAAATCCAACGCATCATCATTTCCGGCAACATGCTGGCCTGAACGGAGAGAGACATGGACAATCCCCGTCACAACACCCGCGACATCTTCCCGCCCACCGGAACCGAGATCACCGCGAAAAGCTGGCTGACCGAGGCGCCGATGCGGATGCTGATGAACAACCTGCATCCCGACGTGGCCGAGAACCCGCATGAGCTGGTGGTCTATGGCGGCATCGGCCGCGCCGCCCGCACCTGGAAGGATTTCGACCTGATCGTCGACGCGCTGCGCAAGCTGGAAACCGACGAGACCCTGCTGGTGCAGTCCGGCAAGCCCGTGGGCGTGTTCAAGACCCACAAGGACGCGCCCCGCGTGCTGATCGCCAACTCGAACCTTGTTCCCCATTGGGCGAACTGGGACCATTTCAACGAGCTGGATAAGAAGGGCCTGGCCATGTATGGCCAGATGACCGCAGGTTCCTGGATCTATATCGGGTCGCAGGGCATCGTGCAGGGCACCTACGAGACCTTCGTCGAGGCCGGGCGCCAGCATTACGGCGGCAACCTCAAGGGCAAGTGGATCCTGACCGCCGGGCTTGGCGGCATGGGCGGCGCCCAGCCGCTGGCCGCCGTCATGGCCGGGGCCTGCTGCCTGGCCGTCGAATGCGACGAGACCCGCGCCGATTTCCGCCTGCGCACCCGCTATGTCGACGAAAAGACCCACTCGCTCGATGAAGCGCTGGAGATGATCGACCGCTGGACCAAGGCCGGCGAGGCGAAATCCGTGGCGCTGATCGGCAATGCCGCCGATGTGTTCCCGGAACTGGTCAAGCGCGGCGTGCGCCCCGACATCGTGACCGACCAGACCAGCGCGCATGACCCGGTTCATGGCTACCTGCCGCTGGGCTGGACCGTGGCCGAATGGCGCGCGCGCCAGGAAACCGACCCCAAGGCCGTCGAACGCGCTGCCCGCGCATCCATGCGCAAGCAGGTCGAGGCGATGGTGGCCTTCCACGACCAGGGCATCCCGACCGTCGATTACGGCAACAACATCCGCCAGATGGCGCTGGAAGAGGGTTTCGAGCGCGCCTTCGCCTTCCCCGGCTTCGTGCCGGCCTATATCCGGCCGCTGTTCTGCAAGGGCATCGGCCCGTTCCGCTGGGCGGCGCTGTCGGGCGATCCCGAGGACATCTACAAGACCGACCAGAAGGTCAAGGAACTGGTGGACGACCCGCATCTGCACAACTGGCTGGACATGGCGCGCGAGCGCATCAGCTTCCAGGGCCTGCCGGCGCGGATCTGCTGGGTCGGCCTCGGCATCCGCCACAAGCTGGGCCTGGCCTTCAACGAGATGGTCCGCAACGGCGAGCTGAAGGCGCCCATCGTCATCGGCCGCGACCATCTCGACTCGGGCTCGGTCGCCTCGCCCAACCGCGAGACCGAGGCGATGCAGGACGGCTCGGACGCGGTTTCCGACTGGCCGCTGCTGAATGCGCTGCTGAATACCGCCTCGGGGGCGACCTGGGTGTCGCTGCACCATGGCGGCGGCGTGGGCATGGGCTTTTCGCAGCATTCCGGCATGGTGATCTGCTGCGACGGCAGCGAGGACGCCGATGCGCGCCTGGCCCGCGTGCTGTGGAACGACCCGGCTACCGGCGTCATGCGTCATGCCGACGCTGGCTATCAGATCGCGCTGGACTGCGCGCGGGAGCACGGGTTGAATCTGCCCGCCATTCTCTGATCCATAGGCGCGGCGCCGCAACGCACCGGGCCGCGCCCCCTATCGTCCAACAAGGAGACAGACATGACCTTCCACACCAGCCTCAAGGCCGCGCTCTTCGGGCTTTCCGCGCTTGCGCTCGGCTCGGCGGCCTCGGCCGACCAGCTTGACGACATCAAGGCCGCCGGCAAGATCGTCACCGCGACCGACATGCACTATGCCCCCTTCGACATGCTGAACAACGGCACCTACGAGGGGATGACCAAGGACCTGTTCGACGAGGTCAGCAAGGAAATCGGCGTCGAGCCGGTCTATCAGGACATCCCCTGGACCGCCGAGCTGCCGGGCCTCGAGGTCGGCAAGTTCGACATCGTGATCGCGCCGGTCACGATCACCCCCGAGCGGCTGGAGCGCTATACCTTCACCCTGCCGATCGCCGATGCCACCGTCTCGCTGGTCCGCGCCGCCTCGAACACCGAGCTGGCCAAGCCCGAGGACATCAAGGGCAAGACCGTCGGCGTCCAGCAGGGGACCGCGCAATTCCGCCAGCTGCAAGCCTATGGCGAAAGCCTGGGCGGCGTGAACGTCAAGGAATACGGCACCACGGACGAAGCCTATGCCGACCTGGCCGCGGGCCGTCTGGACGCGGTGGCGGGTTCGCTGCCGAACCTGACCTATCTGGTGAAGAACCGCCCCGAGACCTTCGCGCTGTTCGAGCCGGCCCAGTTCGGCCAGCCCACCTATTTCGCCTGGGTGCTGCGCAAGGAGGAAGGCAGCGAAAGCTTTGCCAAGGCCATCAACGACGCGCTGCTGAAGATGACCGATGACGGCCGCGTCAAGGCGATCCAGGAGAAATGGCTGGGCAGCTATACCGAACTGCCCCGCGAAGTCCCCGCGAACTAAGTCGCTGGCGGGCGGGGCCTGGTCCCGCCCGTTCCCCCAAGGGCCAAGGCGAGGCGCGCATGTTTTCGATCCCGGTCTTTCTTCAAAGTTTCGAGCCGCTGTTCTGGGCGGCCCGCTATACGCTGCTGATCTCGGGGCTCGGCATCGCGCTGGGGCTGGTGATCGGCACGCTGGTCTGCGCGGCGCGGCTGTCGCCCTATCCGGTCCTGCGCGGCCTCGGCGGGATCTGGGTCAGCTTCCTGCGCGGGGTGCCGCTGCTGGTGCAGCTGCTGGTGTTCTACTACACGCTGCCGGTGATCGGCATCGACGTGCCGGCGATCTTCGCGGCGGTCGTTACCGTCGGCATCTGCGCCAGCGCCTATATCTCGGAGATCTGGCGCGGCGCCATCGCGGCGCTGCCCAGGGGCCAGGCCGAGGCCGCCGTGGCCATCGGCATGACCCCGCGCGACGTCTGGATGCGGGTGATCCTGCCGCAGGCCTTCACCCTGTCGCTGCCGGCGCTGGTCAACGAGCTGATCCTGCTGGTCAAGGCCAGCTCGCTGGTCTCGGTCGTCGGCATCCTGGAACTGACCCGCGCCAGCCAGGCGCAGGCCGCGACCACCTTCCGCCCGCTGGAGGTCTATATCGCCGCCGCCTGCATCTACCTGGCGATCAACCTGTGCCTTGCGGCGCTGGGACGTTACCTTGAACACAGGACGGCCGTCTGATGGAATGGAGCATCCTTGAACAATACGGCCCCGCCCTGCTGAGGGGCTTCGGCGTCACCGTGCTGTGCTGGATCCTGGGCACCATCTTCGGCATGGCGCTGGGTCTGGTGATCGCGCTGATGCAGCGCTACGGGCCGCGCTGGCTGGGCTGGATCATCCAGGCCTATATCGAGGTGATCCGCGGCACGCCCTTTCTGGTGCAGCTGTTCGTGCTGTATTACGGCGGGCCGCTGGTCGGGCTGCGGCTGGACGCGCTGCCGGCGGGGCTTCTGGGCCTGACCATCTATGGCAGCCCCTATTTCGCCGAAATCTTCCGCTCGGGCTTTCGCGCCGTGCCGCATGGCCAGATCGAGGCCGCCCGCGCCATCGGCATGGCCGAGCCGACCATCGTGCGCCGCGTCCTGCTGCCGCTGGGCCTGGTCTCGGCGCTGCCGGCGCTGGTCAATTTCTCGATCATCCTGACCAAGGAGACGGTGATCCTGTCCATCATCACCGTGCCAGAGCTGATGTACCAGGTCAGCCGCATGTCCACCGAGACCTTCCGCTATCTCGAGGCGAACCTGGTGCTGGCGCTGTTCTTCTGGGCGCTGGTCGAGACCATCTCGCGCGTCGGCCGCCGGTTCGAGGCGCGCATCACCAAACACCTGATCGAAAGGACCTGAGCCGATGCAGGCTTCTGCCGTCGATATTCGCAAGGTCAACAAGTATTACGGCCCCTTCCATGCGCTGAAGGACGTGGACCTGGCGATCCCGCCGGGCAAGGTGACCTGCCTGATCGGGCCCTCGGGCTCGGGCAAGTCCACGCTGCTGCGCTGCATCAACTTCCTCGAGGAATACGATTCGGGCGAGATCCGCATCGACGGGCAGCTGATCGGCTACGAGGCGCCGGGGCGAAAGATGTCGGGGCGCAAGCTGCGTGAGATGCGGCGCTCGATCGGCATGGTGTTCCAGCAGTTCAACCTGTGGCCGCACATGACGGCGCTGGGCAATGTGGCCGAGGGGCTGGTCCGGGTGCGCGGCCTGCCGAAAGCCGAGGCCCAGGCCCGCGCCGCCGAGGCGCTGGCCAAGGTCGGGCTGGCCGACAAGATGGGCAACCACCCCGCGCGCCTGTCGGGCGGCCAGCAGCAGCGCGTCGCCATCGCCCGCGCCATTGCCATGGAGCCGCGGCTGATGCTTTTCGACGAGCCGACCTCGGCGCTCGACCCCGAACTGGTGGGCGAGGTGCTGAACGTGATGAAGACGCTGGCCGGCGAGGGCATGACCATGGTGGTGGTCACGCATGAGATGGGCTTTGCCGCCCATGTCGCCGACCAGGTCGCCTTCATGGAAAAGGGCGAGCTTGTCGGCGTGGACAGCCCCGGCCGCATCCTGCACCACCCCGAGGATCCGCGCATCCAGGGCTTCCTGCGCACCTATCACGAACGCAACAGCTTCTGAGCGGGAGGGGGGCTTTGCCCCCACGCCGGGCCGGCCCCTCGACGGGGCCGGCCCGGCGTTCCCCCAGGATATTTGCACACGAAAGAAGCGCGCGGGCCGGGGCTTGCGGCTGGGCGGCTGCGGTTTATCTGAGACGGGTAGCAGCAAGGATGCCCCTCATGCCCCAACCCAAGCTTTTCGAGCCGATCGCCATCGGCGGCCGGACCCTTGCCAACCGGATCGTCGTCGCGCCCATGTGCATGTATTCGGCCGAGGACGGGCGGATGACCGACTGGCACCTGATCCACCTGGGCGCGCTGTCGCATTCCGGCGCGGCCATCCTGACCATCGAGGCCACCGCCGTCCTGCCCGAGGGCCGCATCTCTTATGCCGACGTCGGCCTGTGGGACGATGCGACCGAGGCGGCGATGGACCGGGTGCTGAAGGGCGTGCGCGCCTGGTCGGACATGCCCATCGCCATCCAGCTGGCCCATGCCGGGCGCAAGGCCTCGACCGCGAAGCCCTGGGAGGGCGGGGCGCAGATCGCGCCGGATGCGGCGCATGGCTGGCAGACCGTCTCGGCCTCGGACCTGGCCTTTGCCGAGGGCGAGAACCCGCCGCTGGCGCTGGACCACGCCGGGCTGGCGCGGGTGCGCGACGCCTTTGCCCAGGCCGCGCGCCGCGCCGTGCGCCTGGGGATCGACGCGATCCAGATCCATGCCGCGCATGGCTATCTGCTGCACCAGTTCCTGTCGCCGCTGTCGAACCGGCGCGAGGACGACTATGGCGGCAGCCTGGAAAACCGCATGCGCTTTCCGCTGGAGGTCTTCGAGGCGGTGCGGGACGCGGTGCCGGCGGGCTATCCGGTCACGGTCCGCATCTCGGGCACCGATTGGGTCGAGGGCGGCTGGGACATCCAGGGCAGCATCGCCTTTTCCCAGGCGCTCGAGGCGCGGGGCTGCGCGGCGATCCATGTCAGCAGCGGCGGGCTGGACCGGCGCCAGCAGATCCCCGTCGGTCCCGGCTACCAGGTGCCCCTGGCGCGGGCGGTCAGGCAGGCGGTCGGCATCCCGGTCATCGCCGTCGGCCTGATCACCGAGCCCGAGCAGGCCGAGGCCATCGTCGCCACCGGCGATGCCGACATGGTCGCGCAGGCCCGCACGGTGCTTTACGATCCGCGCTGGCCCTGGCATGCGGCGGCCAGGCTGGGCGCCAGCGTCTCGGCGCCGCCGCAGTTCTGGCGCAGCCAGCCCTCGGGGCTGCGGGATCTGTTCCGCAAATAGCCGGCCCGCGCCGGGCGCCGGCATGGCGGCGGGGGCTCAGACCGCCTTCGCCTCTTGCCGGTGCGGGTCGTGGAGGTCGAAGATCATCAGCCCGTCCTCGGGCACCTGCCGCTGGGTCCAGCGCGGATCGGCAAGCGAGCGTTCCGCGTCCTGCAGCCCGTCTCGCCAATGGTCCAGCATAGACAGGCGCGAGAATTCGTAGTCCTTGGACGCGCTTTCGTAATCGGCATGGCGATAGATCAGGTGCATCAGGCTGACCGGATGGGCCGGGCCGGATTCGATCAGCATGGCTAGGTCCGGGTCGTCGCGGAACGGGGCCGGCAGCCGCGCGTGCAGCCGCCGCGCCGCGCTGGCCAGCGCATGGCGGATGCGGAATTCGTCGGTGTTCAGCCGGGTGCGGCTGGAAAAGCGGATCTCGCGCTCGCGCTGCTCGACCTGGGCCATGGTGCGGGGCAGGGTGTCGCGCGACGGGTAGAGGTCCACCTGGTAGATGCACAGCGGCCGGTCGCAGGGCTTGGCCAGCACGAATTGCAGCGGCGAGTTCGAGACCAGCCCGCCGTCCCAGTAGTGCCGCCCCTCGATCTCGACCGCGGGAAAGCCCGGCGGCAGCGCGCCCGAGGCCATGACGTGATCGACGGTGATCCGCGTCTCGCGGCTGTCGAAACAGGTGAAGTTGCCGGTCTCGACATCCACCGCGCCGACGGACAGGCGCGGGCCCTGGGCGTTGAGATAGTCGAAATCCACCAGGGCCAGCAGCGTATCGCGCAGGGGCGAGGTGTCATACCAGCTGGTCTGCCGCATCAGGCCGGGCAGGAAGGAAAACAGGTCCGGGATGCGCGGGCGGAAAAAGCCGGGCGCGCCCAGCATGGTGGACATGGTGGCGCGGCTTTCGTTGCAGACGGCGCGCATCTGTTCGTGCAGCGGCCCGCCCTCGAAGCACGAGCCCAGCAGCCAGGGCGCGCCCGTCACCTCTTCCCAGAAGCGGCGCAGCGCCTCCAGCCGCTGGCCGGGGCGGTTGCCGGCGATCAGCGCCGCGTTGATCGATCCGATCGAGATGCCCGCCAGCCATTCCGGTTCCTGCCCGGCGCGGCAAAGTGCCTCATATGCGCCGGCCTGGAACGCCCCCAGCGCGCCGCCGCCCTGGAGGACGAAGACGATCTTCTCGGTAACTTCCCCGGTTCTGTCCTTCATCTGCCCCCTCGAATCCTGTGGTTCGGTCCCGTCGCGCCATGGCCGGGGATGGAAAATTTCCATAATGCCGCGGGAAACGAAAGAAAAAAACGCAAAAAATCGCGTAAAAAAGCGCGAGTGACGTTGCGTCCTGCGCAATTTCCGTCTGGGTGATTGTCACGGCCGCGCCAGCCGATATATTGGGGCATGACACAGCCGGAGCCAGCCGCCGACAAGCGCATGATCGACGACCCTTCCGACAGGCGCGGCCTGCTGCGCCCCGCTGCTTCCCGGCATCCCCCTGACCCGAGCGAGCCCCTTTGATGTGGATCGAAGTCCTTGTCGTCCTTGTCCTGACCCTGCTCAACGGGCTTCTGGCCATGTCTGAACTGGCCATCGTCTCGGCCCGGCCGGCGCGGCTGAAAGTCCTGGCCGAACGCGGCGACCGGGCCGCCGCCACCGCGCTGGCGCTGGGGGAGGAGCCGGGGCGGTTCCTGTCCTCGGTCCAGATCGGCATCACGCTGGTCGGCATCCTGTCGGGCGCCTTTTCCGGCGCGACGCTGGGCGCGCGGCTGGCGGCGGCGCTGCCGGGCTGGGGGGTGCCGCCCTCGCTGGCGCAGCCCCTGGGCATGGGCGGCGTGGTCGTGGCCATCACCTACCTGTCGCTGATCGTGGGCGAACTGGTGCCCAAGCAGCTGGCGCTGAAGGCGCCCGAGCGCGTCGCCGTGCGGATGGCGCCCCTGATGCTGGCCATCTCGCGCGGGGCGGCGCCGCTGGTCTGGCTGCTGGACCGGTCGGGCAAGCTGGTCCTGGCCGCGCTGGGGCAATCGGGCGAGGACCGGCAGACCATCAGCGACGAAGAGATCAAGCTGGTGATCTCGGAGGCCGAGACCGCGGGCGTCATGCACCGCGCCGAGACCGAGATGATCGCCGGCGTCATGCGCATCGCCGACCGCAGCGCGCGCGGGCTGATGACGCCCCGGCGCGAGATCGAGGCGGTGGATGTGGGCGACAGCTGGGAAGAGATGGCGCGCAAGTTCCGCGACGGCCGCCGCACCCGCCTGCCGGTCAGCGACGGCGACCCGAACAACCTGATCGGCGTGATCGCCAGCGTGGACCTGATGTCGCAAAGCCGCGCCGAGGCGGTGGACCTGCGCCAGGTGATGCAGCCCGCCCCGATCATCCCCGAGACGATGGACGCGCCCGAGGTCATCGCGCGCCTGCGCGCCGCGCCGGGGCAGATGCTGCTGGTCTATGACGAATACGGCCATTTCGAGGGCGTGGTGACGCCGATGGACGTGCTGGAGGCGATCACCGGCGAGTTCGCCGGCCTCGACGACGACGAGCCGAAGCTGGTCGAGCGCGACGACGGCAGCCTGCTGGTCGCAGGCTGGATGCCGGTCGACGAATTCGCCGACCGGCTTTCGGTCTCGCTGGACGAGGATCGCGACTATTCCACCGTCGCCGGGCTGGTGCTGGACCTGGCCGGCCGGCTGCCGCAGGCGGGGGATCGCGTGGATTGGCAGGGCTGGCGCATCGAGGTGGTGGACATGGACCATCGCCGCATCGACAAGCTGCTGGTCCAGCGCCTGCCGGGCTGATCCGCAGGGCCGCGCCGGCGGGCGGGAAAGAACGCTTGTGATTTCCCGCGGGTTTGATAACGCTTGGTTATGAACTTCACCCTGCGCCAGATCACCTATTTCCTTGCCGTCGCCCGGCTGGGCCATTTCGGCCGCGCGGCCGAGACGGTGCATGTCTCGCAGCCGGGCCTGTCCAGCCAGATCGCCCAGCTCGAGGCGCGGCTGGGCGGGGCGCTGTTCGAACGCGGCGCCGGCGCGGGGCCGGTGCGGCTGACCGCGCTTGGCGAGCGGCTGTTGCCGGTGGCGCAGGAGCTGATGGATACCGCCAAGCGGCTGGAGGCGCTGGCGCGGGCAGGACGGCTGCCCTTGTCGGGGCGGCTGCGGCTGGCGATCATTCCCACGGTCGCGCCCTATCTGATCCCGCACCTGGTGCCGGCGTTGCGTGCCAGCCATCCGATGCTGAACCTGGAATTGCACGAGATCGCGACGGACGAGGTGGTCTCGGGCGTGCTGAGCCACCGTTTCGATGCCGGGATCATGGCCCTGCCGGTCAACGAGCTGGGGATCGAGGCCGAGACGGTCTTGCGCGACGCCTTCCTGGTCGCGTTGTCGGGCAGCGACACTACGCTGCTGTCCGGCCCGGCCCGGCCCGAAAGCATCGAGGCGGACCGCTTGCTGCTGCTGGCCGACGGCCATTGCCTGCGCGACCAGGCGCTGGAGGTCTGCGGGCTGCGCAGCCCGCGGCGCAAGCTGAACCTGGAAGCGGCCTCGATGACGACGCTGATGCGGATGGTGGCCAGCGGCATGGGCATGACGCTGATCCCGCGGCTGGCCCTGGCGGACGAGAACCGCGACGGCCGGCTGCGCATCGTGCCCTTTACCGAGCCGGCGCCCTCGCGCGATCTGGCCGTGGTCTGGCGCCGCAATGCCGAGGCCGGGGCGGATGCGCGGGCCCTGGCCCAGGTGGTGCGCGATCTGGCCCCGGTTCTGGGGGTCGAGCCGATCCCCCGTCCGGTGCCGGATCCGGCGCCCGATGCGCCGACCCGCAAAAGGATCAGCGCAGCACGATCTTGACCGGCAGCACCAGCGCGGTGGTCTTGCCCGAGGGCGGCGCCGGCAGGCGCGGCATCCGCGAGGCCTGGCGGTTCAGCGCCGAATCGATCCTGGCATCCCCGGTCGAGCTTGCCAGCGACGCCCCGGCCACGCGGCCGCTGGGATCGACGCTGAAGCGCACGGTCACGGTCATGGTGTCGCCGCGCCCGTTGAAGCGGGTGCGCTGCATGTGGCGCGCCACCGCGGCCTGCACCTTGGACTGCCAGCTGGCCACCTGCCGCGGGCTGGGCGTGCCGGCCTGCGCCTGGGGTGCGGCGGTGCGGTCGGATTGCGGCGCCCGGACCCTGGTCGTGGCCTGGCGGGCCGGCTGCTCTTCCGGGGCCTTTTCCTTTTTCTCGCGCTTCTTGGGCTCGGGCTGCTTTTCGACGACCTTCCGCTCGGGCTCCGGCTCCGGCTCGGGACGCTCGGGCGGGCGTTCGGATTTCTGCAGCACCACCGCATCGGGCGGCGGCGGGAACAGCGAGTTCATGTCCGCCAGTGGTTCCAGTTCCTGAAGCGGCGGCATGGCGAGTTCCGGTTCGGGCTCCGGCTCCGGTTCGGGCTCGGGTTCCGGTTCGGCCTCGGTCATTTCCGGGGTCTCGGCCTCGTCCGGCGGGGCGGCCGCCTCGGGCATCGGTGCCAGCTCGACATAGACCGGGTCGGGCAGGCCGGGGGGCGCGGCGGCTTCGGCGCGTTGCAGGATCCACAGCGCGCCGCCCATATGCGCGGCCAGGGCCACCGCTGCGGCGGTGCCCCATAGCGCGCTGTCGCGCAGGGCCGGGGAAGGCTTCCAACTCATGGCGTGGGGGCTCCTCCGCTTGACGGGGTCGAGGCGGTTTGCTGGGCCGGCGCTGCGGCGGGTGCTGCCGCGGGTGCAGGTGCTGCCGCGGGCGCATCAAGCTCGGCATCGGCGGGCTGGGCGGCGGGCGCCACCCCCCCGCCGGTGGTTTCAAGCCCGACCAGAGCGATCTTGAGATAGCCGGTTTCGCGCAGGGTGTTCATGACGCCCATCAGGTCGCCATAGGACACCTCCCTGTCGGCGCGCAGGAAGATGCGCTCCTCGCGGTTGTTCTGGGTCGCGGCGGCCAGCGCCGTGGCCAGCCCGCCGGCCGGCACGTCCTCGTTGCCCAGGGCAAGCGTCAGGTCGGGCTTGACGGTGATATAGACCGGCTGGTCGGGGCGCTGCGCCGGGGTCGCGTTCGAGACCGGCAGGTCCACGTTCACATCCACCGTCGCCAGCGGCGCCGCCACCATGAAGATGATCAGCAGCACCAGCATCACGTCGATGAAGGGCGTGACGTTGATCTCGTGGTTCTCGACCAGATCGTCGCCTTGGGTTTCGCGGATGCCGCCGGCCATGGCTCAGACCTCCGTGCGCGAGACGGTGCCGCGGAAGTCGAGGTCGCGGCTGACCAGGCGCTTGACCCCGGCCGCGGCATTGGCGAGCCGCAGGCGGTAGCCGGTGATGGCGCGGGCGAAGACGTTGTAGATGACCACGGCCGGGATGGCCGCGACCAGGCCGATGGCGGTGGCCAGCAGCGCCTCGGCGATGCCCGGCGCCACGACGGCAAGGTTGGTGGTCTGCGCCTGCGAGATGCCGATGAAGCTGTTCATGATGCCCCAGACGGTGCCGAACAGGCCGACGAAGGGCGCGGTCGAGCCGATGGTGGCCAGAACGCCGGTGCCCCGGCTCATGCGGCGGCCGGCGATGGCCTCGATCCGGTCCAGGTGCGAATCGACGCGCTCCTTGACGCCCGAGTCGCCGGCCTGGTCCAGCGCCGGGGCCGAGCGGTCGTATTCGGCGGCCGCGGCGCGGATCATGCGCGAGACCGGGTCGCGGCGGTTGCCGGCCGAAGCCAGCGCCGAGGGCAGGTTCGCCGCCGCTTCGACCCGGCGGATGCCGGATTGGGCGCGCTGCATGGCCCCCAGCAGTTCCAGCACCTTGGCGACCAGCACCGTCCAGGTCACGACCGAGGCAAAGGCCAGGCCGATCATCACCGCCTTCACCACCCAGTCGGCGGCAACGAACATGCCCATCGGCGACAGGTCGTGCGGCAAGTTCGGGTCGCGTTCCGGCGGGTTCAGCATCGGCGACAGCGCGTCCTGCACCGCCTGCGGCAGGATGCTGGAGCCGGCGGGCTCGGCCGCTTCGGGCGCGGCCGGGGCGGGGGCTTCCGGTGCCGCCGGGGTTTCGGAGGCCGCCGGGGCCTGGGCGGTGGCGGGCGCGGTTTCGGGCGCCGCGGGCGTATCGGCGGCGGGGGCCGGTGCGGTCGTTTCCGGCGCGGTCGTTACCGGCGCGGTGGTTTCTTGCGGGGCGGCTTCCGGTGCGGTTGCCGCGGGTGCGGGGGTTTCGGGCGGGGTCGTCTCGGCCGCCGGCGCGGGGGTCGTGCTGGCCGCTTCGGGTGCTGCCGTGCCGGGGGCCGCCGCTTCCGGCGTCGCGGGCTGCGGGACTTGGGGCTGCGGGGCTGCGGTTTCGCCGGCGGGGGCGGCCGGCTGGGTCTGGACCTCGGGCGCCGGGCTGGTCTGGCCGCCCGTGGCGGCTTCCTGCGCCGCGATCGGCGTGGCAAGCAGCAGGCAGGTCAAAGCAACGGCGGTCCCCGCGCTACGGCGCGGCAGTGACTTCTGGGTCATGGCGATCCTTATAGTTCCGGCATTCGATCCGTCCGCATCTTGCTGGGCGCGTCACATGCAAACTGGCATGCCGCCGACCCTCTGGCCGCGGTTTGGGCTTCGTATCGATCACCAAGGTAAAATTGTCAACTATTCCGCGGACGGGCTGCCGCGCTTTATGCCGACCAATAGGCGGCCAGGTGGCTTTGAGCCCTGTCGTGGCCCAGCGTTTCCAGCAGCAGGGCGCGAAGCGCGGCAATCTCGGATTTTTCCGCTGCCGCCCACAGATAGCTGCCGGGCAAGGGCGGCTCGTCGCGCAGCAGGGCGCAAAGCGCCGCGGTCCCGCCGGGCAGGTGGCATATGCGGAAGCCCGCGGGCCGGGGCAGCGGATAGCCGGGCCGGGCGCCGAGCAGGAAGACCTGGCCCTGCGCGCTGCCGGCGCGCGATTCGAGGATGCGGGCCATGGCGGGCCAGGCGGTCTCGTCCCCGGCAAGCATCAGCTGCGCGGCCTGCGGGATGCCGCCGCCGCTGGGGCCAAGCAGGCCGATGCGCGCGCCCGGCCGGGCACTTTGCGCCCAATGCGCCGCCCGCCCGCCGGGATGGTCGAAAACGTCCAGCTCCAGCCAGCCGGCATCGGTGTCGATGCGGCGCACGGTATAGACTGGGCGGTGCAGCGCCTTGTCGCCCCTGGGCCAGAGGATCTGGCCGTTGGCGCCGAGACGCGGCCATTCCGGCGCGTCGTCGCCGGGCTGCGGCAGGACCAGCCGGAAATGCAGCGAATCCTCGGTGGCAAGCCGGTGCAGGTCGGGCGCGGCCAGCCGCACGCGCAGGAAATCCGGGCAGAGCGGCTGGACCCCGACGACCTCGGCCAGGCTGAAATTGCCGGGCGGCTTGCCGGCATCGGCAGCCGAGGGCCAGCGCAGCGCTGCCGCCGCCGCCGGCAGGTGCTGGCCAAGATGTTCGGAAATCGCCTGCTGCATCGCGCCCAGCCATTCGGCGCGATGGGCGCGGGCAAAGACCAGCACGCCGTCGCCGCGCCGCTTGGCGCCGAACTCGCCCATCTCGACCTGGCACCAGATCGAGCGGCCATGGCCGGTATGCAGCTCCAGCCCGTGTTCCTGGGCCTCGTCGCGGATCAGCCGCTCGATCAGGGCGAAATCCTGGCCGGGCAGCAGGGCCTCGGACTGGAACTCGGGCAGGGGGGTGATGCGCATCTGTCGCCTTTCGTGCCTTGCCCCGGAAAGGTTGGGTCTGCGGCGCCCTGCCGCAAGGGCTCAGGCGAGCCGCGCGATCTCGGCCGCCGCCGCCTCGAGCGCGCCCTTGCCATGCGGGATCGCCAGCGCCGTCATCCCGGCCTCGACCACCGCCAGCACGCCCAGCAGCTGATGCGCATTGGCATGGCCCATATGGGCGATGCGCAGCGCGTTGTCGGGATCGGCGGCGCCCAGGCCGATGCCCAGCGTCACCCCCGCGCGGGCGGCGGTCCATTCGCGCAGGGCGCCGGCCTGCGGCAGCCGGGCCGCGGTGACCGAGCGGGCGCGGCCGGCGGGATCGGCGATCAGCGCGCCGATGCCGGGATGGCCCGCGCCCCAGCGCTCCAGTGCCGCCCATGTCGCCCGCGCCAGCCCCTCGTGCCGGGCCCAGGCGGCGGGCAGGGTTTCCTCGTCCAGAAGCATCCGCAGCGCCTCGTTCATGCCGAAGATGTGCTGGACGGGCGGCGTGCCGCCCCAGAACTGCCACAGCGCCTCGGCCTCGGCCCGCGGAGTCCAGTCCCAATAGGGCGTGGCAAGGCCGCTGCGCCCGCGCGCCTTCACCCGGTCCGAGAACCACACGAAGGCCAGCCCCGGCGGCACCATCAGCCCCTTCTGGCTGGCCGAGACCAGCAGGTCCACGCCCCATTCGTCCATCCGCAAGGGCTCGCAGCCCAGCGAGGCGATGGCATCGACGGCCAGGAAGGCGGGATGGCCGCCCATGGCCGCGCGCAGGGCGGGAATGTCGGCGCGGGCGGAACTGGCGGTATCGACCTGGCAGACCAGCACCGCCCGGATCCGCCCCTCGCGGTCCTGCGCTAGCCGGTCGGCCAGCCGCTGCGGGTCGGGGGGCGCGAGGCCGAAGTCCAGCTCCTCGACCTCGATCCCAAGCGCGCGGGCCGTGGCGGCCCAGCCGCGGCCGAAATGGCCCGAGACCAGCGCCAGCGCCCGCTCGCCCCGGTCGAGCAGGTTGACGTTCGCCGCCTCCCAGCCGGCATGGCCGTTGCCGATATAGGGCACGACATGGCCCGCGGTCCCGGCCAGCCGCCTGAGCCCGGCGATCATCGCCCGGTTCTCGGCCGCCAGCGCCTCGCCGTAGATGTCGGGCGAGGCGCGGTGCATGGCGCGCAGCACGCGGTCGGGCGCGGGCGAGGGGCCGGGAATGGCAAGGACGGCGGCGCCTTGGGCGAAGCTCATGGGGAATGCCTTTCTGATGATCCGTCATCCGTAGGACGGCCCCTGCGCCGGGTCAACCGGGGGCGGGCGAGGTGCGGGGCATGGGTATTTGGGCAACGAAGAAGGGCTGGGCCTGGGGCGGCGAGGCCGGGGCGGGCAGCACGGGCGGGATGGGCATTTGGGAAACGGAAAGGGCCGGGCGGGGCCTTCGGCAGGGCCCGCCGGGGCACTGCGCCGCGGGCGGCTTGCCCCCGCGCGGCTTGCGCCTTATCCCTTGCCCTGACCGAGGATCGGGGATGCGATGGCGGACAGACTTCACAGGACGGCCAATCTGTTCGCCCGCATGTGGCGCGACTATCTGCGGCCCTATTGGGGCCGCATCCTGCTGGCGCTGCTGTTCCTGGTCATCGAGGGCTCGACCCTGGGCATGCTCAGCTGGATGCTGAAGCCGCTGTTCGACCGGGTCTTCGTCGGCGGCGACACCGATGCGATCTGGTGGGTCGGCGGCGCGATCTTTGGCCTGTTCCTGATCCGCGCCACCACCTTCGTCGTCAACCGCAGCCTGATGACCTCGGTCTCGCTGGCGGTCTCGACCTCGATGCAGACCGACCTTTTGCGCCATATCATGACCTTGGACGGCGGCTTCTTCCAGCAGAACCCCCCCGGCGCGCTGATCGAGCGGGTGCAGGGCGACACCATGGCGGTGCAGGGGGTCTGGACCACCTTCATCTCGGGCGCGGGGCGGGACATGGTCTCGCTGGTGTCGCTGTTCGGGGTGGCGCTGGCCGTCGATCCCTGGTGGACCATGGCGGCGCTGGTGGGCGCGCCGCTTCTGATCCTGCCGACGCTGGTGGTGCAGCGCTATATCCGGCGCAAGATGCGGCAGAACCGCGTCAACGCCAGCCAGCGCGCCACCCGGCTGGACGAGGTGCTGCACGGCATCAACGCCGTCAAGCTGAACCGGATGGAGGATTACCAGGCCGGCCGCTTTGCCCAGATCGTCACCCGCATCCGCCAGGCCGAGGTCAAGATGTCCGGCATCGGCGCCACCGTGCCGGCGCTGGTCGATGTCGTCACCGGCCTGGGCTTCATCGGCGTGCTGGCGCTTGGCGGTGCCGAGGTGACGCGGGGCGAGCGCACGGTGGGCGATTTCATGTCCTTCTTTACCGCCATGGCGCTGGCCTTCCAGCCGCTGCGCCGGCTGGGGGCGCTGACCGGCACCTGGCAGGTCGCCGCCGCGAGCCTGGAGCGCATCTATGCCGTGCTGGACCTGCGGCCGACCATCACCTCGGGCTCGCGGCGCGAGCCGCCGCCCGACACCACGATCCGCTTTCAGGACGTGCGGCTGGCCTATGCCAACCACCCGGTGCTGAACGGGCTGAGCTTTACCGCCGAGGCGGGCCGGACTACCGCGCTGGTCGGGCCTTCGGGGGCGGGGAAATCCACGGTCTTCAACCTGCTGACCCGGCTGGTCGACCCGGAATCGGGGCAGATCACCCTGGGTGGCGTGGCCTTGCGCGACTATGAGCTGGGCGTGCTGCGCGACCAGTTCTCGACCGTCAGCCAGGATGCGGCGCTGTTCGACGAGACGCTGCGCGAGA
This sequence comes from Paracoccus ferrooxidans, assembly GCF_029909815.1. Classification (NCBI taxonomy): domain Bacteria; kingdom Pseudomonadati; phylum Pseudomonadota; class Alphaproteobacteria; order Rhodobacterales; family Paracoccaceae; genus Paracoccus; species Paracoccus ferrooxidans. The sequence continues at coordinate 1,062,584 of NZ_CP038198.1, read as the reverse complement.
ACATCCTGCTGGGCCACGACCAGGACGACGAGGCGCTGCGCCGCGCCGTCGTCGCCGCCCATGTCGCCGATTTCACCGACGCCCTGCCGATGGGGCTGGACACGCCTGCGGGCCCGCGCGGCTCGGCCCTGTCGGGCGGGCAGCGCCAGCGCGTGGCCATCGCCCGCGCCGTGCTGCGCAATGCGCCGATCCTGCTGCTGGACGAGGCGACCTCTGCGCTGGACGCGCAAAGCGAGCGGGTGGTGCAGCAGGCGCTGGACGAGCTTTCGGCCGGGCGCACCACGCTGGTCATCGCGCACCGGCTTTCGACCGTGCGGCAGGCCGACAAGATCGTGGTGGTCGAGGCCGGCCGGGTTGTCGAAGAGGGCAATCACGACCAGCTTATGGCCCAGGGCGGCGCCTATGCCGCGCTGGTCCGGTTGCAATTCGGAGAGGATTGATGCGGCGCATTCTGGCGGTTTCGGGCGAGGACCGGGTCGAGTTCCTGCAAGGGCTGGTGACGAACAAGGTCGGCCCGGCGCCGTGCTGGGCGGCGTTGCTGACGCCGCAGGGCAAGTATCTGGCCGATTTCCTGGTCGTGCCCGAGGGCGAGCGGCTGCTGATCGACGTGGACGCGCGGCTGGCGGACGACCTGGCGCGGCGGCTGTCGATGTATCGGCTGCGCTCGAAGGTCGCGATCGAGCCGATGGATCTGGCCGTCGCCCGCGGCACCGGGCCGGCGCCGGCGGGGGCGATCGCCGACCCGCGGCACCCGGCGCTCGGCTGGCGGCTTTACGGCGCCGAGGGGGACGACGGCACCGACTGGGACGCCATCCGGGTCGCGCATTGCATTCCCGAAACCCTGGTCGAGCTGATCCCGAACGAGACCTTCATCCTGGAAGCCGGGTTCGAGCGCCTGCATGGCGTCGATTTCCGCAAGGGCTGCTATGTCGGGCAAGAGGTCACGGCGCGGATGAAGCACAAGACCGAATTGCGCAAGGGGCTGGTGACGGTCGGGATCGAGGGCGCCGCCCCCGTCGGCACGCCGATCCTGATGGCGGACGGGCGCGAGGCCGGCACGCTTTTCACCCAGTCCGGCGGCCGCGCCATCGCCCATATGCGCTTCGACCGCATGGGCGAGGGATTGACGGCGGGGGATGCCCGCATCATCCCGTGACCGGCCCGGCCGAGGAGCGCGTCCGCCGCATCGTGCATGTGGACATGGATGCCTTCTATGCCTCGGTCGAGCAGCGCGACGACCCGGCGCTGCGCGGCCGGCCGGTCGCCGTGGGCGGCATCCAGCGCGGCGTGGTAGCCGCGGCCAGCTATGAGGCGCGGCGCTATGGCGTGCGCTCGGCCATGCCCTCGATGCGGGCGATGCGGCTGTGCCCCGGCCTGGTCTTCGTGAAGCCGCGCTTCGACGTCTATCGCGCCGTCAGCCAGCAGGTCCGCGCGATCTTTGCCGAATACACCCCGCTGGTCGAGCCGCTGTCGCTGGACGAGGCCTATCTGGACCTGACCGATCACCTGGACGGCCGCACCGCCACCCGCATCGCGCAGGAAATCCGGGCGCGCATCCGCGCGGCGACGGGGCTGACAGCCTCGGCCGGGGTCAGCTACAACAAGTTCCTGGCCAAGCTGGCCTCGGACCAGCGCAAGCCCGACGGGCTTTTCGTGATCCCGCCCGAGGCCGGGGCGCAATTCGTGCAGGGCCTGCCCATCGGCCGCTTCCACGGCATCGGCCCGGCCACGGCGGCGCGGATGGAGGCGCATGGCATCCTGACCGGCGCCGACCTGGCCCGGCAGAGCCTGGAGTTCCTGACCGCGCGCTTCGGCAAGTCGGGCAGCTATTACTGGAACATCGCCCGCGGCATCGACACGCGCGAGGTCAAGCCCGACCGCATCCGCAAGAGCATCGGTGCCGAGAACACCTATTTCGAGGATCTGCGCCAGATCGCGGCGGCGCATGAGGCGCTGGCGGTGCTGGCCGACAAGGTCTGGCGCCATGCCGCCTCGGCCGCGCGCCGGGGCCGCACGGTGACGCTGAAGGTGAAATACGGCGATTTCTGCCAGATCACCCGCGCGCGCTCGCTGCCGCGTCCGGTCGAAAGCCGCGACGAGATGCTGGAGATGGCCTGCGAATTGCTGGCCCCGGTCTTTGCCGATCCGCATGGGGTGCGGCTCTTGGGCATCACGCTGTCGGGGCTGGAAGAGGCGCGGCAGGACGAGCCGCCGCGCCAGCTGGGCCTGTTCGATCAGGCGTAAAGGTTGATCACCCCGACCTTCTGGTGGATGCCGTTCACGGTTTCCTTGTCGAGGCCGAGGCCCTGCGCCAGAGTGTGCAGGTATTCGGCCTCCTTGCGGTTGTCGAACTCGATCGCCATCAGCGACATCAGGTAGACCTGCGGGCCGAAGCCCTGCGGCACCTCGCGCGCCAGGGCGGCGGCATCGACCGGGGCGGCCATCTGTTCGCGGATGAAGGCGCGCTCCTCGTCGTCCAGCTCGCCGAACTCGGCCATCAGCTTGGCCTTTTCCGCCTCGTCGATCTCGCCGTCGGATTTCGCGGCCTGGATCATCGCCTTCAGCATCAGCCCGGCCAGCGCGTTCTGTTCCGGCGTGGGCGCGGTCGAGGGCTCGTCGCCGCTGGCCAGCGCCTCGTTGAAGAGTTCGCCGAAACTGGCGTCGTTCTGCGGCTGCGCGTCCTTTTGCGCCAAGCCGCCCCCGCCTTGCGGGGCCTGGCCCTGCGGCTGCTGGCCCTGCGGCTGCGCGCCGCGACCGCCCAGCAGGTCGCCCAGCATCCCGCCCAGGCCGCCCGCCGCCGCGCCGCCCAGCACGCCGCCAAGCCCGCCCGATCCCGTGCCCGAGCCGCCGCGACCGCCGGTCAGCTGGTCGAGCAGACCGCCCAGCCCGCCCTGGGCCGTGCCGCTGTGGCGGGGCGAGTTCGGCCCGCCATAAGCCGTGCCGCCGCCCGAGCGCCCGCCCAGCACCTGGCCCAGCATGTCGCCCAGCCCGCCCGCGCCGCTGCGGCGGTCGCCGGCTTGGCCGGTGTTGTTGCCGAACAACTCGTCGAGCAGCCCGCCGGGGCTGCGCCCGCCGCCCGATTGCGGCCGGTTCTGGGCGTTCTTCATCATGGTTCCGATCCCCTTGGCCAGCATGACGCCGGCCGCGACGCGGGCGAGGGATTTCATCAGGCTCATCTTGGTCCTCCGAAAGCGCTGCGGGGCCGCGGGCCGGGCAGCCTTGTTGCGCAATTCCAACGTATTCGCCGGGTTCCGGTTCCACCGCCACAGCCCCGGCGGCAAAGGCCCGGCCGCCCTTGATTTTTCCCCGGCACGATTATAAGTCGCGGCGGATGTTTCACGACGGGGGCTGTCGCGCGGGTGGCCCCCCCGATAGGAGGCCATGATGGCAAAGGCAAAGTTTGAACGGACGAAACCGCACGTCAACATCGGGACGATTGGTCACGTTGACCACGGCAAGACGACGCTGACGGCTGCGATCACGAAGTATTTCGGTGAATTCAAGGCCTACGACCAGATCGACGGGGCTCCTGAGGAGCGTGCCCGGGGGATCACGATCTCGACCGCGCATGTGGAATACGAATCGGCCAACCGGCACTACGCGCATGTGGACTGCCCCGGCCACGCGGACTACGTGAAGAACATGATCACGGGCGCGGCGCAGATGGACGGCGCGATCCTGGTGGTGAACGCGGCCGACGGCCCGATGCCGCAGACGCGCGAGCACATCCTGCTGGGCCGCCAGGTGGGCATCCCCTACATGGTGGTGTACCTGAACAAGGTGGACCAGGTCGATGACGCGGAACTGCTGGAACTGGTCGAGATGGAGGTGCGCGAGCTGCTTTCGTCCTACGACTATCCCGGCGACGACATCCCGATCATCAAGGGCTCGGCGCTGGCGGCGCTGGAAGGCCGCGACAAGGAGATCGGCGAGGATTCGATCCGCGCGCTGATCGCCGCCGTGGACGAATACATCCCGACGCCCGAGCGCGCGGTGGACCTGCCGTTCCTGATGCCGATCGAGGACGTGTTCTCGATCTCGGGCCGGGGCACGGTGGTGACGGGCCGTGTCGAGCGCGGCGCGGTTAACGTGGGCGACGAGCTTGAGATCGTCGGCATCCGCCCGACCAAGAAGACGACCTGCACCGGTGTCGAGATGTTCCGCAAGCTGCTGGACCGCGGGGAAGCCGGCGACAACATCGGCGCGCTCCTGCGCGGCGTGGAGCGCGACGGGGTGGAGCGCGGCCAGGTTCTGGCCAAGCCCGGCTCGGTGACGCCGCATACCGAGTTCGAGGCCGAGGCCTATATCCTGACCAAGGAAGAGGGTGGCCGTCACACGCCGTTCTTCGCGAACTACCGTCCGCAGTTCTACTTCCGCACGACGGACGTGACCGGGACGGTGAAGCTTCCCGAGGGCACCGAGATGGTGATGCCGGGCGACAACCTGAAGTTCACGGTCGAGCTGATCGCGCCGATCGCGATGGAGGAGAAGCTGCGCTTCGCCATCCGCGAGGGCGGCCGCACGGTCGGCGCCGGCGTGGTGTCGAAGATCCTGAAGTGATCCTTTGGGGCGGCGGCTTCCAGCCGCGGCCCTTCCGGGAGCATCGGGTGATCCCGCGAGGGATATCGCGATGAGGGGCCGCTCCGCAGGGGGCGGCCTTTTTCCTTGCCGCGGGGGTGGTGGCCGCGGGGTTGCTTGCTGGGGCGCGGCTGCCGGGGCTCTGCCCCGGACCCCGGGATATTGGGGCACGAAAGAAGCAGCGCAGGCCGCGCCGGGCGGGAGAGCGGCGCGGGAAAAAGAGCGGAGAGGGGGGGTCATGCTATCCTTGCGCCAGCAGGCAAAGGGAGAGGACGATGACCGAACGCAGGAAGGCTTCCGATTTCCATCCCCGCATCCTCGAGATCTTCGACGGCTACGTGCATGGCCGAATCAGCAAGCGGGATTTCATGGTGCAGGCGGCGCAATTCGCCACCGCCGGGATGAGCGCCGCCGCGATCTTCGAGGCGCTGCGGCCGGATTACGCCCTGGCCCAGCAGGTGCCGCCCGACGATCCCACCATCGCGACCCAGACCGCGAGCTATGACAGCCCCGCGGGCAATGGCCGCATCAGCGGGCTGATGGCGCGGCCGGCCGGGGCGCAGGGCAAGCTGCCCTCCGTGCTGGTGGTGCATGAGAATCGCGGGTTGAACCCCTATATCGAGGATGTCGTGCGCCGGCTCGGCAAGGCGGGCTACCTGGCCTTCGGGCCGGACGGGCTGAGCCCGCTTGGCGGCTATCCCGGCAATGACGACCAGGGGCGCGAGATGCAGGCCAGCCTCGACCCGGTGAAGCTGATGGAGGATTTCTTCGCCGCCCACGAATTCCTGCGCGACCATGCCGATTCGACCGGCAAGGTGGGCGCGGTCGGCTTCTGCTATGGCGGCGGGGTCTGCAACGCGCTGGCGGTGGCCTATCCCGAACTGGCCGCCTCGGTGCCCTTCTACGGCCGCCAGCCCCGGCCCGAGGAGGTGGCGCAGATCCAGGCGCCGCTGATGCTGCATTACGCCGGGAACGACGAGCGCGTGAACGCGGGCTGGCCCGCCTACGAGGCGGCGCTGAAGGAGCAGGGCAAGGAATACCAGGCCTTCTTCTATCCCGGCACCCAGCACGGTTTCCACAACGACACCACGCCGCGCTACGACGAGGCGGCGGCGGAGCTTGCCTGGCAGCGGACGCTCGATTTCTTCGCCGAAAAGCTCTCCTGACGCGAATTGTCAGCAGGGCGGGGCGATCCTTGCCGGGAAAGGAGATTTCGCATGATCGACCATATCGGATTTCCCGTCTCGGACCTTGCCCGCTCGCGCGCCTTCTACGACCGGGCGCTGGCGCCCCTGGGGATCGAGCTGCTGATGGAGGTGACCGCGGAGATGACCGGCGGCCATGGCGCGCATCTGGGCTATGGCCGCGCGGGCAAGCCGTTCTTCTGGATCGGCAGCGGCCGGCCCGCGGGTCCGGGCACCCATGTCGCCTTTGCCGCGCCCGACCGCGCCACGGTCGACGCCTTCCATGCTGCCGCGCTGGCCGCGGGCGGGCAGGACAACGGCGCGCCGGGGCTGCGGCCGGAATATCATCCGGGCTATTACGGCGCCTTCGTCCTCGACCCCGACGGCAACAATGTCGAGGCCGTCCACCACGGAGAACCGGCATGACCCTCTATCGCGGATCCTGCTTCTGCGGCGCCGTCCGCTTCGAGGCCGAGGGCGAGCTGTCGCAGGGCACCATGCGCTGCAATTGCAGCTTCTGCCGCAAGATGCGCTATTGGGAGATGCGCCTGCCCGACCCGGAGCGCTTCCGCATCACCCATGGCGCCGGCATGTTGGCCGAGACCCCGCGCCGGCAGCAGGACGGGGTGGACATGCACCACATGTTCTGCGCCCGTTGCGGCACGCGGCTGTGGACCGAGGGCAACCTGGAAGAGATGGGCGGTCGCTTCGTCCAGGTCTGCGTCGGCGCCCTGGACGACGTGCCCGAGGCCGAGCTGATCGCCGCGCCGGTGTTCTATGCCGACGGGGCGCATGACGCCTGGTGGAATCCCGCGCCCGAGACGCGGCACCTGTGACCGCAGGCCGCGCGCCGCATGCGCCTTCTCCGTTTTCCAAATACTCCGGGGGAGCCCCGCAGGGGCGGGGGCAGAGCCCCCGATCGCAGGCGCCGCGCCCCCGGTTGCCTCGGCGGCGAAATCCGGCTATGGTGCCCGCCGCAACAGGGGAGAACGGTGTCATGGACAACTCGCAGATCTGACCTTTTACGGACGGATTGAAGAGGATTCCCATGACGGCTGACTTCCTTGATGCGGCTTTGCCCCATCCCATGCGCTTTCCCGACGGCACCCTGAACCGGGGGCTGGTGCATCTGAACCGGGTGATCGACCATCCGAATATCGAGATCGGCGATTTCACCTATGCCAGCAGCTTCGACCCGCCGCAGGACTGGGCGGCGCGGCTTGCGCCCTATACCTATGCCGGCGCGCCCGAGCGGCTGGTGATCGGGCGGTTCTGCCAGATCGCCGACCGGGCGCGGATCGTCACCGCCTCGGCCAATCATCCGATGGCCGGGATCTCGACCTATCCCTTTGCGATCTTCGATCACGCGCGGGTGGGCGACTATATCGACCAGATCAGCGGCCTGCCGGATACGGTGATCGGCCATGACGTCTGGATCGGCGACGGCGCCATCATCCTGCCCGGCGCGCGGATCGGCAGCGGCGTCATCATCGGCGCAGGCGCCGTGGTCGGCGGCGTGGTGCCGGATTACGCCGTGGTCGCGGGCAACCCGGCCCGTGTCATGCGCATGCGCTTTGACGATGCCACCATCGCCCGGCTCATGGCGTTGCAATGGTGGCACTGGCCCGTGGCGCGGATCGCCCGCGCCACCGCCGCGCTGGCCCGTGCCGATGTCGCGGCGCTTGAGGAACTGGCCGCCTGAGGCGGTGCGACGAAACGAACCGGGCAAGGGCCCGGCCCGATACGAATGAGGTCTGTCATGTTCAGCTGGTTCGAGCGCCGGCTTGATCCCTATCCCGCCGATCCGCCGCGGATGCCGCCGCAGGGGCTGTGGCGGTTCATCCTGCATTTCTCGCGCGGGGCCGAGGGCTACATGCTGTCGATGGCCGCCTGCTCGGGCCTGATCGCCGTGGCCGAGGTGGTGCTGTTCGGCTATCTGGGCGAGCTGGTGAACCGGCTGGCCGCGGCCGACCGCGAGAATTTCTGGGCGCTCGAGGGCAATCGCCTGATCCTGATGGGCGCGATCCTGGTGATCGGCCTGCCGTTGCTGCAGGTTCTTTTCTCGCTGCTCATGCACCAGACGCTGATGGGGAATTTCCCGCAGCGCATCCGCTGGCAGGCGCATCGCTACCTGCTGCGCCAGTCGATGAGCTATTTCCAGGACGAATTCGCCGGCCGCATCGCCACCAAGCTGATGCAGACCGCGCTGGCCGTGCGCGAAGTCGCCATGAAGTTCATGGACGTGCTGACCTATGTCTGCGTCTATTTCATCGGCGCGCTGGTGCTGGCGGCCTCGACCGACGGCTGGCTGGCGCTGCCCTTCGTCGGCTGGGGCGTGTTCTACGGGCTCTTGCTGTGGTGGCTGATCCCGCGCATCGGCCGCATCAGCGAGGCGCAGGCCGATGCCCGCGCGCAGATGACCGGCCGGGTGGTGGACAGCTATACCAATATCTCGACGGTCAAGCTGTTCTCGCATTCATCGCGCGAGGAGGCCTATGTCCGCGAAAGCATGGACGGCTTTTTGCAGACCGTGCATGGGCAGATGCGGCTGGCCTCGATCCAGAACATCCTGCTGTCGACGCTGAACTCGGGCCTGGTCTTTGCCGTCACGGCGCTGGGGCTGTGGCTGTGGACCCATGGCCAGATCGACGTGGGCGCGGTCGCCGTCGCGATCCCGCTGGCGCTGCGGCTGGGCAACATGTCGCATTGGATCATGTGGGAATTCGCGACGCTCTTCGAGAATATCGGCACGGTGCGCGACGGCATCGGCTCGCTGTCCTTGCCGCGCATGGTGACGGATGCGCGCGGCGCCCGGCCGCTGGCGGTGCCCGAGGGCCGGGTCGAATTCGACCGCGTCACCTTCCGCTATGGCGAGGTGGCGCGGCCCGGCCGCGGCGCGGTGCTGGACGACCTGAGCCTGACCATCGCGCCGGGCGAGCGGATCGGGCTGGTCGGGCGCTCGGGCGCGGGCAAGTCGACGCTGGTGAACCTGATGCTGCGGTTTCACGACCTGGAATCGGGCCGTATCCTGATCGACGGCCAGGACATCGCGCAGGTCACGCAGGAATCCCTGCGCGCGGCCATCGGCGTGGTGACGCAGGACACCTCGCTGCTGCACCGCTCGATCCGCGACAATATCGCCTATGGCCGCCCGGATGCCTCCGAGGCCGAGATCCTGCGCGCGGCCGAACTGGCCGAGGCGGATTTCATCGCCACCCTGACCGATTCGCAGGGCAGGCGCGGGCTGGAGGCGCATGTGGGCGAACGCGGGGTCAAGCTGTCGGGCGGCCAGCGCCAGCGCATCGCCATCGCGCGGGTGCTGCTGAAGGACGCACCGATCCTGGTGCTGGACGAGGCGACCTCGGCGCTGGACAGCGAGGTCGAGGCGGCGATCCAGTCGCAGCTCGACATGCTGATGCAGGGCAAGACGGTGATCGCCATCGCGCATCGGCTGTCCACCATCGCGCGCATGGACCGGCTGGTGGTGATGGAGCAGGGCCGCATCGTCGAGCAGGGCACGCATGAGGCGCTGCTGGCGCGCGGCGGCATCTATGCCGGCCTTTGGGCGCGGCAATCGGGCGGGTTTCTTGAGGCCGAGTGATCTTCCCTCTTGAACCGCGCCCTCACCTGCCGTAATCAGACGCGCGGCTTAGGGGTTTAGCTCAGTTGGTAGAGCATCGGTCTCCAAAACCGAGGGTCGTGGGTTCGAGTCCCCCAACCCCTGCCAGCCGCCTTCCGTGTCATGCCGCGTGCCTTCCGATCCCTGCCGAGATCCCATGGCGCTGAGCATACATCTGGGGGCGCACAAGACCGCCTCGACCCATCTGCAATTTTCCCTGCGCCAGGTGCGCGACCGGCTGCTTTGCGCCGGGCTGGCCTATGTCGATCCGGCCATGCTGCGCGGCCAGCCGCTGTCGCTGTCCGCGGTCCTGGCCCAGGGCATCGGCGGCCGGGACCAGGAATCCGCCCGGCAGATGCTGCTGGACATGCGGCAGGGCTGTCGCGATCTGCTGATCTCGGAAGAGAACATCCTGGGCATGACCCATCGCAGCCGGCTGTTTTCCCGGCGCGGCGAGATCTATCCCCGCGCGGCACAGCGGCTGCGGCATGTCATCGCGCTGGCGGGCGGCGGGCCTGCGGTGGTGTATCTGTCGCTGCGCGACCCGGCCTCCTTCATCGTCTCGGCCTTCGCGCTCCAGGTCGCCGGCGGCAAGGAAATCGACATCGCCGCCTATCTGGGCGACCGCGATCCGGCCCGCTCGGCCTGGGCGGGGCTGGTCGGGCGGCTGGCGGCGGTCGAGGGCGTCTCGCGCATCGTGCTGTGGCGCTACGAGGATTATCCCGCGCTGCGCCCGCGGCTGCTTGAACGGCTGCTGCCCGCCGGCCTTGCCGCCGAGGTGCCCGACCCGCCGCCCGCCAACGTCAGCCTGACCCAGGCCGGCTATGACTGGCTGCTGCGCCGCATCGGGCGAGGGCATCGACCAGCGCACCCTGGCGCGACGTGCGCGCGAGCGGTTCCAGCCCGCCTCGGGCCATGCCCGGCTGCGCCTGCTGGATGACGAGACCCATGCCCGCTCGGCCCGCAACTATGCGCAGGACATCGCCGCCCTGCGCGCCATGCCGGGGGTCGAGTTCCTGGAGCCGTAATCGCCGCCGCTCAGATCGGCGCTTGAAATGCCGGCCGGCGCAGGCTATCTGACCCGCTGCAAGACCGAAGGAAAACCCATGGCCAATCCCGTCCAGTTCATCAGCCAGGTCCGCGCCGAGCTTGGCAAGATCACCTGGCCCACCCGCCGCGAGGTGGTGACGACCACGATCATGGTCTTCATCATGGCGACGCTGGCCTCGATCTTCTTCTTCCTCGTCGACCTGCTGATCAAGACCGGCCTTTCGGTCGTCATCAACCTGGTCGGCAGCTGAGGGCTTGCATTGAAGGGCAGGGGGCGTTATGTCCGCCCGACCTGCCCGTGATACGGCGTGCATCGATTCGGTCGTGCGCGCCGATTTCAATTTGGCCGGCGCCTGCGGCGATTGCCAAGGGATAGGCCGGGGCGGACAAGGAATTCAATGGGTTGGCCTTGGCTCGCCCGGAAGGAAACAGGGGTCGATCGAGACATGGCAAAGCGTTGGTATTCGGTCAGCGTCCTGTCGAACTTTGAAAAGAAGGTCGCCGAGGCGATTCGCCAGGCCGTGGTCGAGAAGGGCCTCGAGGACGAGATCGACGAGGTGCTGGTCCCGACCGAGGAAGTGATCGAGATCCGCCGCGGCAAGAAGGTCACGTCCGAGCGCCGCTTCATGCCCGGTTATGTGCTGGTACGCATGGAGCTGTCGGACAAGACCTATCACCTGGTGAACTCGATCAACCGCGTCACCGGCTTCCTGGGCGCGCAGGGCAAGCCGATGCCGATGCGCGACGACGAGGTGAACGCGATCCTGCATCGCACCGGCGAGGGCGGGGCCGAGGTGGCGCCGCGCAACCTGATCCGGTTCGACGTGGGCGAAAAGGTGAACGTGACCGACGGGCCCTTCGAGGGCTTCTCGGGCATGGTCGAGGAAGTGGACGAGGCCGCGAACCGCATCAAGGTCACGGTGTCCATCTTCGGCCGTCCGACCCCGGTCGAGCTGGAATTCACGCAGGTCTCCAAGACCGCGTGATCGTCTGCGGGAGGCGCCGGCCCTTCGGGGCCCAGCCGCACCGCTAAGTCGGCCCCTTTTCGGGGCGTGATGATAAGGAGAGGGCCAGATGGCCAAGAAAGTTGTCGGCAGCCTCAAGCTGCAAATCAAGGCGGGCCAGGCGAACCCGTCCCCGCCCGTCGGCCCGGCCCTGGGTCAGCGCGGCATCAACATCATGGAATTCTGCAAGGCGTTCAACGCGCGCACGCAGGAGATGGAGCAGGGCTCGCCTGTTCCGGTCGTGATCACCTATTACGCCGACAAGTCCTTTACCTTCGAGACCAAGACGCCCCCGGCCTCGTTCCTGCTGAAGAAGGCCGCCGGCCTGAAGCCGCAGGGCAAGCGCAACCGGGCCAAGGGTTCGGAAAAGCCCGGCCGCCAGGTCGCCGGCACCGTGACCGTCAAGCAGGTCCGCGAGATCGCCGAAGCCAAGATGAAGGATCTGTCCGCGAACGACGTGGAAGCCGCGATGCAGATCATCCTGGGCTCGGCGCGTTCGATCGGCATCGAGGTGAAAGGCTAAGCCATGGCTAAACTGTCGAAAAAACAAGCCGCCGCCCGCGCCGCCTTTGCCGGCAAGGCCAACCTCGCGGTCGAGGAAGCCGTCAAGCTGGTCAAGGAGAACGCCAGCGCGAAATTCGACGAGACCGTCGAGATCGCGATGAACCTGGGCGTCGATCCCCGCCATGCCGACCAGATGGTCCGCGGCGTCGTGACCCTGCCCAACGGCACCGGCAAGGACGTGCGCGTCGCCGTCTTCGCCCGCGGCCCCAAGGCTGACGAGGCGAAGGCCGCCGGCGCCGAGATCGTCGGTGCGGAAGACCTGATGGAGACGATCCAGTCGGGCAAGATCGAGTTCGATCGCTGCATCGCCACCCCGGACATGATGCCGCTGGTCGGCCGTCTGGGCAAGATCCTGGGCCCGCGCAACCTGATGCCGAACCCCAAGGTCGGCACGGTGACGATGGACGTGAAGGGTGCCGTCGAGGCCGCCAAGGGCGGCGAGGTCCAGTTCAAGGCCGAGAAGGCGGGCGTGGTCCATGCCGGCGTCGGCAAGGCCTCGTTCGACGCCGAGAAGCTGGCCGAGAACATCCGCGCCTTCGTGGATGCGGTGAACCGGGCCAAGCCCTCGGGCGCCAAGGGCACCTATGTCAAGAAGGTCTCGATCAGCTCGACCATGGGTCCGGGCGTGTCGCTGGACCTGGCTTCGACCGCCGCGCAGTAACGCGGCAGGAATTTCGCCGGCTTCCTTCAACAGGGCGCCGGCGGATGGCGGGGCAGCGATGCCCCGTCCTGTCCGAGACGGAGGGTGCGGGACGCGATCATTGATCCGGGCCGCTTAATCGTCCTTCCTGAGATGGGATCAAGACCATTTTCCGGGCCTCGCTCCGGGTGATCTTGGGACCGTCACGGACCCTCCAGTCGCTGTTCGGGCGGCTGGAAAGTGAGAGCCGGGGGGAAACCCCCAACTTGGAGTGAAACCGTGGATAGAGCGCAAAAAGAACAGGTGGTCGAAGAACTCGGCCAGATCTTTGAAGCCTCTGGCGTCGTGGTGGTTGCCCGCTACGAGGGAATGACGGTTGCCCAGATGCAGGACCTGCGCGCGCAGATGCGCGAAGCCGGCGGGTCCGTTCGCGTTGCCAAGAACAGGCTCGCCAAGATCGCCCTGGATGGGAAGCCTTGCGCAAGCATCGCCGACTATCTGACGGGTATGACCGTGCTCGCCTTTTCCGAAGACCCGGTGGCTGCCGCCAAGGTCGCGGATAAATACGCCAAGGGGAACGACAAGTTCGTGATCCTGGGCGGTGCCATGGGCGACACGGCGCTTGACCCTGCCGGTGTGAAAGCCGTGGCCCAGATGCCGTCGCGCGAGGAGCTTATCGCTTCGATCGTGGCCTGCATCGGTGCCCCTGCTTCCAACATCGCGGGCGCGATCGGCGCACCTGCCAGCAACATCGCGGGCATCCTCTCGACTCTGGAAGAGCGCGAGGCCGCCTGAGGCAATCCCCATTCCGTCGTGGGGTTGAAACCCCGACGTTGGAACACTTAATGGAAAGAACGGAAAAATGGCTGATCTGAAGAAACTCGCCGAAGAAATCGTGGGCCTGACCCTGCTGGAAGCCCAGGAACTGAAAAACATCCTGAAAGACGAATACGGCATCGAGCCCGCCGCTGGCGGCGCGGTCATGATGGCCGGTCCGGCTGCCGGCGCCCCCGCCGAAGCCGCTGAGGAAAAGACCGAATTCGACGTCGTCCTGCTGGACGCCGGCGCCAACAAGATCAACGTGATCAAGGAAGTGCGCGGCATCACCGGCCTGGGCCTGAAAGAAGCCAAGGATCTGGTCGAAGCCGGCGGCAAGGTGAAAGAGGGTGCCTCGAAAGCCGACGCCGAGGAAATGAAGAAGAAGCTCGAAGCGGCTGGCGCCAAGGTCGAGCTGAAGTAATTGGCCGTTTCGGCCGATTGACTGCAAGAAATGGGCAGGGTCCGGGGTTTTCCCGGACCCTGCCGAACCTGTCTTGAAGGGCGGTTTGTCCGCCAGACCTTCCTTCAGGGCATGTTCGGGGTTCGGGAGCCTCGCGGTGGGACGCGCGGCACGAATGGAACCCCGCCCCTCATTCGCCGCCTTGCGCCGGTCGGGCCCCGACGGCCGCTGCAAGCGAAAGACGAAAGGTAAGACCCTCTATGGCGCAAGCTTATGTCGGCCAGAAACGCATCCGGCGTTACTATGGCAATATCCGCGAAGTTCTGGAGATGCCGAACCTGATCGAGGTTCAGAAATCCTCCTATGACCTGTTCCTGCGCTCCGGCGACGCCGAGGGCCATCAGGACGGCGAAGGCATCCAGGGCGTCTTCCAGTCGGTGTTCCCGATCAAGGACTTCAACGAGACGGCGACGCTGGAATTCGTGAAATACGAGCTGGAAAAGCCGAAATACGACGTGGACGAGTGCCAGAGCCGCGACATGACCTATGCCGCGCCGCTGAAGGTGACGCTGCGTCTGATCGTGTTCGATGTCGACGAGGCGACCGGCGCCAAATCGGTCAAGGACATCAAGGAACAGGACGTCTACATGGGCGACATGCCGCTCATGACGCAGAACGGGACGTTCATCGTGAACGGGACCGAGCGCGTCGTGGTGTCGCAGATGCACCGTTCGCCCGGCGTGTTCTTCGACCATGACCGCGGCAAGACCCATTCCTCGGGCAAGCTGCTGTTCGCCTGCCGCATCATTCCCTATCGCGGCTCGTGGCTGGACTTCGAATTCGACGCCAAGGACCTGGTCTTCGCGCGCATCGACCGCCGCCGGAAGCTGCCGGTGACGACGCTGCTCTATGCGCTCGGCATGGACCAGGAGGGCATCATGGATGCCTTCTACAATACCGTGGACTACAAGCTGCAGCGCGCCGGCAAGGGGCAGGCCGCGGGCTGGGTCACGAAGTTCTTCCCCGAGCGCGTGCGCGGCACCCGCCCGACCTATGACCTGGTGAACGCCGAGAGCGGCGAGGTCATCACCAAGGCCGGCGACAAGGTGACGCCGCGGCTGGTCAAGCAGCTGATCGAACAGGGCGACGTGAACCTGCTGCTGCCGTTCGAAAAGATCATCGGCCGCTTCGTCGCCAAGGACATCATCAACGAGCAGACCGGCCTGATCTATGCCGAGGCCGGCGACGAGATCACCGTCGAATACGACCGCGACGGCGAGATTTCGGGCGGGTTGCTCAAGGTGCTGCTGGACAACGGCATCGAGGAGATCCCGGTCCTCGACATCGACCATGTCAACGTCGGCCCCTATATCCGCAACACCATGGCGGCCGACAAGAACATGAGCCGCGAAGGCGCGCTGATGGACATCTATCGCGTCATGCGTCCCGGCGAGCCGCCGACCGTCGAGGCCGCCTCGGCGCTGTTCGGCAGCCTGTTCTTCGACAGCGAGCGCTATGACCTGTCCGCCGTGGGCCGGGTCAAGATGAACATGCGCCTTGACCTGGATGCGCCGGACACCCAGCGCACCCTGCGCAAGGAGGACATCATCGCCTGTATCCGCGGGCTGGTGGAACTGCGCGACGGCAAGGGCGAGATCGACGACATCGACCACCTGGGCAACCGCCGGGTGCGCTCGGTCGGCGAGCTGATGGAGAACCAGTATCGCATCGGCCTGCTGCGCATGGAACGCGCGATCCGCGAGCGCATGTCGGGCGTCGAGATCGACACGGTGATGCCGCAGGACCTGATCAACGCCAAGCCGGCAGCGGCCGCGGTGCGCGAGTTCTTTGGCTCCTCGCAGCTGTCGCAGTTCATGGACCAGACCAACCCGCTGTCGGAAGTCACCCACAAGCGGCGCCTGTCGGCGCTTGGGCCGGGCGGCCTGACCCGCGAGCGCGCCGGCTTCGAGGTGCGCGACGTCCACCCGACCCATTACGGCCGGATGTGCCCGATCGAGACGCCGGAAGGCCAGAACATCGGCCTGATCAACAGCCTCGCGACCTTTGCCCGCGTGAACAAATACGGCTTCATCGAGACCCCCTATCGCAAGGTGGTCGAGGGCCAGGTGACGGATGACGTGATCTACATGTCCGCCACCGAGGAGATGCGCCACACCATCGCCCAGGCCAATGCCGAGCTGGACGGCGAAGGCCGCTTCGTGCAGGAGCTGGTCTCGACCCGCCAGGCCGGCGACTTCATGCTGAACCCGGTCGAGGCGGTGGACCTGATCGACGTGTCGCCGAAACAGCTGGTTTCGGTCGCCGCGGCGCTGATCCCCTTCCTTGAAAACGACGACGCCAACCGCGCGCTGATGGGCTCGAACATGCAGCGCCAGGCGGTTCCGCTGCTGCGGGCCGAGGCGCCCTTCGTCGGCACCGGCATGGAAGCGACCGTGGCGCGCGATTCCGGCGCCGCGATCATGGCCCGTCGCGGCGGCATCATCGACCAGGTCGATGCGCAGCGTATCGTTATCCGCGCCACCGAGGACCTGGGCGCGGGCGATGCGGGCGTGGACATCTATCGCCTGCGCAAGTTCAAGCGCTCGAACCAGTCCTCGACCATCAACCAGCGCCCGCTGGTCAAGGTGGGCGACAGGGTGGTCAAGGGCCAGGTCGTGGCCGACGGTCCCTCGACCGACCAGGGCGAACTGGCGATCGGCCGCAACGTGGTCGTGGCCTTCATGCCCTGGAACGGCTACAACTACGAGGACTCGATCCTGATCTCCGAGCGGATCCACCGCGACGACGTGTTCACCTCGATCCATATCGACGAATACGAGGTTGCGGCGCGCGACACCAAGCTGGGCCCGGAAGAGATCACCCGCGACATCCCGAACGTCGGTGAAGAGGCGCTGCGCAACCTCGACGAGGCCGGCATCGTCTATATCGGCGCCGAAGTGGGTCCGGGCGACATCCTGGTCGGCAAGATCACCCCGAAAGGCGAAAGCCCGATGACGCCGGAGGAGAAACTGCTCCGCGCCATCTTCGGCGAAAAGGCGTCGGACGTGCGCGACACCTCGCTGCGCCTGCCGCCGGGGGCCTATGGCACCATCGTCGAGGTCCGGGTGTTCAACCGCCACGGCGTCGACAAGGACGAGCGCGCGCTGCAGATCGAGCGCGAGGAAGTCGAGCGCCTGGCCCGCGACCGCGACGACGAGCTGGCGATCCTGGAGCGCAACATCTATGCGCGCCTGAAATCGCTGATCATGGGCAAGGAAGTCGTCAAGGGGCCGAAAGGCATCCGCGCCGGCGCCGTGGTGGACGACGACCTGCTGGGCCAGCTGAGCCGCGGCCAGTGGTGGCAGCTTGCCGTCGCCGACGAGGACACCGCCAAGGAAGTCGAGGCGCTGAACCAGCAATTCGACGCGCAGAAGCGGGCGCTGGACAACCGTTTCGACGACAAGGTCGAAAAGGTGCGCCAGGGCGACGACCTGCCTCCGGGCGTGATGAAGATGGTCAAGGTCTTCGTCGCGGTGAAGCGCAAGCTGCAGGCGGGCGACAAGATGGCCGGCCGTCACGGCAACAAGGGCGTCGTCTCCAAGGTCGTGCCGATCGAGGACATGCCCTTCCTGTCCGACGGCACCCCGGTCGACCTGGTGCTGAACCCGCTGGGCGTGCCCTCGCGGATGAACGTGGGCCAGATCCTGGAAACCCACATGGGTTGGGCGTCGCGCGGCCTGGGCATCAAGATCGACGAGGCGCTGCAGGACTATCGCCGCAACGGCGACATGAGCCCGGTGCGCGAGGCGATGCGGAACGGCTATGGCGACGACTTCTATGCCGAGACCTTCGAGGGCATGGATGACGAGACCCTGCTGGAGCATGCCGATGCGGTGCGCGGCGGCGTTCCGATCTCGACGCCCGTCTTCGACGGCGCGAAAGAGGCGGACGTGAACGACGCGCTGCGCCGTGCGGGCTTCGACACCTCGGGCCAGTCCATCGTCTTCGACGGCCGCACCGGCGAGCAGTTCGCGCGCCCGGTCACCGTCGGGATGAAATACGTCCTGAAGCTGCACCACCTTGTCGACGACAAGATGCACGCGCGTTCGACCGGGCCTTACTCGCTTGTCACGCAGCAACCGCTGGGCGGCAAGGCGCAGTTCGGCGGCCAGCGTCTGGGCGAGATGGAGGTCTGGGCGCTGGAAGCCTATGGCGCCGCCTATACCCTGCAAGAGATGCTGACGGTCAAGTCGGACGACGTGGCCGGCCGGACCAAGGTCTATGAGAGCATCGTCAAGGGCGAGGACAATTTCGAGGCCGGCGTGCCGGAATCGTTCAACGTCCTGGTCAAGGAGGTCCGGGGTCTGGGCCTCAACATGGAACTCCTGGATGCGGAGGAGGACGAGTAAGGCATGAGCATTGCCATCTGTCGCTTCGGAATGCTGCCTTCCCTCATCGCCCTTGCGGGCTGTGGGGTGCAGATCGAACGGATCGCAGATGGCAACTCGCGTCGAGAAAAAGGGTATGAGTTTGTCGCAACGACATTCGATTACTCGAACAACGACGCCGTGCCTGCGAACAGGATGCTCCAGGCAGCCGCAAGACATTGTCGGCTGCCTCACCACAACGCCCGCGAAACCATTCCGCATACCGGAGCCTATGGGCTTCATGGAGCTTGGATGATGGATTTCGCCTGCCCCGCGCCTGAAAAGGACATGAAATGAACCAGGAACTTGCCACCAATCCCCTGAACCCGCTGGCTGCGCCGCGGCAGTTCGACGAAATCAAGATCTCGCTGGCCTCGCCCGAGGAAATCCTCGCCTGGTCCTATGGCGAGGTGAAGAAGCCCGAGACCATCAACTACCGCACGTTCAAGCCCGAGCGTGACGGTCTGTTCTGCGCGCGCATCTTTGGCCCGATCAAGGATTACGAATGCCTCTGCGGCAAATACAAGCGCATGAAGTATCGCGGCCTGGTCTGCGAGAAATGCGGCGTCGAGGTGACGCTGCAAAAGGTCCGGCGCGAGCGCATGGGCCATATCGAGCTGGCCGCCCCGGTCGCGCATATCTGGTTTCTGAAGTCGCTGCCCTCGCGCATCGGCCTGATGCTGGACATGACGCTGCGCGACCTTGAGCGTATCCTCTATTTCGAGAACTACGTCGTCATCGAGCCGGGCCTGACCGACCTGAGCTATGGCCAGCTGCTGACCGAAGAGGAATTCCTCGACGCGCAGGACCAGTATGGCGCCGACGCCTTCACCGCCAATATCGGCGCCGAGGCGATCCGCGAGATGCTGGCCAACATCGACCTGGCCGCCACCGCCGAACAGCTGCGCGAGGAGCTGAAGGAAGCGACGGGCGAGCTGAAGCCGAAGAAGATCATCAAGCGGCTGAAGATCGTCGAAAGCTTCCTGGAATCGGGCAACCGTCCCGAATGGATGGTGCTGACGGTGATCCCGGTCATCCCGCCGGAACTGCGCCCGCTGGTGCCGCTCGACGGCGGCCGCTTTGCCACGTCCGACCTGAACGACCTGTATCGCCGGGTCATCAACCGCAACAACCGCCTGAAGCGGCTGATCGAGCTGCGTGCGCCCGATATCATCGTGCGCAACGAAAAGCGGATGCTGCAAGAGTCGGTCGATGCGCTGTTCGACAACGGCCGCCGCGGCCGCGTCATCACCGGCAACAACAAGCGCCCGCTGAAATCGCTGTCCGACATGCTGAAGGGCAAGCAGGGCCGGTTCCGCCAGAACCTTCTGGGGAAACGGGTCGACTTCTCGGGCCGTTCGGTCATCGTGACCGGGCCGGAGTTGAAGCTGCACCAATGCGGCCTGCCGAAGAAGATGGCGCTGGAGCTGTTCAAGCCGTTCATCTATTCGCGGCTTGAGGCCAAGGGGCTTTCCAGCACCGTCAAGCAGGCCAAGAAGCTGGTCGAGAAAGAGCGTCCCGAGGTCTGGGATATCCTGGACGAGGTGATCCGCGAACATCCGGTGCTGCTGAACCGCGCGCCGACGCTGCACCGCCTGGGCATCCAGGCCTTCGAGCCGATCCTGATCGAGGGCAAGGCGATCCAGTTGCACCCGCTGGTCTGCTCGGCCTTCAACGCCGACTTCGACGGCGACCAGATGGCCGTCCACGTCCCGCTGTCGCTTGAGGCGCAGCTGGAAGCGCGCGTGCTGATGATGTCCACGAACAACGTGCTGTCGCCCGCCAACGGCGCGCCGATCATCGTGCCGTCGCAGGACATGGTCCTTGGTCTCTACTACACGACCATGGAGCGCGAGGGCATGAAGGGCGAGGGCATGGTCTTTGCCAACCTCGAGGAAGTGGAACACGCGCTGGCCTCGGGCGCGGTGCATCTGCATGCCCGCATCACCGCCCGCCTGCCGCAGATCGACGAGAACGGCAACGAGGTCATCAAGCGCTTCGAAACCACGCCCGGTCGCATCCGCCTGGGCGCGCTGCTGCCCAAGAACGCCAAGGCGCCCTTCGAGCTGGTCAACCGCCTGCTGCGCAAGAAGGACATCCAGAACGTCATCGACACCGTCTACCGCTACTGCGGCCAGAAGGAATCGGTGATCTTCTGCGACCAGATCATGGGCCTGGGCTTCCGCGAGGCGTTCCGCGCCGGCATTTCCTTCGGCAAGGACGACATGGTCGTGCCGCCGACGAAATGGGAGCTGGTCGAGGAGACGCAGGACCAGGTCAAGCAGTTCGAGCAGCAATACCTGGACGGCCTGATCACCCAGGGCGAGAAATACAACAAGGTCGTCGATGCCTGGTCGAAATGCAACGACCGCGTCACCGACGCCATGATGAAGACCATCTCGGCCACCAAGAAGGACGAAAACGGCGCCGAGCTGGAGCCGAACTCGGTCTACATGATGGCGCATTCGGGCGCGCGGGGCTCGGTCAGCCAGATGAAGCAGCTGGGCGGCATGCGCGGCCTGATGGCCAAGCCGAACGGCGAGATCATCGAGACGCCGATCATCTCGAACTTCAAGGAAGGCCTGACCGTTCTTGAATACTTCAACTCGACCCACGGCGCGCGCAAGGGCCTGTCGGACACCGCGTTGAAGACGGCGAACTCGGGCTACCTGACCCGCCGCCTGGTGGACGTGGCGCAGGACTGCATCATCCGCGAGCATGATTGCGGCACCGAGCGGGCGATCACCGCCTCGGCCGCGGTCAACGACGGCGAAGTCGTCAGCCCGCTTTCCGAGCGCGTTCTGGGCCGCGTCGCGGCCGAGGACGTGCTGGTTCCGGGCGAGGACGTGGTCATCGTGCGCAAGAACGAGCTGATCGACGAGCGCAAGGCCGACGAGATCGAGGTGGCGGGCGTGCAGAACGTGCGCATCCGCTCGGCCCTGACCTGCGAGTCGGACGACGGGGTCTGCGCGCTGTGCTATGGCCGCGACCTGGCCCGCGGCACGCTGGTCAACATCGGCGAGGCGGTCGGCATCATTGCCGCCCAGTCCATCGGCGAGCCGGGCACGCAGCTGACGATGCGGACCTTCCACATCGGCGGCATCGCCCAGGGCGGCCAGCAGTCCTTCATCGCCGCGGCGCAAGAGGGCACGGTGGCTTTCGAGAACGAAAGCACGCTGGAAAACGCCAATGGCGAGCTGATCGTGATGAGCCGCAACATGCAGCTGCACATCAAGGGCGCGACGGGCGACACGCTGGCCAGCCACAAGCTGT
Source organism: Paracoccus ferrooxidans (assembly GCF_029909815.1). NCBI lineage: Bacteria > Pseudomonadati > Pseudomonadota > Alphaproteobacteria > Rhodobacterales > Paracoccaceae > Paracoccus > Paracoccus ferrooxidans. The sequence goes on along the minus strand of NZ_CP038198.1, from coordinate 1,041,026 downwards.
TCTACGGCTCGAAACTGTTCGTGCGCGAAGGCGATGCCGTGGCGCGCGGCCAGAAGATGTTCGAATGGGACCCCTATACCCTGCCGATCATCGCCGAGAAGGCGGGCATCGCGAAATATGTCGACCTCATCAGCGGCATTTCGGTCCGCGACGAGACCGACGACGCGACGGGCATGACGCAGAAGATCGTGACGGACTGGCGCTCGGCCCCCAAGGGCAACGAGCTGAAGCCCGAGATCATCATCGTCGACCAGGATGGCGAGCCGGTGCGCAACGAACAGGGCAACCCGGTCACCTATCCGATGTCGGTCGAGGCGATCCTGTCGGTCGAGGAAGGCCAGGAGATCCGCGCCGGCGACGTGGTGGCGCGTATCCCGCGCGAAGGCGCCAAGACCAAGGACATCACCGGGGGTCTGCCCCGCGTGGCGGAACTGTTCGAGGCTCGTCGTCCCAAGGATCACGCGATCATCGCCGAACTGGACGGCTATGTGCGCTTCGGCAAGGACTACAAGAACAAGCGCCGCATCGCCATCCAGCCCGCCGACGACACGCTGGAGCCGGTCGAATACATGGTGCCGAAAGGCAAGCACATCCCGGTGCAGGAAGGCGACTTCGTGCAGAAGGGCGACTACATCATGGACGGCAACCCGGCGCCGCATGACATCCTGCGCATCATGGGGATCGAGGCTCTGGCCGATTACCTGATCGACGAGGTGCAGGACGTCTACCGGCTGCAAGGCGTGAAGATCAACGACAAGCACATCGAGGTGATCGTCCGCCAGATGCTGCAAAAGATCGAGATCCTCGACAGCGGCGACACCACGCTGCTGAAGGGCGAGCATGTCGACCGCGACGAGTTCGAGGAAGAGAACGCCAAGATCGAAGCCAAGGGCGGCCGTCCGGCCACCGGCGAGCCGGTGCTGCTGGGCATCACCAAGGCGTCGCTGCAGACCCGCAGCTTCATCTCGGCCGCCTCGTTCCAGGAGACGACCCGCGTGCTGACCGAGGCCGCCGTCCAGGGCAAGCGCGACAAGCTGGTCGGGCTCAAGGAGAACGTGATCGTCGGCCGGCTGATCCCGGCCGGCACCGGCGGGGCCACGGCCCGCGTGCGCCGCATCGCCACCGATCGCGACCACGAGGTGATCGAGGCGCGCCGCGCCGAGGCGGAAGCCGCCGCCGCGCTGATCGCGCCGGAAGACACCCCGGCCGAGGTCGGCGACGACGAGTGATCGCCCGCGGATGAAACTGGAAAGGCCCGGCAGCGATGCCGGGCCTTTTTGCTGGCGCGGGCTTGCCTCCGTTTCGGCAATCTGGGATTGCATGGCACGGGCATTATCCGCCGAAGGTTGCCTGGGCGCCTTCTTGCGGTGAACGGCCCGCCGTCCTGCCGATGTCCCTTGCGTTTCCGGGCTTCGGCCGGCCGGGGTAACGCCAGGGTAACGATTGTCGAGGAGGAACATCCATGCAGCTGTGTGGGCATTGCGGCTCGGAGGTTAAGGAAGGTTTTACGGTTTGCGCCGGCTGCGGGGCCAACCTGCGGCGCAGCCTGTGGCCGATCATCATCGGCGGGCTTGCGGTGGTTTTCGGCGTGGCCATGCTGCTGGACGCCCTGCTGGCCTTGACCTCCAACTTCTCCTGGGCGCTGAGGAATGGCGGCATCGGCGGCGTTCTGGTTCTGGTCGGCTATCTGATATTCCGATCGGGCTGGGAAAAGCAGTGGTACAGGCGCAACGCCTGATCGCGGTTTCCCATGGGCCGGACAGCGGCTCGCGGCCGGGGCGCCACGGCGGTTCGTGGCCAAAAGGCCGCGGAACCGCCGACCGGCTGCGGGCGCGCTTGACAGGCTATGGCTTTCTTTCTGCGGCTTTCCTAAGCATTGGAAAACCGCCGGGAATCGCCATGCGCACGCCGCTTCTTTCATCGGGTCGAAAGGGCCGGCCGCCCGCCGAGCCGCAGGTCTTTTCGGCCAGTGCCGCCGACAACCTGCGCGGCTCGGCGTTGATGATGCTCAGCATGGCGGCCTTTATCTGCAACGACGCCCTGATGAAGGCGGTGACGCAAAGCCTGCCGCTTTACGAATCCATCGCCATCCGCGGCGCCATGGTGCTGCTGACCATGGTGCTGATCGCGCGGGCGCAGGGCGGCGTCCGGCTGCGGGTGCCGCGCGGCGACGTCTGGCCGCTGGCGCTGCGCACGGTGGCCGACGTGATCTCGACGGTGTTCTACCTGCTGGCGCTGCGGCGCATGGCGCTGGCCGACATCTCGGCGATCATGCAGGCGCTGCCGCTGGCGGTGACGCTGGCTGCGGCGCTGTTCTTTCACGAAAGGCTGGGCTGGCGGCGGCTGCTGGCGGTCGGCATCGGCTTTCTGGGCGTGCTGCTGATCCTGCGGCCGGGCACGGGGGCTTTCGACCTGTGGTCGGCGGTGGCGCTGGCGGCGATGCTGCTGATCGTGCTGCGCGACCTGGTGACGCGGACCTTCTCGGTCGGGGTCGGCTCTTCGGCCATCGCCTTTTACGCGGCGCTGGCGGTGATGCTGTCGGGCTTCGTGCTGGGCTGGACGGAAAGCTGGCGCATCCCCACCCTGGCCGAGTTCGCGCTGCTGGCGATGGCCGCGGGGTTTCTGACCGTGGGCTATATCACCGCCGTCGCCACCATGCGGGTGGGCGAGATCTCGGTCGTCGCGCCCTTCCGCTATACCTCGCTGGTCTGGGCGGTGGTGCTGGGGCTGGCGATCTTCGGCGAATGGCCGGACCTGTGGACCTGGGCCGGCTCGGCGCTGGTGGTGGGGGCGGGCATCTATACCATCCTGCGCGAGCGACGGTTGCAGGGGAGGGGTTGATGCGGGTGCAGATGCTGGGCCTGTGCCGGTTTTCCTATCTCGGCGGGCGCGGGTTCCAGGTCGCGCACGAGTCGCTGGAGGAGCGGCGGGCGTTCCTCTATGACCCCGCGCGGCTGGCGCGGCGCTGGTTCTGGTTCGAGCATGTCGCGCTGCCCGGCTGGCTGGCCCAGACCGATCCGGATTTCACCCTGGTGCTGATGACGGGGCCGGACCTGCCCGAGCCCTGGCTGTCGCGGCTGCGCGAACTGGCCGGGATCATGCCGCAGGCGCGGCTGGCCCTGGTCCCGCCGATGGAGCGGCATGTGGAGGCCTGCATGGCCGCCGTCGCCCCCCATGTCGAGCCGGGGGCCGATGTTGTCGGCCATTTCCGCCATGACGACGACGATGCGGTGGCGGTGGACTATATCCGCGACGCCCGCCGCGATTTCGCGGCGATGCAGCCGCTTTGGCGGCAAAGGCGCCGGCTGTCCTGCGACTATTCCCGCGGCGTGGTGCTGCGCGCGGGGGCAGGGGGGATCGGCGCGGAACTGCGGATGATCCACAATGCCAGCGCGGCGCTGACCATCTACCTGCCGCCCGATGCGGGGCGTTGCGCGCTGCATTTCCCGCATTGGAAGGTGGCGATGTCCATGCCCGGCGTGACCATGCCCGGCAAGGTGATGTATGCGCGAATGCTGCACCGCGACAACGATTCCGGCGCGGTCGGCGCGGGCTATCCGGTCGAGGGGCAGGGGGCCGCGATGCCCGCCTTGCTGGCCGACCGTTTCCGCATCGACCTGCCCGGACTGGACGAGGGCGCGCGGCGCCTGTGGCAGGGGTGAAGAGCGGCGGCGGGGTTGTTGACTCACCCCCGGTTTGCCCATATACGCGCCTTCACCCGTCAGGAATCTGATCGGGGCCCAGAACCTCTGTGGTCATGATCCGGGCCGAATGCCCCGATCCTCTGGTAATTCAGCCCGTCCTCCCCGGTTTCGGGGACAGGATGGGTTGTGGCGTTTCACGATGGGCGTGATTCGCCGTCGAGAAGTGGCGCAGCCGATGGCTGCGAGTATTGACGAAAGCAAGACGGGGAACCGAATGCCGACGATCCAACAGCTGATCCGCAAACCGCGGCAGCCCAAGGTGCAGCGCTCGAAGTCGCAGCACCTGCAATCCTGCCCGCAGAAGCGGGGCGTATGCACGCGCGTCTATACCACGACGCCGAAAAAGCCGAACTCGGCCATGCGTAAGGTGGCCAAGGTCCGCCTGACCAATGGTTTCGAAGTCATCTCCTACATTCCGGGCGAAAAGCACAACCTGCAGGAACACAGCGTCGTGTTGATCCGCGGCGGCCGGGTGAAAGACCTTCCGGGTGTCCGCTATCACATCCTGCGCGGTGTGCTGGATACCCAGGGCGTCAAAGACCGTCGCCAGCGTCGTTCGAAATACGGCGCCAAGCGTCCGAAGTAAGGAGATCCGCATATGTCTCGTCGTCACGCCGCTGAGAAGCGCGAAGTCCTGCCCGACGCCAAGTATGGCGATCGCGTGCTGACCAAATTCATGAACAACCTGATGATCGACGGCAAGAAATCGGTTGCCGAACGCATCGTCTACAGCGCCCTCGACCGCGTCCAGGGCAAGCTCAAGCGCGAGCCCATCGAAGTTTTCCACGAGGCGCTCGACAACGTGAAGCCCTCGGTCGAGGTGCGTTCGCGCCGGGTCGGCGGCGCCACCTACCAGGTTCCGGTCGAGGTTCGCCCCTCGCGCCGCGAGGCCCTGGCGATCCGCTGGCTGATCGACGCTTCGAAAAAGCGCAACGAGCACACCATGGAAGAGCGCCTCGCGGGCGAGCTGGCCGACGCGGTGAACGGCCGCGGCACCGCCGTCAAGAAGCGTGAGGACACGCACAAGATGGCCGACGCCAACAAGGCGTTCAGCCACTACCGCTGGTAACCGGAAGGAAGGCCCTTTATGGCACGCGAATATCCGCTGGAGCGCTACCGGAACTTCGGGATCATGGCCCACATCGACGCGGGCAAGACCACGACGACCGAGCGCATCCTGTTCTATACCGGCAAGAACCACAAGATGGGCGAGACGCACGAAGGTGCGTCCACCATGGACTGGATGGAGCAGGAAGCCGAGCGCGGCATCACCATCACCTCGGCGGCGACCACCACCTTCTGGCAGCGCCACGAGGATGCGGACTTCACCCCCGATGACAAGGAGCGTTGCCGCTTCAACATCATCGACACCCCCGGCCACGTCGACTTCACCATCGAGGTCGAGCGTTCGCTGGCCGTGCTCGACGGCGCGATCTGCCTGCTGGACGGCAACGCCGGCGTCGAGCCGCAGACCGAGACGGTGTGGCGCCAGGCCGACCGCTACAAGGTTCCGCGGATCGTCTTCGTCAACAAGATGGACAAGATCGGCGCCGATTTCTTCAAATGCGTCGCCATGATCAAGGACCGCACCGGCGGCACCCCCTGCCCGATCGCCCTGCCGATCGGCGCCGAGGACAAGCTGGAAGGCATCGTCGACCTGATCAAGATGGAAGAATGGGTCTGGAGGGGCGAGGATCTGGGCGCCTCCTGGATTCGCCAGCCGATCCGCGAGGATCTGCAGGACGTCGCCGAGGAATGGCGCGGCAAGATGATCGAACTCGCCGTCGAACAGGACGACGAGGCGATGGAAGCCTACCTGGAAGGCAACGAGCCCGACGAGGCGACGCTGCGCAAGCTGATCCGCAAGGGCACGCTGTCGCTGTCCTTCTTCCCGGTCATGGCCGGCTCGGCCTTCAAGAACAAGGGCGTGCAGCCGCTTCTGAACGCGGTGGTGGACTTCCTGCCGGCGCCGACCGACGTTCCCGCCTACATGGGCTTCGCCCCCGGCGACGAGACGGAAGAGCGCAACATCGCCCGTCACGCCGCGGATTCGGACCCGTTCTCGGCGCTGGCGTTCAAGATCATGAACGACCCCTTCGTCGGCTCGCTGACCTTCACGCGGATCTATTCCGGCGCCCTGAAGAAGGGTGACCAGATGCTGAACTCAACCAAGGGCAAGCGCGAGCGCGTCGGTCGGATGATGGTCATGCACGCCATCAACCGCGAAGAGATCGACGAAGCCTTCGCCGGCGACATCATCGCCCTGGCGGGCCTGAAGGAAACCACCACGGGCGACACGCTGTGCGACCCGGCGAAACCGGTGGTCCTGGAAACCATGACCTTCCCCGAGCCGGTGATCGAGATCGCCGTCGAGCCGAAGTCCAAGGCCGACCAGGAAAAGATGGGCCTTGCCCTGCAGCGCCTGGCCGCCGAAGACCCGTCTTTCCGCGTCGAGACCGACCTGGAATCGGGCCAGACCATCATGAAGGGCATGGGTGAACTTCACCTCGACATCCTGGTGGACCGCATGAAGCGCGAGTTCAAAGTCGAGGCGAATATCGGCGCCCCGCAGGTGGCCTATCGCGAGACCATCTCGCGCGAAGCCGAGATCGACTACACGCACAAGAAACAGACGGGCGGTACCGGCCAGTTCGCGCGCGTCAAGCTGGTCATCACGCCCACCGAGCCGGGCGAGGGCTACTCGTTCGAGTCGAAGATCGTCGGCGGTGCCGTGCCCAAGGAATACATTCCGGGCGTCGAGAAGGGCATCAAGTCGGTGATGGATTCGGGTCCGCTTGCCGGCTTCCCGGTGATCGACTTCAAGGTGGCGCTGATCGACGGTGCCTTCCATGACGTCGACTCCTCGGTCCTGGCCTTCGAGATCGCCGCCCGCGCCGCCATGCGCGAGGGGCTGAAGAAGGCGGGCGCCAAGCTGCTCGAGCCGATCATGCGCGTCGAAGTGGTCACGCCGGAAGAATATACCGGCTCGATCATCGGCGACCTGACCAGCCGTCGCGGCATGGTCCGCGGCCAGGACACCCGCGGCAACGCCAATGTCATCGACGCGATGGTGCCGCTGGCCAACATGTTCGGCTATATCAACAACCTGCGTTCGATGTCCTCGGGCCGCGCGGTGTTCACGATGCAGTTCGACCATTACGAGGCCGTGCCGCAGAACATCTCGGACGAGATCCAGAAGAAATACGCGTAATCCCGGCGGTGCGTGGGAAACCGCGCACCCTACCAACCCCGTAGGGTGCGTGGCTGCACGCACCGTCAACATAAGGAGCCATGCCCATGGCAAAGGCAAAGTTTGAACGGACGAAACCGCACGTCAACATCGGGACGATTGGTCACGTTGACCACGGCAAGACGACGCTGACGGCTGCGATCACGAAGTATTTCGGTGAATTCAAGGCCTACGACCAGATCGACGGGGCTCCTGAGGAGCGTGCCCGGGGGATCACGATCTCGACCGCGCATGTGGAATACGAATCGGCCAACCGGCACTACGCGCATGTGGACTGCCCCGGCCACGCGGACTACGTGAAGAACATGATCACGGGCGCGGCGCAGATGGACGGCGCGATCCTGGTGGTGAACGCGGCCGACGGCCCGATGCCGCAGACGCGCGAGCACATCCTGCTGGGCCGCCAGGTGGGCATCCCCTACATGGTGGTGTACCTGAACAAGGTGGACCAGGTCGATGACGCGGAACTGCTGGAACTGGTCGAGATGGAGGTGCGCGAGCTGCTTTCGTCCTACGACTATCCCGGCGACGACATCCCGATCATCAAGGGCTCGGCGCTGGCGGCGCTGGAAGGCCGCGACAAGGAGATCGGCGAGGATTCGATCCGCGCGCTGATCGCCGCCGTGGACGAATACATCCCGACGCCCGAGCGCGCGGTGGACCTGCCGTTCCTGATGCCGATCGAGGACGTGTTCTCGATCTCGGGCCGGGGCACGGTGGTGACGGGCCGTGTCGAGCGCGGCGCGGTTAACGTGGGCGACGAGCTTGAGATCGTCGGCATCCGCCCGACCAAGAAGACGACCTGCACCGGTGTCGAGATGTTCCGCAAGCTGCTGGACCGCGGGGAAGCCGGCGACAACATCGGCGCGCTCCTGCGCGGCGTGGAGCGCGACGGGGTGGAGCGCGGCCAGGTTCTGGCCAAGCCCGGCTCGGTGACGCCGCATACCGAGTTCGAGGCCGAGGCCTATATCCTGACCAAGGAAGAGGGTGGCCGTCACACGCCGTTCTTCGCGAACTACCGTCCGCAGTTCTACTTCCGCACGACGGACGTGACCGGGACGGTGAAGCTTCCCGAGGGCACCGAGATGGTGATGCCGGGCGACAACCTGAAGTTCACGGTCGAGCTGATCGCGCCGATCGCGATGGAGGAGAAGCTGCGCTTCGCCATCCGCGAGGGCGGCCGCACGGTCGGCGCCGGCGTGGTGTCGAAGATCCTGAAGTGATCCTTTGGGGCGGCGGCTTCCAGCCGCGGCCCTTCCGGGAGCATCGGGTGATCCCGCGAGGGATATCGCGATGAGGGGCCGCTCCGCAGGGGGCGGCCTTTTTCCTTGCCGCGGGGGTGGTGGCCGCGGGGTTGCTTGCTGGGGCGCGGCTGCCGGGGCTCTGCCCCGGACCCCGGGATATTGGGGCACGAAAGAAGCAATGCACGCCGTGCCGGGCGCTTGGAGGGGCCCTGCCGAAGGTGCCGCAAAGCGTCAGGAGGGAACAGGGATGCCCGTCGTATCGAATGCTGTCCTGATATGCGCTAGGGTCTTCTTGCGGTGAATGATTCTCCGCCTCATGACGCCCCGATACCATGCATGAGCATCCACCTTCATGGCCTGCCGATAGGCTTCTTCGTCCCAATATGGCGTAATGTCGATGCCGTTGCGTCGCAGCGTATTAAGCAGCGGATCCTTGTTATAAAAGGCAATACCGTAGGGATGGACGGGGACGCCCTGAGGAGGAGGGGCATAGCAAAGGCCTTGATGATCAGCGCGTATTTCAGCTTACGGCACCTCGGCTCCAACTGTGCCCAAGCCATCCGGGATTGTGGGCGCCGCCGAAGGACAAGGATCTTCTGGTCGACGCGTCCCAACAGCTGGCGCCCATGCATCGCCGATCCCTCGGCGAAGATCAGGAGCCGAGCGCCGGCGTAGAGCGCCATTTGCCGCATCAGTGTTTCTTTTCCTGGATCCAGGATGGCGACGCCCGCCCGCGACATGGCTTCGACCAGCAGACGCTCTCCGGCATGGCCACGTCGTGTGCCGAGACAGATCAAGAGCGCCTTGATAGCCCGCGCAATGAGGGCAGAGTTCGGCGTGAAGATAGCTTGACCGCAGGTCGTGAACCGGATAAATCCCCGCAATCATCGCCGGTTTTCCAAGAATCGGCTTGTCAGGGCCGGGCCGCCACGCAAGGCGGCCTGCTCTTGTTTATACGGTTCGACGCTGGCGGTGCGTGGTGTGTCGTCAGCCTCTCAACTTGAACTCCCCGCAAGAGGGATGAGAATGCAAAGCCAGAATATCCGCATCCGGTTGAAGGCGTTCGATTATCGCGTCCTGGATGCCAGCACGCAGGAAATCGTCAACACCGCCAAGCGCACCGGCGCGCAGGTCCGCGGCCCGATTCCGCTGCCCAACAAGATCGAGAAATTCACCGTTCTGCGCGGTCCGCACATCGACAAGAAATCCCGCGACCAGTGGGAAATCCGCACGCACAAGCGCCTGCTGGACATCGTCGACCCGACCCCGCAGACCGTTGACGCCCTGATGAAGCTCGACCTCGCCGCCGGCGTGGATGTCGAGATCAAGGTTTAAGGAGGCCATCATGCTGCGGACTGGTGTTATCGCCAAGAAGCTGGGCATGACCCGGCTGTTCCTGGAGGACGGGCGTCAGGTGCCCGTCACCGTGCTGCACGTGGACAACGTGCAGGTCATCGCTCAGCGCACCGCCGAGAAAGACGGCTACGTGGCGCTGCAGCTCGGCGCGGGCGAGGCGAAAGCCAAGCGCACGACCGCCGCGCTGCGCGGCCATTTCGCCAAGGCGAATGTCGCGCCCAAGCGCAAGATCGCGGAATTCCGCGTCTCGCCCGAGAACCTGGTCGAGGTGGGCGAGGAGATCGTCGCCGACCACTACTTCGAGGGCCAGTATGTCGACATCGCCGGCACCTCGATCGGCAAGGGCTTTGCCGGTGCGATGAAGCGGCACAATTTCGGCGGTCTGCGCGCCTCGCACGGCGTGTCGATCAGCCACCGCTCGCACGGCTCGACCGGCCAGTGCCAGGATCCGGGCAAGGTGTTCAAGGGCAAGAAGATGGCCGGCCACCTGGGTGCCGTGCGCGTCACCACCCAGAACCTCCAGGTCGTCAAGACCGATGCCGAACGTGGCCTGATCATGGTCAAGGGCTCGGTGCCGGGTTCCAAGGGCGGTTGGGTCACGATCAAGGACGCCGTGAAGAAGCCGCTGGCCGAAAACACCGTTTTCCCGGCCGCGACCCGTTCGAAAGCTGCCCAGGCCGAGGCTGCCGCCCCTGCCGAGGCCGCTGCGCCCGAAGGAGACAACTGATGAAACTCGACGTTATCACGCTCGATGCCGGCAAGGCCGGGGACATCGACCTGAGCGATGACATCTTCGGGCTTGAACCGCGTGCGGACCTGCTGCACCGCGTCGTGCGCTGGCAGCGTGCGAAGGCGCAGGCGGGCACCCATTCGGTGCTGGGCAAGTCGGATGTCAGCTACTCGACCAAGAAGATCTATCGCCAGAAGGGCACCGGCGGCGCTCGCCACGGTTCCCGCAAGGCGCCGATCTTCCGTCACGGCGGCGTCTACAAGGGCCCGACCCCGCGCAGCCACGCCTTCGACCTGCCCAAGAAGGTCCGCGCGCTTGGCCTGAAGCACGCGCTGTCGGCCAAGGCCGCGGCGGGTGAGCTGGTCGTCGTGGAGAGCCTGAACATCGCGGAAGCCAAGACCGCGGCCGTCGCCAAGGCGGTCAAGGAAAACGGCTGGAAGCGCGTCCTGGTGATCGACGGGGCCGAGGTGAACGAGAATTTCGCCCGCGCCGCCCGCAATCTGGAAGGCGTCGATGTGCTGCCCTCGATGGGTGCCAACGTCTATGACATCCTGCGTCGCGACACGCTCGTGCTGACGCGCGCCGGTGTCGAAGCTCTGGAGGCTCGCCTGAAATGAGCGTGAAACCCGAACATTACGACGTGATCGTCAAGCCGGTCATCACCGAAAAGGCCACCCTGGTGGGCGATGCCAACGCCTATGTCTTCCAGGTGGCCAAGGAATCGACCAAGCCGGCGATCAAGCAAGCCGTCGAAGCCCTGTTCAACGTCAAGGTGAAGGCCGTGAACACGACCATCACCAAGGGCAAGACCAAGCGTTTCCGCGGCCGCCCCGGCGTCCGCTCGGACGTGAAGAAGGCCTATGTGACGCTGGAAGCTGGCAACAGCATCGACGTCTCGACCGGCCTCTGATAGAAGCCTGCGAATCGACGGCCCCGGCAGCGGGGCCGTCGCCATTTGACTGAAACGGACCTAGCTTTGGTCCAAAGCAACGGAAGACAGAAAGCATGGCACTCAAGTCGTATAAGCCGACGACGCCTGGCCAGCGTGGGCTGGTTCTGATCGACCGTTCGGAGCTTTGGAAAGGGCGCCCGGTCAAGTCCCTCACGGAGGGGCTGACCAAGAACGGCGGCCGGAACAACACCGGACGGATCACGATGCGCCGCAAGGGCGGCGGGGCGAAGCGTCTCTATCGCATCGTCGATTTCAAGCGCACCAAGTTCGATGTCCCGGCGACCGTCGAGCGGATCGAATACGACCCGAACCGCACCGCCTTCATCGCGCTGATCAAATATGAAGACGGCGAGCAGGCCTATATCATCGCGCCCCAGCGTCTGGCTGTCGGCGACAAGGTGGTGGCTGGCGCCAAGGTGGATGTGAAGCCCGGCAACGCCATGCCCTTCAGCGGCATGCCGATCGGCACCATCGTCCACAACGTCGAGTTGAAGCCCGGCAAGGGCGGCCAGATCGCCCGCTCGGCTGGCACCTATGCCCAGTTCGTCGGCCGCGACGGCGGCTATGCCCAGATCCGCCTGTCCTCGGGCGAGTTGCGCCTTGTGCGCCAGGAATGCATGGCCACCATCGGCGCCGTGTCGAATGCCGACCATTCGAACCAGAACCTCGGCAAGGCCGGCCGCAACCGGCACCTGGGCATCCGCCCGAGCGTGCGCGGCGTGGCCATGAACCCGATCGACCACCCGCATGGTGGTGGTGAAGGCCGGACTTCGGGCGGCCGTCACCCGGTTACTCCCTGGGGCAAGGGCACCAAGGGCAACCGCACCCGCACGAACAAATCGACCGACAAGTATATCCTGCGGTCGCGTCACGCGAAGAAGGGGCGTTAATCCATGGCACGTTCTGTTTGGAAGGGCCCCTTTGTCGATGCTTATGTGCTTCGCAAGGCCGAGAAAGCCCGCGAGTCCGGCAAGTCGGACGTCATCAAGATCTGGTCGCGTCGTTCGACCATTCTGCCGCAATTCGTCGGCCTGACCTTTGGCGTCTACAACGGCCAGAAGCACATCCCGGTCTCGGTGACCGAAGAGATGATCGGCCAGAAGTTCGGTGAATACTCGCCGACGCGGACCTATTACGGTCACGCCGCCGACAAGAAAGCGAAAAGGAAGTAAGCGTCATGGGTAAGGAACAAAATCCGCGCCGCGTGGCGGAGAACGAGGCGTTTGCGAAGACCAAGATGCTTCGCACCTCGCCGCAGAAGCTGAACCTGGTTGCGGCGATGATCCGCGGCAAGAAGGTGGACAAGGCCCTGGCCGACCTGACCTTCTCGTCCAAGCGCATCGCCGGCGATGTCAAGAAATGCCTGCAATCGGCCATCGCCAACGCCGAGAACAACCATAACCTCGACGTCGACAACCTGATCGTCGCCGAGGCCTGGGTCGGCAAGAACCTGGTCATGAAGCGTGGCCGTCCGCGCGCCCGTGGTCGTTACGGCAAGATCATGAAGCCGTTTTCGGAAATCACCATCAAGGTCCGTCAGGTCGAGGCCATCGAAGCCGGGGAGCGCGCGTAATGGGTCAGAAGGTAAACCCCATCGGGATGCGTCTCCAGGTCAACCGCACCTGGGACAGCCGCTGGTATGCGGATGACAAGGATTACGGCAATCTGCTGCTGGAAGACCTGAAGATCCGCGACTTCATCCACAAGGAAGCCAAGCAGGCCGGCGTCAGCCGCGTGGTGATCGAGCGTCCGCACAAGAAATGCCGCGTGACGATCTATGCCGCGCGTCCGGGTGTCATCATCGGCAAGAAAGGCGCCGATATCGAGACCCTGCGCAAGAAGCTGGCGAACTACACCGCCTCGGAACTGCACCTCAACATCGTCGAGGTCCGCAAGCCCGAGCTGGACGCCCAGCTGGTGGCCGAGTCGATCGCCCAGCAACTCGAGCGCCGGGTGTCGTTCCGCCGCGCCATGAAGCGCGCGGTGCAGAACGCCATGCGCATGGGCGCCCTGGGCATCCGGGTGAACGTGTCGGGCCGCCTGGGCGGCGCCGAGATCGCCCGGACCGAATGGTATCGCGAAGGCCGGGTGCCGCTGCACACGCTGCGCGCCGACATCGACTATGCGCTGTCGGAAGCCTCGACCCCCTACGGGATCATCGGGGTGAAGGTCTGGATCTTCAAGGGCGAGATCATGGAGCATGATCCGCAGGCCCGCGACCGCCGCGCGACCGAAGCGCAGGACGGTCCGTCGCCCCGCGGCCCGCGCCGTGATCGCGACCGCGACGCGCGCTAAGGAGAAGAAGCAATGCTGCAACCGAAACGGACCAAGTTCCGCAAACAGCACAAGGGCCGCATCCACGGTGAGGCCAAGGGCGGGTTCAACCTGAACTTCGGCTCCTATGCGCTGAAGGCCATCGAGCCCGAGCGCGTCACCGCGCGCCAGATCGAGGCGGCCCGCCGCGCGATCACCCGCCACATGAAGCGTCAGGGCCGGGTCTGGATCCGGATCTTCCCGGATGTGCCGGTTTCCTCGAAGCCGACCGAAGTGCGGATGGGTAAAGGCAAGGGTTCGGTGGATTACTGGGCCGCCCGCGTCCATCCCGGCCGGATCATGTTCGAGATCGACGGGGTGAACGACGTCATCGCCCGCGAGGCGCTGCGCCTGGGCGCGCAGAAGCTGCCGGTGCTGACCCGCATCGTCGCGCGCGAAGACTGGTAATTCGCCACCGCTTCCAGATTGCGCCCCGCCGCGACAGTGGCGGGGCGCTGCATTTTCGGCCTCCTCGGGACAATCGGGGTTGCCAAAATCCGGCCGAGCCTGTATGGGCAGGCCTTCATCATGAAACTCCACCGGAATCAGGGTGGCCCTGCATGGCAGGGGCTCGCCGGTGATGTTGAAAGGAAAAGGCGCATGAAAGCGCAGGAACTGAAAGACAAGACGCCTGACCAGCTGAAGGAACAGCTGCTCGCGCTGAAGAAGGAAGCGTTTAACCTGCGCTTCCAGCAGGCCACCGGCCAGCTCGAATCGACCGCCCGCATGCGCTCCGTCCGCCGCGACGTGGCCCGTGTGAAAACCATTCTGAACCAGAAAGCGGCGCAAGCCGCGGCGTCGAACTAAGGAGCCCGGTCCATGCCCAAACGCATCCTGCAAGGCAAGGTCGTCAGCGACAAGAACGAACAGACCGTCACCGTCCTGGTCGAGCGTCGCTTCAAGCATCCGCTGCTGCACAAGACCGTGCGTTCGTCCAAGAAATACCGCGCGCATGACGCGCAGAACCAGTTCAAGGTGGGTGACATCGTTCGCATCGTCGAATGCGCGCCGATCTCGAAGACCAAGCGCTGGACCGTGCTGACCGAAGCCACCGAGGTTTCGGCCTGAGGCCCAGTTTAATCGATACCCTGGGGCCGGCCCATGATCAAGGTCGTGCCGGTCCCCAAAGGTCGGGAGTAACCAAATGATCCAGATGCAGACCAATCTGGATGTCGCTGACAACTCCGGCGCACGCCGGGTGCAGTGCATCAAGGTTCTGGGTGGTTCGCACCGTCGCTATGCGTCGGTGGGCGACATCATCGTCGTCTCCGTCAAGGAAGCCATTCCGCGCGGCCGCGTGAAGAAGGGCGACGTCCGCAAGGCCGTCGTCGTGCGCACCGCGAAAGAAGTGAAGCGCGAGGACGGCACCTCGATCCGCTTCGACCGCAACGCCGCCGTCATCCTGAACAACCAGGGCGAACCGGTCGGCACCCGTATCTTCGGGCCGGTCGTGCGCGAGCTGCGGGCCAAGAACTTCATGAAGATCATCTCGCTTGCGCCGGAGGTGCTGTGATGGCTGCGAAGCTCAAGAAGGGCGACAAGGTCGTCGTGCTGACCGGCAAGGACAAGGGCAAGCAGGGCGAGATCGCCGCAGTGTTCCCGAAAGAGAACAAGGCGGTCGTTGACGGTGTCAACATCGCGATCCGTCACCAGCGCCAGACCCAGACGAGCCAGGGCGGCCGCGTGGCCAAGGCCATGCCGATCGACCTGTCGAACCTGGCGCTGCTGGACAAGAACGGCAAAGCGACCCGCGTCGGCTTCCGCGTGGAAGACGGCAAGAAGGTCCGTTTCGCCAAGACCACGGGAGACGTGATCTGATGCTGGACCAAGCCAATTACACCCCGCGCCTCAAGTCGCTCTACAAGGACCAGATCCGCGCCGCGCTCAAGGAAGAGTTCGGCTACAAGAACGACATGCAGATCCCGCGCCTGGACAAGATCGTCCTGAACATGGGCATCGGCGAGGCCGTCAAGGACACCAAGAAGGTCAAGCAGGGCGCCGAGGAACTGTCGCTGATCGCAGGCCAGAAAGCCGTCATCACCAAGGCCAAGAAGTCGATCGCCGGCTTCCGCGTCCGGGAAGAGATGCCGCTGGGCTGCAAGGTCACGCTGCGCGGCGACCGGATGTATGAATTCCTGGATCGCCTGGTCAACATCGCGCTGCCCCGCGTCCGCGACTTCCGCGGCGTCAAGGGCACGGCTTTCGACGGCCGCGGCAACTACGCCATGGGCCTGAAGGAGCATATCGTGTTCCCGGAAATCAACTTCGACAAGGTCGACGAAGTTCTGGGGATGGACATCATCATCTGCACCACCGCGCGGACCGACGCGGAAGCGAAGTCGCTGCTGAAGGCATTCAACATGCCTTTCAACGGCTGATCGCGGAGGGAAGAAGATATGGCAAAGAAATCCATGGTCGAGCGCGAGAAGAAGCGCGAGCGTCTGGTTCAGAAATACGCCGCCAAGCGCGCCGCGCTGAACGAGATCGTCCACGATCAGTCCCGTCCGATGGAAGAGCGTTTCAAGGCCAGCCTGAAGCTGGCCGAACTGCCGCGCAACTCCTCGGCCACGCGTCTGCACAACCGGTGCCAACTGACCGGCCGTCCGCATGCGTATTACCGTAAACTGAAACTGTCGCGGATCATGCTGCGCGAGCTTGGCTCGTTCGGCCAGATCCCCGGCATGGTCAAATCCAGCTGGTAAGGGGGCAATATGTCGATGAACGATCCTCTCGGCGATATGCTGACCCGCATCCGCAACGCGCAGATGCGCGGCAAATCGACCGTCCGCACTCCGGCCTCCAAGCTGCGCGCCTGGGTCCTGGACGTGCTGAAAGCCGAAGGCTACATCCGCGGCTATGAAGAAACCACGACCGAAGCCGGTCACAAGGAACTGGAAATCAGCCTGAAGTACTACGAAGGCACTCCGGTCATCCGCGAACTGGCCCGCGTGTCGAAACCCGGCCGCCGCGTTTACGCCGGCGCCAAGGAAATCCCGATGGTCCGCAACGGCCTGGGCGTTTCCATCGTCTCGACGCCGAAAGGCGTCATGTCGGACGCAGCGGCTCGCAACGCCAATGTTGGCGGCGAAGTCCTCTGCACCGTGTTCTAAGGAGGGCAGAGATGTCTCGGATTGGTAAGAAACCGGTCGCCCTCCCCAAGGGCGTGACGGCCGAAATCAAGGGCCAGACGATCGAGGTGAAGGGGCCGAAAGGCGCCCGCACGTTCACCGCGACCGACGACGTGACCCTGTCGGTGGAAGAAGGTTCGGTCAAGGTGACGCCGCGCGGCACCTCGAAGCGCGCCCGCCAGCAGTGGGGCATGACCCGCTCGATGGTCGAGAACCTGACCGTCGGCGTGTCGGAAGGCTTCAAGAAAGAGCTCGAGATCCAGGGCGTGGGTTATCGCGCCACCATGCAGGGCAAGACCCTGAAGCTGGCTCTGGGCTATTCGCATGACGTGAACTTCGAAACGCCGGACGGTGTGACGATCACCTCGCCGAAGCAGACCGAGATCGTGGTGGAAGGCATCGACCAGCAGCTGGTCGGCCAGGTCGCCGCGAACATCCGCGAGTGGCGCCGCCCCGAGCCCTACAAGGGCAAGGGCATCCGCTACAAGGGCGAGGTCGTCTTCCGCAAGGAAGGCAAGAAGAAGTAAGGGGCGCGAGAAATGGCACTGAACAAGAGAGAGCTGTTCCTGAAGCGCCGCCTGCGCGTGCGGAACAAACTGCGGAAGATCTCGGACGGCCGTCCGCGGCTTTCCGTCCACCGTTCTTCCAAGAACATCAGCGTCCAGGTGATCGACGACGTGAAGGGGGTCACCCTGGCCGCCGCCTCGTCGCTCGAGAAGGATCTGGGCGTGGTCGGCAAGAACAACGTCGAGGCCGCGGCCAAGATCGGCGCCGCCATTGCGGAACGTGCGAAGAAGGCCGGTGTCGAAGAGGTGATCTTCGACCGCGGCGGCTTCCTGTTCCACGGCAAGATCAAGGCGCTTGCCGATGCGGCCCGCGAAGGCGGCCTGAAGTTCTGACGAATGCGGGTGGCGGCAGCGCCACCCCGATGATCCGGGGGCCGTCCGATCCGTCGGCGGCCCACCAGGATTGGCTTCAACGGCGCGGAACGCGCGCCAGCGTATGAGGAATGCCTTATGGCAGAACGTGAAAACCGTCGGGGTCGCCGCGAAGAGCGCGAGGAAACCCCGGAATTCGCCGACCGTCTGGTCGCGATCAACCGCGTGTCGAAAACCGTCAAGGGCGGCAAGCGCTTCGGCTTCGCCGCTCTGGTGGTCGTCGGCGACCAGCGTGGCCGCGTCGGCTTCGGCAAGGGCAAGGCCAAGGAAGTGCCCGAGGCGATCCGCAAGGCGACCGAGCAGGCCAAACGCTCGCTGGTTCGCGTGCCGCTGCGCGATGGCCGCACGCTGCATCACGACATCGAGGGCCGTCATGGCGCCGGCCGGGTGGTGATGCGGACCGCGGTTCCGGGGACCGGCATCATCGCCGGCGGCCCGATGCGCGCCGTGTTCGAGATGCTGGGCGTCCAGGACGTCGTGGCCAAGTCGCTGGGGTCGCAGAACCCCTACAACATGATTCGCGCCACCATCGACGGTCTCAAGAAGGAAGCCTCGCCCCGCAACGTCGCGCAGCGCCGCGGCAAGAAGGTGGCCGAGATCCTGCCGTCCAACGACAAGCCGGCCGAAGCCGCCGTCGAAGCGTAAGGAGACAGGCATATGGCTAAAACCATCGTCGTGAAGCAGATCGGCTCGCCGATCCGCCGCCCCGCCGTCCAGCGCGAGACGCTGAAGGGCCTGGGCCTGAACAAGATGAACCGCACCCGCGAGTTGGAAGATACCCCGGCCGTGCGCGGCATGGTCGCCAAGATCCCGCATCTGGTGACCATCGTGGAAGAGCGCGGCTGATCCCGCCACGCCCTTCCCAGGCATTGCATCGAAAACGCCCCGGAGCTGCTCCGGGGCGTTTTTTCTTGGCCCGTTAACCCTTTGCTAACGGCTTGTCCCTAGGCTGCCGCCAGGACCGCGCCCGCAGGAAAGGAGCCAGATGTGCCGCGCCCGCTGCTCTGCCTTGCGCTTGCCGTCCTGTTGCTGGCCGGCGCGGCCTCGGCCAGTCCCTGGCCGCGGGCGGTGAATGGCGTGTTCCTGGCGCTGTCGGGCGAACGCGACGCCGCCGGGCACAGCTATGCCGGGCTTTACGCTGAACTGGGGCGTCGGCCGCGGCTGACGGTCGGGGTCGAACTGGGCCGCTCCAGCGCCGGCGAGACCAGCAGCCTGGTCTGGCTGCAGCGCGCGCTGGACCGGGGCAGGGGGCCGGACCGCTGGGCCGCCTCGTTGGGCCTGGGTGCGGTGGAACGTCGCGGCCAGCCGATGCCGGTGGCCCAGGCCGCGCTGGGTTGGGGCAGGGTTTTTGACGACCTGCCCTTGCTGCGGCGCGTTCGGGGCGGGGGCTGGGTATCGGCCGAGCTGCGCCACAAGCTGGCGGGCGCGCTCAGGGATGAAGAGGAAATGGCTGCGCTGGCCGCTCGGGGTGCCAGCGCGCTGAGCTATCTGACGGCCGAGGCGACGACCAAGGCCGAGGTGACGGTGGGGTGGCACATGACCGAGGCGCTGATGCTGATCCATCAGCTGCGGCTGGAGGATCGCGAGGACACCGGCTTTTCCGCCAAGCTCGCGGTCTCGGCGGTGCGCGACCTGTTCGGGCCTGCGAAGCTGGAATTGGGCCTGGTCGAGCCGCTGTCGGGACCGGGCGAGCGCGCGGTCAGGCTGGGGCTGTGGGTGGAGTTCTGAGACGGCCCAGGTCCGCGCAACGGGCTGGCCGCGGCGCTGAGCGGGCGATGGGCTTGCCGGCGCGGCGGGGCGCGGGCGCTTCGGCCATGCCAACTTGACCCAGCCGTGAACAGCCGATAGAAGCCGCCGGTGTTCCCTTGGGATCACGACTCGAACAAGCAAGAAACGCCGCGTTCGCCCCCTTTCGCTTCATGGGGCGTTTCCGGCCAAGGAGAAGCGACATGAAACTGCATGAACTGCACGACAATCCCGGCGCCAACCGCAAGAAAAAGCGCGTGGCGCGCGGCCCCGGCTCGGGCAAGGGCAAGACCGCCGGCCGTGGTATCAAGGGCCAGACCTCGCGTTCGGGCGTGGCGCTGAACGGCTATGAAGGCGGCCAGATGCCGCTGTATCGCCGCCTGCCCAAGCGCGGCTTCAGCAAGCCGAATCGCCTGGAGTTCGCGGTGGTGAACCTGGGCCAGCTGCAGGCCTTCGTCGAAGCGGGCAAGCTGGATGCGAAAGCCGACGTGTCCGAGGACGCACTGGTCGCCGCCGGCGTCATCCGCCGCAAGCTGGACGGCGTGCGCGTGCTGGCCAAGGGCGAGATCAAGGCCGCGCTGAACCTGACCGTGGCCGGTGCGTCGAAAGCCGCGGTCGAGGCCATCGAGAAGGCCGGCGGCAAGATCACCGTCACCCGCCCGGCCAAAGAAGCAGCCGCGGCCGAATAAGTTGTTGAAGGGCGCGCCCGCGCCCCATAGATAGCTGTCAAGTTTTCCAGGCGCCGCGGGATCGGGAAACGATCCGGCGGCGCTGCCACGAAGGGGCACAAGCATGGCGTCAGCCGCAGAACAGATGGCCGCGAACCTTTCCTGGGGCGCGCTCGGCAAGGCGACCGAGTTGCGCCAGAGAATCTGGTTCACGCTCGGACTTCTCATCATCTATCGTCTCGGCACCTATATCCCGGTGCCTGGCATCGACGGCGCCGCGCTGCGCAACTTCATGGAGCAGGCCCAGGCCGGCATCGGCGGCATCCTGTCGATGTTCACCGGCGGCGCCCTGGGGCGGATGGGCGTCTTCGCGCTCGGCATCATGCCCTATATCTCGGCCTCGATCATCGTGCAGCTGCTGGCCTCGATGGTGCCGGCGCTGGAGCAACTGAAGAAAGAGGGCGAGCAGGGCCGCAAGAAGATCAACCAGTATACCCGCTACGGCACGGTGGCGCTGGCGCTGTTCCAGGCCTGGGGCCTGGCCGTCAGCCTGGAACACGGCAACCTGGCGCATGAGCCGGGGATGTTCTTCCGCGCCTCGGTGGTCATCACCCTGGTCGGCGGCACCATGTTCCTGATGTGGCTGGGCGAGCAGATCACCGCCCGCGGCATCGGCAACGGCATCTCGCTGATCATCTTCGTCGGCATCGTGGCCGAGATCCCCGGCAGCCTGGCGCAGTTCCTGGCCCAGGGCCGTTCGGGCGCCGTCTCGACCCCGGTGATTCTGGGCGTGATCCTCATGGTCGCCGCGGTGATCGCCTTCGTGGTGTTCATGGAGCGCGCGCTGCGCAAGATCCACATCCAGTATCCGCGCCGCCAGGTCGGGATGAAGGTCTATGACGGCCAATCGTCGCACCTGCCGATCAAGGTGAACCCGGCGGGGGTGATCCCGGCGATCTTCGCCAGCTCGCTTCTGCTGCTGCCGGTGACGATCTCGACCTTCTCGGGCAACCAGACCGGCCCGATCATGTCCACGATCCTGGCCTATTTCGGCCCCGGCCAGCCGCTCTACCTGCTGTTCTTCGCGGCGATGATCGTGTTCTTCACCTATTTCTACACCTTCAACGTCAGCTTCAAGACCGAGGACGTGGCCGAGAACCTGAAGAACCAGGGCGGCTTCATCCCCGGCATCCGGCCCGGCAAGCGCACCGAGGATTACCTGACCTATGTGGTGACGCGGGTGCTGGTGATCGGCTCGGCCTACCTGGCCTTCGTCTGCCTTCTGCCCGAGATCATCCGCGACCAGCTGGCGATCCCGTTCTATTTCGGCGGGACTTCGGTGCTGATCGTGGTCAGCGTCGTCATGGACACGATCAACCAGGTGCAAAGCCACTTGCTCGCCCATCAATACGAAGGTTTGATCGAGAAATCGCAACTGCGCGGCAAGCGCGGCAAGGCCGGGGCGGCGGCCAAGCCGCGCAAGGCGCCGGCGCGCCGTTAAGGGGTAAACCCACCAAAAAGGGTAGGAGAGGGACGACGACATGGCGATCAACATCATTCTGCTGGGCCCGCCCGGCGCAGGCAAAGGCACCCAGGCCCGGCGGCTGATCGAGGAGCGCGGGCTCGTCCAGCTCTCGACCGGCGACATGCTGCGCGAGGCCCGCAACTCGGGCACCGAGATGGGCAAGCGCGTGGCCGAGGTGATGGACCGCGGCGAGCTGGTGACGGACGAGATCGTCATCGGCCTGATCCGCGAAAAGCTGGGGCAGGGCGGCAAGGGCTTCATCTTCGACGGCTTCCCGCGCACCCTGGCGCAGGCCGACGCGCTGCAGGCGCTGATGGCCGAGATGGACCAGCGCATCGATGCCGTGATCGAGATGCGGGTGGACGATGCGGCGCTGGTCTCGCGCATCTCGGGCCGCTTCACCTGCGGCAATTGCGGCGAGGTCTATCACGACGTGACCAAGCCGACCAAGGAGCCGGGCAAATGCGACGTCTGCGGCTCGACCGACCTGCGCCGCCGGGCCGACGACAACGAGGAAAGCCTCAAGACCCGGCTGATGGAATATTACAAGAAGACCTCGCCACTGATCGGCTATTACTATGTCAAGGGCAACCTGAACCCGGTGGATGGCCTGGCCGAGATCGACGAGGTGGCCGCCCAGGTCGCCAAGGTGATGGACAAGATCCCGTCCTAGGCTTGACCTCGGACGGCGAATCCCTTATTTCGCAGCATCTCGCAAGAGAATCACCCGGATGTCCTGGGTGTCGCTTCAAGGCCCGGAGGCTTGGCTTTCGGGTCTTTGGTTGTGAAAAAAGGTTCCGGCGCTACGGAACCGCAACATGGAAAAGGAAACACGCGTGGCTCGTATTGCTGGCGTCAACATTCCGACCGGGAAACGCGTCCCGATCGCCCTGACCTATATCCACGGGATCGGCTCGAAATTCGCCGACGAGATCGTCACCGCCGTCGGTATCGACCCGACCCGCCGCGTGAACGAGCTCTCGGATGCCGAAGTCCTGAAGATCCGCGAATACATCGACGCCAACTATACCGTCGAAGGCGACCTGCGCCGCGAGACGCAGATGAACATCAAGCGCCTGATGGACCTGGGTTCCTATCGTGGCCTGCGCCACCGTCGCGGCCTGCCGGTCCGCGGCCAGCGCACCCACACCAATGCCCGCACCCGCAAGGGCCCGGCGAAGCCCATCGCCGGCAAGAAGAAGTAAGGGGGAACGGACATGGCACGCGATAAAACCCGTATCAAGCGCAAGGAACGCAAGAACATCGCCACCGGCGTGGCGCATGTGAACTCGTCCTTCAACAACACCAAGATCCTGATCTCGGACGTGCAGGGCAATGCGATCTCGTGGTCGTCGGCCGGCACCATGGGCTTCAAGGGCTCGCGCAAATCGACCCCCTACGCCGCGCAGATGGCCGCCGAAGACGCCGGCAAGAAGGCGCAGGAACACGGCGTCCGCACGCTGGAAGTCGAAGTGCAGGGCCCCGGCTCGGGTCGCGAATCGGCGCTGCGCGCGCTGGCCGCGGTCGGCTTCAACATCACGGCGATCCGTGACGTGACCCCGATCGCGCATAACGGCTGCCGCCCGCCGAAGCGCCGCCGGGTCTGATCCTTTGGGATTTTGACGCGTCCTGCGCGGGGCTGTCCCGTGCGGGGCGCGCTTTACGCATTTCACCTCGGGCGTTTCCGGCCACGGTCATGGGGCGGGAACTGGTATGGAGGCAAACGCATGATCCACAAGAACTGGGCCGAACTCATCAAGCCCACCCAGCTTGAAATCAAGCCGGGCGCCGACTCGTCCCGCGTGGCCACCGTGGTCGCGGAACCGCTGGAGCGCGGCTTCGGCCTGACGCTGGGCAATGCGCTGCGCCGGGTGCTGCTGTCGTCGCTGCAGGGCGCGGCCATCACCTCGGTGCAGATCGACAACGTGCTGCACGAATTCTCGTCCGTCCCCGGCGTGCGCGAGGACGTGACCGATGTCGTGCTGAACCTCAAGGGCGTGACGCTGAAGATGGACGTCGACGCGCCCAAGCGCCTGACGCTTTCTGCGAAGGGTCCGGGCGAGGTCAAGGCCGGCGACATCCAGGAAACCGCCGGCATCACCATCCTGAACCGCGACCATGTCATCTGCCACCTCGACGAGGGGGCGGAGCTGCACATGGAACTGACCGTCGCCAATGGCAAGGGCTATGTCGCCGCCGACAAGAACCGCCCCGAGGACGCGCCCATCGGCCTGATTCCGATCGACGCCATCTTCTCGCCGGTCAAGCGCGTCAGCTACGAAGTCACGCCCACCCGCGAGGGCCAGGTGCTGGACTATGACAAGCTGACCATGAAGGTCGAGACCGACGGTTCGCTGACCCCGGAAGACGCCGTGGCCTATGCCGCCCGCATCATCCAGGACCAGCTGTCGGTCTTCGTCAACTTCGACGAGCCGGAAACCGCCACCCGCTCGGATGCCGAGGACGGGCTGGAGTTCGATCCGCGCCTGCTGAAGAAGGTCGACGAGCTGGAACTGTCGGTGCGTTCGGCGAACTGCCTGAAGAACGACAACATCGTCTATATCGGCGACCTGATCCAGAAGACCGAGGCCGAGATGCTGCGCACCCCGAACTTCGGCCGCAAGTCGCTGAACGAGATCAAGGAAGTGCTGTCCGGCATGGGCCTGCACCTCGGCATGGATGTCGTGGACTGGCCGCCGGAAAACATCGAGGATCTGGCCAAGCGTTTCGACGACCAGTTCTGAGTTCCGGGGGCGGCGACGCCCCCCCCGCAAGACCGGGCATCCCGCCCCAAGGAGAGCGGCCCGCACGCATGGGCCGCCGGACAAAGCAAAAAGACGTCATAGGAGATCATCATGCGTCACGCCCGCGGCTATCGCCGCCTGAACCGCACCCACGAGCACCGCAAGGCGCTTTTCGCCAACATGGCCGGCTCGCTGATCGAGCATGAGCAGATCAAGACCACCCTGCCCAAGGCCAAGGAACTGCGCCCCATCGTCGAGAAGCTGATCACCCTGGCCAAGCGCGGCGATCTGCACGCCCGCCGGCAGGCCGCCGCCCAGCTGAAGCAGGATGCCCATGTCGCGAAACTGTTCGACGTGCTTGGCGCCCGCTACAAGGACCGCCAGGGCGGCTATGTCCGCATCATGAAGGCCGGCTTCCGCTATGGCGACATGGCCCCGATGGCGATCATCGAATTCGTCGAGCGCGACACCAGCGCCAAGGGCGCGGCCGACCGTGCCCGCCTGGAAGCCGAATCGGCTGCCGACGAATCGTAAGAAATTTAACCCTTTCTTAGGGTTAAGCGATCATTGACGCCCGCAGCCATCGCCATGGCTGCGGGCTTTTTGCAACAGTCCACGATTCATGTGATCGGCGGCGAAAGGGAACGAATCCGTTCATTTTCGTGCGAAAGTTGCACCGTCCATTAGGAAACGCACGGGAATTGCAGCAAGCGCGACGGCTTGCGCCCGGAGGGCAAAGACGGCTATGCCTTGCCGTGCCGACGGGCTGACCCGACGGCATTCCGAAAAACGTCGCTCGCAAGCACGGTATTGCTTGAATACACTGAGAACCGTGCCATTTTTCGTTGTAACCCGAAGAAAACGCAATCTGTCCAAAAAGTCATGTCGTCTCGCGCGGAAATCAATGCAGCACTCGCCAAGCTGAAAAAGCTTGCTCCGGCGGGCTATTTCATCGGGCTGCACATTCGTTTCGCTGCACCGTTGATGCAGTTCCAGACCTATAACAAGGAATGGGCCCAGCGCTATTCCGAACGGGCCTATGCCCTGCGCGACCCCACCATCGCCTGGGGCTTCTCGACCACCGGCGCCTGCCGGTGGAGCGTGCTGCCCATTCCAGACCCGTTTTCGATTCTCCAGGACGCGGCCGATCACGGGCTGCACTATGGTCTGGTCGTGGCGCATGGGCCGATCAAGTCGCGCACCATTGCGGCCTTCGCCCATGACAAGCGGGAATTCACGGATGACGAGATCGATGTGATCTCGGCAACGCTACGACGGCTTCACGAAATCACGGAGCCGCCGGAGAGCCTGACGAAGGCTCAGCAAGAGGCCCTTCGGTGTATCGCAGAGGGGGATCGTCATGCAGCGGCGGCTGCCAAGCTTGGTATAACGGAAAGCGCATTCAAGGCACGTCTCATCTCGGCACGCGAACGACTCATGGCGCGCACGACGGCCGAGGCGCTGCAACGGGCCAAGGATTACCGCTTGCTGTAATACGGTTCGTCCGCCGTTGCGGTTTACACCTGGGGGCCACCACCACCAAGAACCCCAGGAGAAGACCATGCAGACCACCACACTTTCCTTCGCCAACCTCCACAACCACGGCGAGCTGTTCGCCAACATCTTCCGCGCCCGCAAGCAAAGCTTCATCGTCCAGAAACGCTGGAACCTGCCCCAGACCGACGACATGGAGTTCGACCAGTACGACACGCCGATGAGCCGCTGGGTGGCGATCCACGAAAACGGCCGGGTTCTGGCCGGCGTGCGCCTGACCCCCACCACGGCGCGCTGCGGCATGTATTCCTACATGATCCGCGATGCTCAGCTTGACCTGCTGGGCGGCTCGATCCCGCAGAACCTGCTGGACGAACAGGCGCCGGTCGAGCCGGGCACCTGGGAAGCCAGCCGGCTGTTCGTCGACCACACCATCCCGCAGCGCGAACGCCGCCGGGTGCATTTCAACCTGGTGCAGGAGATGACCAATTCGGCGCGGGAACTGGGCGCCTCGCGTCTGGTGTGCCTGGTCGCCTCGACCTGGCCGCGCTGGCTGGTGCCCTGCGGGCTGGACGCGCAGGCCATGGGCCCGGTGGTCTGGATCGACGACGGCTATTTCCAATGCGTCTCGATCAACCTGGCGGCCAAGATGCACTGATGCGGCGCGCAGGGTGGAGGGCCTTTCGCGCGTGATGCGGGCGGCGTAACATGTCGCCCGCATGGCAGACCTATTCGACACCGCGCCCACCTCGGGCGAAGCTGCGCGCCCGGTGGCGCGTCCCCTGGCCGACCGGATCCGCCCGGCCAGGCTGTCCGATGTCATCGGCCAGGACAAGGTTCTTGGCCCCGACGGCCCGCTGGGCGCCATGCTGGGCGCCGGCAGCCTGTCATCGCTGATCCTCTGGGGCCCGCCGGGGGTCGGCAAGACCACCATCGCCCGCCTTCTGGCGCAAGAGACGGACCTGGCCTTCGTGCAGATCTCGGCGATCTTTTCCGGCGTGCCGGAGCTGCGCAAGGTGTTCGACGCCGCCCGCCTGCGCCGGAGCCAGGGCCGCGGTACCCTGCTTTTCGTCGACGAGATCCACCGCTTCAACAAGGCGCAGCAGGACAGCTTCCTGCCGCATATGGAGGACGGCACCATCACCCTGGTCGGTGCCACCACCGAAAACCCCAGTTTCGAACTGAACGCCGCGCTTCTGTCCCGTGCCCAGGTCATCGTGCTGGAGCGGCTGGGCCTGGCGGACCTCGAGCGCCTGGCGCAGCGCGCCGAGCAGGAACTGGGCCGCGCCCTGCCGCTGACCGGCGAGGCCCGCGACCGGCTCCTGGAGATGGCCGACGGCGACGGCCGCGCGGTGCTGAACCTGATCGAGCAGGTGATGGCCTGGAAGGTCAAGGGCAAGCTCGACCCCGAGGCGCTGGCGCAGCGGCTGATGCGGCGCGCGGCGAAATACGACAAGTCGGGCGACGAGCATTACAACCTGATCTCGGCCCTGCACAAATCGGTGCGCGGCAGCGACCCGGACGCGGCACTCTACTGGCTGTCGCGGATGCTGGAGGGGGGCGAGGATCCGCGCTATCTCGCCCGCCGCCTGACCCGCATGGCGATCGAGGACATCGGCCTAGCCGATCCGGCCGCGCAGCGCCATTGCCTGGACGCCTGGGCGCTTTACGAGCGGCTGGGCAGCCCCGAGGGCGAACTGGCGCTGGCCCAGGCCACGATCTATCTGGCGCTGGCGCCCAAGTCGAATGCCGGCTATGCCGCCTACAAGGCGTCGCGCGCCCTGGCGCGGCGCTCGGGCAGCCAGATGCCGCCCAAGCATATCCTGAACGCGCCGACCGGGCTGATGTCGGAGCAGGGCTATGGCGCCGGCTATGCCTATGACCACGATGCCGAGGACGCCTTTTCGGGCCAGAACTATTTCCCCGACGGCATGAAGCGCCCGGTCTTCTACCTGCCCGTCGAGCGCGGATTCGAGCGCGAGCTGAAAAAGCGCGTTGAATGGTTCGCCGGGCTGCGTCAGAAGCGGCGGGCAGAGGACAAAGCATGAAACACACTTTCCTTCAGGTCGCGCTGGGTGGGGCCCTGGGTTCCGCGGCGCGCTATGGGGTCAATATCCTGGCCGGGCGGCTGACCCCCGGCTTTCCGCTGGGCACGCTGAGCGTGAACATCGCCGGCTGCCTGGCCATGGGGCTGCTGGCGGCCTTGCTGGCGCATCGGGGCGGGCAGCACCTGGCGCCCTTTCTGCTGACCGGGGTGCTGGGCGGCTTCACCACCTTCTCCGCCTTCGCGCTGGACACGATGACGCTGTGGGAACGTGGCGCCGCCGCCACCGCGCTTGGCTATGTGCTGGGCTCGGTCCTGCTGTCGCTGGCGGCGGTGATCGCCGGGCTGGCCCTGGGCCGGGGGCTTTTCGCATGAGCGGCGTGCAGACCATCCGCGTCGGCGCGGACGAGGGCGAGCAGCGCATCGACCGCTGGCTCAAGAAGCGATTCCCGCAGTTGACCCAGGGTGCGGTCGAGAAATGGTGCCGCACCGGCCAGCTGCGCGTCGACGGCGGCCGGGTCAAGGCCAATACCCGCATCGAGGCCGGGCAGGAGGTGCGCGTGCCGCCGCTGCCCGAGGGCGCGCCGCCGCCCGCCCAGCCGAAAGCGTCGGTGAAGCAGTCCGATGCCGAGATGATCCAGTCCTGCGTCTTGTGGCGCGACGAGCATATCATCGCGCTGAACAAGCCGCCGGGCCTGCCCTCGCAGGGCGGCTCGGGGCAGGGCGACCGGCATGTGGACGGGCTGACCGCGGCGCTGATGTTCGGCTACAAGGACCGGCCCAAGCTGGTGCATCGGCTGGACAAGGACACGTCGGGGGTGCTGCTGCTGGCGCGCACCGACCGGATCGCGCGGGCGCTTTCCGAGGCGTTCCGCCACCGGCTGACCCGCAAGATCTACTGGGCCGCCGTGGCCGGGGTGCCGCATCCGCGCATGGGCTCGATCAAATACGGGCTGGTCAAGGCGCCCGGCCGCGGCCGGGGCGGCGAGGGCGAGAAGATGATGGCCGTCCACCCCTCGGCCGTCGCCACGACCGAAGGCGCCAAGCGCGCCCATACCGACTATGCCGTGCTGGATGCGCTCGGCGGGCGCGTCAGTTGGGTTGCCATGGTGCCCGTCACCGGCCGCACCCACCAGCTGCGCGCCCATATGGCCGAGATCGGCCATCCCATCGTCGGCGACGGCAAATACGGCGGCTCGGGGCAAGAGAACCTGGGCGACGGCTGGGGCGCCCAGCTGGGCGGAGAGATCAGCCGCAAGCTGCACCTGCATGCGCGCATGATCCGCTTCGAGCATCCGATCACCAAGAAGCTGATCACCGTGACCGCGCCCTTGCCCGATCACATGAGCCGCACCTGGAAGACGCTGGGCTGGTCGGAAAACGACGTGCCCGAAGACCCCTTTGCCGAGACAGCATGAAACTGGTCATCTTCGACATCGACGGCACGCTGGTCGACAGCCAGCTTGAGATCACCCATGCGATGAACCGCGCCATGCAGGGCGCCGGCCTGCCCGAGATGGAGCCGGCGCGCATTCTCTCCATCGTCGGCCTGTCGCTGCCGGTTGCGGTGGCGCGGCTCTTGCCCGGTGTCGGTCCCGACCTGCACGAGCGCGTCGTGGCCGGCTATCGCGAATCCTTCATCGCCTCGCGCGCGGCGGGGGCGCTGCCGCCGCTTTATCCGGGCGCGCTGGACTGCCTGGACGCGCTGGCCGCGCGCGACGAGATGCTGTTGGGCATCGCCACCGGCAAGCCGGCGCGCGGGCTGGCGGCGATCCTGGACGCGCATGGGCTGACCCGGCGCTTCATCACCCGGCAATCGGCCGACGGCCATCCGTCCAAGCCGCATCCGGCGATGCTGGAAAGCGCGCTGTCGGAAACCGGCGTCGCGGCGGGGCGCGCGGTCATGGTGGGCGATTCCACCTTCGACATGGAAATGGCGCGGGCGGCCGGGGTTGCCGGCTACGGCGTCGGCTGGGGCTTTTGCCCGGCCGAGGAACTGCATGCCGCCGGTGCGCATCTGGTCGCGCCCGACTATCCCGCGCTGACCCGCGCGCTGCTGGAGTGGGCCGATGAGTGAATGGAAGGCGCGCCGTTTCTGGGCATCCGTCGCGATCCACAAGGAAGCGGACGGCGGCTGGAGCGTGCTTCTGGACGAACGTCCCCTGCGCACGCCCGGCAAGCAGCCGCTGCGCCTGCCGACCGAGGCGCTGGCGCTGGCCGTGGCCGAGGAATGGCAGGCGGTGCGGGATGTGATCGACCCCAACGCCATGCCGCTGACCCGCGCGGCCAATTCCGCCATCGAAAAGGTCATGCCGCAATTCGACGCGGTGGCGGCGATGCTGGGCGAATATGGCGGCACCGACCTGCTGTCCTATCGCGCCGATGCGCCCGAGGCGCTGGTGCGCGCCCAGGCCGAGGGCTGGGATCCGCTGATCGACTGGGCGGCGACCGAGCTTCGCGCGCCGCTGCGCATCACCCATGGCGTGATCCCGGTGCCGCAGGATCCGGTCGCGCTGCTGAAACTGCGCGCAGAGGTCGCAGCCCTCGATCCCTTCGGCCTGACGGCCTTGCACGATCTGGTGACCTTGCCCGGCTCGCTGGTCCTGGGGCTGGCGGTGATCCGCGGCCGCATCGACGCCGAGGCCGCCCATGCCCTGTCCCGGATTGACGAAGAATTTCAGGCACAACGCTGGGGCCGCGACGACGAGGCCGACGAGGCGGCCGCCGGCCGGCTGGCCGCGATGCGCGATTCTGAGCGGTTCTGGCTTCTCAGCCGCGGCTGACGGGCGCGTTTTGGTTCTTTCTTGACGCATCCGCCTCCATCGGCACAATGCCGCTTATGGGGGTAACGAATGCCCCTTGCTCAAACGGGCTCGCCAACGGCCCTATAGACGGCGCATTCCTGGGCGAGACCCGGAACAACAGTGGGGAAATCAATGAAGAAATCTGTATTCTTCGGCTCTGTGACGGCGGTCGCGCTGGCGGCCTCGGGTGCTTTGGCCGCAGAGGGCGACACGCTGAAAGAGGTCAAGGCCCGCGGCGTGCTGAACTGCGGCGTGAACACCGGCCTGATCGGCTTTGCCGCCCCTGACGCGAACGGCAACTGGTCGGGCTTCGACGTCGCCTTCTGCAAGGCCGTGGCCGCGGCGGTGCTGGGCGACGCGACCAAGGTGAAATACGTGCCGACCACCGGCCAGACCCGCTTCACGGCGCTTTCCTCGGGCGAGGTGGACCTTCTGGCCCGCAACTCCACCTGGACCTTCCAGCGCGACACCGACCTCAAGCTGGATTTCATCGGCGTCAACTACTACGACGGCCAGGGCTTCATGGTGCGCAAGGATCTGGGCGTTTCCTCGGCCAAGGAGCTGAACGGGGCCACGATCTGCATCCAGACCGGCACCACGACCGAACTGAACCTGGCCGATTACTTCAAGGCCAACAACATGGACTATCAGCCGGTCAACATCGACAGCAACGCCGAGGGCGAACAGCAATACATGGCCGGCGCCT
This sequence comes from Paracoccus ferrooxidans, assembly GCF_029909815.1. Taxonomy (NCBI): domain Bacteria; kingdom Pseudomonadati; phylum Pseudomonadota; class Alphaproteobacteria; order Rhodobacterales; family Paracoccaceae; genus Paracoccus; species Paracoccus ferrooxidans. The sequence goes on along the minus strand of NZ_CP038198.1, from coordinate 1,009,680 downwards.
GCGATGCCTATACGACCGACGCCTCGGGCCTGGCTGCGACCCGCGCCAGCTTCGCGGACCCGGAAAACCACATCATCCTGCCCGAGATCATCTCGAAAGAGCCGCTGGGCCCGGCGGTGCGCCACGGCGACAACAACTGGGGCGACATCACGCGCTGGACGCTTTACGCGCTGATCGCGGCCGAGGAATACGGCGTCACCTCGGCCAATATCGACGAGCTGGCGAAAAGCTCGAACAACCCCGAGGTCCAGCGCCTGCTGGGCACCACCGACGAGCTGGGCACGATGATCGGGCTTGACGCCGAATGGGCCAGGCGCGCCATCAAGGCCGGCGGCAACTATGGCGAGATCTTCGCCGCCACCATCGGCGAACAGACCCCGATCGGGCTGGCGCGCGGGTTGAACGCGCAATGGACCCAGGGCGGTCTGATGTATGCGATGCCCTTCCGGTAATCGCATCTGAACAAGGGCGTGCGGGGGCGCGTGCCCTCCGCGCGCCCCCGAACGAAAACCGGCAAGCCAGAGGCCAAAGGCCCGACATTTCCGCCGGTCACAGGGGGTTACTACATGGTCGCTTATACGGGGGCGGACAATCCGCCGTTCCGGTTGTCGATGCTGATCTATGATCGGCGCTATCGCTCGCTGACCCTGCAAGCCATCGTCTTCATCCTGGTGATGCTGGCGGCGAGTTGGCTGATCGACAACACGCTGCGCAACCTGTCCGCCATGGGCAAGACGCTCAGCTTCGATTTCCTGTTCCGGCGCGCCGGATACGACATCCCGCAGCAGCTGATCCCATACAATTCCGACGACACCCATCTGCGCGCGACCGTGATCGGGCTGCTGAACACGCTGCTCGTCTCGATGCTGGGCTGCATCGCGGCGACGGTCCTGGGCGTGATCGTGGGCGTGCTGCGGCTGTCCTCGAACTGGCTGATCGCGCGGCTGATGACGGTCTATGTCGAGGTCTTCCGCAACATTCCCCTGCTTTTGTGGATCCTGGTCTGCCTTGCGATCTTTACCGAGGTGATGCCGCCGCCCAATGCCTATCGCGGCGAGAACCCGGCCGCGAGCATGATCCTGTTCGACACCATTGCGCCGACCAACCGCTATACCGCCATCCCCTCGATCGGCATGACCAACCCGCCCGGCACCATCTCGCTGGGGCGCGAGGGGATCAGCTGGGCCTTCGTCGCCTTCGTCGTGGTCATCGCCGCCGCCTTCGTCGGGCGCCGGCTGCTGCGGAGCCGGGCGCAGCGCATCCAGGACCGGACCGGCAAGCGGCCGACGACCTGGTGGATCAGCCTGGCGATGTTCGCGCTGCCGGTGCTGTTCCTGACCTGGTATTTCGGCCTGCACCTGATCCCGCCGGTGCTGCGCGGCTTCAACTTTGCCGACGGCATCAACCTGGACAACGCCCTGGTGGTGCTGTGGCTGGCGCTGACGCTTTATACCGGCGCCTTCATCGCCGAGATCGTGCGCGCCGGCATCCTGGCCGTCAGCAAGGGCCAGACCGAGGCGGCCTTTGCCCTGGGCCTGCGGCCGCGCCGGACGATGTCGCTGGTGGTGCTGCCGCAGGCGCTGCGGGTGATCGTGCCGCCGCTGATCTCGCAATACCTGAACCTGACCAAGAACAGCTCGCTGGCCATCGCCGTCGGCTACATGGACCTGCGCGGCACGCTGGGCGGCACCACGCTGAACCAGACCGGGCGCGAGATGGAGGCGATGGTGCTGATGATGGGCATCTACCTGGCGCTCAGCCTGATCATCTCGGCCGGGATGAACATCTTCAACGCCCGCGTCAAGCTGAAGGAGCGGTGAGATGAGCGAGACGCATTCCGAAACCGTCGCCTATGTGCGCGAGACGATGCTGCCGCCCGAGCCGCCGCCCCTGGCCGAGACCGGCGCGATCAAATGGCTGCGCGAGAACCTGTTTTCCGGGCCGCTGAACATCGCGCTGACCTTCGTCGGGCTGGGCATCGTCTGGCTGGTGGTCAGCACCGTGGGGCCGTGGCTGTCGCATTCGGTCTGGAACGCCGGCAGCATGGCCGAGTGCCGCCAGATCATCGCCCAGACCTGGGGGGAAGGCGCCACGGGCGCCTGCTTCGCCCTGATCAAGCATCGCTGGAACCAGTTCCTGTTCGGCTTCTATCCGCAGGCGCTTTACTGGCGGCCGGTGCTGGCCTTCGGCCTGCTGTTCCTGGCGCTGGCGCCGGTCTTGTTTTCCGAAAGCACCAGGGCGCGGCGCGTGGTGCTGGGCCTGTCGCTGGCGCTGACCTTCGTCTTTGCCGCGCTGCTCGGGGCGCCCATGGGCGCGCTGCTGGGCATGGCGGTGCTGATGCTGCTCTGGGCCGCGCTGATCGAGACGCGCCCGCGCTGGTCGCTGCTGGCGAGCCTGGCCTATCCCTTCATCGCCGTCTGGCTGCTCTGGGGCGGCTCGCTGTGGAGCGAGGCGATGGTGCTGGCGGGCTTCTGCCTTGGCTTCGTGGTCTGGCGGCTGCTGGCGGCGCGGTTCGGGCTGCTGGCCTTTGCGCTGGCGGTGGTGGCGACGGCGGCCTGGTGGCTGCTCTTGGCCGGCCCGCTGGCTTCGGCGCTGGCCGGGGTGCTGCCCTTGCGGCTGCGTCCGGTGTCCTCGGACCAGTTCGGCGGCTTCGTGCTGTCGATCACCATCGGCGTCGCCGGCATCGCGCTCTCTCTGCCGCTGGGGGTGATCCTGGCCTTGGCGCGGCGCTCGGACCTGCCGGTGATCAAGCTGCTGGCGGTGATGTTCATCGAGTTCATCCGCGGCGTGCCGCTGATCACGCTGTTGTTCGTGGCCTCGCTGCTGCTGAACTATTTCCTGCCGCCGGGGACGAATTTCGACATCATCCTGCGGGTCATCATCATGGTGACGCTGTTTGCCGCCGCCTATATGGCCGAGGTGATCCGCGGCGGGCTGGCCGCCCTGCCCAAGGGCCAATACGAGGCTGCCGACGCGCTGGGGCTGGACTACTGGAAGGCGCAGCGGCTGATCGTGCTGCCGCAGGCGCTGAAGATCAGCATTCCCGGCATCGTCTCGACCTTCATCGGCATGTTCAAGGACACGACGCTGGTCGTCTTCGTCGGGCTGTTCGACCCCTTGAAGGCCATGGCCGACACCATCCGCGCAAGCTTCGAATGGAAGGGTGCCTATTGGGAGCCCTATATCTTCGTCGGCGCGATCTTCTTCATCCTCTGCTTCGGCATGTCGCGCTATTCCATGTATCTGGAACGCCGGCTGAAGCGCGACCACCGCTGAGGAGGCGCATATGACCACCCGAACCACCGCGATCCCCGCCGCAAGCGACGAAGCCGCGATCGAGATCGTCAAGCTGAACAAATGGTATGGCACCTTCCACGTGCTGCGCGACATCGACCTGGTCGTCGGCAAGGGCGAGCGCATCGTCATCGCCGGGCCCTCGGGTTCGGGCAAGTCCACGCTGATCCGCTGCATCAACCGGCTGGAGGAACACCAGTCCGGCAAGATCATCGTGGACGGGACCGAGCTGACCCACGACCTGAAGAACATCGACAAGGTGCGCTCCGAGGTCGGCATGGTGTTCCAGCATTTCAACCTGTTCCCGCACCTGACCATCCTGGAGAACTGCACGCTGGCGCCGATCTGGGTGCGCAAGATCCCCAAGCGCGAGGCCGAGGAGACGGCCATGCATTTCCTGACCAAGGTCAAGATCCCCGAGCAGGCGCATAAATACCCCGGCCAGCTGTCGGGCGGCCAGCAGCAGCGCGTGGCCATCGCCCGCGCGCTGTGCATGCGCCCGCGGATCATGCTGTTCGACGAGCCGACCTCGGCGCTGGACCCCGAGATGATCAAGGAGGTTCTGGACACGATGATCGAACTGGCCGAGGACGGCATGACCATGCTTTGCGTGACCCATGAGATGGGCTTTGCGCAGGCGGTGGCGCATCGGGTGATCTTCATGGACCAGGGCCAGATCGTCGAGCAGAACACGCCGAAGGAGTTCTTCAACAACCCCCGGTCCGAACGCACCAAGCTGTTCCTGAGCCAGATCCTGGGGCACTGAGCGGCGCAAGCGGCGCGGCCGCGGGGGACTTCGCGTCCCCCGTCCGCCGCCGGCGCGGCGGACTCCCCCTGCGGGATATTTGTCCACGGAAGAATGCCTGGCGGGCGGGCCGGCGCCGGGAATGACGAGATCGACCTGGGGAGCGACGACGATCTTTACGGCGCCCATGACCTGGGCGCCCTCGACGGCGGCTCGGGCAATCACGAGATCATCGGCGGTGCGGGCCGCGACCGGATCGAGGATCACGGCGGCGCGGTCTTCATCGAGGGCGAGCATGGTAACGACCTGATCCTGTCGCCCGACGCCTCGGACCCCGAGCGGCCCGACACGTTGCTGGGCGGCACGGGCGACGATACGATCCATGCCGGGGCGGGCGATCTGGTCGAGGGCGGCGATGGCGCCGACCTGATCGTGCTGCGCAGCGATGCGGGCGGTGCGGCCGACATCGCCTATGCCGGCGGGGACACCATCGCCATCACCCTGGCCGAGGACTATGCAGGCGCCGAGGAATATATGCTGGTGCAGGACGGCGACGATATGCGCGTGGTGCTGGATGGCGAGGACATGGCCATCCTGCGCGATACCCTGGTCCGCGACGTGGGCGCGATCACCCTGGACGCAAGGGCGCGGCGACCTGATCGGGGGCAGGGGTCATGGAGAAGGCGCGCGGGGCCGGCCCGTGCGCCTTTTCGACTATCTGCGCCCAGGGGGTCAGATCGCGGACTTGCGCGATTCCTCGAGGTAGATCTCGCGCAGGCGGGTCGCCACCGGGCCGGGCCGGCCGCTGCCCAGCGCCGCGCCGTCGATCTCGACCACCGGCATCACGAAGGCCGAGGCCGAGGTGAAGAAGGCTTCGTCCGCCGCCTGCGCCTCGGCGATGGTGAAGGGGCGTTCCTCGATCTGCATCTGCGCCTCGGCCGCATAGCGCAGCAGCGAGGCGCGGGTGATGCCGTGCAGGATGTCGTTGGACAGCGGGCGGGTGACGATCCGGCCGTCCTTGACGATATAGGTGTTGTTCGAGGTGCCCTCGGTCACGAAGCCGTCCTCGGTGAACCAGGCGTCGTCGACGCCCTGGTGCTTGGCCTCCATCTTGGCCATCGAGGGATAGAGCAGTTGCACCGTCTTGATGTCGCGCCGGTGCCAGCGCAGGTCGGGGATCGAGATCACCCGGATGCCGGTCTTGGCCTGCGGATTGTCGGCAAGGCCGGGCTTGGACTGGGTGAACATGACCACGGTCTGCGGCGTGTCCTCGGGCGGATAGGCGAAGTCGCGGTCGCCGGGATTGCCGCGGGTGACTTGCAGGTAGACCATGCCCTCGACCACCTCGTTCAGCGCCACCAGCTGGCGATGCGCGGCCAGCCATTCGTCGTCGGTCAGCGGATTGCCCATGCCGAGTTCGGCCAGCGAACGGGTCAGCCGCGTCATGTGGCCGGCAAAGTCCAGCAGCTTGCCCCCCAGCACGCTGGTCACTTCGTAGACGCCGTCGCCCATCACGAAGCCGCGGTCGAAGATCGACACCTTGGCTTCGGCTTCCGGCAGATAGTCGCCATTCAGATAGACGGTGCGGGTCATGTCGTTTCTCCTGTCCCAGGGCCTGCTAGCGCGGTCCTGCGCCGAAAGCGGCAGGGCGTCAAGATGCGGGGGTTTTCGCAGGTGCAAAATCAGCTTGATGCAGCCGCAGCAATTATCTATCAGTTTCGCAGCGCCGTTTGAAACATCCTTACCCGAAAGGCAAGCCATGTCCTTCCGTACGCAACCCCCCGCGCCCGCCCGCCTGAACCGCTGCCAGCTTTTCGGCCCCGGCTCGCGCGCGGCGCTGTTCGAAAAGATGGCCGGCTCGGCCGCCGATGTCATCAACCTGGACCTTGAGGATTCGGTCGCCCCCGACGACAAGGAGCAGGCGCGCCGCAACGTGATCCAGGCCGTCGGCGACATCGACTGGGGGACCAAGACCCTGTCGGTCAGGATCAACGGGCTGGACACGTCCTGGTGGTATCGCGACGTGGTCGACCTGCTGGAGCAGGCCGGCGAGCGGCTGGACCAGATCATGATCCCCAAGGTCGGCAATGCCGCCGACATCTATGCGGTGGACGCGCTGGTGACGGCGATCGAGGCAGCCAGGGGCCGGCAGAAGCGCATCGGCCTGGAGGTCATCATCGAATCCGCCGCCGGCATCGCCCATGTCGAAGAGATCGCGGCATCCTCGCCCCGCCTGCAGGCGATGAGCCTGGGCGCGGCGGATTTCGCCGCCAGCATGGGCATGGCCACCACCGGCATCGGCGGCACCCAGGAAAACTACTACATGCTGCATGAGGGCGCGAAATACTGGTCCGACCCCTGGCACTGGGCGCAGACAGCCATCGTCGCCGCCTGCCGCACCCATGGCGTGTTGCCGGTGGACGGCCCGTTTGGCGATTTCAGCGACGACGAGGGCTTCCGGGCGCAGGCCCGCCGCTCGGCCACGCTGGGCATGGTCGGGAAATGGGCGATCCATCCCAAGCAGGTGGCGCTGGCCAACGAGGTCTTCTCGCCCAGCGAAAAGGCCGTGACCGAGGCGCGCGAGATCCTGGCCGCGATGGAGGAAGCCAAGCGGACCGGCGCCGGCGCGACGGTATACAAAGGTAGACTGGTTGACATAGCGTCCATCCGTCAGGCACAAGTGATCGTGCGTCAGGCAGAGTTGATCGAAGCCTGATCGGCAAGAGATACCTGGGCGGCTACGCGGGGAGGCTGGCCGCCATGACAGGGGAGGAGCAACAGGCCCTGCGGCTGCGCGGGGCCTGTTGTCATTCAGGCCCCGCGGCTGGGATTTCGCCGATCTTCATGCAGATTCAATGCGGTTGCCGCAGCGTTCCCCGCGCGCCGGCAGGGGTTCGGCTTCCCGCGCCGTCCCCGCGCCGTCCATGGCCGGGCGCGGCTGCAGCGGATCGGGCGTGCGGTTGCGCCGGGCCAGGTCGGGAATCGGTGATTCGGGCATGGCCGGCAGGCCGCTGCCCATCAGGGAACGGAAGGCGGGCTTTCCCGCGGAAGCCGGGCGATTCCTGCGGCCGGCGGCGGGGCCCTTGCCGTGATCTTCGCGTGTCATGTCCCGTCTCGCTTAGAACAAGTCCGCAGCAGTTATGGAGCGGGCGGCGAAAGCGCAAGGCCGTTGACCGGAATGTGAGCCTGCCACGCCGCCGGGATGCGCGGCGTGGCCGCCAGCAGGCTTTGCGTATAGGGATGCTGCGGCTGCCCGAGTACCTGGTGGGTGGGGCCGGCCTCGACGATGCGGCCCTTTTCCATCACCAGCACCCGGTCGGTGATCTGGCGCACCACCGGCAGGTCGTGGCTGATGAACAGATAGGCCAGCCCGTGGCTGCCCCGCAGCCGCGCCAGCAGGTCCAGCACCTGCGCCCGCACCCGCACGTCCAGCGCGCTGACCGCCTCGTCCAGCACGATCAGCCGCGGCTTGATGATCAGCGCGCGGGCGATGGCGATGCGCTGGCGCTGGCCGCCGGAAAATTCGTGGATGTGCCGGCGCATGGCGTCGCCGGTAATGCCGACCTCGTAAAGCGCCTCGGCCACCTGCTCGCGCCAGTCGCGGGGCAGGCCGGTCAGGTGAAAGGGCTCGGCCACCAGCCGCTCGACCCGCCAGCGCGGATCGAAGCTGCCGAAGGGATCCTGGAACACCACCTGCATCCTGGCGCGCAGCTCCGCGGCCATGGCGCGGCCGGCGCGCACCTCTTGCCCGTCCAGCAGGATGCGGCCGCCCTGCAGCGGGTCGAGCCCCAGGATCGCCCGCGTCAGCGTCGATTTCCCGCAGCCGGATTCGCCGACCAGCCCGACCGATTCCCCGGCGTCGAGGCGAAAGCCGACCCCGTCCACCGCCCGCAGGGTTTCGCGCGGTGCGGCCAGGCCGCGGCGGGGCAGGGGGTATTCGCGCACCGCCCCCTCGACCTGCAGCAGCGGCCGCGGCTGCGCCGGGGGCAGCACCAGCCGCGGCTGGTGGGTCGAGGCGGCGAAGAGCGCGCGGGTATAGGCGTGGCGGCGCTGGCGGAACACCTGCTCGGTCGGGCCTTCCTCGACGATGGTGCCGCGCTGCATGACCGCCACATGGTCGGCGATGCCCGCGACCACCGCAAGGTCGTGGGTGATCAGCAGCAGCGCCATCCCCTCGTCCCGGACCAGCCCCTTGAGCAGGTCGAGGATGCGGGCCTGCGTGGTCACGTCCAGCGCCGTCGTCGGCTCGTCGGCGATCAGCAGGTCGGGACGCAGCGCGATGGCCAGGGCGATGGCGACGCGCTGGCGCTGGCCGCCCGACAGCTCGTGCGGGTAAAGCGTCAGCGGAAAGCGCGGCGCGGCCAGGCCGACGCGGTCCAGCCGGTCGCGGGCACGCTCCTGCGCCGTCTTGCGGTCCAGGCCCTGGTGGATGCGCAGCACCTCGGCCACCTGGTCGCCGATGGTCATCAGCGGGTTCAGCGCCGTCATCGGTTCCTGGAAGATCATGCCGATGCGCTTGCCGCGGATGCGGCACAGCTCGCGTTCGGGCAGTTCCAGCAGGTTCTGGCCGTCCAGCTCCACCCGGCCGTCGGCAGCCATGCCCTGGGGCAGCAGGCCCATGATCGCCAGCGCCGCCATGGACTTGCCCGAGCCGCTTTCGCCGACCAGCCCGGTGATGCGGCCCGGCGGCAGCGCCAGGTCGATGCCGCGCAGGATGTCATGCCCGCCGATGCCGACGGCCAGCCTGCCGGTCCTGATCATGGCGACCTGCGCAATCTGGGGTCCAGCGCGTCGCGCAGCCCGTCGCCCAGCAGGTTCAGCCCCAGCACGGTCACGACGATGGCCAGGCCGGGGATGACGGCGACATGCGGGGCCAGCGCCACCATGGTCTGCGCCTCGGCCAGCATCCGCCCCCAGCTGGGCGTCGGCGGCTGCGCGCCGAGGCCGACATAGGACAGCCCCGCCTCGGCCAAAATCCCCAGGCTGAACTGGATGGTGCCCTGCACGATCAAGAGGTTGGCGATATTGGGCAGGATGTGCTGGATGCTGATGCGGCTGGCGCCCTTGCCGGCGACCTGCGCCGCGCGGATATAGTCGAGCGTCCAGATCGGCAGCGCGCCTCCGCGGGTGACGCGGGCAAAGACCGGGATGTTGAAGATGCCGATGGCGATGATCGCGTTCAGCGCCGAGGGCCCCAGCGCCGCGGTGATCAGGATGGCGATGACCAGGCTGGGGAAGGCAAAGACCAGGTCGTTGCCGCGCATGACCACCTCGTCGATCCAGCCGCCCCGCGCTGCGGCGAGCAGGCCCAGCGGCACGCCGAAACCCATGCCGATGCCCACCGCGACCAGCGCCACCGCGATCGAGGTGCGCGCGCCGACCATGATCATCGACAGCATGTCGCGGCCGAAATGGTCGGTGCCCAGCCAATGCTGGCCCGAGGGCGGCAGCAGCTTTTGCGCGATGGCAAGCTGCGTCACGTCGGCCGGCGTCCACAGGAACGAGACCAGCGCCGCGGCCAGCGCCAGCCCGGAAAGCAGCGCGCCCAGGATCAGCGATGCCCTCATCTGCGCAGCCTCGGGTCGACCAGCGCATAGGACAGGTCCACCAGGAAAGTGACCAGGATCACCGCCGCCACCAGCACCAGCACCGCGCCCTGCACCACGATCAGGTCGCGCTGGGTGATGGCCTGGAAGATCAGCCGGCCAAGGCCGGGCAGGTAGAACACGTTCTCGATGATGATCGCCCCCGCCAGCAGGAAGGAAAACTGCATCCCCATGATGGTCAGCACCGGGATCAGCGCATTGCGCAGAGCGTGGCGCGACAGCGCCTGCCCGGCGCTCAGCCCCTTGGCGCGGGCGGTGCGGATGTAGTCCTGGCCCAGCGTCTCGACCAGGGCCGAGCGCAGCACGCGCGCCAGGATCGCCGCCTGCGGCAGGGCCAGCGCCACGGCGGGCAGCAGCAGCGATTTCAGCGCCGCCGCGGGATGGTCCCAGCCGGGAAAGCCGCCGGCGGGCAGCCAGCGCAGCTTCACCGCGAACAGCAGCACCAGCAGCATGGCGAACCAGAAATTCGGCAGCGCGATGCCGACCTGCGTCGCCGCCATGACCCCGGTGTCGCCCGCCCGGCCGCGCCTTGCGGCGGCGAACATGCCGATGGGCAGGGCGATCAGCACCGCCAGCGCCAGCGCCATCAGCGCCAGCGGCAGCGAGACCTGCATCCGGTCGAGGATCATCCCCGCCACCGGCGTCTTGTAGGTGAAGCTGTGGCCCAGGTCGCCCGCCAGCACGCCCCCCAGCCAATGCAGGTAGCGCAGCGGCAAAGGCAGGTCCAAGCCCATCTGCTGGCGCAGCGCCGCCACCGTCTCGGGCTGGGCGCCGGTGCCCAGCATGAAGCTGGCCGGATCGCCCGGCACCAGCTCGACCACCGAAAAGATCAGCGCCGAGGCCAAAAGCAGGCTCAGGCCAAGCGAGATCAGGCGGCGGATCACATAGCGCAGCATGGGGAAACGCTAGTGCGGCGCCGGGGCGCGGTAAAGCGGCCTTTGCGCTCAGGGCACTTCCAGCTTGCCGATCAGCGGCACGTCGTCGTCCAGGCTGACGGTGTGGCGCTCGATCATGCGGTGGACCACGGGCGGTTCGGTCCCGCGATGCAGCTTGTTCAAGTCCTGGTAGGTCTCGAAATCGGCCTTGGTGCGGCGCAGGTTGTGGCGCACGTATTCGTCCCAGGTGGCGATGTGATAGCTTTCGGTCCAGCGCTCGGGATGTTCCAGGTCGCGCAACAGCGCCCAGTTGCGCGCGCCGTCGCGGCGGCGGATGTTGCGGCGCAAGGCCATCAGCCGCAGGAACTCGGGCACGTCGAGCTGGTCGATCTCATAGTCGATCATCACCATGATCGGCCCCGAGCGGCCGCGCAGGTCCAGCGCCAGCTCGGGCTCGCGAAAGCGGTTCACCGGGTCCAGGTCCAGCGTGCCGAATTCGGGGATGCGCAGCCAATGGCCCAGCACCGCGCCCAGGAACAGCGGCACCGAGGCGGCGATCAGCGCCGTGTTCACGTCGTAACTGTTGGCGACCGAGCCCCAGATCCAGGCCCCCGCCGCCATGCCGCCGAAGACCGCGGTCTGGTAAAGCGCCAGCGCGCGCGCCACCACCCAGCGCGGCGTCGAAAGCTGCACGGTGACGTTGAACAGCGACAGCGCCAGCACCCAGCTGGCCCCGGCGGGCAGCATGGCCAGCGCGTGCAGCCAGGTGCTTTCGGTCAGCGCCAGCATCAGCGCCGAGGCGCCGAAGGCGGCAAAGGCGACGCGGACCACATTCTCGTTGTCCAGCCGCTCGCGCACCAGCGGGTTGATCAGCGCGCCGGCGATCGCGCCCAGCCCGAAGCAGCCCAGCAGCAGCCCGAACAGCAGCGAGCCCCCGGCGGGGTTCTGCTTGGCCACCAGCGGCAGCAGCGCCATGACCACGATGGCCGAAAAGCCGAACAGCGCCCCGCGCGACAGCACCCGCATCAGGTTCGGCGACAGCGCCACATAGCGCAGGCCCGCACCCACGGCGGCAACGAAGGGCTCGGGCGTGGTGGTGCGGGGCGGCGTCACCGGATGCCAGCGGATCAGCGCGCCGAGCAGCGGGATATAGCTTGCCGCATTGACCGCGAATGCCGCCGCCGCGCCGAAGGCGGCGGTGATGATCCCGCCCACCGCCGGCCCGACCGAACGCATCAGGTTGAAGCCCACCGAGTTCAGCGACACCGCCGCCGGCAGGTCGTCGCGCGGCACCAGGTCCTGCATGCTGGCCTGCCAGGGCGGGTTGTAGATCGCCTGCCCGACCCCGATCAGGAAGGTCAGCGACAAGAGCAGCAAGGGCGTCATCCAGCCCTGCCAGGTCAGCACCGCCAGCAGCACCGAGACCGCGGCCATGAAGACCTGCGCCCCCAGCAGCAGCGTGCGGCGGTCGAAGATGTCGGCCAGCGCCCCCGAAAGCAGCGCGAACAGCATGATCGGCAACGTGTTCGACGCCTGCACCAGCGCGATCAGCGTCGCCGAATCGGTCAGCTGCGTCATCATCCAGGCCGCGCCCACCGCCTGCACCAACCCGCCGAAGTTCGAGATCAGCGTCGCCGACCAGAGCAGCCGGAAGTCGCGGTGGCGGAACGGGGCAAAGGGGCTCTTGCGGGCTGTTGCTGGCATGATCCGAAAAACCTGGGACAATCCGGCCAAGCTTAGGCAGAGCCCCGCCGGGCCGCAATCCGGCCGGCCGATTCTTGCCGTATCGCGGCGATCTTTCGTCTATCCGCAATATGATCGAAGGATATTCGAGAAAATACCGTGTATACGACGATTATGTGATGCATGAAGCCTATTTTCCGCCGGAATCGGGATTTCATTTCCGCGCCGGCTGCTATCCTTGCCCTCGACTCGGATTTTGGGGGGTGCGCGACTATGAAGATCATCGTTCTTGGGGCCGGTGTCCTGGGCGTCACGTCGGCCTGGTATCTGGCCAAGGCCGGGCATGAGGTGACGGTGATCGACCGGCAGGACGGGCCGGCGCTGGAGACGAGCTTTGCCAATGCCGGCGAGATCTCGCCCGGCTATTCCTCGCCCTGGGCGGCGCCGGGCGTGCCGCTGAAGGCGCTGAAATGGATGTTCCAGCGCCATGCGCCGCTGGTGATCCAGCCCAGGCTGGACTGGCAGCGGGTTTCCTGGATGGCGCGGATGCTGGGGAACTGCACCTCTTCGGCCTATGCCGTCAACAAGAGCCGCATGGTGCGGCTGGCCGAATACAGCCGCGACTGCTTGGGCGAGCTGCGGGCCGAAACCGGCATCCGCTATGACGAGCGCACGCAGGGCACCTTGCAGATCTTCCGCAAGCAGCAGCAGCTGGATGCGGCTGGCAAGGACATCGAGGTGCTGCGCGCCGATGGTGTGCCCTTCGAGGTTCTGGACCGCGACGGCTGCGTCGCCGCCGAGCCGGGGCTGGCCGGTTCGGCCGAGCGGATTGTCGGCGGGCTGCGCCTGCCGGGGGACGAGACCGGGGACTGCTTCCTCTTTACCAACCGCCTGGCCGAGATGGCCGTGGCGGCGGGCGTGACCTTCCGCTGGGGCGTCGGCATCGAGGCGCTGGAGGCCGAGGGCGGCCGCATCAGCGCCGTGCGCACCGACAAGGGCCGGCTGACCGCGGATCGCTATGTTCTGGCGCTGGGCTCCTATTCGCCGCGCATGGTGCGGCACCTGGGCCTGAAGCTGCCGGTCTATCCGCTCAAGGGCTATTCGCTGACCATCGACATCCAGGACGAAAGCCGCGCCCCGGTCTCGACGGTGATGGACGAGACCTACAAGGTCGCGATCACCCGCCTGGGCGACCGCATCCGCGTCGGCGGGCTGGCCGAGATCGCCGGCTACGACCTGAGCCTGAATCCGCGGCGCAAGGAAACGCTGGCGAAATCGGTGGGCGAGCTGTTCGGCGGCGCGGGCGATGCGGAAAAGGCGCTGTTCTGGACCGGGCTGCGGCCGATGACGCCGGACGGCACGCCCATCGTCGGCGCGACGCCGATCCCGAACCTTTACCTCAACACCGGCCACGGCACGCTGGGCTGGACCATGTCGGCGGGCTCGGGGCGGCTGATCGCCGACCTGATCTCGGGGCGCAAGCCCGACATCGCGGCCGAGGATCTGGGCTATGCCCGCTACCTGCGCGGCGCCAAGGCAGCCGGCCGTCCGGCGCTGCAACCCGCCCGCGCCTGAAAATCGCGGCAAGCATGGAAAAAGGGGGCCTTTCAAAGGCCCCCTTTCTTGCCGTCCGCCGCGGTGTCAGGCCCGCTTGACGAGGCGCAGCACCACCAGCAGGATCACCGCGCCCAGGGTGGCGAAGATGATCGTGCCGAGGATGGGGGCCGAGGCGCTCATGCCCAGGCCGAGCATCGGGAACAGCCAGCCGGCGATCACGGCGCCCAGGATGCCGATGACGATGTTCATCAGCAGCCCCTCGCCATGGCCCTTGACGATCAGCCCGGCCAGCCAGCCGGCGATCGCCCCGATGATGAGCGTGATGAGCAAGGCGGTCAGGGTCATGAAAAGCTTCCTTTCCTTGCGGGTTTGCGGCGCTTGGCCGATCGGCAAGCCAACGTCGCTGGCCCCGCGCCGGTTCCGAAACCCGCGGATCGGGCCCGGCAGGCGCGGAAAATCGCGCGTTTGGGCAACAGTTCGGTAACGATTGCGCATGTCCGGCGGGTCCAAGGCTTGACGCCGCAGAACCGGAAGGGCTGATAAGGGGTTGCAACTCTTGCCCGCCCTCTGCTCGGGTCGGGCGCGTCATTCGACGCAATCTCACAGCTGCCACCGCCGCGCCCCTGGGCGCGGTGCGCTATGAAGGGAAAAACGATGCGCCTTGCTCCGCTTTTGCTGGTGGTGGGCCTTGGCCTTGCCGCCTGTGCGCCTGCCGCCGAGACCCCGACCCAACCGCCGCCCGATCACGGCGTCTATGGCGCGCGGACCGATACCGGCCCCAATGGCGAGCCGATCGAGATCAACGCCGTCCGCCCCGCCTATCTGACCGAGCGCAACCGCCGCCAGCGCGTGCCCTACAACGGCCCCGAAGGCGCCGGCACCATCGTCGTCGATCCCTATGCGCGCTTCCTTTATCACGTGCTGGGCAGTGGCGAGGCCATGCGCTATGGCGTCGCGGTCGGCCAGGCGGGCAAGAACTTCCAGGGCAGCGCAACCATCGGCCGCAAGCATGCCTGGCCCAGCTGGACGCCCACCGCCAACATGGTCCGCACCCAGCCCGAGCTTTACGGCCCGCTCAAGGGCGGGCTGCGCGGCGGGGTGGACAACCCGCTGGGCTCGCGCGCGCTTTATCTGTACAAGGGCGGGCGCGACACCATGTATCGCATCCATGGCACGATGGATCCGTCCTCGATCGGCAAGGCGACCTCGGCCGGCTGCATCCGGCTGTTCAACCAGGACATCATGGACCTGTTCGACGAGATCCCCAGCGGCACCGCGGTCAAGGTCCGCACCCGCGCCGAAAGCCTGGCGCTGGAAGGGCCTCTGGTCGAATTGCCCAACGGCTACCTGGCGCCCGCGGGCGAGGTGCAGACCGCCGAGGCCCAGGCCGCGCAATAACCGCGCCTTCCGGTTCCGACCCCATGCCCGCCCCGGCCCGTCCACGGCCGGGGCGTTCTTTTTCTGGCCAGCGTCGGCCGGGCGTGGCAGATTCCGCCCTGATCCGCCCAGCCTGAAAGGAGAGAGCCCATGGCCAAGCCCGCCGATCCGACCGCCTCCGCCTCGCGCGACCTGGATGCGATTGCCGAGCAGACCCAGACCGCGGCGCTGCGCCTGCTGGATCAGGCCGCGCTGGCCGCCTTGCAGCGCGACCTGCGCGCGATGAAGCAAAGCGAACAGGACGAGGCTGTGCGCAAGGCGCTGGCCCAGGCGATGCGCCGCGCCGCCGCCGAAAAGCGCCGCCGCGCCGAACAGGCCGAGCCCGCCGCGGATGTGGCTGCCGAGCCTGCCGCCCCCGCTTCTGCCGCGCCGTCCAAGTCCCCGCGCCCGGTGCGGCCGCTGCCCGACAAGGCCGAGAGGAAGCGCATCAAGGAGGCCGAGAGGGCCGAGAAGAAGCGGGTGAAGGAGGCCGAGAAGGCCGAGCGCAAGGCCGCGAAACAGGCGGCCAAGGCGGCCGAGAAAGAGGCCGCCCGCGCCGCGCGCAAATCGGCCAGGGCGGCGGAAGCCGGAAAACCCGCCGGGAAGGGCAACGGGCAGGGCGGCAAGGGCAAGGGCAAGAAGGCCCAGTAAGCGCGCAGGCGCGGTTCCCAAGCCGCGCCTTGCCTGCTATTGGACATCCGACCACTCCATCCGGGTTCACCATGCGCCGTCCGGTTCTGGCCCTTGCCGCCGCCGTTTCCGCCGCTTTCCTTGCCCTTCCCGTCCAGGCGGTGGAGGACGCGGTCCATGGCCCGCCGCCGCCCCCGGACCAGCTGCGCTGCACGGATGACGGCACCTATTGCATTTCGGTCGCCGCCTATGTGCCCGATGTCTGCTCGGCCATCGAGCGGGCGGCGGGGAAGAACGGGCTCGATCCGCATTTCCTCGCCCGGCTGCTGTGGAAGGAAAGCCTGTTCGAGCCGGGCGCGATCAGCCCGGTCGGCGCCATGGGCATCGCGCAATTCATGCCCGGCACCGCCGAGATGGTCGGGCTGGACGATCCCTTCAACCCGGCCAAGGCCATCGAGGCCTCGGCGCGCTACCTGGCGACGCTGACGGCGAGCTTCGGCAATGTCGGCCTGGCCGCGGTGGCCTATAACGGCGGCGAGAACCGTGCCGCGCGCTTCGTCTCGCAGGGGGGCGGCCTGCCCTGGGAGACGCAGGACTATGTCCAGGCGATCACCGGCCAGACCGCCTGGATCTGGCGCGACGATCCGCCCCAGCGGCTGGACGTGCGGCTGGACAAGGAGCGGCCCTTTCGCCAGGCCTGCATCGACCTGGCCAGCGCGCGCAAGCTGCGCGAGTTCCAGACCCCCGACCATCCCTGGCCCTGGGGCGTGATCGTCGCCACCCATCCCAGCCAGTCGGGGGCCAGCGCGCAGGTCGCGCGGCTGAACCGGCAGCTGCGGCCGATCCTGGGCGGCAAGCGCGTGAGCTATGTGCATCGCAAGATCTCGGGCGGGCCGAGGAAGCTTTTCACCGCGCAGATCGGCTATTCCTCGAAGTCCGAGGCCCATGCCTTCTGCAACCGGCTGCGGGGCCTGGGCGGGCGGTGCCTGGTGCTGAAGAACTGAAACGCCGCGCGGGTGGCGGCGTTCCTTGGGTATTTGGGGAACGAAGAAGCCGGACTCGACGCCCCTATTGCGTCCAGTGCACCTGGGTCAGGTCGTTTGCGGGCATCGGGGCGTTTTCCCACAGCCCCTCGATTTCCGCCTTGGCGACGCCGGTCTTCGCCAGCTGGAACAGGAAGGCGTTGGCATGATCGCCGGCGATGATCTCCTGCGCCTGTTTCAGCAGCGCCGAGCGTTCCGCCGGGTCGGTGGCGGCGTCGAGCCGGGCCATGGTCTCGTCGAAGGCCGGGTTCCGGTAGTTGAAGTAATAATCCTTGCGGGCGTAGATGCCGATGTCCATCGGCTCGACATGGCTGATGATGGTCAGGTCGTAATCGGCGTTCTTGAACACCTGTTCCAGCCATTGCGCCCATTCCATGTTGGTGATCTGGGTCTGGATGCCCACGGCGCGCAATTCGGCCGCCACGATCTCGCCGCCGCGGCGGGCATAGGGCGTCGGCGGCAGGGCGAGGCGCAGGGTCGGGATCTGGGTGCCCGACTCGGCCAGCAGCGTTTTCGCCAGTTCGGGGTCGTATCGCGATTTCGCGGTCAGGTCGACGTAATCGGGATGGTGCGGCGCGAAATGCGTGCCGATGGGCGTGCCATAGCCGAACATGGCGCCGTCGATGATTTCCTGGCGGTTGACGGCATGGGCGATGGCCTCGCGTATTTTGGC
Source organism: Paracoccus ferrooxidans (assembly GCF_029909815.1). Taxonomy (NCBI): domain Bacteria; kingdom Pseudomonadati; phylum Pseudomonadota; class Alphaproteobacteria; order Rhodobacterales; family Paracoccaceae; genus Paracoccus; species Paracoccus ferrooxidans. Next base: position 992,158 of record NZ_CP038198.1, on the reverse strand, counting down.
CTGGGCCAGCGCCGGGTGCTTGTGGTTCATGGCCAGGATCGTCTCGCCCTCGGTGGTGCCGACCAGCACCTTGAAGCGTGGATCGGCCTGCAGCTGCGCCAGGGTTTCCGGGGCGGGATAGATCGGGAAGGCGTCGATGTCGCCTGCCATCATCGCCGCGAAGGCGGCGCTGGGATCGGCGATGAAGCGGAAGGTGGCGGCTTTCAGCGCCGGCTTTTCGCCCCAGTAGCCCTCGAAGGCGTCGAGCCGGATATGGTCGCCCTGCCGCCATTCGCCGAAGCGGAACGGGCCGGTGCCGACGGGCCTGGTGGCGATCCCGGCCACGCTGGCCTCGTCCACCATCACCGCGTCGCCCCAGGCCATCTTGAACGGAAAGCCGCCGTCCGGCGCCTTGAGCGTGACGCGGACGGTCAGCGGGTCCAGGGCCTCGACCGTCTCGATGCCCTCGAACAGGGCCTTCTGGGCGTTGGTGCTGTCGGGCGCGCGGGCGCGGTCGAGCGAGAAGACCACGTCCTGCGCGTCGAAGGCGGCGCCGTCGTGGAAGGTCACGCCGGGGCGCAGGCGGAAGGTGTAGGTCTGGCCGTCGGCGCTGTCCCAGCTTTCGGCCAGGCCGGGCTTGACGCTGCCGTCGGGGGCGATGCGGGTCAGGCCCTCGAAGACATTGGCATAGACCACCTCGTCGATGGCGGCGGCGGCGCCCCCGGTCGGGTCCAGGTTCGGCGGCTCCAGCACCATGGCCAGCGTGATCGAATCCGGCGCCGCCAGCGCCGGCGTGGCCAGAATCGCCGCCAGCGCGGCCGTCTGCATCAGTTTCGCAAGCATCCCCGTCCCCCTTGGGCTGATCCCTGGGCGCAGCTTCCCGGCAAAACGGCCGGCGATCAAGCCCGCCGCTCGGTCAGCTGCTGGGCGAGGCCCGCGAACATCAGCCAGAGCGAGCTGAGCAGCAGCCCCCAGCGGGCAAAGCTTTCGGGGTGGAAATCGACCAGCACCGCCCAGACCGAGAACCCCACCCAGGCCACGGTGACGGGCAGCGAGACCAGGCGCCAGCGTTCGGTGCGCATCGGGTGGATGAACTTGAGATTGGTGAACATGGCGATCGCCAGCGCCACGACGATGGCCAGCGTCAGCCAGAAATCCGGCTTGATCGCGAACAGCACCAGCACCACCATGTTCCAGCAGGCGGGGAAGCCGGCAAAGGAATTGTCGCGGGTCTTCATCCGGGTGTCGGCGAAATAGATCACGCTGCCATAGGTGATGGCGATGATCGCGATCCAGCCGGTCCAGCCCGGCAAAAGCCCCGACATGAACAGCGCATAGGCCGGGATGAAGACATAGGTCAGGTAGTCGATGATCAGGTCCATCAACACGCCGTCATAGGTCGGCCAGTTGGTCTTGACGTGATAGCGCCGCGCCAGCGGGCCGTCGACGCCGTCCACGATCAGCGCGATGACCAGCCAGAAGAACATCTGCGACCATTCGCCCCGGACGGCGGCCAGCAGGGCAAGCATGGACAGCACCGCTCCGGTCGCGGTCAGCAGGTGGACGGTCAGGGCTTTGAGGCGCGGATTCATCCCCTGCTTCTGTCACCGATGGGTCATGATCGCAAGTTCGTGCGGGTCCGCGCCCTGCGCTTTTGCCGCGGGGTGATGCGGGCGGCCGACGGTCCTATGCGGCGAATTCCTCGGCCGCATAGCCTTGCAGATAGAGCAGCGCGGTCAGGTCGCCGTGGTTGATTCGCAAGCCCACCTGGGCTGCGACCACGGGTTTGGCGTGCAGCGCGACGCCCATGCCGGCCAGCTTGAGCATGTCGAGGTCGTTGGCGCCGTCGCCCACCGCCAGCACGTCGGCGGGGGCCAGGCCGCGGGCGGCGGTGATGTCGCGCAGCGCCTCGACCTTGGCCTCGCGGCCCAGGATCGGCAGGGCGACATGGCCGGTCAGCACGCCTTCCTCGGCCAGGAGCGTGTTGGCGCGATGCTCGTCGAAGCCGAGCGCGCGGGCGACCGGGCCGGTGAAATCGGTGAACCCGCCCGAGACCAGCGCGGCATAGGCGCCCTGCGCATGCATCGTCGCCACCAGCTGCCGGCCGCCGGGGGCCAGCGTGATGCGATTGTCCAGCACCTCGGCGATGGCCGATTCGCGCAGGCCGGCCAGCAGGCCGACGCGGGCCAGCAGGGCCTCGTGGAAGTTCAGCTCTCCGTTCATGGCGCGGGCGGTGATGGCGGCGACGCGCTCGCCCACGCCGGCGACATCGGCCAGCTCGTCGATGCATTCCTGCTGGATCATGGTCGAATCCATGTCGGCCAGCAGCACCGCCTTGCGCCGGCCGCGCGTGGGCTGGATCGCCAGGTCGAAGCCCTCGGCCTGCAGCCGTTCCCATGTCTGCCAGAAATCCGCCGGCTCGGCGGCGAGGGGAAATTCGGCGGCGGTGCCCTGGGCCAGCCAGATGACATGCCCGCCATCCCAGGCGCGGCGCAGGTCGTCGACCAGCGCGGCGGACAGGTCCGCGCGGCTGGGCGCGGCAAGGATGGTGACGGTGAACATGCTGGCCCCCTTGGCGATTGTTTCCGGCAGCACTAGCCAAAGCGCCGCGGCGGATCAATCAGTCGGATTCATGCCGAAAAACTGTCGCATGCATGGCTTGCAATTTTTTCTTGCGGGAATCCTTCGGCGGCGCTAAGGCCATCAGCGGGACACGCCGCCCCAACGCGGCGCTTCATAGCTGGAAGGCTAACATCATGGGCAAGACTGCTCCGGCCGCGCGGCCGGCCAATCCGCGCTTTTCCTCGGGCCCCTGCGCCAAGATCCCCAATTTCTCGCTGGACATGCTTGCCGACGCGCCGCTGGGCCGCTCGCATCGGGCCGCCGTGGGCAAGGCCAAGCTGGCCGAGGCCATCGACCTGACCCGCGACGTGCTGGGCGTGCCGGCGGATTACCGCATCGGCATCGTTCCCGCCTCGGACACCGGCGCCGTCGAGATGGCGCTGTGGTCGCTGCTGGGCGCGCGCAAGGTCGAGATGCTGGCCTGGGAAAGCTTCGGCGAGGGCTGGGTCACGGATGTCGTGAAGCAGCTCAAGCTGGATGCGGTGGTCCGCAAGGCCGATTACGGCAAGATCGTGGATTTCGCCGAGGTCGATTTCGACAACGACGTGGTCTTTACCTGGAACGGCACCACCTCGGGCGTGCGGGTGCCGAACGGCGACGCGATCCCCGCGGACCGCGCCGGGCTGACCATCTGCGACGCCACCTCGGCCGCCTTCGCGATGGAGCTGCCTTTCGACAAGCTCGACGTGGTGACCTTCAGCTGGCAGAAGGTACTGGGCGGCGAGGGCGCGCATGGCGTGCTGATCCTGAGCCCGCGCGCCGTCGAGCGGCTGGAAAGCCATACCCCCGCCTGGCCGCTGCCGAAGATCTTTCGCATGACCAAGGGCGGCAAGCTGATCGAGGGCATCTTCAAGGGCGAGACCATCAACACGCCCTCGATGCTGTGCGTCGAGGACTACCTGGTGGCGCTGAAATGGGCGCAATCCCTTGGCGGCCGCAAGGCGCTGGTCGCCCGCGCCGAGGCCAATGCGAAGGCCGTGCGCGACTTCATCGCCGGCAAGGATTGGATCGCCGACCTGGCCGAGGATCCGGCCACGGCCTCGACCACCTCGGTCTGCCTGAAGTTCACCGATCCGCGGATCCGGGACGGCGCCGCCTTCGCCAAGGCCGTCGCCAAGCGGCTGGAGAAGGAAGGCGTGGCCCTGGATGCCGGCGCCTATCGCGACGCGCCCCCCGGCTTGCGGATCTGGTGCGGCTCGACCGTCGAGACGGCCGATGTCGCGGCGCTGATGCCCTGGATCGAACATGCCTTCGAGGCCGAGATCGAGGCGCAGGCGGAAGTCGCCTGAGCGCGCTGCCGGACCGGGGCGCTGCCCCGGACCCCGGGATATTTGGACACGAAAGAAGCCGAGTTGCAGCGCCTGCGGCGCGCTGCCGGCCCCCGCATATCCAGAGGATAGAGAAATGCCCAAGGTTCTTGTTTCGGACAAGCTTTCGGAAACCGCCGTCCAGATCTTTCGCGACCGCGGCGTCGACGTGGACTACCTGCCGGATGTCGGCAAGGACAAGGAAAAGCTCGCCGAGATCATCGGCCAGTACGACGGGCTGGCCATCCGCTCGGCCACCAAGGTGACGGCGAAGCTGCTGGAGAACGCCACCAACCTGAAGGTGATCGGCCGCGCCGGGATCGGGGTGGACAATGTCGATATTCCGGCGGCCTCGAAGAAGGGCGTCATCGTGATGAACACGCCCTTCGGCAACTCGGTGACGACGGCGGAGCACGCCATCGCGCTGATGTTCGCCGTGGCGCGGCAATTGCCCGAGGCCAGCGTCTCGACCCATGAGGGCAAGTGGGAGAAGAACCGCTTCATGGGGGTCGAGGTCTTCAACAAGATCCTGGGCGTCATCGGCGCGGGGAACATCGGCTCCATCGTCATCGACCGGGCGCTGGGGCTGAAGATGAAGGTGCTGGCCTATGACCCCTTCCTGTCCGAGGAGCGGGCCAAGGAGCTGGGCGTGAAGAAGGTCGAGCTGGACGAGCTGCTGGCCCGTGCCGATTTCATCACCCTGCACGTGCCGCTGACCGAGAAGACCCGCAACATCCTGTCGCGCGAGAACCTGGAGAAGACCAGGAAGGGCGTGCGCATCGTCAATGCCGCCCGCGGCGGGCTGATCGACGAGGAGGCGCTGGCCGCGCTGTTGAAATCGGGCCATGTCGCCGGCGCCGCGCTGGACGTGTTCGCCACCGAGCCCGCGACCGAGAGCCCGCTGTTCGGCCTGCCGAACGTGGTGGTGACGCCGCACCTGGGCGCCTCGACCACCGAGGCGCAGGAGAATGTCGCCCTGCAGGTCGCCGAGCAGATGTCGGACTACCTGCTGACCGGCGCGGTGCAGAATGCGCTGAACATGCCCTCGGTCACGGCCGAGGAAGCGGCGGTGATGGGGCCCTGGCTGAAGCTGGCCGGGCACCTGGGCGCCTTCATCGGCCAGATGACCGACGAGCCGATCAAGGCGATCAACGTGCTTTACGACGGCGTCGCCTCGGAGATGAACCTCAAGGCGCTGAACGCCGCGGTGATCGCCGGGGTGATGAAGGCCACGAACCCGGACGTGAACATGGTCTCGGCCCCGGTCATGGCGGCCGAGCGCGGGGTGCAGGTGGCGACCACCACCCAGGCCAAGTCGGGCGTCTTCGACGGCTATATCAAGGCCACCGTCGTCACCGACACGCGCGAGCGGTCCATCGCCGGCACCGTGTTTAGCGACGGCAAGCCGCGCTTCATCCAGATCCGCGGCATCAATGTCGATGCCGAGATCGGCGAGCATATGCTTTACACCCGCAACCGCGACGTGCCGGGGGTCATCGGCGCGCTGGGCATGACCCTGGGCGACCTGGGCGTGAACATCGCCAATTTCACCCTGGGCCGGACCAAGACCGGGGACGATGCCATCGCCATCCTCTATCTCGACGAGACGCTGAAGCCCGAGGCGCTGGAGGCGCTGCGCGCCACCGGCAAGTTCCTGCAGGTGCGGCCGCTGCAATTCGAGGTTTGAACCTTGCGAACCCCCGGACTAGGCTCCGGGGGTTTTCATTTGCGGGGCTTGCATGCGGACCTATGCCATCGGCGACATTCACGGCCATCTCGACCTGCTGCGCGCCGCGCATGAGTTGATCGCGCGCGACGATGCCGCGCATGGCGGTGGCGGCAGGCTGGTCCATGTCGGCGACCTGCAGGACCGCGGTCCGGATTCGCGCGGCGTGGTCGACTACCTGATGCGCGGCCAGGCCGAGGGGCTGCCCTGGATCGTCCTCAAGGGCAATCACGACCGTTTCCTGCCGCGCTTTGCCTGGCAGCCGGAATGGATCGACCCCGGCCTGGCCTCGGGGCGGCACTGGCTCGAGCATCCCTCGCTGGGCGCGGCCGAGACGCTGGCCTCCTACGGCGTCGAGATCCGCGACCCCGCCCGCACCCATGCCGAGGTGCTGCGCGCCGTGCCCGAGGCGCATCTGCGCTGGCTGGATGCGCTGCCGCTGTGGCACCTGGCCCCGCAGGCGCTGTTCGTCCATGCCGGCATCCGCCCCGGCGTCGACCTGGCCCGGCAGACCGAGCACGACCTGGTCTGGATCCGCAAGGGTTTCCTGGACGATGCCAGCGATCACGGCCTGCTGGTGGTGCATGGCCACAGCCCGGTCAAGCAGGTGACGCATTTCGGCAACCGCCTGGCCATCGACACCGGCGCGGCCTATGGCGGGCCGCTGAGCGTGGTCGTCTTCGACGAAACCGGCCTGCATCTGCTGACCGAGGCGGGGCGCGAGCCGATCCCGGCCCCCTGAGCCCGGCCCCCTGAGCCCGTCCCACTGAGCCCGGCCCCTGAGCCCGGCCCTGTGGCAGGCTTGCCAGGGCACCGGCGGGAAATGTCTCAAATCCCACGCATCCATTGACCCCTTGCCACGCGGGGCCAAATATCAGCCCTATGCGCCATGCGTGGCGTGTCAGGAGGTGAGGCGCCGTGCAGTCCCTTTCCGTCATCTTCCAGCTCGCCGGGGCCGTGGCGCTGCTGCTTTTCGGGCTTGGCCTGGTCCGCGACGGGATGGTGCGCGCCTTCGGCGTCAGGCTCAAGATGGCGCTGGGGCGGGGCACGCGCACCGGGCTGCGGGCCTTTGCCTCGGGGCTGGTGGCGACGCTGGGGCTGCAAAGCTCGACCGCGACGGCGCTGATGACGGCCTCATTCGTGGATCGCGGCATGATCCGGCCGCGCATGGCCCAGATCGTGCTGCTGGGCGCCAACCTGGGCACGGCGCTGACCGCCTGGATCGTCGCCTCGGGGATCGAGGCGCTGGTGCCGGTGCTGCTGCTGGCCGGCTATGCCATGCGCCGCCAGCCCCGGCGCGGCTGGTCGGGCGGCGGGCTCGCGCTGATCGGCATCGCGCTGATGCTGCTGTCGCTGGGCCTGCTGGGCCATGCGACCGAGCCCCTGCGCGAATCCGCGGCCATGGCGGCCTTCCTGGCCATGCTGGGCAATGCCTGGCCGGTGGCGCTGGCCATCGCGGCGGGGCTGGCGGTGATCTGCTCGTCCTCGCTGGCGGTGGTGATGCTGGTGCTGTCGCTGGGGATGGAGCCGGCGCTGACCGTGGTGCTGGTGCTGGGCGCCAACCTGGGCGGGGCGATCCCGCCAGTGCTGGCCACGGCCGGGCAGGGCATCGCCGCCCGCCGCGTCGCCCTGGGCAACCTGGTCGTGCGCGCCGTCGGTTGCCTTGTCGCGTTGCCCCTGGCGGGCCAGGCGGCGCAGGTGCTGACCGCCGTGCCCCTGCCGGAAACCGGGCTGGCGGTCGAGGCGCATCTGGCCTTCAACCTGGTGCTGGCCGCGGCGATCTGGCCCTTCTCGGGGCTGGTCACGCGGCTGACCGGGCTGATCCTGCACGAGGATGAGGCGCCGCCGCCGATCGAGGCGCAGCTGCTCGACGGGCAGGCGCTGGACACGCCGGCGGTGGCGCTGGCCCGCGCCAGCCGCGCGGCGCTGGCCATCGGCGATGTGGTCGAACGGATGCTGCAGCAAGCCCACACCGCCTTCGACCGCGGCGACGATGCGCCGCTGGCCGAGGTTTCCGTGCTGGAAGAGCGGGTGGATCGCATGCAGCAGGAGGTGAAGAGCTTTCTCTCCCGCCTGGGCCGCGAGGCGGGCGAGGATCAGCGGCGCCAGGCCATCACCATCCTGGATTACGTCATCAACCTGGAACATGTCGGCGACATCATCGACAAGGGGCTCGGCCCCGAGATCCGCAAGAAGGCGGCGCTGGCCCTGCGCTTTTCCGACGAGGGCTATCGCGAACTCGACGGGCTGTTCCTGATGACCATCGAGAACCTGCGGCTGGCCCAGACCGTCTTCATGACCCGCGACCGCGACCTGGCGCGGCAGCTGATGGAGGAGAAGGTCGAGATCCGCCGGCTGGAGCGCATGTCGGCGCAGCGCCACCTGATGCGGCTGCGCGAGGGGCGGGCGGAGAGCCAGCAGACCTCTTCGCTGCACCTGGACATCCTGCGCGACCTGAAGCGGGTGAATGCGCATATCGTCTCGGTCGCGCATCCGATCCTGGACGAGGCCGACCTGCTGATCGAAAGCCGGCTCAAGCGGGGCTGACGGCCGGATCGGGCGGAGCCATCGGGCTGACGCGGCTGGACCGTTCGCGGGCGCATCGCGGGTTGCGGTCCTGGCGGAAGCCGCTGTCCGGCGAGCCGCGCGGCCCGGACCGGCTGGATGGCCCGCCGTGCCGGGTGGTGGAGATTCATCGGTCGAGCGCGGGAAACCCTTTTCCGGCGGGGTGGGCGTTTCGACGCGTGGCCTTTGGATTTCGCGCGGCGTGTGTCCAGGGATCCCGCGCGGCCGGCACGGGTCAGCCCCGGTCTTGCGCGGGCCGGCATGGCGATCCTGCCGGCAGGGGACGGGCGGCTTTCGCGCCGCGCTTTGCCGGGGCGCCGCGGCTGGCGCGATTCGCCCGCGGTGCCGGGCCCATGCCTGGGGGGTGCCGCGGGCAGCGGGGCTTGCGGCGGCGGTGCGGGCTTGCCATGCTTGGTCCGGTTTCGCTGACCCGGAGAACGAGATGAAGACATGGATTGCCGCCCTGGCGCTGATGGCCGCGCCCGTTTCGGCCGAGGTGGTCGGCAAGGTCGGCGTGGATTGGGTCGGCAACGACATCATCGTCGAGGCCATCGCCGATCCCCAGGTGCAGGGCGTGACCTGCCACCTGGCCTATTTCGACCGTTCGGTGATCGACCGGCTGAGCCAGGGCAACTGGTTCGAGGATCCGTCGAACTCGGCCATCGAATGCAGCCGGACCGGCCCGGTTACGATCGGCGACATCCGCCGGGGGCCGAAGGGCGAGGACGTGTTCAGCGCCTCGCGCTCGCTGATCTTCAAGTCGCTGCGGGTCAAGCGGATCTATGACGAGGAAAACCAGGTGCTGGTCTATCTTGCCCATGCCGATCAGGTGAAGGAAGGCTCGGCCAAGATGTCGATCTCGACCGTGGCGCTGGAGCCGGGCGAGGCCTTGCCGGCCCGGTGAAACTGCGGCATTCGCAGCCCGCAGCCCGCAGCCCGCAGCCCGCAGCCCGCAGCCCGCAGCCCGCAGCCCGCAGCCCGCAGCCCGCAGCCCGCAGCCCGCAGCCCGCAGCCCGCAGCCCGCAGCGCGGGTTGCGCGGGTTGCGCGGGCCTGGCCGATGGGGCCAAGCCGCAGCGCGGGCACGGCCGTCGATAGGGCGGGCACTGTGGCCCGGCGCTGCGTCCCGTCCCGATGCGGAATGTCCCGGCCCTCGCGTCAACGCCAGGGCGGGCAGGTGGTTTGCGGCCCCACAGGTGGACAGCGGCGCCCGGTGGTTGTAAGAGCCGCGCCAAACAGGAACGGTGAGATGCGGATTCCGTCCAAGAGCGCGAAATACAGTCTGGGCCAGGTGGTGCGCCATCGCGAACATCCGTTCCGCGGCGTGGTGTTCGACGTGGACCCGGAGTTTTCCAACACCGAGGAATGGTACGAATCCATCCCCGAGGAATCGCGCCCCTCGCGCAACCAGCCGTTCTATCACCTTTATGCCGAAACCGAGGCGACCTATTACGTCGCCTATGTCTCCGAGCAGAACCTGGTGCCGGATCATTCCGGCGAGCCGCTGGAACATCCCGAGGTGACGGAGATGTTCGGCGAATTCCAGGACGGCCGCTATCCGCTGCAATTCGGCCTGAACTGAGGTCAGGCGTCCGGGGGGGCGGGCGCGGCTTGCGGCCCCGGATCGGCCACCGGAACGACGAAGGCCAGGAAGTTTCGCCGCCCCTCGCGGAAATAGCACAGCGAGGCGGTCAGTTCCTGGATCAGGAACCAGCCGAAGCCGCCCTCGGGCAGCAGCAGGATCGCCTCGGCATCCTGGGGCGGCGGTCCGGTCCAGGGCAGGTCGTGCATGTCGAGGCAGGAGGAGGGCAGCGGCCGGCCGTCGTCCGTCACCGCGCAGGCGATGCCGCCGACATGGCGCGCGACGCAAAGGTGGATCAGCGGCGCATGCGGCCGGCCGCCCAGGCGCAGCGCCTCGTATCGGGTGCCGTGTTCGCAGATGTTGTTCAGCACCTCGGCCAACGCCAGTTCCAGCTTGGCGATGACCTCGTCCCCGGCGCTGCCGTCGAACCTTTCGCGCAGGAACAGCAGCGCGGCGCGCACCGTGGCGGGATCGGCGCGGAAGATGCGGTGGAACATCGGCTGGCGGGGTGGCGGGGGCTGGCGAAGCCGCTTTCCGGCCGGTTCGGGCGAAACGCTCATCTTTCGGGGCCTTCGGGGCGCGCGGCGGGGATCTCGGCGGACTTGCGGATCGTCAGCACGGTGTCCATCCGCGTCAGGTGGAACACCCGCTCGACATTCGGGGTCAGCCCGGTCAGCGTCAGCTTTCGCCCCGCGGGCATGGCCTTGTAGATCGCGATCACCGCGCCAAGGCCGGAACTGTCCATGAACTCGACCCCGCGCAGGTCCAGCGTCACCTGCGCGCCGCCGCCGGCGATCATGCCGCGCACGCGGTCCTTGAAGGCGGTGGCAATGGCGGCGTCGAGGCGTTTTTCATCGACGCGGATCGTCAGCCCGTCGGGCTGGGGCAGCAATGTCAGTTGCATTCTGGCTTCCGCTGTTTTCTGTATGCTTGCCCCCGTTCTAGACCGGCAATCGTTACCGGCTGGTAAGCGTCGCACGGATTTTCGCGCCGGAAGACGCGAAAATAGGGCGCATTTTCATGATCCCTGCGACCGGCACCGGCCCGGCCGGGAAAATCCGAGGAATCGGATCGGGCCCGCCAGTCCGGCCCCCGCCGTTTACGCCTCGCCCTCCAGCATCCCGCGCAGCTCATAGACCAGGTCCAGCGCTTCGCGCGCGCTGATCATGTCGGGGTTGAGGCCGCGCAGGCGGTCCTCGACCGCCGAGGGCTTGGCCTTGGCCGCGGGCGCCGGCGCGGGGGCGGCGCGGAACAGCGGCAGGTCGTCGAGCAGCGCGGCGGGCTTGCCGGTGCCCTGCCGCTCGCCGCTTTCCAGTTGGTGCAGGATGTCGCGGGCGCGCTCGACCACCGCGGGCGGCAGCCCCGCCAGCCGCGCCACCTGCACGCCATAGGAGCGGTCGGCGGCGCCCTTCCTGACCTCGTGCAGGAAGATCACCTCGCCCTCCCATTCGCGCACGGCGACGGTGGCGTTCTCGACGCCGGGCAGGCGGGCCGACAGGCTGGTCATCTCGTGGTAATGCGTGGCGAAGAGCGCGCGGCAGCGGTTGGTGGCGTGCAGATGCTCCATCACCGCCCAGGCGATGGAAAGCCCGTCCCAGGTCGCGGTGCCGCGGCCTATCTCGTCCAGGATCACCAGCGCGTGGTCGTCGGCCTGGTTCAGGATCGCCGCGGTCTCGACCATCTCGACCATGAAGGTGGACCGCCCGCGCGCCAGGTCGTCCGCCGCGCCGACCCGGCTGAAGAGCTGGCTGACCAGCCCGATATGGGCGCGGCGGGCGGGCACGAAGCCGCCGGCCTGCGCCAGGATGGCGATCAGCGCGTTCTGGCGCAGGAAGGTCGATTTGCCGGCCATGTTCGGCCCGGTGAGCAGCCAGATCGCCGGGGTTTCGCCCTCGGTCAGGGCGCAGTCGTTGGCGACGAAAGCCTCGCCCTTGCGCTTGAGCGCACGCTCCACCACCGGATGCCGGCCGCCCTCGATCACGAAGGCGCGGCTGGCGTCGACCTCGGGGCGCACCCAGCCCTCGCCCGAGGCGAGGTCGGCGAAACCGGCGGTCAGGTCGATCTCGGCCAGGGCGCGGGCCGCTTGTCCCACGGGGCCGGCCTGGTCCAGCACGGCGCGGGCCAGGCGGGCGAAGATCTCGCGCTCGATCTCCAGCGCGCGGTCGCGGGCGTTGAGGATGCGGGTTTCCAGCTCGGACAGCTCGACGGTGGTGAAGCGGATCTGGTTCGCGGTGGTCTGGCGGTGGATGAAGCGCCCGTTCAGCGGCGGGGCCAGCATCCGCTCGGCATGGGTCGAGGTCGTTTCGATGAAATAGCCCAGCACGTTGTTGTGCTTGATCTTGAGGCTCTGGACGCCGGTCTCGGCGATGTAATCGGCCTGCATCCGGGCGATGACGCCGCGGCCCTCGTCGCGCAGGCGGCGGGTCTCGTCCAGGTCGTCGTCATAGCCCGGCGCAACGAAGCCACCGTCGCGGGCGAGCAGGGGCGGCTCGGCCACCAGCGCCTCGTCGAGCAGGTCGATCAGCGCGTCATGGCCGGTCAGGTCGCGCGCCGCCTCGGCCAGCACGGCGATCTGGTCGCAGCCCAGCATGGCGGCGATGGCCGCGCCCTGCGTCAGCCCGGCGCGGATCGCAGCCAGGTCGCGCGGCCCGCCCCGCTCCAGCGCCAGCCGCGACAGCGCCCGGTCCATGTCGGGGGCGCGCGACAGCGCCTCGCGCAGGTCGGCGGTCAGGCGCGGGTCGTCCACCAGATGCGCGACCGCGGCCTGGCGGGCGTGGATTTCGCCCAGGTCGCGCGACGGTGCGCTGATGCGGCGTTCCAGCAGCCGCGCGCCCCCCGCCGTCACCGTGCGGTCGATCGCGGCCAGCAGAGACCCCTCGCGCCCGCCCGACAGCGCCTGGGTCAGTTCCAGGTTGCGGCGGGTGGCGGCGTCGATCTGCATGGCGCCGCCAAGCGCCTCGCGCACCGGCGGGCGGATCAGCGGCATCCGGCCCTTTTGCGTCAGCTCCAGGTAATCGGCGATGGCGCCCATGGCGGCCAGTTCGGCGCGGGAAAACTGGCCGAACCCGTCCAGCGTCTCGACCTGGAACAGCGCGCAGAGCCGGCGCGTGCCGGCGGCGCTGTCGAAGCTCATCGCCGGCAGTTCGGTCAGCGCCGCGCCCACCTCGGCGGCGGTCTCGTCCAGCCGCGAACCCTCGGCGGCCAGCAACTCGCGCGGGGCATGGCGGGCGAGTTCGGGGGCCAGCCGCGCCGGCGGGCAGGGCATGACGCGGAAGGCGCCGGTGGAAATATCGACCCAGGCCAGCGCCGATTCCTCGCGCACCGTGGCGAAGCTGGCCAGGAAATTGTGCCGCCGCGCCTCGAGCAGCGATTCCTCGGTCAGGGTGCCGGGGGTGACGAGACGGACCACGTCGCGGGCGACCACGGATTTCGAGCCGCGCTTCCTGGCCTCGGCCGGGTCTTCCATCTGCTCGGCGATGGCGACGCGGAAGCCCTTGCGGATCAGCGTCAGCAGGTAGGACTCAGCGGCATGGACCGGCACGCCGCACATCGGGATCGGCTCGCCCAGATGCGTGCCGCGCTTGGTCAGCGCGATGTCGAGCGCGGCGGCGGCGGCCACCGCGTCCTCGAAGAACATCTCGTAGAAATCGCCCATGCGATAGAACAGCAGCGCGCCGGGGTTGGCGTCGCGGATCGCAAGATACTGCGCCATCATCGGGGTGGGTTGGTCGCTCATGTCCAGCCTTGTCGCCTGCGGTCCCGTTCTTCTAGGGGATGCGCGGGCCGATGCAAACAGGATGCGGGCAAGTTGCGCCGGTGACGCAAGAATCCCGGTGACAGCCGCCTTTTGTTGCGGCATCGTCTGGCGGAAAACAGTCTTTGGGGCGAGGCGATGAAATCGTTGATTCTGGGCGCAATCATGCTGCCATTGGCGGGCGTGGCCGTCGCGGCCTGCCCGGATGTCTCGTTGATGCAGAATGCCGCGCGCGGCTGGATCGCCGGCCAGCGCCTGCCCGACCCGCTGGTGCGCACGCTTGAGGAGGGGGCCTGCGCCTATGCCAGCTTCCGCAGCGTGCTGGAGGCCGAGCTGGGCGCGCCGGTGGGGGTGAAGGTCGGCTTCACCTCGAAGCCGGTGCAGGAACGCTTCGGCGTGACCGAGCCGGTGGCGGGCGCGCTGTTTGCGCCCATGCTGCTGCCGGACGGGGCGCGGCTGAGCCTTGCGGGCAGCCGCGAGCCGTTCTTCGAGGCCGACCTGGTCGTGACCGTGGGCAGTTCCGCCATCATGCAGGCCCGCACCCGCGAAGAGGTGGCGGCCGCGCTTCGGGACGTGCGGCCCTTCATCGAGCTGCCCGACCTGGCGCTGCAAAAGGACGTGGTGCCGACCGGGCCCCTGATGGTGGCCTATGGCGTGACGCCCTGGCGCGGCGTGCTGGGCCGCGGCATCCCGATCTCGGATCTGCGCGATCCGGTCGCCGACCTGGCGGCGCTGACGGTGAACCTGAAGCTCGACGGCAAGAGCGTCGCGACCGGCTCGGGCGAGATGCTTCTGGGCCATCCGCTGGACGTGGTGCTGTGGCTGGTCCAGCAGGGCGGCTATGAGCTGAAGCCGGGCTCGGTGATCTCGCTGGGCTCGCTGGGCGGCCTGCATCCTGCCCAGCCCGGCCACCGGATCGAGGCCGAATATCGCATCGGCGGCCGGGCCATGAAGGTGGGGCTGGCGCTGGTGCCCTGACCGGGCGGCTAGGGCAGGCTGGAAAAAACCTTTGCCAACAGGGGAGTTCCGTCGCAAGACTGTCACGGGGGGCCGCTAGGTGGCATCCAGCCGCCTATGGGGCGTGTTCTGGAACGGAGTTGACCAATGACCATTCAATCGACCGCGGCGGGGCTGGCCGCGCTGAGCCTGCTGGCGGGTGCGGGTGTCGCCTCGGCGCAGGATCTGGCGGCGCTGGAAGAGGCCGCCAAGGCCGAGGGCATGCTGACCACCATCGCCCTGCCGCATGACTGGTGCAACTATGGCGGCGTGATCGAGGGCTTCAAGGCGAAATACCCCGAGATCCAGGTCAACGAGCTGAACCCCGACGCGGGCTCGGCCGACGAGCTGGAGGCGATCCGCGCCAACAAGGACAACAAGGGCCCGCAGGCGCCCGACGTGATCGACGTGGGCCTGTCCTTCGGCCCGCAGGCCAAGGCCGAGAGGCTGATCCAGCCCTACAAGGTCGCGACCTGGGACACGATCCCGGACGATGCCAAGGACGCCGAGGGCTATTGGTATGGCGATTATTATGGCGTGATGGCCTTTGGCGTGAACAGCGACCTGATCGACGCGGCGCCGAAAAGCTGGAAAGACCTGACCAAGCCGGAATACGCGAACGCCTTTGCGCTGGCGGGCGATCCGCGCGCCTCGGCCCAGGCGATCATCTCGGTCATGGCGGCCGGCATCGCGAATGGCGGCGAGCCGGGCGAGGCCTCGGGCCAGAAGGGCATGGAGCTGATGGCCGAGGTGAACAAGGCCGGCAATTTCGTTCCCGTCATCGGCAAGTCGGCGACCATCGCCCAGGGCGCGACGCCGATCGTCACCGCCTGGGACTACAACCTGCTGTCCTGGCGCGACAGCCTGAACGGCAACCCGCCGGTCGAGGTCGTCATCCCCGAGGACGGCGTGGTCGCGGGCGTCTATGTCCAGGCGATCTCGGCCTATGCGCCGCATCCGAACGCGGCCAAGCTGTGGATGGAATACCTGTATTCGGACGAGGGCCAGCTGGGCTGGCTGAAAGGCTATTGCCACCCGATCCGCTTCAACGACCTGGTTGCGGGCGGCAAGGTGCCGCAGGAGCTGCTGGACGCGCTGCCCCCGGCGGACGCCTATGAAAAGGCGATCTTCCCGACGCTGGAGCAGCAGGAGGCCAACAAGAAGGTCGTGACCGAGGGCTGGGACGCCACCGTCGGCGCGGCGGTCCAGGAATAAGGCGCGGCGGCCCCGCCCGCACCGGCGGGGCCGCCCCCAACGGGCGAGGCGGAATGAGACAGATCGGCTGGAACTGGCTGGGCGTCCTGCCCTTTTTCGCCTTCGCGCTGCTGTTTCTGGTGCTGCCGACGATGAACATCGTCATCGGCGCCTTCCAGAACCCGCAGGGCGAGTTCACGCTGGCCAACCTGGCTGGGCTCGCCTCGCCGCGGATCGTGTCGAGCTTTGCCATCTCGATCAAGATCTCGCTGGCCTCGGCGCTGCTGGGTTGCCTGATCGGCTTTGCCATGGCGGCGGCGGTGGTGATGGGGGGCGTGCCGGGCTGGATCAAGGGGCCGCTGATGACCTTTTCCGGCGTCGCCTCGAATTTCGCCGGCGTGCCGCTGGCCTTTGCCTTCATCGCCACGCTGGGGCGGGTGGGGCTGGTCACGATGCTGCTGCGGCAATGGTTCGGCATCAACATCTATGCCATGGGCTTCAACCTGCTGTCGTTCTGGGGCCTGACGCTGACCTATCTGTTCTTCCAGATCCCGCTGATGATCCTGATCATCACCCCGGCGCTGGAGGGGCTCAAGCGCGAATGGCGCGAGGCGGCCGAGGTCTTGGGCGCCAGCACCTTCCAATACTGGCGCATGGTGGCGCTGCCGATCCTGTTCCCGTCGCTTCTGGGCACCTTCGCGCTGCTCTTTGCCAACAGCTTCGGCGCGGTGGCGACGGCCTATGCGCTGACCGGCTCGTCGCTGTCCATCGTGCCGATCATGCTGTTCGCGCAGATCCGCGGCGACGTGCTGCAAGACCCGCACCTGGGCTATGCCATGGCCTTCGGCATGATCGTCGTCACCGGACTGGCGAACCTCGCCTATGTCGTCATGCGCGCCCGCGCCGAGCGGTGGATGCGATGAGGCGGGTCTGGTCCTGGGCGGCGCTGATCGTCGGCGGGCTGTATTTCCTGCTGCCGCTGATCGGCACCATCGAGTTCTCGCTGCGGATGCGGCGCGGGGAATATTCGCTGGACGCCTATCGTTCGGTCCTGTCGGACCCGAATTTCCGCGCCACCTTCAGCTATTCGGTGGCCATGGCGGCTCTGACCATCCTGCTGGGGGTGCTGATCGTGGTGCCGACCGCCTATTGGGTGCGGCTGCGCCTGCCGCGGCTGCGCCCGGTGATCGAGTTCATCACCCTGCTGCCGCTGGTCATTCCGGCCATCGTCGTGGTCTTCGGCTATATCCGGCTCTACAACACCAGCTCGATCCTGCCGCTGACCGGCACCGCTTCGGGCACCAACCTGCTGCTGCTTTGCGGCTATGCCACGCTGGCGCTGCCCTATATGTATCGCGCGGTGGATACCGGGCTTTCCACGCTGGACGTGCGCTCGCTGACCGAGGCGGCGCAATCGCTGGGCGCCGGCTGGGCGCGGATCATCGGCCGGCTGATCCTGCCCAACGTGCTGGGCGCGGTGATGTCCGGCGCCTTCCTGTCCTTCGCCATCGTCATCGGCGAATTCACCATGGCGGCGCTGCTGAACCGTCCCGCCTTCGGCCCCTACATGCAGCTCCTGGGCGCGAACCGCGCTTATGAGCCGGCGGCGCTGGCGGTGATCGCCTTTGCCGTCACCTGGGGCTGCATGGGGGTGATGCAGCTGATCTCCCGCCTGTTCGGCACACGGATGCAAGCGAAATGACCTTCCTGACCCTCGACCACCTGCAGAAATCCTTTGGCCCGACCAGGGTGGTCCACGACTTCGACCTGGGCGTCGAGAAGGGCGAGTTCGTGTCCTTCCTGGGCCCCTCGGGCTGCGGCAAGACCACGGTGCTGCGCATGGTCGCGGGGTTCGAGACGCCGACGGCGGGCCGGGTGGTGATCGACGGGCGGGACGTGACGCGCCTGCGCCCGAACCAGCGCCAGATCGGCATGGTGTTCCAGTCCTATGCGCTGTTTCCGAACCTGACCGTGGCCGAGAACGTGGGCTTCGGCCTGCGCACCGCGGGGGTGCCGCGCGCCGAACGCGCCGGCCGCGTGGCCGAGATGCTGGCGCTGATCGGCCTGCCGGACCTGGGCGGGCGCTATCCCTGGCAGCTTTCGGGCGGCCAGCAGCAGCGCGTCGCGCTGGCCCGCGCGCTGGCGCCGCGCCCGCGCGTGCTGCTGCTCGACGAGCCGCTGTCGGCGCTGGACGCCAAGATCCGCGTCAGCCTGCGCAACCAGATCCGCGAGATCCAGCAGCAGCTGGCCATCACCACCATCTTCGTCACCCATGACCAGGAAGAGGCGCTGTCGATCTCGGACCGCATCGTGGTCATGCACAAGGGCATCGCGGACCAGACCGGCACGCCGGCGCAGATCTACAACCAGCCCGCGACCGATTTCGTCGCCGGCTTCGTCGGCACGCTGAACCGTTTCGAGGCCGAGGTGCTGGACCCGGCCCGCGGCCTCGTCCGCGTCGCGGGGGCCGAGATCGCGCTGGACCGCCCCTTGCCCGCCGGCCGCATCACCCTGGCGGCGCGGCCGGAAAGCCTGCGCATCGCCGCCGAGGGCATCCCGGCCGAGATCACCGGCGTCGAGTTCCTGGGCTCGGTCCAGCGGCTGCGGGCACGGGTCGCGGGGCGCGAGGTGGTGCTGGACCGTTTCAACGAACCGGGGGTGGCATTGCCCCAGCCCGGCGCGCAGGTGCGCCTGGCGGCCGCGCAGGCCGGATGGCTGGTCCTGCCGGGCTGAGGGGCCGGGCCTATTTCCGGTTTTCGCCGCGGATGGCCAGCGCCCGGCGCAGGTGGCCGGGCAGGATGGCGAAGCCCTTGGCATAGCGCAGGAACAGCCGGCGCGGGTTGGACAGCATCCGCCACAGCCATTCCAGCTTGATCCGCCGCACCCATTGCGGCGCCCGGCGCTGGTGGCCCGACAGGAAGTCGAGCCCGGCCCCGATCGAGGCGAAGCCCACATCGCCAAGCGCGTCGCGGGCGCGGATGGCGAAAAGCTCTTGCCGCGGGGCGCCGAGCGCCAGGAAGCACAGCCGGGCGCCCGAGGCGCGGATGCGGGCGATGATCTGGGCCGCTTCCTCGCCCGTCGGGTCGAAGGGAAAGCCCGGCGCATGGGTCAGCGCGACGCGCAGCCCCGGCACCGCCGCCTGCATGCTGCGCGCGGCCAGCGCCAGCGATTCGTCGTTGCTGCCGATCAGCGCCACCGGCAGGCCGGCCCGCGCCGCCTCGGCAGCCAGGGGCAGCACCAGGTCCGAGCCGGGCGCCAGCGCCACCGGCCGGCCGGCGATGCGCGACAGCCAGACGATGGGGTTGCCGTCGGCGCAGACCAGGTCATGCGCGCCGTAGGCGCTGCGAAAGCGGGCGTCCTCGCCCAGCCTTTGCAGGTGGTCCACGTTGATCGTGGCGATGGCGAAGCCGCGCCCCTCGGCCAGCCGCTGCCGCACCGCGGCCAGCAGCGCGGAAGAATCCCGACAATTGACGCGGACGGCATTGCCGTCGGGAAAGCTGAAATGCATGATAAGCCCTCGGGTCCGGCCGGAATCGACGGCAGGATGTGTTGGCGGCGAGGGGATTGCAACGTCCTTCGCACCGCCGGTCGACAAGGCGGGGACGGGAGTCGGGCCATGCCCATATTGGCCTTCATGGTGCTGGTGACCTGGCCGGTGGTGGTGGCGGTGCTGTTCCAGCGCATGGAGCGGGCGCAGGCGATGATCTGGTCGATCTTTGCCGGCTACCTGCTGCTGCCGCAGCTGGTCGAGATCGACGTGCCCGCCTTTCCCGGCCTGAACAAGCACATGGTCCCGGCGCTGGCCGCCGCCATCATGGTCTATTTCGTCACCAAGGAGCGCGCCCGCAACGAGCCCGCGCCGCCGCCCATGGGGCCCTGGGTGATGCTGCTTCTGGCGATGAACTTCGCCGCGCCCATCCTGTCGGCGCTGACCAATCCCGATCCGCTGATCGACGGCGTCAACTATCGGCCGGCCATGTCGATCAGCCAGGGCGTGGCCGACCTGATCGTGCAGACGCTGCTGCTGCTGCCCTTCTTCCTGGGCTACAAGCTGTTGTGGAATGCCAGGGGCGCCCAGCTATGGGCGCGCAGCCTGCTGCTGGGCGTCCTGTGCTATACCGTTCCCATGCTGATCGAACTGCGGATGAGCCCGCAGATCAACGTCTGGGTCTATGGCTATTTCCAGCACGATTTCGTCCAGACCATCCGCTATGGCGGCTATCGCCCCATCGTCTTCCTGGAGCATCCGCTGTGGGTGGCGCTGATGACGATGACCGCCTTCCTGGCCGCCATCGCCTTTGCCCGCAACGAGCCGACGCGGCGCAACATCCTGATCGCGGTCTACCTGGCCTGCATCGTCTTTCTGTGCAAATCGGCGGGGGCGCTGGTGCAATCGCTGATGGCGGCGCCGCTGGTGGCCTTTGCGCGGCCGCGCATGATGGTGCTGGTGGCGGCGCTGGTGGCCACCGCCGCCGTCTCTTATCCGACGCTGCGCACTACCCCGTGGATGCCGCTGCAGGGCATCGTCAACCTGGCCATGTCCATCTCGCCCGAACGGGGGCGCTCGCTCGAGTTCCGGCTGATGAACGAAGAGGAGCTGCTGGAGCGCGCGATGGAGCGGCCGGCCTTCGGCTGGGGCGGCTGGGGGCGGTCGCTGTTCTACGATCCCTATAACGGCCGGCTGACCTCGGTCCCGGACGGGCAATGGGTGATCCTGATCGGGGCGCGGGGCATCTTCGGCTACCTGGCGCAGTTCCTGCTGCTGCTGACGCCGATCCTGGCGCTGCTGCGGGCGATGCCGGGCGGCCGGCATCCGCCGCGCAAGGCCGAGATGGTGGTGCTTGGCGCGATCTCGCTGATGCTGGCGATGAACATGCTGGACTTGATCCCGAATGCGACCCTGACGCCGCTGACCTGGCTGACCGCCGGGGCGCTGCTGGGCAATGCCCGCCGGCTGCGGCAGGGCGCGGGCGAGTCGGCCGATCTGCCGGCGGTCCAGCGGATTCTGCCTAAAAAGGCAGGCCTGCGGACGGTTTTATAGGTTGGTCCGAAGCGCGGGATTCGCTATGCCGGATACGCGCGCCAGTTGTTAAGTCATTGCTGCCCACAGGGGCATTCCACGAGTTCAATGAGGCACCGCATGGCCTTTGACAAATCCGCCGTCGAAGACGGTGATATCGCTATCATCGGCATGGCCGCCCAGTTGCCGGGGGCCGCGGGGATCGCCGAATACTGGGACAACCTGTGCCGGGGCGTCGAGGCGATCCGCCGCATCCCCGAGGCCGAGCTGATCGCGCGGGGCGAGTCGCGGGCGCGGCTGTCGGACCCGAACTATGTCCCTTCGGCCGCCGTGCTGGAGCAGTTCGACGAGTTCGACGCCGAGTTCTTCGGGCTTTCGCCCAAGGAAGCGGCGATCATGGACCCGCAGCACCGCAAGTTCCTGGAAACCTGCTGGCACGCGCTGGAGGATGCGGCGCATCCGCCCGAGCGTTTCGCCGGCAATATCGGCGTCTGGGCCGGCTGCGGCATGGGCAGCTATTACTACTGGAACGTCTGCTCGAACCGCGACCTGGTCGATGGCGTGGGCCATTTCCTGCTGCGCCATACCGGCAACGACAAGGATTTCCTGTCCACCCGCGTCAGCCATGTCTTCGACCTCAAGGGGCCCAGCATCAGCGTGCAGACCGCCTGTTCCAGTTCGCTGGTGGCGATCCACATGGCCTGCCAGTCGCTCAACTCGGGCGAATGCGACATGGCGCTGGCCGGCGGCGTGACCATCGAGCTGCCGCATGGCCTTGGCTATCTCTACAAGGAAAACGAGATCCTGTCGCCCGACGGCCATTGCCATGCCTTCGACCATCGCGCGCAGGGCACCGTCTTCGGCAGCGGCGCGGCGGTGGTGACGCTGCGCCGGCTGCGCGACGCGCTGGCCGATGGCGACCATATCTGGGCGGTCATCAAGGGCTCGGCCATCAACAACGACGGCGCGGCCAAGGCCGGCTACCTGGCCCCCAGCGTCGAGGGCCAGGCGCAGGCGGTGGCCGAGGCGCTGGTCATGGCCGGGGTTTCCTCGGACAGCATCGGCTATGTCGAATGCCACGGCACCGGCACCGCGCTGGGCGACCCGATCGAGGTCGCGGCGCTGAACCAGGCCTATGCGCGGGTTTCGGACGGCACGCGGCAGGGGCCGTGCCGCATCGGCTCGGTCAAGACCAACATCGGCCATCTCGACACCGCCGCCGGCAGCGCCGGGCTGATCAAGTCGGCCCTGGCGGTGCATCACGGGCAGATCCCGGCCAGCCTGGGCTACGAGGCGCCGAACCCCGCCATCGATTTCGAGGGCGGGCCGTTCCAGGTCAACGACCGGCTGTCGGACTGGCCGGTGCCGGGGCCGCGCCGTGCCGGGGTGAACTCGCTGGGCGTCGGCGGCACCAATGCGCATGTGATCGTGCAAGAGCCGCCCCTGGCCGAGGCGTCGGGGGAATCCGACTGGCCGTTCCACATCATCGCCGTCTCGGGCCGCAGCAAGGCGGCGCTGGACGCCAATTCGGCCGCGCTGGCGGGTTGGCTGGCGGCCAACCCGGCCGTGGACATGGCCGACCTGTCCTTTACCCTGACGCAGGGCCGGCGGCAGTTCGACCGCCGGCGCGTGCTGGTCGCGCATGATGCGGCCGAGGCGGCGCGGCTTCTGGCCGATCCCGACCCACTGCTGGTCTTCGACCACCAGCAAGCCGGCGACCCGGCCGAGGCGGTGTTCATGCTGCCCGGCGGCGGCGCGCAATATGCCGGCATGGCGCGCGGGCTTTACGAAACCGAGCCGGTGTTCCGCGAATGGATGGACCGCGGCCTCGACCACATGGCGGCCGCGCATGGCGCCGACCTGCGCGCGCTGTGGCTGCCCGAGCCGGGGGCCGAGGCCGAGGCGGACCGGCGGCTCCTGCAGCCCTCGCTGCAGCTGCCGCTGCTGCTGATCACCGAATATGCGCTGGCGCAACTGTGGATCAGCTGGGGCGTGACCCCCGCCGCGCTGATCGGCCATTCCATGGGCGAGAATACCGCCGCCTGCATCGCCGGGGTGATGAGCTTCGAGGATTGCATCGGCCTGGTGCGCCTGCGCGGCCTGCTGTTCGACCGGGTGCCGGCGGGCGGCATGCTGTCGGTGCCGCTGGCGCCCGAGGATTTCGCGGCCGAGCTGGCCGAGCTGGGGCTGGACCTGGCGGCGGTGAACGGGCCGGGCCTGTCGGTGGTCTCGGGCCCCGATGCCGCGCTGGACCGCTTTGCCGAGCGCATGGCGGCGCGCGAGGTGGAATGCCAGCGCATCGCCATCTCGATCGCGGCGCATTCGCGGCTGCTCGACGGGATCCTGGCCGAATTCCGCGCCTATCTCGCCTCGATCCCGCTGAATGCGCCGCAGATCCCGATCATCTCGAACCGCTCGGGCCAGCCGCTGACGGCGGCCGAGGCGACCAGCCCCGACTATTGGGTCGCGCATCTGCGCGGCACGGTGCGCTTTGCCGATGGCATCGCCCATCTGGCGCAGGTGCCGGGGCGGGTGTTCGTCGAGGTCGGGCCGGGCCGCGCCATGCAAGCCATGGCCAAGGCGCATCCTGCGGTCGCCGCCAACCAGGTGATTTCCACGCTGCGCCACCGCGACCATGCGACCAGCGACGACAGCTATTTCATGGGCGCCCTGGCGCGGTTCTGGGCCTGCGGCGGGCAGATCGACTGGGACCAGGTCTGGGGCGGCGCGCGGCGCCAGCGCCTGTCGCTGCCGGGCTATGCCTTCCAGCGCAAGCGCTATTTCATCGAACGCGCCACCCATGCCGCGGCCGAGCCGGCCTCGGAACTGGCCCGGATCGACGCGCCCGCCGACTGGGGCTGGCGTCCGGCCTGGAAACTCGCCTCGCCGAATGTCGAGATCGGGCCGCAGGGGCCGGTGGCGCAGGGCGCGCGGACCTGGCTGGTCTTTGCCGACGAGCTGGGCCTTGCCGCGCGCCTGACCGAGGCGCTGCGCGCCCGCGGCCAGCGCGTCGCCGTGGTCGAGGTGGGCGATACCTTTGCCGACAAGACGGTTGCGGGCGGCGACGGCCGTTTCCTGCTGCCGGTCGAATCC
The DNA here is from genome assembly GCF_029909815.1 of Paracoccus ferrooxidans. Classification (NCBI taxonomy): domain Bacteria; kingdom Pseudomonadati; phylum Pseudomonadota; class Alphaproteobacteria; order Rhodobacterales; family Paracoccaceae; genus Paracoccus; species Paracoccus ferrooxidans. The sequence continues at coordinate 968,322 of NZ_CP038198.1, read as the reverse complement.
GACCGCGAGGGCTATGAGATGCTGCTGGCCGCGCTGGCCGGGCAGGACATGGTGCCCGACCGCATCCTGCACCTGTGGTCGGTGACGCAGGGGGCTAAGTTCCGCCCCGGCTCCAGCCTGCTCAACAGCCAGCTGGAGCGCGGCTTCTTCGGCCTTCTGCACCTGGCCCAGGCCATCGGCGCCGAGCTGCCGGATGCAAAGCTGGATCTGATCGCCATCTGCAACGACGCGCTGCGCGTCGCGGACGAACCCGCCCCGGTGCCGGAAAAGGCCACCGCCGCCGGGCCGATCCGCGTCATGCCGCATGAGATGCCGAATATCCGCGCCCGCCTGGTGGACATCCGCCTGCCGGCGAAGGGCCTGGACGCGCTGGCCGCCAACCTGCTGGAAGAGGCGCTGGCCCCCTCGGGCGCCGCCGTCGCCGCATGGCGCGACGGGCGGCGGTTCGAACAAAGCCTGGAGCGGGTGGCGCTGGAGGATGACGGCATGGCCGCCATCCCGCAGGGCGCGGCCTGCCTGATCACCGGCGGCTTCGGCGGCATCGGCCAGGCCATCGCGCGCGAACTGGCGCAGCGCGGCGGCGCGAAACTGGCGCTGACCACGCGCGGCCGGGTGGATTCGCCCGCCGTCATGGCCTCGGTCCGGCAACTGGAATCGCTGGGCGCCGAGGTGCTGGCGGTCCGCGCCGACGTGACCAGCCCCGAGGACATGGCCCGCGCCGTGGCCGAGACGCGGGCGCGCTTCGGCAGCCTGGACGTGGTGCTGCATGCCGCGGGCGTGATCCGCGACAGCCTGATCGCGGCCAAGACCGACGACGAGGCCTGGGACGTGCTGGCGCCGAAGCTGCTGGGCACCCGCGCGCTGATCGAGGCGCTGGCGGACAATCCCGCGAAGCTGACGGTGCTGTTCTCCTCGACCTCCTCGGCGATCGCGCCGGCGGGGCAGGCGGATTACGTCGCCGCCAACGAATACCTGAACGCGGTGGCGCGCTCGGCACCGCAGGCGCTGGGCCGGGTTGTCGCGGTCAACTGGGGCGTCTGGGCCGATGCCGGCATGGCGGCGCGGGCGATGGGGCTGGACACGGCCTCGGCCGTGGCGGTGCCGCAAGGGCGGCCGCTGCTGGACGAAAGCCTGCCCATGCCGGGCGGGCGCGAGTTCCGCACCGCGCTGAAGATGCAGGACTGGATCATCGGCGGCCACAAGACCGCCCAGGGCCAGGCGCTGATGCCCGGCACCGGCTGGATCGAACTGGTGGCCGAGGCGGCGCTGGAATGCGGGCTGAGCCTGCCGCTGGCGATCCGCGACCTGGAATTCCGCCGCCCGGTGCTGGTTTCCGACACCGCGCTGGTCAGCACCCGCGTTTCGCCCGAGGGCGATGCCATGCGCATCGATATCCTGGACGATCCGCAGGGCGAGCCGAATGTTTCGGCCCTGGTCGCGGGCTTGCAGGAACCGGCGCCCGAGCCGCTGGCCGGCGGCGGGCCATGGGACCGGGACGGGCAGGGCGCGGCGCTGCCTTCGGCGCAGGAAGGCCGGATGGCGTTCGGCCCGCGCTGGCAGGTGCTGCGCCGCTTCCGCGTCACCGGCGACGAGGGCGTGGCGGAACTGTCGCTTGCGCCCGAATACGCCGCCGAGGCCGGGGAATGGCTGGCGCATCCGGCGCTGATGGACATCGCGACCGGCTGGGCCATGCAGCTGATCAAGGGCTGGACGCCCGAGAACCTGTGGGTGCCGATGGGGTATGGCGCGATCCGGCTTTACGCGCCCTTGCCGGCGCAGGTGGTCAGCCGCATCCGCAATGCGGGCGAAAACACCGATGCGCAGGGCATGGCGCAATTCGACATCACCCTGGCCGCGCCCGATGGCACGGTCGTCGCCGAGATCCGCGGCTTTGCCCTGCGCAAGCTGGCGGCGGCCATCGCCGCCACGCCCGCGCGCAGCCAACCGCCCCGCAGCCTGTCCCCGGCCGAGCGCCGCTTGCAGCACAACATCAGCCAGGGCATCCCGGCCGCCATCGGGCCTGCGATGCTGAGCCGGGCGATCTCGACCGGGCTTTCGCAGGTCTATGTCTCGTCGCTGGACCTGCCGGCGCTGATCGCCGAGGCGGGGGTGGTCGAGGATGCCGCGCCCGCCGAGGGCGGGTTCGAGCGTCCCGACCTCGACAGCGATTTCGTCGCCCCGGCGCCGGGCATCCAGGCGGAACTGGCGGCGATCTGGTCCGGGCTGCTGGGCATTGCCCAGGTCGGCGCGGCGGACAGTTTCTTCGACCTGGGCGGGCATTCGCTGATCGCGGTGCGCATGTTCGGCCAACTGCGCAAGGCGTTCGGCGTCGACCTGCCGATCTCGACCCTGTTCGAGGCGCCGACCATCGCGCAGCTGGCCGCGCTGGTCGAGGAACGCACCGGCCCGCGCGAGCTGGTCTCGCCCGACAACGTGCGCGAATTGCCGGTCGCGGCCCGGCCGCGGTTCCGTTTCCTGGTCGACATGGGCGGGCGGGGCGAGGGCACGCCCTTCTTCATGGTCGCCGGCATGTTCGGCAATATCATGAACCTGCGCCAGCTGGCGCAGCGGCTGGGGCCGGATCGCCGCTTCTGGGGCATCCAGGCGCGCGGCCTGCTGGGCGACGACAAGCCGCATGAGGATTTCGCCGAGGCCGCCCGCGACTATATCGCGGAACTGCGCCAGGTGCAGCCGACCGGCCCCTATCTGATCGGCGGCTTCTCGGGCGGTGGGCTGACCGCCTATGAGATGGCGCGGCAGTTGCGCGCGGCGGGCGAGGAGGTGGCGATGCTGGTCATGCTCGACACGCCCCTGCCGCTGCGCGAGCCGGTCGGCCGCAAGGACCGGCTGATGATCCGCCTGGGCGAATTGCGCGAGGGGGGCGCGGGCTTCGTCTGGAAATGGCTGCGCGACCGCGTGGCCTATGAATTCCAGCGCCGCAGCAAGGCCAAGGCGGTCGAGGCCGAGGTCGGCGCCGAGGCGACCGGCGCCTTCCACGACCTGGCCATCGAGGCGGCCTTCCTGGCGGCGCTGCCCCGGATGCGGCTTTCGGTCTGGGACGGGCCGGTGGCGATGTTCCGCCCGCCGCTCGACAAGCGCTGGAAGGTGACGGGCGGGCGCTGGATCAATTCCGGCCGCGACTATGTGGTCGAGGACAACGGCTGGACGCCCTGGATGCCCGACCTGCGGGTGATCGAGGTGCCGGGCGACCACGATTCCATGGTGCTGGAGCCGAACGTGCGCCGCCTTGCCTCGGTCCTGCGCGAGATCCTGCGCGATGCCGATGCGGACGCCCCGGCAAGGATCAAGGCGGCAGAGTGACCATGGACCCCGATGCAGCCCCGCCCAGCGTTCATGTCATCGTGTTGAACTGGCGCACGCCAGAGATGTCCTTGCAGGCCGCCGAGGCCGCATTGCGCGAAATGCAGGGCATCGACGGCGGGTTGACCATCGTGGACAACGATTCCGGGGACGGTTCGTTTGAACGGATGCAGGCGGGCGTGCAGGCGCGCGGCTGGCCTTCGGATCGCGTCGCGGTGGTGCAATCGGGCTGGAACGGCGGCTTTGGCGCCGGCAACAACCATGGCATCCGCCGGGGCCTGCCGGACGGGCGCCGCGCCGACCTGGTCTATCTGCTCAATTCGGACGCCATCCCGCAGCCCGGCGCGATCCGGGCGCTGGTCGATTACCTGGGCGTGCATCCGCGGGTCGGGATCGCCTGCTCGCGGCTGCGCGGCACCGACGACATGCCGCACAGCACCGCCTTTCGCTTTCCCTCGGCCTTGGGCGAGTTCGAATCGATGAGCCGCACCGGGCCGATCTCGCGCCTGCTCAGCCGCAAGGTCGTCTCGCTGCCCCAGCCCCAGGTCTCGGGGCGGGTGGACTGGTCGGCGGGGGCCTCGATGATGATCCGCATGGAGGTGCTGGACCGCATCGGGCTCTTCGACGAGGGGTTCTTTCTTTACTACGAGGAAACCGACCTGTGCCGTCGCGCGGCGCGGGCTGGCTGGCAGACGCATTACGTCGTCGAAAGCCTGGTGCTGCATATCGGATCGGTCAGCACCGGCATGAAGGAATGGAAGCGCGCGCCGGATTACTGGTACGATTCGCGGCGGCGCTATTTCGAGAAACATCATGGGCGGCTGGGTGCGCTTTGGGCCACGGTCGCCCTTCTGGGGGGCGCGGGGGTGTTCCGCCTGCGCTGCCTTATGTCGGGGCGCAAGCCGGATGGGCCGCCGGGCCATCTGGCGCAGCTGACGCGCCACGCCTTTCGCCGGCAACCAAAGCCCGTTCATGTTGAAAAGGGTAAGCCATGACGCAATTTTCCGCGATTCTGGTGGGTAACGAATCCTTGCTGCGCCATGCGGCCGAAACGCTGCTGGCGCGCGGGCATCGCATCAATGCCGTGGTGACGCGCAATCCCGACCTGCGCGACTGGGCGCAGGGCGCCGGGCTGGCGGTCGAGGACCAGGACGCGCCGCTGCCCGCCGCTGCGCCCGCGGCCGACTGGCTGTTCAGCGTCGCCAACCTGTCGATCCTGCGCCCCGAGATGCTGGCGCGCGGCCGGCTGGGCGCGATCAACTTCCACGACGGGCCGCTGCCGCGGCTGGCGGGGCTGAACGCCCCGGTCTGGGCGATCATCGGTGCCGAGCCGCAGCATGGCGTCACCTGGCACATCATCGAGGGCGGCGTGGACGAGGGCGACATCCTGACCCAGCGCCTGTTCGAGATCCGCGAGGACGACACCGCGCTGACGCTGAACGCGCGCTGCTTTGCCCGCGGGGCCGAAAGCTTTGCCGATGTGGTGGCGCAGCTCGAGGGCGCCGGCCCGCAGCGGCAGCGCCAGGATCTGTCGCAGCGGACCTATGTCGGCCGCGACAAGCGCCCCGAGGCGGCGGCGGTGCTGGACTTCACGGCTGCCGCGGCGCGCATCGGCGCCTTGGTGCGCGGCCTTGACCATGGCGGCTACTGGAACCCGCTGGCCATGCCCAAGGTCCGGCTGGCCGACCGCGTGCTGCTGGTCGCGGGTTTCGAGGGCATCGAGCCCGCCGTGGCCCCGCCTGGCACGGTGCTGTCCCATGACGGCGCCTCGGCGCTGATCGCGGCGGCGGACGCGGCGGTGCGGCTGCGCTTTGCCGGCGACTTGCCCCCGGTGGGCACGGTGATCCCGCCGCTTTCCAGCGAGGAGGCCGCGCGGCTGACCGACCTGGCCGGGCAGGCGGCGAAGCATGACGGTTTCTGGCGGGCGCGGCTGGCGCGGATGAACCCGGCGGTGCTGCCGGGCGAGGGCTCCGGTTCCAGCCAGCGCGTGCAGCTGATGCCCGGCGCGGGGCCCGAGCGGATCGCGCTGGCCGCCTCGCTGATGGCGCGGCTGGCGGGGCAGGCCGCCTTCGACCTGGCGCTGCGGCCCGCGGCCCAGCCCGAGGCGGCCGGGATCGTCGCCGACTGGCAGCCCCTGGCGGTCGAGGCGCCGGGCGAGCGCACGCTGGCCGATCTGGGACAGGCGCTGGCGGCGCAGATCGCCGAACAGGCCAGGCGCGGCTTCTTCATGGCCGACCTGCTGCACCGCGCGCCCGAGCTGCGCGACATGGCCACGCCGGACCTGGCGATCAGCCTGGATGCCCGCGGCCCGGTCCGGGATGCGGCGCTGTGCGTGACCCTGACCGAAACCGGCGCCTGGCTGGACCATGATCCGGCCCGCGTCACGCCCGCGCAGGCGCAGCGGCTGGCCCGCGCGCTGGACGGCGGCCTGGCGCTGCCCGGCTCCACCACGCTGCGCGACATCCCCCTGATGGACGCGGATGAGCGCGAGGCGCTGCTGGTCGCCCGCAACGCCACCCAGGCCGAGGTGCGGCTGGCCTGCATCCACGGGCTGATCGCCGAGACGGCCGCGGCCGACCCGGATGCCGTGGCGCTGGCCTTCGAGGATCGCACCCTGACCCGCGGCCAGCTTGACCGCGCCGCCAATGCGCTGGCGGCGAAGCTGGTGGCGATGGGCGTGGGCCCGGACCAGCCGGTCGGGCTGTTCGCCCGCCGCTCGCCCGAGCTGGTGATCGGCGCGCTGGCGATCTGGAAGGCGGGCGGCGCCTATGTGCCCCTGGACCCGGACTATCCCGCCGACCGCATCGAGCTTTACATTCAGGACAGCGGCGCCGGGGTGGTGCTGGTGCAGGACGGGCTGGCCGACCGGCTGCCGGCGCATGGCGCGCAGGTGGTGGGCATCCCGACCGACCTGCCGCATGGGCTGGTGGCGGCGCCGGTCAGCGCCGTCGGGCCGCAGAACCTGGCCTATCTGATCTATACCTCGGGCTCGACCGGCCGGCCCAAGGGGGTGATGGTCGAGCATCGCAACGTCGCCAATTTCTTCGCCGGCATGGACGCGGTAATCCCGCACCGGCCGGGCGATGCCTGGCTGGCGGTCACGAGCCTGTCCTTCGACATCTCGGTGCTGGAGATCTTCTGGTCGCTGGCGCGCGGCCTTCGGCTGGTGATCGCGGGCGAGGAATCGCGGCTGGCGGTGTCCTCGGTCCCCGCCCAGCCGCGGCGCGAGGTTTCGGGCGGCATGGATTTCAGCCTGTTCTATTGGGGCAACGACGATGGGCCGGGGCCGAAGAAATACCAGCTGCTGCTGGAGGGCGCGCGCTTTGCCGACCAGAACGGTTTCGTCGCGGTCTATACGCCGGAACGGCATTTCCACGCCTTCGGTGGTCCCTATCCGAACCCGGCGGTTTCGGGCGCGGCGGTGGCGGCGGTGACGAAGAACATCTCGGTGCGCGCCGGCAGCTGCGTGCTGCCGCTGCACCACCCGGCCCGCGTGGCCGAGGAATGGGCGGTGATCGACAACCTGACCTCGGGGCGGGCGGGGCTGGCCATCGCCTCGGGCTGGCAGCCGGACGATTTCGTGCTGCGCCCGGAAAACGCGCCGCCGAACAACAAGGCGGCGCTGGCCCAGGGCGTCGAGCAGTTGCGCCGGCTGTGGCGCGGCGAGGCGGTCGAGTTCCCGCGCAAGGACGGCAGTCTGTTCGGCGTGGTGACGCAGCCGCGCCCGGTGCAAAGGGAACTGCCGCTGTGGTTGACCGTCGCCGGCAACCCGGAAACCTGGATCGAGGCCGGGCGGCTGGGCATGAACGTGCTGACCCACCTGCTGGGGCAAAGCATCGACACGGTGGAAAGCCGCATCAAGGATTACCACGCCGCGCTGCGCGAGGCCGGCCATGATCCGGCGCGCTTCACCGTCACGCTGATGCTGCACACCTGCCTGGCCGAGGATCGCGAGACGGCGCGCGAGATCGCCCGCGAGCCGATGAAGAACTACCTGAAGAGCGCCGCGGCGCTGGTCAAGCAATATGCCTGGGACTTCCCGGCCTTCCGTCGCCCGGCGGGCATGACCAACCCGATGGCCATCGACCTCGGCTCGCTCAGCGAGGAAGAGCTGGACGGCATCCTGGAATTCGCCTTCCTGCGCTATTTCGAGGATTCGGGCCTGTTCGGCTCCCTCGAGGACGGGATCGCGCGGGTCGAGCAGCTGAAGGCCATCGGCGTGGGCGAGATCGCCTGCCTGATCGACTATGGCATCGCGCCCGAGCAGGTGATGGCCGGCTTTCCGCTGCTGGCGCGGCTGCGGGCCGAGGTGAACCCGCATGGCGCCGAACCCGAGGAGGGCGATTTCTCGATCGCGGCGCAGATCCGGCGCTGGAAGGTGACGCATCTGCAATGCACGCCCAGCATGGCGCGCATCCTGGTTTCGGACCCGCAGGTGGCGGCGGCCATGGCCGGGCTGACATGCGTGATGGTGGGCGGCGAGGCGCTGCCGCCCTCGCTGCTCTCCGAGATCAAGGCGGCGACGCGGGCGCGGGTGTTGAACATGTATGGCCCGACCGAGACGACGATCTGGTCCACGGTGGCCGACCTGAGCGACGGCGGCGCGGTGACGCTGGGCCGGCCGATCGCCAATACCCAGGTCTATGTGCTGGACGGCGACGGCGTGCCGGTGCCCCCCGGCGCGCAGGGCGAGCTGTGGATCGGCGGCCATGGCGTGACCCGCGGCTATTGGCGGCGCGAGGATCTGACCGCGGCGGCCTTTCGGCCCGATCCCTTCGTGCCGGCGGATCGCGCCGCGCCTTGGGGCGCGCGCATCTATCGCACCGGCGATCTGGTGTGTTGGCGCGAGGATGGCGGGCTGGACTATATCGGCCGGGCCGACCACCAGGTGAAGCTGCGCGGCTTCCGCATCGAGCTGGGCGAGATCGAGGCGCAGCTGGCCAGCCTGCCCGGCGTGCGCGAGGCGGTGGCGCTGGTGCGCGAGGACGTGCCCGGCGACAAGCGGCTGGTGGCCTATGTCACCGGCGCGGCCGAACTGTGCGAAAAGGCGCTGCGCGAGGCTCTGCTTGCGCATTTGCCGGCGCATATGGTGCCGGGGCGGATCCTGCGGCTTGAGAAGATGCCGCTGACGCCGAACCGCAAGATCGACCGCAAGCATCTGCCGGTGCCGGGGGCCGTCGCGCAGGCTCCGGCGGGGGCGGCGCCGGCGGCGGCCATCGAGGCCGCCACCGCCGCTGCGGCTGCCGCCGCAAGCGCCGCCCCGACCGAGGATCTGGCGCAGGCGGTGCAGGCGCTGTGGTCCGAGGTGCTGGGCGTCGAGCAGATCGGCCCGCGCGACAATTTCTTTGCGCTCGGCGGGCATTCGCTGCTGGCGATCCAGCTGCACCGGACCATGCGCGACCGGCTGGCGCTGCCGCGGCTGGGGGTGACGGATATCTTCCGCTTCCCGGTCATGGCGGATTTTCTGAAGCATGTCGCCTCGCTGGCGCCGCTCGGCACGGTCGCCGCCCCGGTGGCGCCCGCGCCTGCGCCCGCGCTCACGCCGGCAGCGGTGGTGCCCGAGCCTGTGCTGGCCGCCGAGGATGCCATGGCCCGGCGCCGAGCCCTGCGGGCGCAGCTGCGCGGCGGGCGGTGAGCGGGGCTGCCGCGCTCGACGCGCTGGTCCGGCGCCTGCTGCCTGCGGGCTACGGCTGCGCGGTGCTGCCGCTGGTGGCGGAGCCCGCGCCGCTTTTGCCCCAGGAGGCCGAGGCCATCGCCCGCGCCGTTCCCAAGCGGCGGCGCGAGTTCGCCCTGGGCCGCATGGCGCTGCGGGCGGCGATCCGCGAGGCGGGGCACGACCTGCCCGCCGGCCGGCCGATCGCGGTGCGGCCGGACCGCCAGCCGGACCTGCCGCCGGGCCTGCGCGCCAGCCTGTCGCATAGCGGCGATTACTGCATTGCCATCGCCGCCCCGCCCGGCGGGGCCAGCGTGGGCGTCGATCTGGAACCCTGCGACCGCTCCGTCCCGCAGGGCCTGGCCGAGACGATCATGCCCTTTCGCTTGCAGGGCGCGGGGGATGCCCTGCTGGCCTTTTGCGCCAAGGAGGCGATGTTCAAGGCGCAATATCCGTTGACCGGGCAAATGCTGGATTTCCGCGCGGTGCCGGCGGTGGTCGGACCCCGGCGGTTCCGCGCCTGTATGGGCGAGCGGCTGATCGGCGGGCGCTGGGGGCAGGCGGCAGGCTGCTGGCTGGCGCTCAGCCTGTGGCGCGGCTGAACAGCGCCGCCAGCCGCCGGGCGGATTCGCGGATGTCGTGGCGTTCCATGACGCGGGCGCGGGCGCGGGCGCCCATGGCTGCCAGGGCGTCGGGCGCAGCCTCGGCGGCTTGCAGCATCGTATCGGCCAGCGCCGCGGCGTCGCCGGCGGGGACCAGCCAGCCTTCCAGGCCCGGACGGACCAGCTCGGGGATGCCGGCGATATAGGTGGCGATCACCGGGCGGGCGCAGGCCATGGCCTCCATGATGACCACCGGCAGGCCCTCGGCGAAGCTGGGCGTGACCAGGGCATGGGCGGCATCCATGGCGGCGCGCACGCCGGCCTCGTCCTGCCAGCCGAGCAGGCGGACCGCCTTGCCCATGCCTTCGGCGGCGATCAGGGATTCGACTTGCGGGCGCAGCTCGCCGTCGCCGACCAGCGACAGGCGCAGCGCCGGATTGCGGCGCCAGGCCAGGGCGAAGGCGCGGATCAGCAGGCCGAAGCCCTTCTGCTCGGCAAAGCGGCCGACGGCGACCATGTGGAAGGGGCCTGCCGGCAGGGTCTGCGGTTCGGCCCAGCGGGCCAGGTCCAGGCCGCAATGCACGACATGGACCTTGTCCCAGTCGCCGGGCGCGGCCCAGCGGCAAAGCTGCGAGCGGCCATAGCTGCTGACGGTGACGCAGAACTCGGCCAGGGCCAGCTTGCCGCCCAGATCCAGCGCCTGGGGATTGTCGAATTCCTCGGGGCCGTGGACGGTGAAGCTGAAGCGCGGACCGCCCAGCAGGCGCGCATAGGCGGCGACCCTGGCCGAATTGGTGCCGAAATGCGCGTGAACATGCGCAAGCCCCAGCGCCCGTGCCCGGCCTGCCACCCGCGCGCCCTCGGCCAGGTAGATCAGCTGCCGGGCAAGGCTGCCTTCGCCGGCCCGCGCCCGGCGCCGCGCCAGCCGCAGGGCGGCGGCGAATTGCGCGGGGCTTGCCGCGCCGCGTCCGGCCAGATCGGCCAGAAGCCGCGCGGCCCCGGCCTCCAGCACCCGCTCGGTGCGGGCATGTTCGGCAAGGTCGGCGGGATCGCTGAGCGCGCCGCCGTCGCCGCGCATGGCGAATCGGTGGATTTCGAGCCCCTCGTTCTCAAGCGCCGCGATTTCCCGCCGGATGAAGCTGTGCGAGGGGCGAGGGTAGGTATTGATCAAATAACCGATTCGCAAGCTGACGGTCCCTAATCCATGAAGAAAAGCCCTTGCGCCCCGTTATCGTCCCGAGATTTCGGCTGGTTGGCGCCTATTTTTGCTGAACAATGGGCGGATATGCCGTATTACCGCAAGACGCACCAAAGTTTGTCTAGCGATTTCCGGTTTCTTTGGCACTATTGTTCTGAGGATTTGTACATTTGAGGAGAAAGCCTCTGACTGGCATCCTGACCCTTGGTGTCGCAATTGCCTTGGCCAGCGCGCTGATCGGGTTTGCTGCCTTCGATCTGTCGTTCTGGGCCGCGCTGCTGATCTATATCGTCAGCGGGACGGCCGCCACCCTTTTCGTCGCCTGGCGGCGCTTCCGGTGTATCGAGCGGCACGAGATGCAGGCCGAAATAGGGGCCGGACGCGGCCGCACCATTCAGTAGCCGGTGCAGCGCAGCACCACGCCCACGGTCTTGGCGATGATGGCGACATCGCCGCTGAAGCTCAGATCGGCTGCATAGCGCGCGTCGAAGGTCGCGCGGGCGGCGAAGGTGCTGTCGTTGCGATCCGAGATCTGCCACAACCCGGTGACGCCCGGCCGCAGGTGATAGTAATCCGCTCCCGGATAAAGCGGGGCCTGTTCGATCATCATCGGCCGCGGGCCGACGATGCTCATGTCGCCGCGCAGCACGTTCCACAGTTGCGGCAGCTCGTCCAGCGAGGTCTTGCGCAGGAAGCGGCCGGTCGAGGTGATGCGCGGATCGTTCTTCAGCTTCTGCGTCAGATCCCATTCCGCCCTGGCCTCGGGATTGGCGGCCAGGTATTCCTCCAGCCGCCGGTCGGCATCCTCGACCATGGTGCGCAGCTTCCACAGCCGGAAGCTGCGGCCGGAACGGCCGACCCGCAGCTGGGTGTAGAAGGGCTTCTCGCCGTGCCACAGGATGACGAGCGCCAGGATCAGCACCACCGGCACGATGATCGGCACCGCCAGAAGCACGGCGGTGATGTCCAGCGGACGCTTGATAAAGCGGGAGTAAAGGGATCGGGCGCCCAGGGGCTGATTGGTGTTTCCTTTTGCGACCGTTTGCAGGACCGAGTCGATTGTCTCGATATCGAAATCCGTGGTGTGCCGCATTTGAAAACCCGCCCTCATCACTACCCTCGCAGTATAGCCGGGCATTTGAATAAAACTAGAACGAATTTGGACACTGACGAAAAGTATAGGTTCATTTGAAAACAATGCTTTACAGCAGGTTCTCGGCCGGGCGGAACCGCCTTTACCTAGGGTAAACATATTGGGCGAAACCCGAGAGTTTTGCTGGTCGTGCGGCGTATTGGTTGTCGCAGCGTTATATTGGCAACTGTCGGTTGAATTGGGTGGAATTCGCGATGCCGGGATGCGATGCTGGGCAAAAGCATTTCACAATCGAGGGTTGTCGATATGGCGGGTGTCCTGCAATTTTTAATTGAAAGCGTCTCGGCTTTCTACATCGGCCACAGCCTGATGGGCACGACGGTGCCCGGCATGATGCAGGGCCTGCTGGAAGAGCCGGTGGAAATGCAGATCCTCAACGGCGCCCCGCTGGAATGGCAGTGGAAGGAGGCGCATCACGCGCAAGGGGTGAACGGGCGCAAATGGCTGCCCGGCCATGCCGTCGAGGCGCTGGTCATCACCGAGCGCGTGCCGCTGGCCCCGGCGATGGAATACCACGACAGCCTTGGCTATGCCGCGAAATGGGTCGAACTGGCGCGGCAGTCGAACCCCAGGGTCAAGCCCTATCTCTACCAGACCTGGGATTACATCGAGCCGGGCTCGACCAGGGCCTGGCGCGACCGCATCATGGCGGATCTGCCGCAGTGGCAGGCGATCGCCGACCATGTGAACCGCGACCTGCCCGAGGGGGCCGAGCCGATGCGGCTGGTCCCGGTGGGGCTGGGCATGGTGCGGCTGCATGACGCCGCCGAAGCGGGCAAGGTTCCCGGCGCGACCTCGATCCGCGACTTTTTCCTCGACGACATCCACCCGACCGAGAAGGGCGGGTGCTATTACATCGCCATGATCAATTACGCGACCCTGACCGGCAAAAGCCCGGTCGGGCTGACCAACCGGATCCCCGGCGGCGGCGGCCCCTATCCCCAGGTGCCCCAGGAGCAGGCGGCCGTGCTGCAGGAGCTTGCCTGGCAGGTGGTGCAGGAATTCGGCGCCGACTAGCGGCCGCGCGCCCATTCCTGGCTGTTGCGGCCCAGCCGCACCGCCAGCGCGACGGCGGCATAGGCGGCAAAGCCCGGCGGATCGGCGGCGGCAAGGCGGGCGAGTTCCGCCCTGCCGGGGCGGACATGGCCCTGTCGCGGGGGCAGGTCGGGGAACAGCCGGGCGATCTCGGCCACGCCCGCGTCCTGGCGCCGCCGGACCCGGACCAGTGGCCCGAACCCCTCGACCAGCGGCCATTCATAGGGCTCGTCCACCAGGAAACGCTCGTCCTGCGCGAATTGCAGCCGGGCGAAGGTGTCGTCCGAGATGACCTGCGGAAAGGCCCCCCAGCGCGCGCGCCCGGCCTCGTTGACCGCGAAAAGCCCGGCGCCGGTGACGCCCTGGGCCACGAAGGGCAGTTTCTGCCAGAACCGGGCATAGGCGCGCGACACGGCGCTGCGGGCGGGCGCCACCACCAGCCGCCCGCCGGCATAGCGCGGCCGCGGCACGTCCAGCACCCGCATGATCCCCGACAGAAGCCGCGGTCCCATGCGAATGTCGGCGTCCAGATACAGCCGCACGCCCGGCCCGGCGCAGGCGTCGCCGTGGTTCAGCGCGCCGATCTTGCCGCCCTGCGCCAGTTCCTCGACCCGCAGCCGCCAGCCGCGCGCGGCAAAGGCCGGCGCATGGGCGCGGGCGCGGGCGGCGGTGTCGTCGCGGCAGCCGTTGGCGACCAGGACCAGTTCGACCGGGCCGGCATGGTCCTGCGCCAGCACATGGTCGAGGCAGGCGTCGATATAGCCGGCCTCGTCATGGGCGGGCAGGATGATGGTGCAGGGCGTCATCGGGCCGGCACCGGGCCTTCGGACGGGCCGCCGCCGAATCGAGCGGCAGGGCAATCGGCGGCCGAGAATCGCGCGCCGGCGCCGGTCGCCGGCCGGAACGGGGGGAAACGGCACCGCGACACCGGGAAATGCGGGGCATTGTCGGGATCGGGCCGGTTTTGGGTTGTCGCGTTCATGGCGCCGACGCTACCATGCCGCTGCCGGGAAAGTCACCGGCAGGCCGCCGCCCCCGTGGGCGGCGCCGTTTCACCAGAGGCAGAGGGGCAACAGGTTTGACGCCCGCGACAGGGAACGACCCGGACAGGACGCCGGTTGGACAGGCTGCGCCCGATGCGGCGCAGGGCCATGTCTCGAGCAAGTTCATCCGGCGCGAGGCGGCCTTGGCCGCCATGGACGCGAAACATGCCAAGATCAGCGCGCAGCGTTTCTCGCTGCTGCGCACCCGCATCCTGCGCGAGATGCGCAGCCGCGGCTGGAGCAGGCTTGCCGTGGTGCCGGTGACGCCGGGCGCGGGCGGCACCTTCGTCGCGGTGAACCTGGCCTTGGCGCTGGCCCGCCAGCCGCATACGCAGGTGACGCTGATCGACCTGGACCTGGGCAAGCCTAGCGTGGCCGGCCAGCTGGGCATTCCGGGCTGCACGGCGGTCTCGGCCGCGCTGCGCGAGGGCGGCGGCGGCCTGGGCGCGCTGGTCTCGCGCGTGGACGAGGCGCCGAACCTGTCGGTCCTGGCCCCCGACCGGGCCGAGCCGGACGCGGCCGAGCTATTGCAGGACGAGGCGCTGGCCCAGGCCATGCGGCAGCTGCACGACAGCCATCCCGCCCGGATCGCGGTCATCGACACCGCCGCCCTTTTGGGCGAGGATGCGGCGCTGGCCGCCCTGCCGCTGGCCGATGCGCTGCTGCTGGTCGCCGACGGGCGCAGCGGCACCGCCTCGGACATGGCGGAATGCGAAAGGCTGCTGGTCGGCATGCCGCCGGTGATGGGCGTGGTCCTGAACAAGTCGGAAGACTGAACAACGAAAGACAGGGTTCAAGATTTGGGACCGATTCAATCCTTGCAGGATCTGATCTCGATGCTCTGGCGGCGGCTGCCGCTGGTGCTGACGATCGTGGTCCTGGGCGTGCTGACCTCGTTCTACATGATCGTTTCCTCGCCCCGCGTCTATGAGGCGTCGGCGGTGATCCAGCTGGACATGCCGGCCGCCATCGACCAGGGCACCGACAGCTCGCTGCCCGCCTCGCGCCGGGTGCAGCTGATCGAACAGCGCCTGATGGCACGCGCCAACCTGCGCGAGGTGATCGAGCGGCTGGGGCTTTTCGCCGACACCCCGCTGAGCGAGTCGGAAAAGCTGGTGGCGCTGCGCAGCTCGACCCGGATCGAAAGCATCGCCGCCCCCGGCGTTTCGGTCGATTCCCGCATGTCGCTGGCCGCCATCGTCATCACCGCCCAGGCCGAGACGCCGGCGACCGCGGCCGCCATCGCCAACGACTTCGCCAACAGCGTCGTCAACCGCGACCGCGAGAATCGCCAGGCCCGCATCCTGGAGGCGCAGGAATACCTGCGCAGCGAGGAACGCCGCCTGAACGAGCAGCTTTCCGAACAGGAACGCAAGCTGGTCGAGTTCAGCGCCCGCAACGAGGATGCGCTGCCCAGCTCGCAGGAGTTCCTGCAAACCCAGCTTGCCCAGCTGACCGAGACCGAGACGGCGCTGGACCGCGACATCATGACCCTGCAGCGCGAACGGCTGTCGCTGGAGGCGGGGGGGCTTGCGGCCGAGATGCGGCCCCCGGCCTCGCTGGTGCAGCAGATCCGCACCGCCGAGATCGAACTGGCGCAGGCGCGCCGGACGCTGGCGCCCGACCATCCCGAGATCCGGCGGCTGGAAGAGAACCTGAAGCTGCTGAACAGCGGCACCGGCAGCGGCGGGCCCGACGTGATCCGCCGCCAGACCGAGCTGATCCAGGCCCAGCTGACCAAGCTGAACGAGCAGAAGGCCGGGATCGCGCTGCGCCGCACCGAGATCGGCCGCGCCCGCGCCCGCGCCCCCGAGGTCAGCCGCGAGCTTGAGGCGATGACCCGCCAGCAGCGCCGCCTGCAGGACCGCTACAACGAGATCTCGCGCCAGCTGGCCCAGGTCGAAACCCAGCAGATGCTGATGGAAAACGACCAGACCGAGCGTTTCGTGATGCTGGAGCGCGCCCTGCCGCCGGAATATCCCGCCATGTCGAACCGCAAGAAAAGCGCGGTGATGGGGGCGGGGGTCAGCATCGGGCTGGCGCTGGTCGCGGCATTCGCGCTGGAGCTGCTGAATCCGGTGCTGCGGCGCAGCGAGCAATTCGCCCGCGCCACCGGCACCCGGCCGGTGATCTCGCTGCCCTATCGCCAGACGGCGGCCGACCTGCGCCGGCGCCGGCTTCGCAACCTCTACATGGTCGTGGTTCTGGTGCTGGGCGTGCTGGTCGCCCTGTGGATGATCGGCAAGGTTCCCGGCCTGCCCTCGCCCGGCGTCGTGCCGATGCCGACCGACGGGATGGGCTGATGAGCGGGCAGGAGGGCGGAAGCGAGGCCGCCGCCGCCGCGCCGGGTCGCAGCTTTGCCTCGCGGGCCCTGGGCAGCGGCGCATGGTCCATGGCCAATTTCGGCCTGGGCCAGATCATGCGGCTCGGCTCGAACCTGATCCTGACCCGCATCCTCAGCCCCGACGATTTCGGCCTGATGGCGCTGGTGACAAGCTTCCTGATCGGGCTGACCATGTTCAGCGACATGGGATTCGGCCCCTCGATCATGCAAAGCAAGCGCGGGGACGAGCCGGATTTCCTCGACACGATCTGGACGCTCAAGATCATCCGCGGCTTCATGATCTTCGGCGCGGCCATGGTCATGGCCTGGCCGCTGGCGCTGTTCTACGACGCGCCGCTGTTCGGCTGGGTGTTTCCGGCGGCGGCCTGCTCGATGATCGTGGGCGGCTTCCTTCCCACCCGGATCGACACCGCCGCGCGCCACCTGCAACTGGGCCGGCTGACGGTGATCGAGCTTGGCAACCAGTTGATCGGCATCCTGCTGACCATCGCCGCGGCGCTGGTCCTGCAATCGGTCTGGGCGCTGGTCTGGGGCAATGTGCTGGGCGCCCTGGTCCAGCTGCTGATGTTCCGGCTGTTCCTGCCCGGACACCGCAACCGGCTGCGGATGGAGCCCGAGGCCCGCGCCGAGGTGATGAAATTCGGCAAATGGATCTTTTTCAGCACCATCTGCGGCTTCTTGCTGTTCCAGGGCGACCGGATCATCCTGGGCCGGGTGCTGACGCTGAACCAGCTGGGCATCTACAATATCGGCCTGTTCCTGGCGACGGTGCCGGCCATGCTGGGATCCTCCATCGCCGGGCGGCTGTTCATCCCGATGTATCGCCAGCACCCGCCGGCCGAAAGCGCCGAGAACACCCGCATCCTGGCCCGCACCCGTGCCGGGCTGACGGCCTTGCTGCTGGCCGTGGCGGTGATTCTGGCCTGGGCCGGGCCGCCGCTGGTCGAGCTGCTCTATGACCCGCGCTATGCCGCGGCGGGCGGCATCCTGGTCGCCATCGCCTGCATCCAGATGCTGCAGGTCATTCCGCTGAGCTATGAATCCGCGGCGCTGGCGGCGGGGGATTCGCGCGGCTTCTTCGTCGTGCAATCCACCCGCGCGGCGATCTATTCCGCGCTGGTCGCCGGGGGCGCGGTGCTTTACGGCCTGCCGGGGCTGCTGATCGGGCAGGCGCTGGCGCAGGTGCTGTGCTATCCGGCGACGGTCTGGCTGGCGCGGCGGCATGGCTGCTGGGATCCGCGCCACGACCTGGTCGCGGCCACGCTTGCCATCGTCGCGGCGGCGACGGCGCTGAACGGCCATCGCGACGCGGTGCTGGCCGCCATGATACCCTGAGCCGCGCCGCCGGGCATTTTACCCCTTCCGGTTCCGCTTGGGCTGGCGCTATTGCTGCCGGAACGTCACGAGGAGGCACCGGATGAGCGACGACAACACCCCGCGCAAGTCCCGCATCACGCGGGAAGAGGCTCTGGCCTATCACCTGGAACCCCGTCCGGGCAAATACGACATCGTGGCCTCGACCCCGATGGCGACGCAGCGCGACCTGTCGCTGGCCTATTCCCCCGGCGTGGCGGTCCCGGTCGAGGCCATCGCCGAACGGCCCGAGACCGCCTATGACTATACCGTCAAGGGCAACATGGTCGCGGTGATCTCGAACGGCACGGCGATCCTGGGGCTGGGGAACCTGGGCGCGCTGGCCTCGAAGCCGGTGATGGAGGGCAAGGCGGTGCTGTTCAAGCGCTTTGCCGACGTGAACGCCATCGACATCGAGCTGGACACCGAAGACCCCGAGGCGATCATCGACGCGGTGCGGCTGATGGGCCCGACCTTCGGCGGCATCAACCTCGAGGACATCAAGGCGCCGGAATGCTTCATCATCGAGCAGCGGCTGAAAGAGGTCATGGACATCCCGGTCTTCCATGACGACCAGCACGGCACGGCGGTGATCTGCGCGGCGGGGCTGATCAACGCGCTGGAGCTGTCGGGCAAGCGGATCGAGGATGTGCGCATCGTGCTGAACGGCGCCGGCGCCGCCGGGATCGCCTGCCTGGAACTGCTGAAATCCATGGGCGCGCGGCATGAGAACTGCATCATGTGCGACACCAAGGGCGTGATCTGGCAGGGTCGCACCGAAGGCATGAACCAGTGGAAATCCGCCCATGCCGTCGTGACCGAGGCCCGCACGCTGGAAGAGGCGATGAAGGGCGCCGACGTGTTCCTGGGCGTCTCGGCCAAGGGCGCGGTGACGCAGGAGATGGTGCGGGGCATGGCTGAGAACCCGGTCATCTTCGCCATGGCCAACCCGGACCCCGAGATCACCCCGGAAGAGGCCCATGCCGTCCGCCCCGACGCCATCGTCGCCACCGGCCGCTCGGACTATCCGAACCAGGTCAACAACGTCCTGGGCTTTCCCTATCTGTTCCGCGGCGCACTGGACATCCATGCCCGCGCCATCAATGACGAGATGAAGATCGCCTGCGCCCGCGCGCTGGCGGAACTGGCGCGCGAGGACGTGCCGGATGAGGTTGCCGTCGCCTATGGCCGCAAGCTGCAATTCGGCCGCGACTACATCATCCCGACGCCCTTCGACCCGCGGCTGATCCATGTCGTGCCGCCGGCGGTGGCGCGCGCGGGGATGGATACCGGCGTCGCCCGCCGCCCGATCATCGACATGGAGGGCTATGTCCAGTCGCTCAAGGCGCGCATGGACCCGACCGCGGCCATCCTGCAAGGCATCCATGCCCGCGCCCGCCAGGCCCAGGCCCGGATGATCTTTGCCGAGGGGGACGACCTGCGCGTGCTGCGCGCCGCCGTGGCCTGGCAGCGCGGCGGCATGGGCCAGGCCATTGTCGTCGGGCGCGAAAGCGACGTGCGCGAAAAGCTGGAGGCGGCGGGCCTGGGCGAAGCCGCGCGCGAGGTCGCCGTGGTCAATGCCGGCAATTCCCGCCACCTGGAGCAATATCACGAGACGCTCTATGCCCGCCTGCAGCGCAAGGGCTATGACCGCGAGGATGCGGTCAAGCTGGCCAATCGCGACCGCCATGTCTTTGCCTCGCTGATGCTGGCGCATGGCCATGGCGACGGGCTGGTGACGGGGGCCACGCGCAAGAACGCGCATGTGCTGGCCCAGATCGGTACGGTTTTCGACGTGACCCCGGCCGACGGCGCCGTGGGCATCACCGCGGTCCTGCACAATGGCCGCGTCATCCTGATGGGCGACACGCTGGTCCATGAATGGCCCGAGGCCGAGGATCTGGCCGACATTGCCACCCGCGGCGCCCATGTCGCGCGCGGGCTGGGGCTGGAGCCGCGGGTGGCCTTCCTGTCGTTTTCCAACTTCGGCTATCCGATCAGCGAGCGGGCGGTGAAGATGGCCCATGCGACCGAGGTGCTGGACGCGCGCCGCGTCGATTTCGAATATGAGGGCGAGATGACCGTGGACGTGGCGCTGAACCCGTCGCAGGCGGCGAAATACCCGTTCTCGCGGCTCAAGGGGCCGGCCAACGTGCTGGTGGTGCCGGCGCGGCACTCGGCCTCGATCTCGGTCAAGCTGCTGCAGGAAATGGCGGGGGCGACGGTGATCGGCCCGATCCTGACCGGCGTGCCGCTGCCGATCCAGATCTGCTCGACCGGCTCGACGGTGAACGACATCCTGAACATGGCCGCCATCGCCGCGGGCCGGCTGGGGCAGGTGAAATGACCCGCCCGGCTAAACGAAAGGCGCCCCCGAAGCGGGGGCGCCTTGCTTCTTGCGGCAGGATCAGAACCGATACGAGGCGCGCAGCTGCACCAGGTCGGTGTCCAGGTCGCGGCCGCTGATGCCGGTTTCGTCTTCCAGCACGTCCTTGAAGTCGCTGCGGCTGTATTCCGCGCCGACGGTGAAGCGCTCGGTGACCTTGAAATCGGCGCCGAGGCCATAGGTCAGCCCGGTTTCCGAGAAATCGTCGACCGAGATCTTGGCCGCGCCCAGCGTGACATAGGGCAGGAAACGGCCCATGTCGGCGCCCGCGCGCAGCCGCAGCCGGGTCAGGTCGCCGTCGTCATAGTTCTCGTCGGGCGAGATCTTGTTGTAGTCCAGTTCGCCGCCCAGGACGAAGCGGCCCAGGTCGCGCTGATAGCCCGCATGCAGGCCATAGCCGTCGTAATCGCCGAAATCGGCCAGCGCGCCGCGATTGCCAAGATCGCCGCTGCCCTTGCCGTATTGCAGACCGGCATAGAAGCCCGTCCAGTCGCTGTCCGAAACGGTCGTCACGGGCGGCGGCACCGCGACCGGCTGCTCGACCACGGGGGGGACATAGCCACCCGCATAGGCGCCACCGGCGACCAGCGAAACCAAAGCTGCGTATCCGACTTTCTTCATGGTGAGTTCTCCATTTAACTCGGACCGCCTGCCTACCACCCGGCGCCCGGATTGGAAGGCTTGCCGGCGTCGCGGCACGGACAAGTGACGGCCCGTTAGCCGCAGGGATGCGGGGCGCGGGAAAAAGCCCGCCGATACAGGGGCTTCGCGCTCAAGCCGGCGTGATGGGGCGTGATGCGGGAACGGAGATATTCCCTAACGCACTGATAATGATTATTTTTCAGCTTTCCGTTTCGACGGTGTCGCCAAAGCATTCGCCGCGCTCGGCCTGGCGCTGGCGTTCCCGGAAACGGGCGCGGTCGGCCTCGGTATATTCGCCCGCGCAGCGGTGGCAGCAGACGCCGGGCTCGTATTCCGGGCGGGCGCGATCCTCGGGCGCGAGCGGCCGGCGGCAGGCATGGCAAAGCTCGTGGCGGCCCTGCCGCAGCCCGTGGCCCAGGCTGACCCGCTTGTCGAAGACGAAGCACTCGCCGCGCCACAGGCTGTCCTGTTCCGGCACTTCCTCGAGGTATTTCAGGATGCCGCCTTTCAGGTGAAAGACCTCGGGCACGCCCTCGCCCAGCAGGAAATTGGTGGATTTCTCGCAGCGGATGCCGCCGGTGCAGAACATGGCGATGCGCTTGTTGTGGAAGCGATGAGCATTCTCGCGCCACCAGGCGGGAAAGTCGCGAAAGCTGTGGGTGCCCGGATCGACGGCGCCGGCGAATGTGCCGATCTCGACCTCGTAGTCGTTGCGGGTGTCGATCACCGCCACGTCCGGCGCGCTGATCAGCGCGTTCCAGTCCTGCGGCGCGACATAGCGGCCGACGGCGGCGGTGGGGTCCACGTCGGGCTGGCCCATGGTGACGATCTCGCGCTTCAGCCGCACCTTCATGCGGCCGAAGGGCATGGCCTCGGCCGTGCTTTCCTTCCATTCCAGGCCCGCGCAGCCGGGCAGGGCGCGGAGATGGGCCAGAACCGCGTCGATGCCTTCGCGCGTGCCGGCGATGGTGCCGTTGATCCCCTCGGGCGCCAGCAGCAGCGTGCCCCTGACCCCGTTCGCGCAGGCGCATTTCGCCAGCGGCGGCTTCAGCGCCTGCGGGTCGGGAAAGCGGGTGAAATGGTAAAGCGCGGCGACGATCAGCATGGGCTGGCCATAGCGCCGCGCGGGGGTGCAATCAAGTTGCCGCATTGACGCCCCCGCCGGCTGCGCCTACCAATTTTCCTGGGATAACAGGAGAGGCGCCATGGCAAAGGCCCTGATCGTCATCGACATGCAGCTGGATTTCTGTCCCGGCGGACGGCTGGCCGTCGCCGGCGGGGACGAGATCGTGGCGCCGATCAACGACCTGATGGCCGATTTCGACGCCGTGGTGCTGACCCAGGACTGGCACCCCCGCGACCATGCCAGCTTTGCCGACAACCATCCCGGCGCGGCGGCCTTTTCGGTCGTGGACATGGCTTATGGCCCGCAGGTGCTGTGGCCCGCGCATTGCGTGATCGGGACCGAGGGCGCGGGCTTTCACCCCGCGCTGGCCGCCGATTGCGCCGACCTGGTGATCCGCAAGGGGTTCCGGCCGCAGATCGACAGCTATTCCGCCTTCTACGAGAACGACCACCGCACGCCCACCGGCCTTGCCGGATACCTGCGCGACCGCGGCATGGAGGATCTGGCCTTCGTCGGGCTGGCGCATGACTTCTGCGTCGCCTGGTCGGCCATCGACGCGGCCAAGCTGGGTTTCCGCGCCACCGTGATCGAGGATGCCACCCGCGCCATCGACCTGAACGGCTCGCGCGAGGCGGCGCGCGAGGACATGCGCAAGGCGGGGGTGGTGCTGGCATGATGATCCCGACCGTCGACATCGCCACCCGCGTCTATAACCACAAATGGAAGATCGACCCGATCGTCCGCTCGCTGATCGACGACGATTTCTACAAGCTGCTGATGTGCCAGTCGGTGTTTCGCAACCGGCCCGACACGCAGGTCACCTTCAGCCTGATCAACCGCACAAGCCGCATCCGCCTGGCCGAGCTGATCGACGAGGGCGAGTTGCGCGAGCAGCTGGACCATGTGCGCGGCCTGACGCTGACGCGGGGCGAAAGCACCTGGCTGCGCGGCAATACCTTCTACGGCAAGCGGCAGATGTTCCGTCCCGATTTCATGGAGTTCCTGGAGAACCTGCGCCTGCCGGCCTATCACCTGGAAAAGCGCGACGGCCAGTACGAGCTGATCTTCGAGGGCCGCTGGCCCGAGGTCATGCTGTGGGAGATCCCGGCCCTGGCAATCATCATGGAGCTGCGAAGCCGCGCCGTCCTCAAGGACATGGGCCGGTTCGAATTGCAGGTGCTTTATGCCCGCGCCATGGCCCGGCTTTGGGAAAAGATCGAGGAATTGCGCAAGCTCGGCGCCGACCTGCGCATCGCCGATTTCGGCACGCGGCGGCGGCACAGCTTCCTGTGGCAGGACTGGTGCGTGCAGGCCATGGTCGAGGGCCTGGGCGACCAGCGCTTCATCGGCACCTCGAACTGCCTGATCGCCATGCGCCGCGACATCGAGGCCATCGGCACCAATGCCCATGAACTGCCCATGGTCTATGCCGCGCTGGCCGACAGCGACGCGGAATTGCGCCAGGCGCCCTATCGCGTGCTGGCCGACTGGCACGAGGAACATGACGGGATGCTGCGCATCATCCTGCCCGACACCTATGGCAGCAAGGGGTTCCTGGACCATGCGCCGGACTGGCTGGCCGGCTGGACCGGCATCCGCGTAGACAGCGGCGACCCGGCCGAGGGCGCCGAGACCGCGATCCGCTGGTGGCAGGACCGCGGCGAGGATCCGCGCGACAAGCTGATCATCTTTTCGGACGGGCTGGACGTGGACAAGATCCGGGATCTGTTCCAGCGCTTCCACGGCCGGGCCAAGATCAGCTTCGGCTGGGGCACGCTTCTGACCAACGATTTCCGCGGGCTGGTGCCGGGCGACGGGCTGGCGCCGTTCTCGCTGGTCTGCAAGGCGGTCGCGGCCGAGGGACGCCCGACCGTCAAGCTGTCCGACAATCCCGAAAAGGCCACCGGCCCGCAGGACGAGATCAAGCGCTACAAGCGCGTCTTTGGCGTCGGCCAGCAGCAGCGCATGGCGGTGGTGGTCTGATCCGCCGGCTCGGTCGGTGCCTTGCCGCTGCCGTCGCATATTCCTTGCCCGAGGCGCCGGATGGCCGTCGAACGAGATCGCGCCGTCCTCACCGTCGTCTTGCAGCAAGACCCGGCTAATCGCGCGCCAGCGGCGCCAGCCCCCGGTTTCGGCGGCTGGGGCAGGGCGGTCGCGCCGCGCTAAAGCCGGTCGCGCCAGCGGTTCACCAGCGGATAGCGGCGGTCGAGCCAGAAGGCCTTGGTCGAGATGCGCGGCCCCGGCGCGGCCTGGTAGCGCTTCCACTCGCTGCCATAAAGCAGGGTCTCGACCTTCTTGACCGTCTCGGGCTCGAAGCCCTGCGCGACCAGATCCCTGAGCGCCAGGTCCTTCTCGACCAGCCCTTTCAGGATCGCGTCCAGCACCTCATAGGGCGGCAGGCTGTCCTGGTCCTTCTGGTTCGGGCGCAGCTCGGCCGAGGGGGGCTTCGAGATGATCTGCGGTGGGATCACCTCGCCCGCGCGGCCCAGCATCCAGTCGCGGTGGTTTTCATTGCGCCAGCGGCAGGTCTGAAAGACGCGGGTCTTGTAGAGATCCTTGATCGGGTTGTAGCCGCCGGCCATGTCGCCATAGATCGTGGCATAGCCCACCGCGACCTCGGACTTGTTGCCGGTGGTCAGCAGCAGCTCGCCGAACTTGTTCGACAGCGCCATCAGCATCACGCCGCGCAGGCGGGACTGGATGTTTTCCTCGGTCGCGTCGGGCTGGGTGCCCGCCATCAGATGCGCCAGCGCGTCGCCCACCGCGTCGCGGGCGCCCTCGATATGCACCGTGTCCAGCCGCGTGCCCAGCCGGGCCGCGCAATCGGCGGCATCGTCCAGGCTGGCCTGCGAGGTGTATTCGCTGGGCAGCATGACGCAGCGGACGTTTTCCGGGCCGATGGCGTCGGCGGCGATGGTGGCGACCAGCGCCGAGTCGATGCCGCCCGACAGCCCCAGCACCACCTTGCGGAAACCGGACTTGCGCATGTAGTCGCTGAGGCCCAGCGTCATGGCGCGATAATCCTGTTCCCATTCGTCGGGCTGGTGGTCCATGCGCCCGGGCACCGCGCGCCAACCGGCGGGCGTGCGGGCGAAATCGACATGGGCCAGCATCTCGTCGAAGGGGGCCAGCTGCATGACCTTGACCGCGCCGCCGTCCTCGCCGGGGTTCAGCACGAAGCTGCCACCATCATAGACCTGGTCGTCCTGCCCGCCGACCGAGTTCAGGTAGATCAGCGGCAGCCCGGTCTCGACCACGCGGGCGACCATATGGCCCATGCGCAGGTCCAGCTTGTTGCGGTGATAGGGGCTGCCGTTCGGGACCAGCAGCATCTCGGCCCCGGTCTCGGCCAGGGTCTCGGCCACTTCGGGCCACCAGGCGTCCTCGCAGATCGGGCTGCCGATGCGCAGGCCGTCCAGGCTATAGGGGCCGCAGATCGGGCCGACGTTGAACAGCCGCCATTCGTCGAACAGCTGCTTGTGCGGCAATTCGTGCTTGAGCACCCGCGCCGCCACCCGGCCGCCCCTGAGGATCCAATAGGCGTTGTAGAGCCGGTCCTCCTCGGCATAGGGGCCGCCGATGCCGATGGTGGGGCCGTCGACGCAATCCCGCGCCAGATCGACGATATGCGCCATGGCTTCCTGCGTGAAGCCGGGCTTCAGCACCAGATCCTGGGTCTGGTAGCCGGTGATGAACATCTCGGGCAGGGCCAGCAGGTTGGCGCCGGCCTCGCGCGCCCTGGCCCATGCCTCGCGCGCCTTGGCGGCATTGCCGGGCAGGTCGCCCACGGTCGGGTTCAGCTGTCCAAGGGTGATGCGGAACGTGTCGGTCATGGCGCTTCCTTACCGGATCTTGCCCCCGTTGATAGGCGACGGCGCGGCAAAGGAAAAGTCGGGCTTTGCGCCGGCGCGCCCCTTGCGATAAACCGATGGCAAAAGCAGCAACGAGGCGGAGTGCAGCACCCATGAAGGCAGCCCTTGTCGCCTGCGCGGTGATCCTGGCCGGCGCGGGCATGGCCGGCGCGCAAGCGGTCATCACCAAGCAATATGACGACGGCGGCGTCTACGAGGGCACCTTCCGCAACGGCAAGCAGCACGGGCGCGGCACCTACAGGCTGCCCTCGGGCTATGAATATACCGGCGACTGGGTCGAGGGCGAGATCCTGGGCCAGGGCGTGGCGAAATTCCCCAACGGCTCGGTCTACGAGGGCGCTTTCGCCGGCGGCAAGCCGCATGGCAAGGGCAAGATCACCTATGCCGACGGCGGCAGCTACGAGGGCGACTGGCAGGACGGCCAGATCGTCGGGCAGGGGGTGGCGCGCTATGCCAACGGCTCGGTCTACGAGGGCGGCTTCCTGAACGCGCTGCATGACGGCAAGGGCGTGCTGACCCAGCCCAACGGCTATCGCTACGAGGGCGACTGGAAACAGGGCGTCAAGGAAGGCTTCGGCAAGATCACCTATCCCGACGGCGCCAGCTACGAAGGCGAGATGCGGGCGAACCAGCGTTCCGGCCAGGGCAAGCTGACCATGCCGGACGGGCTGGTCTACGAGGGCGGCTGGTCGGCGGGGCAGATGGCCGGGCAGGGCAAGCTGACCCAGCCCTCGGGCGACGGCTACGAGGGCCGCTTTGCCAATGGCAAGCGCGAGGGCAAGGGCGTCGCCGCCTATGCCAACGGCGACCGCTACGAGGGCGATTTCCGCGCCGACAAGCGCTGGGGCGTCGGCACCTTCACCGGCACCGACGGCTATGTCTATACCGGCGACTGGGTCGAGGGGCGGATGGAGGGGCTGGGCCGCATCACCTATCCCGACGGCTCGGTCTATGAGGGCGCGCTGATGGCCGACCTGCCGCATGGCCGCGGCCTGATCACCTACCCGGACGGCGCCAGCTATGACGGCGAATGGGTCGCGGGCGTGATCGAGGGGCAGGGCGTCGCCAAATACGCCAACGGCCTGGTCTACGAGGGCGGCTTCAAGCGCGGCCGCAACGAGGGGCAGGGCCGGATGACCTATCCCGACGGCTATGTCTATAACGGTGCCTGGCGCGACGGGCAGCGGCACGGGCAGGGGCAGGCGACCTATCCCGACGGCACCACCTATGACGGTTCTTTTGTGGACGGGCTGCGCCACGGCAAGGGCCGGCTGATCGCGCCGGACGGCTTCCGCTACGAAGGCAGCTGGAAGCAGGGCGAGATCGACGGCGAAGGGGTGGCGACCTATGCCAACGGCGACGTCTATACCGGCCATTTCGTCATGGGCAAGCGCCAGGGCGCGGGCGTGATGCGCTATGCCACCGGCCAGGTCGCCTCGGGCGAGTGGGAAGACAACCGGCTGGCCGTGCCCGCCGAGGGCGCGACAGTGCCCGAGGGCGCCGAGACGCCCGAAGGGGCGGTGCCGGCCGAGCCGGCCGTGGCAGAATAGGCTAGGGTTCGGGGCGGGCGTCCGCCTTCGCCTTGTTCGCGTCGGATGCGGCGGGCGTCTCCCGCCATGATCTGTCATCGCAGGGCCGGTCGAACCAGGCACGGTTTTTCAGCGCTGCATTGTCGAGATTTCGCCATTCGCAGGGCGGCAGGAGCGACGAGTATTTCTGGCCATCGAGCAGAAAAACGGCACCAAGGAGGCCGGTGTAATAGCCGTTGCACGCTTTGCGGCGCGCGTGCATCAGGAGATATTCCACGGAGTCCTGTTCTTCCTCTCGAACCTTGGCGTTGGTCTGGGCATCGTAAATGCCGGAATCACCGAGTTTGTAGGATGTGATGCTGACATAGCGATCGTCGAAGCAAACGAACTCGATCTTGCGCGCCAGAATCTTTCTGCCATCGGTAGCGAATAATGCGATAGGCGCTCCGGGAAAGTAGTATTCCAGCTTGAACATCATTCCATTTGGCAACGTCACGCTTTTGGGCGCGTGTCTGACCCATTGCACACCGGCGACCAGCGCCCACAGCAGGAAAAGAAAGACCGGAAGCAAAAGCAGGTGGCGGCCAAACTTGCGCAGCATTATCGCGGTTCCTTGGGATCAAAGTAAATGCTGCGCTTGCGGTCCTTGAGCACTTCTGCCGAGAAAGTCGTGCGCCACCTTCCGCTGATGTGATAGGGCGTGCCCCCAGGTTCGAAATTCATATCCAGCGGATCGACGAAATCGTCAGTGAATTCGAAACTGATGTCGCCGGAAATACGGAAGATCTCACCATAATCCTCGGCCCATCCTATGAACAATCCTTTGACGGTCCCGTCGCCATGGGAAAACGCGATGACCTGCCCCCCGGTCGTCCCTCGTTCATAACGAGAGTCCTTGGGGTTGATATTGGTTGGTTTCGGGTGTGGCAAGCGCGCCGGGCGCGGAGCCCTCAGATTGCTCAAGCGCTCGGCGCGCGTCGGACGGGGTCTTGTTGCCCAGCGAGGAATGGGGCCTGACGTTGTTGTAGTCGTAGCGCCAGAGGGCCAGTTTGCGGCGGGCATCAGCCAGGCTGTCGAAGATTTCCTCGTTCAGGCATTCGTCGCGCAGGCTGCCGTTGAAGCTTTCGATGTAGCCATTCTGCTGCGGCTTGCCCGGGTCGATGTAGTGCCATTCGACGCCGTTCGCGTTGGCCCATTTCAGGATGGCCTTGCTGGTGAACTCGGTTCCGTTGTCGCTGACGATGCAAGCGGGCTTGCCGTAAATCCTGACCAGCGCATCCAGTTCCCGTGCCACCCGAGCCCCAGAGATGCTCGTGTCAGCGATCAACGCCAGGTTCTCGCGGCAGCAATCGTCGTTCACAGCCAGAATGCGGAACTTGCGGCAGGCCCCGAACGTGTCGGACAGGAAGTCTAACGACCACCGCTGGTTTGGCCTCAACGGCGCTGGTATTGGCGTCCGGCTACCTCGTGCCCTCTTGCGGCCACGCCTGCGGCGCACCGACAGGCCCTCTTCCCGGTAGATGCGATAGAGCTTCTTCTCGTTCATGATCATGCCCTTGCGCTCCAGCAGGATGCCCACGCGCCGGTAGCCGAACCGCCGGCGCTTCTCGGCAATCTTGTGCATCTCCTCACGGATTTCCGGGTTGTCGGGTGGCCTGTCACGCCGCACCGTCTTCGGATCGACACCGATCAGGACACAGGCCCGACGCTGAGAGATCGGATGATCCTTCATCGCCCGCAGCACCGCGTCCCGCCGTTGCACCGGTGTCGTCAGGGCTTTCCCAAGAGATCCTTCAGAACCACGTTGTCCAGCATGGCATCGGCCAGAAGGCGCTTCAGCTTCGCGTTCTCGTCCTCGAGCTGCTTCAGCCGCTTGGCGTCCGACAGGTCCATCCCGCCATACTTCGCCTTGAGCTTGTAGAACGTCGCGGGGCTCAACCCGTGCTTCCGGCAAAGCTCGGAAGTCGGCAAACCCGCCTCCTGCTCCTTGATCATCCCGATAATCTGCGCCTCGGTGAACCGGCTTTTCCTCATGTCGTCTGCTCCTTCTCAGGTTGGGCAGACTCTACATCACAGCGAGGGAACTTCCGGGGGGCAGGTCAGCGACACTACCAAAATCGTAAGTAAACCGGAAATCGTAAGCAACTGGTCCGGCTCCCTGCTTTCTGGCGGCATCAGCAATCTGCCCCGAAAGTCTGGGAAAAGCCCCTTCTGCGCCATCGCGATACGCATACCGCTCGGAAATCTCGCGCAAATGCCCGATCTCATCGAGGGTCACGGCGCGGCCGCCGCAAAAATAGTAGTGGAACACGAAATCCAGGTCTACCCACCGAACGGAACTGGGCGGGAAACCGGACGTGAACTCGTGAGACGCGAACTCTGTCTCGCCGGGCATATAGGGCACGGCCTCGCAGCGGCAGTTGTAATCCTCGCCCGGATGGCCGGTGTCAGGCGGATCGTTTCATGAAAACACCCGGCATCGTTCGCGCGATGGGTCGTCCGCACCCGATCGTCGTTCCGGCAGCGCCAGACGTATTGCTCTGCCGGCCCCGCCTGTTTCAGGGTCAGGCGAATCGGAATGCCCTTGCGCAGATAAGCATCGAACGCCGTCCGATACGCTTCCGTATAGATCATGTTCATGCCAGAGAACCCCCCGTGTCGCCGGGGATACTCCAACAGAAACTGCCAAGATTCGGTTAATGGTGCGGGCGTTGCGGCCCGTTCTAATCCACCAGCCGCACCGCTGCACTCTCGCCCCAATGCGCGAAGGGCAGCACCCGCCCGTTGCGGCGGCTTTCGGCCACGAGGTCCAGGTCCACCTCGGCCTTGACCCATCCGGGCACGTCCATCAGCCCCTCGGCCAGGACGCCGCTTTCGGGCCACAGCCCGTCCGGGGGCGCATAGATCGCCGCGGCGCCGCGGTTCTCGTCGATGGCGGGGTTCCAGTCCACATCGCCCACGGTCGGCGCCTGCACCACGACGCATTGGCTTTCCAGCGCGCGGGCCATGGCGCCGATGCGGACCCGGTTGAACCCCGCCACCGTGTCCGTGCAAGAGGGCACCAGCACTACCTCGACCCCCGCCTCGGCCAGCACGCGGCCCAGCAGCGGAAACTCGCTGTCATAGCAGATCAGCACGCCCAGCCGCCCGACCTCGGTGTCAAAGACCCGCAGGCCGGGGGCGCCGACCACGTCCCAGTCCTCGCGCTCGAACCGGGTCATGACCTGCTTGTCCTGATGGCCGATCCGCCCCCGCGGCCCGAACAGCACCGCACGGTTGACCGGGCGCGGCCCGTCGAAACAGGGCCCCGAGGCGGCCAGGATATGCACCCCATGCCGCGCCGCCAGGTCCGCATGCAGCGCGTCGCGCGCGGCCTCGTGCCGGGCGACCTCGTGCAGCGAGGCTTCCAGGTCGCCCGCGACCAGCGGCCCGCCCAGCGAGGCCAGCTCCATCGCGCCATATTCGGGAAAGACCAGCAGGTCGCAATCGGCGGCCTGCTCGACCCAGGCCGAGATCTTGGCGCGATAGGCGTCCAGATCCGCCAGCCAGTCGAAGGGATAGGCGGCGGCGGCGATTTTCACGATCCGGCTCACAGGGTTTTCATCCAGAATTGCAGGGGTTTGCGGGAAGGTTCGGCCTCGCCGATGTCCTTCCATTCGAAGCCGGCGACCACGCCCGGCAAGGGCGCATAGCCGCGCTTCAGCCAGAACCCGTCCAGCGGGCGATAGCCCTGGGGCCGCAGCGGGTGGTCCTCGGGGCGGATCACGCTGCAAAAGGCGCTGTAGCGGCGGCCAAGCGCCCGGCCCTGCGCCTCGCGCCCGTCGAAGAAGGCGTGGCCCAGGCCATGGCCGCGATATTCGGGCAGCAGCACCGATTCGGCGCAATAGAAGATCTCGTCCAGCCGCTCGGGCCGGTTGGCGAAGGCGGCGGCGAAATCGCCGGCATGGTCCTCCATCGGCGCGCCGGTCGCGGCGCCGACCATGCGGTCGCCGTCCCAGGCCGCGACCACCACCGCGCCGGGCGACTGATAGGCGCGCAGGTAGTCGCGTTCATAATCCAGGTCGCCGTCGTAGAGATAGGGCCAGTCGCGGAACACCGCGATGCGCAGCCGCGCCAGGTCGTCCAGCGCGGCGGCGACCGCCTCTCCGGTCAGGGATTCGGTGCGGATCACGCCGAGACCTGCCCCGAAACCTCCCCCGAAACCTGGCGCGTCCAGTCGGCGAGGTTGTAATAGGTCGTCACCCGCGCGATCCGGCCGTCGCGGATGGTGAAGAAGGCGCCGGCGGGCAGGACGTATGTCTGGCCCTGCGCCTCGGGCAGGCCCTCGTCGGTCGCCAGATAGGTGCCGTTGACCACGAATTCCGCCGCCGCCCGGTCGCCCGCCTCGTTGGCGAAGATCACCATGTCGGTCAGTTCCTCGCGATAGCTGCGGGTCATATGGGCGTTGAACGCGGCGAAGGCGGCCTTGCCGCGGCGGATGCCGCCCTCGTTGACGTGATGCTCGACCTCGTCATGCAGATAGCCCAGCATCTCGTCGGTGCGGCCGGCGTTGAAGGCGTCGTAATAGGCGGCGATCAGGGCCTTGGTATCCATGGCGGTCTCCTTCTTTGGTTCCCCCTCTAGCGCGCCGGGTGCCTGTCGTCACCTCCGCCCTTTGGCGGAGATGGCCCCCCTTTTCACCTTGCTTGTGGGAGTCTCAGGATTTCCTCGTGCGTTTTGATTGCGTCTTCGATGTTTTCGAAGAGGATGAGGCCTGCGTTGTGCAGGACGGCGCCCATGGAGCACATGGAGCGGATCATCGGCATGGAATGGCTGACGACGATGGCCGAGGAGCGGGCCATGCGCTCGGCGAAGACGCGCTGGGACTTGGCGCGGAAATTGGCGTCGCCGACGCTGGTGACCTCGTCCACCAGATAGGTGTCGAAATGGATGCCCATCGAGGTGCCCATCGCCAGCCGCGAGCGCATCCCCGAGGAATAGCTGCCGAAGGGCTGGTGGTAATGCTGGCCCAGCTCGGCGAAATCGGCGACGTAATCGACCAGCTCGTCGGTGTCCACGCCGTAGATCCGCGCCACGAAGCGCACGTTCTGCGCCCCGGTCAGCTCGGGGTGGAAACTGCCCGAAAACCCCACCGGCCAGGAAATCGTGCCGTCCGACAGCACCCGGCCCGCGGTGGGCAGCACCGTGCCGGCGATGATCCGCAAGAGCGTCGACTTGCCGGCGCCGTTGCGGCCCAGCAGCGCCACCGAGGCCCCGGTCGGGAACTCGGCGTTCAGGTTGTCCGCCACCAGCGTCTCGCGGCCCTTGAGCCGGTAGATCTTGGTCAGGTTCTCGAGCCGGATCATCGCGCTAGCGGCGGTCGCGGACGCTGTAATAGACCAGCACCAGGATCGACCAGCCGGCCAGCAGCATGCCGGTGATCATCGCCCAGAGCCAGGGCCGGTTCGGCTCGGTCGCGCTTTGCGCCACCTTGGGCTCGATATGGGCGGCCAGGTAGCGGGCCTGGCGCTGCGCCTCGGCCAGCGCCGTCTCATGGGCGATGCGGGCCGAGCGATAGGCGCCCTCGGCGAATTCGCGGTCCACGGCCAGCTTTTCGTATTCCGCCATCAGCTGGGCATAGCTTTCGCCGGCCGGGCCCTGGCCCTCGGCGCCGAACTTGGCTCGCTCGGCCTCGATCAGCCGGCGCAGCGCGTCGATCTTCTGCTGGGACTGGGTGACGCGGTGGTCGGTGGGCTGGGCGTTGTCCAGAAGCAGGTCGTGGGCGACCAGCGCC
Organism: Paracoccus ferrooxidans; assembly: GCF_029909815.1. Taxonomy (NCBI): domain Bacteria; kingdom Pseudomonadati; phylum Pseudomonadota; class Alphaproteobacteria; order Rhodobacterales; family Paracoccaceae; genus Paracoccus; species Paracoccus ferrooxidans. The sequence goes on along the minus strand of NZ_CP038198.1, from coordinate 935,292 downwards.
TCGGCCAGCTGCGCCTGCAGCCCGCTCAGCACCCCCATCTGCCCGGCGAGGTCGGCCTCGGGGTCGACGATCTGCGAGCGCATGCGGAAGGCGGTCATCGCCTGGCGGGTCTCGGTCAGCTCGGCGCGGGCCTTGTCCAGCTCGGCCTTGGCCAGGCGGGTGGCGTCGTCCTGGGCGATGGTCGAGAGCGCGTTGATCTTGTCCGAGCTTTCCTGGAACACCGCGGCGGCGATCTCCTGCGCGTCCTGGGCGGTGAAGGCGCTGACCTTGAGCGTGATCAGCTGGGTGCCGCTGTCGTAGAGCACCTTGACCTGGCGCTGCCAGTAGTCGGTCAGCTCCTCGACATGGCCCTCGGGGTCGAAGGCGAAGACGAAGTCATGCGGCCAGGCGCGCGCGTAGCGGGCGCGCAGGTCGAGCCGGGCGTCGATCCTTTCGACCATGTCCTGGCTGCGGATGTATTCGTAGAGGATGTCGGTGTCCGAGGCGCTGCCGCCGGCGCTGGCCAGCGGCGCCAGCCCGCCCAGGAGGTCGATGGCGGGGGTGGATTGTTCCTTGCGCACCGAGAAGCCGACGGTCGAGACATACTGGTCCTCGGCGCGCAGCCAGAGATAGCCGGCCCAGAGGAGGCTCGGCAGCACCACCAGCGCCAGGAACGATCCCAGGATCAGCCAGTGCCGGCGCCGCGGCTCGGCCATGCGGGCGGGCGGGCGCAGGGGCTGGGCCGGGGCGGGGGCCGGGGCGGGGGCCGCCGGCCGGCGCGCGGGCGGCTGGGCGGCGGGCCGGGCGGCGGGCTGGGCCGGCGGCATGGGCCGGACCGGGATCGGCTGGCCCTGCGGGCGCAGCGCCGGCGGCTTGGCCTGGGACTGCGCCGCCAGCCGGCGCGCCCGCGCCGCCCGGCGCTCCCGCGCCAGTTCCTGCGCCGTCTTCTCCGGTGCCGTCTTCTCCTGCGCCGTCTTTTCCTGTGCGGCCTCCTGCGGTGGCTCCGGCTTCGCCTGCGCCGGGTCCTGCGCCGGTTCGGGCTGGCGCTTCGTCTCCGCCCGTGCCCCTTCCTGTGCCCCTTCCCGTGCCCCTTCCGGCGGCTTCGGCGGCGTCACGCCCAAGCCCTGCCGGTTCTGGAAGGGGCGCTGCGGGCCAGCCTGGGCGGTAGTCTGCGAGACAGCTTGCGGCCCCGGCCGGGATGCGGCCTGGGTTGCGGATTGCGGTGCGGGCGCGGCCGGCCGGGGCGCGACAGCCTCGGCCTCGGCCTGCCGCGGCAGGGCGGCGCCCGGCTGCCGGGTGGCGGGCTCGGCGGGCTGGCCGGCCTTGCCGCCGGCCGGTGTGGAGGGGGTGGTCACGGGCAGGTGCGCTTTCGCTGGTTTACCTTTCGGGCGCAGTTGTTACATATTGCCGCCCGTCCAGACCAGTGTTTGCGTTCACATGTCCGATACCGCCCCGGAAATCCGCCACCCCCAAGGCCCGGCCGGCCAGGCCCGTGCCGGCCAGGCCCGTGCCGGCGAAAGCCCAGCCGACGAAAGCCATGCCGGCGCAGCCCATGCGGGCCCGACCCGCCGGCCGCAGCGCCCGTCGCGCAACGGGCCGCGCTTTCGCATGCCGCGCACCGTGGTGGCCCTGATGCTGCGCGAGATGGCCACCAGCTACGGCCGCTCGGCCGGCGGCTATGTCTGGGCGGTGCTCGAGCCGGTGCTGGGCGTGGCGCTTTTGTCGGTGCTGTTCAGCATGGCGCTGCGCAGCCCGGGCCTGGGCTCGAACTTCCCGCTGTTCTATGCCACCGGCTACCTGCCCTTTGCCATGTTCACCGACCTGGCCAACAAGACCGCCGCCTCGATCCGCTTCTCGCGGCCCTTCCTGGCCTATCCCAGCGTGACTTTCCTCGATGCGCTGCTGGCGCGGGTGGTGCTGAACGCGCTGACCCATGTCGCGGTGATCGCCATCGTGATCGGCGGCATCTTCCTGGCCTACCAGCTGCCGGGGCCGGTGGACATGGCCGGGGTCTTCGAGGCGCTGCTGCTGGTGGCGCTGCTGGGCACCGGGGTGGGGACGCTGAACTGCTACCTGATGAACGCCTTCCCGGTCTGGGAGCGGATCTGGCACATCCTGACCCGGCCGCTGTTCCTGATCTCGGGGGTGATCTTCCTTTACGACATGATGCCGGTCCGGGCGCAGGACCTGCTGTGGTACAACCCGCTGATCCATTGCACCGGGCTGATGCGCCGCGGCTTTTACGCCACCTACGAGGCCAGCTATATCAGCCAGGCCTATGTCGTCGCCATCGCCCTGGTCTTCCTGCTCGCCGGCCTCGCCCTGCTCGAGAGAAACCACCAGAAACTCCTCGAACGATGATGCGCGGGGCGGCGTCGCCCCGGCCCGCCGCCTTTCCGTGATCCGGGCCGTGACGCACGCCATGTCCTGTGCCGTGCCCTCGCCGCCCAGGGCCGGATCGGAAGGCGCACCAGGCGGGCGCGCAGCCATCGGCCCCGCCGAGAGCACGAACCCATCGGCCCCAGGCCCGCCGGCACGGCAGAGCATCGGGAGTATCTCGGCCGCCGTCCCCCCGCCCTCCGGCACCGGCAGCGCCTCTGCATCCGGCCATGCCCAGGCCTGAACCCGCAGGCTCCAGGCCCGGCGCCGATCACGGGGCAATGCGCTGCGCCCCCCGACCGCCGCCGGAAAGCGGATGCGGCATTCGTGCAGGACGGCGCGCAGCGCCGCCGGGATCATCGCCGCATGATGCTGGAACACGCCGTGCAGGCCGCCGACCGCGACATCCCTTGGCCAGCAGGGCCGGGCGATGCGCTGCCGAGGGGGCGATGGTGCGCCACCCCGACCTTGCCGACCGGCTGCTGAGCGCCTCTCCGATCACGGGGCAATGCGCTGCGCCCCGCGACCGCTAGAGAAGCAGATCCGAGGCGTTCAACTGCTCCAGCCCGCCCAGCGCGATCGTCAACTCGGCCGTGCCATCGCCGTCCAGGTCGACCAGCAGCCGATGCGTGCCGGCCTGCGACCAGTCGGCGCGAACCTGCCCCAGCCCGGAAAAATCATCGGTGCCGATGAAGGTCAGCCACAGGCCAGAAAGGTCGATCCTGTCCTCGTTCGACTGGAAATCCAGGATGACATCAATGCTGCCGTCCAGATCCTCGGCGGCCGAGAACACGAACACATCGGCCCCAAGCCCTCCGGCCAGCGTGTCGGAGCCCGTCCCGCCAGCCAGCGTGTCGCTGCCGTCGCCGCCCTGAAGCAGGTCGTCGCCCGCCCCGCCGAACAGACTGTCATGGCCGGCGCCGCCGATCAGGGTGTCGTTGCCCTCACCGCCGAAAACGTCGTCGTTGCCTGGGCCGCCGTCGAGCAGGTCGGCGCCGAGATCGCCGAACAGGCTGTCATGGCCTGCCCCGCCAAGCAGCGTATCGTCTCCGTCGCCGCCATGGATCAGGTCGTGGCCTTCGTCGCCATGAAGTACATCCGCCCCTGCATCGCCGTAAAGCGTGTCATGGCCGGCCCCGCCGTTGAGCGTGTCATTGCCGTCGCCACCCCAAAGCATATCGTACCCATTGCCGCCGAGGAGCGTGTCGTTTCCCGATCCTCCTTCAAGGATGTCGTCGCCCGCATCGCCACGAAGCAGATCATTGCCGCCGTCGCCTCGCAGCGTATCGTTGCCATCGCCTCCATAGATGAGGTCGTCACCGTTTCCGCCCCAGAGCAGGTCGTTTCCGTCTCCGCCGTAGAGCAGGTCGTTTCCGTCGTCACCGCTTAGCGTGTCGTTTCCGACCTGGCCCCAGAGCGTATCGTCGCCCGCTCCCCCGACGAGGCTGTCGTTTCCGTCTCCGCCGAAGAGCAGGTCATCGCCCGCATCGCCACGAAGCAGATCATTGCCGCCGTCGCCTCGCAGCGTATCGTTGCCATCGCCTCCATAGATGAGGTCGTCATCGTTTCCGCCCCAGAGCAGGTCGTTTCCGTCGTCGCCGTAGAGCAGGTCGTTTCCGACCTGGCCCCAAAGCGTATCGTCGCCCGGCCCCCCGACGAGGCTGTCGTTTCCGTCTCCGCCGAAGAGCAGGTCGTTGCCTTCATGACCCATGAGCGTGTCGGCACCGGCCTCTGCCCTCAGCGTGTCGTTGCCCGCCCCGCCCTGTAGGTTGTCGTCCCCCGGTCCGCCCAGAAGCAGGTCGTTGCCGGCATGGCCGAAGACGTCCGAGCCGTTGCGGCTCGCGTTCAGCGTGTCGTTGCCCGCCGTGCCGGCCACCGTCGTGCGCATATCGGGGGCCGCGTAGTGCGCGATGGGGAAAAGCGAATTGTCAAAGGCGCTCGCCTGCAGCATCGTGTTGTCCCGTGTCATGACCCAGATAACCGAATTTCCGTAAAATATCCTGATTCCATAGCTTTCCGGCCGGAACCCCAGCTGCTCGACATTCCGGACCATGCCCAGGAAGGACAGGTCCAGCCGGTCCACTCCCGGCTCGAAATCGGTGATGGTGATCTTGCCGTTGACCTCGGCCGCCACAAAGATGTCCGCGCCGGCGCCGCCGGTCATCTGCACCGGGCTGCTGCCGGCGATCAGGATGTCGTCGCCGGCGCCGCCGTCCAGGCCGCGCGTCTCGGCGCTGGCCTGCATCATGTCGTTGCCTTCGGTTCCCGACTGCCAGCCTGCGCCGACTACCCGCGTCAGGCCGATCCCGCCCGGTTCGAAGACGAATTGCGTGATGCCGCTTTCCCGCCGCGACGAGGCGAAAAGCGCGATCTTGCCCTCGATCACCAGCGCCGAAAGCGCCGAGACATCGGCCAGCGCCCGGTCGTCGGCATCGACCAGCGTGGCCAGATGCATCAGCCGCCCCTCGGGCAGGACGGTGAAGACGCTGAGGCCGTCGTCGCCGCCGCCCACGAAGACGAAGGCGCGGCCGTCCAGGGTCGCGGTCGCAAGCGCGGTGGCGCCGGCAAAGCGGGTGCTGCGTTCGTCGATGACGTGATCGGCCGGCAGAAGCTCGCCCTCGTAGGTCAGGCGCATGGTGGTCAGGGACGAGCTTTGCGCCGCCGCGACCACCAGATAGGTCACGCCGCCGACCGCGACCGTGGCCAGGTGGCTGGGCTGGTCCATGCCAAGGCCGTGCCAGGACCACAGCATATGCGCCGTGCCGACCGAGCCGTCGGCATGGATCATCTGCACCGCGACGTAATTGCCCGTGGCCGAGGCCGAGATGAGGAAGCTGCGGTCGGCCAGGGTGGCCACCAGCATGTCGTCGATCTCGGTCCCCTGCACGCCCGAGCCGAGCGGCAGCGCCGCCTGGGTGACATGGGCGATGGTGCCGTCCGCGGCCTGCCGCCAGATGTCGAAGGCGGTCTGCCCGTCGCGGGCCGAATACAGGAAATTGCCCTGCGTCGTCTGGAACTGGCCCAGCCGGATCACGTCGCCGGGCAGGCCGGCCGGCCCGGCCAGGGGCGCCTCGGCGCGAAACCCGCCCTGGTCGTCCAGCCGGATGCCGGCGCCCAGCGCATCGCGCAGCCCGGTGCCGAACAGCACCGGCCCGTCCTTCAGCGTGACGATGCTGGCGTCCGGGGTGCCGCCGTAGCCCAGCGAGGCGGCATGGGGCTGGGCGCCGATCATCTCGATCGGCAGGTCGGCCGTGGTGACGCGATAGGCCGCGATGCCGCCGCCGACATGGGTGATGCTGTAGAGCGCATGCCCGTCCGGCCCGGAAAAACTCCGCAGATTCGTGATGTTGGTCACGAAGGGGGCCTGGGGGCCGATATAGGTGGCAACGTGACGGTATCGCATCGCGGGCTTCGTTGGTGGCGGGTCTGGTTCCTGTCCCGACAAGGTGCTGAACCGGCCTGCGAAGTCACGCGCAATTCCCCGTGCATTTTAATCTCCGCAGGCATAGGTTCGGCGCCAGCGCGCCGCTTGCGCGCCTTTGGGAGTTCCTCCATACGCATCCTGCGCAAGGCAAATCTGGTAGAGACAGATGCAGATCCAAAAGACCTCGCTTCCGGGCGTCCTGGTCCTTGTTCCGCGGCGGTTCGGCGATGATCGCGGGTTCTTTTGCGAAAGCTGGAGCCGCAAGACCCTGCACGAAGCGGGGCTGGACCTGCCGGAATTCGTGCAGGACAACCACTCGCTGTCGGCGGCGGCGGGCACCTTGCGGGGGCTGCATTTCCAGGCCCCGCCCCATGCCCAGGGCAAGCTGGTGCGCTGCGGGCGCGGGCGGCTTTTCGACGTGGCGGTCGATATCCGCAAGGGCAGCCCGACCTATGGCCAATGGACCGGCTGCGAGCTGTCCTTTGAAAACGGCCGACAGCTGTGGATACCGGCGGGCTTCCTGCACGGCTTCGTCACGCGCGAGCCGGACACGGAAATCCTGTATAAATGTACTGATTATTATGCGCCGGATTGCGACGGATCGGTGGTCTGGGACAGTATCGGCATCGACTGGGGCATCGCCGGCCGGCCGATCCTGTCGGCCAAGGACGCCGCCGCCCCGTCTTTGAACGAGTTCGACAGCCCTTTCACCTATGAAGGGCCTTTTGATTACGAGGCGAGATTATGAAGATTCTGGTTACCGGCGGCGCGGGCTTCATCGGTTCGGCGGTGGTGCGGCTGGCGGTGGCGCGGGGACATTCGGTGGTGAACCTCGATTCGCTGACCTATGCCGCCAATCCCGAAAACGTGGCCTCGGTTGCCGGCAGCCCGCTCTATGCCTTCGAACGGGCCGATATCCGCGACCGTGCCGCGCTGGACCGCATCCTGGCCGCGCACCGACCCGACGCCATCATGCACCTGGCCGCGGAAAGCCATGTGGACCGCTCGATCGACGGGCCGGGCGCCTTCATCGAGACCAACGTGACCGGCACCTACAACCTGCTCGAGGCGGCGCGCGCCTGGTGGACCGCGCAGGGCCGGCCCGAGGAGTTCCGTTTCCACCACATCTCGACCGACGAGGTCTTCGGCTCGCTGGGCGAGGCCGGGCAGTTCACCGAAGCCACGCCCTATGACCCGCGCAGCCCCTATTCGGCCTCGAAAGCCGCTTCGGACCACCTGGTCCGCGCCTGGCACGAGACCTATGGCCTGCCGGTGGCGCTGACCAATTGTTCCAACAATTACGGGCCGTTCCACTTCCCGGAAAAGCTGGTGCCGGTGGTGATCCTGAACGCGCTGCACGGCCGGCCGATCCCGGTCTACGGCGACGGTGGCAATATCCGCGACTGGCTTTACGTCGAGGATCACGCCGACGCGCTGCTGCTGGTCTTGGAAAAGGGCGTCATCGGCCGCAGCTACAACATCGGCGGCGAGAACGAGGCGAAGAACATCGACCTGGTGCGCACGATCTGCGCGCATATGGACCGGCTGCGCCCGGATGCCGCGCCGCATGACCGGCTGATCACCTTCGTCACCGACCGGCCCGGCCACGACCGGCGCTATGCCATCGACCCGACCCGCATCCGCGAGGAACTGGGCTGGCGGCCCTCGGTCACGGTCGAGGAGGGGCTGGCACGCACCGTCGAATGGTATCTGGAAAACGAGGACTGGTGGCGGCCGCTTCTGTCCCGCCAGGGTGTCGGCGAAAGGCTCGGCAGGGCATGAAGGGCCTGCTGGTCTTTGGCCGCAGCGGGCAGGTCGCGACCGAGCTTGCGCGGCTGGCGCCCGAGGCGCGCTTCCTGGGCCGCGATCGGGCCGACCTGGCCGATCCCGCGGCCTGCGCCGCGGCGATCCGCGCCTCGGGCTGCGCGGCGGTGCTGAACGCGGCCGCCCATACCGCCGTGGACCGCGCCGAATCCGAACCCGACCTGGCCCGCGCCGTCAATGCCGATGCGCCGGCCGCCATGGCGCGGGCGGCGGCGGAACTGGGCCTGCCCTTCCTGCATATCTCGACCGATTACGTCTTCGACGGCTCGGGCGAGCGGCCTTGGGTCGAAACCGACCCGACCGGCCCGCTGGGCGTCTATGGCGCCAGCAAGCTGGCCGGAGAGCAGGGCATCGCCGTCGCCGGCGGGCAATGGGCGGTTTTGCGCACCTCCTGGGTCTTTTCGGCCCATGGGGCGAATTTCGTCAAAACCATGCTGCGGCTGGGCGCCGAGCGCGAGGAATTGCGCGTCGTCGCCGACCAGCAGGGCGGCCCGACTCCGGCCGCCGACATCGCGGCCGCCTGCCTGGCCATGCTGGGCGCGATGCGCGGCGACGCCTCGCGCGGGGGGATCTATCACTTCGCGGGCAGCCCCGACACCAGCTGGGCCGGCTTTGCGCGCGAGATCATGGCGCAGGCGGGCCTGTCCTGCCGCGTCAGCGACATTTCAACGACGGATTACCCCACCCCCGCCCGGCGCCCGGCCAATTCGCGCCTGAACTGCGCCGCCATTCAGCGGGATTTCGGCATCAGTCGCCCCGACTGGCGCGCCTGTCTCGCCAAGGTCTTGCAGGAGCTGAAACCATGACCCAATCCCAGACCCCACCCAGCCGCCGCAAGGGCATCATCCTGGCCGGCGGCTCGGGCACCCGGCTTTATCCGATCACCATGGGCGTGTCCAAGCAGCTGCTGCCGATCTATGACAAGCCGATGATCTATTACCCGATCACCGTGCTGATGCTGTCGGGCATCCGCGAGATCGCCATCATCACCACGCCCGAGGACCAGGACCAGTTCCGCCGCCTGCTGGGTGACGGCAGCCAATGGGGGCTCAGCTTCGACTACCTGGTGCAGCCTTCGCCCGACGGGCTGGCGCAGGCCTATCTTCTGGCCGAGGATTTCCTGGCGGGCGCGCCCTCGGCCATGGTGCTGGGCGACAATATCTTCTTCGGCCACGGCCTGCCCTTGCTGCTGGAGGCGGCGGACCGGCGGGACACGGGCGGCACGGTCTTCGGATACCAGGTTTCCGACCCCGAGCGCTATGGCGTGGTCGATTTCGACCAGGCGGGCCGGGCGCGCGCCATCGTCGAGAAACCGGCCCAGCCGCCGTCGAATTTCGCCGTCACCGGGCTTTATTTCCTGGACGGCACGGCGCCGCGGCGCGCGGCCGAGGTCCGTCCCTCGGACCGGGGCGAGCTGGAGATCACCACGCTTCTGGAAAGCTATCTGCACGACGGCCAGCTGAGCGTCGAGAAGATGGGCCGCGGCTTTGCCTGGCTGGATACCGGCACCCATGCCAGCCTGCTGGATGCGGGGAATTTCGTGCGCACGCTGGAAAACCGCCAGGGCCTGCAAACCGGCTGCCCCGAGGAGATCGCCTTCCAGGCCGGCTGGATTTCCGCCGATGAACTGCGGGCCAGGGCCGGGCAATGCGCCAAGAATGCCTATGGCCGCTATCTGTTGCGCCTGCTGGGCGAGGCGGAGTAGCTGGCCCGCGATCCCGACGGCGCCTGTCCGGGGCAAAGCTTGCCGGGCAGGCCGCCTGCCGCGGCGTTCGGATCGTTGCGCGGCTTGCCGCGGATCGGCCGCCTGCCGCCCAGGCCGCTGCTTTATCCCCGCCGCGTCTCTTGCTAAGAAGCCCCGGTTTTGCGCCCCTTCCGCCAGCCAACCCGTGAGCCCGTCTTGATCCAGCCTGATCCTTCCCCTCCGGTCGTCGCGGCGGTCGTCGTCACCTTCAACCGGCTGGCGCATCTGGAAAAGACCCTGACCCGCCTGCTGGCCGAACCGCTCGATCACGTCGTGGTGGTCGAGAACGGCTCGACCGACGGCACGCGGGAATGGCTGGCCGGCCAGCACGACCCGCGGCTGCTCGTCATCGAGATGCCGCAGAACGGCGGTGGCGCGCTGGGGTTCGAGGTCGGAATGCGCGAGACCGGCCGCAGGCTGGACCCCGACTGGATGGTGCTGATGGACGACGACGCCCGCCCGGCGACCGGCGCCATCGTCCGGTTCCGGCAAGGCCTGGCCGAGGGCCGCTGGCCCGGCGCCGAGGCGCTGGCGGCGGCGGTGCGCTTTCCCGGCGGCCGGATCTGCGAGATGAACCGGCCCTGGGTCAACCCCTTCGGCGACCTGCCGGTTTTCCTGCGCGTGCTGGCAGGGGGCGGCCGGGCGGCGTTTCACATTCCTGACAGCGACTACGATGCGCAGGCGCCGCGGCCCCTGGACGGCACCTCCTTCGTCGGCTTCTTCGTGTCCCGCGCCGGGGTGGCCCGCGCCGGCTATCCCGATGGCCGGCTGTTCATCTATGGCGACGACGTTCTGTATTCGCTGGGGCTGACCCAGGCCGGCGGGCGGCTGCTTTTCGCCCCGAACCTGGAGTTCGAGCATGATTGCGCGACGCAGACGGCGGGGGCGATGCCCCGGCCGCTGTGGAAGGTGTATTACCTGCATCGCAACGCCTGGTTCGTCTATCGCCGGGTCGCGGGGCGGCTGTTCTTTCCGCCGCTGATGGCGCTGATGCTGCTGAAATGGTTGCGCAAGGGCCGCCTGCTGCCCCCGGCCGAGCGGCGCATCTGCCGCCGGCTGATTCGCCTGGCGGTGCGGGACGCCTTCCGTGGCGAGCTGGGGCGAAGCCATGCCCAGATCATGGCCCTGGCCAATGGTGCCGGAACGGCCGCCGCACCGGCCAATGGCGCCGGCACCGGCCCGGCCGCCGCCGGCGATGAGCGCTGAGCCGCTCGGCTATCCGAAGCCGCTCTCCGGCCTCGACTTGGCGGATCCCGTGCCGTTGCGGGACCACTTGGCGGCCGAAAAATGCATTGCCCCGGCTGTCGTGGAAGGCATCGCCCGAGTGCAGGGGGGCCAGAAGATGCGAAAACAGGCTGCCGGCTGGGCGCCCGCGTGATACGGTTCGGCCATGGCTGCCGGCCCGGATTGCCGAGCCTTACTGGATCTGCTGGCCGATATCCTCGATCAGGACGCGCCTGACATTCGGCCCCGCGGCTTTCCGGCCTGCCGCAAGCAGGGCCGCGCGCAGGCGTTGCATGGCCGGTTCGGCGGTGAAATTGCCGTCGAAGCCGCCGGTATTCGCCTCGATCATCAGCGCGTTCAGCAGGGCGTCCCGCAGCCGATGTTCCTGCGCCTCGATCTCTGCGCGGGCCGAGGCGGGCATCTCGACGCTCAGCGACAGGATCATGATGGCCGAGGGCGTGCCGTTGCGCAGGATCGGCACGAAGAACTGGTTGGGAAAGGCGAACCAGTCGAGGCTGGCCCCGGTGTCGGCCGCCTCGCCGCCGCCGTCCTCGCTGCCGTGGTCTGGGGCGGGATCGCCGGTCTCCGCCGCGCCCGGCTCGGCCGCCGTGGCGGCATCGCCCTGGGCAGGCTCGGCCGGTTTCGAGCCGCCCAGCATGTCGCCCCCGACCGCGCCGCCCAGGAAGGCCAGCAGGGGGACCAGGATAAGCAGGAGCTTTTTCACCGCGACCCCCTTTCAGTAAGGCAGGAGGATGTCGGCAAGCTGCTGGCCATAGCGCGGCTGCTGGACATCGCTGATCTGGCCGCGGCCGCCATAGGAAATGCGCGCGCCCGCGATGCGGTCATAGGCGATCTCGTTGCGCCGCCCGATGTCCGAGGGGCGCACGAAGCCGCTGACGGTCAGTTCGCGCACCTCGTAGTTCACCCGCACCTCCTGCGTGCCCTGGATGCGCAGCACGCCGTTGGCCAGCCGGTCCACCACGGTCGCCGCGACGCGCAGGGTCAGCTTGTCGCGGCGCGAGATATTGCCGCTGCCCTTGTAGCTCGAGGATGCCTTGGCTTCGGCCAGTTCCTCCATGCTGGCGCCTTCGGGCAGGATGCGGTCGATGCGCTGCGGCAGGCCCGCCAGCGAGGGGATGCCGTCCTTGTCGGCCGAACTGCGGCTGCGCCCCGAACTGTTCTGGATTTCGGCGCTGTCGTCGATCTCGATCACCACGGTCAGGATGTCGCCGCGGTCCGAGGCACGCCGGTCCGCCACCAGCGAATTCTGCGACACGCGCCAGAGCGAGGCCGTGCTGTCGGCCCTGTAGGGCAGTTCCTGCACGCCATGGCCCGACGAGGTCATGGCCTGGAATTCGACGCTGCTTTCGGGGGCGGTCATGTCGGGCACCTGCCCGATCTGCGTGACCCGGCCGCAGGCGGAAAGCGACAGGGCAAGGGCCAGGGCGCCGATCAGCGGGGCGGGGCGGGGGAACATGTGCTTGGGCATGGGCTGCCTTTCAGTTTTGCCGGACGATGACCGTCCCGTCGGGGGCCACGCGCCCCGAGACGGTCACACGCGAGGCGTTGTTCATGACGCGGATGACCTGCCCGGCGCTGCCGGCCGAAAGCGCGCGGCCCTCGGCCTCGATCCGCAGGGCGGCCTTTTCATAGGCGATGGTGACGATCTGGTTGCGCCCGACCAGGGTCGGCGCGGTCAGGGCCGAGGGGTCGATGCGGCGGCCCTGGTAGACCATGACGCGCAACTGCTGGCCCAGGACCGGCGCGAGATCCTCGATGCCGCCCTGCTGGTCCGGGACCAGCGTGACGTCGCCGGCCGCGATCACCGTGCCGGCAGGCAGCGTGCGGTTGGCCACCACCGATCCGGCCAGCACCCCTTGCGGCAGCAGCATCAGCAAAAGGACGAGGCCGCGCATCAGCGCACCTGCACCGTGGTGCCGAGCATCTGGTCCGCGGCGGTGATCACCTTGGAGTTCAGCTCGTAGCCGCGCTGCGCCTTGATCAGCTCGGCGATCTCGCGCACCGGATCGACCGAGCTTTCCTCGAGGAAGCCGGCGCGGATCGTGCCCAGCCCCTCTTGCCCCGGCGTGGCGACCTGGGGCGCGCCCGAGGCCGGGGTTTCCAGGAACATGTTCGAGCCGATCGCCTCGAGCCCCTTGGCGTTGACGAAATTGGCCAGCGTGATCTGGCCCAGGTTCTCGGGCTCGACCCGGTCGTCGAAATAGGCGAAGACCTGGCCGTCGGCATTGATCGCGATGCTGCGGGCGTCCTCGGGGATGGTGATGTCGGGAACCAGCGGATAGCCTTCCGAGGTGACGACCTGCCCCTCGGCCGAGCGTTTCAGGCTGCCGTCGCGGGTATAGGCCGAGATGCCCGAGGGCATCGTGACCTCCAGGTAGCCGTTGCCGTCGATGGCGATGTCGAGGTCGCCGTTGGTCTGGACCGGGGTGCCCTGCGCCAGCATGACCGCCACGCTGGCCGGGCGCACGCCCAGGCCAAGCTGCACGCCCGCCGGGACCATGGTGCCGGTGGCGGCGGTCAGCGTGCCGGGTCGGGTGGCCTGCTGGTATTGCAGGTCGGCGAACTCTGCCCGCCGGGCGTTGTAGCCCGTGGTGGACATGTTCGCGAGGTTGTTCGAGATGACATCGACGCGCATCTGCTGCGCGCTCATGCCCGATGCCGCGATTTGAAGTGCCCTCATGGCTTGTCCTTTCACCGGGTCAGCGAGGAGATGGTCTGGCGGATGCGCTGGTCTTCCTGGTCAAGGAAGCTCTGGCCCAGCTGATAGGCGCGCTGGACCTCGATCATGCGGGCGACCTCCAGCACGGGATCCACGTTGGATTCCTCCAGGAAGCCCTGGCGCAGCACCGCCTGGTCCAGCGGCTCGACCGCGCCGCCGGGGTCGAAGAGCGTGCCTGCCGTATGGCGCAGCCTTGCCGGGTCGGGGCTGGCGAAGACGCCGATCCGACCGATCGGGTTGCCGTCGGCCGAGATGGTGCCGTCGATGCCGATCCCGACGCTGCCGACCCCGGCCGGGATCACGATCGGGGCCTCGCCGTCGTCGAGCAGCGGGTAGCCGTCGGGGTTGACCAGTTCGCCCTCGGCATTGGTCATGAAGGCGCCGGCGCGGGTCAGGCGGTTGCCCTGCGGGGTCTGGACCATCAGGAAGCCCTCGCCGTCGATGGCCAGGTCGAACTGGCCGTTGGTCTGGGTCATGCCGCCGGGGGCAAGATCGACCATGCGGCCGCGGCCATTGGCCATGGCAAGGGTTTCGCCGCGCCCGTCCAGCGGCACCATGTATTCCGAGAACACCACGCCCTCGCGCCGGAAACCGGCGGTATTGGCGTTGGCGATGTTGTTGGCGACGGTGCGCATTTCGCGCATCAGGCCGGATTGCCGGGTCAGGGCGGCATAGATCGCGTTGTCCATGGCCTATGACCCCGCGATCTGCGGCAGGATCTGGTCGGTGAAGAAACTGGTCAGCGTCGCGGTCATGAAGCTCATGCTGACCCAGAACACCACCAGCATCAGGCCGATCTTGGGCACGAAGGTCAGCGTCATCTCCTGCACCGAGGTCAGCGCCTGGAACAGGCCGATCACGACGCCGGCGACCAGGGCCACGATCAGAAGCGGCGCCGACATGCGCACCGCGATCCACAGCGCCTGCCGGGTCAGGTCGAAGATCAGGTTCTCGTCCATGATTGCCCCTCAGACCGGCATGCGCAGGATTTCCTGGTAGGCCTCGACCACCTTGTCGCGGATGGCCACCACGGTCTCGAGCGCGATCTCGGCCTGGGCGATGCTGTGGACCAGCTCATGCGTCTCGGTCTTGCCGGTCATGGCGCCGGTGGCGGCCAGGTCGACCTGCTCCATCACGCGGGCGAAATCCGCCGCGGCGTTGGTCACGCCCTGCGGCAGCCCCTCGGCCGGGGCGACGGCATGGCGGGCACGGTCATAGGCGGTTGCGGCGATTGTCGGTGAAATCATGGCATTGCCCCTTAGCGGCGGATCAGATCCAGCAGCGAACTGCCCATCTGGCGGGATTGTTCAAAGACGCGCAGATTGGCCTCGTAGCTGCGGCTGGCCTCTTTGGCGTCGGCGATCTCGACGATCAGGTCCACGTTGGAGCCCGCGTAATAGCCTTCGTCGTCGGCCATCGGATGCGCGGGGTCGTAGACGCGCGGCAATTCGCGCCGGTCCAGCCGGGTCGGCCCCGCGCTGACCGCGCCGGTCGGACGGCCGAAATCGACCTGTTCCTGGAACGCCACCAGCTTGCGGCGATAGCCGGGCGTGTCGGCATTGGCGATGTTTTCCGAAATATGGCGCAGGCGCACGGCCTGGGATTTCATCCCCGACACGGCCAGCTCGGTGGCGGAAAGCGGCTGGGTCATGATCGCCCCCCTCAGCTGCGGCGGCCAAGGCTGGTGCGGACCAGCGAAAGCGAGGATTTGGTCACCGCCAGCGACAGGTCGAACTGGCGCTTGGCGGCGGCGCTGCGAAACATCTCGTCCTCGAGCGAGACGGAGTTGCCGTTGGGCGCGGGCTCGCCGCCGGCATCGGCGACGCGCGCGGAGCCTGCGCCCCAGCCGGCCCCCGCCAGATGGCCCGGCCGCGAGGCGCGCATCCCCATGGCCCCCTGGCTGCGATAGGTCTCGGCAAAGCCGGCAAGATCGCGTGACCGGAAGCCGGGCGTGTCGGCATTTGCGACGTTCCGGGCGATCAGCTTCTGCCGTTCGGCGGCATGGGCCGTCAGCGAACTGGCCATCCGCAGGGTGTCGATACGGTCAAACATCGAGGCTTCTCCTCAGGTTCCGATAAACCCGGTCTTAACCTCGACTGGTTTAGAAACCCTTTCGAGGCAGGGGCGCCGGCCGGAAAAAGCGAGGACGAAATGGATAAAATGCAATCTATCGCGACGCGGATACGGCGGGTCCGCCTGACCCGGCATTTCGGCCAGGTCAGCGCGATCCAGGCGGGGGTGATCCTGGCGGCCGGGTTGAACAGCCACGCGTCTCTGGGTGATCGCGTTGTCTTTTCAATGCGTTCCGGCGAAAAC
This sequence comes from Paracoccus ferrooxidans, assembly GCF_029909815.1. Taxonomy (NCBI): domain Bacteria; kingdom Pseudomonadati; phylum Pseudomonadota; class Alphaproteobacteria; order Rhodobacterales; family Paracoccaceae; genus Paracoccus; species Paracoccus ferrooxidans. Next base: position 919,662 of record NZ_CP038198.1, on the reverse strand, counting down.
CTGAGCGGCGAGGTCATTGCGCTGCATTCCGACCAGGCGGCGATCCTGCCCGAGGGGCCGATGGACGGGCTGTCGATCGGCACGCGGGTCGAGCTGGTCTTTGCGCCCATGCTGGCGCCGGCGAATGCCTGGATCGGGCGAATCATCGACCCTTTCGGCAGGCCGCTCGACGGCCGCCCCCTGGTCGCAGGCGGCGAGGAGCGCGGCTTTCGTCCCGCCCCGCCGCCGGCCGCGCTGCGCAACCGGCTGGGCGGGCGGCTGGATACCGGGCTTGCGGTCTTCGACACGCTGCTGCCCCTGGTGCGCGGCCAGCGGATGGGGCTGTTTGCGGGTTCCGGCGTGGGCAAGTCCACGCTGCTTTCGGCCCTGGCCAAGGGGGTTTCGGCCGATGTGGTGGTGATCGCGCTGGTCGGCGAGCGCGGGCGCGAGCTGCGCGAATTCGTCGAGGAGACGCTGGGCAAGGAAGGGATGGCGCGCGCGGTCGTGGTCGCGGCGACCTCGGACCAGTCGCCGCTGATGCGGCGGCGCTGCGCCTGGGCGGCGATGACGGTGGCCGAGCATTTCCGCGACCAGGGCCGGCATGTGCTGTTCCTGGCCGATTCGATCACCCGCTTTGCCGAGGCGCATCGGGAAATCGCGCTGGCGGCGGGGGAAAGCCCCAGCTATCGCGGCTTTCCGCCCTCGACCTCGCATCTGATCATGTCGCTGGCCGAGCGTTCCGGGCCGGGCCCCGAGGGGGCGGGCGACATCACCGCGATCTTCAGCGTGCTGGTCGCCGGTTCCGACATGGAAGAGCCGGTGGCCGACATCCTGCGCGGGGTGCTGGACGGCCATGTCGTGCTGGACCGGGCCATCGCCGAGCGCGGGCGGTTTCCGGCGGTGGACGTGCTGCGCTCGGTCTCGCGGTCGCTGCCGCAGGCGGCAAGTGCGGCCGAGAACGCGCTGATCGCGCGGGCGCGGGCGACGCTGGGCACCTATGCCGAATCCGAGCTGATGATCCGCGCCGGGCTTTATGCGCCGGGCTCGGACCCCAGGCTGGACGAGGCGGTGCGGCTTTACCCGGCCCTGGACGCCTTCTTCACCCGGCAAGGCGCCGATGCGACGCAAAGCTTCGCGCTTTTGGCCGAGGCTTTGGGCGTTGCGGCGCCGAAACCGGGCTGAACACGAAAGAAGTCTATGAATCCGGCGGGGTTATGGCATGATTGATGAATGTTAACCGGAGTCCCGAGGTCATTGCGCAGCCCGCGGCGCGTTGACAATCTCCTGCGGTCGAGCCGAGGAGCGTCATGGCCATCACCGAATATTTTGTCCGATATTTGCAAAGACGAGACCTGCTTTCCGAATGCGATATTGCCTGCCTGCGCGCGATTCCGACCCAGCATGCCTGTTTTCGCCCCGGCGAGGTGATCGTGCCGCGCGGGCGGATGGCCACGCGCAGCTGCATGATGCTGCGCGGCATGTCGGCCCGCCAGCACGAGCTGGTCGGCCGTCCGGGCGAGCGGGTGATCACCGCCCTGCACGTTCCGGGGGATTTCGTGGACCTGCACGCCTTCGTGCTGGCCGGGCTGGAACATGACGTGATCTCGGTCGGGGAATCCGAGGTCGAATTCGTCGATCACGCCGAGCTGCGGCAGATCACCCAGAACTTTCCGCATCTGACCCGGCTCTTGTGGATGTCCACCGCGATCGACGCGGCGATCCACCGGCAATGGCTGGTCGCGGCGGCCTCGCTGCGCTCCAGCGCGCATCTGGCCCATCTTCTGTGCGAGCTTTACACGCGGCTGGCCAGCGTGGGCGCGGCGCAGGACCACCGCTTCGTGCTGCCGCTGCTGCAAAAGGAACTTGCCGACATCCTCGGCTATACGCCGATCCATGTGAACCGCGCCGTGCGCGACCTGCGCGCGGACGGGCTGATCCGCTGGAACGGTGCCGAGGTCGAGATTCTCGACTGGCAAAGGCTGGCGCGGCTGGCGCGGTTCGATCCCGAATATCTGGAGCTGGGCCGGGCCCGGCGCCAGGCCCTATTGGCACAGCCGGAAGCCGCCGCGCCGGGCCTTGATGTCCAGGTGCAGGTGGTCGTCATGCGCCGCATTGGCGCCGGGGCCGAGGACGGTGGTGAAATGCAGGCAGGCGGTGCCGCGCGCCGCGCGCTGGAAGGCCTCCTGCAAGTCGCCGTTGTCCTGGCGCGGGCCGATCTCGATGCGGGAGCCGTCGTCGAAACGGAAGGCGGCGATGTCGAAGGCGTTGCCGAAGGCATGTTCGGACAGGTTCTCGCCCGCGGTCCCGACGGTCGGCCGGCATTGATAGGTCGAGCCCGGCTCCAGCGCCACCAGCCGCGGCTGGCCCGGCAGCAGTGCCGCGGCGGGGCGGACGAAATCGCGCAGCCAATGCGCCAGGTGTCGCGCCAGGTCGCAGCGCATGGGCGCGCCGCCCGGAATCTCGATCCCCGGCAGGGGCTGGCGCAGCAAGACCGGCCGGTCGATGCCGCAATCGCGCTGATCGGGGTCGAGGATCGGCGGCGCCTCGCTGTAATCGGCGCCCAGCAGCGTCAGCTCCAGCAGGCAGGCGGAATGGTCGAAGTCGCTTTCGCGCAGGGTCGCATGAACCGGCGGGCCGGTCGGGACGGGGGCTGCGGGCGGGGGCTCGGCCTCGGCTTTCTCCGGGGTTTCGGGATCCGGGGCGGGCTCGGCGGGCGGCTCGGGCGCTGCCTCTGCCTGGGGCTCTGCCTCCGCCTGGGGCTCTGCCTCCGCCTCCGCCTCGGGGCGGGGCGCGGGGCGGTCGGCGGCGGGGTGGTCGGGACGCGGCGCGGGGGCGTCCTGCGCCGATGCGGGGGCGGTCAGCAGCGCGGCCATCGCCACCAGAATCGGCGCCAGCCAGCGCATCCTCAGGGCTGCCCGGCCTGGGGATACAGCGTCACGCTGCCCGGCGCCTGTCCGGGCAGGCTTTCCGGCAGCACCGCGTCCGAAGGATATTCCGGCTCTTCCTGGACGGGCAGGGCGGGGGCCGCCTCGGGGACCAGCGGCTCGCTCGAGGCCGGGACGTCGGGGGTGATGACCAGCGGCTCGGGTGTGACCACGGCGGCGGCGGTCGCTGCGGCGGCCTCGGCCATGGTCGCGGCGGCGGGGATGGCGACTGCCGTGGGCGCGGCCGGCGGCAGCCGGTCGCCGCGGGCCGGCGGGCGGGTGCTGGCGATGGCCGCGACCGCTGCCGTCTGCGTCGCCGCCGCCACGGGCGAGATCCCGGTCACATCGGCGATCCGCACGCCGGGGGGCAGGAATTCGACCGTCGTCACCTTGGGCTTGACCATATGCGCCAGCTCCCATGCGTCCCAGTTGGTCAGCCGCACGCAGCCATGCGACTGGTTCAGGAACAGCTGCGACGGGGTCGCGGTTCCGTGGATGCCATAGGTCGGCTCGGACAGGTCGATCCAGACATTGCCGACCGGCGCGTTCGGCCCCGGCGGGATGATCAGCACCCGGTCGTTCTCGCCCTGCTTGAAGTTGCGGTGCGGGTTGTAGGTATAGGTCGGGTTCAGCGCCACCGCATCGACCACGTGGTTGCCATGGGGCGAGGGCGTGTCGGCCGAGCCGACGGTGGCCGGGTAGTCCGCGACCATGTTGCCCTTGGCGTCATAGGCGGCGACGCGGCGGGTTTCCTTGTCCACGATGATGCGGGTGACGCTGGCGCGGATCGGCTTGGCGGGCACGGTGGCATGGATCGTCTCGCCGGGCTGGAAGCGGGCGCCGGGGTTCAGCTTGGCCAGGAACTTCTCGTCCATGTGAAAGCGTTCGGCCAGCTTTTCCAGCACGCTGGTATAGCCCTGCGAACTCATCGCCGCCTTTTCGGCATAATCCGAGGGGATGCGGTCCACCAGGCCGGTCGCGTCCTCTTCGGTGATGGTATAGGCCATGGTCAGCGGCGCGGCGGCATAGCCCTGGAGCAGATCCCAGACCGCGTGATCCATGCGCCCCGTCATCGGCAGGCCCGAGCGGCGCTGGAAGGCCATGATGGCGCTTTCGCTCATGCCGCCGCGCCAGCCGTCCACCACGCCGGGCGAGATGCCGGCGCGGTCGAGCAGGATCTGCACCTTGGCGGTCAGCGCGGACTGGCCCGCGGGCAGGTCGGTGCCGTCATAGACGGCCGCCTCGATCTCGGCCGGTGTGATCGAGGCCAGGGCCCTGGGCTTGGGTGCCGCGACCTGCGCCGAGGTGCCGGAGGCTGGCGCTGCCGTCTGCGCCCAGCCGGCGGAAAGCGGCAGCACAAGGGCGACCGCGGCCAGCGCGAGATGCGGAAAAAGGCCCGTGCGGGGTCGGGTCGGGAACATGCTCGGAACCGTTCTGTTTGCCTGTGGTCTTTTGCTTTTGTCGGGCACATTTGGCCAAATGTGCCGCGCAAGGCAAGCAAGAGCCGGTCAACTCGGGTTGAACGCCCGGCTCAGATCGTGGCGGCGAAGCGGTGGTGTTGCGGGAAATAGCGCCGCGTCAGCGAAACCGGCATGTTGTTCAGCCAGTCGATCCGTTCGGTGACCAGGACCGGATCGCCCGGCGCCAGTCCCAACGCCTCGGCCACGAAGCCCGAGCCGGCCAGCGTCGCCCCGATCGCCATGCTGGCGCGGTTGATCGGCACATGGCCCAGCAGCCATTCGCAGGGGCTCATCTGCAACAGCGCCTCGCGGGTCAGGCCGGGGGTGGCGTAGCTGTTGATCCAGCGTTCCTCGCAGCAATAGGGCGCTTCGTCGGCGCTGAACCGGGCCTTGATGCGCAAGAGGCTGTCGTCGGTGCGCAGCAGCATGGCCTGCGCCACGCCGGCCGGGGGCGGGCATTCCTGGTAGTCCAGCAGCGCATAGCCATAGGCCTTGCCCGCCGCCTCGATCTCGCGCCGCAGCAGGAAGCGCACCATCTGCACGCGCGGGTGCTGCGCGACGCGGGTGCCGACCTTGCGCCGGCGCTCCAGGACGCCGCTCTGCGCCAGGGTCTGCAGGGCGCGGTTCACGGTGGCGCGGGCGCAGCCGAATTCGGTCGCCAGCTCGGCCTCGGTCGGGATCAGTTCGCCCTCGGGCCAATGGCCGTCGTGGATCCGGGTCAGAACCTCTTCCTGGACGGCCTGCCAGGTCATGTTCCGACGCTTGCGCTCTTGTTGTTCGGCCGAAAGTGCCTGGGCAAGGTGGCGGGGAAGTTCAATCATCTCTGGAATATGTCTTTGCGTCGAGGGGGCGGCAGAACTCGATACGTCTGGATCAAACGGTTCGCGGCACCGAGGCTGCAACAAGGCCGTGCCACATGTCTCGCCCGACCAGAGGCTTAAGTAAACTTATTGGTTTAGTTTTTGAGAGCAAATTCCCGTGAGGGTCAAGGACAATCGCGCCGGCCGGCCGTGTTCCGCCTGCCACGGTTGACATTTTGCCGGCCGGACGGGACAAATCGGGCGATTCTCAAGAGGTGTTGCCGTGTCGGAAGCTTCGATGTTCCGCGGCCAGGGCGCTTCCGCCACGGCCTGGACGGTTCTGGTCGCGATCAGCCTGTGCCACATGATCAACGACATCATGCAGTCCATGCTGGCCGCGATCTATCCGCTGCTGCGCGAGGAATTCGCGCTGTCCTATTGGCAGATCGGCATGATGACCTTTGCCTTCCAGGTCACGGCCTCGCTTTTGCAGCCGGTGGTGGGCATGGTCACGGACCGCAACCCGATGCCGCGTTCGCTGGCCGTCGGCATGGGCTCGACCTTCGTCGGGGTGCTGCTGCTGGCGCTGGCGCATGAATATTGGGTGCTCCTGTCGGGGGCGATGCTGATCGGCATCGGCTCTGCGGTGTTCCATCCCGAAAGCTCGCGCGTGGCCCGCATCGCCTCGGGCGGGCGATTCGGCACGGCGCAGTCGCTGTTCCAGCTGGGCGGCAATTTCGGGGCGGCGCTGGGGCCGCTGCTTGCGGCCTTCATCGTGGTGCCGCTGGGCCGGCCCTCGGTCGCGATCTTCTCGATCGCGGCCATGGCGGGATCGGCGATCCTGTGGCGGATCGGCACTTGGGCCGACGGGCGGCGCAAGGCCGCCTCGGCGCGTCCCGCCGAGGCCCTGCCATTCACCCGCCAGCGGGTGGCGCTGGCCATCGTGGTGCTGGCGCTGCTGACATTCACCAAGAACATCTATACCGCCAGCATTTCCAGCTATTACACCTTCTTCCTGATCGAGAAATTCGGGCTCAGCACCCAGCATGCGCAGGTGATGCTGTTCCTGTTCCTGGGCGGGATGGCGGCGGGCGTCATGCTGGGCGGGCTGGTCGGCGACCGGGTCGGGCCCTTGAAGGTGATCTGGTTCTCGATCCTGGGCATCCTGCCCTTTACCCTGGTGCTGCCGCATGTCGGGCTGGTCGCGACCGGGCTTCTGACCGTGGTGATCGGGGTGATCCTGGCCTCGGCCTTTCCGGCCATCGTGGTCTTTGCCCAGGAGCTGGTGCCGGGGCGGACCGGGATGATCGCCGGCATCTTCTTCGGCTTCGCCTTTGGCATGGGCGGGATCGCCGCGGCGGTGCTGGGGGTGATCGCCGATGCCAGGGGGATCGAATTCGTCTATCAGGTCTGTTCCTATCTGCCGCTGATGGGCCTGCTGACCATCTTCCTGCCGCGGATGGGGCGGTTGTAGAGTTCGGGCCGGGGGCGCTGCCCCCGGACCCCTGGGATATTTGGGCACGAAAGAAACATGACGACGATCAAGGCAAGGCCGATCACGGCCGATGAGTTCGCCCCTTTCGGCGAGTTGCTGACCCCGCGCGAGGCACCCAGCAAGATGATCAACGCCGGGCGCTGCGAGCGCCATCACGCGCTGGCCACGGTCGAGCGCGGCGGGGGCGAGGCGATCATCTCGATCTTCCGGTCCGAGCCGGTGAGCCTGCCCTATGACTGCGCGCTGCTGGAGCGGCATCCCTTGGGCTCGCAGGCCTTCGTGCCGCTGGGGCCCGATCCCTGGCTGTCGATCGTCGCCCCGGACGAGGGCGGGCGGCCGGGCGCGCCCATCGCCTTCCTGGTGCCGGCGGGCATGGGGGTGAACCTGCGCGCCGGGGTCTGGCACGGCGTGCTGACGCCGCTGGACCGGCCGGCCGATTTCCTGGTCGTGGATCGCGAGGGCGGGGGCGTGAACCTGGAGGAGGTCGCGATCGCCCCCGTCACCGTCGAGGCATGAGCCTGCCCGACTATGCCCTGGAGGAGGCCGCGCTGCGCGAGGGCGCGCGGTTCGTCGCCGGCGTCGACGAGGTCGGGCGCGGACCCCTGGCGGGGCCGGTGACGGCGGCGGCGGTGATCCTGGATGTCGCCTGCATTCCCGAGGGGCTCAACGATTCCAAGAAGCTGACGGCGAAGCGCCGCGAGGTGCTGGCCGAGCTGATCATGGCGCGCTGCGACTGGGCCGTCGGCCATGCCAGCGTCGAGGAGATCGACCGGCTGAATATCCTGCGCGCCTCGCACCTGGCGATGTGCCGGGCCATCGCCGGGCTGCGCCGGCGGCCCTGCCTGGTGCTGGTCGACGGCAACATGCTGCCGCGCGAGCTGGACCTGCCGGGGCAGGCCGTGGTCGGCGGCGATGCGCGTTGCCTGTCGATCGCCGCGGCCTCGATCCTGGCCAAACTGTTGCGCGATCGCATCATGGTGGATTTGGCGCAACAGCATCCCGGATACGGCTGGGAGGCGAATGCCGGTTATCCGACCCCGGCGCATCGCCAGGCGCTGCTAGATCTGGGCGTGACCCCATATCATAGGCGCAGCTTTGCCCCGGTCCACAAGATATTGTGTAAAGAAGAAACTGCAAGCTGTTGATTCGAAAAAGAATTTGACGGCGAATCGGCTGTGACTCATTATCGGCCCCAGCAAATCGGCAAACCAATAGCCGAAACCCGAGGCAGTGATGACCAAGCTTGACACCAAATCCCGCGCTGCGGCGCGAACGCTTCCGCTTAACCAGATTCTCGCCGGCGATTGCATCGAGATCATGAACGCGCTGCCCGAGGCCAGCGTCGACCTGATCTTTGCCGACCCGCCCTATAACCTGCAGCTGAAGGGCGAGCTGCACCGGCCGGACAATTCCCGCGTCGATGCGGTGGACGACCATTGGGACCAGTTTTCCGGTTTCGCCGCCTATGACCGCTTTACCCGCGACTGGCTGGCGGCGGCGCGGCGCATCCTCAAGCCCGACGGGGCGATCTGGGTCATCGGCTCGTATCACAACATCTTCCGCGTCGGGGCCGAATTGCAGAACCAGGGCTTCTGGATCCTGAACGACGTGGTCTGGCGCAAGGCCAACCCGATGCCGAATTTCCGCGGCAAACGGCTGACCAATGCGCATGAGACGATGATCTGGGCCAGCAAGTCCGAGGGCGCGAAGTATACCTTCAACTACGAGGCGCTGAAGTCGCTGAACGAGGGCGTGCAGATGCGTTCCGACTGGGTGCTGCCGATCTGCACCGGCGGCGAGCGGCTGAAGGACGCGGAGGGCGCCAAGGCGCATCCGACCCAGAAGCCCGAGGCGCTGCTGCACCGCATCCTGGTCGGGTCCACGAATCCCGGCGACGTGGTGCTGGACCCGTTCTTCGGCACCGGCACCACCGGCGCCGTGGCCAAGATGCTGGGCCGCGACTTCATCGGCATCGAGCGCGAGCAGGCCTATCGCGAGGTGGCCGAAAAGCGCCTTGCCCGCATCCGCAAGTTCGACAGCGAGGCCATCGCCACCATCAAGCCCAAGCGCGCCGAGCCGCGCGTGCCCTTCGGCCAGGTGGTCGAGCGCGGGATGCTGCGGCCGGGCGAGGAGCTTTATTCGCTCAACAACCGCCACAAGGCCAAGGTGCGCGCCGATGGCAGCCTGATCGGCAATGACGTGAAGGGCTCGATCCACCAGGTCGGCGCCGCGCTGGAAGGGGCGCCCAGCTGCAACGGCTGGACCTATTGGCATTTCCGGCGCGAGGGGCGGATGGTGCCCATCGACATCCTGCGCCAGCAGATCCGCGCCGAGATGGAGGCCGAGGAAGGCCGCGCCCACTGAGTTTTCCGCTTTCGCCAAGTCCCGAGGCTCCGCAAGCTCTGGTGCGGCCGGGACCGCCTTGCCCCGTCCTGCGGCATGCCGCCGGGCGGGGCCTTTTCAGCTTTGCCGGAACCGGCGGGGCGGCCTGCGCCGGCGGCGCTAGAGCGCGCCGCGCGGCATCGGCAGCTTGCCGCGGTTATAGGGCTGCCAATCGGTGATTTCGGGATAGAACTGCCGTCGCCAGGCCCGGACGCGGGGGTTCATCCGCCGCCGCCACAGGGGCGGGACCATGGCCAGGAAGGTCATGGCCGGATAGCCCATCGGCAATTGCGGCGCCTCTTCCTCGCTATAGTTTTGCAGCAGCGGAAAGCGGCGGTCGGGCTTGTAGTGATGGTCGGAATGGCGTTGCAGGTTGATGAGCAGCCAGTTCGTCGCCCTGTGCGCGCTGTTCCAGCTGTGGCGCGGCAGCACATGTTCATAGCGCCCCTCGCCCAGATGCTTGCGGGTCAGCCCGTAATGTTCGACGTAATTGGTCAGTTCCAGCTGCCAGATGGCGATGAAGGCCTGCCAGAGGAACAGCAAGATCCCCTGCCAGCCGCCAAGCGCCGCCGCCAGGGCCAGCATCGCCAGTTGCAGCGCGCCATAGCGCCAGAACGGGTTGCGGCGGTCGAATTTCGACCGGCCGGCACGGGTCAGCCGCCGCGCCTCGGCCTGCCAGGCGCTTTTCGGGCATTCGGCCAGCACGCGCAGGAAGAAGCGGAAGAACCCTTCGTTGTAGCGGGCCGAAACCGCGTCGCGCGGCGTCGCCACCCAGGAATGATGCACCAGCAGGTGCTCGGTGCGGAAATGCGAATAAAGCGTCGAGGCCAGAAGCAGGTCGCCCATCCAGCGCTCCAGCCGGTTCTTCTGGTGCAGCAGCTCATGGGAATAGACGATGCCGATGGTGCCCGATGCCACGCCGATGCCGAAGAACAGGCCGAGCCTTTCCCAGCCGGTCAGGCCGCTGCGGGCGGAATACCAGATCGCACCGAAGATCATCGCCGCCTGGATCGGGAACCAGATCACGGTGATGGCGCGATACCAGAACAGCTGCGCCTCGGGTGTTTCGGTGTTGGGGTTTTCCTCGTTCAGGCCCAGGATCGCGTCCAGCATGGTCATCAGATACCAGGCGTAGAGCGGCATCAGCAGGAACCACCAGCCGCCGAAACGCGCGGCGATGAGGAAAAGGGGCACCATGCCCAGCGAAAGCCAGAAGGGCAGGGCGTCGATCAGACGGGAACGAAAAGCGGTTTGCATGGGGGCAACGAAATAATCGGTCTTGATACGGGGCTTGAGCAGCCGGGAGAAATGCGTGTCACGCGGGGGACTGTGGCGGGTTTCGCCATGGCTTGCCACGGCGACCGGTTGTCGCAGACCCGGTTGCGGTTTCGGGGCGGGCAAGCGCCCAGGCCTTGCGCATCAGCCCTGGCAGGGCGGAAGGTCTGAACTCGCTGAACGGTGCCAGACTGCCGCGCTGCGGCGCCGCGGTCAAGGGGGCGGACATCACCGTCAGGTCCAGCGCGAAATGGGTGAAGACATGGCGGACGAGCCCGATCTCTTGCCAGTCCGCGGGCGCCGGGGGCGGCAGGTCCGAGCCGTCCCAGCCCGTCGAGGGAAAGGCCAGCGTGCCGCCCAGCAGGCCCTTGTCCGGCCGGGTCTCGACCAGGACCGCGCCCTCGGCAAAGCCGATCCAGACGATGCCGCGGCGCAGGGGCTTGGCCTTCTTCGGCGCCTTGCGCGGCAGGTCCGCGGCGATGCCCTGCGCGCGGGCCGCGCAATGGGGGATGATCGGGCAGATGCCGCAGGCCGGGCTGCGGGGCGTGCAGATGGTCGCGCCCAGGTCCATCATGGCCTGGGCGAAATCGCCCGGCCGCCGGGGCGGGGTCAGGCGGGTGGCCAGCGCGACCAGTTCCGGCTTGGCGGCGGGCAGCGGGGTTTCGACCGCGAAAAGCCGTGCGACCACGCGCTCGACATTGCCGTCCACCACCGTCTCGGGCCGGTCGAAGGCGATGGCGGCGATGGCGGCCGAAGTATAGGCGCCGATGCCGGGCAGGACCGCCAGCCCCTCGCGCGTGTCGGGGAATCCGCCCATGGACGCGACCGCGCGGGCGCAGGCGACCAGGTTGCGGGCGCGGGCGTAATAGCCGAGCCCGGCCCATTCCGCCATGACCTGCGCGTCCTCGGCCGCGGCAAGGTCGTGGACCGTGGGCCAGAGGCTGGTGAACCGCTGGAAATAGGACTTTACCGCGGCGACGGTGGTCTGTTGCAGCATGACCTCGGACAGCCAGACGCGATAGGGGTCGGCCGCGCCGCCGCCCGGCGGCATGCGCCATGGCAGCACGCGGGCGTGGCGGTCGTACCATGCCAGCAGCTCGGTCGGGATCACCCTGGGGTCACGCAATTTTCAGCCTCGTCTCTCTGGTATCCGGGCGCGCCGCGGTCCAGACTGCGCGCCAGATAAACCATATGGTCGCCCGATGGCCCAGAAGAAACCCGAAACCCAGCCCCGCCGCCGGATGCGCGGCTTCGAGGCCGCGGCCCAGCTGGTCGCGCATCGGGTCAAGGCGGTGGGCGAGGGCCGGGGCTTTGCCGCGACCCGGCTGCTGACCCATTGGCCCGAGGTGGTCGGCCCCGAGCTTGCCGCCCATACCCGCCCGGTCAGGATCAGCCATGGCAAGTCCATGGGCGCCACGCTGACGCTGCTGGTGCCGGGGGCGCAGGCGCCGCTGATCGGCATGCAGCTGGAACAGATCCGCGCGCGGGTGAACGCCTGCTACGGCTTCAACGCCGTCTCGCGCATCGTGCTGACCCAGACCGCGCCCGTCGGCTTTGCCGAAGGGGCCGATGCCCAAGGGGCGGAAGGCTTTGCCGAGGGGCAGGCCGCGTTCCTTGCCGCGCCGCGCCGCGCGGCTGCGCCGGGTCCGCAAGACCTCGCCCAGGCCGAGGCCATCGCCTCGGGCTTCGACAATCCCGCGCTGTCCGCCGCCATGCGGCGGCTGGCGCTGAACATCCTGTCCCGCCGGGACGCCAACGACCGAAAGGCCAATCCATGATGCTGCTTCGCCGCTCCCTGATCGCCGCCGCCACGGCCGCGCTGACCCTTTCCGCGCTGCCCGCGATGGCGCAAGAGGCGAAACCCGCCGAGAATGCCGCCGAGCCGGCGCCCGAGGGCAAGGTTCTGCCCGACATCGCGCTGGGCCAGGCCGACGCCCCGGTCACGATCATCGAATATGCCAGCTTCACCTGCAGCCATTGCGCGGTCTTTCATGACGAGAACCTGCCCAGGCTGAAGGCGGAATATGTCGATACCGGCAAGGTGCGCTTCATCCAGCGCGACGTCTATTTCGATGCGGTCGGGCTTTGGGCCGGCATCCTTGCCCGCTGCGGCGGGGACGAGAAATACTATGCCGTCTCGGACCTGATCTTCGACGACCAGAAGAACTGGCTGAACGCGAAATCGGGCGACGAGATCGCGGCGAACCTGCGCAAGATCGGCGCCAAGGCCGGGATGACGACCGAGCAGATGGATGCCTGCTGGAACGACAAGCAGAAGGTCGCGGACCTGGTCACCACCTTCCAGACCCATGCCACCGCCGACCAGGTCGAGGGCACGCCGACCTTCATCATCGCCGGCGAAAAGGTGCAGAACCAGCCCTGGGAAGAGCTGAAGAAGATCATCGACGCCAAGCTGGCCGAGAAAGGCTGAGCGATCTCCGGGCGGCGCGGCCGCGGGAGTATTTGGAGAACGGAGAAAGCGGAAGGCCCCGGACCCGCTTCGGGGCCTTTCACAATCCCAGCGCGGCCAGCCGGTCGGCAAGCGGCGCCGGGTCGTCCAGTTGCAGCCGCACCGGCAGGGCCAGCACCTTGGGCCGGAAGCCGCGCGGCAGCCGCACCGCGTCCTTTTCCGTCGTCACCAGCTGCGCGCCGATCAGCCGCGATTCGGTTTCCAGCCGGGTCAGCAGCTGCGGCGTGAAGGGCTGGTGGTCCTCCAGCGCCTCGGCGCGGGCCACCTCTGCGCCGAGGTCGCGCAGGGTGGCGAAGAATTTCTCGGGATGGCCGATGCCGGCAAAGGCCAGCACGCGCTGGCCCTGCCAGTCCATGCCCGTCTGCAGGGGCACAAGCCGGCCGGTCAGGTGCGGCAGGGACAGATGCGCCCCCCAGGCCGCGGCGAATTGCGCCTGGGCCGGGGCCTCGCCGATCGAAAGCAGCAGGTCGGCGCGGGCGAGGCCGCGTTCCACCGGCTCGCGCAGCGGCCCCGCGGGCAGGCAAAGCCCGTTGCCGAAACCCTTGGCCGCATCGACCACCACCAGCGCCAGGTCATGCGCCAGCGCCGGATCCTGGAAACCGTCGTCGAGCAGGATCGCCTGCGCCCCGGCCTCGACCGCCGCCCTTGCGCCCGCCTGGCGGTCGTCCGCGACCCAGACCGGGGCGAAGGCGGCCATCAGCAGCGGCTCGTCGCCGACCTCGGCCGCCTTGTGGCCCGATTCCTCGACCCGCAGCGGTCCCTTTTCGCTGCCGCCATAGCCGCGCGAGACCACATGCACGGCAACGCCGCGGTCCTGCAAGAGCTGGGCCAGCATGATGGCGGTGGGCGTCTTGCCGGTGCCGCCGGCGTTCAGGTTGCCGATGCAGATCACCGGCACCCCCGGCCGCGTGCGTGGCCCCCGCGCCAGGCGGCGGGCGGTGGCCGCGGCGTAAAGCGCGCCCAGCGGCGCCAGCAGCCGCGCCTTGAGCCCCGGCGGCCGGAACCAGAAATCGGGGGCGCGGCGGCTCATTGCGGGTTCTCCATGGCCTCGAGGACGGTATCGGCGATGCGGCCCAGGACGGCGGCGCCGCCGGTGCTGACCGACCAGGCGTTGCCGGCCAGCATCGCCGCCTGATCCGGCGCCGAGAGATCGGCGACCGCGCGCGTCAGCCCGGCCGCCTCGGTCACCAGCCGCGCGGCCGAGGCCCCGTCGAGCTGTGTCCATTCCGGGCCATGCGCCTCGGTAAGCGGGCCGTGGATGATGGCCGAGCCAAGCGCCGCCGGCTCGAACGGGTGGCGCGGCGCCAGGCCCGGACCGGGCAGAAGCGTGCCGCCCATGAAGCAGACCGGCGCCAGCCGATACCACAGGCCCATCTCCTGCGTGTCCTCGGCGATCAGCACGTGATCGTCGGGCGAGGGGTCTTCGTCGTCCGAGCGCAGCACGGCGGCCAGGCCAAGCGCCTCGACCTCGGCCCGGACCTGGGGGATCGTCTCGGCCGGCAGCCCGGCCAGGATCAGCAAGGCGCGGTGGTTGTGGTGCAGCGCGGCCTGGTGCGCGGCCAGCGCCGCCTTGGCCTCGGGCAGCGTGGGACAGGCCGCCAGCCAGATGTGGCGGCCGGCAAGGATCTGGGCCAGCGCGCGCCGCTCTGCCTCGTTGGCGGCCAAGGGCGGCCGTGTCTCGGTGATCGGGCCGGTCAGCTCGATCCGGCCGGGCGGGGCGCCCAATTGCCGGGCGGCGGCGGCGGCGGTCGGGTCCGGGGCGAGGATGCGGGCGATCTTGCCCATCAGCCCGCGATTGACCGCGCCGCGCCAGGATCCGCGCCGGGCATGGGCCACGAGCCGCGCCTCGCACAGGATGACCGGCAGGTTCTGCTCGGCCGCGCCCGAGATCAGCGCGGCCGGAAGCTGGTCGCCCAGGACCAGCAGCGCCCGCGGCTGCAGCGCCCGGATCACCTCGCGCACCGCGGCCGGATCCTGCGGCCGGGGCAGGGTCACGGCGCGCAGCCCGGCAGGCAGGGTGTCCGGGGCCAAGGGCGCGCCGAGAAAGGCGAAGCGCAGCCCCGGCCGCCGGGCCAGCAGCGCCCTGACCAGCGCGCCCGGCTGCGGCGGCTCTTCGGCCTGTTCCGCCAGATGCACCATGACCAGCGGCCCCTCGCCCGGTGGGGCCTCGGGGAGTTCGACCGGGCCGCCAGCCAGCGCCGCGCGGCGGCGCAGGTGCAGCCAAAGCGCCAGGGACGCGGTTGCATCGGCGGGAAGCATCGCGATTCGCGGGGGCCTAGCTGCCCAGTTCCTCGGTCGGGCTGACCTCGCGCTCTTCGTCGCGCAGCCGGTGCAGGTGGGCGATGAAATAGCGGGTATGGGCGCTGTCCACGGTGCGTTGCGCCTCGGCCTTCCAGGCGGCATGGGCCTGGGCGTAGTCCGGGAAGATGCCGACGATATGGATGTCCCTGGTGTCGCGGAACTCGGTGCGGGTGGGATCGACAAGTTCACCACCGAAAACGAGGTGGAGGCGCTGTGCCATCATGTTCTCCTGGGTTCGGATTCCGGCGCGAACCTAGCCGAGCCGGGCGGGGGAACCAAGGCGATTTGTTTAAAATCGCGCGCGGTTGGCGTTTGCCGCGAAAGGGCCGCCGGGGTAGGGATGGCATGCGGTGCAAGCGGCACCCCCGGACAGGCCCGAGCGTGGTGGTAAGGGCCTTTCGGGTGGCAGGGAAAGGCGAACCGGTGCGCTTTTCCTTGCCCCTTTTCGAGGCCAGGCGGCGGCTGGTGCTGGCAAAGGATATGCCGCCGGCAGGGGCCGGAAGGGATTGGTGGTGCGGATCAGGCTATAGGCCGCCGGACCATGGGGGGAAGGATATGCGGGAATATGGTGCGGGCGGCGGGACTCGAACCCGCACAGGCTTGCGCCCCAGGGAGTTTAAGTCCCATGCGTCTACCATTCCGCCACGCCCGCGCCGGGGAATTGGCTAGCGGGCGGGCGGGGGATTGGCAAGCCTCCGTCGCGGCGGGGGCGCGGCGGGGGCCGCAGGTTGCGGGCTCAGAAGCTGCGGGTCGGCCGGTCGAAGACCTTGCGCCCCATCAGCGAGCCGACCAGGTCCACCATCAGCTTGGCGGTGCGGCCGCGTTCGTCCAGGAAAGGGTTCAACTCGACCAGGTCGAGCGAGGTCATCAGCCCGCTTTCGTGCAGCAGTTCGCAGACCAGATGCGCCTCGCGGAAGGTGGCGCCGCCGGGGACGGTGGTGCCGACGGCCGGCGCGATCGAGGGGTCGAGGAAATCCACGTCCAGGCTGACATGCAGCATGCCGTTTTCGGCCCGGACCCGGTCCAGGAATTCGCGCAGGGGCGCGATGATGCCGCGTTCGTCCAGCACGCGCATGTCGTTCACGACGATCTCGGTCTCGCGCAGCGCGGCCAGCTCGGCGCCATCCACGCTGCGGATGCCGAACATGCAGATGTTGCGGCCTGGAATCGGCGCGGGAAAGGCGGGGAAGGGGTCGAATCCCGGCCGCCCCGAGGCATAGGCCAGCGGCGTGCCGTGCAGGTTGCCCGAGCCCGTGGTCTCGATGGTGTGGAAATCGCTATGCGCGTCCAGCCACAGCACGAATTGCGGCCGTCCCGCCGCGCGGGCATGGGCCGCCACCCCGGCGAGCGTGCCAAGGGCCAGCGCGTGGTCGCCGCCCAGGAAGATCGGCATCCCCTCTTCCATCGCGGCGCAGCCGGCGGCGCGCAGCGCCTCGGTCCAGGCGACGATCTCGGGCAGGTGATGCACGGCGGGATTGGCACAGGTCTGGCCGCGGCCCGCGGCGGGAAGAAGGTCGCCGCGATCCTCGACCGTATGGCCCAGCTCGGCAAGCGTCGAGGCCAGCCCGGCCACGCGATAGGCGGCCGGGCCCATCAGGCAGCCGGGCCGCCGCTGCCCCTCGTCCACCGGGGCGCCGATCAGGATGCAATGGGTCATGCTTCTCTCCGCTAGGCTGGGTTGCAGAGGCATCATGCGTTGCCACGGCCCAAGGTTCCATATCGTCGGAAAGAAAAGGCCGCCCTTTCCGGGGCGGCCTTGGGCTTTTGTGCAGTCTATCGGATCAGAAGCGAGTGGTGATGCCCAGCGTGAACAGACGTCCGTTTTCGCGATAGGACACGTCCGTTTCGGGTTGGTCATTGAACAGGTTGTCGATGCCGACATTCAGCGTGGCCATATCGTTGAGGTCATAGGCCGCAGCCACGTTGACCAGATAATAGGCCTTGCTGTTCTGGCCTGCCGGGACCGAAGCCTGCTCGCCCGAGCCGACCACAAGACCTTCCTCGACGACATAACCAGCTTGCTTGCCGACATAGGTCACTTCACCCGACAGATTGAGGCGGTCGTTCGCCTGCCAGGCCAGGCCCGTGGTGATGTTCCACTTAGGCGTGGTGGCCATTGGATAGGCCGTGTCGAAATCGCCATATTTGAACTCGGACTTGGCGATATAGGTGCCCGAAGTGATCCAGGTCAGGTCGTTGGTAATGTCGTAATCTAGGCCGAACTCGACCCCGGCGGTCTTGCCGTAGTCGAAGTTGTCGCGCTGAAACAGAGCTCTGTCGGTCGGATCATTGGGATCGTCTGCGCGGATTCTGCGGGCGCTGATCATGTCTTCCACGTCGTTGTAGAAGGCCGTGATTTCCCAGCTGCTGCGCTCGCCCTGATAATTCAGCCCGATCTCGAAGTTGTCCGAGGTTTCGGGCTGAAGGTTGGGGTTGCCGATGATCGTGCAAGGCCCGCGATAGGGTTTGCAGCCATTTCCGTTCGAACCCATTTCATAATTGGGATTCAGGTTGCGGAGGTCTGGGGCAACGAAAGCCTGTGAATAGCCACCTTTCAGCATCAGCCCGTTACCAAAATCGTAATTTGCATAGATGCGCGGCGTGATATGGGTGCCAAAGCGCTCGTGATGGTCCACGCGCATGCCGGTGGTCAGGCTAAGTGCGTTGGTCGCTTGCAGACGGGCTTCGGCATAAAGCGCCGCAGTATTGACCGAGCCTTCGATCAAAGAAGCCGATGTCTGCGGGTCGCTCAGCTTTTCATGTGCAACCAGACCGCCGATGGTATAGTCGAGTTGCCGGCCAGTCAGGCTGGTCTGCGAGGTATAGCGGCTTTCCAGGATGGTCGTGTCATAATCAATAGCGTCGTTCCACGACCCGCTCGTCGAGTTCCAGGACTCGTTGCCCGATGTTTCGTAGCGAAGGTAGCTGGAAAGATGTCCTTGGCCCAGCTGCCATTCGTTGGTCAGGCCGATGCTTTTCTTGGTTACCTTGTTGGTGTCATGTGCTCCCGCATCGCCCAGGTAGTTGTCAACCGAAGCTTGGGTTTCTGCGCCCCATTCCACTCCTTCTTGCGGAAGCCACGTCAGCCGTGCGCCAAGTGTTTTCGTACGGGTTCCGTTTGAAGTATAAAGCGGAGTAAGCACGTTGTCGCGACCTACGGAATATCCATAAGGCTCGTCCGGCGCTTCGATTTCCGCCAGCTTCCCCCAGGCCGAGAGGTTGAGGTTTTGGCCCAGCGGACCCGAAATGAAGCCCGTGACCGAGCGGCTGTCGGCGGTGCTGTTTTCGTCCGCGAAAGCGAAATCGGTGGTCAGCGAGCCCGACCAGGTATCGGTCGCCTTCTTCGTGATGATATTGATAACGCCGCCCATCGCGTCCGAACCATAAAGGGTGGACATGGGGCCGCGCACCACCTCGATGCGCTCGATCGCATCCAGCGGCACGATTTGGAGGTCGCCCTGATAATGACGCGCAAAGGTGTTGCGGCTGCTGATGCGCTTGCCGTCGATCAGGGTCAGCGTGCGGCTGGAGGACAGGCCGCGGAACGACACCTGGGAATTGCCGTCGTTGCCTCGGGTCAGGTTAAGGCCGGGAACGGTACGCAGCACGTCCTTGAGATCGCGCGCGCCCTTGGCCTGGATGTCGCTTTGGTCGATGACGGTGATGGAGGCGGGGGCATCCTGGATCGAGGTCGCGATCGACGAGGCCGAAGTCACGAGGACCACGGTGTCCAGAACAACTTCCTCGGTCTCTGCCTGTGCCACCGCGATTGCGGGGGCGGTGAGTGCGGTCAGGCCAATCAGCAGGCCGGCGAGCCGTCCAGTCGGGGGCAAGGCCGCGCGAATGTTGCGGTTATCGCACACGCGGGCAGGGGAGTTCGTTTGATAGGACGGCATCGTCACCTCTCGACAACAGGAACGGTTTTTTGCCTGGGCCGAGAGGGCAAGGGGGATCGCCATGACCTGGGTAACTGCGGGCGATTAACCAGCCGCCATACCACGGGACAAGACGTCAGCCCGCCCGTGGAAAGGTTTGTGGCATGAATGCAACAAGCCTACGGCATTTTGTCGCAGGCCGTCGGGGTGATTTCAGCCGCGGATGCCCTTGAAGCGGTCCTGCCATTCGTCGCGGCTTTCGTCGCTGATCTTGGCGAACAGCACCTCGGGCACGGTGAAGGCGTGGCCGGCGGGCAGGGCCTCGAGTGCGGCGCGGACATCGTCCGGCCAGGTGCGGTCCTGGGTCCGCATCGCCGCCAGCATCGCATCGGCCGCAAAGGGGATGAAGGGCGCCGACAGCACCGCGTAAAGCCGGATCAGGTTCAGCCCCAGCCGCACCTGCATCGCCGCGCGGTCGGGGTCGGTCTTGAAGGTCGACCAGGGCGCCGCCGATTGCAGGTATTCGTTGCCCAGAACCCAGATCGCCCGCAGCTCGGCCGCCGACTTGCGGACCTCGACATGGTCCATGAAGCCTTCATAGGCGCGGACGCGGGCGGTCAGCGCCTCGACCAGCGCCTTTTCCTCGGGGCCGTAGCTGCCGCCCTCGGGGATGGTCTCGCCGAATTTCGAGCGGCAGAACTTGGTGATGCGGCTGACGAAATTGCCCAGCACGTCGGCCAGATCCTTGTTCACCGACTGCTGGAAATTCTCCCAGGTGAACTCGCTGTCGCCCGATTCGGGGGCGTGGGACAGAAGCCACCAGCGCCAGTAGTCGGCGGGCAGGATCGACAGCGCCTGGTCCATGAACACGCCGCGCCCCTGCGAGGTGCTGAACTGGCCGCCGTCATAGGTCAGGTAGTTGAAGCTTTTGATGTAATCGACCAGCTTCCAGGGCTCGCCCGAGCCGATGATCGTGGCCGGGAAGGACAGGGTGTGGAAGGGCACGTTGTCCTTGCCCATGAACTGGGTATAGGTCACGTCCCCGGCGCCCTCGTCCAGACGCCACCAGCGGCGCCAGGCGCTGTCGGGCTGGCCGCGCTTGTCGGCGCCCTCGGCGGTGGCGGCGATGTATTCGATGGGCGCGTCGAACCAGACGTAGAAGACCTTGCCCTCCATCCCCGGCCAGGGCTTGTCGCCCTTTTTCACCGGGATGCCCCAGTCGAGGTCGCGGGTGATGCCGCGGTCCTGCAGGCCGTCGCCGTCGTTCAGCCATTTCTTGGCGATCGAGGTGGTCAGGATCGGCCAGTCGGTCTTGCTGTCGATCCAGGTCGCGATCTGGTCCTTCAGCGCGCGCTGGCGCAGGTAGAGGTGCTTGGTCGCCCGCACCTCCAGGTTGGTCGAGCCGGAAATGGCCGAGCGCGGCTCGATCAGGTCGGTCGGGTCCAGCTGCTTGGTGCAGTTCTCGCACTGGTCGCCGCGGGCCTTGTCATAGCCGCAGTTGGGGCAGGTGCCCTCGATATAGCGGTCGGGCAGGAAGCGGCCGTCGTCGATGGAATAGACCTGCCGCTCCTCGACCTCGGCGATATAGCCGTTCTCGTCCAGCTTGCCGGCGAAATGCTGGGTCAGCACGTGGTTGCGTTCCGAGGACGAGCGGCCGAAATGGTCGAAGGACAGGCCGAAGTTGCGCGCGATTTCCGCCTGGATCTCGTGCATCTCGGCGCAATAGACGGCGACGGGCTTGCCGGCCTTGGCGGCGGCAAGTTCGGCCGGGGTGCCGTGTTCGTCGGTGGCGCAGATGAACATCACCTCGTGGTCGCGGCCCCGCAGGTAGCGGGCATAGAGATCCGCCGGAAGCTGCGAGCCGACGAGATTGCCGAGGTGCTTGATCCCGTTGATGTAAGGGATCGCCGAGGTGATGAGATGCCGCGCCATGATCCGGTCCTGTTGTTCTCTGGCGCTTCTTTATCCAGCACCGGCGGCGAAGGCCAGCGGTTCGCACGGTTTTCGCCGCGGGCCGGGCCGCGGGGTCAGCAGGAGGCGTCCCGGTAGGCCAGCGCCTTGCGGATGACATCGGGCACGCTGGCGCTGAGCGGCAGGCGGCCGGCCAGGATGTCGCCCACCGCCACCCAGCGCGCGTCCAGCGCATCATCCGCCGCCACCGGCTCGCCCGCGACATGGTCGCACAGCACCGCCGCCAGCAGGAAGTGAAAGCGCAGCGCGCCATCCGCGCCGCGCTCGATCACGTCGATATTGTCCAGATAGGCACGCGGCCGGCCGGTGACGCCGGTTTCCTCGGCCAGCTCGCGCACGGCGGCGTCAAGCGCGGTCTCGCCCGGCTCGACATGGCCGCCGGGGAAACCCCAAAGGCCCGCGTCGGGCGGGTTGCGGCGGCGCACCAGCAGCGCGCGGGCCGCGTCGCCGCAGCCGTCCAGCGTGACGGCCAGCGCGGCGAGCCGGGGGAAATCGGGCACCTCAGCGACGACGGTCGCGGCGCGAGCTCATCGGCTGGAAGGCCACGCCGACATGCGCCTCGCAATAGGGCTTGCCAGGCATCGAGGGCAGGCCGCAGAACCAGAACTTGTCGGTCGCCGGGTCGCCGATCGGCCATTTGCAGGTGCGCTCGGTCAGCTCCATCAGCGTCAGCTTGCGGGCGCGCTTCTCGACCTCGCGGACCGAGGCCAGCGCTTCGGGGCTGATCTCGTTGGCCGAGGGCTGCGGCGGCAGCGGCTGGCCGGCCGGCACGATGGGCCGGCGGTTGAAGCTGGCCGGCTGCGGCGCGGGTTCGGGTGCCGGCTCGGGCGCAGGGGCGGCCGCCGCGGCGGGCTTGGGCTGGGGCGCCGGTGCCGGCTCGGGCGCGGCGGGCCGCGGGTCAGGCGCGGGGGCGGCCGCGACGGCGGGCTTGGCGGCAACGGGTTCGGGCGCCGGGTCCGCGCCCTCTTCGGCGCGATTCGACAGGCCCAGGCGGTGGACCTTGCCGATCACCGCGTTGCGGGTCACGCCGCCCAGCTCCTTGGCGATCTGGCTGGCCGACTGGCCTTCGGCCCACATGCGTTTCAACGTCTCGACGCGCTCGTCGGTCCAGGACATGGCTTGCCTTTCCTGCACCGGGATGCGTCCCGGCGCTCTTCGTGCTAGTGGCTTCAATTCCGCAAGACCCGGCCTTAAATCCGGGGATAGCCAGATTTACCCATCCGAGCCCGCAAATTCAAGGAGCCCCGATGCAGCCGATCCAGTCCCGCCCCGGATTTCGCCAGATGGGCGTGCGCCGCTTTGGCCGGGTGAACTGGCTGGGCCTATACACGCTCAGCCGGCGCGAGATCATGCGCTTCCTCAGCGTCTGGCAGCAGACCATCTTCGCGCCGCTGATGACCTCGGCGCTGTTCGTGATCGTCTTTGCGCTGGCGCTGGGGCAAAACCGGGGCGAGGTGATGGGCCTGCCCTACCTGGCCTTCCTGGGGCCCGGCATCCTGATGATGACGGTGATCCAGAACGCCTTCGCCAATACCTCCTCCAGCATCATCTCGGCCAAGATGCAGGGCAATATCGTCGATACGCTGATGCCGCCCCTGTCGGCGGGCGAGATCCTGGCAGGCTACCTGACCGGGGCGGTGACGCGGGCGCTGATCGTCGCCGCCGCCATCGCCACCGGCATGGCGCTGGTTCTGGGGCAGGGGGTGGCGCATCCCTTCTGGGCGCTGGCCTTCGTGGTGCTGGGCGCGTTGCTGATGGGCGGGCTGGGGCTGCTGGCCGCGATCGTGGCGCAGAAATTCGACCAGATGGCGGTCATCACCAATTTCATCGTCACGCCGCTGTCGTTCCTGTCGGGCACCTTCTATTCGGTCGAGGCGCTGCCCCAGCCGTTCCGGGCGCTGGCGCATTGGAACCCGATCTTCTACCTGATCGACGGCGCGCGCTACGGCATCGCCGGGGTTTCCGACGCGCCGGTGCTGCGCGGGCTGGCGGTCTGCGGGCTGGCCGTGGCGCTGGTGCTGTTCACCGCCTGGCGCTGGCTGGCCTCGGGCTATCGCATGAAGCCCTGAAATCCCCGTTGCACGGGGGCCGCTTCCGCGCTATGCGAACGGGCATGATCGCTCGGACCGCCCATATCGCCCGTCCCCGACGTTGACGCTTTCGACGTCCGATCCCGCCTGCCTTTCCGTCAGCCATGGTGCCGCCGCGCGGCCGTTCCCAGAGAGGGTAACTCCATGATTTCGCATGTCCTGCCGACCTATAACCGCGCCCCCATCGCCTTCGAGCGGGGCGAGGGCTCCTGGGCCATCGCGACGGACGGGACGCGATACCTGGACCTGGGCGCGGGCATCGCGGTGAATGCGCTGGGTCATGCCAATCCCGACCTGGTCGCCGCGCTGACCGAACAGGCGGGCCGGATCTGGCATGTCTCGAACCTCTACCAGATCCCCGAGCAGGAAAGGCTCGCCGATTTGCTGGTCGAGCATACCTTTGCCGACACCGCCTTCATCACCAACTCCGGCACCGAGGCCGCGGAACTGGCGATCAAGATGGTGCGCAAGTATTGGAGCGAGCAGGGCGACCCCGACCGCTACGAGATCCTGACCTTCGAGGGCGCTTTCCACGGCCGCTCCACCGGCGCCATCGCGGCGGCGGGTTCGGAAAAGATGGTCAAAGGCTTCGGCCCGCTGATGCCCGGTTTCCGGCAATTGCCCTGGGGCGACATGGAGGCGCTGAAGGCCGCCATCTCGGACCGCACCGCCGCCGTCATGCTGGAGCCGGTGCAGGGCGAGGGCGGCATCCGTCCGCTGACCGACGCCGACCTGGCAGCGATCCGCGCGCTTTGCGACCAGACCGGCGCGCTGCTGGTGCTGGACGAGGTGCAATCGGGCATGGGCCGCACCGGCAAGCTGTTCGCGCATGAATATGCCGGCATCACCCCCGACATCATGATGATCGCCAAGGGCATCGGCGGCGGCTTCCCGCTGGGTGCGGTGGTGGCGACCGAAAAGGCGGCTGCCGGCATGGTGGCGGGCACGCATGGCTCGACCTATGGCGGCAACCCCCTGGCCTGCGCGGTGGGCGCCAAGGTGATGGAGATCATCGCCCAGCCCGAATTCCTGGCCGAGGTGAACCGCAAGGCCGCGCTTTTCCGGCAGAAGCTGGAGGGGCTGGTGGCGGCGCATCCCGAGGTCTTCGAAACGGTGCGCGGCCAGGGGCTGATGCTGGGCCTGAAATGCAAGGTCGCGCCGGGCGATCTGGTCAATGCCGGCTATGCCGAGCGCATCCTGACCGTGGCCGCGGCCGACAACACCCTGCGCCTGCTGCCGCCGCTGACCATCAGCGATGCGGAGATCGCCGAGGCGGTCGCCCGGCTGGACCGGGCCGCCGGCAGGCTGGATGGATAGGTTCGGCTTCCGGCCGGTCACGCGCGCCGACCTGCCCATGCTGGCGGATTGGCTGCGCCAGCCCGAGGTCGCGCGCTGGTGGCGCGGGGCCGAGGCGGAGCTGGCCGGGATCGCTGAGGATCTGGACGAGCCGGCGATGCGGCAGGTCATCGCCTATGCCCAGTATTACCCGGCGCATCACTGGGGCGCCCCGCATTTCGCCGGCCTGCCCGGCGATGCGCTGGCGATCGACTGCTTTTCCGGCCCCCAGGGGTTCGGCCACGGCGGGCTTTGGCTGCGCGCCCTGTCCGACGCATTGCTGGCCGAGGCGCCGGTCCTGGTCATCGACCCCGAGTCGGGAAACCTGCGCGCGATCCGCGCCTATGAAAAGGCCGGCTTCCGCGGCGAGGAACTGCGCCCCTCGGAAGACGGAACCCTGGCGCGCATCATGACGCGGCACCGATGAGGAGAGGTCGATTTCCGCCACGACGCGGGGCCTTTGGCCTTGACCTCCCCCAGGCAAAGCGGCTTGCTTGCCAGATCAATCCGAAAGACAGTCACAAATGAACAGTTTCCTCGACATCCATACCACCGACAAGGCAGACCTGCGCGGCATGATCGACGCTGCGCGCCGGATGAAGGATGCGCGCAACGGCCAGCCCAAGGGTGCGCCCGACGCCGATTTGCCGCTCAGGAACCGCATGGTGGCGCTGATCTTCGAAAAGCCCTCGACCCGGACCCGCGTCAGCTTCGACCTGGGCGTGCGGCAGATGGGCGGGCAGACCATGGTCCTCTCCGGCAGCGAGATGCAGCTGGGCCACGGCGAGACCATCGCCGATACCGCACGGGTGCTGTCGCGCTATGTGGACCTGATCATGATCCGCACCTTCGAAGAGGCGACGCTGCTGGAGATGGCCGAATATGCCAGCGTCCCGGTGATCAACGGGCTGACGAACCGCACCCACCCCTGCCAGATCATGGCCGACGTGATGACTTTCGAGGAACATCGCGGCCCCATCGCCGGCAGGAAGGTGGTCTGGTCGGGCGACGGCAACAATGTCTGCTGCTCGCTGATCCATGCCGCCGGGCAGTTCGGCTATGACTTCACCTTTACCGGCCCGCCGACGCTGGACCCCGAGCGCGAGGCGCTGGACTTCGCCCGCGCCCAGGGCGTGCAGGCGGTGATCGAGCGCGACCCGGCCAAGGCGGTCGAGGGCGCCGACCTGGTGGTGACGGATACCTGGGTGTCGATGCACGACCCGCAATCGGCGCGCGAGCGGCGTCACAACCAGTTGCGTCCCTACCAGGTGAACGAGGCGCTGATGGCGCGCGCCAAGCCCGATGCGCTGTTCATGCATTGCCTGCCCGCGCATCGCGACGACGAGGCGACGAGCGCGGTGATGGACGGCCCGAACTCGGTCATCTTCGACGAGGCCGAGAACCGGCTGCATGCGCAAAAGGCCGTCATGCGCTGGTGCCTGGGGCTTTGATCCGTCCGCCCGAACGTCCGCGCCCTTCGGAGCATGGACCTTTGCAGCGGGGGGGCCTGGGGCGCGGGATGGCGGGCGTGCTTCTCGGATGCATCAGCATTTTATGCGGGCGGGCGACTTTCCCAAACAGGTGCTGGGGAGTTTCGCGTTGACCGTGCATATTCGTCCGCGCCCGCCGGATGCGCTGAAACGCTGGTTCGAGCACTCCCGAGCGATGTCCGAAATCACGGCCATCTCCTGCTGGAGCAGCGCTGCGACCGCGACGACGGGCTGATAGCTGATCTCGTCGGCTATCTCGAATCCGCCCCTGCCGATGCGCGCCTTCTTCCATGAGCAGATGGGGATCGACCCCATCCCGACGCCGACGAGGCTCACGCGACCTATCCCTCCTGACTGCCCTCGATCACGCGGGACGGGGCGCTGACCGGGCATTACGGCGGCCACGACCGGAAGATTTGAGCCTTCCTGTTCCGATAGCATGAGGATGCCGAGGCTTGTCTCTTCGCGCTGGTGCGTGCCGAGGAGCGCAAGCGCGAGGGCCACGGCCGCCGCGGGTCGGACTTCCTGCGCCTGACGAAGCAGGCGAGGTGATCCGGTTCATCGTTATCGAAGCTGAGTCGGCGACATGATCGCCGGAAGCGTCGGAAGGCGTCCTGCCCATGGGAAGATGCGGTGCAAGCGCGCAGGGGCGGGCAACTGGCTGCATGCCATCGTATGCCATATGTGTTGTATATTTATGCAGTTATCTTCAGTATGACGACAATATGTAGCGTTTCCTTCGATCTGCCCATAGGCGAGCGGATGGGTGCGGATCAACAGGAAAGTCGGGCTTCGTGCAACTCAAGGCCGACTTGCTGGCACGTTAACTATCGTTATGCGCATGCACGGGTTCCGAGGAGATGTGTAATGGTTATTGGGCGTGTCGGTCGCTCCCAAGGAGCGTATCAACGCCAAGTTCGTCCCCGGAACCGGCGATCGGCAAGCAGAGGTTGAACTGCCTCTGAAGATGGTGGTTCTCGGCGACTTCACAGCGCGGCCCGACGAAACCGGGCTTGAAGAGCGCAAGGCGGTTTCGATCGACAAGAATTCCTCCTGCAGCGTGATGGCCCAAATGAACCTCCCAGATCGTGCGATCGCGAAGCTCCGGGTACGGATGCGACCTGGCCCATGCAACACAGCGGTCCTCGCGCCAGGCATTGAGTTCGGCATGGCTCTTGAACTTCGGTCGAGGCACGAAGAACCGCCGCCGGACAACGCCGACCTGGTTCTCGACCTGTCCCTGCGCCAGCGGGCTCGAACCGATGGCGCCACGCAGGCGCAGTCCCAGCCAGAGGCCGGGGTGCAGGGCCGTTCATTGAGGCGCCATTGGTTCAAGCCCCAGGGACGGCGGCTCGACCAGATAGTGCCCGCATATCTGCCGGAGTGAGCCTGTGAACGCCAGCGGTTCGAGAGAACAGGCGAACGCGATTGCAGGCGCGGTCGCGGCCGACGAAGATCGTATCCACCGCCGTCTTCATGTTGTCGTAGATCCCACGAGCGCAGCCCCGAAGAAGACTCCCGGCAGATCTGCTTGATCGTCTTCTGCTCCTGGAAATCCGCCCGACGGATCTTCGCAACTCTCTCCACAACCAGCATCCCGCACTGTGCCCCCGATGACTACGGGGGCATCATGACCATCAGTGTAAAGGGGGGGCTGTTTGGCAAGCCGATCACCCCCGTTACGGGGGCAGTTGGCCATGCCGGCTTACACACCGCCGGGAAACGCTTTGGCGACACCTGCATCTCGGGCCGGAAGTCTGGCGGCAAGCCCGTCAAACACGATAAGCGACGCTGCAGATGCCGAAACAGGATCGAGAGATCCCGTTTCGGCAGACTCGAGGACTGGCGACGGGTCGTCACCCGTTATGACCGCTGCCCGAAGGTCTCCCTCTCCGCCCTAGCCTTCGCGACCATGATCTTCTGGACCTGACCCGAGAGCCTGTCCTGACCCTAGGCCTGGGGATCGACTGTGGCGTTCAGCTTGGCCGTTTTGATCAGCCTGCAGGCGATGGCAGCGGCCTTTAAGCGTCCGCCCCCATCTCCTTACCTCTCGGATGAGAAGTTTGCCTTGAGATAGGCCAGGATCAGCGCCTTGGTTTCCGGCTCGGGCTCGACCATGCCCTGCGCCTCGACCATCCAGCGCCACAGCTCGTCCCAGCGATGGTCGGTGACGCGCTGCTGCTTGATGATCTCGGTCGAATGGCAGGCGACGCATTGGTAATAGGTCTCCTCGGCGCCCGCTCCGTCGGGCAGGCCGCCGAATTCCTCGTTCCCCGCCCGCGCCTCGCCCGCATCCGCCTTGGCACGGATCGCCGTCATCGGGTCGAGCGGGTTCGCGCCGGCGGGCCGGCCCGCCAGCGCCTGCATCGGGTCAAGCCTGGCCTCGGCCACGGCCTGCCCGGCGCCAAGCACCAGCACGGCCAGGGTCGCAGCCACGGTCGTCAGAATAATGCGCATCGCGATCACCCCTCACCCGACCGCGACCAGCGCGATGCGGTGCTGGATGTTGTTGGCATAGCCGCGCGGGTTCCAGACCGGCGACAGCGGCGGCTGGCCGATGCCGTCCTGGTCGGTGGCCCGCGCCCAGACCTCGTAATAGCCATGCTGCGGCAGGGTCAGCGTCGCGCGCCAGCGCTGCCAGGCAAAGCGGTTCGGCGCCGGCTCCAGCCCGGCCTCCTGCCAGGTCTGGCCGAAATCCAGCGAGACATGCACCGCGGCCACGTCGCCCTTGCCGCACCAGGCATGGCCGCGGACCTCGACCGCCTCGCCCGCCTTCACCTCGGCGCCGGTCTGCGGGAAGGTGACGATGGACTTCACCGGCATCTCGGTCAGCACCACCATGTCCTCCTCGGGCACCTCGGTGCCGGGGGCGACCGGATAGGCCGGGATGCGATAGGAATCGCCGGTCATCTTGGCGCCGTCATGTTCCCTGTCGCGGACCCGGATGCGGTCGAGGTATTTCTGCGAGGCCGAGGCCGGATAGCCCGGCACCACCAGCCGCAGCGGAAAGCCGTGCAGCGCCGGCAAGGGTTCGCCGTTCATCGCCCAGGCGATGACCGCGTCCTCCTCCAGCGCCTTTTCGATCGGCACCCCGCGCGAGATCACCTCCTTCTCCTCGTCGCCGCTCAGATGCACGTCGTTGCCGTAATGCCCGGTATAGACGGCGCTTTCCTTGACGCCCGCCGCCTTCAGCACGTCGGCCAGCCGCACCCCGGTCCATTCCGGGCAGCCGACCGCGCCGACGGTCCATTGGTTGCCCGAGGTTCCGGGCTGGAAGAAGGCCCGGCCGTTGCCGCCGCATTCGATCACCAGCCGGCGGGTGACGGTCTCGAAGCGCGACTTCAGATCGTCGATGGTCAGCTCCAGCGGGGTCTCGACCTCGCCGTCCACGGTCAGCACCCAGCCCTCGGCGTCCTGGTCCAGCGCCGTCTGCGGCACGAGGCCGTTCATGCGGATGAACAGCCGCTCATAGGGGGTGACGTCGTCGTCCAGCAGATGCGCCGGGGTCTCGGCGTTCAGCGGCCGGTCGCCCAGCACGATGAGCCCCTGCTTGCCGGCCATCAGGTCCAGGCCGGTATCCTGGGCCAGGGCGGCGGGCACGAAGCCGGCGGGCAGGTTGCGCTCGAACGGGACGGCCATGCCCAGCATGGCGCCAAGCGCGGACAGCCCCGTCGTTTTCAGAAAGCGTCGCCGCGATCCGCTCGGGGCCTCGGCATCCTGCGGGATCGAGGTGGAATCGGTTCTATCGGACATGGGTTTCCTCCGTGGCTTGGTGCGCTTTGCGCGCAACCGGCTGTCCGCAAGGCCCTCCTCCAGGACGCGCCTTGCAACTTCATTTCGGGAAAGCATTGCTCACCGGCAAAGCCATAACAACAGCAACTCTTTGTGTTTATTGGAATATATCGGAGACACCTGAGGGCATCGAGCTGCATCGCCGCCACCAACAGCGAGATCGGCCGCTCACTCGATCATGGGCAGGAGCTGGTCGATGGATTTCTTGGCGTCGCCGTAGAACATGCGGGTGTTTTCCTTGTAGAACAGCGGGTTCTCGATGCCCGAATAGCCGGTGCCCTGGCCGCGCTTGGAGACGAACACCTGCTTGGCCTTCCACACCTCCAGCACCGGCATGCCCGCGATCGGCGAGTTCGGGTCCTCCTGCGCCGCCGGGTTCACGATGTCGTTCGAGCCGATCACGATCGCCACGTCGGTCGAGGGGAAATCATCGTTGATCTCGTCCATCTCCAGCACGATGTCGTAGGGCACCTTGGCCTCGGCCAGAAGCACGTTCATGTGCCCCGGCAGACGCCCCGCCACCGGGTGGATGGCAAAGCGCACGTTCTTGCCGCGCGCCCGCAGCTTGCGCGTCAGCTCGCTGACCGATTGCTGCGCCTGCGCCACCGCCATGCCGTAGCCCGGCACGATGACGATCTCGTCCGCCTCGTTCAGCGCCGCCGCCACGCCGTCGGCGTCGATCGCCACCTGCTCGCCCTCGATCTCCATCGCCGGGCCCGCCTCGCCGCCGAAGCCGCCCAGGATCACGCTGACGAAGTTGCGGTTCATCGCCTTGCACATGATGTAGCTCAGGATCGCACCGGACGAGCCGACCAGCGCGCCCACCACGATCAGGAGGTCGTTGCCCAGGGTGAAGCCGATCGCCGCCGCCGCCCAGCCGGAATAGCTGTTCAGCATCGACACCACCACCGGCATGTCGGCGCCGCCGATGCCCATGATCAGGTGATAGCCGATGAAGAAGGCCAGCAGCGTGATCAGCACCAGCCACAGCACCGGCGCCCCGGCGGTGCAGTAAAGGATCACCGACAAGAGCGACAGCGCCGCCGCCCCCGCGTTCAGCATGTGCCCGCCCGGCAGCTTCCTGGGCTTGCCGTCGATCTTGCCGGCGAGCTTGCCGAAGGCCACGATCGAGCCGGTGAAGGTCACCGCGCCGATGAAGATCCCCAGCGCCACCTCGACCTTGAGCATGGCGATCTCGGCCGGGGTCTTGTGCGCCAGCACCGCGGCGAAGCCGTGGAACTCGGCCGCCGCGTCGGCGGCGCGGGCGCGCAGCACCCGCGAGAGCTCGAACTGGGCGTTGAAGCCGATCAGCACCGCCGCCAGGCCGACCAGGCTGTGCATGGCCGCGACCAGCTGCGGCATCTCGGTCATCTGCACCCGCTTGGCCACGACCCAGCCGATGGCGCCGCCGATGGCCAGCATGACCAGCGTCAGCCCCCAGTTGCCGTAGCCCGGCCCGATCAGCGTCGCGACCACCGCCAGCGCCATGGCCGCGATGCCGTACCAGACCGCGCGCTTGGCGCTTTCCTGGCCCGAAAGCCCGCCCAGGGACAGGATGAACAGCACGGCCGCGACCACATAGGCGGCGGTGGTGAATCCGTATTCCATGCGCCCTCTCCCCTTACGACTTCTGGAACATGGCGAGCATCCGGCGCGTGACCAGGAAGCCGCCGAAGATGTTGACGCCCGCCATCAGCACCGACAGCGCCGCCAGCACCACCACCAGCCAGCCGCCCGAGCCGATCTGCAGAAGCGCGCCGACGATGATGATCGACGAGATCGCGTTGGTGATCGCCATCAGGGGCGTGTGCAGCGAATGGCTGACGTTCCAGATCACCTGGAAGCCGACGAAGACCGCCAGCACGAAGACGATGAAATGCGACAGGAAGCTCGCGGGCGCGAACAGCCCCACCAGCAGCATCGCCGCCGCGCCCGCGCCGAGCAGCGTGACCTGGCTGCGGGTCTGGGCGCGGAAGGCGGCGATCTCCTGCGCGCGCCGTTCCTCGGGGGTCGGCTCCCTGGGCTTCTCGCGCGGCTTCTGGGCGGCGATGGCCGCGACCCTGGGCGGCGGCGGCGGCCAGGTCACGTCGCCGTCATGGGCGACGGTGGCGCCGCGGATCACGTCGTCCTCCATGTTCTGCACGATGACGCCGTCCTTGCCCGGCGTCAGGTCCGAGAGCATGTGGCGGATGTTGTTGCCATAAAGCTCCGAGGCTTGCGCGCCCATCCTCGACGGGAAGTCGGTATAGCCGATGATGACCACGCCGTTTTCCGTGACGATGCGCTCGTCCGGCACGGTCAGCTCGCAATTGCCGCCGCGCTCGGCCGCCAGGTCGACGATGACCGAGCCGGTCTTCATCGCCGCGACCATGTCGCGGGTCCAGAGCTTGGGCGCATCGCGGCCGGGGATCAGCGCCGTGGTGATGACGATGTCCATCCCGGGCGCCAGTTCGCGGAACTTCTCGAGCTGCTTTTCCCGGAACTCGGGGCTCGAGGGCGCGGCATAGCCGCCGGTCGCGGCCCCGTCCTGCACCTGGTCCTGGAAGTCCAGGTAGACGAATTCCGCGCCCATGGATTCGATCTGCTCGGCCACCTCGGGGCGCACGTCGAAGGCATGGACCTGCGCGCCCAGGCTGACCGCCGCGCCGATGGCGGCAAGCCCGGCGACGCCGGCGCCCACCACCAGCACCTTGGCCGGCGGCACCTTGCCCGCCGCCGTCACCTGGCCGGTGAAGAAGCGGCCGAAGTTGTTCGCCGCCTCGATCACCGCCCGGTAGCCGGCGATATTGGCCATCGAGGACAGCGCGTCCATCTTCTGCGCGCGGCTGATGCGCGGCACCATGTCCATGGCGATGGCGGTGACGCCCTGCTCGCGCGCCAGCTCCAGGAGGTCGGGGTTCTGCGCCGGCCAGAAATGCGAGATCAGGGTCTGCCCGCGCCGCATCTGCCGCAGTTCGGCCTCGCTCGGCGGCCGGACCTTGACCACCACCTCCACCGCCCCGACCAGCGCCGCGGCATTGGGATGCACGGCGACGCCCGCCGCCTCGTAGGCCGCATCCGAAAACCCCGCACGAACCCCCGCGCCCGTCTCGACATGCACGTCATGCCCCAGCTTGCGCAGATGCCCCGCAGAGGACGGAGTGATGGCGACCCGAGCCTCCCCCTCAAAAATCTCCTTCAATCCGCCGATCTTCACAAGGCCACCTCCCATTTGGTTTCTTATCCTACATGGCTGAAAAACGACATTGCCCGAGCTTTGCTGTCTGGACGGCTGTTACGGCTGCTGCGTCGACGATGTCTTTGACGGAGCATCCTCGCGAGAGGTCGTTTGCGGGTTTTGCCAGTCCCTGCAGGATGGGCCCGATGGCGGTGAGGCCGCCCAGGCGCTCGGCGATCTTGTAGCCGATATTGCCCGCGGCGAGGTCGGGAAAGACGAAGACGTTCGGCCGCCCCGACAGCCGGCTGGCCGGCGCCTTCCTCGCCCGGATCGCCTCGTCCAGCGCGGCGTCGAACTGCATCTCGCCATCCACCTCGAGATCCGGGGCCGCGGCGCGGATCAGCGCCAGCGCCTCGCGCAGCCGGCCGAGGCTCGGGTGGTCGGCCGAGCCCGCGGTCGAGAAGGACAGCAGCGCCACCCGCGGCTCCTCGGCCAGCAGCCGGCGGCAGCTTTCGGCGGCCGAAAGCGCGATGGCGGCGAGCTCCTGCGCGTCGGGCTGGATCACCAGCCCGCAATCGGCAAAGATCATGCCGCCCCTGATCGGCGCGCCCGGCCCGCAGGACAGCATCAGGAAAAAGCTCGACACGATGCCGGCATCGGGCGCCCGGCCGATGATCTGCAACGCGGCGCGGACGGTGTCGGCGGTGGTGGCGACGGCGCCGCCCAGCGTGCCGTCGGCCTGGCCCAGCCGCACCCGCATCGCCGCCTGGCGGATCGGGTCGCGCATCTCGGCCAGCGCGCGTTCGCCGGTCATGCCCCTGGCCGCGCGCATGCGGTGCCAATGGTCGGCCAGTTCCGCCAGGTCGGGCGCGCCGGCCGGGTCGATGCGGCGGGCGCCGGGGATCTCGGGCCCGCCCATCAGGGTGACGCGCGCCAGCCCCTCGGCCAGCAGCCGGCGGGCGGCCTCGGCCACGCGCGGGTCGTCGCCCTCGGACAGGATGATGTGGCGGTCCAGCGCCTTGGCGGTCTGGTGGATGCGCTCGAGCGGTTTCATCTCTTACCCCAGGAAATGCAGGCCGGCGACGACGAAGACGCCCAGGAACACGGTCTCGGCCACGATCAGCCCGATGGCGCCGGCGCCGACCTCGAGCATCTTGCCGAGCGAGGTCTTGATGCCGACCGCGGCGATGGCGATCAGCAATGCCCAGCGGGACAGCTGCCCGGCGAAGTCCGAGACCGCCGGCGGCACCAGCCCCAGGCTGTTGAGCGTGGCGAGCGCGAGAAAGCCGATGACGAAGCCCGGCAGCAGCGGCGGCGCCTTGCCGCCCCGGCGGTCCGAAAGCCCGCGCGCCCGGATCGCCAGGGAAAAGCACAGCACCACCGGCGCCAGCATGGCGACGCGGATCAGCTTGACCAGGGTCGCGGTCTCGCCCGCCTCGGGGCCGATCGAGAAGCCGGCGCCGACCACCTGGGCGACGTCATGGATGGTGCCGCCCAGGAAGACGCCGGAATCGCGGGCGGTGAAGCCGAAAAGCCCGGCCAGCATCGGGTAGAGCACCATGGCCACGGTCGAAAGCACGGTGACGGAGAGCACGGTGAAGACCAGGTCGCGTTCGGATTTCTCGTGCCGGGGCAGGACGGCGGCGATGGCCATGGCCGCCGAGGCGCCGCAGATCGCCACCGAGCCGCCGGTCAGCAGCGCAAAGCGCCAGCCGCGGCCGGCCAGCCGGCTGGCGGCAAGGGCGAACAGGATGGTCAGCACCACGCCCGCCGCCACCAGCGCGATGGCGCCCGGCCCCAGCGCCGCCAGCATGCCGGCCGAGATGCGCGCGCCCAGAAGCGCCACCCCCAGCCGCAGCACGGTGCGCGCGGTAAAGGCGATGCCGGGGGCGGTGCGGGTGCCCTCCTCGGCCAGGAAGTTCAGCGCCAGGCCCAAAAGCAGCGCCATCAGCATGGCGGGGGCGCCGTAATGATCCGACAGGAACTGCGCCGTGGCCGCGACCAGCGCCGAGACGGCGAAGCCCGGAAAGGCTTCCTCGATCAGGCCGCGCGAAGGGATCATGGTGGAAATCATCGTCCTCACCGGGATGCGGGGATGGGCCGGGGCGCTTGTTGCTGCACGCCGGGGGGTGTCATGGGGGTCGCGGGCGGGGCGGGGGCGCCGAGGGGGGCTCTGCCCCCCTCGCGCTTGCGCGGCCCCTCGATGGGGCCGCGCAAGCGCCCCCCCGGGGTATTTGGGAAACGGAGAAAGGCAGGGGACGCCCCGGCCTTCCGCCGCCGCCCCGCCTCAGGCCGCGCCCTGCTGGGGGCGCATGTCGGCCGGGTCGATGCCGGCGACCACCACCGGCTTCTTCATCGCGTCGCGGCGGAAGGGCTCGCCCAGTTCCTGGTTCAGCAGCACCTCGATGAAGGTGGTCTCGCGGTTCTTCATCTGCCGCTCGACCGCATCGTGCAGCGCCGCGGTCAGTTCCTCCTGGCTCTTCACCTGCACGCCGACGAGCCCGCAGGCCTGGGCGATCTTCGCATAGGAGGTGTCGCGGTCCAGCTCGGTGCCGACGAAGTTGTTGTCGTACCACAGCGTGGTGTTGCGCTTTTCCGCCCCCCATTGGTAGTTGCGGAAGATCACCATGGTGATCGCCGGCCAGTCCTCGCGGCCGCAGGCGGTCATCTCGTTCATCGAGATGCCGAAGGCGCCGTCGCCGGCAAAGCCGATCACCGGCACGTCCGGATTGCCGATCTTGGCGCCCAGGATCGCCGGGAAGCCGTAGCCGCAGGGCCCGAACAGCCCCGGCGCCAGGTATTTCCGCCCGGCCTCGAAGCTCGGGTAGGCATTGCCGATGGCGCAGTTGTTGCCGATGTCCGAGCTGACGATCGCCTCCTTCGGCACCGCCTGCATGATCGCCCGCCAGGCCTGGCGCGGGCTCATCAGCCCGGCGTCGCGCCTGCGCGCGTCCTCGTTCCATTCGGTGCCGGGATCGTCCTCCTCGTGGTCCAGGCTCGACAGTTCCTGCGCCCAGCGGGACCTGGTCTGCGCCACCAGCGCCTTGCGTTCCGCCCGGCCGGCATCGCCGGCGGTGGGGGCAAGCTGCGCCAGGATGCCGCGCGCCACCTTGGCCGCGTCGCCCTGGATGCCGACCGTGACCTTCTTGGTCAGCCCGATGCGGTCGGCGTTGATATCGACCTGGATGATCCTGGCATCCTTCGGCCAGTAGTCGATGCCATAGCCCGGCAGGGTCGAGAACGGGTTCAAGCGCGTGCCCAGCGCCAGCACCACGTCGGCCCTGGCGATGATCTCCATCGCCGCCTTCGAGCCGTTGTAGCCCAAGGGGCCCATGGCCAGCGGGTGCGAGCCGGGGAAGCTGTCGTTGTGCTGGTAGTTCGAGCAGACCGGCGCATCCAGCCGCTCGGCCAGCCTGGCCAGCTCCGGGATCGCGCCCGACAGCACCACGCCGGCGCCCGACAGGATCACCGGGAACTCGGCCGCGGACAGCAGCTTTGCCGCCTCGGCCACCGCCTGCTCGCCGCCCGCGGGCCGCTCGAAGGCGACCACCTGCGGCAGCTCCACGTCGATGACCTGGGTCCAGAAGTCGCGCGGGATGTTGATCTGCGCCGGGGCCGAGTTGCGCCAGGCCTGCATGATCACCCGGTTCAAGACCTCGGGGATGCGCGAGGCGTCGCGCACCTCTTCCTGGTAGCAGACGCAATCGGCGAAGATGCGCATCTGCTCCATCTCCTGGAAGCCGCCCTGGCCGATGGTGCGGTTCGCCGCCTGCGGCGTGACCAAGAGCAGCGGGGTGTGGTTCCAGTAGGCGGTCTTGACCGGCGTGACGAAGCCGGTCACGCCGGGGCCGTTCTGCGCGATCGCCATCGACATCCGGCCGGTCGAGCGGGTGAACCCGTCCGCCATCATCCCGGCGTTCGTCTCGTGCGCGCAGTCCCAGAACGTGATCCCAGCCCTGGGAAACAGGTCCGACACAGGCATCATCGCAGAGCCGATGATCCCGAACGCATGCTCGATCCCGTGAAGCTGGAGAACTTTCACAAAAGACTCCTCAGTGGTCATTTTCATTTTATTTTCCTTGCATTTTCAGTATATTATCTAGAGGCGGCGCGCATAATTCGTGGCCTGACCAGGCCGGGAACATGCCGATCCCAAGGAAAGACATTTCGCATCGGCCCTGGCATCGATCGAACTGCTCCGGGTGATCCTTCGCATGCCATTTGGCTTGGCTTGGTTTGGCGTGGCGGGGGGATCGGACCTGCCCGGCAGGGCAGGTCCCTTCTTCATTTCGATACTGCGCCGGCGATCTGTGGATCGCAGTCCAGATCCTTGTCTTCGTTCGCGTCCTCGTTCGCTGGATCGTCGAGAAACGGACGGTCAGGCCGGATGAACAGTGCCATGCCCGCGCCCAGCAGAAGCAAGACCAGCGAGGCGGCAAAGGGCAGGTCCCAGCGTCCGGTCAGGTCGATGATCAGCCCGAAGACGATAGGCGAGATCATCCCGGCCAGGCCAAAGCCGAAGTTCATGAAACCGCTGGCAGTACCGGAGTATTGCGGCGCGATATCCATCGGCGTGGCCCAGATCGGCGCCACGATCAGCTCGGCGAAGAAGAAGGCCGCGCTGAGGCTGATCGCCACCGTCACCAGATCGGTCGAGAACATCACCGGCAACATGCAGGCGAAGGCGCCCAGGAAGCCCAGGATGATCACGCTGATCCGCGCCAGGGCGACATTGCCGGTGCGGCGCAGGATGCCGTCGCTGAGCCAGCCGCCCGCCAGGTCGCCCACGACCCCGGCCAGGAAGACGCCGGCCGCGAAGATGGCGGATTTCTTCAGGTCCAGTTCGTGCTGGTGCAGGAAATAGGACGGGATCCAGTTCAGGAACAGCCACAGCGTCCAGCCATAGCAGAAATCGGTGATCGTCACCGGCAGCATCCGCTTGAGCAGCCGGCCCCAGGGCAGGGTCTTGCGCTCGCCCACGATCCTCTGGTCCGGCAGGGCCTCCAGTTCCTCGGGCGTGATGCCCTTGTGGCTGCGGGGATCGTCGCGGAAATACCACCACCACAGCGCCACCCACAGGAAGCTGATCAGGCCGACGATGACGAAGGCATGCCGCCAGGACAGCGCGATGACCAGGAAGGCGATCAGCGGCGGGGTCAGCGCATTGCCGAAACGGGCGAAGGCATGGGTGATGCCCTGCGCGAAGCCGCGCTTCTCGGCCGGCATCCAGTTCGACAGCGCCCGCGTGGCGGTCGGGAAGGCCGAGCCTTCGCCCATGCCCAGAAGCACGCGCGCGATGATGAGCGAGACCGCGCCCTCGACGAAGCCGATCATCACGGTTGCGGCCGACCAGACGGTGCCGCAGATGATCAGGGTCTTGTGCGGTCCCAGCCGGTCGCCCAGCCGGCCGCCGAGGATCTGGAACAGCGCATAGGGATAGGCGAAAGCGGAAAACGCCAGCCCCAACTCGAAATTCGACAGGCCCAGCTCGGCCTGCATGGCGGGGGCGGCGGTGCTGATGTTCACCCGGTCGATATAGGTGACCAGATACATCAGGCAGATGACGAACAGAACGCGGTCCGTCGTCCTGAATCGGGTAAGCCTTAGCATGTCTCCTCCCTGGATTATGCTGGATGTGTTGGCACGTCCGTTTGCGGCCCGTTGCGCGGTCCTCTGTTGAAGCTCCGCCCTCCTCCGGCGGGTCTTCGGGCTCCTGGCGGCGGGCCGTGTTCTTGGGAAACGACGCCTCCTTCCTGCCCCTCGGGCGCTATTGTGTCAGTTGCGCCAGCTTCAGGCGCTGGATCTTGCCCGAGGGGCCCTTGGGCAGCTCGGCCATCAGGTGGATCACCTCGGGCGACTTGAACTTCCCCAGCCGCTCCTCGCAGATCGAGATCAGCTCGGGCGCGCCAAGCGGCGAGCCGGGGCGCAGGGTGACGGCCGCCTCGACCCGCTCGCCGTAGCGGGCGCATTGGCGGGCGAAGGCCGCGGCCTCGATCACGTCGGGATGGGTATAGAGCGCCTCGTCGATCTCGCGCGGGGCGATGTTCTCGCCGCCCTTGATGATCAGCTCCTTCAGGCGGCCGGTGACGAAGACGTAGCCTTCCTCGTCCATCTGGCCCAGGTCGCCGGTGCGCAGCCAGCCGTCCGGGGTCAGTGCGGCGGCGGTCGCGGCCGGGTCGCCCAGATAGCCGCGCATGACATTGGCGCCGCGCACGGCGATCTCGCCCTCGATGCCCGGCGGCAGCGGGCGCAGGTCGGGCGACAGGATCGCCACCTGGTTGCCCACCGCCCGGCCAGGCGAGCCGATCTTGCGCAGGCCCGGCGGCAGCGGGTTCGACAGGATCTGGGCCGCCGTCTCGGTCAGGCCCATGGTCTCGACGATGGGAATGCCGAAGCGGCGCTCGAAGCTCGACTGCACCTCGGGCGCCAGCGCCGCCGAGGCCGAGCGGCCGAAGCGCAGCCGCGCTCGGGCAGCCGGCGACGGCTCGCCCTCGCCATGCAGCAGATGCGAGATGATCGTCGGCACGACCGAGAACCAGCTGGCCTCGTGCCGGTCGCACAGGCTCCAGAACCGGCTGGCCGAAAAGCGGTCGCAGACCACCACCGAGCCGCCCGAGAGCAGCGGGCCAAGGATGGTCACGCAAAGCCCGTTGATGTGATAGATGGGCAGCACGCACAAGGCCCGGTCCTCGGGCCGCAGCTCATGTGCCAACGCCGTGGTCCAGCCGCCGGCCAGCAGGCTGGCATGGCTGTGCACCACGCCCTTGGGCCGGCCGGTGGTGCCCGAGGTATACATCAGCAGCGCATCGTCCGCGGCGCCATGCGGATGCGGCTCGGCCGGCGCGCAGCCGGCGGGCCAGTCGAAGCCGGCACCCGCCTCGATCACCACAGGCGCGGCAGGATGGGCGGCGAGCGCCGCCTCCAGCAGCGCGCGCTGGCCGGGATCGACCAGCAGGGCGCGGGCGCCGGAATGCGACAGCACATAGCCGATGGCATCGGCGCCGGCGATCAGGTTGATCATGGTGGCCCGAAAGCCGCCGTAAAGCGCGCCGTAAAGGCCCAGCACCGCATTGCGGCCATTGGGCATCATCAGCGCGACGCTTTCGCCGCGCTCCAGGCCCAGCCCGGCCAGATGCCCGGCGATGCGGGCGGCCTCGTCGCGCAATTCGCGCCAGGTCAGGACCGAGCCGTCCTCGGGAAAGACATGGCTGATCGTCCGGCCCTGGTCGGCGGCACGATGGTCCAGCCAGTCGCGGGTGGTGCCCTGCGGCGGGTTCAGCGGATCCAGCCTCATTTCCCCGCCTCCTGCCAATAGCTGCCGAAGATCTCGTCAAGCGCCGGCTCGCGCGGGGGAATTGGCCGCACGACGCGGGTGCGCTGCATGAAATGGCGCCAGTTCAAATTGGCGTCGATGGAGTTGCCGCCCCAGCTTCCGCACCCCATCGACAGCGAAAAGGGCAGGCCGTTGTCGAAGGCTCCGCCGGTCGCAAAGCAATGCGCCTGGTTGACGATGACCCGGCAGACCGGCAGGTCGCGGCCAAGCGCCAGCGGGCGATCCGCGTCGCGCGAATGCAGCCCGACCGAATGGCCGGCGCCCTGATGGCTCAGGATGCGGCGCGCCAGTTCCGCCGCGTGCTCGAAATCCCGCGCGCGGTAAAGCGCGGCGATGCGGCTGAGCTTTTCGCCCGACAGCGGATGGTCGGGACCGATGCCCTCGGTCTCGACAGCGATCAGCCGGGTGCCGGGCGGCACCCTGCCGGCCAGCCCCAGCCGGTCGATCATCACCTCGGCATCCTTGGCGATGATCTCGCGGTTCATATGCCCGTCCTGCCAGAGCCGGGCCACGATACCCGGCACCTCGGACGGCGGCAGGACCGCGCCCCCTTCGGCCGCAAGTGCAGCGGCGAAGGCGTCATAGACCGCATCGACCACGATCAGCGCATTTTCGGACGAACAGGAGGTGGCGTTGTCGAAGGTCTTGGAGGCGGCGATCTTGCCCGCCGCATCGGCCAGGTCGGCGGTCTCGTCCACGATCACCGCCACATTGCCGGCGCCGACGCCGATGGCGGGGGTGCCGCTTTCATAGGCGCGCCGCACGTTGTCCTGGCTGCCGGTCACGACCACCAGGTCGGCGGTCTCCAGCAGGCGCTGGGTCTTGGCCTTGCTGCCTTGCCCTGGAAGCATCTGCACCAGGTCGCGGTCCTCGCCGATGCGGTCGAACTCGGCATGGATGAACCCCAGCAGCATCTCGCAACAGGCCACCCCCTTGGGCGAGGGCGACAGAACGATGGCATTGCCGCATTTCAGCGCGTTGATGATGTTGTTCGCCGGCGTCGCGGCCGGGTTGGTCGAGGGCACCACCGCGCCGATCACGCCGATGGGCCGCGCGATCTCGGCGATGCCGGTTTCGGGGTCGTCGGACAGGATGCCATGCGTGGCCACGCCACGGATGTCGCGCAGAAGCCCCAGCGTCTTGCGATGGTTCTTGACGATCTTGTCGGCGACATTGCCCAGCCCGGTGCTGCGGACCGCCAGTTCCGCCAGCTGCCGGTTGCGTTCGGGCTGCATGATGGCCCAGCCGACGGCAAGGGCAGCCCGGTCATAGCGGCTTTGGCTGCCCCCCGCCTCGTATCCGGCCTGGGCGCTGCGCGCCCGCACCATCGCCGCGTCGACCGAAAGAATATCGTTCGAGATGTTCATACCTGTCATTTGCTCCTGCTCCCGGCAGTCCGCCCGCCGGGAAGGTGAATAGGTCAGCAGCCCGGAAAAACCGGGGCTCGCCCTGTCTGCAATGTTGGTCTGGCACGGCCTCCTCTTGCCGTGGTTTTCGACCCTAGGCCATGAAAACAGTCTTGCAACTGTTTTCATTAAATTTTATGATTCACAAAAATATATGTGAAAAATCTGATGATTAAGCCGGATATTGTTTTCGTAGCCAATCTTGCAGGCGTTTCACCGGCGACGGTGTCGCGGGTGATGAATCACCCGGATCTGGTGCATCCGGCGACGCGCAAGAAGGTCGAACTGGCGATCGAGAAATCCGGCTATATCCGCAACCGCGCCGCGCAGGCCATGCATGGCAAGCGCAGCGCCACCATCGGTCTGGTGGTGCCGACCGTCGCCAACACCATCTTCGCCGAAGTGGTCCAGGCTTTTAACGACACGGTCAGCGAGCAGGGCTTCACCCTGCTCCTGGCCTCGCATGGCTACGATCTGGAGACCGAATATCGGCTGGTTCGCAAATTGCTGGAGCATCGCGTCGATGCGCTGGCGGTGGTCGGGCTGGATCACAGCGCCGGCACCTTCCGTCTGATCGCCGAACAGCGCGTGCCATTGCTGGCGCTCTGGAACTACCTGCCGGATTCGGCGCTGCCCTGCATCGGGGTGGACAACCGCGAGGCGGGGCGGATGGCAGCCGAACATCTGATCGCACTGGGGCATCGCCGCATCGGCATGGTCTTTCCCACCACCTTCGACAACGACAGGGCACGTGACCGCAAGACGGCGGCGACGGCTGTTTTTCGCGATGCCGGCATCGTGTTGCAGGATCGCTGGCAGGTCGAGGTGCCCTACAGCATCGCCCAAGCCAAGGCCGCTTGCCTGGAATTACTGGCGGGACAGGACCGGCCGAGCGCCTTGCTTTGCGCCAATGACGTGATCGCGCAGGGGGCGATCTATGCGGCGGCGAGGCTGGGGATCGCCATTCCCACCACCTTGTCGGTGATCGGCATCGGCGACTTTGCCGGCTCGGCGCAGATGGAACCGGCGCTCACCACAGTGCGCATCCCCGCGCAGAAATTGGGGGCCACGGCAGGGCGAGAGATTCTTGCGATGATTGGAGCGCCCGATCCCAATTACATGGTTCATAGCAAGATTGAATTGGAACTGATTATGCGTAGCAGCACAGCGATTGCGGTCGAGCTGTCCGGGGCGATCGTGTAGGTATTTGCAGCGGGGAAGGCGTATCCCCTTGTCCGCACGCAATGCGTTTCGAAAGAATACAGCCGCATTGCCCTATTCCATTCCGCCCCATTGCGAGTTCTCCGAACCGGGTCAGCCGGCCTCATGGGCCAGCGCCCACCTCCGCATCTGCGTGAGTTTCCCCGCCCGCCGGCAGCCGTGCCAAGCGCCCGGCTGCCGGCGGTTGGTCTTCCTGCAATCGCCGGGGCGGCTGGGATCGGCGACGGGGCGACGGCCGCGCAGCTGCCGAGCGTCTCGATCAGGCGTTCGCGGCCTAGCCGGTCGGACCCCGTCTCATGGCGGAAGCGGAGCGCGGCGCCTGGGCGGGCCAGCTTCTTCGCCAGCCGCTGGATGGATGCGTCGTCCTTGCGGGACTCGCCGAGGACGTGGCGGCGCTGGATTTCTTCGGCATTCCTTTGCGCTTGGCCAGTGGCGAGGTCGAGGAGCGCATCTTCGCAATTCTGGCCCGGCATGACGGCGACACGATGCTGGCCGATCTGGGGCTTGCCGCC
The DNA here is from genome assembly GCF_029909815.1 of Paracoccus ferrooxidans. Classification (NCBI taxonomy): domain Bacteria; kingdom Pseudomonadati; phylum Pseudomonadota; class Alphaproteobacteria; order Rhodobacterales; family Paracoccaceae; genus Paracoccus; species Paracoccus ferrooxidans. The sequence goes on along the minus strand of NZ_CP038198.1, from coordinate 876,394 downwards.
GAACCGCGCAAATCCGACAGAACGGATGCGAAAGAACCGCGGCAAATTTGAGCGGGATTGCTTGCGGGTTTCGCGCCCGATCCGCTGAAAAAACCCTGGCTGGGCAGCCTGTGCGCCATGGTGATGCAGCCGGCGACGCGTCGAAAGCGGCGCCGGGATAGCCTTGGCGGCCAGGCGCCAGGCATTCGCCGGCAAGCCATGCGCCAGCCACCGCCTTCATGGCCTGCGGAGGAGCCACATCGTGGGCAAGCCATGGATCATGCGGATTTGCGAGGTTCCGCCGCTCTTCAGCGGAAGCCTCGGGCTTGAACGGAACGAGGAGGATAGATGGCCATTGCAATACTGTCGGGCGGGCCGGCGGTGCGGGACGCCCAGGGGCGCCTGCCTGTCGACGAGGCGCCGCTGAAAACCATTCACGTCCTGGCCGCCGCTGCCGTTCTGGGCGGCGCGGTGCTGGACGGCTATGTCCTGGGCATCGTCGGCCCGGCCCTGTCGCTGGCCGGAAACGAGATGCAGCTTTCCGCGCTGGCCCAGGGCCTGATCGCATCGAGCGCGCTGATCGGCATCTTCGTGGGCGGGCTGTTCTTTGGCAACCTGGCCGACCGCTTCGGCCGCCGGCCGGTGTTCGGCTGGAACCTTGCCGCCTTCATCCTGCTGTCGCTGATGCAGCTGTTCGTCCAGGACGTCTGGCAACTGGTGGCGCTGCGGCTGGCGCTGGGCCTGGCCGTCGGCGTCGAATATGCGGTCGGCTCGTCGGTGCTGGCCGAGTTCTCGCGCCGCAGGGGGCGGGGGATGCTGCTGGGCAGCTTCTCGATCGGCTGGCAGGTGGGCTTCACGCTCGCCTTCATCGTGGGCGCGCTTTACCAGGGCGACAACTGGCGCATGCTGCTGGCGACCAGCGCCGTGCCGGCGATCGTCACCTTCGTCTTGCGGATGACCCTGCCGGAAACCCCGATGTGGCTGCAAGCCAGGGGCCGCAAGGCCGAGGCGCGCGCCGTCGTCGACCGCCATTTCGGCAAGGAGTTCTACATCCCCGAAATCGAGCTGGGCGCGGAACATGCCTCGCCGCGCGAGCTGTTCACCGCCCGGACCTGGCGGCAGTCGCTTTATTCGGGCCTTTTCTGGTTCTGCCAGGTCGGCCCGTTCTTCGGCATCTTCACCTTCATGATGCCGGTGCTGCAATCCCTGGGCGTCGAGGAATCGGGCTCGGTCGACATGTGGCTGAACGCCATCCAGATCGCGGGCGCGTTCGCCGGCATCCTTCTGCTGCACTGGATGAGCCGGCGCGGCTTCGTCATCTGGACGTTTGCCATCATCCTGCTGACGCTGCTGGGCCTGGGCCTGTTCCCGCAAGCGCCCGCCTGGATCGTGCTGGGCCTGTTCGGCATCTACATGTTCGTGGCCCCGGCCGCCAACGACATCCAGTATGTCTATCCGCCCGAGATCTTCGACACCCATGTCCGGGCCACCGGCGTCGGCTTCTCGGCCGCCTTCTCGCGCATTTCCGCGGCGGGCGTGACCTTCCTGCTGCCCTGGCTGATGCAGACCTTCGGCTTCTCGGCCACGCTGACGATGATGGCGGGCTTCCCGTTGCTGGGCCTGGTCCTGTCGATCATGTGGGCGCCGGAAACCAAGGGCAAGCACCTGAGCTGAGCGCCTCATTCAGCAAGAGACGACCAGCCGCCCCTCCCTTGCCGGCGCAAGGAGCGGCTGGTGACGGGGCCGGCAGGACATCCGGTCCGCCGCAGCCGAGGGTGAAAGGGCCGGGCAGGGAAGGGTCTTTTCCGGGCGTCCTGTCCAGGCGGGTCTCGCCACCGCCGGGCACGGATCGGCTTGCCCGGCCTTCGACAAGCTCTCCGCCGCCGGGACGAACCGGGCTGGCAGATGCCGGATGCCGCGGCGGGAGTTTTCAGCGCGACCCGCTGATCCAGCGTGCCGAGCCCGCGTCCAGCACGCAACGCGGCCCGGCCCGCGCCACGATTTTCGGGGCGATTTCGGCGATGGTGGCCTCGGTGCGGGCCTTATCGCCCGCGGCTCTCCACTACCCCCGGTCGCTGCCGGCCGGGCTGGACGGCGATCGGCGTCACGCCGATCCTGCATCCCTGCATCCCTGCATCCCTGCATCCCTGCATCCCTGCATCCCTGCATCCCTGCATCCCTGCGCCGGCGCGGCGATCATGCGGGGTCCGCGAGCCTTGCCTTGATCTTCCAGCCGGCATCGTCCCGCCCCAGCAGCCAGGACTTGCGCGCGATGGAGGTTCCTGCCGCGGTGCGATGGCTTGCGATTTCCAGCCGGAATCCTTCGGGGCAAGGCGACAGGCGGCCCGGCACCTCGATCCCGTCGGCAAGGCATATGACGACATCGGTCCCGGCCGCGGGCAGATCGCCCGGCAATGTCGCGCGGCATCCCGGATAGGCATGGCTGTCGCCGAGGAAGATCTGCATCACCGCTCGCCCCTGAAAGTGCTTGCCATCATTAACTCGACTTGCGGCGGGCAAACCAATATGATTGCGCTAACAACAGCTATCTTGCGGAGCCTGCATGGATATTCACGCCGACCTGGCCCTTGTCGCGCATGACGGCAAGAAGGACGACCTGATCGCCTGGGTCGAAGAGCGGATCGACCGGCTGCGGCCGCTGTCTCTGGTCGCCACCGGCACCACCGGATCGCGGATCCATGCGGCGACGGGGCTTGATGTGGCCCGGCTTCTCAGCGGCCCGCTGGGGGGCGACGCGCAACTGGGGGCGATGATTTCCGAAGGGCGGCTGAAGAACCTGATCTTCTTCATCGACCCGCTGTCCGCCTTGCCCCATGACGTGGACGTGAAATCGCTGCTGCGGCTGGCGATCCTTTACGATGTGCGCCTGGCCGTGAACAGCAAAAGCGCGGATGCGGTGCTGGCGGCCATCGACGCCGATCCCCGCTGAACGGTGGGGCGATCCTGCGCCCCATCCTTTCCCGGACTGTGGTTCTTTGGCGTCGATTTCGAAGGTTTCCGTCGGAAAATGCCCTGGCGATCTTGCGGGCTCCGCCGGCCTGACGCGCATCGCGCGAGGCGTTCTTCGGGCGGCGGGGTCTGCGCAGGCTGACCCCGCGCGCGAGGTTCCAGGATCTCGCGCCGGCCAAGCCCCAATGGAAAGGGGCCGGGATGATCCGGTCCCCGATGTCCTTGCGCGGGCGGTCACAGGTCGATGCGCGCCACGCTCTCGTCGCTGTTCTTGGGCGCGCCCTCGGCGGATTTCACCGTCGTGAACAGCGCGTTCTGCCCGGCGTCGAAGGCCAGGCTGTTCGGATGCGCGCCCGTCTCCAGCTTTTCCAGCAGGTCATAGCTGTCGGTGTCGAAGACGCTGATGCTGCCCTCGGCCCGGTTGGTGACGTAAAGCCGCCGGTGCTCGCCGTCGAAGCGCAGGGCGACCGGCCCCTCGCCGCTGGCCATGCGCCTGATCTCGCTGCCGTCCCTGGTGCTGAAGACGAAGACCTGGTTGCCCTCGCCCCTGGGCTGGTAGTCGGGAAGCGCCTCGGCGCGGTATTTGGTGACGCGCGGATGGCCCTGGTCGGTGGCGAAAAGCCGCCCGCCCTGGGCGTCGAGCGCAAGGTTCAGCAGCTGGTCCGCCCCGGTCTCGACCGTGCTGACGATCTCCAGCGTCCCGGTATCGACGGCGAAGAACTGGCCTTGCAGGTTCGAGACATGGACCCGGCCCGCCGTGGGGTCGATGGCGATGCCGGTGGCGTTGTAGCCAAAGCCCGGCACGACCTTTTCCACCTTCATCGCCTCGGTATCGACGACATAAAGGCTGGAGCCCGTGGGGTGCAGGCCCGGCGCATAGAGGCGATGGTTCTGCGGGTCCAGCGCCAGTTCGCGGAAATGGTGGGGATAGGCGTCCTCGCCTTTCTCGTCCTTGATCTTCTCGGCAAGCTGGATGGTGCCGAGGACCTTGTTGTCGGCGGTGTCGATGACGATGACGGCGGCGTCCAGCCCGGCGCCGACATAAAGCCGACCGGCCGCGTCGTCGATGGCAAGGCCGAAGCCCTTCCGGTCCAGCGGGATCTCGGCCTGGACGGCCAGGGTCGCGGGGTCGAGGCGCAGGATGCGCGAAGGTGCTGCATTCTCGCCGAAGCCGCCGGCGGAGGCCGCGAACAGCGCGCCCTGGCGGGGTGAATGCACTAGTTCGTAAAGCCCTTGCGCCAGGGCGGCGGTCCTGATCCGGCTGTCCTGCCGGACCGCGGCCGGATCGGCCTGCGGCGCCTGGGCCGCCTGTTCGGCATGGGCGGCAAGGCCGCAAAGCAGCGATGCGGCCAAGGCGGTGGCCAGTCGCAGGGATGGATGTCGCATGAGGTCTCCTTCCGTTTTTCCGGGAGTCTTGCGGATCGGGCCGCCGCCCTTTCCTTGCATCCGGGTGGTGGCCTTGCCCTTGGGTCCAGGGGCCGGAAGCTGCCTGCCGCACGCCTGCCGCTCTAGCCCGATTTCCCGCGGGATGCCAGTTCGCGCGCCGTCGCAGGGGGGTGCGACGGATTTCCCGCCGTTTGACAGCCCCGCCTGCGCGACCTAATCTGCGGCCAGCGGTCCAAGCCGCTTCCAGACCCGCGGAAAGGGCCGAGCCCACTTGACCCGACGCCTGATCGTCGAACGAACCTTTGTGCTGCCGGATTGCGGGTCGTCGGCATCGGATGCACCGAGGGTTCCATGAGCGTTCTTCCCGAACGACCCGATCTTGATCAGCTGAAACGGCAGGCTAAGGAGCTTTTGCGGCTTTGCCGCGCGGGCGATGGCGGCGCGCTTGACCGCCTGCGCCGCGGCTTGCCTGCGGCAAGGGGGCGCGGCGACGCGCAGGTCGCGGCGGCAGGCTGCCGGCTGCATGATGCGCAATCCTGCATCGCGCGGGAGCATGGCTTCGCGTCCTGGGCGGCGCTGAAGGCCTTTGTCGAGGCGGCGCGGCCGCGCGGTTTGGAGCCCGGCGCGCTTGCCGAGGCTTTCGCGCGCTTCGCCTATGCCGGGGATATTGCCGGCGGCACCGGCAATGCGCGCCCGGAACTGGCGTTGCGGCTGCTGCAGGACCAGCCCCGGCTGCCGCTGGATTTCCCGATCATCGCCTGTGCCGCGGGGGATGTCGCCGCGGTGCGCCGCGCGATCCTTGCCGATGCGGGCTGGGTGCATCGGCCGGCGGGGCCGCTGTCCCTGCCGCCTCTGGTCGCCGCGACCCATTCGGGGCTGTTGCAGCTGCCGGCATTCCGCCCGCGCATCCACGCTGTGGTCGGGCTGCTTCTGTCCGCCGGTACCGATCCCGACCAGCGGGTCGGCAGCCGCTGGCCGCCTGCCTCGGTCCGGGAACCGGACGCCGGCGTGCCGCTTTCCGCGCTTTATGGCGCCGTGGGGCGCAATCACGACGCCGATCTTGCGCGCCTGCTGCTGGAGGCTGGCGCCGATCCGAATGACGGCGAGTCGCTTTACCATTCGCTCGAGGGGCCCGGCTGCACCGATCTGCTGCTGGCGGCGGGGGCGGTCGTCACCGGCACCAATGCGCTGTTCCGCTGTCTCGATTTCGACGATATTGCGCGGCTTCGGCTGTTGCTGGATCATGCCGGCGCCGCGCCCGAGCTGCGCGGCGGCGCCCTGCTGTTCCATGCCATCCGCCGGCGCCGCTCGCCCGCGCATGTCCGGGCGCTGCTTGCGGCAGGCGTCGATCCCGGAGCGCGGACCGGGGATGGCACCGATGCGGCCGCGCTGGCCCTGCGCTATGGCCTGCCCGAGGTCGCGTCCCTGCTGGGCCGGCCGGACGCGCTGTCGCCCGAAGAGCGCTTCATCGCCGCCTGCACCAGCGCCGATGCGGCCGAGGCCCGGCGGATGCTGTCGCAAGCCCCCGGACTGGTCGCCCGCCTGGACCCGGCCCGGCTGCGGCTTTTGCCGGATCTGGCGGCCGAGGGCGCCGGCGATGCCGTCCGGCTGATGGTCGAGCTGGGTTGGCCCATCGAGGCGCGCGGCGGGGATTGGAACGCAAGCGCGCTGAACCACGCCGTCTTCCGCGGCGATAGCGCCCTTGCCGAATTCCTTCTGCAGCATGGCGCGTCCTGGCGGGCCGGGCAGGGGTTCGGCGACGATGTGTCCGGCACCCTGGGCTGGGCATCCTTGAACCGGCCCGTGCCGGAGGGCGACTGGATCGGCTGCGCAAGGGTGCTGGCCCGGCATGGAATGGCGCCCTTCGGCCGCGATCCCGCGACGCCGGACGCGCTGCTTCTGGAAGGCCGCCGCCGGTATTTCTCGCCGGAGGTGGCCGATTGCCTGCTAAACGAAGCGGCCGGGGATCAGGGGCCGTGACGGGCCTGCTGCCTGTGGCAACGGCATGGGCCCGGATCGCCCGGCGTGCGGCTTTCGGGGCGTCGATACGCCATCACCCGCGCCAGCGCAGGGTCTCGACCAGCAGGGTGAAGGCCGACGAGGCATGGCGGCGGTGGGGATAATACAGGTGATAGCCCGGCAGGTCGGGCGTCAGCCGGGCCAGGACGCGCCGCAGGCGGCCGTCGTCCAGATCCTGCCGAACTTGGTCCAGCGGCAGATAGGCCAGGCCGTGGCCGTCCAATGCCGCATCGCGGATCAGGTCGATGCTGGTCAGGACCAGCGGGCCCTCGACCCGGACGCGGGTTTCCCGGCCGCCGCCAGCCGTTCAGCGTGCCGCTGGTCGGCAGCCGCAGGTTGATCGCCCGGTGGTCCACCAGCTGCGCCGCCGAGGTCGGGGGCGGGTGCCGGCGAAAGTAGTCGGGCGACCCCAGGATGGCCATGGGAATGTCCGGCCCGATCCGCACCGCGATCATGTCCCTGGCGATCTTGCCGCCCAGCCGGACGCCTGCGTCGAAGCGATCCGCCACCACATCGGCCAGGCCGTAATCGAGGGTGATCTCGACCGCGAAAGGAACCGGACAATGACCAGGATCAGCTTCACCAACAGCAACAACCCGGCGATCACCATGGCGGCGGTCGTCCACCTTCCCCAAGGCTTCGACGCGGCCAGGACATGGCCTGCCATCGTCGTGTCGCATCCCGGCGGCGGGGTGAAGGAGCAGGCGGCGGGCACCTATGCCGCCCGGCTGGCCGAGCAGGGCTTCATCGCCATCGCCTATGACGCCAGTTACCAGGGCGAAAGCGGCGGCACCCCGCGCCAGCTGGAAAACCCGCATATCCGCACCGAGGACATCAGCGCCGTCATCGACTACCTGGTGACTCTGCCCTATGTGGACCGGGCGCGGATCGGCGCGATGGGGATCTGCGCGGGCGCGGGCTATACCGCCAATGCCGCGATCCAGGACCGCCGCATCAAGGCGATCGGCACGATCAGCGCGGTCAATATCGGCGCGATGTTCCGCAACGGCTGGGACAACGACGTCCAGTCCAGCGACGCGCTGCCGCTGATCGAGGCGGGCTCGAACGCCCGGACCTCGGACGCCGCGGGCGGCAGCGCCACGATGCCGCTGGCGCCCCTGAAGGAAGCGGATGCGCCGAACGAGGAACTGCGCCAGGCCTGGGAATACTATCACACCCCGCGCGCGCAATGCCCGACCGCGCCGGGCTTCGCCACCCTGCGCAGCCTGAACCAGATCATCACCTATGACGCCTATCACATGGCCGACATCTACCTGACCCAGCCGATGCAGATCGTGGCGGGCAGCAAGGCCGGCAGCAAATGGATGAGCGACGATCTTTTCGACCGCGCCGCCAGCGCCGACAAGGCCTTCCACGTGGTCGAGGGCGCCAATCACATGGATCTCTATGACGGCCGGGAATACGTCGGTGAGGCGATCTCGGTGCTGGCGCCGTTCTTCGCGGCCAGGCTGAAGGGCGCGTCGCAGTAGCGCTATCCGCGATCCGGCTGCGGCTTGGGCTGCGGCCGGGTCGCGCCTTCGGCAGGGGTCATGGCCCTGCGCTGGGTGCTCATGCTGCGGCGCAGAATGCATAGCGGCTTTGCCGGGATCACGGCTACTTTCCGCGATTTGCCCAGCCTATATCCGCCTTGTCCGCAACATGCCCGCTGGATGGGCAAGATGAAAAAGGTGCCGAGATGTCCGCTGTCGAAATGAGCCATAACCATGCTGCCGGTGGCTTGGGCCAGGTCTTTGCCCGCGCGACCGCAATGATCGCCGCCTGGAACAACGCCCGCATCACCCGCCGCGAACTGGCCCGGCTGACCGACCGCGAACTGAGCGATATCGGCCTGACCCGCGGCGATATCGAGCGGATCGCCCGCGGCGCCTGAGGCCATCGCCATCGATGAACGAACCCCGCTTTACCGCGGGGTTTTTTCATGCCCGCCGGCAGGGCCATGGCCCGGCCTCCTGGGCATCCCTCCGCGGCCGGACGACCGGCGGGCACGAAGGGGCTTGCCCGGCCGCCGTCCCTGGCCGATGCTGGCGGCATGACCGCGCCCTATTCCTTTCGCGACGATCCCTTGGTGCCGCGTTTCGACGATTCCGCGCCCCTGGCCGTGATGGATGCGGAATGCGCGCTTTGCAGCTGGGGTGCGCGGATGATCCACCGGCTCGACCGTTCGGGCAGGGTGCGGATATGCCCGGTCCAGACCCCGCTTGGCGCGGCGCTCCTGCGCCATTACGGGCTGGAGGCAGAAGACCCCGCAAGCTGGCTTTTCATCGAGGACGGCATCGCCCATGCCGATTGCGATGCGGTCCTCTATGCCGGGCGGCGGCTTGGCGGGCCCGGCAGGCTGGCCGCGCCGCTGCGGATCCTGCCGCGCGGGCTGCGCAACTGGCTTTATCGGCGCTTTGCGCGCAACCGCTATCGCCTGTTCGGCAGGGCGGACATGTGCGCCTTGCCGGACCCGGCGTTCCAGCGGCGGCTGCTGCGCTGACCGCGGCCGCCCGTCGCGCGCGGGTTCGCCGCCAGCGCCCGGCGGTCATTCGTCCGCGCCATCCGTCCCGGCCTCGATCTCTTCGGCCACGAGCTGCTGGAGCGTCCAGATATAGTCGTCATGGATGCCGTGTTCCGCCAGCCCGCGGACGGTGCGCAGCAGGTATTCCGCGCCCGATCCCGCGGCCCCCGATGCGCGGGCCAGACGCCGCGCCTGATCCTCGACCGTCAGCTCGGCAAGCTGGGTGCCGATCGGGTCGGCATAGAAGGTCAGCGCCTCTTCCCGGCCGCGGTCGGTCTCGACCTCGATCCAGCAGGCGTTGGCCGAGAGTTCATGGGCGACAAGCTCGCGCCGCAGGATGGCGCGCAGCGACTGCGCCTCGGTCCCCTGGGCGATGTCGAGGACCAGCCCCTCGCAACTGCCGCCCGAGGCCAGCGCCAGCATCAGCCCCGGCCGCTCGGGCGTGCCGCGGAAATGCTCGAGCGAGATCGAGAAGCGGCGATGCCAGCCGATGGCGGTGGCGCGGCGCCGGGCGCCGACGGCAAAGCCGGGGTTCCAGATCAGCGAGCCATAGGCAAAGACCGGGATCGGCCGCGGCCGGTCCTGCGTAAGCCGGTCGGCCAGCAGGTCCAGATCGGCATCCTCGAGCATGCGCCAGCGCGGATCGTGCAGCGGCCCCTGGGCCGAGGCGACGCGGGCGACGTGATCGTCCGACAGCAAGATGGGGCGGCAATTGGTCATGGGGATTCCTGCAAGCGGCGACTGGTTCACCCGCGCAGGATTTCCGCGGCCGAGGCCGCCGGTCAACCCCGAAACCGGGCAAGGCCGCATCTCGGGGGCCGCGGGGCGGGTCGCCCGCGATCACAGCAATGCGAGGATGCGATCCCGCAGGTGCTGCGCCAGCCGCCGCGCTTCGTTGCCGCGAAGGCGGCATTCCTCCGCGGCCTCGCCCAGATAGGCCCGCCGGGCATGATCCAGCACCGCGGCATCCTGCGGGTCGGGGATCTGCGGCATCGCCCATGCCGCGGCCGCGTCCTTGGCGACGAAGGCCCCGGTGCTGGCGGTATGCCACATGCGGGCCAGCGTCAGCAGCACGTTGCGCCCGTCCCCCGGCAGTCCCGCCAGCAGCGCTGGCAGCGCATTGCGCATGGCCCGGCGGATATGGCCCAGGGGGATTTCGGGCAGCATTTCGGCTGCGGGCGGGCCGAAAAGCGGCCTGGCCTGCCGTTGCGCCTGCGCCAGCAGCAGCGTGTATTCGGGATCGCGGCTGGGCAGGGGGCTTTCGCCCGCCTCGAAATCCCCCCGCAGCCATTCGCCATAGAGGAACTCGGCCCTGGCCGGAAAGCCATGGGCAAGGTCCGGGGCGCGGACCACCAGAAGCTCGATGCAACGCGGCCCGCCGGGCCTGGCGGGATGGCGGGCGGAAATCCGCAGCAGGGCCGCCAGCAGCCTGGCCCGCCGATCCTCGGCCAGGCCCTGGGCGACGATGGCCAGCAGGTCGATGTCGCTTTGCGGGCGAAGCCCGCCCGACACCGCCGATCCGTGCAGGTAAAGTGCCAGCAGCGCCTCTCCGCACACGTCCTTCAGCGCGGCCATGACCGCCGGGATCTGGTCGGGGCTTTCCGCTGTGCTGTCCTGCATTCCGCCTTGCTCCTTGAAAGGCGTGACTATCACGGGGAAAGCCGCCTGTCCCCTCCCGTCACGCTACTGTCGGCCACCCGGCCCGACGTGTTCGTCGCCGGGTGCCGCATCCGCCGCCGCTGTCCGACCCGATTTCGGGCAGGATGTCGCAACGGCGCGGCCGCCCCCTTGCGGGCGCCGGTCCCCGTGCCTAAGTCCTGCCCGTGACCCGCCGGCAGCGAAAACAGAACAAAGGGCATGCTGACGATGCGTTTTCTGCTGACATTCCATTGCGAGGCGACCGGCCAATGGCGTTGCCTCGACACCGCGCTGCTTCCCGCGTTCCGGTCGGGCAGGGCCGAGGATCTGCCCGCCGCCCTGCGCGCCGAGCCGGAACTGGTCATGCGCTGGCTGCTCGGGCGCTATGAGATCGCGGATGCGCTGGTCCCTGCGACGACAGCGGCGCAGACGGGTCAGGGGGACGCGATCGCGGTCTATCCCCTTGGTGCCGACCGCGCGGTCATCGGCTTCGAGAATGCGTATAACGGCGCCTGGCTCGAGATATTCCTGCTTGAGAACCGGCCCATCGGCTTTGTCGCCGCCCACAAGCGGCAGGTCTTGCCGGCCGGCGGGGCGATGGCCTCGTTGAAGATACGGGCGGCGCGGCCGCTGCATGCCTCCGACCAGGCCTGCCGCATGACGGTGAGCCGGATCATCGAGCATCGGCAGATATGGGCCGAGCAGCGCAGGGAGGGTGCCGATCCGGTGGCTGCCCTGACCGAGGAAAGCTGAGCCGGGCCTGACAGGCTTTCCGGGCGTTCGGCCCGCATGCGCCGGGAATGGGCCGAGGATGTCTGCGGATCATGCGGCCCTGGGCTTTCCCCTCGGGATCGTCCGCGGCCGGGTCCAGGGTGGCCTCGGTCGAAGCCGCAGGGCGAGGGGCAAGCTTCATTGCCAGCGCTTGGCCTTCCTGTTACCCGGAACAAAACACGCACATGGTGGAATCCGCATGAGCGATCTTTTCGACGCCGCCCCGCGCCAGGGCCGGCTGCCGCTGGCGGCGGCGCTGCGCCCGGCGACGCTGGACGAGGTCATCGGGCAGCAGGCGCTGACCGCGCCCGGCTCGATCCTGCGCCGCCGCATCGCGGCCGGGGCGCCGGGCAGCGTCATCCTCTACGGGCCGCCGGGGATCGGCAAGACCTCGATCGCGCGGGCGGTGGGTGCCATGCTGGGCAAGAGCTTCCGGCCGCTGAACGCCACCCGTGCCGGGGTCGCCGACATCCGCCGCCTGGCGGACGAGGCGCGGATGACCCCGCTGCTGATCTTCGTCGACGAGGTGCAGCGCTTTTCCGCGACCCAGACCGACGACCTGCTGGCGATCTGCGAGGATGGCACGGCCGATTTCATCGGCGCGACCACCGGCAACCCCTATCACGTGCTGACCCCGGCGCTGGTCTCGCGCTCGACCATCCTGAAGCTGGAGCCGCTCTCCATCGAGGACATGGAACAGGTGGTGCGGCGCGGGCTGGATCACCTGCCCGGCGTGGCGATGACGCCCGAGCAGATCCGCCTGGTCGCCGGCCGCTCGGGCGGCGATGCGCGGCGCGCGCTGACCACGCTGGAAAGCCTGGCGCTTGGCCATGACGGGCCGGTCACGGAGGCGATGATCGAGGAAGCCTATGCGGCAGCGCCGATCAACCACGACCGCTCGGGCGATGCGCATTACGACGTGGTCTCGGCCTTCATCAAGTCGATGCGCGGCTCGGACCCGGACGCGACGCTTTACTGGCTGGCGCGGCTGATCCATGGCGGCGAGGATCCGCGCTTCATCGCCCGGCGCATCATGATCCATGCGTCCGAGGATGTCGGGCTGGCCGACAACACCGCCCTGCAGACGGCGGTGGCCGCGGCGCAGGCAGTCGAGAAGATCGGCTATCCCGAGGCGCAGATCGTGCTGGCCCATGCCGCGCTGCATGTGGCGCGTGCGCCGAAATCGGCCTCGGCCTGCCGCGGCATCATGGCGGCGCTGCAACTGGTCGCCTCGACCCCGCCCGCCCCGGTGCCGCTGCACCTGCGCGACGCGCATTACAGGGGGGCCGAGGCGCTTGGCCACACCGGCTATGTCCTGCCCCATGACGACCCGCGCGGCTGGGTCGAGCAGGACTATTCCCCGATCCCGCCCGGCACGCTTTACCAAAGCGATGCCCGCGACGCCGCGACCTTCGAGAAGCGGGCCGATGAATATTGGCGGAAGGTGACGGGGCGGCCACCGCACGGGCCGCAAACCTAGGCCGGTCGAGCATCCGGCCTTGCCGATATGCCGGGCGGGCGCCCACAGGCGGCAAACCATTCTTGCCGCCGCAAAGGCGGCCGCCCTTGGCTTTCCCGGCTAGGACGAGGGCGAAGCCGCCTTGGCCGTGCCGGAGCAGAAGGCGGCAAGCGCCGCCTCGCCGGGGGCGCAGGCGCGTTCCAGCGCCTCGCGCTCGGCGGGGGAAAGGGCGGCCAGGCGCGACGGGCGCAGCTGCGGCATGGCGGCGGCCCGGTCGAGCCATGCGGCGGGGGCGCCGGCCTGCAGATGTGCGCCCAGCCTTTCGATCCAGGTGCGGGGGTCGCGGCACAGATCCTCGTGGCGCAGGAGCATCGGCCGGGCGCCGCGCAGACCTTGCAGGCCGCGGATGGTCAGGGTCGACCAGAAGGCCCCGGTTTCGGCAAGGCCGGGACGGCGGGCGACGATGCGCCGGACGCCGGACGGCCCGCTGATCGCCGCGACCAGCGGCCAGAGGGCGCCGCGCCCGAAATGCCGGCGCGGGTGCAGCAGGTCGAGGCCCAGCGGCCCGAGCCTGCGCCAGCACCAGATCGCCAGCCGCGCGGCGGGATAGTCGCGCATCGACAGCACCGTGTCCGGCCCGTTGCGCGCCAGCAGCACCAGCGCTGCATCGGGAAACATCTCGCGCAGCGTCGCCGCGGCCACCAGCGACCCGCCTGACCGTTCCACCCAGATCTCGCGCCCGCCGATCTGCCGGGCCATCGCCTGGAAAAGCGCGCGGTAATGCGCGGCCAGCGGGGCCGGGGCCCGCGCGCGCATCTGCCCGGCCAGCGCATCGAACAGGGCATCGGGGTTTTCGCTCAGATGCGGCAGCGTGACCGCCAGGATCGGCGGGCAATGCCACGGGTCATGCGCGGGGTGCTGGACGCGGCCGTAAAGGAACTCGGAGGGCGCGGCATCGGGGTTCGCCACCTGCGCCATGGCGCGCGAGGGCCGGGCCATATGCGCCCAGAACCGCGCGCCGTCCAGATGCCGCGGGCGAAAGGCGTTATGCCCGGCGGCGGCGAAAAGCTCGGAAACCGACAGGACGGCCGGATGCGCGTTCAGGATCTGCGACACCAGCGTCGAGCCGCAGCGGGCCGAGCCCAGGATCAGCGCCCCGCGCATGGCCGGTTCTGCAACCTCGTCCGGGGCATCATTCGGCCCCGGCACGGATGGCGGCGATCATGCGCTCGACCGCGGCATGCGCCAGGTCCATGGGTTTTTGCCTGGTGATCAGGTCCAGCCGGTCGATGGCCGCCAGGGCGACGATGCCATGCACCGACAGCAGCAGCTGCTCGGCCAGCAGGCGCGGGTCGCCCTTGGGCTTCAGCGCCGCCACCGGCTGGGTGATGCGGCCGATCAGCCCGTCGATCTGCGCCAGATACCAGTCAGGAAAATTGTTCGAGATGCGCGGCCCCTCGAACAGCGCCCGCCAGACCGCGCGGCGATCCAGCATGAAGGTCACATAGACCTCGGCCAGCGCCAGCAGGCGTTCGCGCGGCTCGGTCTCGCGCACCGCATCCACGGCGATCGCCAGATCGACCAGCGCCTGCCGGTTCACCTCTTGCAGCACCGCGCTCATGCTGTCGAAGAGGTTGTAGATGGTGCCGGGCGTCGTCTTGACCGCACTGGCCAGCGCGCGGGCGGTCAGCGCCGCCGGCCCGCCTTCCTCCAAAAGCAGCTTCGCCGCCTCGATCGTGCGGGTCCGCAGGGCGTCGTGATCATATCGTCTGGGTCTGGCCATGGTGTTCCTGAACTATGTTCAAAAATACGCTTGACAGGAATCGGGGCGATTGTCAATGTTAATGAACATCGTTCAATAATGGTGCCTCACATGTCTCCGATCAATCTCACAATCACCGGGACCGGCAGCTACCTGCCCGCCACGGTCCTGCCTTCGACCGATATCGACGACCGCATGGGATGGGCGCAGGGCGAATGCCAGGCGCGCTTCGGCATCGCCTCGCGCCATGTCGCCATGCCCGAGGAAACCACCTCGTTCATGGGCGCCGAGGCGGCGCGGCGCGCCATGGAGATGGCGGGTTGCAAGCCCGAGGATCTGGACATGATCCTGGGCGCCTGCGGGGTGATGGAACAGCCGATCCCCTCGACCGCGACGCTGGTGCAGGAACGGCTGGGGCTGGGTCGGTCCGGCATCCCGGCCTTCGACGTGAACGCGACCTGCCTCAGCTTCCTGCAGGCGCTGGACCTTGCGGCGATGCATGTCCAATGCGGCCGGGTGCGGCGGGCGCTGGTGTTTTCCTCGGACATCGCCTCGGTCGGGCTGGACTGGAACCGGCCCGAGGCCGCCGCGATCTTTGGCGACGGCGCTGCGGCCGTGGTGGTCGAGGCGGGCGGCAAGGGCGCGGTGCTGGCGCATGATTTCCAGACCTATGCCCATGGCCATGACGCCTGCGTGCTGGCGGCGGGCGGTACGCGGGTCAATCCGGCCCGCGGCATCGCGCCGGGCCAGGATCGCTTTCACATGGACGGGGGCAAGGCGTTCAAGGTCGCCTCGCGCTATCTGCCGCGCTTTCTGCAAAGGCTGCTGAAAAAGGCCGAGGTGGGGCTGAACGGCATCGCCTGCGTCATCCCGCACCAGGCCAGCGCCCAGGCCCTGCAGCACGCGACCCGCAACCTGTGGCTGCCGCCCGAGCGGGTGATCGACATCTTTGCCCATGCCGGCAACCAGATCGCGGCCTCGATCCCGACGGCGCTGGATCATGCGGTGCGCTCGGGGCGGCTGATGCGCGGGGATACGGCGCTGCTGATGGGCACCTCGGCCGGCATCTCGCTCGGCGGCACGATGGTGCGGTTCTGATGCGCGCGCTGGTGACAGGGGCCAGCGGCTGCCTGGGCCGCGCCTTGGTCGAGCAGTTGGCGATGCATGGCTGGGACGTCAGCACCACCGCGCGCCAGCCCGCGGCGCTGCCCGGCTTTCGCGCCGCCGATCTGGTCAGCGCCGATCTGGGCCCGCTGCTCGACGGCATCGACGTGCTGTTCCATTGCGCCGCGCGCAGCTCGGCCTGGGGCGCGCGGGCCGAGTTCCATGCCGACAACGTGCTGGCGACGCAGCGATTGCTGGACGCGGCCGAGCGGGCAGGGGTCAAGCGCTTCGTCCTTGCCTCATCGCCCAGCATCTATGCCGACGGCACCGACAGGCTGGACGTGGCCGAGGATGCGCCGCTGCCGGCGCGCCCGCTGTCGCTCTATGCCGAAAGCAAGCTTATGGCCGAGCGGATGGTGCTGGGCCATGCCGGGGCCATGGGCTGCACGGCGATCCGCCCGCGTGCCATCTACGGCCGCCACGACCGGGCGCTGCTGCCGCGGGTGATCGAGGCGATGCGGCGCGGCCGGCTGCCGATGATCCGGGGCGGGCGGGCGCTGATCGACCTGACGCATCGGCACGATGCGGCGCGGGGGATGATCCTGGCCGCCTCGGGTCCGCGCGGGGGCGTGTGGAACATCACCTCGGGCGAGGCTTTCCGGTTCTGCGACCTGGCCGAGATCATCGCGCATCGCGCCGGGCTGCGCCTGCGCGGCATGCCGCTGCCGCAGGGGCTGGCGCGCTGGCTGGCCGGTGCCTCCGAGGCCGTGGCCCGGATGCGCGGCGGGGCCGAGCCGCGGCTGACCTTGCAGGCCGTGGCGTCCCTGGGCAGCAGCCTGACGCTGGACATCTCGGCCGCGCGGCGGGATCTGGGCTATCGGCCGCGGGTCGGCTTCCAGGAGGGGGTGGCGGAATGCTTCGCCTGACCACGCTGAAGATCGGCGAATGCCGCGCC
Source organism: Paracoccus ferrooxidans (assembly GCF_029909815.1). Classification (NCBI taxonomy): domain Bacteria; kingdom Pseudomonadati; phylum Pseudomonadota; class Alphaproteobacteria; order Rhodobacterales; family Paracoccaceae; genus Paracoccus; species Paracoccus ferrooxidans. Next base: position 859,830 of record NZ_CP038198.1, on the reverse strand, counting down.
CCGGCCTGGGGCGCGGGACTGCCGGGCCTGGGCGGCGCCACCTTCCCGGCGCTGGCCACGCTGGTCGAGACGGAAAGTGCCTGCGTGCTGGTCGATACCGGCTATGGGCCGGCCTTCTTCGCGGCGACGTGGGGCTTTCCGGCCCGGCTCTATCGCTGGCTGACCCCCGTCCGGCTGCCGGCGCAGGAACAGCTGCTGCGCCGGTTGCCGCGCCTGCCGGATCTGGTGTTCCTGACCCATATGCATGCCGATCACAGCGCCGGGCTGATCGACCTGCCGGCCGGCATCCCGGTCACGGCCTCGGCCGCGGCGATTGCCGAATTGCGGGCGCTCGGCGATCTGGCCAGCATCCGCGCCGCCTGTCCGCCGCTTTTGCGCGACGCGATCCTGGCGCGCGATCCGCAGCCGGTCGAGGCCTGCGCGGCGGTCCCGACCGGCCTGCCCGAATTTCCGCAAGGCCATGACCTGCTGGGCGACGGCCGGCTGATCGCCGTGCCGCTGCCGGGCCACGGCACCGGCCAGATGGGGCTTTGGCTGCCCGAGGCCGCGCGCTTCCTGGTCGCCGATGCCGCCTATGGCCGGGCGCAGCTGCGCGCAAACCGGCTGCCGCCCGGCCCGGTGCTGGCGCGCCTGGGCGATGCCGCCGCCTATCGCCGGACCTTCGCCCGGCTGCGCGCGCTGATGCTGCGCCGCCCCGACATCACCATCGACCCCTCGCATTGCCCCGAGACCGCCAGATGAGCCTGACCGCATTCCTGCACAGCCGCCATGGCCGCGGCTTTTCCTGCCGCGCCGAGATCGAGGCGCATCACGTCGCCGCCTTTCGCCGCTTCCGCGCGCGGGTCATGCCGTGCTCGCCCTTCTATCGCGGCATGGCCGACCTGCCGCTAAAGGCGTTGCCGCGCATGGACAAGGCGCGGCTGATGGCGAATTTCTCGGCCATCAACACCTGCGGCATCGACCATGACACGGCGATGCAGGTGGCCATCCGGGCCGAGGCCAGCCGCGATTTTCGCCCGCTGATCGGAAAGGTCTCGGTCGGGCTTTCGACGGGCACCTCGGGCCAGCGCGGGCTGTTCCTGGCGACGCCGCGGGAAAGGCGGCTCTGGGCCGCGATCATGCTGGGGCGCTACTGGCCGGAACTGTGGCGGCGCCAGCGCGTGGCGTTCTTCATGCGCGCCGACAATGCGCTTTATCGCAGCCTGTCGAATCCGCTGGTCCGCTTTGCCTTCTTCGACCTGCTGTCGCCCTTCGAGGATCACCTGGCCCGGCTGGCCGATCTGGACCCCAGCGTCCTGATCGCGCCCGCGCGCATCCTGGCGATGCTGGCCGAGCGGCAGGCGGCGGGCGGGCTGGCCCTGTCGCCGCGGCGGGTGATCTCGGTCGCCGAGACGCTGTCCCCCGAGGATGCGGCGCTGATCGAACGCGCCTTCGGCACCCGCGTCCACCAGGTCTACCAGGCGACCGAGGGCGTCCTGGCGATGACCTGCCGGCTGGGCCACCTGCACCTGAACGAACGCTGGCTGCGCATCGACCGCGACGTGATCGACGCGGCAAGCGGCGCCTTCTGCCCGGTCATCCACGATTTCACGCGCGAAAGCCTGCCGATCCTGAACTATCGCCTCGACGACGTGCTGATCCCCGATCCCGATCCTTGCCCCTGCGGCTGCGCCAGCCAGCGCATCGCCCGCATCGAGGGCCGCGAGGACGATGTCTTGTGGTGGCCCTCGGCCACGGGGCCGCGCATGGTCGCGTCCGAGGCGATCCGAACCGCCATCGCCTGCCTGCCGCAGCCCTTGCGCGACTATCGGGTCGTCCAGCAGGGCAGGATGCTGCACCTGTGGCTGGACGCAGCCGCGCCGGGTGCCGAGCCGGCGCTGCGAACCAGCTTGGCCGGGCTGGCGCGGCGACTGGGGGCCGAACCGCCCGCGCTTGTCTTTCATCGCGGCCTGCCGCCGGAAACCGACGCCAAGCGCCGCCGGATCAGGGTCTTGCCCGAGGCGCGGACCGGGGTGTGACGGCCGGAGCCCAGGGGTTTCCGCCTGCCCGGCAGCCCCCCGCGACCGGATCAGACATGCTGGCCGCCGTTGATGTGGATCTCGCTGCCGGTGACATAGGACGCCTGCCCGCTGGCGAGGAAATAGACCACCTCCGCCACCTCTTCCGGGCGTCCGAGGCGCTTCATCGGCACCTGCGCCTCGATGATCCTGTCGGTGCCCGGCGACAGGATCGAGGTCTCGATCTCGCCGGGGGCGACGGCGTTCACCCGCACCCCGTATTCGGCAAGGTCATAGGCCAGCTCGCGGGTCAGGGCCGAGAGCGCGGCCTTGGAAACGGCATAGGCCGCGCCGGCGAAAGGATGCACCCGGCTGCCCGCGATCGAGGTGATGTTGACCACCGCGCCCTGCCTTGCCTTCAGCGGCTCCAGAAGCTCCTGGCAAAGCTGCAGCGGGGCGACCAGGTTGACCTGCTGCACGCTCAGGAGCGTTGCCAGCGGCGTGACCAAGGCCCCCATGCGCCCGCCGTCCCCGCACTTCGGGGAAATCCCGGCGTTGTTGACCAGGGCCGACAGCCCGTGCCCGTCCAGCATTCGTTTCAGCCTGTCGGCGGCACCGGTGATCGAGCCGGGATCGGACAGGTCGACCTCGATGTGATGGATGATGCCTTCGGCCCAGGGGCACTGGGTCGAGAAGGGCGTGCGCGCCAGGGTGATGACGTTCCAGCCCTGGCGGTGGAAGTGGCGCACGATGGCATGGCCGATGCCGCGGCTGGCGCCGGTCACCGCGACAACGGGCTTGGAGGGATCGGTCATCATTTTTCATGTCCAGGTGACGGTGCGCGTGGCGAGCTTAGCCCCGGCCTTGGTCCAGATTAAACGGGTCCGCCGGTTGCGGCGTTCGGGCGGCGCAGGTCCGGGCGATGCCTGCGCGCCCGGCCCTGGCGGCGGGGCGGCTGGCTGATATCCGCCGTCCTGCCCTGGCGGTGGTTCTGATTCCGCCCAGGCTCTGATATGCTCCCTGAAGCTGCATTTCATGAGATGAATTCTCGCTAGGCGGATAACGACCATGTCCTTTGCATCTGCAAACGAGCGCTACTTCGTCAGCCTGGTCAACCAGGCTCGCCGGGCCGAAGGGCTTCCCGCGCTGTCCATCGAAAAACGGCTCAACGATTCGGCCGAGGGCCATAGCCGCTGGATGCTGGAGACGGATGTGTTCTCGCATACCGGCCGCGGCGGCTCTTCCTCGCGCGAGCGGATGGAGGCGGCGGGCTTCGACCTGGCGGGCAACTGGATGACGGCCGAGAACATCGCCTATGTCTCCATCCAGGGCGAGGCCGACCTGCGCGACGAGATCCGCCAGCTGCACCAGAACCTGATGAACAGCTCCGGCCATTCTCAGAACATCATGAGCGATGCGGCCTTTATCGGCATCGGGCTGGAGGTCGGCTATCTGACGGTGAACGGCCGCGACTACAAGGTGCTGATGGCGACGCAGAACTTTGCCGATACGGACGGGCAGGTGCGCGTCGATACCGGCACCTTCACCCGCGTCGCCAATCCCGGCGCGGACCTGTCGATGCAGTCCCGCGCCGACTGGCTGGCAAGCTTCAACGGCGAGGTCTTCGTCACGCCCGGCCCGACGCAAAGCACGCCGCGCAACGACGATTATCGCCTGACGGCCCGGCATGATGTTGCGTCGGGCGGGGACGGTCACGATTGGATGGACGGCAAGGCGGGGCATGACACGCTGAACGGTAGCGGGGGTAACGACCGGCTCATCGGTCGCGAAGGCTTCGATTCCCTGCATGGCGGTTACGGCAACGATACCCTGCAAGGTGGCAACGGCAACGACACCCTGGATGGGGCCGCCGGACATGACCAGATTCGTGGGGATGCCGGCAATGACACGCTTTTGGGTGGGGCGGGTTTCGACACATTGCTGGGTGGAACCGGTGCTGACAGGCTGGACGGCGGTGCAGGTAATGACTGGCTCAGGGGGGAAGGAGACAACGACCGCCTGATCGGCGGCGATGGCAATGACACGCTGCATGGGGGCTATGGCAACGACGTTCTGGTCGGCGGGGCCGGGGCCGATGTCTTCATCTTCCAGGATGGCCATGGCGCCGATACGATCAACGGCTATCAGCGCGGCATCGACCGGCTGCTGATCGACGATGCCATGCTGGACGCGAACCCCGCCGCCTTCATCCGCGACCACATGCAAAAGACCGCGAATGGCGTGGTCATCGACTTCGGCGACGGCGACCGGATCGTGGTCAACGGCCAGAACCTGACCGTGGCCCAGGTGGCGGACGACATCTTCGCGATCTGACGGCGATCCCTCGGCCGAAATGGCCGAGGGCAGGGATATGCAGAAGCGGGCCGCCGGTCACGCCGCCGCTTGCAGCGGCTCGGGGGCGGGCGCAGGCAGCAGGCGCTTGCCGCAAGCTGCAATCAGGTAATGCTGCAAATAGCTGCCCGCATTTCCGGTGATGGACCCGCCGAGCCGGGGATTGATCTCGAAGATCTTCGGCTTGCCGTCCACTTCGCGATAGTCGATGCAGCAGGCGCCATTCGCAAATCCCACCCTGTCCAGGATTTCCGTGAACAGATCCCGATGGCGCGAACCTTCCTGCCATACCAGGCTCTTGTGCCCGGTATTGATCCCCTTCACATGCGGCATGTCCGGCATGTCGAATATGGCCGTGCGGGAAAAAGCGATCCGGCCGTCGCGCATCAGCAGATATGCGGATAATTCGGTCGTGCCGGGAATATATTCCTGCAGGAATTCCTGCTCGGGATCGTAGACCAGCGGCGAATCCGGGGTCAGGCAGCAAATACGCGACAGCTTGCCCCATTCGTCCTTGCGGCGCTTGACGATGATGGGCTCGCCAATCGGAAGATTACCGGGATCGGCGAACATGGCCGGGACGTAATCACCCAGGCCGGCGCTGGCCATCAGCCGGTTGAAGGCAAGCTTGTCATGGCAGTTTTCCTGCGCCGTGGCGCTGGGGAACAGGGCGTTGAACATCTCGCCCCCGGCACGCCTTTGATCCAGGAAATCGCGGTCCCACAGGGTCAGCGGGACCACGGCGTCATAGCTGGACAGGTCGGCATGGCGAAGATCCGCCATATGGCTTTGGATGCCGATGGCCTGCGCGCTGCGCTCCAAAGCTGCCGACCAGTCGGCCTTCATTCCAAACAGAATACTTTTCACCACAAACCTCCCAGGTAATCGATAACTGATTGCAATCCGCCAGAGACAACAATCGGAACGCGAACAGGCCCAGTGATGCCCCACGGGGTGCTGCATGAGAAGCTGACTTTTTGGGCAGTTATTGCCCGAATTCTGCGGAGAATTGGCGCCAGGCGCCTGATATTTCCACGATATGGACGGATTTCCCGCCTGCCGCCGGATTGGCGGATCGGCAGGGGTGACGGCGCTGCCAACCGCTCCGGGCGCCGCGCCGTCGAGGGTATTTTCGCCCCGGTCGGCGATTCTCGAAAACGGTTTCAAGGGGGTGCGACAACGATACGCAGCTGCGCGGGATGACGCGGATGCGATCCGGCGCGACGAAACCCTTTCCCGCTTGCCGGGGTTTAGACCCGATGAGCATGAAGGAGGTAAGAGTCATGCTGAAACGCAGTTTGACGACCGCCCTGGTCGGCGGCAAGGCATTGGCGCTTGGCGCCATCATGGGCTCCACCGCGCTTGCGCAAAGCGGCGAGGTGATCGAAGGCGATACCACCGTCATCGAGACGCCCTCGGGCAACACCGCGATTGCGCCGGGCGCGGCGGTCGAGCCGAGCGCGCCGGTGGGCGCGGTTCTCGAGCCGGATTACCCGTTGCTGGAGCAACTCGACAATGACCAGGAGATCGCGCGGACGCTGATCGCGCAGGGCTTCAGCGATGTGCATATCCTGCGCGAGGGCCCGATCCTGACGATCAATGCGCAGCGCAACGGCCAGCCCACCGAACTGGTCTACAGCATCGCCAATGGCAGCCTGATCTCGGTGGACGGCGTGGAACTTCGCGCCGAACCGGACGAAAGCGGCAAGGGCGGGCCGACCGCCTCGGAAACCCAGGATGGGCCCGGCGCCGGTGACGAACCCGGCGAGGATGCCGGGGGTGATACGGGTGACGGAACCGGCGACGGGACTGGCGACGGAACCGGAGAGAATGGCGATGGTTCGGACGGCTCCGACAGCGGCTCCGACGGCGGTTCGGACGGATCGGATGGCGGCACCGGGGGCTCTGACGGAGGCGCGGATGGCGGCGCGGACGGCGGCTCCGACGGTGGTTCGGATGGCGGCTCCGATGGCGGTGATTCCGGCGGCGATGGTGGCGAAGGCAACGGCTGATCCCTGCCGCTAAGCCTACGCCAGCCCCTGGGCGGGCGCGTGCCCTCATTATGGCCGCACCGCCCGGCGAAGGCCGGGCCAGGATAGACGATACCCGTCGGACCCTGCCATGGCCCGATGGGAAAGGCCCCGGCGGCGCGGTCGCGCTCCGGGGCCTTCTGGTTGGTCAGGACGCGGAACTATTCGTCGTCGCTGTCCGGCACGTCGGCGATGTCGTCCAGCGACATGTCGCCATCGTCGTCGTCATCGTCCAGCAGATCGTCGTCCAGATCGCCGGTGTCGGCGTCGTCGTCCAGATCCTCGTCCTCGGCCAGGTCGGCCTGGTCCGCGTCGCGCGCAGCGGTCTTTTCCGAGATCAGCGAGCGCGAGCGACCGTTGGTCAGGCTTTCCACGGTAAATTCCGCACCGCAGGCCGGGCAGGTCATCGGGTCGTTCATCAGGTCGTAAAAGCGCGTCGCGCAATGGGGGCAAAGGCGTTTCGTGCCCCATTCCTCTTTGGGCATGGTTGTTCTCTTTCTGCCGCGTTCAGCTAAATCCGCTGTCCCCTGCCACAGCCGGGGCAGGGTGTCAAAGCCTTTTCCCCCTTGCGGCCGGCCGGCGGTGCGGGGGAAAGATGGGCAGAGGCGCAGCCCTTCGCAAGATGGGGGAACGGATGGACAGGATTCTGGTCGGAGGCGACATTCCGGTGACGCTGCGGCGCTCGTCCAGGGCGCGGCGCATGACCCTGCGCGTGGCGCGCGCGGGGGGCGAGGTGGTGCTGACCCTGCCCAGCCGCACCAGCCTGTCGGACGGCCGCGCCTTTGCCGAATCGCGGGCCGAATGGCTGCGGCAGACCCGCGCCGGGATGCCGCCGCTCTGCGTGGTCGAACCGGGCGCCCTGCTGCCCGTCGAGGGGCGCCCGCGCCGGATTGTGCCCCATGACGGGCGGCGGGTGGAACTGACCGAGGCGCTGCTGCTGGTCCCGCAGGGCCGTCCCGCCGGCCTGCTGGTCGAGGCCTGGCTGAAGCACCTGGCGCAGGCGCGGCTAAGCCGGGCCTGCGACCGCCATGCCGCGGCGCTGGGGCGCGGGTTTCGCGCGCTGGCGCTGCGCGACACGCGCTCGCGCTGGGGCAGTTGCACCCATGACGGGCGGCTGATGTTTTCCTGGCGGCTGGCCATGGCGCCGCCCGAGGTGCTGGACTATGTCGCCGCGCATGAGGTGGCGCATCTGTTGCACATGGACCATTCGGCCGCCTTCTGGGCCGCAACCGGCCGGCTGATGCCCGATTACGCACGCCATCGCGACTGGCTGCGCCGGCACGGGCATGAACTGCTGGCCTGGCGCTTTCGTTCCTGATCGAGGCGGCTTGACGGCGCCGGCATTTGTGATCACAGATGGCGCATGACAGCTTCGCGTTCCTCGGAAAGTTCGGCCCATGAGCGGCTTTATCGCAACCTGCGCCAGCGCATCATGCTGGGCGAGCTGCCGCCGGGCCTGCCCCTGACCCTGCGCGGCATCGCGGCCGAGCATCGCGTCTCGATGACGCCCGCGCGCGAGGCGGTGCGGCGGCTGGGGGCCGAGGGGGCGCTGTCGCTGTCCTCTTCGGGGCGTATCGCCACGCCGGAACTGTCGGTCGAGCGGATCGAGGAGCTTGCCGCCCTGCGCGGGCTGATCGAGCCGGAACTGGCCGCCCGCGCCCTGCCGCGCGCCCACCAGGCCCTTATCGAGCGCATGGCCGTCATCAACGCCGCCATCGGCGAGGCGGCAGAACGGCACGACGCCGTGGGCTATATCCGCACCAACCTGGAGTTTCATCGCCTGCTTTACCTGCGCGCCCAAGCCCCGGCGATGCTGGCCATCGTCGAGACGGTCTGGCTGCAGCTGGGCCCGACCATGCGGGCGCTTTACGGGCGGATGAAGCGCAACGAGCCGCCGCGCCATCACCGCATGATCCTGGCCTCGCTGCGGGCGGGGGACGAGCCGGGGCTGCGGCTTGCCGTGCGCGCCGACGTGACCCACGGGCTGCGCCACCTGGGATCGAACTAGGCGGGCGGGCTGCCGGGGCGCGACAAGTCATCGCTGCCCGAAATTATTTACCTTAACACTCAGGTATTCTAGGCATGGCGGATCAGGAGGTATCCCGCGACCATGCCAGGCTTTGCCCAGGACCGGACGACCGCTTTTGCCGGCCCCGAACTCGGGCGCCTGCGCCAGATCGACAGCTGGAGCGCACCGCTGCTGCTGCGCATCACCCGCCTGCACGAGGGCCAGGCCTGCAAGCCCCATGCCCATGCCCGCGGCCAGTTCCTGTTCCCGCGCAGCGGCCGCTGCCGGATCTGGACCGAGGGCGAGATCTGGACCGCCTCGCCCCGACAGGCGATCTGGATCCCCTCCGGCGTGCTGCATTATGTCGAGGGGATTGCCGCGACCGAGGTGCATAACGCCTATGTCGATGCCGGGATCTGCCGCGACATGCCGGGCCGGGCCAAGGTGATGACCGTCTCGCCCCTGCTGGCCGAGTTGATCGCCTATGCGCTTGGCCGCGGGGCGGAGGCCTTGCCGGTCGGGGCGGATGCGCGGGTGCATCAGGTGATCGCCGACCAGATCCGCAGCGCCCGCGACGTGGCGGCGATGCACCTGCCGCTAAGCGGAGACGACCGGCTGGGGCCGCTGCTCGACCGGATGGTGCGCCACCCCGAGGACGGCCGGTCGCTGGAGCAATGGGCCGATGCCGTGCATATGAGCGCGCGCACGCTCGCGCGGCTGTTCCTGCGCGAAACCGGGCTGTCCTTTGGGCAATGGCGGCAAAGGCTGCGGATCATGGAGGCGATGGCGCGCCTGGCCGAGGGGCAGTCGGTGCTGGCCGTGTCGCTGGACCTGGGCTATGCCAGCCAGAGCGCCTTCACCGCCATGTTCCGCAAGGTGACGGGCATGACCCCCTCGGACTTCCTGCGCGACAGCGCCGCCCCGACCGGGCGCGGCCGCCGTCCGGGATACTGACCGCGCCCTGTCCGTTTCTCGACGGCTTTTGGCCGGGGCGAAACAGACCGCCCCCCGCCCGGCTGATACAAGCCCGCATACCCAAGAAAATTTATCGGGTTTGCCGGAGGCGAAGGAACAGATGATTGTGAAAAGGTTGATTTCGGGAAAAGGGCGCCGGGCTTGCCTGGCCGCCGGGCTGGTCACGGCTTCGGCTTTGGCGATGACCTCTGCCGCGGCCCAGGAGGACACGGTGCGGTTGGAAACGATCTATCTCAAGGCCGGAACCGACAAGGACGGCGAGACGGTGACCGATGAAAGGATCGTGCAGCGCCAGCCGCTGACGCTCAACGATTTTTATGCCGCCGAGCCCGAGGTCCATGTCAGCGGCGCCGACCGCAGCACGGCGCAAAGGGTCTATGTCCGCGGGATCGAGGAAACCAGCCTCAACGTCACCGTGGACGGCGCCCGCCAGAGCGGCAACCTGTTTCGCCACAACGGCAACATGGGCATCGACCCCTTCATGTTGAAGCGGGTCGAGGTCGAGGCGGGCACCGGCGGCGCGCTGGCCGGTCCGGGCGCCCTGGGCGGCGCCATCCGCTACGAGACCAAGGATGCCGAGGATCTGCTTCTGCCGGGGCAGCGGCAGGGGGTGATGCTGCGTTTCGCCGGGCAGAGCAATGGCGACCGGCTTTCGCCGTCCCTGGGCTTCTACGGCCGGCCGGACGAGCGCTTTTCCTATCTGGTCTATGGGTCCAAGACCTGGGCCGGCAATTACAAGGACGGCGGCGGCAACGAGGTTCCCTATAGCGACGACGAACCCGCCGAGGGTCTGGTGAAGCTGCGCTTCCGTCCCGCCTCGGACCACGAGATCGCCCTGACCCACAACCGGCGCGAGGATAACGGCATGCGCGCCACGCAGGCCAATTTCGGCCTGCCGGATGCCGAGCCGCAGGACCAGGAGTTCATCCGCGAAACCACCAGCCTGCGCTATTCCTATGCTCCGGCGGGCAACCCGCTGATCGACCTGGAATTGCGCGCCTATGACAACCGCAGCGCGCTGAAGCGGCTGACCGCCTCGCCGTCCGAGGGCGAGTGGCTGACCAGCGGCCTGGATATCCGCAACCGTTCGGAACTGGGGGCGCTGGTGCTGACCTATGGCTATGACTACACGAGGGAACAGTCGCGCGGCCGCGCCGGTTCGGGCCCGCGCGTCTCGGAGACGGGCGAGACGCATGGCCTGTATCTGCAGGCCGAATACGGCTTTGCCGGGCATTGGCTGGCCTCGGGCGGGCTGCGCTATGACAGCGCCTCGTTGACCGATCTGGCGGGGAATGTTTATGACGGCGACCACCTCAGCCCGAATGTCGGGCTGCGCTTTGAAACGGGGCAGGGGCTGTCGCTTTTCGCCTCGTGGTCCGAGGCGCATCGCGGCGTCCGTCCGGTGCCGGGAACGCAGCTGACAAGCGGGATCAACGCCGCCGCCACCGACCCGACGCTGGAGGGCGAACGCGCCCGCACCACCGAGATCGGCGCCACCTTCGACGCCAATGGATGGCGCGCGGGGCTGATCCTCTTCGACACTCGCATCGAGGGTTCGATCCTTTACGGCGGGCAGCGCGGCATGCCCTATGCCCGGACGCGCGGCGGCGACATCGACAGCCGGGGCTTTACCGCGCGGCTTGGCCGCGACTGGGGCGACTGGAGCCTGGACCTCAGCTATTCCCGCGCCGATGTCGATTACGCCGGCGTTCCGGTCGGGCCGGGCGACTGGTCGAACGGCGTGGCGCCCCAGGGCGACAAGCTCGTGCTGGACATCGCCCATGCCATGGCCGCGCATGACCTGCAATTCGCCTGGACCAGCATCCTGGTCCTGGCCGAGGACGACCTGCCCGCCACCTTCACCGCGCTCGGGGAACTGCCGGGCTATGCCGTGCATGACCTGTCGGTGGTCTGGCGGCCGGCGGAAGGGCAGGAATACAGCCTGGCGATCCAGAACATCTTCGACAAGCGCTACCTGGATCACTCCACCCCCTACAGCGTGTCGGGCGGCGTGACCAATCTTTACGAGATGGGGCGCAGCATCCGGCTTGCCGGGGGCTGGCGGTTCTGAACCCCGACGCGGACTGCCGGGGGGCCGTGACGGAAGGCGATCACGGTCCCCTGGGGCAAGGCGTTCGGGCGACGGCCACCGGCGCCAGCGTCACCGGCCGTTCGCCAGCGCGCCGACGGGTGTTCCTGGCGATGGGCGCGAAGGTCGCGCGATGGGCGCGAAGGTCGCCGGGGCCGTTCACCAATGCGCCGCGCATCCGCCGGGGCCAGACTATGGCGGCGCGGGGTGCCGATTGCGACGATTTTGGCCCCCGCCGGCCCGCGCTGCGAAAGGCCGGCGATCAGCCTTCGGCGCGGGTATCGGGGGCCCGGCCGATCCGGTCCACATGGCCTTGCAGCGACAGGCGGTCGAGCGAGGCGATGGGCAGGCTGACGAAGGCCGAGATGCGGTTCTTCAGCGCGCGATAGGTCTCGGCAAAGGCCAGGTGCCGCTCGGCCTCGGTGCCGGTGGCGGCGACCGGGTCGGGCAGGCCCCAATGCGCGGTCATCGGCTGGCCGGGCCAGACCGGGCAGATCTCTCCGGCCGCATCGTCGCAGACGGTGAAGACGAAATCCATCTGCGGCGCCTCGGGTCCGGCGAATTCGTCCCAGCCTTTCGAGCGCAGCCCGGCCGTGTCATGCCCCCGCCGCTCGAGCAGCTGCAGGGCAAGGGGATGGACCGTGCCCTTGGGAAACGAGCCGGCGGAATGGGCGTGGAACCGGCCCTTGCCTTCGGCGTTCAGGATGGCCTCGGCCAGGATCGAGCGGGCCGAATTGCCGGTGCAGAGGAAAAGGACGTGATAGGGATGGTCGGTCATGGCGGGCCTCCGGCCGTTGCGGGCGATCTGGTCCAGAACCGGCTGGCACAGCTCGGGCCGGCCGCCGCAGCAATCCTGCATCAGGAAGGCCAGCAGCCCGCGCATCGCCTCGATCCCGGCGAAATAGCGGATCGAGCGGCCCTCGCGCGCCGAATGCACCAGCCCCGCCGCGGCAAGGACGGTCAGGTTGTTCGACAGCGTATTGGCGCGGATGTTCAGCATATCCGCGATCTCGCCTGCCGTCCGACCCTCGGGACCGGCCTGGACCAGCAAGCGAAACACATCCAGCCGGATGTCATGGGCCAGGGCGGCGAGCGTGCCGAGAACGCGATTTTTTTCCATTATTCATGTATAATGGAAATAATTTGCCAAGGCAAGCACCGGCCCACGGACACGGGCATCGCCGTTCGCGACTCGGTTCATTCCAGCTGGCCGGCTTCCCTGTAGAAACGCTCGGCGCCCGGATGGAAGGGGATGCCCGCGCCCTGGGTCGCATTCTCCAGCGTGATCAGCCTGCCCCTGGGATGGCCGGCGGCGAGCAGCCTTTGCGTGGTCTGGTTGTAAAGCGCCTGGGTGATGCCGTGGACCAGCACCTCGGGCTGGTCGGCGCCTGTCACCAGCTGCGCCCCGACCGAAAGCGTGGAGACATCGGCATCCTGCCCCTCATAGGTGCCGGCCGGCACCGTGTCGGCGGCAAGAAAGGTGTAGGTTTCGCGCAGCCCGTCGACCTCGGGTCCGGCGATCGGCACCAGCGCCACCTCCTGCTGGCTTGTCAGCTGGGCGATGGCCCCCGCCGGATAGCCGCCGACGAAGAAGAAGGCGTCTATCGTCCCCTCGCGCATGCGGCCGGCCGCCTGGTCGAGCCGAAGATATTCCGGCGTGATGTCGCTTTCCGACAGGCCGAAGGCCGCCAGGATGATCTCGGCATCGACCAGCGTGCCCGAGCCCGGCTCGTCCAGCGATACCCGCTTGCCCCTGAGATCGGCGACCGAGGCGATGCCGGCCTCGGCGCGGGCGACCAGGTGGATGCTTTCCGGGTAAAGGTTGGCGATCAGCCGCAGCTTTTCGACCGCCGGCTGGCCTTCCCACAGCCCGGTGCCGGTCTGCGCCCAATAGGCCACGTCGGACTGGCTGAAGCCGGCCTCCAGGCTGCCGCCGTCGATGGCCTTCACATTGCCGACCGATCCGCTCGTGGCCAGCGCCGTCGCCACCAGGCCCGGCACGCCGCAAGAGCCGCCTTCCTCGCAGGCACGCGAGCCGGGCGGGCTCGAGATCGCATTCGCGATCAGCCCGCCGATCGGGTAATAGGTGCCGGCGGTGCCGCCGGTGCCGATGCGGAAGAACGCGATCTCTTGCGCCGTCGCGGCCTGGCCCAGGCAGGCGGCGATGGCGAAGGCCGCGAACATTGTCCCTAGCTTCATGGCATGCCCCTGTTGCCCTGATCGTCCGCGGCGATGCTAGACAGAGCCGCCGCCGTCAACAACCGGCGGGGCTGCGAAAATGCGCGGTCGTCCTGCTGCCTGGGGGAGGAGGGATCCAGCCGACCTAGGCGCGCATTCTATGCGCTGGCCTAAGTCGCTGGGAATCATGGTGGGCGATAACGGATTTGAACCGCTGACATCTTCGATGTGAAGCCAGAAATTGCTTTGTCACCCCATTGCACGAGATGACACGAGACTGCATGAAAGTCTAGGTCATGTTGACAAATGGCGGAGCCAGAGGCGGATCGACGTGATGTCGATGAAGCCCAGGAAGCTTTCGGCGGTCTTGTCGTAGCGGGTGGCGACGCGACGGGCATTCTTGAGCTTGTTGAAGCACCGCTCAACGAGATTGCGCAGGCGGTAGAGCCTGCGGTCAACGGCGACCCGTAGCTTCCGGGTTTTGCGCATGGGGATGACCGGCACCACGTCGCGCACCTCCATGGTCTTGCGGATGTTGTCGGAGTCGTAGCCGCGGTCTGCGAGCAGAACGCTTGGCTCGGGCAGGTTGTCAGCCATGACCAGATCGAAGCCGAGGTAGTCCGATGTCTGCCCGGCCGTGATCTCGGTTCTCATGGGCAGGCCTGCCGCATTGACCCGCAGATGGATCTTGGTCGTGAAGCCACCTCGCGAGCGGCCGAAACCTTGGCGCGGAGTCCCCCTTTTGCGCCCGCTGCCTGATGATGAGCGCGAACCACGGTGCTGTCGATCATCTGCAGCGCATCCGGCACGATCCGGCTCTCGTTCAGCGCCTCCAGGATCTGTTCCCACAGCCCCGCCAACGTCCAGCGCCGGAACTGCCGATAGACAGACGACCATTTGCCGAACTCTTCCGGCAGGTCGCGCCAGGGCGACCCCGTTCGGGCGATCCAGAAAATCCCATCCAGAACAAGCCGATGGTTCGTGGGCTTGCGGCCGTTCGGAGAACGGACAGCCAGGATGAAGCGTTCAAAGAACGCCCACTCGTCGTTCGACATCAGGTTTCGTGCCACGCTGGTCTCCATTGCAGATACCAGCTTGAATCACGATCACCGCGCCCGGTGAATCCCTTTTGTCAACACGCCCTAGGATTCGAGGCGTCGGGGGAAGCGGGCCACCGGGCGGTGCTAATGTGCAAAGGTGTCGAAGATCGTGCAATCTGGTCGAATCCGGGGGAGGTGACCGGATGGTGACCATGCCTTGCTTCTGGGTCTCATTTGAGATACAATGCTGAAAGCACAGGAGGCCACCATGCCCGCACAAACTTCGATGCTGCACGTCCGCGTGGACGACCAACTCAAGGCCCAAGCTGCTGAGGCGCTGGCTGGCGTCGGCCTGACCCTGTCGGATGCGGTTCGCATCTTGCTGACCCGCGTCGCGCGGGAGGGCGGGTTGCCGGCCGGTTTGACAGCCGATCCAGATGCCTATGACGCGTGGTTTCGTGCCAAGGTGCGCGAAGCACTTCAGGATGATCGGCCGACGATCCGTCATGCCGATGTCATGGCAGAGATGCGCGAACTGATCGAGCGGAAGCGCCGTGCCTGAGGTGGAATGGCGGCAAGCCGCCCGTGACGACCTGCGTTCGATCTTCGAGTACATCGCCGATGACAATCCGACAGCGGCACTTGCGCTGCTGGATGAGATCGAGGCAAAGGTTGGCAAGCTGCCTGATCGGCTTAGAGCGTATCGGCCGGGCAGGGTGACAGGGACACGCGAAATGGTCGTCCGGCCTAACTATCTTGTGGTCTATGCTGAGGTCGGGGGAGCGCTGGTGATCCTGCGGGTTTTGCATGCGGCGCAGATGTGGCCGTGAGAGGCAAAGGTGGCAAAGACGGCCCAAAGCCGCCTGTCGCCCCTCTCGACGCTGCGTAGCCGCACGCCATTCGGACCATTCGTTGCGCCAGTAAAGTTGCATCCTGACGCCAGAGGTACATTTTGGATTGTTGTGCTGCAGCACGGTCGTATATGCTTCCCGAGCATCGTCACTGCTGGGATCCATCATGCATCTGGTTACAAAGTCTTATTTCGACACTTTCTGCGCAAATTTGTGAACCGGCGTGCAAAATTGACCCCGTAACGGGGTAATCGGCTTCCAAAAATGACCCCCCTTACGCTGATGGTCATGATGCCTCCGAGGCTATCGGGGGGCACAGTGTGGGATGCTGGTTGTGGAGACGATTGCGAAGATCCGCCGGGCGTATTTCCAGGACAAGAAGTCGATCAAGCATATCTGCCGAGAGCTGCGGGTATCGCGGAACACGGTTCGGAAGGTGATCCGGTCCGGCGCAACGGAGATGACTTACGAGCGAACCGTCCAACCGCAGCCGAAGATCGGTCCCTGGAAAGGCAAGCTCGACGAGATGCTGGCGGCGAATGCGCGCAAGCCGAAGCGCGAGCGGCTGACCCGCATCCGGATTTTCGAAGAGCTCAGGGCCCTCGGATATGACGGCGGCTACGACGCGGTCCGACGCTATGCGGCTTCGTGGTCGCAGGCGGAGCAGGAAGCGTCAGCCGCCGCCTATGTGCCACTGAGCTTCGATCCGGGTGAAGCCTACCAGTTCGACTGGAGTCACGAGGTCGTTCTGATCGACGGCGTGACCACCACGGTGAAGGTGGCTCACGTCCGGCTTTGTCATAGCCGGATGCTGTTCGTCCGGGCCTACCCGCGAGAGACGCAGGAAATGGTGTTCGATGCCCATGACAAGGCCTTTGCCTTCTTCGGCGGCGCCTGTGCGCGTGGGATCTACGACAACATGAAGACGGCGGTGGACACGATCTTCGTCGGCCGCGACCGCGCGTATAATCGCTGACCTGCCCCCCGGTCGTCCCTCGTTCATAACGAGAGTCCTTGGGGTTGATATTGGTTGGTTTCGGGTGTGGCAAGCGCGCCGGGCGCGGAGCCCTCAGATTGCTCAAGCGCTCGGCGCGCGTCGGACGGGGTCTTGTTGCCCAGCGAGGAATGGGGCCTGACGTTGTTGTAGTCGTAGCGCCAGAGGGCCAGTTTGCGGCGGGCATCAGCCAGGCTGTCGAAGATTTCCTCGTTCAGGCATTCGTCGCGCAGGCTGCCGTTGAAGCTTTCGATGTAGCCATTCTGCTGCGGCTTGCCCGGGTCGATGTAGTGCCATTCGACGCCGTTCGCGTTGGCCCATTTCAGGATGGCCTTGCTGGTGAACTCGGTTCCGTTGTCGCTGACGATGCAAGCGGGCTTGCCGTAAATCCTGACCAGCGCATCCAGTTCCCGTGCCACCCGAGCCCCAGAGATGCTCGTGTCAGCGATCAACGCCAGGTTCTCGCGGCAGCAATCGTCGTTCACAGCCAGAATGCGGAACTTGCGGCAGGCCCCGAACGTGTCGGACAGGAAGTCTAACGACCACCGCTGGTTTGGCCTCAACGGCGCTGGTATTGGCGTCCGGCTACCTCGTGCCCTCTTGCGGCCACGCCTGCGGCGCACCGACAGGCCCTCTTCCCGGTAGATGCGATAGAGCTTCTTCTCGTTCATGATCATGCCCTTGCGCTCCAGCAGGATGCCCACGCGCCGGTAGCCGAACCGCCGGCGCTTCTCGGCAATCTTGTGCATCTCCTCACGGATTTCCGGGTTGTCGGGTGGCCTGTCACGCCGCACCGTCTTCGGATCGACACCGATCAGGACACAGGCCCGACGCTGAGAGATCGGATGATCCTTCATCGCCCGCAGCACCGCGTCCCGCCGTTGCACCGGTGTCGTCAGGGCTTTCCCAAGAGATCCTTCAGAACCACGTTGTCCAGCATGGCATCGGCCAGAAGGCGCTTCAGCTTCGCGTTCTCGTCCTCGAGCTGCTTCAGCCGCTTGGCGTCCGACAGGTCCATCCCGCCATACTTCGCCTTGAGCTTGTAGAACGTCGCGGGGCTCAACCCGTGCTTCCGGCAAAGCTCGGAAGTCGGCAAACCCGCCTCCTGCTCCTTGATCATCCCGATAATCTGCGCCTCGGTGAACCGGCTTTTCCTCATGTCGTCTGCTCCTTCTCAGGTTGGGCAGACTCTACATCACAGCGAGGGAACTTCCGGGGGGCAGGTCAGTTGTTATCCCCTACAAGAAAGCGCATGACGATTTCGAATTGCGTTACGCCATTCGGTCTCTTGTCAATGTGACGCATGACCGGGTGATCGTTGCTGGTGACAAGCCCGACATTCCGGGCGTTGTTCATGTTCCGGTCGCGAGGAACGCGAACCGCTATGCCTCATCGACCGCCAATATTCTGGCGGCATGCGCCGCTGGCGTTTCGTCGCGCTTTATCGTCATGCATGATGACATTTTCGTGCTTCGCCCATGGAAGTTCCGGCATGAGGACAGGGGCACGATTGACGAATACCTGCGCAGTTCGTCGGCTGCGGGTCAGTATCGCGCGCAGACCCGTGCCACGAGAGATATTCTGATAGCCAAGGGTGTAGAGAGGCCGTTGTTCTTCGGTTTGCACACCCCGACTGTTTACGAGCGGGATAAGTTGGTGGCGCTGATCGAGGAATACGCAGGCTACGCCTATCTCCTGCGGACCCTTTATCACAACCTGCATCCGCAGCCGTCCGTCCGCCGCGATGATGTGAAGTTGCACAGGTGGTCCAAGCCGCCGCGCAGTCAGGATGTTGTGTCGATTTCGGACAGCGTGGCGCTTGACCGGGCGTTCTGCCGCTGGATCGATGAGCGGTTCCCTGAGCCGTCACCATACGAGAGGTAACGCCGATGTGGCCGTTCAAGCGCAAGGAAAAGGCGTTGCATCAGGTTCCGTCTCGGGGCGGATGGCGTGTGCTGGAATCGTTCCCTGGTGCTTGGCAAAGGAACGTCGAGGTCAGCAAGGAGTCTGTCCTCGCATTCCACGCCGTCTTTGCCTGCATGACCCTGATCGCTCGGGACATTGCCAAGCTGCGTGTCAAGCTGGTGCAGAAGGATGGTTCCGGCATCTGGTCCGAGGTGGCGAACCCGGCCTATTCGCCGGTCCTGCGGAAGCCGAACAGCTACCAGACCCGGATCCAGTTCTGGGAAAGCTGGGTGCTGTCCAAGCTGTCCTGCGGCAATACCTACGTCCTCAAGGTGCGGGATGGCCGCGGCGTCGTGATGCAGATGCACATCCTAGATCCGGCGCGGGTGAAGCCGCTGATTGCTGATGACGGGTCTGTCTTTTACGAGATACAGCCCGACAACCTGTCTGCTGGCAAGGAGAGCATCGTCGTTCCGGCCCGAGAAATCATCCACGACAGATTCAACACGCTGTTTCATCCGCTGGTCGGGTTGTCACCAATCTTCGCCAATGGGTTGGCTGCTACGCAGGGCCTGAACATCCAGAACAACAGCGCGTCGTTCTTCGGCAATCGATCGGTCCCCGGCGGTATCCTGACCGCCCCAGGCGCTATCTCCGATGAGACAGCGGCGCGGCTGAAAGAGACCTGGGAGGAGCGCTATTCGGGGCGCGGCGGCGGCAAGATTGCAGTCCTCGGTGATGGGCTGAAATTCGAGGCGCTGGCGATGAAATCGACCGACGCCCAGATGATCGAACAGCTTAAATGGACCGCAGAAGTGGTGTGCAGCACCTACCATGTGCCTCCCTACAAGATCGGCATCGGCCAAATGCCGACCTACAACAACATCCAGGCGCTGAACGTCGAATATTACAGCCAGTGCCTGCAATCGTTGATCGAGGACGCGGAAATCTGCCTTGATGAAGGGCTAGGCATGGCCGAAGGGATCGGGACGGAGTTCGATCTGGACGGCCTATTGCGCATGGATTCTGTGACTCAGATGGAGGTCATGGACAAGGCCAAAGGCATCTTTTCGCCCAATGAGATGCGTCGTCGTTTCGATCTGGGGCCGAAAAAGGGCGGCGACAGTCCGATGCTTCAAGAACAGAACTACAGCCTTGAGGCTCTGGCGAAGCGTGATGCGCGGCCTGATCCGTGGGCGAAAGCCGAAGCGGCCCCGCAACCGGACGCATCGGCGCAGGACGCAGCCGAGGAACGCGCCTTTATGGCGGAGACGCTGCTTGCGATGCGCAAGAGCTTGGAGGCCGCATGATCGACGCGAAAGCATTTGGCGAGGAACTGGCCGGAATCGTAAAGGCTGCAACCGCGCCGCTTCTGGCCCGAATTGAGGTTCTGGAAAGGGCGCTTGCAGAGCGCCCGGAGCCTGCGGCTGGCAAGGACGGTCGCGATGGCAAGGATGGCGCCAGCGTTGGGTTGGATGACGTGCTTCCCGTCTTGCGGGATCAGGTAAGGGAGTTCTTGGAATCCATACCTGCGCCGCAAGACGGTAAGGATGGCCGTGATGGGGTTGATGGCAGGGATGGTGCGCCCGGAGAACGCGGTGAGCCGGGCCGTGACGGTCTGGACGTGAAAGATCTGTTCCGCGCCGATGGCGGCAGTCTGGTCGCGGTGATGAGCGACGGCACCACGAAAAATCTTGGCGTGTTCGTCGGCAAGGACGGCGAGCCGGGCCGCGATGGTGCTGATGGTAAGGACGGTGCTGATGGACTCGGCTTCGAGGATATGAGCTTTGAGTCCGATGAGCATGGCCGGGTTGTCGTCAAGTTTCAGCGTGGCGACGTGGTGAAATCCATCCGCCTACCCGGCATCGTTGATCGTGGGCCTTACAAATCGGGCGAAAGCTACGAAAAGGGCGATGCCGTCAGCTACGGCGGCTCGCTGTGGATCGCGCAGGATGTGACAGACGAAAAGCCGGATGGCGGCAAGGGCTGGCGGTTGGCGGTCAAGAAGGGTCGGGATGCGAGGGCTTCGTGATGGTGCAGCTTGTCGATCTGGACGAAATCAAGGCCGCGCTCCGCATTGACGGTGATGACGAGGATGCGGCCCTTGAGCTACTATGCGAGGCCGTGAGCGAGGCCGTCATTGCCTATCTGAAAACCGGCGCCGCAGAGTTCATTGAGGATGGGGAGGTTCCGTCCGGCGCCATTGTTCCGACCCGGGTGAAGGTCGCGACGATCTACTGGATTGGCGTTCTGCGCCGGAACCCCGACAACGATACCGAGGGTGCATTCCAGTTGGGCTATCCGCCGTTTCCGGTGGTGTCGATGCTCTATCAGATGCGGGATCCGGCCCTTGCTTAGATCGTATCAGCCGATGACGGCAGGCCAATTGACCAAGCGAGCCACGCTGATGGAGCCGATTGAGGGCGAAGACGCGGACGGGCAGGTTGTCCAGTCCTGGGTGGATCGCGGCACGGTCTGGTGCAACTACGCGCCCCGGCGGGGTGGGGAGAGCGTGATGCAGGCGCGGGTCGAGAGCCGGAACCCGGCCATAATCACCGTTCGCGCTTCGACGCTGACCCGTCGCATCACCAGCGAATGGCGAGTGCGGATCGACGGCAGGATGTTCGATGCCATGGAAGATCCGCAGGAAACCGAGGATCGGGCGTTCCTGCAATTCTACGCCGAAACGAGGGGGCAGGAATGAGAGCCGGTCGCGCCCTGCGCCAGGTCGTCGTTGCCCGGCTGCGCAGCCAGATCACCGGCGTCCCGGTCGTGGACAAGCCGACCGAAAAGACACCGATGCCCTACATTGTGCTGGGTCCGAGCTACTGGAATGACGCCTCGGTCGAATGCATCGAGGCGCGCGAGGTGACGCTACAGATCGACGCCTTCGACAGGCGAACCAACAAGGGGGCGTTGGAAGACCTGACCGATGACATTGCCGCTGCGCTGAACGGCTGGGCGGATGAGGTGGCGCTGACCATGCATCCAATGCGCGTCACGCTGGTGCGCGTCATGGACGATCCTGATGGCGCGTCGGCGCATGGTATGGTCAGCGTTGAAGCGATGGTTGAAGGCTAGGGGTTGGCGCTATTTTTTTCCGGCTTGTCAATTGTCCAAAACTGCGCCTGTCGATCCCCGTCAGTTTCGGTTTTCCCAGATAGTGTGGTGATGCAATCGGCGGAAATCTTGTCTCGGTATGCGGCGGCTGCGCGTTCCTGACCGATTTTGCTAGAAAATCTCTCTGTTTGGTATGCGGCGAAAATAAGCTCATATGCTCTGGGATCTGGACTTAGCTTCATCTGATCGGCCATCGGGCGCCCTTCTTGATGGGCGGTCATTGCCAATTCAGCGAACCGGCCCCACGCGGCGCATCTATCCAGATGTTCGGGGGTTGTGTTCTGGAATTGTCCATGGCCTTGCGCCAAAGCCGCGCCGGCAATGGAGACCAGAGAGCATATCGCCAGTGGTTTTTTCATGGTGCCTCGCGCTACATGGGAGATGACATTTTGGTCAAAGGTATCCCTGAAATGCAAGCTATGTTTCGGCGGAAGGCCGCCAAGGTGGCTGCGGCAGGAAGGGCGCAAGCGCAGGTCAGCGGTGAACAGGTAGCCTCTGCGATGCGGTATCTGGCGCCACGCGAGGATGGCGCTTTGATCAGGTCGATCAGGGTCGAGGATGCCGCAACGATTGCAACAAGCCGGGGTGAGCGCGGATTTATCGGCGTCGTAGTCAAGGCTGGCGATGACACGACTATTGTCACAAACCACACGGGCGCGCGCTTCCAGAACGCAAAACTGCAAGAGCATGGCACCAAGAACATGCCGGCGAATCCCTATTTCAATCCCGCATGGCGGGCGAACAGGGCTCGGGTCAGATCGGCCATATCTCGGGCTATCCGAAAGGCGTGGACTTCGGGTTGAAATGCCAAGGCAGCGAAAGTGGCGCGTCCTTCGAGACTTCGAATGGGCGCCTAAGTGCAACGTCATCATGATCTTTCGTGCCGGTGAGGTTCATGCGGGCCTGACGCGATCCTGCCGCGAGAAGGCGGGCGACCGCATCCAAGAAATCCGGGACTGATCCCGGCCGCCCATCATGCGCCCGTGGGCAGGGCAATCATCAAATGGAGCCTACCATGGCAAAACCAACTACTTATGTTGGCAGCACGGTTGCTATCTTCCTTGAGAGCGCCACTGTTCCCGGCACCTATCTGCGCCCCTGCGGCCTGACCAATCACACGGCTTCGTTCACCAAAAACACGACCGAGGTCAACGTTCCTGACTGTGACGATCCTGAACTCCCGTCTTGGATCGAACGCGGTGTCGAAAGCCTTGATTTCAGCGCCAGCGGCTCGGGCATTCTTGCTGCGGAGGCGGTGGACGAATGGTGGGCGGCGTTCAACACGACCGAGAGTATCAATGCCAGGATCTACATCGGCGCGCCCGATGACGCGACAAATGGCCGTTACTGGCAGGGCAAGGTCCATGTGACCGGGTTCGAAGTGACCGGCGAGCGCGGCAACAAGGCGCAGACCACGGTTTCCATCGTATCCGATGGCGAATTGACCTTCCATGAGGTGGGGGCTTCCTGATGGCCGAGCCGTTTGCGGCGAACTGGTCGAGCGGAGAGGATGAGTTCCTTCTCCGCATCGGGGAACTAGAGGCCCTAGACGACCTGACCGAAGACGGTGCGATGGACCTGCGCTATCGGCTGTCGCAGGGCGTTTCACGCGGAAGCCTTGCTTATGCACCCGTCAAGGTGCGCGAGGTCATGGCTTGCCTGCGCCTCGGCCTGATCGGAGCCGGCATGGATCGGCAGAAGGCCGACCGCAAGGTCAAGCAGGCTTTCGATGATGCGGACATGTCCGAATTAAACGTTCTGGCGTTCACCATTCTCTCGCATGCATTTTCTGGCAAGGAGCATGATCCGGTGGGGGAGGTCGAGGCGGGGGCGGCGACGGAAGAATCCGCTTCTCCCGCATCTACGGAACCGGTGCCGCGCTCGGCTTCACGCCGTCCCAGATCAAAGAAATGACGTTCTGGGAGTTCTCGGCCTGCGTGGATGGCTGGAACCGGGCGCAGGGCAGCGGGCATGCCCATAGCGGCGATCCGCTGACCGACGATGAATACGACGCGCTCTGCGCGCTAGGTGAGAGGTGGAGCAATGGCGGCTGAGGCGGGTCTTGAACTTCCTATCGGGCTGACCGAGCAAAAGTTCTTGCAGCAACTCGCCCGGATCGAGGCGCGGTCGATCAAGGCCGCGCAGCGCGCAGAGGCTGCGTTCAAGAGTTCGAACAAGGCTTCGGAGCGTTCGTTTCAGGCTTTGGAGCGCTCTGCCGGGCGCTCACTCCGGGGAATGCAGCAACTGTTCAGGGTGGGTAGCGGATTGCTTGCCGGCGGCGTTGCTGCACAGCAGGTGCGGCAGTATATGCGCCTTGCCGATGCGGCCACCCAGATGCAGAACTCCTTGCGCGTTGCCGGCCTTGAGGGTGCGGAACTGTCGCGCGTCTACGATCAATTGTTCCGGTCGGCGCAGAGAAACTCGGCCCCTATCAATTCCCTAGTCGATCTGTATTCCAAACTGGCCTTGACCCAAAAGGAATTGGGCGTCACCGGGGACGATCTGATCCGGTTTACCGATGGGATCGCTGTTGCGCTTAAGGTTGCCGGGACCGATGCCGTCAGCGCCAGTGGATCTCTATTGCAGCTTTCTCAGGCCCTCGGTGGTGGCGTTGTCCGGGCTGAGGAATTCAACTCGATCCTTGAAGGCACCCCGACGATTGCGCAGGCCGTGGCGCGCGGCTTGAAAGAGGCGAATGGTTCCGTGGCCGAGCTTCGCAAGCTGGTGGTTGACGGTCAGGTTTCCAGCACTGCATTTTTCCGCGCTTTCGAGGCTGGATCGGGCGAGTTGCGCCGGCAGGCTGAAACGTCGCAGACCACAGTCGGGCAGGCGTTCACGCGGCTCGGCAACAGCCTTGTGACCGTGGTGGGCGAGTTTGACAAGGCAACGGGCGCGTCGGCAGCCCTTGCCGAGGGTATCAGCAGCTTGGGTTCCGGTCTGGATCGGTTCGACGCTGAAGGGTTTGTTTCCAGAATCCAGAGCATCGCGGATGCAATCCGTGATGCTGATGAAGCGGGAACGGCCTGGCTGAATAACCTGGGCAATGCTCAGATATTCGCGGATCTCAACGAAGCCCTTGGCATCAACGACGATGGGCAAACGCTCAACCCCGATGTTCGTGAGGCCGAACGCAAGATCGCTGCGCTTGAAGAGGAGGTCGGAACACTACAGGCGCGGATCGAACTCAATACCGAGTTGGGCTTTGACAACTCCGAGGCCATGGCGCGGCTGCGCGAGGTGCGCAACGAATTGGCCGCGTTGCGGGCTGAGGCCGCCAATATGCCCCGGCATAGCTATGGCGCCAACATGGATACCGGGACGTTCATCGGCTTGGATGGCTACACCCCGCCGCCGTCTGCGCCAAGCGTCGAGCCGGTCAGCATTGCCGATCACCCAGCGTCGCCCGGCAAGGGCGGCTCCAAGGGTCGCAAGAAGGGCGGATCTGGCGGCCGCAGCCGCAAAGAGCAACTGGATGACTACGCCAAGGAGGTAAAGGCAATCCGTGAACGCACTGCGGCACTGGAAGCCGAAGCTGCGTCTCTGTTGCTTGTAGCGGCAAGCGGCGAGGATTATGGCGATGCGCTGGAATATGCCCGGAAGCGCGCCGAACTCCTGCACGCTGCCCAGAAGGCCGGCAAGCAGATCACCCCGGAATTGAGCGCGGAAATCGATCAACTCGCGCAATCCTATGTTACCGCCGGTCTGAACGCCGAACAGGCCGCCGAGAAGCTGGACCAGATCAAGGGTGCGACAGAGCGCGGCAAGAATGCGCTGGAAGATATGTTCGGTTCGATCATCGACGGGTCGGCCTCGGCTAAGGACGCGGTGGCTTCTCTTCTGGCCGAGATTGCCAAGGCCCAGATCATGAAGGGGATTCTTGGCCTGCCGGGCATGGGAAGTCTTTCCAGCGCCATCGGCGGGCTGTTGTCCTTCGACGGAGGCGGCTTCACGGGACATGGCTCGCGCAGCGGCGGTATCGATGGCAGGGGCGGCTTTCCCGCGATCCTGCATCCCAATGAGACGGTGATTGATCATACACGCGGGCAGGTTGGCAGCGCCCCCAAGATCACCATCAACAACAACGCCCCCGGCGCGGTGGTTTCGGCCGATTACGTGACCAAGGACGAGGTGATCTTGACCGTCTCGCAGGCCATCGCTTCGAACAACCGGCGCCAGTCGGACCAGCAATATCTCAGGGGTGGCCGCTGATGCAGGTATCGTTCCCGTTCCCGGTCAAGCTGCAATCCTCGGTGCCGAAGCTGGAAGGGCTGCGCTTCCAGCCCTTCACCAACATCGACGGCGAGACGTTCGCCAAGCCGGCGCTGAATGGCTTCTGGCGGCTGGACATGACGGTTCTGGCCCACGACATGCAGTCGCATCTGGCCCTGTCGTCGTTCATCACCCAGATGAGCGCGGCTGGCACCACCTGCGTCGTCCCGGTCTGCACCCAATGGCGTCCGAACGATCAGCGTGGACGCCGGCTGACCGGCTGCGACATGGCCCCGGCCTATACCTTCGATCATGTCGGCTTCCTCGGTGAGCCTTTCGACGGCTTCACCTTGCGCGCCGCCGCTGCGCATAGGGCCAGCTATATCGACATCAACAAGCCGGCGCTGTCGCAACTGTGGCCGGGCCATTTCATCAGCCTGGGCGACCGGCTGCATCAGGTGGTCAACACCACCTCAATCGGGGAGAGCGAGACGGCGATCCGGGTTTCGATCATGCCGAACCTCCGCGAGGCGCAGCCGTCCGGGACGGTGGTGATCGTGGATCAGCTACGGCTCAAGGTGATGATGGAGACCGGCGACCAGATCGGCCTTGGGACGGGGCGCTTCCGTTCCTCGGCCCTGTCGCTGGTGGAGGCGTTCTGATGAGCATCCACGACATTCCCGACGAGGTGCTGCGCAACGGCGTCACCGGCTGCACGATCCTGTGCCAGATGGATTTCAAAACCAACCCCAAGAACTGGTGGCTCGGCTATGGCCCGCTGACCGCCGGCGGGGTCGAGTATCAGGGCACCGGCGACGTGATCCAGATCAGCGCCATGGAACTGACCTATGGCCTATCGGCGGGCATGGTGCGGTTCACCATCCCGAACGCCTCGCCCGAGATGATCGCGCTCTGTGACGATCAAGGCTCCGAGGTCAACGGCCGCCGCGTGCAGGTGCTGTATCAGCTTTTCGCAACGGACGAGCATGACGGCGAACACCGTGGCAGGCTGATCGGAGATCCGATGAGCGTGTTCGTCGGCCGCATGAAGGACATGACCAGCACGTCCAGCGCAGACGCCCGCACTATCGAACTGGAATGCTACGGGCGCATGTCGCAGCAGGGCAAACCGCCCTATGGGCGCTGGACGCATACCGACCAGCAGCGCCGCTATCCCGGCGATACCGGGTTGGAACTGCTGGCAACGCTCAAGGACAAGGCAATCACCTGGGTGCCAGGAAGCTAAAGGAGATCGTTATGAAATATCTTCGCCGTCTATCACCTCTGCGGCTCGTCGCAAAAATTGAACAGCGGATTGCCGAGCGAGTGCTTCGGCGTCTCGAAGAGTTGTCGTATCTCCGAGGCGGACGATAATCGTCAATTCCGCCGAACCGTGGCCGTCAGACAGTTGAGGGTCTTTGGTTTCGACGTAGAATCTCGTCCTGCGCAATCCTGGGTCGATGTGTTCGCGCACCGATGAAATATCCGGTCCGATCCCTTCAAGTATGATCTTCATTGCGGTTCCTCCCTCCCCGCAACCGTAAGCGACGGCTGGACGATTCGCCTATCCAGAACAGATGAGAACTCGGCTCCACCTCGGTGGGGATTTTTTCATGAGGTCCGCATGATCCGCCCCGCCACGATGCAGGACGTTCCCCGCATCATCGACATGATCGGACGGCTTGTCGTGTCAGTGAACGGCCCGCAGCGCGCGGACCGCCTCTGGACCGGCGAGACGCTGGCCCGGCTGATCCACGATCCCCGAGGCGTGGTGCTGGTCTCGGGCGGCGGGTTCATCGCGGGGTGTATCTCGGAAACGGTCATCAGCCCGGCTCCGGTGGCAATCGAACTCGGCTGGTTTGCCGAGGATCGGTCGGGTCTGGCGCTGCTGCGGGCCTTCGAGGCCTGGGCCGAGGGGCGGGGCGCAACCCTCGTCAAGATGACCTGCAACGGCGGCGCGGCGCAACGCATCCTTGAGCGGTCGGGATACCGGATCGCCGAAATCCAGATGGTGAAGTAATGGCGGTTTTCAGCACTATCGCGGCATGGGTCACGGCCGGGTTCAACGCCATCTTCGCCAATGCGCTGATGGCTCAGTTCGGTTTCTATGGTGCGGCCGGCATCGGCATGGCGGTGGGGCAGGTGGCAGCGGCCGCCATCGCCATCGGCGTTTCCCGCCTGCTGGCCCCGAAGATCAACATCCCCGTCTCGGAGATTCAGGCGGTCATCAACCAGACCGAAGCGGCGCGGCGGATCTATGTCGGCAGGAATCTTGCCGGCGGCATTCGCGCATTCTTTCACACCAAATCCGGGACGCTCTATCAACTGGTCGTGGTCAATCACGGCCAGATCAACGGATTCGTGGCCTTCTGGATCGACGGGGAGCCGGTCACGCTCGATGGCAATGGCGTTGTGACCAGCACCGACAAGGCCGGCTTCGTCACGGTCAGGACGCGCAACGGTTCGGGGCAGGGCGGCAATTACGGCGTCCTGTCCAGCGCGTTCCCGGCGACGTGGGGTGCCGCACGGCGATTGCAGGGGCAGGCGACTTTCCTGGTCACGGCGAGGGCGCCCAAGGCCGAGGACTTCGCCAAGGTCTTTCCGAAGGCCTCGAACACCACCTATCAATGGGTGATCGAGGGGCAGGCGATCCATGATCCGCGCAGCGACACCTCGGCCTATGGCGACAATGCGGCGCTGGTCATCGCGCATTACCTGACCCATGCGGACGGCTACCGGCTGGCATCGGGCGAGGTGGACTGGCCCAGCGTCGAGGCCATGGCCGATGTGGCGGACCTGCCGATCCCGCAGAAGGCCGGGGGCACCGCGCCGAACCTGCGGCTCTGGGGCTACTGGACGCTGGACGAGGGCCCGGTCGATGTGCTGGACCGCATGCACGCCAGCAGCGGCATCCGGGCCTATGAGACGCAGGACGGCAAGATCGGCCTGATCGGGGGCGGTTTCGGCACGCCGGCCTGCACCCTGACGGCAAAGGACATATCGTCCATCGTCACCAAGGAGGCGATCAACGAGCGCGAGGGCTACAACGTCCTGATCCCGTTCTTCCTGAGCGAGGATCAATCGTTCACGATTACCGAACTGGAACCGTGGCGGGATGAGGATCGGCTGGCCGAGGAAGGCGAGATATCGGCCGAATACCGCATGGAGATGTGCCCGAACCAGTCGCAGGCGCGCCGTCTGGCAAAAAAGCAGATCCACGACGACAACCGCGCCAAGGTCGAGATCGTCACCAATCTTGTCGGCCTCAAGGCGCGTTATCCGCGCTTTCCGGGCCAGCGCCATACCATCCTGCTGGACTACCAGCCCGAGGATGGCAGCGGCCGGCAGATCGTCGGGGAATACGAGGTGCTGAACCATCAGTTCGATCCGATCAATCTCGAATGCCGGATCGAACTGGCAAAGGTGGATCGCGCATCGGAGGCATGGGACCCCGAGGAAGAGGGTGATCTGATCGTGGCGCCTCCGACCCCGGAACTGGACGGGCCGCCGGAGCTGGACGCGGTGGTGACGCAACGGATCATCAACACCACCGGCACGACGGCGCAGGCGGTGATCGAGGTTGCCGCGGTCCCGATCCCCGACAGGGACGATCTGGAGGTGCAGGCCGAATACAGCATGATTTCCCCGGAGGCGGGTTACTGGCAACGAATGGTTTCGTCCGGGATGATCGCTACCTCGCCGGCAATCAGTGACCGCGCCATCTATGCTGTGCGCGCCCGCTGGACGGGCCTGTTTGAGGGCGTGGACGAATGGGAAGATCTTGGCAGCATCACCATCCAGGTTGATGCCACGCCGCCGGGCCAGCCGTCCGAGCTCATCCCATCGAACGGTTCGGGCTACGTCCATCTGTCGTGGCGCAACCCGACCGGCGCCTTTGCCCGCATCCGGGTCTACCGCAACGCGACGAACGATTTCGGGACCGCGACCATGATCGGCACCACTGGCGGCGCATCGGGGCAGATCAGCGAATATCAGGACGACACGATCAGCCCGGCGACGACCTATTACTATTGGGTCGTCGCTGCCAACGTCAGCAGCGTCGAGGGCGCGCCGGCTGGACCCGCGAACATCACCACGCCCTGACCTGATCGAAAATCACTGACCTACTGGCTCGCCTTACGCGGGCCTTTTTCTATTGGAGGGGCCATGCCTTTCATTGACGATGTCAATCGCCTGCTGCGCGACCATGAGGGCTATACAGGGGACGGGAAGGGTGGCGTTGGGCCCCTGCCGGTGGGCGACAGGTCCACGGCGCGCCGGGCCGTTTGGAAGCGCGACCTGCGCGATCTGTTTATCACCTTGGCGCAGACCATGGGCGATCCGTCGGCGCTGCAGGACATCCTGGACGAGTTGGACGGCAAGGCCGACCTCGCCAACAGCGGCCGGTTTTTCACGTCCCGCGCCGCGGCGGTGAGCGCCGGCCAGTCGGCCCTGCCGGGCGCGTTGGGTCTGATCATGACCATCGAGGATGACTGGCTCGCGGTGCGTAGCTTCAACAATACCGCTGATGATCCTCTGTTCGAGACGCAGCCCAGCTGGGGTGTGGCGCTCCGGGTGCCGAATGCCGCCACCTTGGCCGGTGCCCTGAACGTGGCTTCGGTGATCCCGCTGATCAATATCGGCGGCACTGGGAGCGCCATCACCGCCGATCTGGCCGTGAATGCCGTCGCGGCCGGCGCGTCGGTTACCGCCAGCACCTCGGTGCGCTACATCCCGGCCGCGACCAACACCAACGACGCAGAAACTGACGTAATGCTTCATGTGTCTGGCGACGAGAATCGGATCGTGCGTTCCGCCGACGGCACGCGGCTTCCCGCAGAGTTCTTCGTCGTCGGCCGGGCCTATACACTCGACCGGCGCGGGACGATCTGGCGCGTGGCCACGGGCAGCGTTGACCGTATGGAATTGAACGGCAAAGCGGACCTCGCCAACTCGGGCAAAACCTTTAACTCCCGTGCGGCTGCGGTCGCATTGGGACAGGAGAATCTGCCGAGCATTCTGGGACCGATTATCACTCAAGAGGGAAATTTTCTGGTGTTTCGTGGACCGGGACAGAACACCGATGATCCGCTCTTTGAAACTGCACCTCGGTGGGGCGTGATCGTGCGCGCGCCGGCCAGCACTTTGCTGGGCATAGGCGCGATTCCACTGATCAACATCAGCGGCACGGGCGATGCGATTGCCGCGGAACTTTCCATCCCAGAGGCCCGGATTTCCGACAGAACTTCGGTCGAATACATCCCTGTCGATACAAACACGGGTGCGGTCAAGCTCACCATCGACGGCGACATCGAGCGAGATGTGTTCAGCCCGGACGGGACGGTTCTGCCCCCAGGATACTTCAAGCCGGGCCGGTCCTATACCCTGACGCGCCGTGGCGCGAGCGCATGGCGCGTCCGCAGCGGTACAGTGGATGATCGAGATCTAGCGACCGCACTGGCCGCCAAGGCCGATCTGGCGAACAGCGGCCGAATATTCTCTACCCGAGCTGCCGCTGTCGCGGCTGGGCAGGCCGCTTTGCCGGGGTCGTTGGGCCAAATTTTCACCGGTGCCGGCCGGGCCCTCCAGGTGCGCGGCCCAGGGTCAACTAACGACCCGCTGTTCGATACGTGGCCCTATTGGGGTGTCGCGCAGGTCCAGAACACCTCCTGGGCGGTGGCGAATGCGGGGATACCGCGACTAAACACAATAGCGTCGAGTTCCGGTCCCTATCTGGCCCGGTTTGGCGCTGGAGTGGCGAACTACATCTCGGCTGGCGACCTCACCGACAACAGCAAGGTCGAGTTCATTCCGAACAGAGACAGCCCGGCGGCCCCCTCGATCTCGATTGAGGGTGATACTGAGAGGTCCATTTTTTCCAGCACCGGCCAGATTCTGCCCCAGGGGACGATGAAGGCAGGAAAGGCATATCTCCTGACCCGCAGGGGCGAATTCTGGCGCCTGCTGGTTGACGATTCCTCCGATGTGCCGCCTGATGTTGCAACCCGGCTGACAGCCTTGGAGGCCGGTCTGCCGGCAGAGAGGCTTGCTCGAGAGGCCGCGGATCAGGCGGAGGCCGATGCCCGGCAGGTTGACGTTGCAGGGCTTCAGCACGAGGTTTCTGACCTGCGTAGTGATGTCGATGCTCTCGTGACCGGTGTCCGACCGGTGGGGGATTGGGACGCGGCGTCGGGCGCCTTCCCATCCGATCGGCCTGACGCTAGCCCGGTACAGGCCGGTGACCAATGGTCAGTAACCGGTGGCGGCGTTGTCGATGGCGTCAATTTCGCGCCAGGCGACCTGCTGACCGCGTTGGTGGATGGAGGCGGAGCAACCTACGCTGGTTCTTGGAGCCGCCGTGTTGGCACGGCGACACAGGCCGATCAGGTGGTCACGACCACGCCTGGGGTTTCTGTTCAAAACTGGATCGACCGCTACGTAAAACGCACGTCTTTGGAGTGGAATCTGTCCGAATATCTGGATGACGAGGACTATTATTACGCCGGCCTGGCGAACTCTGCCGATCAGGATGAGGCTCGAGTCACGGCGGCGGTGCAGTTGTTTCATGACGAGTTTATGGACTGGTGGTCCACGTCTCCGGGGCGACATGGTTTGGTGCGTTACAGACCAATCACGCTGGCCGTCAATGATGAGGTGTTCAGCGAGTACTTCGCGCAGAGCCTTTGGGACATGGGCAACTTGTTCGATGACAGTCGGGTTGAGTTCGATTGCTCGGGCGTCAAATTCCAGATCAAGAACTGGAGCGCACGTGCGGCGGTCAGAACGTCCGGTTTCTGGGCCGCCGAGGGGATCGTTGATCCTGTTCCGAAGGCCGTTTGGCGGTGGGAGCAATCTTCCTCGCGCCAGTTTTCTCCCCAGATCAGGGGGCGCATGTATATCACGGGGGAAATGAACCCGAATATGGATGTGATTGGCATGAAAACCATGTCCCTAAACGCGGCAAATCTGGATCGAGTCTATATCAATAACCTGTGCAACTATGGAAAGTTCACCGAGAACTTCTTTAATTCCACGGTTAACGAGATGGATATTCTGCGTTGCGGATACCAGCCTACTGATTTTGGTGGCGACGGCTTCATGTCTGCATCGGTTCGATTTTCCAATGTCGGAAATATCATTGAGGCTACCGAGCCGGTGTTCGAAAGCGGCCATGCTGGCCTGTCGTTCGCGCTGGCGGGCGCGGGCCCTGCTCGCGGCGGATTGCGCCAGGTCCACTGGTCGCCGGTGGACGAAGTACTTGACGCGAACCATGTCAGGCTGGTCAAGGTTCCAGCCGCCAATGTGACCGGTCAGGTCGGCAGTTTCGAAGCGATCCGGGGCTCAATCGAGGCCGGGTCGGCCCTACTGGAACTGTCCAGACCGATCTCGCGGAGCCTGGTGGGGCGATATATCACCGTGTTCCGCTGTGGGCAGCAGGGCGCGCCGTCTGATTTCGGAACCCTGACCGCGCGGGTGACCTCCCATGTTGGCGATCAGGTCATCCTGTCCCATGCGGCGCGGCTGACCGTCCATGATGCTGCGGTCTCAGTTGCGTGTGGACTGTATCAAGGACGCTCGTCTGATTTCATGCTGACGAACAGGGGGCAAAACAATGATGTAACTTACCACAATCTCAGGCTGGTCGGCGGCGAGATTTCGCATTCAGCATGCGCAATACTCGTGGACAACAATGGCGTGGATTTTGGTCCAGGGTCCAAGGTCCACGGGTCGCCGCCAGTCGCGAATAACTTCGGCGGGAACTTCATGGCCATCGGTTATGACGTGGCGGAAACGGTGAACCTCGATCACTGCTTGATCGAGCATGGCGGGCATTCACCGCGTTTTGGTCGGCATGTCCTGACCGGCGGTAACATCCAAGTCGATGTGAGCGGAGGCGTGGCTGGCGATTTCCTACTCGGTACGGAGAGTGCGGAGGTTTACAACGACATTCACGACAATCCGACAGTGGCGCAGTTCTACTACTCGGCCATCCGCCATCGCGGCTATGTCGCCGATCAGCAGCTCATCCGCTACGGTGCGAACGGCCGGCCGGGACAGGTTCTGGGCGGGGCCAGTTCTCGGTCAGCGCGACGAAATCCCGACGCACTAGCGTTCCCCAACCGGGTTGCCGGGAACGGAGGCCCAACCTCTCAAAGGCCGAGCCCGCCGTTTCTCTTCGAGAAGTTCTTCGACACCGACCTCGGCGTCGAGATCACCTGGACGGGCTCGGCGTGGGTGGATGCCTTGGGGAACGCGGTGTGATGATTCGCGGTGCGCGGGCGAGGTCTCGACGGTCCTCGCCCCGGCGATGTTGCTGTAATGTTCTCGTGATCAAAAATTCTGCATTGTCGCCCGACACTTGGGTGGTCGATCCGCCTTAGCCTTGATCTGATCCGCCCGACCACCTATGCAATAGCTTCCGATCCAAGCAGCAAGGGCTTTTCAAATGCAACGGATTTATGTCACCGGCGGGTCCAACTCCCTTATGAGGAATGGTTGGGTTTCGCGAATGAAAACCACTTATGAGGATCGTATCGAGGTTGAGAATCTGTCGATCGGCGCGGCTACGTCGTTGATGGCAATTCTCCGGGTAAAGTCAGGCGCAATTCCTGACGGCAGCACTGTCGTTTGGGAGTATGCCCTTAATGAGTCAAATCATTTCAAGAACGGGCAATCAGCCGCGAGCTTGATGTATAATATCGACTGGTTGCTGACTCTTTGCGCAAGAAGGTCGATTAAGGTTGTTCCTCTGATATTCTGGACGAAGGTTGATGCTGAAGTGGCGGAAACTGGTGAGCCCGATCAGTATTATAAAGATCTTTTCGCGCTTTTCGAGAGCAGGGGAATTTCACCGCTGGATTTTGGCGCAAAGGTGAAAGAAATCGCCAGTGCTACGGGCGTCTCAGTTTCTGATATGTATGAAAATGGTCTACACTATGTGACCAGTGAAACAGTAATGGACGCTGTTTGCGAGCTCGTTGTAAGCGCATTGGACTCGGCATCTGTTCCGGAGGAGGCGGAAGGTCTAAAAGGAAAAGACTTGACGCTGATTCATCCTGAATCGGAAGCTGTTGAGAGCTTTAAGTCAGGCGCATTTGCAGGAGAATACGCACCTGTTGTGGATGAATTGCGCATTCCGGCAAATGGCCTGCTCCTCGCTTCTTATGTCGTTGCATCACAGAATGGTGGCGGGGTTGAGGTGGCTGTGGATGATCGGCCGCTCAATTCTTACTCTCTGATGACGCCGCAACGTGAAAACCCACCGTTCCGCCTGATCAAGCACTTGGTGCATGCGAACGGTGAGGGTGTTGGAGTTCCGGTAGAGAACTCCATCACGGTGTCTCGGTATCAGAAGGAGGATAAGCCGATTATCCAGAATATGTTCGCCTGGTATCCCAATAAGGCGCACGAAGGCGAAAAGGACGATGGGTTCATTTCTGCTCTCGTAGAGGTCTAACGACCTGAGACTGAATTCTAAACAGATGAATTAGCCCCGCCTTGTGCGGGGCTTTTTCTTTGCCAAACGGAGAGACAATGGATACACCGCCTGAACCCGGCCTGATCGAGGCCATGCAGAAGCTGATCGGCGGCGCCGGCACGGCCATGGTCGCTGCCGTCGTAGGCCGCCTGATGTGGCATGCCGGCGAGGTCCGGGCCCGCCGCCGCCCGGCCTTCGGGTTGTTCATGATCTGGGAGCTTCCGATGGCCATCGGGATGGCGCTGATCGGTGACGGCGCCGGCGAATACCTGGACCTGACTGACCCGCAGACCGTGGCGCTGATCGCGGTGCTGTCCTACCTCGGCCCGCGCGGCATCTGCGCGGCGCTGGAGCGCTGGTGGGTCAATCGGAGGGCACCGTAACACCCAGCTCGGCCGCCAGCCCCTCCAGCGCGGCAATCGTCGCGTCGTAGCTGTTCCCGGCCTTCGGGAACCGCGCCTTGCGGCTGCGATACCAGCGCAGCCATTTCGGCAGCTCGTCCAGGGGATAGGTGGCCGACCAGATCTCGCCGGTCAGGGTGAAGGTGGTTTCGTCATGCGTCGCTTTCATGGCGGCGTTTTGCGGCGGGGCGCGGTCGGCTGCAAGGGGGGCCAGGAGAACGCGCGGGACCAAACCCAGACCAAAACTAAACCGATCAGTTCAGAACCGGGACCGAACCGGGAATGAACGCGGAACACCCCGCCCACGTCGCCCCGCCTCGCGCGGGGCTTTTTCATTGGAGAAACGACATGACCAGATGGTGGCGTGCCTCCGTGATCCTGTCCCGCGCCCTCTGCGGTCCACGGGGCAAGCCGCTCTGCGCCCGCATCCACGAGGCCCGGCCCTCCGCATGGCGAACGGCGGCCATGCTGATCCTCGACATGATCTTTGCCGAACCTGACCACTGCGCCCGCATCCATCGCCGCTGGAAGGCGCTGCAACCCGCGAGGACGACATGAAAAGCAATTTCGACCGCTGCTTAGCGGAAACCCTCGCACATGAGGGGGGCTGGGCGGACGACCCGCGCGATGCCGGTGGAGCGACCATGAAGGGCATTACCTTCGCCACCTATCGCGCCTGGAAGAAGCGCCCGATCACCAAGGCCGAACTGCGCAACATCACCGATACCGAGGTGGCTGCCATCTACCGGCAGAACTATTGGGATGCCGTTCGCGGCGACGATCTGCCGGCGGGGCTGGATCTGGTTGCCTTCGACGCGGCCGTGAACAGCGGAGTCTCGCGCGGGGCGAAGTGGCTGCAATCCGCCCTCGGCGTGACCGCTGACGGGATGATCGGCCCGCAGACCATCGCTGCGGCAAAGGCGGCTCATCCCGAGGCGGTCATTGACCGCGCGATCAGCGCGCGGCTCGCTTTCCTGCGCGTGGCGAAGAACATCAAGACCGGCGCGCTACTCTGGCCGACCTATGGCAAGGGCTGGACGCGTCGCGTGGAAAGCGTGCGCGAGAAGGCAATTGCCATGTCGAAGGTGACGACGCCGAACGCCACCAAGTCTGCGGCGCCGTCAGTGGGCATCATCGCCGCGCTTCTGGCGCTTTTCAAGTCCATGTTCGGAGGGAAGTGACCATGTTCCTTTACATCCGCATCGCGCTCTACGCGTTCTTCGGCTGGCTGGCCGGGGCAGGGGTCGGCTCCATCGATCCGACAGGGCAGGTGTTCAGCATCGAGATTGACCGGCTGGCCGAATGGCTGGTGAGCGGCCTTGGTATCGCCGGCACCTTCGCGGCCTCGCGCGTGGCGAAGCGCATGGGGGGGCGGACATGACCGGCACAGTTATCGCCCTGCGGGGCGGCCCGACCGGGCGACCGGAGCCGAACCAAGCCTGCATCGACATGCTGGAATCGTGGCTCGAAATGGCCCGGTCAGGCGAACTGATCGGGGTGGCGCTGGCTGGGAACTGCTTCGACGGCTGCGCGCGCTATGGCCTTGCTGGAACCGTTGGCGGCTATTCGATGATCGGGGCGTTGGAAATCGCTCGCGCTGAATTGGTCAATGTCGCGCGAGGTGAGGCATGACCGCGTGGCTCCTCACCATCCTCGGGGCCATCGCCGCCGCCGTGGCTGCGTTCCTGCGCGGCCGGGCGCGGGGTAGGGCGGACGCACAGGCGCGAGAGGATGCGGCCTATCGTGAGACGCGCAGGAGGATGGACGATGTATCGACTGATGATCTGGACGACGCTTCTGTCGTTGACCGCCTGCGCGAACACGCCAGCAAGCGGCCCGGCGATCTGTGACGGCACCGAGGCGTCCCGCAAGGCGCTTGCCGCTGCGCTGATCGAGGACGGTGGGGTCAGCAGCCAGCGGGCAGGGCTGCGGCTGCTGGACCAGATGGCGGCTGGCTGTCACCCCTGACGCCGGGCGCGGCGCTGGTCGAGGATGGCGCGACATTGCCTCACCATGGGGCCGATACGATCAGCCATTGGCCCCTCTACGTATACGGTTGCCCGCTCCAACGCCTCTGCCAGCGCGTCCGCATGCGCCCGCTCGTCGGCAAGGGCGGCGCGCAGCCTCTCCACCTCGGCGCGGAGGCGGGCGAGCTCGGCGGCGGCTTCGCGCACCACTTCACCGAAGGTCCATGGCGTCGCATACGCATCATCCTCGGTAAAGTTCCGCAGCCGGTCAATCAGGTCGTCACTCATCGCGCGTCCTCCATATGCTCGGTCATGTGCTTCCGTGCCCGCGTCTCCCAATCGTGCAGATCGCGCTGGAATTGATCCTCTGCCCATAGCTGAGGGGTCAGGCTGCGCGTCTCG
This sequence comes from Paracoccus ferrooxidans, assembly GCF_029909815.1. Taxonomy (NCBI): domain Bacteria; kingdom Pseudomonadati; phylum Pseudomonadota; class Alphaproteobacteria; order Rhodobacterales; family Paracoccaceae; genus Paracoccus; species Paracoccus ferrooxidans. Next base: position 821,834 of record NZ_CP038198.1, on the reverse strand, counting down.
ATCACGCGCCACGGGTCGCATTCGCAGTTGTGGCGTTCGACGTAGCGGTCAAACAGGCCCTCCGACTGCCAGCGTTCCGGGTCTTTCGACACCGCCAGCGTGTCAGCCCGGCGCTGGATGCCGTCGAGGGTGCGCCCCCGCACCGTCAGGTTCAGGGCCTCGTTCAGTAGGTCAGCGCAAGTGGTGCAGGTCATCTCGCGTCCTCCGGGGGCTGGGGCAGGGGCATCCAGTGGGTGGGAGCGGGGAAAACTTTCTCCCAGCCGGGACTTTCAAATCCGTCCGTTCCCCAAAAAACCCAGCCGCGACCGTTCAGCCACATAGAGTCTGCGATCCGCTCATTGTAGCCGGTCCAGAGGTCGATTTTCGTCCCATCCCTCGGCGCCGTCTCAATCGGTTGCCAGTCTCTCATGTCCTCTCCTTCTGGTCGCGGGGGTCAGTTCAGCACGAGCCGAGGGGGCCGGCGCAGCTTGCCGCCTGTCTCGCGCTCGAATGCCTCGATCTGGTCGGGGTGGATTCGCACAGCGGCCAGCACCTGCGATCCGCGATAGCGCGGATTGAACGCATGGACCGAGCCGATTTCGACATTCTGCGACAGGCAGAACATCATGAACCGAGCCATGCTGGCCTTGGTCATGGTCAAGCCTTCCTCGCAGTGCCGCCAGACGCGACCGTAGTGATCGGCCTCGCTGCCCGGTTCCGGGCATCGGCAATCGCGCAGCGGCTCGTTGCATCTCGCGCAGGTGCTCATGGCGTCATTCCTCTGTGGTGGGGCGTGGAGAATCGCGCGCTGAATTGCGCGAGTTCTGTGATTGCGTCCGCAGGGGAAGGTTCAGACGACTTAGGCGCGCTTCGTATGCGCTGGCCTAAGTCGTTGAAAATAATGGTGGGCGATAACGGATTTGAACCGCTGACATCTTCGATGTGAACGAAGCGCTCTACCGCTGAGCTAATCGCCCGATGCGCGCTAGATAGCCGCAGCCGCGGCGGGCTGCAAGAGGCTTTGGACGAAAAATCATGCCTCGCCGGCGGCGCGGCGGCGCAGGCGCAGGGTGATGACCTCGCCGCCCGATCTGTCGTTGCGCCGGCTGATCCGCGCCCGGCCCAAGGGCGGCAGCGCCAGCGTCATGCCCGCCGCAATCGCCTCGTCCAGCTCGGCCAGGGTGGCCTCGACGACGGCCTTGACCTCGCTGTTGCGCAGGCCGGTCCGCCGCGCGACCTGGGCCAGAAGCTGCCGCTTTTGCAGAACCCTTGCCGGCTCAGGCTCGGCTGTGCTTTCCCTTTTCGGTTTTCCCTCCGATCTTGCCATGAGCGAACTCCTTTCTGATGGAGCCTCGGTCAAGAAAAAACCGCGCGGGATGGCCCGCGCGGTTGCTTGTGTCAATGGGCGACCGCCGCGCCGCCGCTGCCCTGGTCACGGGTCGCGGCCAGCCGGCTGGCCTCGGCCGCTTCCTCGGCGGCCTCGTCCCATTCGATGGGCTCGGGCATCCGCACCAGCGCCTGCTGCAACACCTCGCGCACATGGCTGACCGGGATGATCCTGAGCCCTTCCTTGACGTTGGCCGGGATCTCGGCCAGATCCTTTTCGTTATCGGCCGGGATCAGCACGGTCTTGATGCCGCCGCGCAGCGCCGCCAGCAGCTTTTCCTTGAGCCCGCCGATGGCCAGCACGTTGCCGCGCAGCGTGACCTCGCCGGTCATGGCCACGTCCTTGCGGACCGGGATCTGCGTCAGCACCGACACGATCGAGGTCACCATGGCGATGCCCGCGGACGGCCCGTCCTTGGGCGTCGCGCCTTCGGGGACGTGGACGTGGATGTCCACCTTTTCGAACTTCGGCGGCTTCACCCCCAGCTCGGGGCTGATCGAGCGGACGAAGGAGGATGCGGCGTCGATCGATTCCTTCATCACCTCGCCCAGCTTGCCGGTCGTCTTCATCCGGCCCTTGCCGGGCAGCTTCAGCGCCTCGATCTGCAGCAGGTCGCCGCCGACCTGGGTCCAGGCCAGGCCCGTCACCACGCCGACCTGGTCGTCCCTTTCGGCCAGGCCATAGCGATAGCGGCGCACGCCCAGGTATTCCTCGGCCTTTTCGGGCGTCACCTCGACCGACTTGACCTTGCCCTTGAGGATCTCGGTCACCGCCTTGCGGGCCAGCTTGGCGATCTCGCGCTCCAGCGACCGCACGCCCGCCTCGCGGGTGTAGTAGCGGATCACATGGGTCAGCGCCTCGTCGCTGACCGAGAACTCGCCCTTGCGCAGCCCGTTCGCCTTGATCTGCTTGGGCAGCAGGTGCTGGCGCGCGATCTCGCGCTTCTCGTCCTCGGTATAGCCGGCCAGGGGGATGATCTCCATCCGGTCGAGCAGCGGCCCCGGCATGTTGTAGCTGTTGGCCGTGGTCACGAACATCACGTTCGACAGGTCGTATTCCACCTCGAGATAGTGGTCCACGAAAGTCGCGTTCTGTTCGGGGTCCAGCACCTCCAGCATCGCGCTGGCCGGATCGCCGCGGAAATCCTGGCCCATCTTGTCGATCTCGTCGAGCAGGATCAGCGGGTTCGTGGTCTTGGCCTTCTTCAGCGCCTGGATGATCTTGCCGGGCATCGAGCCGATATAGGTCCGGCGGTGGCCGCGGATCTCGGATTCGTCGCGCACCCCGCCAAGGCTGATGCGGATGAACTCGCGCCCCGTGGCACGGGCCACCGAACGGCCCAGCGAGGTCTTGCCGACGCCCGGAGGCCCGACGAGGCACAGGATCGGCCCCTTGAGCTTGGCCGAGCGGTTCTGCACCGCCAGGTATTCGACGATCCGCTCCTTGACCTTTTCCAGGCCGTAGTGATCGGCGTCCAGCACCTCCTCGGCCTTGCCGAGATCCTTGCGGATGCGCGATTTCACGCCCCAGGGCAGCGCAAGCAGCCAGTCGAGATAGTTGCGGCTGACCGTGGCCTCGGCCGACATCGGCGACATCGACTTCAGCTTCTTCAGCTCGGCTTCCGCCTTTTCGCGGGCCTCCTTGCTGAACTTGGTCTGCTTGATCTTCTCTTCCAGCTCGGTGATCTCGTTCGAGCCGTCCTCGCCGTCGCCCAGCTCCTTCTGAATGGCCTTCATCTGTTCATTCAGGTAGTATTCGCGCTGGGTCTTCTCCATCTGCGTCTTGACGCGGGACTTGATCTTCTTCTCGACCTGCAGGACCGACATCTCGCCCTGCATCAGGCCATAGACCTTTTCCAGCCGCTCGGCAGTCACCAGCGTTTCCAGCAGTTCCTGCTTCTTGTCCAGCGCGATGCCCAGATGGCCGCTGACCAGGTCGGCCAGGCGCGCCGCATCGCGGGCCTCGGCTACGGCCGAGACGACCTCTTCGGGGATGTTCTTGCGCACTTTCACGTAGCGCTCGAACTCCTCGGCGACGGCGCGGGTCAGGGCGGCCAGCGTCTCTTCGTCGCCCGGCTCTTCGGGCAGCATCTCGCAGCGGGCCTCGAAATAGGCGTCGTTCGGCACGAAATCGGTGATGGTGACGCGTTCGCGCCCTTCGACCAGGACCTTGACGGTCCCGTCGGGAAGTTTCAGCAATTGCAGCACATTGGCCAGAACGCCGGTGCGGAAGATCCCCTCGGCGGCGGGCTCGTCGACCGCGGCATCCTTCTGGGCTGCGAGAAGGATCGGGCGGTCCTGCTCCATCACGGCCTCGAGCGCCCGCACCGATTTCTCGCGCCCGACGAACAGCGGCACGATCATGTGCGGAAACACCACGATGTCCCGCAAGGGCAGGACCGGATGGGTGGTTTGGGCGAATTCGTTCATGGAATCAGTCCTTTCTCGCCAAGAGGCGCAACCCCTAAAGACAGGCAGTCTGCGCCCCCTGCTGGCAGACAAGATAGGAAGCCCGCGCAAGAGGTTCAATGGGGGATTTGTTCGCATTTTGTTCTTGATCCCGCCGGGCCGTGGCAAGAAAAGGGCCCCCGGCGCGAACCGGAGGCCCCGAGGGTCGTCGGACCTGGGTGAAAGCGGGGTCAGACCTTGTCGCGGAAGAAGTGGTCGATCTGCTCTTCCGCCTTTTCCTTGGTCCAGCCGTATTTCTCCTGCAGCTTGCCGGCAAGCTTGTCCTTCTTGCCCGCCATCTCGGTCAGTTCGTCATCGGTCAGGTCGCCCCATTTTTCCCTGACGCTGCCCTTGAGCTGGTTCCATTTGCCTTCGATGATATCCCAGTTCATCGGCACTCCTTTCGAGCGGATTGAGTTTGCATGTGGGAATTGAACGACCGTTCCGTGCAGGAGGTTCCCGCATGTGGCCGGAAATCTGCCGCAGGATTCGCCGCCTCCCTGCCGCGTCGCCGCCGGATTCCGGGAAAACGGGCTGATCTGGAAAGGGAAAATGCCCGGCCGGGAAATGGCGGAAACCAGCCTTGGGCAACGGGCAGGGACTGCCGGCCGACGATAGGCGAGCCGAATGCCGTCATTTCAACTGCAAGGCGGTGCCGGACCCCGGCCGATGCGCGCGACACATCCTTGGCCGGTGCGGTTGCAGGGCGCGCGATTCAATAAACCTGCACAAGAGCATCGGCGGAAAAGCGCCATGGTTTTATCGAAATGATCGACAAGTCTCGGGTAGAATGTCAAATTCGAATAAAGAGCGACCGGATGAGCACGGTGCCCACGTCTCACCCGGTCTTGCCGTACCTGTAAAAGTGGAAATCGTTCAACGGCTGAAGTCACCCTGCAATGAAAGCCGTTGAGCGGGAACCTGCCTTTTTGGTGAGGTTTCTGCCGAGTTTCTGCATTTCGTGCAATTCAAGGGTGTTTCCGTTCCCTATTCTTTCCCCGCCATATCGCATGGCGGTTGAATAAGGAAAACCGAATTCACCTCTGGAACGAAACCCCGTCCTGTTGCTAAACCCGTCGCGGTAAAGATTCGCAAGATGGGTATGTGTGACGTGGTCAAGGACAAGGGAAAAGACAAGGACCGGGAGGACCCGCCCCCGACGAGCAGGCGGGCCGCACAGCAGGCCGCCAACCGCGCCCAGCGCGAAGCCCAGCGCCAGTTGCGCCAGGCCGAACGCGCCGCGAAGCGCAAAAAGCCGGCAGCCAAGACCAAGGCCGAGGCCAGGGCCCCCGCGCCGGTGCCGGCCGGCCCCTTCAATATCCTGCTGATCGGCCAGGACATCCGCCTGGGCATGGAGGCGGCGCTGTTCGCCGCCAGCCTGCGCCACCACGCCCCCGACTGGCGCGGCCGGCTGATCGTCGCAGAGCCCGCCGCCGAGGGCGCCTGGAGCGGCGAGCGGACCAAGATACCCGCCCCGATCCGCCTGGCGCTGCTGGATTTCGGGGCCGAGATCCTGCCCTTCACCGCCCGGCATTTCGGCGCCAGCTATCCCTTCGGCAACAAGATCGAGGCGCTGTCGGTGCTGCCGCCGGGCGAGCCCTTCGTCTTCTTCGACAGCGATACGCTGGTGACCGGGCCGCTGGACCGGCTGCCCTTCGACTTCTCGCGCCCTTCGGCCTCGATGCGCCGCAGCGCGACATGGCCCGAGCCGCCGCTTTACGGTCCGGGCTATGGCGCGATCTGGAAGTCGCTCTATGACCGTTTCGGGCTGGATTACGAAAGCTCGCTGGACACCAGCCAGCCCGACGAGCATTGGGAGCGTTACCTGTATTTCAACGCCGGCTGGTTCTTCGGCGCCGACCCGCAGGAATTCGGCCGCCGCTTCCTGGACTGGGCGCTGGCGATCCGCAAGGATCCCGGCGAGGCGCTGGCCAGCCAGAAGCTGGACGTGCTGCTGGACCAGGTGGCGCTTCCGCTGGTGATCCACGCGCTTGGCGGCGGGCGGCCGGGCCCCGGCCTCGCCGGGCTCGACGGCGACGTGACCTGTCACTATCGCGACCTGCCGCTGCTTTATGCCAGGGAAAGCGACCTTGCCGTCGAGACGGCCGAGACGCTGCTGCGCGATCCGCGGCTGGCCCCGCTGGCCGAGGCATGGGCGCCCTCGCGGCAGATCGTGCTGGAGGGAACCGGCCGGGACCGCATCCGCCCCATGTTCGACCGCCGCATGCCGCTGAACGAAGGCCGCACGCGGCAAATCCTGAAGAAGGCCGGCCTCTGGCTGCGCTAGCCGCTAGCGACGGTTCCCGGCCGGCAGGGCGCTGCCGGGAACCATCGGCGGGACCGTCACCCCTTGGCCAGCACCGCATCGCAGCGGGCGCAGGTGCCCGGATGGCGGTGGCTGCCGACATCGGGCAGGATCTTCCAGCAGCGCTGGCATTTCTCGCCCTCCGCGGCTTCGAAGACCACGCCGATGCCGGGCACGTCCGACAGCCGGAACGCCTCGCCCGGCGCCGGATCGGCGGTCAGGCTCAGGTCCGAGGTGATGCAGATATCGGCGAAATCCACCGATTTCAGCGCCTTCAGATCCTCGGGCTCCTCGACATGCACCACCGGGGCGGCTTCCAGGCTGGCGCCGATCACCTTGTCCGTGCGCTTGATCTCCAGCGCGGCGGTCACGGTGCGGCGGATGCGGCGGATGGTGTCCCATTTCGCCGCCAGCGATGCGTTCAGCCACTCCGCCGGGGTGACGGGGAAGTCCCGCAGATGCACGCTGTCATCCTCGGAGGGGAAACGGCTCAGCCAGACATCCTCCATGGTGAAGGGCAGGATCGGCGCCAGCCAGGTGACGAGCCGGTGGAACAGCAGGTCCAGCACCGTGCGCGCCGCCCGCCGGCGCAGCGCATCGGGCGCGTCGCAATAAAGCGCGTCCTTGCGGATGTCGAAATAGAAGGCCGAAAGGTCCACGGTGGCAAACTGGAACACGGTCTGGAACACGCCCTGGAAATCGAAGCCGTCATAGCCCTTGCGCAGCTGCTGGTCGATCTGCGCCAGCCGGTGCAGCACCCATTGCTCCAGTTCCGGCATCTCGGCCGCCTCGACCCGCTCGGCCTCGTCGAATCCGGCCAGGTTGCCCAGGATGAAGCGCAGCGTGTTGCGCAGCCGGCGATAGCTGTCGGCGGTGCCCTTGAGGATCTCGGGGCCGATGCGCTGGTCGGCGGTATAGTCGGTCTGCGCCACCCAGAGCCGCAGGATGTCGGCGCCGTATTGCTTGATGATCTCGGCCGGCACGATGGTATTGCCGAGCGACTTGGACATCTTCATGCCCTTCTCGTCCAGCGTGAAGCCGTGCGTGACCACGTTGCGATAGGGCGCCCGGCCCCTGGTCGCGCAGGCCTGCAAGAGCGAGGACTGGAACCAGCCGCGATGCTGGTCGGTGCCTTCCAGGTAGACGTCGGCGATGCCGTCCGGCGCCCCGTCGGCGCGGTCGCGCAGCACGAAGGCATGGGTCGAGCCGCTGTCGAACCAGACGTCCAGCACGTCCATGACCTGATCGTAATCCGCCGGATCGGCCACGCCCTCCAGCACCTCGGCGGCAAAGCCGGGGCGATACCAGGCATCGGCGCCGTCCCGTTCGAAGGCTTCGATGACGCGGTCGTTCACCCGCTGGTCGCGCAGCAGGAACTCCGGGTCGCCGGGCTTCGCGCTCTTCTTCACGAAACAGGTCAGCGGCACGCCCCAGGCGCGCTGGCGCGACAGCACCCAGTCGGGCCGGTTCTCGACCATGGCATGGATGCGGTTGCGGCCCGATTGCGGCCACCATTTCACCAGCCTGTCGATGCTGGTCAGCGCCCGCGTGCGGATGGTGTCGCCATATTCGCCCATGCCGTCGGCCAGCGCATGGTCGATGGCCGCGAACCATTGCGGCGTGTTGCGATAGATCAGCGGCGCCTTGGACCGCCAGCTGTGCGGATAGGAATGCTTGATCTTGCCCTTGGCCAGCAGCGCGCCGGCCCAGGCCAGCTGCTTGATGACGCTGACATTGGCCGGGCCTTCCTTGCCGTCCGCACCGATGATCGCCTGGCCGCCGAACAGCGGCAGGTCGGCGCGATAGGAGCCGTCCGGCTCGACGTTATAGGTCATCGGCAGCTTGAAGCGCAGCCCAAGCTGATAGTCGTCGTCGCCATGGCTGGGGGCGGTATGGACGAAGCCGGTGCCGGCATCCTCGGTCACATGCTCGCCCGGCAGCATGGGCACGTCATAGTCCCATTCGCCCGCACCGCCCTCGACGCCGCGCAGGGGATGGGCCAGCACCAGCCCCTCCAGGTCGGCCGCGGTCACGTCGCGGACCCGCTCCCATTCCTCGATCTTGGCCGCAGCCCGCACGCTTTCGGCCAGCGCATCGGCCAGCACCAGCAACTCGCCGCTTTTCGCCGTCGCATTCTCGGCCACCGCGCCCACGCGATAAAGCCCGTAGGCGACGCCCGGATTATAGGCCACCGCCCGGTTCTGCGGGATGGTCCAGGGGGTGGTGGTCCAGATCACCACGCTGGCGGGTTTCTCCGTTGCCCAAATACCCTGCGACGATTCCACCGGGAACCGCACCCAGATGGTGTGGCTGGTATGGTCGTGATACTCGACCTCGGCCTCGGCCAGCGCGGTCTTTTCGACCGGCGACCACATCACCGGCTTCGAGCCCTGGTAGAGCGAGCCGTTCATCAGCAGCTTCATGAACTCGGCCGCGATCACCGCCTCGGCGTGATGGTCCATGGTCAGGTAGGGATCGTCCCATTTGCCGGTGATGCCCAGCCGCTTGAACTCCTCGCGCTGGACATCGACCCAATGCTCGGCAAAGCGGCGGCATTCCTGGCGGAACTCGACCACGTCGACCGCGTCCTTGTCGCGGCCTTCCTTGCGGTATTTCTCCTCGATCTTCCATTCGATCGGCAGGCCGTGGCAGTCCCAGCCCGGCACGTAGCGCGCATCGCGGCCCATCATCTGGTGGCTGCGCACGATGATGTCCTTGATGGTCTTGTTCAGCGCGTGGCCGATATGCAGGTTGCCGTTCGCATAGGGCGGGCCGTCGTGCAGGATGAAGGGCGCGCGCCCCGCCGCCCTCTCGCGCAGCCGGTCGTAGATGCCGATGCGCTCCCAGCGGGCCAGCCATTCGGGCTCGCGCTGCGGCAGGCCGGCGCGCATCGGGAAATCGGTCTGGGGCAGGAAGACGGTGTCGCGGTAATCGGTCGCGGCCTGGGTCTCGGTCGTGGTGTCGCTCATCTGGCGGGAATCCTTCGGTGGCAGGGCAGGCATGCATGACCCGGCGGCGAGGGCTCCCTACGCCGCCGGGCGAATAATTCGGAAGATCCGCGCCCTGCTGAACATGCGCGGGTTATAGGAAACCGCCCCGAACCCTGCAAGCGCGGCTTGCACCCGCGGCCCGGCTCGGGCAGCAAGCGGCCATGAGCTACAGGATCGCCATCGCCGGCGCCGGGATCGGCGGCCTGGCCTCTGCCGCGCTTCTGGCCCGCGAGGGCCACGCCGTCACCCTGTTCGAGCGCTTTGCCGCGCCGCGCCCGCTGGGCTCGGGCCTGGTGGTCCAGCCGGTCGGGCTGGCCGTGCTGGACCGGATCGGCGCGGGCGAGGAGACCCGCCGCCTCTCCAGCCCCATCGCCCGGATGCTCGGGCACGAGGCGCGGGGCCGCAAGGTGCTGGACGTCTCCTATCCCGCCGCCGCGCCGGGCCGCGGCATCCATCGCGCCACGCTGTTCGGGCTGCTCTGGGACCGGGTCGCCGCGCTCGGCCTGCCGGTGGTGACCGGGGCCGAGATCGCCGCGGCGCCGCCGGACGGGGCGGGACGGCGCCTTGCGCTGGCGGATGGGCGCGATTTCGGCCCCTTCGACCTTGTCGTCGATGCCAGCGGTGCCGGCTCGCGGCTGTCGCCGCTACGGGCGCGGCCGCTGGGCTATGGCGCGATCTGGGGCACGGTGCCCTGGCCCGAGACGGATTTCCCCCGCGACCAGCTGCGCCAGCGCTACCGCGCCGCCAGCCGCATGGCGGGCGTGCTGCCGATCGGCTGCCTGCCCGGCGACCCGACGCCGCGCGCGGCCGTCTTCTGGTCCATGCCGCTGGCCGAGCTGGACCGCTGGCCGCAAACCCCGGTCGCGGATTGGCGCGCCCAGGTCGCCGCGCTCTGGCCGCAGATGGCGCCCTTCCTGGAAACCATCCGCGACCATGCGCAGATGACGCCGGCGCGCTACAGCCACGGCACCCTGCGCCGGCCCTTTGCGCCGGGCCTGGTCCATATCGGCGATGCCGCCCATCGCGCCAGCCCGCAGCTGGGGCAGGGGGCGAACATGGCGCTGCTCGACGCCTTTGCGCTGGCCCATGCGCTGCGCCGCCCGCTGGCGGAAGCCTTGCCGGATTACGCCGCCATGCGCCGCTGGCATGTGCGCATCTACCAGGCGATGAGCGCGGCCTTCACGCCGATGTATCAATCGGGCAGCCGCAGCCTGCCCTGGCTGCGCGACCTGGTCCTGGCGCCGCTTTCGACCCTGCCGCTGCTGCGGCGCGGGCTGACGCATCTGGTCGCCGGCACCATGATCCCGCCGCTTTCGGGCACGCGCGATCCGTGACGGGCTTGCAGCGCGGGCCGCAGGGGTCCATATCCGGCGCATGATCCCGCCCCGTTTCGACGTCACACCCGAACAGATCGACCGCGTTGTCGCCACCTTCTACGCCGCGGTGCGCCGGCACGAGGTGCTGGGCCCGGTCTTCGCCGCCCATGTCGCCGACTGGCCCGAGCATGAGGCCAAGATCGCCCGCTTCTGGCGCAATGCCATCCTTTACGAGCGCGGCTATGACGGCAATCCGATGCAGGTCCACATGCGCACGGGCGACGTGAAGGCGCAGCATTTCGCGCCTTGGCTGATGCTTTTCGACGAAACCCTGCGCCGCACCCTGTCGCCCGAGACGGCCAAAGCCTGGTCGGCGCTTGCGCATCGCATCGGCGCCGGGCTGCGCATGGGGGTCGAGGATCTGCGCGAACGCCGTCCCGGCCCCCCGGTCTTGCGCTAGGCCGCGCGCAGGTAAACAAAACGGGAACATCCGAAAGGGCTTCCCGATGAAGATCGACTATCTCGAATTCAGCTCGCCCGACCTGCCGGCCACGAAAGCCTTCTTCGGCCAAGCCTTCGGCTGGCGCTTCAACGACTACGGTCCCGACTACCAGGAACTCGCCGATGCCGGCCTTGCGGGCGGTATCGCCGCCGGTCCCCCGGCGCCGCCGCTGGTGATCCTGCGCACCGACGACCTGGAAGCGGCGCTGGCCCGCGTGACCAAGGCGGGGGCGGCGATCACCCGGCCGATCTTCGCCTTTCCCGGCGGCCGCCGCTTCCAGTTCCGCGAGCCGGGCGGCACCGAGATGGCAATCTGGTCCGACCGCTGAGGCCGGTCACGTCCGCGGTGGCCGCGCCTTGTAGACCGGCAGCCGCCAGCCGAAGCCCAGGCCCCCGGCGCGCAGCAGCAGCACCACCGCCGCGCAGCCGATCAGCGCCCAGCCGCGCCCGGCACCCAGCGCCAGCAACAGCAGCGCCGCTACCGCCCCGCCAAAGGCGGCGGTGACGTAAAGCTCGCCCTGCTTCAGCACCAGGGGCACCTCATTCCCGACCACGTCGCGCATCAGCCCGCCGAAGGTGCCGGTCATCACCCCCATCAGCACGGTGACGACGGGGCTCACCCCCGCCTCCAGCGCCACGCCGACCCCGGCCGGCACCGCCACGGCCAGGGCAAAGGCATCCAGCCACAGGATGGCGCGATAGCGGCTCTCCAGCCGATGCGCGGTGAAGAACACCACGATCGCCGCGCCGGCGGTCAGCAGCAGCAGCTCGGGCCGCCCGACCCAGAACACCGGCGCCCGGCCCAAGACCAGGTCGCGCAGGGTGCCGCCGCCGATCCCGGTCAGCGTGGCGAAGAAGATGAAGCCGACGACGTCCAGCTGCCCGCGGCTCGCCACCAGCGCGCCGGTCAGGGCAAAGACCAGCACGCTGGCATAATCCAGAAGCGGGACCAGCGCCTCGACGCTCATCCCGCGGCCCTGGCCGGCTTGAAGGGCGCCATGCCCGCCCGCGCCAGCGCATCGGCGCGCTCGTTCTCGGGATGGCCAGCATGGCCCTTGATCCATTCCCAGCGCACCTTGTGGCGTGCCTGCGCCGCGTCAAGCCGCTGCCACAGCTCGGCATTCTTCACCGGCTTGCGGTCGGCGGTGCGCCAGCCGTTCTTCTTCCAGCCGTGGATCCATTGCGTGACGCCGTTCTTCACATAGGCGCTGTCGGTGGTCACGGTGATCTCGCTGGGCCGGGTCAGCGCCTCCAAGGCCGAGATCGCCGCCATCAACTCCATGCGGTTGTTGGTGGTCTCGGCCTCGCCGCCCGACAGCTCGCGCTCCTTCAGCACCGTCTCGCCTTCCATGGCCCGCATCAGCACCCCCCAGCCGCCGGGGCCGGGATTGCCGCTGCAGGCGCCGTCGGTCCAGGCGAACAGCGCGCTCATGCCTCCAGTCCCTTGTAGCCGGGCAGGGCGGCGATGCGGCCAAGCCAGCGCCCGATGCCGGGGAACCGCGCCATGTCGAACCCGCCCAGGCTGCCGGCCGTATGGGTATAGCCGTAAAGGCAGATATCGGCGAGGCTGACGGCATCGCCCACCAGCCAGTCATGCCGGGCCAGCCGGTCCTCCATCACCTGGAGCAGCGCATGGCCGCGCTCCAGCAATTCGGCCATGCGCTCGGGCGTCGCCTGCGCGCGGCGCTGCGGATAGACCTGCAAGGCCGCGCGCACGGCGATCACGCCCTCGTGCTGGTTCTGCTCCCAGAACATCCAGCCCAGCATGGCGGCGCGCTCGAAGGCGTCCTGCGGCACGAAGCGCGTGCCCTCGCCCAGCCAGCACAGGATCGCGTTCGATTCCGGCAACAGCCGCCCGTCGTCCAGCTCCAGCACCGGCGCCTTGCCAAAGGGCAGCCGCCCCGTCGCCTTGGCCGCCGCCAGCGCCTCGGTCAGATATTCGACATCCACGATCTCGCAATCGCGCCCCAGCAGCGCCAGGGCCAGCCGAACCTTGTAACTGTTGCCGGATGACGGCATCGACCAGAGCTTCATCCCGACCCTTTCTTCGTTCCCAAAATACTCCGGGGGAGGCCCGCAGGGCCGGGGGCAGCGCCCCCCGCGACGGCACCGCCCGGCAAGCCCGGCTCAGGCCTCGCGCAAGACCCGCGGCACCTTGAACTCGACATTCTCGCGCGCCGTCTCGACCATCTCGACCGTCACGTCGTAGCGTTCGCGAAAGGCCGCGACCACCTCGTCCACCAGCACCTCGGGGGCCGAGGCGCCGGCGGTCACGCCCACCGCCCGCGCGCCTTCGATGGCGCGCCAGTCGATCTGGTCGGCGCGCATCACCAGCTGGGAATAGGCGCAGCCGGCCGCGCTGCCCACCTCGACCAGCCGGCGCGAGTTGGAACTGTTCGGCGCCCCGATCACCAGAAGCGCGTCGATCTGCCCGGCGATGGCCTTGACCGAGGCCTGCCGGTTGGTCGTCGCATAGCAGATGTCCTCCTTGGCCGGCCCCCTGATGCCGGGAAACCGGGCCTGCAAGGCGGCCACGATGGCGGCGGTGTCGTCGACCGACAGCGTGGTCTGGGTGATGAAGGCCAGCCGGGAAGGATCGCGCGGCTCGATCCCGGCCACGTCCTCGACCGTCTCGACCAGCAGCACCTCGCCCTCGGGCAATTGCCCCATGGTGCCCAGCACCTCGGGGTGGCCGGCATGGCCGATCATCACCATCTGCAGGCCCTCGGCGTGGTGGCGCTCGGCCTCGACATGGACCTTGCTGACCAGGGGGCAGGTGGCGTCGACGAAGACCATCTCGCGCCGCCGCGCCTCGGCCGGCACCGCCTTGGGCACGCCATGGGCGGAAAAGATCACCGGCCGGTCGTCCGGGCACTCGTCCAGCTCCTCGACGAAGACCGCGCCCTTGTCGCGCAGGCTGTCGACGACGAACTTGTTATGCACGATCTCGTGGCGGACATAGACCGGCGCGCCCCATTTCTGCAGCGCCATCTCGACGATCTTGATGGCGCGGTCCACGCCGGCGCAAAAGCCGCGCGGCGCGGCCAAGTAAAGGATCAGGGGCGGTTTCTTGTCCATGGGCTTCACCTAACCCCGGTAGGGGCGCCTCGCAAGGGATCAGGCGCCCTCGAAGCTGGTCAGGGCATGGACCTCGTGGCCCAGCCCCTCCAGCAGCGCCCGCCCGCCTAGCTCGGGCAGCTCGATCACGAAGGCGCAGCCCACGACCTCGGCCCCCAGCCGCTCGCAAAGCGAGATCCCGGCCGCGGCGGTGCCGCCGGTGGCCAGCAGGTCGTCCACGATCAGCACCCGTTCGCCGGGGCGAAGCGCGTCGTCGTGGATCTCCATCACCGCCTCGCCATATTCCAGCGCATAGGCCTGGCTGATGACGGCGCCGGGCAGCTTGCCCTTCTTGCGGATCGGCACGAAGCCCACGGAAAGCTGATGCGCCACCGCGCCGCCCAGGATGAAGCCGCGCGCCTCGAGCCCGACCACCTTGTCGATGGCCTCGCCGGCATAGGCGGCCAGAAGCTGGTCCACCGCCATGCGAAAGCCGCGCGCATCGGCAAAAAGCGTGGTCACGTCGCGAAACAGGATGCCCTCATGGGGGAAATCGACGATGGTGCGGATATAGTCGCGCACCGTCCGGGTGTCGCGGCGACGCTTTTCGGGCCGGTTCTCCATCAGGGGCGCTCCATCTCGAAGGTCTGGGTGGTGATGGTGTAGTCCTTGTAGCCCATGCGCGACAGCCAGCCGGTGGCGCGCAGGTCGAAGCGGCCGTCCTTCAGGCAATCCTGGCGCAGGTGGATGCCGGTGACGACGCCCAGCACCATGTAGTTCGCCTCGCCCGCCAGCCGCAGGATGCGGGTCGCGCGGCATTCCAGCGCCGCGGCGGCGCCGGCCACGCGCGGGCAGTCGATGCTGTGGCATTCGGCGGGCTCGATGCCGGCGGCCTGGAACTCGTTCACCCCGGCGGGCAGGGCGGCGGAACTGGCGTTGACCTGGTCCTTCAGCGGCCCGTCGGCGATGTTGACGCAGAAGACGCGCGACTCGGCGATCTGGGCCACGCTGTCCTTGGTGCCGTTCCGGTCCGGCTTGGCCGCGGTCGAGGCGAACATGACCTGCGGCGGCACATAGGCGGTCAGGTTGAAGAAGGAATAGGGCGCCAGGTTGTCGCCCTGCCGCCCGCGGGTCGAGATCCAGCCGATCGGCCGCGGCGCGACGATGGCGTTCAGCGGATTGTGCGGCAGCCCGTGGCCGTCCTGGGGTCGGTAGAACATGGCGTGCCTCGCTGGTCGCTCAGTGATGCGGGGCCCAGAAGTGACCCCATGCGCGCGGCGCGTCAAGCGTTCTTGCCGCCTTGCCCGCCCGCCCCCGCCCGCCCTTGCGACAGTCCGGCGAATTTTGCCGCCCCGGTCCCGCAGGCGGTTTTCGCGGCCGCGCCTGCATGTTACGCGGTTCCTGCGCCGCGCCCAGACCACCCGAATCCCGACCCCAGCACCGGAGGCAGGATGTACGAACTTTGCCCCGAAACCCCCGCCGACGCGCCCGAGGTCGAGGCGCTTCTGGACCTGTGCTTCGCGCCGGGGCGCACGGCGCTGTCCTCCTATCGGCTGCGCGAGGGGGTGGCGCCGGTCGGGCCGCTGTGCCTGATGCTGCGCGACGATTTCGGCGCGCTGATGGGCGCGATCCGCTATTGGCCGGTGCGCGTGGCCGGGCGGCCGGTGCTGCTGCTGGGCCCGGTCGCCGTGCATCCGACGACACAGGGCGAGGGGCTGGGCGCGCTTCTGATGCGCGAAAGCCTGACCCGCGCGGCCGAGATGGGGTGGCAGCGGGCGATGCTGGTCGGTGATCTGCCCTATTATCAACGCTTTGGCTTCTGGAAGCTCGAAGATGTCGAGATGCCGCCGCCCACCAACCCCGACCGCGTGCTGGGGCTGGAGCTGGTGCCCGGCGCCTGGGAGGGCGTCACCGGCCTGGTCGAGCGCGAGACCGGCGAATCCGCGCCCGGCCAGCGCGAGATGCGCCGCGAGGGCTGCACCCAGGTCGCGCCGCCCGATCACTCGGCATAGAGGAAATCCTGCGGGTGATTGGCCAGGCTGCCGGTCAGCGCGGCATAAAGGATGGTGCGGCCGTCGATGGTCTCGGGCCCGCCGGCCATGCCGAGCCAGGTCAGCAGTTCCGCCCCCTCGCCGTCGCGCACCGAAAGCACGCCATAGGCCGTGCCGCCGGCGGGCGCGTAAAGCACCGCGAACTGGTTTTCGCCGCAGTCGTGCTGCTTGCAGGCGGTCATGGCCAGATATTCCTGCCCGCCGAAGGCGACCTTCTGGCTGGGCGAGATCACCGCGCCCTCGCGCAGCCATTCGGGCATCTGGTGGCCCTCGGCCATCTTCTCGACCGCCGCGGTCAGGCCCTGGTCCTTGCCCAGATCGGCCAGCGTCAGCCCCATCTCGGGCGCCGCGGCCTGGGCGGTCGCCTGCTCTGCCGGCTGCTCGGCCGTCGCTTGCGCCCCCGTGTCTTGCGTTCCCGTCTCCTGCGTCCCGCTTTCCTGCGCCAGGGCGGCGGGCCCCAGCATCAGCGCGGCGGTCAGGGTCAGGGCCGGGATCGTGCGGCGGATGTTCATGGCGGTCTTCCTTGTCCTTGTTCTTGCGTCGTTCTTGCGTCCCGCCCTTCCGGCGGCGGGCTGCCGATTCGCCACAGGAACCCGCGGCACGGGTTGCGGGTTCCTTTGCCAGTGCCCAGTTCTAGCACAGCCATGACATCGCAGGGTATCCACAAGGATGACCGAACAAAGCCAGATCCCCGTCCGCCAAACCGTCCTGCCGCCGATCGACGACCCGACCGTGCATGCGGCGATCGACCGGCTGGCGCGGCGCTATCTCCAGGCGGGCGGCGTGGCGATGGAGCTGCTGACTGCCATCGGCGGCAAGGCCGAGGGGTTGCTGGAACGCCTTCCGGCCCCGGTGCGCGGGCGCATGGATCGGCTTACGCTGGCGGCGCTGAACCGCGCCTTCGACGCCGCCTCTCGGTCGCGCGGGGTGCTGCGGGACCGGGGCGACCTGTTCAACCGCCTGCTCTCGACAACCTCGGGCGCGGTGGGCGGGCTGGCCGGGATCGGCGGCGCGGCGCTGGAGCTGCCGGTGACGGTGACGCTGCTCTTGCGTGCGATCATGGACATCGCCGCCGAGCACGGCTTCGACCCGGTCTCGGACGAGGCCCGGCGCGAGGCGCTGCATGTCTTTGCCTCGGCCGGGCCGCTTTCGGATGACGACGGCACCGACCTGGGGCTGCTGGCCGCGCGGATGACCATCACCGGCCAGACCGTGCAGGCGCTGATCGCGCGGGTGGCGCCGCGGCTGTCCGCCTCGCTGGCACAGAAGCTGGCGGCGCAGGCCGTGCCGGTGCTGGGCGCGCTTGCCGGGGCCTCGATCAACTACAGCTTCACCCGCTACTACCAGGAACTGGCGCGGGTGCATTTCGGCCTGCTGCGGCTGTCGCAGGAAACCGGCATCCCGCGCGAGGCGCTGGCCGAGGCGCTGGAGCTGCGCATGATCCAGCTCCGCCCGAACACGGCGGCGCGCAAGCTGTCGCGGCGCGCCTAGGCCTCGGGCTCGGCTGCCAGTTCCAGCACGGCCGCCGGCGCCTCAAGGTGCTCGATGCCCAGCGGCGCCGAGGGCCGGGCGAGGCGCGATTTCACCACCCAATGCAGCCGCTCCTGCGCGCGGGTGATGGCGACATAGGCCAGCCGCTTCCACAGCGCGATGCCGGCTTCCGAGCGGCCCGACCAGGCGGCGGCGGCGATGTCGGGGGCAAAGACCTGCACGTCGGGCCATTGGCTGCCCTGCGCCTTGTGGATCGTCACCGCCGCGCCATGCAGGAAGGTCGCGCCCATGCGGGCGGCAAAGGGGATGAAGGGCTCCTCGACATCCGGGATCTCGATCTTGACGATGCTGGCGGCGGAAAGCCGCGGCTCCTCGGCCCCCACGACATGCAGGCGCGAGAAGCCGGGCTTGCGCCCCGGTCCCAGATAGACCACCTGCGCCCCCTTGATCAGCCCGCGCGCCTCCAGGTCGATGCGCTTCTTGCGGTGCTTCAAGGGCAGTTCCAGCCCGTCGCAGATCAGGGGCTCGCCCGGCAGCAGCGCATCGCCCGGCGCGCCATAGGCCGAGCGAAAGGCCTGGATCAGCTTGATGCGGGTGATGTTGCGCCAGACCAGGACCGGGCTTTGCGCCATCAGGTCGGATTCGACCCGCTCGGCCCAGGTCACGCGCGGATCGCGGGCGGCGGCCTCGCGGATCATGCGCTCGAAGGCGTCGAACTCCAGCCTGGGATCCGCCAGCGCATGGGCCAGGTCCAGGATCGGGCTGTCGCCCTCCTGCCGGTGGATGCGGCTCAGCATCAGCCGCTGCGAGGCCGCGAGCCGATCAAAGACCATCTCGCCCGATTGCCCGACCGGGGCCAGCTGCGCCGGATCGCCGAACAGGATCAGAAGGGGAAAGATCTCGCGCAGGTCTTCGAACTGGCGCTCGTCCAGCATCGAGGCCTCGTCGACCAGCCCGATGTCCAGCCCGTCCTCGCGCCGCTTCCAGCCGCGGATGAAGTCCGAGCCGCGCAGGCCGGCCGCGGCCAGGGCGCCGGGGATCGAGGCATGCTGGTCGTAGAAGGCCTTGGCCCGGTCGAGCGCCGCCTCGGTCAGCCCCTCCATCAACCCTTCGACGGAAGGGCGCTCGCCCACGCCGGTCAGCCAGTCGGCGATGCGCTCGTATTCCGGGTCGTAGACCGGGGTATAGAGGATGCGGTGGATGGTGGTCGCCGGCACGCCGCGCATGCGCAGCACGAAGGCCGCCTTGTTGGTGGGGGCCAGGATGGCGACGGTGCGGCGGTCCTTGCGCTTCTTGCCCTCGTAATCGCCCGAGACGACATCGACCCCGGCCGCCTTCAGCGCCTTGGTCAGCTCGGCAAGCAGCAGGGTCTTGCCCGAGCCGGCCTTGCCGATCACCGCCATGACCCGGCCCTTGCCGGGCTTCGGCGGCGCGATCTCTTCCGAGACGAGGTCGATGCCGGACTCCTCGAGCGCGGCGGCAAGCGCATCCCAGGCTTCGGCCTGATCGGGGGAAAGGGCGGGCAGGGTCATGCGCCCTTGTTAGCCCGCGGCGCGAGGGGCGGAAAGGCCGATCCGGTGGCGCCGCCGCGATTTGGGTATTTGTGCAACGAAGAAGAAGCCGGGTGCGGCCCCGATCTTCTCTGTTCTCCAAATACCCATGCGGGGCGCGCGCGCGTTCGTCATGCGCAGGGGTCTTTCGGGGCGCAGGCGGGCGGGCTTATCCGTGGCTTGCCGCGATCAGCGCGGCGACGCCCTGCACGATCAGTGCCATGCCCGCCATCTGCCGCCCCGAGATGCCTTCGCGGAACAGCCGGCCCGAGACGAGCTGCGCCATCACCACCTCGACCAGGGCCAGCGTGCGGACATTGGCCGCCGCGGTCAGCGCGAAGCCCAGGAACCAGAAGAGCGAGGCCAGCGCCCCCAGGGCGCCCGCGCCCAGCGAGCCGCGCCAGTGCCGGGCGATGCCCGCCAGCGCCCTGCGGTCGGCGGCGGCCAGCCAGGCCAGCATGATCGCGCTTTGCAGCGCCAGGCTGAGCAGCAGGACGGTGGCGGCCCGCACCGGTTCGGCGCCGAAGGGCAGGGCGAGGATCGCGCCGCGAAAGCCGATGGCCGAGAGGCCGAAGAGCGCCCCGGCCGCGATGCCCAGGCCGCCCGCGCGCCAGCCGCCGCGCCGCCAGTCGGCCCCCGACATCAGCACCACGCCCAGCGTCGCCGTGGCGATCGCCGCCATGCGCGCCGGGCCCAGCGGCTCGGCCAGCAGCAGGGCGCCGATCAGCGCCAGCGTCACCGGCTCGGTCTTGATCAGCGCGGTGGTGACGCCGAAGCCGCGGCTTTCCATCGTCAGCAGCATCAGCGCGGTGGCGGCGATCTGCGAGCTTGCCCCCAGCGCCGCCCAGCCCAGCACCGCCGCATCGGGCATGGGCACCGGCACCAGCACCGCCATGCCGGCCAGGACCAGCGCGGCAAAGGGCAGGCCGAAGAGAAAGCGCACCGCGGTCGCGCCCATGGTGCCGAGTTCCGCCGTCAGCCGCCGCTGCGCCGCGTTGCGCCCGGTCTGGGCCGCGGCGGCGATCAGCGTGGCGAGGATCCAGCTCAAGCCCCGGCCTCGCCCATCAGCCCCGGATCGCCTCCAGCATCCGCGTGACGTTCTCGGGGTCGGCCTCGGGGGTGATGCCGTGGCCGAGGTTGAAGATATGCGGCCCCTGCGAGAAGGCCCGCACGATCCGGCGCGTCTCGGCCACCAGGGCGTCGCCGCCCGTCACCAGCAGGCGCGGGTCCAGGTTGCCCTGCACGCAGCCGTCCTTCTGCACCTCGGCCGCCGCCCAGTCGGCGCTGACCGAATTGTCCAGCGCCACGCAATCGGCGCCGGTGGCGCGGGCAAAGCCCGCATAGCGCGGCCCGGCCTCGCGCGGGAAGGCGATGACCGGGATGCCGGGATGGCGCGATTTCAGCGCGGCGATGATCCGGCGCGCGGGCTCGACCGCGAAATCGTCGAAGTCCCGGCCCTTGAGCGAGCCGGCCCAGCTGTCGAAGAGCTTGACCACCTCGGCCCCGGCCTCGATCTGGGCCGAGAGATAGTCGATGGTCGCCTCGGTGATGCGGTCGATCAGCGCGGTGAAGGCGGCGCGGTCCTCGGCCTTGAAGGCATGTGCCGGGGCCTGGTCGGGGGTGCCGCGGCCGGCGACCATGTAGGTCGCGACGGTCCAGGGCGCGCCGGCAAAGCCGATCAGCGTGGTCTCGCGCGGCAGTTCGCGCGCGAGGATGCGCACGGTTTCATAGACCGGCGCCAGCGTGTCGTGGATCGCCCCGGTCGGCTTCAGCGCCGCGACCCCGGCGGCGGTGGTGACGGTGGAAAGCCGCGGCCCCTCGCCGGTCACGAACCACAGGTCGAGTCCCAGCGCCTGCGGCAAAAGCAGGATGTCGGCAAAGAGAATCGCTGCGTCGAAACCATAGCGGCGGATCGGTTGCAGCGTGACCTCGGCCGCCAGGTCGGGGGTGTAGCACAGCGACAAAAAGTCGCCGGCCTGGGCGCGGGTGGCGCGGTATTCCGGCAGGTAGCGGCCGGCCTGGCGCATCATCCAGACGGGCGGAACGGGCAAACGCTCGCCCTTGAGCGCGCGCAGGATGGTTTTTTCGGACATAATTCACCTCTCGCTCCCTTCATGGCGCGCGCGTCCCCGTTGTCAAGGCCGAGGGGGGGCGCTAAGCCCTGTGCCATGACCCAGATGCCCGACCCCCAGAACCCCATCCGCATCGGCACCCGTGGCTCGGCCCTGGCGCTGGCGCAGGCGCATGAAACCCGCGACCGGCTGATGGCCGCGCATGGCCTTGCGGCAGACGCCTTTCAGATCGTGGTGATCAAGACCACCGGCGACCGCGTGCTGGACCGCCCGCTGAAGGAGATCGGCGGCAAGGGCCTGTTCACCCGCGAGATCGAGGATGCGCTGCTGGCGCAGCAGATCGACATCGCCGTGCATTCCATGAAGGACATGCCGACGCTGCAACCCGACGGGCTGGTGATCGACTGCTACCTGCCGCGCGAGGATGTGCGCGACGCCTTCGTCAGCGCGCAGTTCGCGGCGATTTCCGAGCTTCCCCAAGGGGCTGTCGTCGGTTCCTCGAGCCTGCGGCGGCGGGCGCAGCTGGCGGCGCGGCGGCCCGACCTGAAGCTGGTGGAGTTTCGAGGAAACGTGCAGACCCGCCTGAAAAAGCTTGAGGAAGGTGTCGCGGTGGCGACTTTCCTGGCCATGGCGGGGCTGACGCGGCTGGGGATGCTGCATGTGGCGCGCGGCGCGGTCGCCCCCGACGAGATGCTGCCGGCCGTGGCGCAGGGCTGCATCGGCGTCGAGCGGCGCAGTGATGACGCGCGCATCGCCGCGATGCTGGGCGCGATCTCGGACCGCGACAGCGCGCTGCGGGTGACGGCCGAGCGCGCCTTCCTGGCGCGGCTGGACGGTTCCTGCCAGACGCCCATCGCCGGGCTGGCGGAACTCGATGGCGACCGGCTGCGGCTGCGCGGCGAGATCCTGCGCCCCGACGGCAGCGAGGTGATCGCCGGCGAGCGCATCGGGCCGGCCGCGGACGGCGCAGCCATGGGCACCGACCTGGCCGAGGAATTGCGCGGTCGCGCGCCTGCCGATTTCTTCGACTGGTCCTAGAGCGCCAAGGCCAGCGCCAGGCCCAGCCCCAGCAGCGCCATTGCCCGGCGATACAGCGCCAGCCCGCGCAGCAGATCCGCCGCGCCGGGGTCGCGGGCGCCCGCGTTCAGCCAGGGTTCGGGGCTTTCCACGCCGTGATAGCGGCGCGGGCCCGACAGGCGCACGTCCAGCGCGCCGGCCATGGCACCCTCGGGCCAGCCGGCATTGGGCGAGCGGTGGCGGCGCGCGTCGCGGCGCATCACCCGCCAGGCCCGCCGCGACCCCGCCGCCGCGACAAAGAGCAGCCCGCTCAGGCGCGAGGCCGGCAGGTTCACCAGGTCGTCCAGCCGCGCCGCCACCCGCCCGAACAGCGCGTGACGCGGGCTCATGTGGCCGATCATCGAATCGAGCGTGTTGATCGCCTTGTAGGCGGCGATCCCCGGCAGCCCGGCCACCGCCGCCCAGAACAGGGGCGCGACCACGCCGTCCGAGGCGTTCTCGGCCAGGCTTTCCAGCGCGGCGCGGGCGATGGGCTCGGGCCGGTCGTCGAGGTCGCGGCCGACGATCATCGCCACCGCCGCCCTGGCCGCCGGAACATCCCCGGCAGCCAGGGGGCGGGCCACGGCGGCGACGTGATCGTGCAGCGAACGGGTGGCGACCAGCGGCCAGGCCAGAACGCCCAGAATCACCGGGCCGAAGGGCAGCCCCGCCAGGGCCCAGGTCAGCAGCAGCGCCGGGATCACCGCTGCGCCCAGCGTCACCGCCACCGCCAGCGCGCCGCGGGCGATGCGATGCCGGCCGCGGTTCCAGCGCGCATCCAGCGCCGAGATCAGCCGGCCGATCCAGACCACCGGATGCGAGATGCGGCGATAGAGCGCATCGGGCCAGCCGATCAGCGCATCGACCAGCAGGACGGTCAGGGCGATGGTCAAGGTCTCGGGCGTCATGGCGCGACCCGGTTGACGGCCTCGACGGCCCAGCCGGCCGGGCTGCGCGACAGGATGGTCAGCGACAGCGGCGCCACCGAGAATGACAGCGCCGCCGGGCCGACCGCCAGGGCCAGCGCAGCGCGCACCGTGCCGGCATGGGCGACGATGGCCACCGTGCCGCGGGCCTGCTCCAGCAGCGGCTGCACCCGCGCCGCCATGTCGAGGAAGCTTTCGCCCCCCGGCGGGCGCTGGCGGGCCAGCGCCTCGGGCGGCAGCGGGCCCAGGTCGGGGATCATGGCGCCGGGTTCCTCCCAGGCGCCGAAATCCTGCTCCCACAGGCCGGGATGCCACTCGGGGGCCAGGTCCAGCGCCGCGCAGGTCTGTCGGCAGCGCAGGGCGGGGCTGGACCAATGCTTGCCCGCGCCGCGCAAGGCCGCACGCGCCCAGTCGAGCGCGGCGCGGTCGCTGCAATCCGCCGCCACATCGCGCCGCCCGGCCAGCCCCGGCCCGGCCAGCGGCGCATGGCGCAGGATCAGCAGCCGTGCGGCGGTATCGAAAGGCGGGCTCATCGGGCATCCTTGCGGCTGGGCGCGGCAGGAATGGCGCGGGGACGCGGGCTTGTCAACGAAGCCCCGGCCGGCGCAGGATCGGCGGCAAGAAGAGGTGTCGCGACAGCAGGCTTGACGCCGGCCCGGTTCCGGCGGCATAAACCAGTTAAATGAACACTCGTTCAATAAACGGAGGAGATGGCCGATGTTCACCGCGGGAATGCAGTTCGACCTGGGCGAGGACGTGAACGCGCTGCGCGAGACCGTCCATCGCTGGGCGCAGGAGCGGGTGAGGCCCATCGCGGCCGAGGTGGACCGCAAGAACGCCTTCCCGAACGAGCTGTGGCGCGAGATGGGCGAACTGGGCCTGCTGGGCATCACCGTGTCCGAGGAATTGGGCGGCAGCGGCATGGGCTACCTGGCGCATGTCATCGCGACCGAAGAGATCGCCCGCGCCTCGGCCTCGGTCAGCCTGTCCTATGGCGCGCATTCGAACCTTTGCGTGAACCAGATCAAGCTGAACGGCACCGACGAGCAGCGGCGGAAATACCTGCCCGACCTGTGTTCGGGCCGTGCCGTGGGCGCGCTGGCCATGTCCGAGGAGGGCGCGGGCAGCGATGTCGTCGGCATGAAGCTGCGCGCCGAAAAGCGCAACGATCGCTATGTGCTGAACGGCAGCAAATACTGGATCACCAACGCGCCCGACGCCGATACGCTGGTGGTCTATGCCAAGACCGACCCCGAGGCGGGCAGCCGCGGCATCACCGCCTTCATCGTCGAGCGCGGCATGAAGGGCTTCTCGAGCAGCCCGCATTTCGACAAGCTGGGCATGCGCGGCTCGAACACCGGCGAGCTGATCTTCGAGGATTGCGAAGTGCCCTTCGAAAACGTGCTGGGCGCCGAGGGCAAGGGCGTGCGCGTGCTGATGTCGGGCCTCGACTACGAGCGGCTGGTGCTGTCGGGCATCGGCACCGGCATCATGGCGGCCTGCCTCGACGAGGTCATGCCCTATGTCAAGGAACGCAAGCAGTTCGGCCAGCCCATCGGGTCGTTCCAGCTGATGCAGGGCAAGATCGCCGA
Source organism: Paracoccus ferrooxidans (assembly GCF_029909815.1). Taxonomy (NCBI): domain Bacteria; kingdom Pseudomonadati; phylum Pseudomonadota; class Alphaproteobacteria; order Rhodobacterales; family Paracoccaceae; genus Paracoccus; species Paracoccus ferrooxidans. The sequence continues at coordinate 797,114 of NZ_CP038198.1, read as the reverse complement.
CATGTATGTCGCGCTGAACACGGCGCGCGCCTATGTCTACGAGGTGGCGCGCAGCTGCGATGCCGGCCGCGTCACCCGGCAGGACGCCGCGGGCGCGGTGCTTTACGCCAGCGAGCAGGCCATGGTGCAGGCGCATCAGGCCGTGCAGGCGCTGGGGGGCGCGGGCTTCCTGAACGATTCGGTCGTCAGCCGGCTGTTCCGCGACGCCAAGCTGATGGAGATCGGCGCCGGAACCTCCGAGATCCGCCGGATGCTGATCGGCCGCCAGCTGATGGAGATCGCCTGATGCGCGCGCTGGCGCTGTTCCTGCTGATGGCTGCGCCGGCGCTGGCCCAGGACGGGCCCGGCTATGACGGCAAGCCGCTTGCCGCCTGCCTCGACCGCATGGCCGGCGAAGGGGGCGACCGGCGCAGCTGCATCGGCGCGGCCTCGGGGCCCTGCATGGACCAGCCGGGCGGCCAGACGACCGCGGGCATGGTGCAATGCCTGACGGCCGAGGCCGCGGATTGGGACCGGCTGCTCAACCGCTGGTATTCCGCGGCGATGAACCGGGCCGAGGCCATGGATGCCGGCCAGGGCGACGGCCAGGACATGGAAGAAGCGGCGCCGGTGCTGAAGCAGGCGCAGCGCAACTGGATCGCCTTTCGCGACGAAAGCTGCCGGTTCGAGGCGCTGCGCTATCAGGGCGGCACCATGCGCGGCATCGCTCATGCCGGCTGCATGATGCAACTCTCTGCCGAACAGGCGCTGCGGCTGCGCGTCCTTGCCGAGGAGGAGGGGTGATGCGCGCGCTGGCCTTCCTGTTGCTGCTGGGCACACCCGCCTTGGCCGGCGATGCCTCGGGCTTCGATCCGGCGGCGATCGACCAATGCCTCGACGCGGCCGAAACCCAGGGCGCGCGGGCCGATTGCGCCGGGACGGGGATGGATGCCTGCCTGGATTACGCCCGGCAGAAATACACCGGCGACGACCCGGATTTCCCGATGGCGAACTGCCTCGACGCCTCGCACCAGGCATGGGAGGCGAAGCTGACCGCCGTCTACCAGGCGGCGCTGGAGGCCGCCGATCCGCCAGAGCCGCTGCGCCGGATGGAGCGCAGCTGGATCGCCTTTCGCGAGGCGCTGTGCGAAGGCGCCGGCGATCTGGCCCGCGCCCGCTGCATCCGGGACGAGACGGCGCGGCAGGTGGCGCTGCTCATGTCGCTGGCGGACCTGCAATGAGCGGCGGTGGGGAAAAGGGGCGCCCCCGGTGGCGGCGCCCCCGTCCAGGCCGTGACGGCGGCCTAGAATTTCATCACATAGCTGATGCCGGCGACGAGCGGATCGACCTCCACGGTGCCGATCTTGGTGCCGTCCAGCTCGACATCGGGGTCGATGTCGATCCAGCGCAGGTCGGCGCGCAGCGCGGCGCGGTCGTTGATCCAGTGATCCACGCCCAGATGCGCAGCCAGGCCCAGGCTGTTCTTGACCCGCAGATCCTGGCCGGCCAGCGGCCCCTTGGCCTCGCCGTCCCAGAAGCCGGTAAAGTTCACGCCCAGGCCGACAAAGGGCTTCCAGCGCGGATGCACGTCGAAGTGATATTGCACCGAGACCACCGGCGGCAGGTGCTTGACCGTGCCGATCTCGGTCCCGTTCGACTTGATCGAATGCTTGAGGGGCAGGGCGCCCAGCACCTCGATGCCGATATTGTCGCGAATGAAATACTCAAAGGTGATGCTGGGGCGGGTGCTGTTGCCGACATCCACCGGCGTCGGCCCCGCCAGCACGCCATTGTCCGATTTCGGGTTCACATGCGCGATCCCGAAGCCAAGCGTCCAGTCGCCTTGCGATTGCGCAAGCACGGGGGAGGCAAGCGCGGCGAGTGCCGCGGCGATGGCAAGCTTGTGTCTCATGGCGATCCTCTTTTCTTGTCGCATGCTCGCTCATCGCGCCTTGTTTCGGGCTTCGACGTTGATCTGGATCAATATTTCCGCTTTTGGCCGGCCTGCGACAAACTGGCGCAGACCTCCGGCGCTTCGACCGAAAGGATGATGCGATGAAGCTTGGCACCTCGGTCCTGCCTTCCTCGGAAACCTTCCGCGCCAATCGCGCGGCGCATCTCGCCATGCTCGAGACGGTGCGCGAGGCGGCGCTGGCCGCGGCGGCGGGCGGCGGCACGAAGGCGCTGGAGCGCCATGTCGCCCGCGGCAAGATGCCCCCGCGCGAGCGGGTGGCGAACCTGCTCGATCCCGGCTCGCCCTTCCTGGAAATCGGCGCGACGGCGGCGCATGGCATGTATGACGGCGCCGCGCCCTCGGCCGGGGTGATCGCCGGCATCGGCCGGGTGCATGGGCAAGAGGTGATGGTCGTGGCCAATGACGCGACGGTCAAGGGCGGCACCTATTACCCGATGACGGTGAAAAAGCACCTGCGCGCGCAGGAGATCGCCGAGGAATGCCATCTGCCCTGCGTCTACCTGGTCGATTCCGGCGGGGCGAACCTGCCCAACCAGGACGAGGTCTTTCCCGACCGCGACCATTTCGGCCGCATCTTCTACAACCAGGCGCGCATGTCGGCCAAGGGCATCGCGCAGATCGCCGTGGTCATGGGCTCCTGCACGGCGGGCGGCGCCTATGTCCCGGCCATGTCGGACGTGACCATCATCGTCCGCAACCAGGGCACGATCTTCCTGGCCGGCCCGCCGCTGGTGCGCGCCGCCACCGGCGAGGTGGTCTCGGCCGAAGACCTGGGCGGCGGCGATGTCCACACCCGCCTTTCCGGCGTCGCCGACTACCTGGCCGAGGACGACGCCCATGCGCTGGCCATCGCCCGCCGCGCCGTCGCCAACCTGAACCGCCGCCGGCCCGAGGGCGTCGCATGGCAATCCCCCGAACCCCCGGCCCATGACCCCGAGGAAATCCTCGGCCTCGTCCCCGCCGATCTCAAGACCCCCTACGACATCCGCGAGGTGATCGCGCGCGTGGTGGACGGCTCGCGCTTCGACGAGTTCAAGGCCCGCTTCGGCGAGACGCTGGTGACGGGCTTCGCCCATCTCGAAGGCTGTCCCATCGGCATCGTGGCCAACAACGGCGTGATCTTCTCGGAAGCCGCGCAGAAGGGCGCGCATTTCATCGAGCTCTGCTCGATGCGGGGCATCCCGCTGGTCTTCCTGCAGAACGTCACCGGCTTCATGGTCGGGCGCAAATACGAGAACGAGGGCATCGCCCGGCACGGCGCCAAGATGGTGACGGCGGTGGCGACGACCAATGTGCCCAAGATCACCATGCTGGTCGGCAGCAGTTTCGGCGCCGGCAATTACGGCATGGCCGGCCGTGCCTACGGCCCGCGATTCCTCTGGACCTGGCCCAACAGCCGCATCTCGGTGATGGGCGGCGAACAGGCGGCGGGCGTGCTGGCCACCGTGCGCCGCGAGGGGATCGAGCGCCAGGGCGGCCGCTGGAGTGCCGAGGAAGAGGCCGAGTTCAAGCGCCCCACCGTCGAGATGTTCGAGCGCCAGTCGCACCCGCTCTATGCCTCGGCCCGGCTCTGGGACGACGGCGTCATCGACCCCCGAAAGACCCGCGACGTGCTGGCGCTCAGCCTGCGCGCCAGCCTCAATGCGCCCATCGAGCCGACGCGCTTCGGCATCTTCAGGATGTGACGCCGATGCGCATTTCCACCCTGCAAGGCGACATCACCCGGCTCGCCATGGACGCCATCGTCAATGCCGCCAATCGCACGCTGCTGGGCGGCGGTGGCGTCGACGGCGCCATCCACCGCGCCGCCGGCCCCGAACTGCTCGCGGAATGCCGCGCCATCGGCGGCTGCCCGACCGGCGAGGCCCGCATCACCAGGGGCTACGGCCTGCCGGCCCGATACGTCATCCATGCCGTCGGCCCGGTCTGGCAAGGCGGTACGGCGGGCGAGGACGACCTGCTCGCCAGCGCCTATCGCCACAGCCTGCTTCTTGCCCAGGCCCATGACATCGCCCGCATCGCCTTCCCGGCGATCTCGACCGGCATCTACGGCTTCCCGGCCGAGCGCGCCGCCCGCATCGCGGTCGCGACCATCCTCGACCATGCCGCCGGCCTCGAAGTGATCCTGGTCGGCTTCGACGCCGGCAGCCATGCCACGCTCCGCCAGGCGGTGGACGAGGCCCGCCGATGATTTCTCCGTTTTCCAAATACCCCACGGGGGTCCGGGGGTGTGAAACCCCCGGCCCGACCGCTGCCACAGGAGCCGCCGGATGTTCCAGAAGATCCTGATCGCCAACCGCGGCGAGATCGCCTGCCGCGTCATCGACACCGCCCGCAAGCTCGGCGTGCGGACCGTCGCGGTCTATTCCGAGGCCGACCGCGGCGCCCGCCACGTCGCCCTGGCCGACGAGGCCCTGCTGATCGGCGGCCCGGCGCCCAAGGACAGCTACCTGCGCGGCGATGCCATCATCCGCGCCGCGCTCGACACCGGCGCCGGAGGCATCCATCCCGGCTACGGCTTTCTCAGCGAGAACCCGGATTTCGTCGATGCGGTGACGGCGGCGGGGCTGACCTTCATCGGCCCCTCGGCGCAGGCGATCCGCAAGATGGGCCTCAAGGACGCCGCCAAGGCGCTGATGGCAGAGGCCGGCGTCCCGGTCGTCCCCGGCTATCACGGCGAGAACCAGGACGCGGACCACCTCCAGGCCCAGGCCGACAGGATCGGCTATCCCGTCCTGATCAAGGCGGTGGCCGGCGGCGGCGGCAAGGGCATGCGCCTGGTCGAACGCGCCGGGGACTTCCCCGCCGCGCTGCAATCCGCGCAGGGCGAGGCCGCCACCGCCTTCGGCAACCCGGCGGTGCTGATCGAGAAATACATCTCCAGGCCCCGCCATATCGAGGTGCAGATCTTCGGCGACGGCCAGCGCGCCGTCCACCTCTTCGAACGCGACTGCTCGCTGCAACGCCGCCACCAGAAGGTGATCGAGGAGGCCCCGGCCCCCGGCATGACGCCCCAGATGCGCGCGGCCATGGGCGCCGCCGCCACCCGCGCCGCCGAGGCCATCGGCTATGCCGGTGCCGGCACCGTCGAATTCATCGTCGATACCAGCCGCGGCCTTCGCCCCGACGGCTTCTGGTTCATGGAGATGAACACCCGCCTCCAGGTCGAACATCCCGTGACCGAACTCGTCACCGGCATCGACCTGGTGGAATGGCAGCTCCGCGTCGCCAGCGGCGAGCCGCTGCCGTCCCGGCAGGAAGACCTGGCCATCACCGGCCATGCCTTCGAGGCCCGGCTCTATGCCGAGGACGTGCCCGCGGGCTTTTTGCCCGCCACCGGGCGGCTGGCGCATCTGCGCTTTCCCGACCATGCCCGGATCGAGACCGGGGTGCGGCCGGGCGACACGATCTCGCCCTGGTACGACCCGATGATCGCCAAGATCGTCACCCATGGCGCGACGCGCGCCATCGCCCTGCGGGCGCTGGAATCGGCGCTCGTCGATACCGAGGTGGCGGGCTCTGTCACCAATGTCGATTTCCTGATCGCGCTGACCCGCCACGAAGGCTTCGGCCGGGGCGAGGTCGACACCGGCCTGATCGCCCGCGACCTCCAGGCGCTGGTCGAGGCCGCCGAACCCGACCCGCGGGCCAAGGCGCTGGCAGTCCTCGGCCTTGCCGGGCTCGACGATCCGACGCTGCGCGGCGGCATCACGCTGTGGCAGCCGCTGCGCCGCACCATCGCCTGGGACGGCGGCGAGGCCGTCCTCGAGGTGCTGGGCCCCGGCGCCGCCCGCGTCACGCTGGACGGCGGCACGCATGAGATCGGCTATGAGGGCGGGCGCTGGTGGGTCGACGGCAGCCCGCGCCGCTCGCGCATCGTGAACCATGCCGCGGGCACCAGCGTCTTCGGCGGCCGCTCGCTGACGCTCATCCCGCTCGACCCGCTGGCCCGCGGCGGCGAGGAGGCGGGGGGCGGCATGACGCTGTCGCCCATGCCGGGGCTCGTCAAGGCGATCTTCGTCGAGCCGGGGCAGCAGGTGGCGGCGGGCGAGCCGCTGGCGATCCTCGAGGCGATGAAGATGGAGCACACGCTGACCGCCGCCCGCGACGGCCGCGTGGCCGAGGTGCTGGCGGCTGCCGGCGACCAGGTCGAGGCCGGCGCCGCCCTGATCCGGCTGGAGGAGGAAGAGGACGCATGATCCTGCACCATGTCCCCGGCTCGCGCTCCATGCGCGTGCTCTGGCTGATCGAGGAACTGGGGCTCGATTGCACCTTGCGTTCCTGGTCCTTGACCGACGGCAGCCTGCGCAGCGCCGAGTTCCGCGCGCTCTCCCCCGCCGGCCGCATCCCGGCGCTGGAAATCGACGGCCGCGCCATCTTCGAATCCGGTGCCATCCTGCAATACCTGACCGAGCGCGAGGGCAGGCTGGCCCCCAGACCGGGCGAGCCCGAGCGCGCCGATTTCCTGGAATGGGTCCATTTCGCCGAAACCCAGGCCAATATCCTGCAGGCGCTGAACATCCACCACATCTTCCTGCGGCCCGAAAGCGCGCGCTCGGTGCCGCTGATGCGGCTCGATACCCGGCGGCTGGCCGTGACCGCCCAGGCGCTCGACGCGCATCTGGCGGGGCGCGAGACGCTGCTTTCCACCTTCTCGGCCGCCGAGTGCATGCTGGGCTTCAATATCGAGGCGCTGTTCCGCTTCCTGCCCGCCGCCGGCTATCCGGCGCTGGCCGCCTATCGCGACCGCATGCTGGTGCGGCCGGCCTATCGCCGCGCCCTGGCCCGCGCCGGGGGCGACGCCATCTATGACCGCGATTTCTACGAGGTGCCCGATGTCCAAGGTTGAGATCTTCGAGGTCGGCCCGCGCGACGGGTTGCAGAACGAAAAGCGCCTGATCCCGGCGGCGGAAAAGATCGCCCTGGTCGACCTGCTGTCGCAGGCCGGCTTCCGGCGCATCGAGGTGACAAGCTTCGTGCCGCCGAAATGGGTGCCGCAGATGGCGGACGCGGCCGAGGTCATGGCCGGCATCGCCCGCCGGCCGGGCATCCGCTATGCGGTGCTGACCCCGAACCTGCGCGGCTACGAGGCGGCGCGGGCCGCCGGCGCGGACGAGGTGGCGATCTTCGCCTCGGCCTCGGAGGGGTTTTCCAGGGCGAACCTGAACGCCACCATCGCCGAAAGCCTCGCGCGGCTCGCGCCGGTGGCAGAGGCGGCGCGGGCCGACGGCATCCCGCTGCGCGGCTATGTCTCGGTGGTGACGGATTGCCCCTTCGACGGCAAGGTGGCGCCCGCAAGCGTCGCCCGCGTCGCGGCCAGCCTGCGCGACATGGGCTGCTACGAGGTGAGCCTGGGCGACACCATCGGCCAGGCCCGGCCCGAGGCGATCGACGCCATGTTGGCCGCAGTTCTGGAGGAACTGCCGCCCGAAAACCTGGCCGGCCATTACCACGACACCGCCGGTCGGGCGCTGGAGAATATCGACGCGAGCCTCGCGCGCGGGCTGCGGGTCTTCGACGCCGCCGTGGGGGGCCTGGGCGGCTGTCCCTATGCGCCCGGCGCCGCGGGCAATGTCGCGACCGAGAAACTCGCCGCGCACCTGGCCCTGGGCGGCCACGACACCGGGCTCGACATGGCGGTGATCGAAAAGGCCGCCGCCATGGCCCGCGGCATGAGAGGAGGCGCATGATGGAAACGATCCGCATCGAGACCGATGCCCGCGGCGTCGCGCATCTGTGGCTGGCGCGCCCGGACAAGCACAATGCGCTTTCGGCGCAGATGATCCGCGAATTGACCGAAGCCGCGCAGCGGCTAGGCGCCGACCCGGCCGTGCGCGCGGTGGTGCTGGCGGCCGAGGGGCGCAGCTTCTGCGCCGGCGGCGACCTGGGCTGGATGCAGGAGCAGATGCGCGCCGATGCCCAGACCCGGCGGGCCGGCGCGCGCGAACTGGCGATGATGCTGAATGCGCTGAACACCCTGCCCAAGCCGCTGATCGGCCGGGTCCAGGGCAATGCCTTCGGCGGCGGGATCGGCCTGATCTCGGTCTGCGATGTCGCCGTGGCCGTGCCCGAGGCGCGCTTCGGCCTGACCGAGACCCGGCTCGGCCTGATCCCCGCCACCATCGGCCCCTATGTCCTGGCCCGCATGGGCGAGGACAGGGCGCGCCGCGTCTTCATGTCCGCGCGCCTCTTCGACGCGGGCGAGGCGATGCGGCTGAACCTGCTGGCGAGCCTTGCCGATGCCGCGGTGCTGGACGCGGCCGTCGAGGCCGAGATCGCGCCCTATCTCTCCTGCGCCCCCGGCGCGGTGGCGGCGGCCAAGCGCCTGGCCCGCCGCCTCGGCCCGCCCATCGGCGAGGCCGAGATCGAGGCCAGCATCCAGGCCCTGGTCGATGTCTGGGAAGGCGACGAGGCCCAGGAAGGCATCGCCGCCTTCTTCGACAAGCGCAAGCCGCGCTGGCAGCCGGGCTGAGGCGCTGGCCCGACAACTTCTTCGTTCTGAAAATACTCATCGGAAGGTTTTCTGCAGCGCCGCGATTGCAGGTTCAGTCGCCGCATCGACGCTGCGCCTGCCCGCGCTGCGGGATTTGAGTATTTGGGGAACGAAGAAGACAACCGGCGGCATGCCGTCGCAGCCTTGCGCCTATTGCATGTCAGGGCTTCGCGGCGGGCGGCTTGGCGGCATATGGTCGCATCTGTTAACGCTAGCGGGCCTGATTTTCCCACATCCGCCAGCCCTGAAGGTGCCGCCATGCCGCCGCAGCCCAATCTCAAGCTTGCCATCCTTGCCCTGGGCCTTGGCGCCTTCGCCATCGGCACCTCGGAATTCGCCGCCATGGGGCTCTTGCCCTGGTATGCGAGCGACCTGGGCATCAGCGAGCCGCAGGCCGGCCATGTCGTGTCGGCCTATGCGCTGGGCGTGGTGGTGGGGGCGCCGATCACCTCGATCCTGGGCGCGCGGCTGCCGCGGCGGCGCTATCTGGCGGGGCTGATCGCGGCTTACGGGGTGATGAACCTGCTGGCGGCGGTGCTGCCGGGCTATGGCACGCTGGTCGGCACGCGCTTCCTGGCCGGCCTGCCGCATGGCGGCTTCCTGGGCGTGGCCATGTTGTTTGCCGCCGATGCCCTGCCGCGGGACCAGCGCGCCAAGGGGGTGACGCAGGTGCTTCTGGGCCTGACCGTCGCCAATATCGCCGGGGTGCCGCTGGCCGGGGTGCTGGGACAGGGGCTCGGCTGGCGCTGGGGCTTTGCGCTGCCCGGCGTGCTGGCGCTTCTGGCGGGCTGGCTGATCCTGCGGCTGGCGCCGCGGGTCGGCGCGCCCAGGGATGCGCGGCCGCTGGCCGAGCTGAAGGCGCTGCGCAATCCGGCGGTCATGCTGATCCTGCTGGTCGGCGCCATCGGCTTCGGCGGGCTTTTCGCGGTCTATTCCTATCTCTCGGCCGCGATGCTGGCGACGACGCAGCCGCCGGGCTGGGCGATCCCGGCGACGCTGTCGGCCTTCGGCATCGGCGGCACGCTGGGCAGCATCCTGGCCGCCCGGCTGACCATGCGCCATGGCACCTGGGGCGCGGCGCTGCGGCTGATGCTGTTCATGGCCGCGACCCAGGCTTTCGCCGCCTGGGCGGTGGGCGACTGGGGGATGATGCTGGCCTCGTCCTTCCTGCTGGGCCTGGGCTCGGGCATGGTGGTGCCCTTGCAGACCCGGCTGATGGAGGTCGCGGGCGAGGCGCAGAGCATGGCCGCGGCGATGAACCACGCCGCCTTCAACGCCGCCAATGCGCTGGGGCCCTGGCTCGCCGGGTTGGCGCTGGCGGCGGGCTGGGGCTGGCGTTCCTCGGGGCTGGTGGCGGTGGCGCTGTCAGGGGCGGGGATGCTCGCCCTCGGGCTTGCCTGGCAGCAGGCCCGTCTCGCCGGGAACCGGCTTCATGATCGCCCGGCGCGAGTGTGAGGCGAATTCGCGCCGCCACGAGATGAAAAGCACGTAGCTGGTGGCCAGGAACAGCCCCCAGGGCCCCGCCAGCCAGCCAAGCGCCCCCAGCGCGAAATAGACGCAGCGCAGCCCCGAGTTGAAGCTTTTCGCCGCGGTGATGTTGATGTCGGCCGCCTGCATGGCCAGCGGCGCGGCGCGGGGGTCGTCGGGCTCGTTCGGGACCGAGGCCATGATGATCGCGCAATAGCCGAACAGCCGGTGCGACCAGACGAAGCGCAGAAGCGCGTTGGCCACGAAGAACAGCACCACGACGATCTTGATTTCCCATTTCAGCGTCGGCACGTGGCCCAGGTCGAACTGGCGCGCCACGCCGGCCAGCTGGTCGGTATTGCCGATCAGCGCCAGCCCGCCCCCGACCGCGATCAGGCAGGCCGAGGCGAAGAAGGCCGTGCCCTCGCGCAGGGTGGTCAGGATGGCGCTGTCGAAGATGCGCGGGTCGCGTGTGATGAATTGTCGCATCCATTCGCGGCGATAGGCCTTCATCAGCACCGTGACCGAGGGATGGGCCCTGGGCGGGTTCTCGGTGATCCAGCCGATGCCCAGCCAGGCCAGGAACAGCCAGAGCAGGGCGGCAAGGTCGGCCGGCGACAGCGGGCCAAAGGCGGGCAGGCCGGGCAGGGCGGTGTTCGGGTCCATGGCGCGGTTCTATCCTCGTGGTCTTGCTGTTGCCAGCCTGCGTCGCGGCGTCTATCCAGCAACCTGGTTATCTTTGTACCGGAGCAGATGAAAATGGCAGCACCCCACGCCATCCACGAGGAATTTCCCAACGATGCGGAGCGCATTCACGAGCTGAAGCTCTCGGATGCGCATTTCGCGCGCCTGCTTGAGGAATATGACGAGGTGAACGACCAGGTCGCCGCGGCCGAAAGCCGCCATACGCCGATGTCGGAAGAGGCCGAGACCCAGCTGCGCAAGCAGCGCGCCGGGCTGAAGGACGAGATCGCCCGCATGCTGGCCGCCGCCCGCGCCTGACGGGCCGCCCGGCTGCCGGCCTGGGGCTGGATGGGGCGTGCGGCGGGTCCGCGCGCCCTTTTTCCTTGCCTGTCCGGCCCGCGGCCGGGGCTTGAAAGCCGCCGGGCGCATTCCTACTTCAACCCTGTCGGAAGGCCCCTGGGGCGCCGACGGACCTGCCCGCCCGCACCGGGGGGCAAGCCTTTGTATCGCTTGAAGAAGGATGCGAAACATGCGCAATTTCGACCTGACTCCGCTTTATCGTGCCTCGGTCGGCTTCGACCGCATGGCCGATGTCATGGACCGTGCCCTGTCGGCCGACATCGCCAGCTACCCGCCCTATAACATCGAGAAGACCGGCGAGAATGCCTATCGCATCTCGATCGCCGTCGCCGGCTTTTCCGCCGACGAGCTGAGCGTCGAGGTCAAGGACGGCGCCGTCATCGTCTCGGGCCGCAAGGCCGCCGAGGACGAGGGCCGCAGCTATCTGCATCGCGGCATCGCCACCCGCGCCTTCGAACGCCGCTTCACCCTGGCCGATCATGTCCGGGTGCAGGGCGCCAGCCACGAGGATGGCATGCTGAACATCGACCTGGTGCGCGAGATCCCCGAGGCGCTGAAGCCGCGCCGCATCGAGATCGCCAAGCCGGCCAAGGCGGTGGAAAAGCTGGACGCCTGACGGCGCGGCCGGGGGCGCCGCCCCCGGACCCCCGGAGTATTTGCAGAACGGTGAAAGCCAAGGGGCGCCGGTTTCGGAGCCCCTTTTGTCATGCACACCGCCGATCCGTGTCCTGCGTCTTTCTCTGTTGTGAAAATACCCTCGGGGTCCGGGGCAGAGCCCCGGCTCGGCGGGCGTCGCTAGAACTGGCGGCGGGCGCGCAGCGCGGCGGTGATGGTGCCGTCGTCGAGATAGTCCAGCTCCCCGCCGATCGGCACGCCCTGCGCCAGGCCGGTGACGGCGACGCCGGTGGGTGCCAGCGCCTCGGCGATGTAATGCGCTGTGGTCTGGCCCTCGACCGTGGCCGAGAGGGCGAGGATGACCTCGGTGACCTTTTCCTCGGCGATGCGGGCGATGAGCTGGGGGATGCGCAGGTCTTCGGGGCCGATCTCGTCCAGCGCCGAGAGGCTGCCGCCCAGCACGTGGTAGCGGCCGTGAAAGGCGCGGCCGCGTTCCAGCGCCCAGAGGTCGGCCACGTCGGTCACCACGCAGATCTCGCCGGTGGCGCGGCCGGGATCCTCGCAGATCGGGCAGATGTCGGACTGGGTGATATTGCCGCAGACCAGGCATTCGCGGGCATGCTCCGCCACGCTGGCCATCAGCGCCGCAAGCTGGGCCATCTGCCCGGCGCGGCGGCGGATCAGGTGCAGCACGATGCGCCGGGCCGAGCGCGGCCCGAGCCCCGGCAGCCGTGCCATGGTGGCGATCAGCGTCTCGATCTCGTCGCCGGAGGTGGGCGGCATCGCCTAGAACGGCATCTTCATGTCGGCGGGCAGGCCGAGTTCGCGGGTCAGGCGAGCCATCTCCTCGGCCGCCTTGTCCTGCGCCCGGCGCTGCGCGTCCCTGACCGCGGCCAGGATCAGGTCCTCGACCACTTCCTTGTCCTCGGCCCGGAAGATCGAGGGGGCGATGTCGAGCGCCGTCAACTCGCCCTTGGCCGTCGCGGTGGCCTTGACCAGCCCGCCGCCCGATTCGCCGGTGACGGTCAGGCGGTTCAGCCCTTCCTGCATCTCGGCCATCTTGGTCTGCATCTGCTGGGCGGCTTCCATCATCTTCGACAGGTCGCCCATGTCGCCAAGGCCCTTGAACATCGCCTAATCCTCGTCCTCGAAGGGATCCCATTCCTCGACCTCGGCCACCGGGCCTTCGGTCAGCTCATGCGGGGATGTATCCTCGCCCGCCGGTTTTTCAACCGCGACCGGCACCGGGATCGGCCGGATCCGGGTGATCCTGGCACCGGGGAAGGCGGCGAAGATCGCCTGCACGGTCGGGTTCTGCATGGCGCGGGCGCGGGCCTCGGCCTCGCGTTCGGCGCGCTGTTCGCTGATCGAGGGCCGGCCGGGGTCCGAGGTCACGGTCACCGCCCAGCGTTGGCCGCCGGTCCAGCCGCGCAGCCGTTCCGCCAGCCGCTGCGCCAGGTCGCGCGGCGCCTGCTCGGTCGGCTGGAACTCGATCCGGCCGGGGGAATAGCGCACAAGACGCAGGTGATCCTCGACATCGAGCAGCAGCTTCATGTCGCGCATCCGCCGGATCAGCTCGATCACCGATTCGAAGTCCGGGAACCCCGCCAGCGCATCGGGCGAGACCGCCAGCGCCGCGGCGCTGCCGTCCTGGCGCACCGCCATGGGCGCGCGGGGCGCGGCGGCCGCCCGCGGCGCCTCGCTGCGCGCGGCGGCCGGTGCGGCGCTGCGGCTGAACGCGCCCGCCGCGGCGCTGGCCTGCACCTTGCGGATCAGCGCCTCGGGGTCGGGCAGGTCGGCGACATGGGTCAGGCGGATGATCGCCATCTCGGCCGCCATCATCGCGTTCGGGGCCTGGCCCACCTCTTCCAGGGCCTTCAGCAGCATCTGCCACAGCCGGGTCAGCGCCCGCATCGGCACCTTTTCCGCGATCTGCTGGCCGCGGGCGCGTTCGTCCGGGCCGATGGTCGGGTCGTCCAGCGCCTCGGGCGTGATCTTCACGATCGAGACCCAATGCGTGATCTCGGCCAGGTCGCGCAGGACCGCCATCGGGTCGGCGCCATCGGCATATTGCGCCTGCAGCTCGGCCAGCGCCTCGGCCGCCGCACCGCGCAGGATCATGTCGAAGAGGTCCAGCACCCGGCCGCGGTCCGCCAGTCCCAGCATGGCGCGGACCTGCGTCGCCGTCGTCTCGCCCGCGCCATGGCTGATCGCCTGGTCCAGCAGGCTGGTCGCGTCGCGGGCCGAGCCCTCGGCGGCGCGGGTGATCAGCGCCAGCGCGTCCTCGGTGATCTCGGCGCCTTCCGCCGTCGCGATGCGGCGCAGCAGCGCGATCATCACCTCGGGCTCGATGCGGCGCAGGTCGAAACGCTGGCAGCGCGACAGAACCGTGACCGGCACCTTGCGGATCTCGGTGGTGGCAAAGATGAACTTCACATGCGGCGGCGGTTCTTCCAGCGTCTTCAGAAGCGCGTTGAAGGCGCTGGTCGAAAGCATGTGGACTTCGTCGATGATATAGATCTTGTAGCGGGCCGAGGCGGCGCGATAGTGAACCGATTCAATGATTTCGCGGATGTCGTTCACGCCGGTTCTGGATGCGGCGTCCATCTCCATCACGTCGACGTGCCGGCCTTCCGAGATCGCCACGCAATGCTCGCAGACCCCGCAGGGCTCGGTCGTCGGGCCGCCCTGGCCGTCGGGGCCTGTGCAGTTCAGCCCCTTGGCGATGATGCGCGCCGTGGTGGTCTTGCCGGTGCCGCGGATGCCGGTCATCACGAAGGCCTGCGCGATGCGGTCCGCGGCGAAGGCATTCTTCAGCGTCCGCACCATCGCGTCCTGGCCGACCAGGTCGGCAAAGGTCTCGGGGCGGTATTTCCGCGCCAGCACCTGGTAGTTCCGTTCGCTCTCGCTCATGCCTCGGCCTTTGTTGACCGGCGCAGATTAGCGGCGCGGACGGGGGGCGGCAACCGCCCTTAGGCGGGCTGCCAGTCGAAGGCCAGTTCCTCGCGGAAGGCGAAGCGGGCGATGTGGCTGTCGACGATGTGGCGCATATGGGCGGTGGTGTCCTCGGGCGCCTCCAGCCGGATCTCCAGCGCCTCGGGCGTGGCGGTCAGGGTCACGATGCGATCCTCGGGCATGGCGATGCGGCCCTGGGCGGGGTCGAAGGCGACCTCGAACTTGTGCGCCCAATGCTTGCAGAGCTGCTGCAGGTAGCGGCTGCCGTTCGGCGTCGCCACGCGGCAGGTCGAAAGGATGACGGTCTGGGACATGGTCTTTCCTGTCTTGCGGGTCCGGCTGGCGGCGGCTGGCGGACATGGAAGGGTCACGAAACGGTGAGCGGGCTCGGCCCGGACCCGGTGTCCCCCATATAACCCGGATGAGGCGACGTTCAATCCTGCTTGCCCTGCCGCTGCTGGCCCTGCCGCGCCTGGCGCCGGCCTCGCCGCGCCAGGTGCTCGAGGCGGCGGACCTGCCGCAATTGCGCGCCGTCGCCGTCTGGCGCGACGGCGAGGAGGTGGCGGCGCGCGGCTTCGGCGGCTTCACGCCCGACCGGGCGACGAACATCAAGTCGGCCTCGAAATCCATCGTCTCGGCGCTGGCGGGCATCGCCATCGCGCGCGGGCTGTTCTCCGGCACCGACCAGCCGGTGGCCGAGCTGCTGCGTGCCGACCTGCCCGCCGACCCCGACCCGCGCCTGGCCCGGCTGACGCTGGGGCACCTGCTGTCGATGCAGGCGGGCCTGCAGCGCCAGTCCGGGCCGAACTACGGCCGCTGGGTAGGCAGCCGCAACTGGGTGCGCGCCGCGCTGGCCGCGCCCTTCGTCGCCGATCCGGGGCAGGGGATGCTTTACTCCACCGCCTCGACGCATCTGGTCTCGGCCATGCTGGCGCGCGCCTCGGGGCGCTCGACGCTGGCGCTGGCGCGGGACTGGCTGCGCATCCCCGGCTTCGCCATCGCCGCATGGGACCGTGATCCGCAGGGCATCCATCTGGGCGGCAACCAGATGGCGATGAGCACCCGCAGCCTCCTGGCCTTCGGCGCCGCCTATGCCGCGGGCGGGCAGGGCGTGATCCCGCCGCGCTGGATCGAGGCCAGCTGGCAGCCGCGCACCCGCTCGATCTTCAACGGCGAGGCATATGGCTATGGCTGGTTCATCAGCCGCATCGGCGGCCGGCCGGTGCGCTATGGCTGGGGCTATGGCGGGCAGATGATCTACGTGTTTCCCGGCCGGGTGCCGGTCGCCATCGCCATGACCTCGGACCCCGACCAGCCCTCGGCCCGCTCGGGCTATCGCACCGAGCTGCATGCGCTGGCCGGCCGGCTGGTGGCGGCGCTGTGATTTCCCGGCCGTTTCTCCGTTGCGAAAATACTCCGGGGGAGGCCCGCAGGGCCGGGGGCAGCGCCCCCATCCCGCCCCCGTCCGCCCCCCGTTGACCCGGAGGCTGGCGCGGCATATCTGCCCCTCATGGCACGCGCACCGCTTTTGCAACTCACCGATATTTCCCTGACCTTCGGCGGCAATCCCGTCTTCGACGGGCTGAACCTGACCGTCCAGCAGGGCGACCGGCTGGCGCTGGTCGGCCGCAACGGCTCGGGCAAGTCCACGCTGATGAAGGTCATGGCCGGGCTGGTCGAGCCCGACAGCGGCGAGGTCGTCACCCCCGCCGGCATCCATGTCGGCTACATGGAGCAGGATCCCGACCTGTCCGGCTTTGCCACCCTGGGCGATTTCGCCCGCGCCGGCCTTGGCGACGCCGAGGGCTACCGCGTCGAGATGGCGGCCGAGGGGCTGAAATTCGACCCCGACCGCCCGACAGCCACCGCCTCGGGGGGCGAGCGGCGGCGGGCGGCGCTGGCCCGGCTGCTCGCCGAGGCGCCGGAACTGATGCTGCTCGACGAGCCGACCAACCATCTCGACATCGAGGCGATCGGCTGGCTGGAAGAGCAGCTTTCCACGACCAGGGCCGGCTTCGTGCTGATCTCGCACGACCGGGCCTTCCTGCGGGCGCTGACGCGGGCGACGCTGTGGATCGACCGCGGCGAGGTGCGCCGGCAGGACCGTGGCTTCGAACATTTCGAGGATTGGCGCGAAACCCTCTGGGCCGCCGAGGACGAGGCGCGCCACAAGCTCGACCGCAAGATCAAGGCCGAGGCCCGCTGGGCGGTCGAGGGCATCAGCGCCCGGCGCAAGCGCAACCAGGGCCGCGTCCGCGCGCTGGCCGCGCTGCGCGAGGAACGCGCCGGCCAGATCCGCCGCCAGGGCACGGCGGCGATGGAACTGGACGCGGGGCCGCAATCCGGCAAGCGGGTGATCGACGCCAGGGGCATCTCCAAGTCCTTCGGCGAGCGGGTGATCCTGAAGCCCTTCGACCTGCGGGTTCTGCGCGGCGACCGCGTGGCCTTCGTCGGCCCGAACGGCGCCGGCAAGACCACGCTGATCAAGATGCTGACCGGCGAGATCGCGCCCGATACCGGCGATGTCAGGCACGGCACCAACCTGGAAATCGCGGTCTTCGACCAGGCGCGCAGCGCCATAGACGAGACGGTGACGCTGTGGGACGCGCTGGCGGGCGACCCGTCCATGCGGGTTTCGGGGCGCTCGGACCAGGTGATGGTGCGCGGCAACCCGCGCCATGTCGTGGCCTATCTCAAGGATTTCCTGTTCGACGAGGCGCAGGCGCGCGCCCCGGTCGGCAGCCTCTCGGGCGGGGAAAAGGCGCGGCTTTTGCTGGCGCGGATCATGGCCCGGTCCTCGAACCTGCTGGTGCTGGACGAGCCGACCAACGACCTCGACGTCGAGACGCTGGACCTGCTGCAGGACATCCTGGGCGACTACGACGGCACGGTGCTGCTGGTCAGCCACGACCGCGACTTCATCGACCGCG
This sequence comes from Paracoccus ferrooxidans, assembly GCF_029909815.1. Lineage (NCBI taxonomy): Bacteria > Pseudomonadati > Pseudomonadota > Alphaproteobacteria > Rhodobacterales > Paracoccaceae > Paracoccus > Paracoccus ferrooxidans. The sequence goes on along the minus strand of NZ_CP038198.1, from coordinate 779,656 downwards.
TGGCCACGACCACGGTGGCGATGGAGGGCGACGGTCGCGCCACGATCTATCCCGGCGGCTGGTCCGACTATCGCGCGCAGCGCCCGCAGGCGACCCCCGCGCCCGAGCCGGCCCGGCCGGTCCCCGCCAAGCCCGCGCAGGTCGCGCCCGCGCCCAAGGCCGAGGCGGCGCGCGCCGGGCTCAATTTTTCGGAACGCAAGCGGCTGGAGACGCTGCCGGCCGTGATCGAGCGGCTGGAGGCCGAGATCGGCAAGCTGACCGAGTTCCTGGCCCAGCCCGACCTGTTCCAGACCGCCCCGGCCAAATTCGCCAAGGCCAGCGACGCCCTGGTCGAACGCCAGCAGGCGCTGGCCGCCGCCGAGGAGGAATGGCTGGACCTGGCCGAGCGCGACCAGGGCTGAAGCGACCGAATATCCGGCCGCGCGCAGACAGCCCTTGCATTTTTGCGCATTGCCCCCCATGTTCTGCGGGCTAGGTTATTTCTTCCGCATCCTGTCTCCTTTCCGGCTTCAGACTATGCTTCGATCTGACTGAGCCGGGCCGTCGCATGTCGCGGACGGTATTACTCTAAGGAGACATCACGATGGCCAATGGCACCGTGAAATGGTTCAACGCCACCAAAGGCTTCGGCTTCATCGCCCCCGCAGAGGGCGGCAAGGACGTGTTCGTCCACATCTCGGCCCTCGAGCGGGCGAACATCCGTCAACTCGATGACGGCCAGGCCGTGACCTTCGAAATCGAAACCGGCCGCGACGGCCGTCAATCGGCGCGCGACCTGGCGCTGGCCTGATCCGGCCCCCGATTTCAAGACAGATGGTCCGACCGATCCTGGTCGGACCAACCTTATCGGAGGCTCGCATGGCACCCAAGGACCGACTGAAGGGACTTTTCCGCGAGCCGACGCCGCTGACGGCGATGGATCGGACCACCTCCGAGGCCAGGCAGATCATCAGCGAGCAGACCCAGCGCCGCCAGGAGCTGACTGCAAGCCTGCGCGCGGCGCGGCTGGCCAGGGAAGCCGCCGACGGCGGGACAGCGGGCAAGAAGCGCAAGAAATAGACGCCTCGCGCGTCACGGGTCTCGCGCAGTTCCTCCTGACCACTCCCATATTATCCCCTTATCGCGGCTGGTCCCATCGGGCCTTTCCCGGCGCAACCGGGCGAGGGTCGGGTGGGGGCGGCCCAATAATCTCAAGAAAAAAAGGCAAGACAAACATGGCAAGAACATCGAACAGGCGCGTCAATCGCCGCAAGATCACGCAAAGACAGCAGGACCGCCGCCGGCTGGCGATCATGTTCCTGAACAAGCAGATCGAAGCCTCGGCCGCTGCCGGGCGCGAGGGCAAGGCGGCCTCCGCCTCCTGAATCGTCAGGCGGCCGGTCAGCGTTCCAGGACCAGCCGGTTCCCCTCGATGCTGACACGGGCAAAGCGCGACAGGTAGGACATGCCCATCAGCGATTGCTCGAGTTCGGCGCGCAGCACCACCGCAGGAACGCGGGTGTCGCGGATCTCGCCGATGGCGACCGAATCGAGCAGCACGGTCGCGGTCTGGACGATGCCGTTCGCGGTGCGGGCCTGGCCGGCATAGGCCAGCGTCTCGGGGTCGATGCCGACGCGGGCGGCGTCCCTGGGCCCCAGCGCGATGCTGGTGGCGCCGGTGTCGATGACGAAGCGCACCGGGGTGCCGTTTATCTGCGCGGTCAGGTGGTAATGGCCGTCATTGCCGACCGGCACCTCGATCCGGCCGCCTTCCAGCATCCGTGCCTGCGGCGAGATGGTGCCGCGGATGTCGTCCCAAAGCCCGGCCAGCGCCACCGCGCCCAGGAAGATCAGCCCCCAGGCCGCCGCCTGCCGCAGCGTCTGGCCCGGCCGGACGCGCAGCTCGACCAGCAGGAAGCCGCCGACGGCGACCAGCAGCAGCACAAGATAGGCGATCCGGCCGAATTCCTCGCCCATCATACCAGCCCCGAACCCTTGAGCCCGTCGATCACGAACTGGATCGACAGCGCCGCCAGCAGCATGCCGAAAAGCCGCGTGACCACCATGGTCCCGGTGCGGCCCAGCACATGCGCAATGGGCACGGCCACGGCGAAAAGCGCGGCGGCGATGCCCAGGACCGCCAGCATGACCAGGTGGATCATCAGCGTATGGGCGGGGCCGGGGTTCTGCCCGACCAGCAGGATCATCGAGGCCAGCGCCCCCGGACCGGCCAGCAGCGGCGTCGCCAGCGGAAAGACCGAAGGATCGTCGTCATCGTCCCTGGCCTGGCCCTCGCGCCGCTCGGTGCGGCGTTCGAACAGCATGTCCAGCGCGGTCAGGAACAAGAGCAGCCCGCCGGCGATGCGGAAGGCGGACAGCGAGATGCCGATGCCGGTCAGGATCGCCTCGCCCGCAAGGCCGAAAAGCGTCATCAGCGCCGCAGCGATGGCCAGGGCCCGCCAGCCGATCCGCCGCCGCCGCTGCGGCGTCATGTCGCGGGTCAGGGCGATGAACAGCGGCGCAAGCCCCACCGGGTCGATCACGACGAACAGCGTGACAAAGGCGCTGATGATCTGGGTGCTTTCCATGGCGGGCGGTATGGCGTGGAACCTGGGCAGGGGCGAAGCGCGGCGGCGGGGCAAACGGCGCGATCACGCGTTTGGGGCTTTCGAAGAGGGCGATCCCGACCTATATCGGGACAGATGGATGCACCGCAAGGCCCAGGGGCCTGCCACGGAGGAAAACAGATGCACGCACCTTCACCCATGGCGCTATTGCTGATCGCAATCGTCGTTCTGGTTCTTTTCGGGCGCGGCAAGGTCTCGTCCCTGATGGGCGAGGTCGGCAAGGGGATCACCGCCTTCAAGAAAGGCGTCAAGGAAGGCGCCGAGGATATCGACGCCGCCGCCCACAGCGAGCCCAAGGAACTGGAGCAGCTGAAGACCGCCGACGACATCGAGCGCGCCCGCGCCGACCTGGCCGCCGAACGCGCCAAGCTTGACGCCGAGCGCGCCCGCACCGGCGCCGACAGCGCGCTGCGCGACGTGACGCCGACCGACACGACCAAGCTCTGATCCCCCGGCCCGACGGTCATGTTGGATATCGGCTGGAGCGAGTTGCTGCTGATCGGCGTGGTGGCGCTGATCGTCATCGGACCCAAGGATCTGCCCAAGCTGTTTCACACGCTGGGCCGGATCACCGCGCGCGCGCGCTCGATGGCGCGCGAGTTCAGCAGCGCGATGGAGGATGCGGCCAAGAGCTCGGGCCTTGACGACGCGGCCAAGACGCTCAAGGACGTGAACGCGCTGAGCTCGAAACGCGCGCTGGGGCTTGACGCGCTGGAACGCGCGACCGAGCGGTTCGAGAAATGGGATCCGCTGAACCCCAAGGACGAGGCCGGCCGCAAGGCGCCCGTCCCCGATCCCTCGGCCCCGCTGCCGCCGCAGCCCGCGGCGAACGGCAGCGATGTGCCTGCCGCCCCGCCCGCCGACCTGCCGCCCGCGCCGGGCGTCGCCGCCCCGCCGGTAGCCGCCGAGGATGCGCTGGACACGGCCGAGGGGCTCCGCCGCCTGCACGCCGTGCGCCGGTCCGACCGCGCTTGACAAGACTGACATGAAGAGGCCGCTCCCGTGGCGATGAAATCTGCCAAGCCGGACGATATCGACGACACATCCGCCCCCCTGATCGAGCATCTGGCCGAGCTGCGCACGCGGCTGATCTGGTCGGTTCTCGCCTTCGTCGTGGCGATGGTGCTGTGCTATTTCGTCTGGAACCCGATCTTCGACTTCCTGACCCAGCCGATCTGCCACGCGCTGGAAAAGCGCGACCAGGCCTGCGGTCTGATCCTGCTGAAACTGCAGGAGGGCTTCTTCGTCGCCATGCGCATCGCCTTCTTCGGCGGCTTCGTGCTGGCCTTCCCGGTGGTCGGCTACCAGCTGTGGCGTTTCGTTGCGCCGGGGCTTTACCGCAGCGAAAAGAACGCGCTGCTGCCCTTCCTGGTCGCCTCGCCGGTGATGTTCCTGATCGGCGCGGCCTTCGCCTATTACATCATCCTGCCCTGGGCCTTCGACTTCTTCCTGGGCTTCCAGCAAGGTCCGGCGGCACAGCCCGCCGATCCGGCGGCCGCCGCCGCGGCTGGGGCGGCGGGTGCGGCGGGTGCCGAGCAGCCCTGGGCCGGCATCGTCTTCCAGGGCTCGGTCGAGGAATACCTGGCGCTGACCACCAAGTTCATCCTGGCCTTCGGCCTGTCCTTCCAGTTGCCGGTGGCGCTGACGCTGATGGGCAAGGCGGGGCTGGTGTCCTCGGAAGGGCTGGCCAGCGTGCGCCGCTATGCCATCGTGGTGATCCTGATCCTTGCCGCCATGGTCACGCCGCCCGATGTCATCAGCCAGATCGTGCTGTTCTCGGTGATCTACGGGCTTTACGAGGTGTCGATCTTCCTGGTGCGGCGGATGGAGAAGAAACGCGAGCTGGAAGAACAGGAAGCCGATGTCTGACGAAGCCCTGCTGCGCATCGCCGCGGCGCTGGAACGCATGTCGCCGCCGCCCGCGCCCGAGCCGAGTTTCACCGAGGCCACCGCCTATGTCTGGCAGCCCGACCCCGACCGGCTGGAGCCGGTGGCCGAGGTCAACCGCGTCGATCTGGTGCAGCTGATCGGCATCGACCGGGCGCGCGACACGCTGCTGGCGAACACGCTGCAATTCGCCCGCGGCCATGCGGCGAACAATGCGCTGCTTTGGGGTTCGCGCGGCATGGGCAAGAGCTCGCTGGTCAAGGCCGTGCATGCCGAGGCGGTGCGCCAGGGCCTGCCGCTGGTGCTGGTCGAGATCGCGCGCGAGGATCTGGGCTCGGTCGGGCGGCTGCTGGCGATCCTGGGCCGGGCGAGCGAGCGCCGCTTCGTGCTGTTTTCCGACGACCTGTCCTTCAGCCATGACGACACGCAATACAAGTCGCTCAAGGCGGTGCTGGACGGCGGCATCTCGGGGCGGCCGGCGAACGTGATCCTTTACGCCACCTCGAACCGGCGCCACCTGATGCCGCGCGACATGATCGACAACGAGCGCTCGACCGCCATCCATCCCGGCGAGGCGGTCGAGGAAAAGGTCTCGCTGTCGGATCGCTTCGGGCTGTGGCTGGGCTTTCATCCCTGCTCGCAGGACGAATACCTGGCCATGGTGCGCGGCTATTGCGACGCCTACGGCTTGCAGATCCCCGAGGAGCAGTTGCGCGCCGAGGCGATCGAGTGGCAGGCGACGCGCGGCTCTCGCTCGGGCCGGGTGGCCTGGCAGTTCTTTACCGATCTCGCGGGGCGCAACGGCATCGCGATCTGATTCGACGGTGTTTCCGCGCAGGCGGCGGTGGCGCTTGCCGTGCGCGCCGTGGCGCGTGGTTTTTGGGTATTTGGGCAACGAAGAAGATCGGCCGCGGGCGATCATGGCGCAGGGGCCGGGGGCGGGCCAAAAACTTTCAGAAACCTGCTTTCGGCCCCTTGACGCCCCCCGCCGCCCGCCGTAAATCGCACGCACTCCGTGGCGGAGTAGCTCAGCTGGTTAGAGCAGAGGAATCATAATCCTTGTGTCGGGGGTTCAAATCCCTCCTCCGCTACCATTTCTCCCCCTTTGCAGATGAACCACCCCTTCGGGTCCGTTGCCCTTTTGCGCGGGCGAGGGATGGGGGCGCCGGAACGGCGGGAAGCCCTTTGGGGAGCCCGCTGCTGCCGCGACCGGCGTAAAAAGCCCCAGGTCGTCCGTCCGGCTTTTTCTTGACACCGGCAGGGCCGCGCACCTTACTATCCGTCAGCCTTTAACGCAGGGCGCAAGAACATGCCGGAAAGCATCCAGAAGGAGGACTGGGAGCGATTCCGAGCGCTGGGGAGCGTACCCCCCAGCATACGGGAGGTCGTGCTCAGATCCTGGGTCAGGTCCAGGGGACGCAAGGAGATCGAGACGCTCAAGCGCGCGCCCAGCGTCGCGCAGGACGAGTTGCGCGCGATCCGCAGCCGGAACCAGCGCCTGCGCTCGGCCGCGCAGACGGCGATCCGCCGCGCCGGCTACATGCTGAACGACGCGGGGATGATGCTGCTGCTTTGCGACCGCAGCGGCGTGGTGATGGAGGCCGAGGGCGATGCCCGCATCCTGTCGCGCGGGCAGGAAAACCACCTTCACCCCGGCGGCCATTGGAACGAGGACACCATCGGCACCAATGCGATCGGCACGGCGCTGCACCTGGTCAAGCCCGTCACCATCTCGGGCGTCGAGCATTTCTGCGAGGCGATCCAGCGCTGGTCCTGCGCCGCCGCGCCGATCAAGGATCCGTTCAGCGGCGAGTTGCTGGGCGCCATCGACATCTCGGGGCCTTCCGAACAGTCCTTCGGCCAGGTCGCGGCCTTTTCGGTCACGCTGGCCATGCAGATCGAAGAGGCGATGCGCAACGCCGGTCTGCAGGAGCATCGCCGCCTGGTCGAGCGGCTGCTGGCCGAGCGCCGCGACCGCAGCGGCGATGCGATCATGGTGCTGGACCGCTTCGGCCAGCCGGTCTGGTCCAGCGCCGGTTTCGATGCCGCGGCGGGCCGGGCCTGGGACGGCGAGGGCAGGGCGCTGCACCTGCCGGCCGACGCGCGCGATGGCGATCCGGGCCATCTGGCCGCCCGGCTGCGGCAGGTTCTGCCCCATGCCGACGTGGACGTGCTGGCGGATCGCGGCGACATGCTGGGCGTCATGCTTACCCTGCCGCGGCCCGGTTTGCGCAGCCGCGGCCCGGCCGATCCGGCGGTGGACCTGGCGCAGATCGCCCAGAGCGGCGCCTGCCTGGGCCCGATCTGCGCCGCCGCCGCGAAATATGTCGAGGGCAACGTGCCCCTGCTGATCGAGGGGCCGGTGGGGGCGGGAAAGGAAACCCTTGCCCGTGCGCTGCATGGTGCGGGGCCGCAGGCGGGCCAGCGCTTCGAATTCGTCGATTGCAGCCTGCTGGACCCCGATGCGCTGCGCGACGACCTGGTCGATGCGGGCGCGCTGACGCGGCTGGCCGAAAGCGGCGGGACGCTGTGCCTGGACGAGCCGGCCCAGGCGCCGCCGCCGGTGCAGGCGCTGCTGGCGCAGGTCCTGGCCCATCTGCGCCGCGCGGCAACCGCGCCCTTGCAGATCCTGTCGCTGTCCTCGGCTGGTCTGGCCGAGCGGATGGCGCAGGGCGAACTGCGCAGCGACCTGTATTTCCGGCTTGCCGCCGCCACCCTGCGCCTGCCCGCCCTGGCCGAGCGGCGCGACGACCTGCCCGCCCTGATCCGCCGCTTTGCCGCGGCTTATCCGCAGCAGCGCCATGGCCGGGCCCTGCGCTTTACCCCGGCGGCGATGCTGCATCTTCAGGCGCATGACTGGCCGGGCAACCTGCGCGAATTGCGCAACCTCATGGAATCGCTGGGCGCGACCTCGCTGAGCGGGCTCGTCGACGTAGCCGATCTGCCGCGGCACCTGACCCGGCCCGCCGGGCCGCGGGCCGAAAGCACCCTGCGCGACCGCGAACGGGCCGAGATCGCCGCCGCCGTGGCCGAGGCGGGCGGCAACATGACCGAGGTCGCCCGGCGGCTGGGGATCGCGCGCTCGACGCTGTATCTGAAGCTGGACCAATACGGCATCCCGCGCCCGCGCCGCGACTGACGCGCCGGCAGCTGTCCGCCCGTTGTCCGCCCGCTGTCCGACACATCGTCCGAAAACCGGACAACACGGGCCGGCCCCTCGGTTCCATCCTGTCATCACGCCACGGGGAGGTGGCGCAATGGGAGGAGAAAACCGTGCCATTGGACAAATCCAACAATCGCAAGGTGCAGGTGCTGGGCATCGACGCCGGCGGCACCATGACCGACACGTTCTTTGTCGACAGCGAGGGCGAATTCGTCGTCGGCAAGGCGCAATCGACGCCGCAGAACGAGGCGCTCGGCCTGATCGCCAGTTCCAAGGAAGGGCTTGAGCATTGGGGCCTGACGCTGGAGGAGGCGCTGTCCGGCATCCAGACCGGCGTCTATTCCGGCACCGCCATGCTGAACCGCGTGGTGCAGCGCAAGGGGCTGCGCTGCGGGCTGATCGTCAATGCGGGGATGGAGGACTTCCACCGCATGGGCCGCGCGATCCAGGCCTATCTGGGCTTTGCCTACGAGGACCGCATCCACCTGAACACGCATTACTACGACGAGCCGCTGGTGCCGCGCCACCTGACCCGCGGCGTGATGGAGCGCGTCGACATGTCCGGGACCGTGGTCATCCCGCTGCGCGAGGATACCGCGCGGCAGGCGGCGCGCGACCTGATCGCGCAGGATGTCGAGGGCATCGTGATCTCGCTTCTGCACAGTTATCGCAACCCCGGCCATGAACGCCGGGTGCGCGACATCGTGCAGGAAGAGGTGGCGGCCTCGGGCAAGTCGATCCCGGTCTTTGCCTCGACCGACTATTACCCGGTGCGCAAGGAAACCCACCGCACCAATACCACGATCCTGGAAGCCTATGCCGCCGAGCCGTCGCGGCAGACGCTGAACAAGATCTCGTTGGCCTTCAAGGAGAACGGCTCGAAATTCGACTTCCGGGTGATGGCGACCCATGGCGGCACCATCAGCTGGAAGGCCAAGGAACTGGCGCGCACCATCGTCTCGGGCCCCATCGGCGGGGTGATCGGGGCGAAATACCTGGGCGAGGTGCTGGGCTATTCCAACATCGCCTGTTCCGACATCGGCGGCACATCGTTTGACGTGGCGCTGATCACCCAGAACGAGCTGACCATCCGCAACGACCCCGACATGGCGCGGCTGGTCCTGTCGCTGCCGCTTGTCGCCATGGATTCGGTCGGCGCCGGGGCGGGCAGCTTCATCCGGCTCGACCCCTATACCAAGGCGATCAAGCTGGGGCCGGACAGCGCCGGCTATCGCGTCGGCGTCTGCTGGGCCGAATCGGGGATCGAGACCGTCACCATTTCGGACTGCCACGTCATCCTGGGCTATCTGAACCCCGACAACTTCCTGGGCGGGCAGGTCAAGCTGGACCGCGAGCGCGCCTGGAACGCGATGAAGGAACAGATCGCCGATCCGCTGGGCCTGTCGGTCGAGGATGCGGCGGCGGGCGTGATCGAGCTTCTGGACAGCGACCTGCGCGACTACCTGCGCTCGATGATCTCGGGCAAGGGCTCGACGCCGGGCAACTTCGTCTGCTTCAGCTATGGCGGCGCCGGGCCGGTCCATACCTACGGCTATACCGAGGGGCTGGGCTTCGAGGACGTGATCGTGCCGGCCTGGGCTGCGGGCTTTTCCGCCTTCGGCTGCGCGGCGGCGGATTTCGAATACCGCTATGACAAGTCGCTGGACATCAACATCGCCACCGACGCCAGCGCCGACCTGAAGGCCAACCAGGCCAAGACCCTGCAAGCCGCCTGGGAGGAACTGCGCGAGCGCGTGCTGGAGGAGTTCGAGATCAACGGCTACCGCCCCGACCGGGTCAAGCTGCAACCGGGCTTCCGCATGCAGTATCGCGGCCAGCTGAACGACCTGGAGATCGAAAGCCCGATCACCGAGGCGCATTCCGCCGAGGATTGGGACAAGCTGGTCGAGGCGTTCAACGACACCTATGGCCGGGTCTATGCCGCCTCGGCGCGCTCGCCCGAACTGGGCTATTCCGTGACCGGCGCGATCATGCGCGGCACGGTGCCGATCCCCAAGCCCAAGATCCCCAAGGAAGAGTTGCAGGGCGAAACCCCGCCCGAGGATGCCAAGCTGGGCACCCGCAAGTTCTATCGCCACAAGACATGGGTCGATGCGCAGCTCTACCAGATGGAAAAGCTGCAACCGGGCAACCGCATCACCGGCCCCGCGATCATCGAATCCGATGCCACGACCTTCGTCGTGCCGGGCGGTTTCGAGACGTTCCTGGACGGGCATCGCCTGTTCCACCTCAAGGAAGTCTAAGGGAGGAATGACACCATGAACATGCAAACGAAGGTCGACACCGGCGGCATCGTCCGCGGCGGCGAGACCCTGAAGCAGCACCGCGACCGGCTGATGGAGGCCACCAAGCGGACCAAACATTACGCCGGCCTCGAGCGGCTGGACCTGCGCGACAGCGATCCGATCAAGTATAACAAGCTGTTTTCCCGGCTGCGCGCCGGGGTGGTCGATGCGCGCGAGACCGCCAAGAAGATCGCCGCCTCGCCCATCGTCGAGCAGGAGGGGGAACTGTGCTTCACCCTCTACAACGCCGCCGGCGACAGCATCCTGACCTCGACCGGCATCATCATCCATGTCGGCACCATGGGCGCGGCGATCAAATACATGATCGAGAACGGCTGGGAGCATAACCCCGGCATCCGCGACAAGGACATCTTCTGCAACAACGACAGCCTGATCGGCAACGTCCATCCCTGCGACATCCACACCATCGTCCCGATCTTCCACGAGGGCGAGCTGATCGGCTGGGTCGGCGGCGTGACCCATGTGATCGACACCGGCTCGGTCGGGCCGGGGTCGATGTCCACCGGGCAGGTGCAGCGCTTTGGCGACGGCTATTCCATCACCTGCCGCAAGATCGGCGAGAACGACACGCTGTTCCGCGACTGGCTGCATGAAAGCCAGCGCATGGTGCGCACCACCCGCTACTGGATGCTGGACGAGCGCACCCGCGTCGCCGGCTGCCACATGATCCGCGACCTGGTGCAGGAGGTGATCGCCGACGAAGGCATCGAGTCCTACTGGAAATTCGCCTATGAGGCGGTGGAACACGGCCGCATCGGCCTGCAGGCCCGCATCAAGGCGATGACCATCCCCGGCAAGTATCGCCAGGTCGGCTTCGTCGACGTGCCCTATGCGCATGAGGACGTGCGGGTTCCGTCCGACTTTGCCAAGGTCGACACGATCATGCACACGCCATCCGAGATCACCATCCGCGGCGACGGCACCTGGCGGCTGGACTTCGAGGGATCGAGCCGCTGGGGCTGGCATACCTACAACGCCCATCAGGTCAGCTTCACCAGCGGCATCTGGGTGATGATGACCCAGTCGCTGATCCCGACCGAGATGATCAACGACGGCGCCGCCTACGGCACCGAGTTCCGCCTGCCCAAGGGCACCTGGATGAACCCCGACGACCGCCGCGTGGCCTTCAGCTATTCCTGGCACTTCCTGGTCAGTTCCTGGACGGCGCTGTGGCGGGGTCTCAGCCGGGCCTATTTCGGCCGCGGCTACCTGGAAGAGGTCAATGCCGGCAACGCCAATACCTCGAACTGGCTGCAGGGCGGCGGCTTCAACCAGTATGACGAGATCCATGCCGTGAACTCGTTCGAATGCGCGGCGAACGGCGTCGGCGCCAGCGCGCATATGGACGGCATCAGCCATGCCGCCGCGGTCTGGAACCCGGAAGGCGACATGGGCGACATGGAGATCTGGGAACTGGCCGAGCCGCTGGTCTATCTGGGCCGGCAGATCAAGGCCAGCTCCGGCGGCGCGGGCAAGTATCGCGGCGGCTGCGGCTTTGAATCGCTGCGCATGGTCTGGAACGCCAAGGACTGGACCATGTTCTTCATGGGCAACGGCCATATCAGCTCGGACTGGGGGCTGATGGGCGGCTATCCCGCCGCCTCTGGCTATCGCTTCGAGGCGCATGACACCCGGCTTCAGGAGATCATCGCCCAGGGCGGCGCCATCCCGCATGGCGGCGACACCGACCCCGAGAACCCGACCTGGGAGGCGATGCTGCCCGATGCGCGCATCAAGCGCGACAAGCAGGCGATCACCACCGAGGCCATGTTCAAGGACTACGACCTCTATCTGAACTACATGCGCGGCGGGCCCGGCTTCGGCGATCCGCTGGACCGCGAGCCGCAGAAGGTGGCCGACGACGTGAACGGCGGCTACCTGCTGCCCCGCTTTGCCGACAGCGTCTATGGCGTGGTGCTGCGGGACGCGGGCGACGGCATGAAGGGCGTGGACCTGGCCGCGACCGAGGCGCGGCGCAAGGCAATCCGCAAGCAGCGGCTGGAGGAATCGGTGCCCACCCAGGAGTGGATGGAGGGCGAACGCCAGCGCATCCTGGCCAAGGACGCGGGCGTGCATGTCCAGCAGATGTTTGCCGCATCCTTCAAGCTGGGCCCGCGTTTCGAACAGCAGTTCCGGGACTTCTGGAACCTGCCGGTGGACTGGAAGCTGATGGAGGCGGACCTGCCGATCCCTTCCTACGGGCGCGAATACTCGATGGACATCTCGGAACTGCCGGACGTCAGGACCGTGCAATTCGTCGAGGAATGACGCCCCGGCTGCGTCCGGTCCCCCTCGGGCGCAGCCAACCCCTTCAAGGCCAATCCAAGGGAGGACATGATGGCCTATACCAAAGCCAAGATCAAAGACCTGGTGGACGGCAAGATCGACCGCGACACGCTGCACACCATGCTGGCCACGCCCAAGGACAAGGAGCGTTTCCAGATCTACCTGGAGATCCTGCAGGAACAGGTGGACTGGGACGACCCGATCATCCTGCCGCTGGGGCCCAAGCTCTACATCGTCCAGCGCCAGTCGGACAAGAAATGGATGATCCGCAGCCAGGCCGGTTACGATTTCTGCGAATGGGACCAGAACTGGAAGCTGCATGCCCGCATCCGCGTGCGCAGCACCCCGGCGCAGATGGAAGAGCTGTATCCGCGGCTGATGGCGCCTTCGCCGGAATGGCAGGTGATCCGGGAGTATTTCTGCCCGCTTTCGGGCGATCTGCTGGATGTCGAGGCGCCGACGCCCTGGTATCCGGTGATCCATGATTTCGAACCGGACATCGACACCTTCTATCGCGACTGGCTGGACCTGCCCGTCCCCGAACGCGCCTGACCGCCGGTCCCGAGCCATGCCCGACGCCGCGGCTGCCCCGATGCGGGCGGCCGCGGTTTTCGCCGCGGTTTTCCGTGCCGATCGCCCGCCCGCCCGCCCGTCCGTTTCCCGATCGGGACTCGCGACGAGGCGGCCTTCCGGGTTAGGATCGCCCGGCACGAGGCAGCAGGAGGGGCCTGGCCATGCGCATCGATCCGACAGCCGACCTGGGCACGCATGAGGTGCTGAACCAGCCGCCGGGCCCCGGCGACCGCGACCTGTGGCGCGACGATCCCGCCCTGCGCGCCATGCTGGAGGCCGGCGGCGCGCAGCCCGAGGGGCTGGCCCGCTATGGCGCGCAACTCGGCCGGGCCGAGGCGGCGGGGGCGGCGCGCGATGCCAACCGCCATCCGCCCGAGCTTGTCCTGTTCGACAGCGGCGGCCGGCGGCTGGACGAGCTGCGCTTTCACCCCGCCTGGCATGGCTTCATGCGCGATTCCATCGCCGCCGGCTATCACTCGGTCGCGTGGGAGGGCGGTCCGGCCGGCCACCTGACCCATGCCGCCATGGTCTATCTGGCCAGCCAGGTCGAGCCGGGGCATTGTTGCCCGCTGACCATGACCTATGCCGCCATCCCGGTCGTCTCGGGCGCCGCTGACCTGCCCGGCGACTGGCGGGCGGCGCTGCTTTCGCGGCGCTACGACCCGGCGGTGCTGCCGCTTTCCGCCAAGCAGGGCGCGACGCTGGGCATGGCGATGACGGAAAAGCAAGGCGGTTCCGACCTGCGCGCCAACACCACGCGGGCCGAGCCGGACGGCGATGCCTGGCGGCTGACCGGGCATAAATGGTTCTGCTCGGCGCCGATGTCGGACGGGTTCCTGACGCTGGCGCAGACCGGGCGCGGGCTGACCTGCTTTCTGGTGCCGCGCTGGCTGGAGGGCGGGCGCAACGCCATCCGCATCCAGCGGCTCAAGGAGAAGCTCGGCAACCGCTCGAACGGCTCGGCCGAGATCGAATATTGCCGCGCCCTGGCCTGGCGGATCGGCGACGAGGGCGAGGGCATCCGCACCATCCTTGCGATGGTGCATCACACCCGGCTCGACACCGCCCTGGCGCCGGCCGGGCTGATGCGGGCGGCGCTGCGCGAGGCGCATCACTGGACCGCCCATCGCAGCACCTTCCAGCGCCGGCTGATCGACCAGCCCCTGATGCGGGCGGTGCTGGCCGACCTGGTGCTGGACTGGCAGGGCTGCCTGGCGCTTGGCCTGCATGTCGCCGCCAGCTTCGACGGCTGCGAGGCCGAGGATCGCGCCTTTGCCCGCATCGGCGTGGCGCTGGCGAAATACCTGTCGAACAAGCTGTGTCCCATGGTCGTGGCCGAGGCGATGGAGGTGCTGGGCGGCATGGGCTATGTCGAGGACACGCTCCTGCCGCTGCTGTACCGCGAGGCGCCGCTGAACGGCATCTGGGAAGGATCGGGCAATGTGATCTGCCTCGACGTGCTGCGCACGCTGGCGCGCGAACCCCTGGCGGCCGAGACGCTGGCGGTGCGGCTGGATAGCGCCCTGGGGCTGGACCCGGCCTATGACGCGGCGCTGGCCGCGCATCGCGAGCGCTGGGGCGGCGGCGTGCCCGAGGCCGAGGCGCGCTGGTTCACCGAGCGCAGCGCCCTGCTGCTGGCCGCTGCCGTGCTGCTGGTCCAGGGCGATGCCGACCTGGCCGGGGCTTTCGTGCGCACGCGCCTTGGCGCCGAGCGCGGCCGCACCCCCGGCGCCATCCCCGCCGCCATGGCCGAGCGCATCCTGGCCCAGGGCTTCCCGGTCGAGGCGGAAACGGCCGATCAGCGCGACAGGTAGAAATCGGCGGCGCTGGCCACCCGGATCTCCATCTCGGGCGAGGCGCCGGCCATCACGTCCAGTTCGGCATAGGCGGCAAGGTCCAGCCCGCTTTCCTGCGCGATGGCGCGGATCGGCACCTGGCTGTCGCGGAAATCGCCAAAGACGAAGCGCCCGCCCGCCGGCCGGGGCAGGTAATCCATCTGCGAGCGGCGATAGCCGATGGCGGTGAGTTCCCCGGTCTCGGCATGGACGAAGGCCAGGATCTTCCAGAAGGCGGTGGGGATCTGGCGGTTGTAATAGACCGGATCCTGGGCCGAGAGGATGGGGCCGGTGATGACCGTCACCTTCAGGTTGGCGCGGTCGGCATTGTCCAGCACGTAATCCTCCAGCGCCAGCCAGATGCCGCCGTTGAAGCCCTGCCGCTGCGGGGCGGCATTGGTGATGTGGAATGTGTCCGCCTCGGCCTGCCGCGCGATCTCGGGCAGGCCCCAGTTCGGGTCTTCGCGCCGGGTCAGGTGGCCGCGGCTGAACAGGCCCTGGTGGTCGTTGCCATAGCCTTCGCGCAGGTTCTGCGCCTGCGGGTCGATGCGCGGGTCGCGCCGCCAGACGTCGCTGCGCGGCAGGCCGCGCCGGGACCGGCTGCCGTCGATGTTGCAGGCGCTGCAAAGCGGCAGGCCGCGCGACCGCGCCATGCGGACCGAGAAATGGGTATAGCCGATCTCGGTCCCGTCCCCGCCGGGATCGCGCGCCTCGGGAAGCAGGCCCACCAGATCACCCGCCCAGCGGCCTGGGCCGGGCAGGGGCAGGGGCTGCTCGGGCAGGATGAAGCGCGGGTCATAGCCCTGCCGGTCGCCATAGCTTTCCAGCGGCAGCGGCGTTTCGACCACCCGCAGCGGGTCCGGCCCGGCGGGCGGGCCGAAGCCGCGCCGCATCAGCGCAGCTGCGCCTTGTGCGGAGGATTGAGCCGGAAGATCTTTTCCTGCGCCAATTGCCAATGCGCAAGATCGCCCAGGCATTTGCGCACGTCCTTCACGCTGCCCTTGACCCGGATGGTCCCCGGCACGACCTCTTCGGCGGGAAACGGCTTCAACTGGTCCAGCACCTCGGCGGTTTCCTCGCGGCTGGGGTCGCGGTCATCGGAATAGACGAGCACGCAGCTCGGGGTCTTCTTGCGTTCGGCCTTCATGGTCATCACCTCTGTGCCGTCATTTCTGGTCGATCAGGCCGGCGCCTTCGTAGCGGGGGCCGAAACCGATCGGAACAGCATGGCTGTTCGCCAGCTTGATAATGTCGTCAGAGCGCTGCTGGTTGCGCTCTGCCGAAAGGATCTCGGGGGTGCGGGACAGCAATCGCGCCATCAGCCCGGCCACGGCGGGACAGGCCATCGAGGTGCCGTCCATCACCCCTTTCGAGGTCTTGTCGACCCAAGATATAATACCCACGCCCGGTCCGATAAAGTCCACTTCCGGCCCGATATTGCTGAATCGGGCGAAAAAGCGGTCCTGGACCGGGGCAGGGTCGCCTGCGACATTTCGTCCGGTGATCGCGCCCTCGGGCCAGGCGTCCAGCACGCCGCCGGCGGATACCGCCGCCACCACGCCCGAGCGCGCCGGATACGACACGGGCGACATGTAGTCGTTACCCGCCGCTGCGACGCAGACCACGCCCAGGGCGCGTGCGCGGCGCACCTCGCGCGAGATCGCGATCGGCTCGGAGGACTGGCCCAGGCTCAGGTTGACGATGTCGCAGCCGTCCTCGACCGCCTGGCGGATGGCGCGGGCGATGGCGAATTCGCTGGCCCCGCCCTCGCCCTTTTCGAAGACGCGATAGGAATGCAGCACCACCCCCGGCGCAACCCGTGCCACGATGCCGGCGACATGGGTGCCATGGCCGGTGCCGTTGTCGAACCATTCGTCGGCGGGCTCGGTCCCGGTGGTGTTCAGCCCGCGCTCCAGGTTCAGCCCCTTGGCGGGATCGACGCCGGTGTCCACGATGGCGACGCGGACGTCCCGCCCGTCGGTTTTCTTCGCCGGCGCCAGCATCCGGTCCAGCCCGTCCGCGAAATCCGCGGCGATGGGGACCAGCGGCAGCTCCAGCCCGGTCACACCCTCTTCCTTGACGGGGATGTCCTCGGCCCCGCCGGGCCAGTATCCGGCCAGCGGTTGGCAGATCACCGCGTCGATGCGGGCCTGGCCCGCGGGTAGCGGCGTGCGGAACCGCCCGTCCTTGTCCGTCACCGCATCCGAGATGCCGAAGCCGCGCCGGCCGTCCAGCACCACCACCACCGAGGCCCCGGCGACCGGCTTGCCGCTGGCCGCATCGACGCAGCGCAGCTCAAGCTCCTTGGCCGAGCGGAAGGCGGCGGGCTTGGCCTCCTTGCGGATGATGTTGAGCCGGCCGTAGCGCAGCGGGTAAAGCCGCAATTCGCGCCGCACCCGCAGGCCGGGATAGGCGCGCTGCAATTCGCGCGCCTGCTCGGGCGTCATGCTGACCAGCGAGGCCTCGTTCTCGCCGATGGAATCGAGCAGCCGGATGCGGCCGACCTCGGTCTCCAGCATCCGCAGCCGCGGCCTTGTCGCCGGTGCCGAGCCCTCGCAGGCGCCCTGAGCCATGCTGTCGGCGGGCCTTGCCCCGGCCGCGCGGAACAGCCGCCGATGCATGGCGCGGAACAGCCGGAAGCTGGTGGTCTCCATGCTGTCGTTGAAGACGTTGTCGTCGGGAACGATCACATAGCGGGCGGTCTTTCGGGACATGCGCATCGGCTCCTAGCTGCAATCACAAGGCTACACCTTTGACGCGATTTCGCCAGATGCGGTTTGCGGCCCGGCGGGCATGTGCCGGCACGCCTATCGCCTTTCCTGGCCGCGGCGGGCCGTCGTTTCGGGCCTTGGGAGAAGCCGGGGGCCGTTCAGGCGATCCAGCGCAGGGCGGGAATGAAAAGGCAGGCCCTTTCCACGATGTGCAATGCCTGTGGCAAGTGCGAGCCGCGGGCATTGGACCGCAAGGAAGCAGCAGCACCGGCTTTGCCCTCAAGGGCTATGTCATGGCCTGGCTTGCATCTGTCGGATGGGATTGTCAGCGCTTTAAGGACGCGCATCGGGAGACAGGGCCGCGCCAACCGCCGTGATGGCGAATGACGCGGCAGTATTTTCGCAAAGAACGGTGGATGATCCGCGCTGTCGATTGCCGGATTTCAGCGGCCGCCCCGATTCCGCGCCAAGCGTAGCCGAGGCGGTCCCGGCGGATGTGCTCCACCCTTGGCTGGAACAGATCCGAGTCCCTATCAGCCGCCGGTCAGCCGCATTTCGAATGGCCGCAGGACGGGCAGGTCATGCAGCCCTCGATCATGCGCATCCCGTATTGGCCGCAGGCCGGGCAGGCCGGGCCGCGCGGGCGTTCGCCCACCGCCATCACCTCGGCCTGGGGGTCGGATTTCAGCCCCATCCCCTCGCCGGCCAGGAAGCCGGTGGCGACCATGTGGCGCTCGATCACCCCGCCGATGGCGGCCAGGATCGAGGGCACGTAGCGCCCCTCGATCCAGGCGCCGCCGCGCGGGTCGAACACCGCCTTCAGTTCCTCGACCACGAAACTCACGTCGCCGCCGCGCCGGAACACCGCCGAGATCATCCGCGTCAGCGCCACGGTCCAGGCGAAATGCTCCATGTTCTTCGAGTTGATGAACACCTCGAACGGGCGGCGATGCCCGCCCTGCACGATGTCGTTGATGGTGATGTAGATCGCATGTTCGCTGCCGGGGAACTTCAGCTTGTAGGTCGCGCCCTCCAGCGCCGCCGGGCGGTCCAGCGGCTCGGTCAGGTAGACCACGTCGGCGCCCTTGTCGGCCTGCGGCGCCTCCTCGGCCTTTTCGCTGACCGACAGGACCGAGCCGGTGACGTCGTTCGGGCGATAGGTGGTGCAGCCCTTGCAGCCCTTGTCCCAGGCGGCCAGGTAGACGTCCTTGAAATCCTCGAAGGAGATGTCCTCGGGGCAGTTGATGGTCTTGGAGATCGAGCTGTCCACCCATTCCTGCGCCGCCGCCTGCATGGCGACATGGTCCAGCGGCGCCAGGGTCTGGGCGTTGACGAAATACTCGGGCAGGGGGGCGTCCCCTTTCAGGTCGCGCCACATCTGCACGGCATAGTCCACGACCTCTTCCTCGGTGCGCGAGCCGTCCTTTTGCAGCACCTTGCGGGTATAGGCATAGGCAAAGACCGGCTCGATCCCCGAGCTGACATTGCCGGCGTAAAGGCTGATCGTCCCGGTCGGCGCGATCGAGGTCAGCAGAGCATTGCGGATGCCGTGCTGCGCCACCGCCTCGCGCAGATCCGCATCCATGCGCTGCATGAAGCCCGAGGCCAGGTATTTCTGCGCGTCGAACAGCGGGAAGGCACCCTTTTCCTTGGCCAGGTCGACCGAGGCCAGATAGGCCGAGCGCGCGATGGCCTTCATCCAGACGCGGGTCTGCTCGACCGCGTCGGCAGCGCCATAGCGCAGGCCCAGCATCAGCAGGGCATCGGCCAGCCCGGTGACGCCCAGCCCGATGCGGCGCTTGGCCTGCGCCTCGGCCGCCTGCTGCGGCAGGGGGAATTTCGAGGCGTCGACCACGTTGTCCATCATCCGCACCGCGGTGCGGACCAGCTCGTCCAGCGCCTCGGGGTTCAGCCGGGCCTGGGGCGTGAAGGGCGCCTCGACCAGCCGGGCCAGGTTGACCGAGCCCAGAAGGCAGGCGCCATAGGGCGGCAGGGGCTGTTCGCCGCAGGGATTGGTCGCGGCGATCGTCTCGGCATAGGCCAGGTTGTTTTGCTGGTTGATGCGGTCGATGAAGATTACGCCCGGCTCGGCATAGTCATAGGTCGCGCGCATGATCCGGTTCCACAGGTCGCGCGCCCGCACGGTGTGATAGATCTTGCCGTCGAATTGCAGATCCCAGGGGCCGTCGGCCTTGACCGCCTGCATGAAGGCATCCGTGACCAGCACCGACAGGTTGAACATGCGCAGCCGGGCGCTGTCCTGCTTGGCCTCGATGAAGGCCTCGATGTCGGGATGGTCGCAGCGCATGGTCGCCATCATCGCGCCGCGGCGCGAGCCTGCGGACATGATGGTGCGGCACATGGCGTCCCAGACATCCATGAAGGACAGCGGGCCCGAGGCGTCGGCGGCCACGCCCTTCACCTCGGCCCCGCGCGGGCGGATGGTGCTGAAGTCATAGCCGATGCCGCCGCCCTGCTGCATGGTCAGCGCGGCCTCTTTCAGCATGTCGAAGATGCCGGCCATGCTGTCGGGGATGGTGCCCATGACGAAGCAGTTGAACAGCGTCACCTCGCGCCCGGTGCCGGCGCCGGCCAGGATGCGGCCGGCGGGCAGGAACTTGAAATCCTCGAGCGCGGCATAGAAGCGGTCCTCCCACAGCGCCGGATCCTTCTCGACGCGGGCGAGGTCGCGGGCGACGCGGCGCCAGCTGTCCTCGACCGACAGGTCGATGGGCTGGCCGCCGCCGTCCTTGAGCCGGTATTTCATGTCCCAGATCTGTTCGGCGATAGGGGCTGAGAATCGGCTCATGGCGGGTGTCCTTGGCTTTGGGTCGGAAACGGGGCGAGCGGGTCTTATACAGCCGCGCGCGCCCGGTTAAAGTCGGAAAGGTGAGGACTCAGGAATATAGGCGAAACCGGCGCAAATTTCCAGATATTGCGGCAGCTGCCTGGGGCTTGCGCAACCTATTGGTGCTGCTTGCCCGCCAGTTCGTCGATCACCTGCAGCCACAGCGCGGCGGGCTGGGCTCCCGTCACCACATGGGCATCGGCGACGACGAAGGTCGGGACCGAGTTCACGCCGCGCTGCCTTGCGTGCATCTCGCGCGCCTGCACCGTATCCGCATCGGCGTCCGAGGCCAGCAGCCGGCGGATCACCGCCCCGTCCATGCCCGCGCCCTCGCCGATCTCGACCAGCACGTCGGGGTTCGAGATGTTGCGGCCCTCGCGCCAATGCGCCCGCATCAGCGCCGCCATGACCGGGGTCTGCGCGCCCTCGAGTCCCGCCCAATGCAGCAGGCGATGCGCGTCGAGCGTGTTCGGCATCCGCTCGATCAGCGAGGGGTTGATCCACAGGCCCAGCCGCTCGCTGGCCTCCATCACCGGCTTCATGGCGGCGATGATGCCTTTTTCGTCGGTGAACTTCATCTTCATGTAGGCGACATAGTCCATCCCCGCCCGCGGCATCTGCGGGTCCAGGCGGAAGGGCTGCCAGGTGATGGCAAAGGGATGGTCGGGGCGGCTTTCCAGCGCCCGGTCCAGCTCGGCCTTGCCGATCAGGCACCAGGGGCAGACGGGATCGGCGAAGATGTCGAGGCGGATCTGCTGGCTCATGTCCGGTCCTTGCGATGGGTGTCGTGCTGTGCGCGGGAAGAGGTGTCGTGCTGTGCGCGCGACGGGGTGTCGTGCTGTGCGCGCGACGGGGTGTCGTGCTGTGTGGGCGACGGGGTGTCGTGCTGTGTGGGCGGATGGGGGTCGTGCTTTGCACGCGAATGGACATCGCGCAAGGCGCGGCGGTTGATCTTGCCCGTGGGCGTGCGGGGCAGGGCGGGCAGGTGGATGTATTCGCGCGGCTGCTTGTAGCGTGCAAGCCTGCGTTCGGCGGCCGCGCGCAGCCGCGCCTCGTCGGCGCTGCCGGTCCAGAAGGCGGCGATGATGCTCGACCCCGGCCCGACCGGCAATTCGGTCGCGGCGATCTCGCCGATTTCGGGGATCTGCGCCAGCGCGTCCTCGACCTCGCCCGGCGAGACGCGGAAGCCGCCGGCGTTCATCATGTCGTCGTCGCGCCCCAGCAGGCGGATCGCGCCCTCGGGCGTGGTCTCGGCCAGGTCGCCGGTCAGGAACCAGTCGCCGCGGAAGCGGGCGGCGGTTTCCTCGGGCTGGTCGAGATAGCCCAGGAACAGGCCGGGGTCCGCGCGGTGGACGGCCAGGATGCCGGGGCCCTGGGCCGGGGCGCCGCTGTCGTCGAGGATGGCGATGCGGCGGCCGGGCTGGGGAAAGCCCGCCATGCCTTCGGGCGCGGGGCGCGCGGGGCTGCCGGACAGGAAGGTCGAGCATTCCGACATGCCCATGGCCTCGTGCAGGTCGGTGCCGGTGCGCGCCTGCCAGGCGCGGCGCAGGCCGGGATCGAGCCTTTCGCCGGCGGTCAGGCCATGGCGCAGGCCCGGCCAGGGCCGCCAGTCGGCGCGCAGCATGCGGCGGAAGACGCCGGGTGCCGCGGCCAGGATGGTGGCGCCATGGTGGCCGGCGATCAGCGGGATCTGTTCGGGCGCGATGCCGGGGGCGGGGATCAGCGCGGTGGCGCCCAGCGTCCAGGGGTCCATGAGGCCGGTGCCCAGGGTGAAGGTCCAGTTGAAGGCGCCGGCATGCAGCAGCCGGTCCTGCGGCGTCAGCCCGTACCAGCCGTCGAACATCATCCGGCGGGCGAGGATGGCGCGATGCGCGTGGCAGACGGCGCGCGGCTGGCCTGACGTGCCCGAGGTGAAGACGATATAGGCCAGGTCATCGGGCGCGGCCTGCGCGAACCCGGCCGGCGGCAGCAGGGCGAATTTGCCGAGGCGGGCGGCAGGCAGCACCGGCGCCGGCTGGTCGGGCAGGGCGATGTCCGGGTCGGCGATTACCATGGCCGGCCGGATCGCGGCGGCGATGCGGGTGATCTCGGGCGTGGTCAGCATGGGCGAGGTCGGGACCGGGACGATGCCGGCGGCGATGGCGCCGAGATAGGCCACGGGAAAGCCGGGATTGTTTCCCAGCCGCATCAGCAGCCGGTCGCCGGGGGCGAGGCCGGATTGCAGCAGGCCGGTGGCGGTGCCCAGCACCGCCTGGCGCAGGCGGGCATGCGACCAGCGGTCGGCGCGGCCCAGCCCCAGCACCGACATGGCCAGCCTGTCCGGCGTCGCAAGCCCCGCGCTGAGCACATGTTCGGCCAGGTTCATCCCATCGCCCCGTTTCTGTTCCGGGCTTGGGGATAGAGGCTGTCGGTGCGCATGGGAAGGGGGCTTTGCCCCCGCGCCTCGCCTGCCCCTCGATGGGGCAGGCGAGGCGCTCCCCCAGGATATTTCGACACGGAAGAAGCCGGAAGGGGGCAAAAGGAAACGGCCGGCGCCATGCGGGCCGGCCGTTTCCGAAATTCCGGGCGCTGCCGAATCAGAGCAGCTTCAGATCCGAGGCCGAGCTGCGGCCGTCGCGGCCCGATTGCAGTTCGTAGGCGATCTTCTGGTTGTCGTTCAGCCCGGTCAGGCCGGCGCGCTCGACCGCCGAGATATGGACGAACACGTCCTTGCCGCCGTCATCGGGCGCGATGAAGCCATAGCCTTTGGTGGCGTTGAACCATTTTACGGTGCCGGTAGCCATTATACCGTCTCTCCTTCAAGTCATCCTGGGGCGAGATTGCGCCCAGGCCGTGCAGCCCTTTCCCGTCAAGTCCGGCTGCCCCGTGAAGGGAGGCGGTAGAAAGTCGTGCTCACGCGGACGAGAGGATGAACGATTCGCCGAAAAACGCAAGCACGAATGCGCCGCGCAAGGTGACGTAGGGTCATCTTGCGCGTTCGCATCGGCAAATTGTCGCCAAGCCGGGGCGCTCAGCGCAGGTCCGGTGGGGTGGCCTCGGCCCGCAGCGTGGCCACGGCCGATTCGAGCCCGTGGCTTTCGCTGCCCTGGCGGTCGAGGCGGCGGATCGAGACGCTGCGCTCCTCGACCTCCTTCAGGCCCACGGCCATGATGACCGGCACCTTGCCGACCGAATGCTCGCGCACCTTGTAGTTGATCTTTTCGTTGCGGGTGTCGGCCTCGGCCCGCAGCCCGGCGGCGCGCAGGGCGGCCACGACCTCGTGGACGTAATCGTCGGCGCCCGAGACGATCGAGGCGACCACCACCTGGCGCGGCGCGAGCCAGAGCGGCAGCTTGCCCGAGTAGTTCTCGATCAGGATGCCGATGAAGCGCTCGAAGCTGCCCAGCACGGCGCGGTGCAGCATGACCGGCATGTGCTTGGCGCCGTCCTCGCCGACATATTCCGCCTCGAGCCGCTGCGGCAGGTTGAAGTCGCATTGGAAGGTGCCGCATTGCCATTCGCGGCCGATGGCGTCGGTCAGCTTGAAGTCCAGTTTCGGCCCGTAGAAGGCGCCGTCGCCGGGGTTGACCTCATAGGGCAGGCCGAGATGCTCGATGGCGCCTTTCAGCGCCGCCTCGGCCTTGTCCCAGATCTCGTCGGAGCCGACGCGGACATCGGGGCGGGTCGAGAGCTTGATGTCGAATTTCTCGAAGCCGAGATCCTTGTAGACCGAGGACAATAGTTCGATGAAGCCGGCGCATTCCGCCTCGATCTGGTCCTCGGTGCAGAAGATATGCGCATCGTCCTGGACGAAGCCGCGCACCCGCATCAGCCCGTGCATCGAGCCCGAGGGCTCGTAGCGGTGGCACGAACCGAATTCCGCCAGCCGCAGCGGCAGGTCGCGATAGCTCTTCAGGCCCTGGTTGTAGACCTGGACATGGCAGGGGCAGTTCATCGGCTTGAGCGCATTGATGCGCTTTTCCTTGGCGCCTTCCTCGTCCACCTCGACGATGAACATGTTCTCGCGATAGGCTTCCCAATGGCCGGATTTTTCCCACAGGATGCGGTCGACCACCTGGGGCGTCTTGATTTCCTTGTAATCGGCGCGGATCAGCCGGCGGCGCATATAGGCTTCCAGCTCGCGATAGATCGACCAGCCGTTCGGGTGCCAGAACACCATGCCCGGCGCTTCCTCCTGGAAGTGGAAGAGTTCCATTTCCCGGCCGAGCTTGCGGTGGTCGCGCTTGGCGGCCTCTTCCAGCATGGTCAGGTGCGCCTTGAGGTCGTCGCGGTTCCTGAAGGCCACGCCGTAGATGCGCTGCAGCATCGGCCGCGAGGCGTCGCCCAGCCAATAGGCCCCCGCGACATGCGTCAGCTTGAAGGCGTCGGCCGGCACCTGGCCGGTATGCTGCAGATGCGGGCCGCGGCAGAGATCCTGCCAGTCGCCGTGCCAATACATGCGGATCGGCTCGCCTTCCGGGATGCGGTCGAGGAGTTCGATCTTGAAGGGCTCGCCCTGCGCCTCGTAATGGGCGCGCGCGCGGTCGCGGTCCCAGACCTCGGTGCGGACCGGGTCGCGGGCGGCGATGATCTGCTTCATCCGCGCCTCGATGGCGCCGAGGTCCTCGGGGG
The DNA here is from genome assembly GCF_029909815.1 of Paracoccus ferrooxidans. Classification (NCBI taxonomy): domain Bacteria; kingdom Pseudomonadati; phylum Pseudomonadota; class Alphaproteobacteria; order Rhodobacterales; family Paracoccaceae; genus Paracoccus; species Paracoccus ferrooxidans. The sequence continues at coordinate 754,809 of NZ_CP038198.1, read as the reverse complement.
TGAAGGGCTCGGCGCGGTCGAAGTCGTAGAACCAGCCCTGGTCGCGGACCGGGCCGATGGTGACCTTGACGTCGGGCCACAGCTCCTGCACGGCGCGGGCCATGATATGGGCGAGGTCGTGGCGGATCAGCTCCAGCGCCGGCTCGCTGTCCTTCATGGTGTTGATGGCGATGCTGCCCCCGGTGGTTATCGGCCATTGCAGGTCGATGTGCCGGCCGTCGAGGCTGGCCGAGATGGCGTTTTTCGCCAGGCTCGGGGCGATGGAGGCCGCGACCTCGGCGGCGGTGATGCCGGCGGGGTAGTCGCGCGCATTGCCATCGGGAAAGGTCAGGGAGATCTGGGACATGAGTCCTCCTCGTCGGTTTGGCGCCCACGGAACGCCCGGTTGCGGGTATGTCGCGCGGGTGTGGCGCGATTGCCCGGCGTTGTCAATGCGGGTAGGTGTGCAGGGGGGCTTTGCGCCCCCGTCGCGTTCCGCGACTCCCCCGCAGGATATTTGGACACGAAAGAATGACGCAGTTTCTGGAGGGGCCGCAGGGGCGGCGCATCGCCTATAACCGGATCGAGGGGCAGGGGCCCGGCGTGGTGTTCCTGGGCGGGTTCCGCTCGGACATGCAGGGCACCAAGGCGCTGTGGCTGGAGGATTGGGCGCGCGAGCGCGGCCGGGCCTTCCTGCGCCTGGACTATTCGGGGCATGGCGAATCCTCGGGCGCCTTCGAGGAGGGCGCGATCGGCGACTGGCTGGCCGATGCCATGGCCGCGATCCGCGGGCTGACCGAGGGGCGGCAGGTTCTGGTCGGCTCGTCCATGGGCGGCTGGATCAGCCTGCTGCTGGCGCGGACCATGCCCGAGCGGTTGGCCGGGCTGGTCACGGTGGCGGCGGCGCCGGATTTCACCGAGCGTGGCTATTGGGCCGGGTTTTCCGCGGCCGAGCGCGCGGCCCTGGCGGAGCGCGGCCAAGTCGAGCAGCCCAGCGACTATGGCGATCCCTATGTCATCACCCGCCGGTTGATCGAGGACGGGCGCGACCACCTGGTGCTGGACCAGCCCTTGCCGCTGCCTTTCCCGGTGCGTTTCCTGCAAGGCACCGGGGATGCCGAGGTGCCGATGTCCTGGGCGCTGGACCTGCTGGCCCATGCCTCGGGCGAGGACATGCGGCTGGTGCTGGTCAAGGGCGCCGATCACCGCTTTTCGACCCCCGATTGCCTGGCGCTGATCGGCGCGGCGCTGGAGGAGGTGCTGGCGCGGGCAGCCTGAGGCGGGCGCGGCCCGCCGGCCGCGCCCCGTTCCCGCGGGCGGTCAGACCGCGATCTTGGAATCGTGTTCGGTGAGGTTGCTGACGCCGCAATCGACCGGGACCGGGCCGCTGCGGCGGCGCTTGCGCTGGCCGGCGGGCTGGACCTGCTCGTCGATGAAATCCAGCACCAGCGGGCGGATGTTCAGCCGCCAGCTTTTCCCGGCGAAGATGCCGTAATGGCCGGCGCCGGGTTCCAGGTGCTGGGTCTTGCGGCTTTCGGGCACGCCGGTGCAGAGCGCCAGCGCGGCGACGCATTGGCCCGGCGCCGAGATGTCGTCGTTGGCGCCCTCGACCGTCATCACCGCGACATCGGTGATCTTGCCCAGGTCGACCGGCTTGCCGTTCACGCTGAAGCGGTTCTGCGCGATCTCGCGTTCCTTGAAGATGCGCTCGACCGTCGAGAGGTAGAATTCGGCGGTCATGTCCATGACGGCGAGATATTCGTCGTAGAAGGTGTTGTGCTTGTCGCCCTCGGAGCCCTGGCCGCGGGCCTCGGCGAAGATCTTGTCGAGGAAGGCCTTGGCGTGGGTCTCGGCATTCATGGCGATGAAGGAGGAAAGCTGGGCGAGGCCGGGATAGACCATGCGCCCGGCGCCGCGATACTTGAAGCCGACCTGCTGGATCATCAGGTAGTCCAGCTCGCCCATGGTGATGCGGTTGCCGAAATCGGTGACTTCGGTCGCCGCCGCGTCGGGGTCGATCGGGCCGCCGATCAGGATCAGCGAGCGCGGCTGGGCCTTGGGGTCTTCCTCGGCCAGCAGCGCGGTCGCGGCCAGCGCGAGCGGCGCCGGCTGGCAGACGGCGATCACATTGGTGTCGGGGCCGAGATGGCGGATGAAGTCGACCAGATACTGGGTGTAGTCGTCGATGTCGAACTTGCCGCAGCTGACCGGGATGTCGCGGGCATTGTGCCAGTCCGTCACATAGACTTCGCAATCGGGCAGCAAGGATGTGACCGTGGTGCGAAGGAGGGTGGCATAGTGACCGGACATGGGCGCGACCAGCAGGACCTTGCGCGCAAGCGGCGCGCGGCGGGCGACGCGGAAATGCACCAGGTCGCCGAAGGGGCGCTCGATCACCGGCTCGATATAGACGACATGGTCCTGGCCGTCCTCGGATACGACGGGGGGGATTTCCCAGTCCGGCTTGATGACCATGCGCGCGAAGCTGCGCTCGGTCACCCGGCCCCAGGCCGACATCAGCTTGAACATCGGATTGGGCAGCAGCGCGAAGGCCGGATAGGAGGCCAGGGCCCGCGCGCTGGCGCCCATCCATTCGTTGGTGTTGCGGATCGTCTCCATCGCATCATAGGAGATGATCCCTCTCAAACCCTTGTACGTCGTCATTCCCACCTTCTCCCATGAACCCGCCGGATTCGGCCTTGCCGGCAAGGACACGGCTTTACCTGCGTATTGTGCTGGGCATAATGATTTTACGGTTCAGGGAGGATTGTCAATTATGGCGGGCAAGGACGAAAAACCGGAAGCTGCGGACGCGGCCGAAGCCGGGGGCAAACCACGCAGGGGCCGCGGGGCAGGGGCCAAGGCCCGCGCCGGGGCCGAGGTCGCGAAACCCGAGCCCAAGCCTGCCGATTCGGAAAAGCCGGCGCGGGCGCGTCGCGGGAAGGCTGCGGCAAAGGCCGAGCCGGCGCCGGCGCCGCCCGCCAAGTCCAAGCCGTCCGCCAAGTCCAAGCCGGCCGCGGCGGCCGATGCGGCCAAGCCCGCCGCCAAGTCCGGCACGCGCAAGCCCGCCTCGCGCGGGCGGGCGGCCGGGCGCAGCGATCCGCGCCCTGGTCCGCGCCGCAAGCCCACGGGCAAGGCGGCCGCCAAGGCGCAGGCCGAGGCCGCCTCGATCAGCATGGCCGACGAGGCGCTGCGCCCGCTTGGCGCCGTCGGGCCGGGCACGGTGCCGCCGATGGCCGCGCCCCGCGCCCCTGCAGCCGCCCCTGCCGGGGCCGACCAGCCCCCCGTTCCCGCCGCCGAGCCGCATCCGAGCCCGGCCACCGCCGCCTTCGTCGAGGCGGCCTTCGGCGCCGGCAGCCGCCTGCCCGAGCAGCTGGCCCAGAACATCGAGCGCATCGAATCGCTGACCCAGCGCCTGATCAGCGCGCTGGCGCAGCGCCGCCCCTCCAATCCCGGCGTCGAGATGCCGGGCCCCGACCTTTTCGCCACCGCGACCTCGGCCTGGATCAAGCTTCTGGCCGAGCAGCCCGAGCGGGTGATCGGCCAGCAGGTCAGCTATTGGGGCGAGACGCTGCGCCATTTCGCCGAGGCCCAGGCTGCCTTCGCCCGCGGCACGCTGACGCCGCCGCCCAGCGAGGGGCCGCGGGACCGGCGCTTTGCCAACCCGCTGTGGGAGGCGCATCCCTTCTTCAACTTCATCAAGCGGCAATACCAGATCAACGCCCAGGCCCTGCAGGAGGCGGCAAGCGCGCTGGACCTGCCCGAGATGACCGACCGGCGCCGGATCGAATGGTTCACCCGCCAGATGATCGACATGATGGCGCCGACGAACTTCCTGGCGACCAATCCCGACGCGCTGGAAAAGGCGGTGGAGACCGAGGGCGAAAGCCTGGTCAGGGGCCTCGAGAACCTGGTGCGCGACGTCGAGCAGAACAGCGGCGAGCTGATCGTGTCGCTGGCCGACCGCGACGCCTTCCGCGTGGGCGAGAACATCGGCACCACCGAGGGCACGGTGGTCGCGCGCACCAAGCTTTACGAGCTGATCCAGTACAAGCCCACCACCGCGCAGGTGCATGAGATCCCGCTGGTGATCTTTCCGCCCTGGATCAACAAGTTCTACATCCTCGACCTCAAGCCGCAGAACAGCCTGATCAAATGGATCGTGGACCAGGGTCATACGCTGTTCGTGGTAGCCTGGAAGAACCCCGATCCCAGCTATGGCGACACCGGCATGGACGATTATGTCAGTGCCTATCTGGAGGTGATGGACCGGGTGCTGGACCTGACCGACCAGAAAAAGCTGAACGCGGTCGGCTATTGCATCGCCGGCACCACGCTGGCGCTGACCCTGTCGCTTCTCAAGCAGCGCGGCGACGACCGGGTGAACGCCGCCACCTTCTTCACCGCGCTGACCGACTTCGCCGACCAGGGCGAGTTCACCGCCTATCTGCAAGACGATTTCGTCTCGGGCATCGAGGAGGAGGCGGCGCGCACCGGCATCCTGGGGGCGCAGCTGATGACGCGCACCTTCAGCTTCCTGCGCGCCAACGACCTGGTCTGGGGGCCGGCGATTCGCAGCTACATGCTGGGCGAGACGCCGCCGGCCTTCGACCTGCTCTTCTGGAACGGCGACGGCACCAACCTGCCGGGGCGCATGGCGGTGGAATACCTGCGCGGCCTGTGCCAGCAGAACCGCTTCGTCAGGGAAGGGTTCGAGCTGATGGGCCATCGGCTGCATGTCGGCGACGTGACCGTGCCGCTTTGCGCCATCGCCTGCGAGACCGACCATATCGCGCCCTGGAAGGACAGCTGGCGCGGCATCGCGCAGATGGGCTCCAGGGACAAGACCTTCATCCTGTCCGAATCGGGCCATATCGCCGGCATCGTCAACCCGCCCAGCAAGAAGAAATATGGCCACTACACCTCGGATGCCGGCTTCCAGCAGGGCGAGCAGCACTGGCTGGACAAGGCGCAGCACCACGAGGGCAGCTGGTGGGGCCGCTGGGGCGAATGGCTGGCCCGGCGGGCGGGGGACATGGTCGAGGCCCGCGATCCGGGCGAGGGCTTCGGCCCCGCGCCCGGCCTCTACGTCCACGAGCGGGCGTAAAATTTTTCTGCACCGCAGCAAGAAAACCTTGCAATGCTGCGGTGCAGAAAGTATATGTTGGTCAGAACAGTTCAACCGGTGCCGAAGCTTCGCGCCGATCTAGGAGAGAGCAAATGGCCAAGACCCCTGACTTCACCAAGACCCTGCAAGAAGTGATGGCGAAATTCCCGGTCGACACCTCGTCGTTCCAGGACGCCTTCAAGTCGCAGACCGCGCTGGGCGAGAAGATGGCCCGCGTCGCGCTGGCCGCTGCCGAGCGTTCGACCGAGATCTCGGCCCAGTGGGCCAAGGACACCATCGCCCGCATGGGTGAGCTGACCTCGTCCAAGGAAGAGCCGGCCGAATACGCCAAGGCGCTGAGCGATTTCGCCACCGCCGCCGCCGAAATGGCTGCCGAGCACATGGCCGCCTTTGCCGAAGTGGCGAAGAAGGTCCAGATGGACACCGTCGACCTGATGCTGACCGCCGGCAAGGACCTGGCCGCCGACGCGCAGAAGGCCGCCGAAAAGGCCAGCCGCGAAACCCAGGCCGCGGTCAAGAAAGCCGCTGCCGCCGCGACCTCGGCCAGCACCGTGACCAAGGCCTGATCGCAGGCCCTTGCGGTTCCAGACGAAGGGGGGCAGTTCGCTGCCCCCTTTTTCCATGGCCGGGCCCGGTTCGTATCCGGCCGGGCCCCCGATCTGGGCCCGATCCGGGGCTCGTCCCCTGCTTCCGGCGCAGCATGGCGATTTTCTTTGCATTTTTCCGGGCCATTTCCCATCATGCTGCAAATGCACTGCCGGAGGAGCCATGGCTGAGCCCGAGAACACGACCCCGCTTCTGATCAAGCGCTATGCGAGCCGCCGCCTCTACAACACCGAGACCAGCGATTACGTCACGCTTGAGGATATTGCGGGCTTCATCCGTGCCGGGCGGCAGGTGCGCATCGTCGATCTCAAGACCGGCGACGACCTGACCCGGCAATATCTGTTGCAGATCATCGCCGAGCACGAGGGCCGGGGCGAGAACGTCTTGCCCATCGACGTGCTGATCGACCTGGTGCGCAGCTACACGACCCAGGCGCAATCGGTGGTGCCGCAATTCCTGGCCGCCAGTTTCGAGATGCTGCGCGAGGGCCAGTCGAAGATGATGGAGAATCTGTCGACCTTCCCCAACCCGATGTCCTCGATGCCGGGTTTCGAGGCGCTCCAGCGCCAGCAGCAGCTGTTCCTGAAGGCGATGGCGGCGGGCTGGGGCGCGGGCAGCAGCGGCCCCGAGATGGAGGAAACCGAGACGGATGAGACCCGTCGCAGCGGCAAGAAGGCTTCCGCGCCCGAGGACATGGCCGAGATCCGCCGCCAGCTTGCCGAGTTGCAGAAGCGGATTTCGAAGCTTTGAGAGAACTGCGACTTGCACCCCGCCGCCCGTCGCGCTAGACGAACCGCCACGGACGGTTGGCCGAGTGGTCGAAGGCGCACGCCTGGAAAGTGTGTAGGCGGGGAACCGTCTCGAGGGTTCGAATCCCTCACCGTCCGCCACTTGCCCTCGCGAAAGCGTTCTCCCGATCCGGCTGCGGCCGGATTTTTCCGTTGTATTCAAGGGTTATGCGGGTTGGGCTGAGCACTGGCTCGGGCACCAGGTGGGCCGGAAGCGGTCTCTCCAAGGCGATATTCTCCGGACCTGATGACTGCGCCCGTTTGGTGAATTTCTTATAAGTCCTTGTAAGATAGAAAAAAAATCTAGCGTCCTAAATTGCTTGGATTGGAGTCGCGTTTGGGGCTGCCGCGACCGGGTTCGGAAGTTCTCAGGCCATTGCCCGCTCCAGTCTTTGCTTCCGAAGCTCCCAATCGGGCATCACCTTGTCGAGTAGCTCGAAGAATGCGGGGCCGTGATGTGGCTCGGCCACATGGCAAAGCTCGTGGGTGATGACATAGTCGATGGCGTCGACCGGCGCTTGCACGAGGCGGCGGTTCAGCAGCAAGCGTCCGGCCGGCGACATGGACCCCCATCGCTGCCGGGTCTGGCGTACGATGAGACCTTTCGGCCTGAATGCTTCGGGATCCGGGAACAGACCGAGGCAGAGTTCGATCCGCTCCGGAAACTTGATGTGGGCCCGATCGCGGTACCATGTCTCGACCAGTTCGCGTGTCACCTCCGGCCTGGTCGGCCGGTGAGTCTGCACGACAATGAAGCCGCGGATCAGCTTCACGCTTTCCTGGACATGCGGGACCACCTTCAGCCGGTACTGGCGCCCGAGGTAGAGATGGGTCTCACCGGCGACAAACCTGCGCTCCGGTGTTCTTGGAAGGAACTGGGCGAAGTACCGCTGCTGCCGCGTCACCCATCCCGCGCGCTTCCGCAGCTTGGCTTCTATGGCGTCGAGCGTCGCGTCCTCCGGGGCCGCGATCACCACCGAAGCATCCGGCTCGACAGCGATCTCTAGCGTCTTCCTCGGACGGCGGACGATCTCGTACCGGATCTCCTGCTCGCCGTACTTCAGGCAGTGCAGTTCCCGCGTCATGCCGCGAACCGGGCTCGGGCGAGGTCCATGATCTTGAGTTCGAGGTCGTCGAGCACCTCCACGGGCAGGTCGACTCCCCTCTCGTCACGCAGAACGTCGAAGAAGTAGTCATCGATGGCATTGCGCAGTTTGTTCTGGGCCACTTCGTTCGACCAGATGTCGACGATCAGGTGGGACTTGATGATGTCGATGATCTCCAGGGCGATGGATGCTGCTTCGTCGCCGGCCACCGGCTCATCGTCCTTGATCTTGAGCTGACCTTCCAGGACGCCGAAGAACGCCTGTGCATCCTCATCGCCCCGGATGCTTTCGGGAACATCCCGGCCGCGATCCTTGCGCGCGACCTTGCTCGCGAGGTCCACGACGCTGTTCAGGTATTCGCGCTCGGACAGCCGCTTCTCGCGGTAGGCGCGGATGGTCTCTTCGAGCAGCTCGGAGAACTGTTTGTAGAACGTCGGGTCCTCATCCATCTTCTCGGTGATCGCCCGCCGGGTCGCGCTGGCGATGCGATCGGCCCTCGAGGCCTCGGACACCCCCGTCTCTTCGACGACGGCCTTCAGCGCGTCGGGATCGTTGATGTTGACCACCGCGATGATGGTTTCCGCCGGCATTGCCACGACGTGGTCATCAAGGAGCTTCTGGATCTTCGGCTCGAACTCGCGGACATCGACCGTCTCCTGGTAGCGGAGCTGGACCGAGCGCTTGAGTTCGGAGAACTGCTTCCAGTCGCGTTTCAGGGCATCGACCTTGGCCTCGTCGAAGACATCGAACAGCTTGTCGGACGAGAGCGAGATGTGCAGGCAGCGGCTGAATGCCTTGAGGCGCGCGTAGAACTCGTGGCGCAGCGCCTCGTCGGCAAGGTGCTGCTCGAACTGCTCCATGTCCTTCTTGTTCCGAACCGGCTTGAAGAGGTCCCAGAGCTGGTCGTGAAGCTGGGGCAGCTTGCGGATCTCCTCCCGGATATCATGCACCGTCCCGGCAAGGTCGGCCGCCTCGTAACCTTCGAAGGCGCTATAGGTCGTCAGGGCACTGTCCAGCTCGCCCAGCAGCCCCTCGTAATCGACGATGAAGCCGAACTGCTTCTCCGTTCCGCCGTCCTCGTAGAGACGGTTCACGCGCGCAATCGCCTGCAGGAGATTGTGTTCCTTCAGGGACTTGCAGACGTAAAGCACCGCGTTCCGGGGCGCGTCGAAGCCGGTGAGGAGCTTGGAGACGACGATCAGGATCTCCGGATCGCCGGAGCCCTTGAAGCCATCGATGATCTGGCGGTTGTACTCCTCCTCGGTCTTGTACTTCGCCATCATCTGCGACCAGAAGCGGCGCACGAGGTCCTTGGACTCCTGGTCGACCTCCTCGTTGCCCTCGTTTTCGTCCGGCGGGGAGATGACAATCGCGCTCGAGACGTGGCCGATCTCGTCGAGAACCTCCTTGAAGCGGACGGCTGCGGCCTTCGAGGGGGCAACGAGCTGGGCCTTGAACCCAGTCCCCTGCCAGTGCTGGCGAAAGTGCTCGGAGATGTCGAAGGCCTTGGCTCGGATGGCCTGATCGGTCTTGGCCAGGGCGTCCATCCGGGAGAACTTGCGCTTCAGATCACGCTTCTGGTTCTCGGTCAGCCCCTCGCTGATCTTGTCGAACCAACGGTCGATAACGGCGCCCGAGACCTGCTGCTCAACGAGCCGTCCCTCGTAGAGCAGCGGCACGACAGCACCGTCGGCGACCGCCTCGTCGATGGCGTAGCGGTGGATCAGCCGCCCGAAGGTCGACAGCGTATTCTTCTCCTTCTTGAGCAGGGGCGTGCCGGTGAAGCCGAGGTAGCAGGCCTTCGGAAGGAGGCGGCGCATCTTGGCGGCGAATTGGCTGTGGCCGCCGTAGCGCCCCGTCTGCGTTCTATGGCTCTCGTCGACCAGCACGAAGATGTTCGGATCCTCGTCCATCAGCTTGCTGTTCTTCAGCGCCGTGTCGAACTTGTTGATGATCGTGGTGACCAGCGGAGCCTTGTCCTGGACGAGCTCCAGAAGGTGAGCCCCGCTCGTCGCGCGGACCGGCTCGAGGTCGCAGGACTTGAAGGTGTCCTTGATCTGCTTGTCGAGATCGTCGCGGTCCGTGACGATGATGATCCGCGGGTTCTCGATGCTGCGCTCGAGAGCGAGCGAGCGCCCCAGCATCACCATGGTCAGTGACTTCCCTGAACCCTGCGTGTGCCAGATCACGCCGCCCTTTCGGGCGCCGCTGACATCGTGCTGCTTGACCGTCTCGACGGCGCGGCGGATCCCGAAGAACTGCTGATGGCGCGCAACCTTGCGGACGCCGCCATCGAACACTGTGAAGCGGCGGATCAGATCGAGCAGCCGCTCGGGGCGGCAGAGTGCATAAACCGTCCGGTCCTGGGCCGTGACCGCGCGCTCGCCCTCGGCGGCCATCGCGTCGAAATAGGCGCGTGCATCCGCGAAGTCGCCGGAGAAGATGGCGTCCTTCTCCGCCACGGTGAGCACGCGGTTTGAGAAGGGCGCGATGGCCTCGTCGGTGTCTTCCTCGTCCCGCCAAGTTTGCCAGAACTTTCGCGGCGTGCCGACGGTTGCATAACGCGCCTCGTTCCGGTTCATGCCGATCAGCAGCTGCGCGAAGTGGAAGAGCTGCGGGATGTTGTCCTCGTTCTGGTAGCCGATCAGCTGGCTGTCCGCCTTCTTCAGGCTCTCGGTCGGCCGCTTGTTCTCGATCACGAGGATCGGGATGCCGTTCACGAACGCGACAATGTCACAACGCTTGGTCTGGCTCGACGCTGTCCTCTCGACCGAGAACTCGGCAGTGACATGGAAGACGTTGTTCTCCGGCCGCTCCCAATCGATGTAGCGGAACGAGTAGCTCTTCGAGTCGCCGTCGATGGACTTCGTGATCGTCGTGCCGAGGACGAGCGTGTCGTAGATGTCCTGATTGGTGCCGCGCAGACCCTTCAACCGATCTGGCGTGGGCTTGAGCCGCCGCATCGCCTCGTGCGCGTCCTCGAGGTCGAAGCCGTACTCGCGGCCCCGGTGCGTGAAGCGGTTGATGCGCATCAGCTGCTCAGCGAGCACGTCGTCCAGCACCACGTTCCGCAGCCGCCCGCCGCGGAGGCGCAGCGCTTCCTCCTGCGAGAGCGGGATGAACCCGAGCGCCACGAGCAGCTGCAGCGCCGGAACCTGGGACTGGTGTTTCTCGCGGGTATCGAACCCATGGCCTCGATCCATCACGCCCCCCACACCTCGGCGGATCCGGCATCGAAGAAAGCAACAGACAGCGGGACACGTTCATCACGGTGAGCCGCAAGGGCGTTCGCAGCCGACCTGATCGCCTTGTTACCATCACTATTGGGCTCGCCATAGAGACCGACGTAAATCTGCCCGATCTTGCCGCGAGCAATCTTTTTCAGGATGTGCTGATCGTTCTCGGCCAAACTATGCCCAAATATGAAGAGCGCATCATTCCTCTGACCCATTTGCGAGGAGAAGCTCTTGTATGAATGGTGCAAGTAAGCGCTATGCTTGATTTTAGCCAACTTCTGATTGCTTTTTCCCTCGGCGACAAAAAGCGGGAACTTGCGCGCACCCATGGCTTCGCGAGCTTGCTCAAGCAGGGGTTTTCCAGTGTTGACCCAAGTGTATTTTTGAAGCTCCGCACCAGCATCGAACAGGTGCAAAGCGCCGTGGAGGTAGTGAACGCGCTGTCCGTGCGCCCCGCTCTCGCCCATCCAGTTCACATATTCCGGCTCCGTGTCCTCGTCGCGCCCAAAGCCATCGTTTGCAGCAAGGCTGATGGGGTCGTCGAAACCCATGTCCTCATGCATCAAGGTCCAATAGAGCAGGAGGTCGTAGTTTAGGGTGTAGACCTTTCCGTCCTTGTTCTCGTCGCCAAGGAAGTGCGCCAGGAACCGGCGGCATGCCCAGAATTGCTCGTCGTTGATCTCATTCGGAATATTGGGGTGGTTGTTGGCCACTGTCTGAATGAGGATATCTTTCAGGGCTTCGGCATCCGCAGCCATTTGAGCGGCCGCCTCCGTTGCCTCCTTTGAATAGACGGGGACAACACGCGAAGCGTCCTCCAACATCTTGATGATATGCTCGAAGTCCGTCGTTCCGACTGCGTCAAATACGTCAGGCAAGCGGGGTGCCGTCGAAAAGTCGGCCTGCTCAAACAGAGAGCCGTACGTGAAGATTTTCGGACGACAGGCGATGCTGAAACCGTTTCCAAGCAACAAGTGCCGCTTCTTGAATTGCGCTGAATGCCCAATGGCTTCATCGAATGTCAGGAAGTCTGCCATGCGTCACCCTTTCGGCGGATAGGGATCTTTCCCATAGGTGTTCCGCTCACGGATCTTGCCGTCGCGGCCCTTGAGGAAGGCCTCCCCCTTGGTTTCAGCGGCCTTCCCGCGCGAATGCGCCCAGGCGTCGGACTGGGTGTCCGTGACCTTGCTGGCGCGCGTCGCGCCTTCGCGCTTGGACTCCCACTTCCCGTCCGGGCGCTGCTGGGTCCAGTAGTTCTTCTTATCCGGCATGTTCGGTCTCCTCGGTGGCTGCGGAGGGTTCGGAGGGGTCAAGCGGCACTCGCCATTCGCCCGTCAGGAGCTTCTGCATCAGGCCGCGCTTTTGCAGCGTGACGGCTTCGATCTCGCGCTCGGTCGCGGCCAGGTCGGCGCGCGCAGTGTTCAGGACGGCGGCGATGGCCTTTTGCTCGTCGAGTTGAGGCAAGGGCAGTTTCAGCGCGGCGAGGTCATCGTAGTAGGTCCGCTGACGGACGCTGCCCGAGCCGCCGCTGTTGATGTAGTGGGCCCACCAGGACGTCTTGCGCAGGTGGTCGAGGTAGTCGGCATCAAGCCCGTCCGCGTTGCAGGCGAAGACGACGTAGTCGGGACTGACCAGCACCTCGTCCTCGCGTTCGTTCATCGCGATGGAGCCGACGTTGATGCGCATCGGGTTGTAGGCGAAGGCGCGGGGCGGCAGGCGCTTGTAGCGGCTGATGTCGCCGGCGATGGTCTGTTCCCGCATGGGGACGACGCCTTCAGCCTTCGTGACGCCCATGACCAAATCGCGGCCAAGCCCTTTGGCCCCATTCCGCCTGGTCAGTTCGTGAGTCACTGCGCCAAGGCGCGTCGGCGCCCAGTTGCGCCGCTGGCCGTTCAGGCGGAGCTCTCCGAACAAGAGGGCTGCGCGAAGGCCGACGAGGCGCTGTTCCTTCAAGGCGCGGAGGACGGCAAGCTTTTCGATTGCCTGCCCCCAAGTTTCTAGGACGAAGGCAATACGACGCTGCTCAGCAATCGGAGGAAGAAGGATTTCGATGCCTTCGAGGTCAGGGCGATTGATTTTGGGAAGCCCGGTGCGGAATGATCTCGACGTTGCTTCTGAAACAAAGCGCTCTGAGATCAGTGTGAAAAATAGGAACCCGCGATCCGTATGGTTCTCATCAACCGGCCAAAGCGGGTACATATCCGCGCTACAAATTCCAGAGAAGTCTGGAAGTGCGACCTTGTTTAGGTTTGGACGGATCTTGGAGTACAAAATCGACGCGGCATCGAAGGCGTACTTGCCTGAAATCTGACCAAGTTCGCGCGCGGTCCTGAGTCCTTCCTTGTCTATGCCTCCACCGGACAGGAGGTTGTCCGGTCCGACGCTGATCATATCAGCGAACGGCTCCTTTTTGGGGTCGACCGGTCCGGAAGCAATCGTGACAACCGATCCGAATGGCACGCGAACCCAACCATTACGCATCGCTACGGCCCTTCTTCTCCGCCTTCGCAACGTCGGCGATGCGTTTCAGCTCTTCGAGGTCGTCCACCTCGGCCGCCACCTGCCGCGCGGCTTCCTTCCGCTTGGTGTCGAACGCGTCGTAGCGATCGTGAGCGATGCGCTTCGCGGCCTCCGCCGAGACGGAGCCGGCGCCCTGCAGCTTCGGCAGCTCGTTGGAGGTCAGGAAGGTGTCGAGCACCCCCTCCCATTCGGCCAGCCGCATGGTCTGCCGCCGTGTCGCCCGCAACTCGGCGGTGTTCAGGAAGGTCTCGACGATCAGGTTGAGCTCCCGGATCTCGGCCTCGCCGAGATAGTTCTTGGCCGTGCCGACGTCGGACTTGCGCAGGGGGCGCCCCTTGTCGGCGTTCTTCCAGGTCGTCAGCCCCATGTTCGGCTGATCGGGATTGGCTCGGGCGCGGATCAGCTCTCCCGCCGTGTGGCTTGTGACGGCGTAGAGCATCTTGTTCTGGATCGTTGCATAGAAGGTATTCACGGTCGGCGACTTGGCGTCGTAATCCTCGCTCAGGGCGAGGATGTCGCGGACCTTCTGATAGAACCGCGCCTCGGACGCCCGGATGTCGCGGATCCGCTCGAGCAGCTCGTCGAAGTAGTCCCAGGCGGGATCCTTCAGGCGCTCGTCGTTCATGACGAAGCCCTTGACGAGATACTCCTTCAGTGCCGAGGTCGCCCACCGGCGGAACTGAATTCCACGGGGACTGCGCACGCGATACCCGACCGCAAGGATCATCTCGAGCCGGTACACGGTCACCGACCGCTTCACCTGCCGTTTGCCCTCAGCTTGAACTGTCAAGTATTCCTTGACCGTTGACTCCTGGTCCAGCTCACCCTCGGCAAGGATGTTGCGCACGTGCAGGCTGATGTTCTGCTTCGTTGTCTGGAAGAGCTCCGCCATCTCCAACTGGCTGAGCCAGACAGTCCCATCGACGGCTCGGAACTGAATCTCCGCCTGACCGTCCTCGGTGTTGTAGAGGATGATTTCGCCATCAGACATCGACGCCGAGCTCCTTCAGATACCCGGCCATCTTCGCCCGGACGTCGGCAAGCTCCGCCTCGATCCGCACGATGTCCTTCTGCACGGCGGCGACGTCGATCTCCTCCTCCGGCTCGAACGTGTCGACGTAGCGGGGGATGTTGAGGTTGTAGCCGTTCTCGGCGATCTCCTCTGGGCTGGCCCGGTGCGAATACCGCTCGACTTCGGCGCGGGTGGCGTAGGTCTCCAGCACCCTGGCCACATGCGTCTCGTCCATCACGTTCTGGGTCTTGCCCGGCGTGAACTCCTTGCTGGCGTCGATGAACAGCACGTCGCGCCGGTCAGCGTTCGCGCCGCCTTCCTCGCGCGAACGGTCGAAGATCAGGATGGCGACCGGGATCCCGGTTGTGGTGAACAGGTTGGCGGGCAGGCCGACGACGGCGTCGAGCAGGTTTTCCTCGATCAGCTGCTGGCGGATGCGCCCCTCGGCCCCGCCCCGGAACAGCACGCCATGCGGCACGATCACTGCGACGCGGCCGGACTGCCGTTTGGCGATCTCGATCATGTGGGTGATGAAGGCGTAGTCGCCCTTGGACTTGGGCGGCACGCCGCGCCAGAAGCGCTTGTACTGGTCGCTGTCGGCATCCTCCGCGCCCCATTTGTCGAGTGAGAACGGCGGGTTGGCGAGCACCACGTCGAAGCGCATCAGGTGGTCGCCCTCGACCAGCGCGGGGCTGTTGAGCGTGTCGCACCATTCGATGCGGGCGGCGTCCTTGGCGTGCAGGAACATGTTCATGCGGGCCAGCGCCCACGTCGCCCCGTTCACTTCCTGCCCGTAAAGGGCGAAGTTCTCGGATCCGACCTCCTGCGAGGCCTGGATCAGCAGCGAGCCGGAGCCGCAGGCGGGGTCGCATATCGTATTGCCGGGCTGCGGCGCCGCCAGTTTGGCGAGCAGGCGCGAGACGGCGGTGGGCGTGTAGAACTCGCCCGCCTTCTTCCCGGCGTCCGAGGCGAAGCGCGAGATCAGGTAGATGTAGCACTCGCCGATGATGTCCTCGGTCACCCGCGACGGGCGCAGGTCGAGCGCAGGCTTGGCGAAGTCCTCGAGGAGGTTCTTGAGACGGCGGTTGCGATCCTTCGGGCGGCCGAGGTTGGCCTCGGAGTTGAAGTCGATGTTGCGGAAGACGCCCTCGAGCTTGGCCCGGTTCGCGTCCTCGATCTTCTCCAGCGCGATGTTGATCAGCTCGCCGATATTGGCCTCGTTCCGCTGGGCGTAGAGGTCGTAGAAGCTTGCGCCCTCGGGCAGGATGAAACGCTCGCGCTCGAGGCGCCGGCGAATGCGGGCCTCGTCGTCGCCATACTGCTTGCGGTAGGTTTCGAGATGGTCGTTCCAGAGGTCCGAAATGTACTTCAGGAACAACATGACGAGGATGTAGTCCTTGTACTGGCCGGCATCGACGGCGCCCCGGAAGGTGTCGCAGGCCGCCCAGGCGGTTTGATTGATCTGCTGTTGGGTAATCTGATCGGTCATCAGGCAATTTCCTTCTGGTCGGCGGCCTTCGCTGCATCGCCGAGAATGGCGCTTACGAGTTCTTCGCGGCGAGCGGCGAGTTGACGGAGCAGCTGCCCCTCCTGCCGGGCGAGGGCGTCGAGTTCGACGATACGTTTCTGCGTGGGCAGGTCGGGCACGGCGATCTCGAGGTTCTCGAGGACCGCCATGGGAATCATTCTGAGGCTTGTGCCCTGCGCTTCCGCGCCGAGCCTGCGCTGCGCGTCGGGCTGGTTAATGGCCCATGCCACGTATTCGGGGAGAACGCGGTCCCTGTCGGGGCGAACGATCACCAACGGGACAATGACCACGACGGGCTCCGGCAGCGAAGCGGGAATGGCCACCGCGGCGTTCGGCTCGCCACGCGATCGAAAGACGACCTCGCCGCCGCGGACGAAGTATCGGTCGGACAGCTTGTCCAGGTCGTACCTCTGGAAGTCCGGTCCTGGCGCTTCACCGTTCGTTCCGATGTCTCGCAGCTGAAGCGCCGGCACGCCACCCTCCGACAGCGGATCGAGCCTGCCGCGCGCCGTGTAGCCGGAGTGAATGTCCGAGAGCTCCGCGAGCCGCATGAAAGAATCCTCTGTAAGGCGATTTACAGAGATCTATGCGAGCCCGTCCCTCGAGTCAATCCTTCAAAGCGCAGTTTTCTTCCTACAGAGAAAAATGCAGCGCCTGATGCTGCCATGTGAGCGGGAACGGCTCCAGCACCTGCGCGAGCGTCACCTCCGGCCCCTGCTTCCCGTCCAGGATCGCGTCGATGATGTCAGGCGCGAGCAGCGTGAGCCGTAGGACGCGGGTCATGTAGGAGGGCGCGATGCCCTCTCGTTCGGCCAGTTCGGCGATGGTGGCGTATTCGCCCGACTCGAGCATCCGCTTCCATCGGAACGCACGGGCCAGCGCCTTGACCAGTGTGCTGTCAGTCCGCTGCGATTGCGTGGCGCCCTCGGGCAACTGCATCTCCTTCTTCCCGCCACGCTTCACGATCCGGAACGGGACGTGGAGCGTTACAGTCTCCGGGATCGGCGTGCTGCGGTTCATGCGGCCGCCTCGATGCCGCCGGCCAGCATCTCGCGCGCGAGGCTGCCGAGCCCGTCGACGCGCAGGCGCACGTTGAGCCCGTCCGTACCGATGTCCACACGCTCGACCAACAGCGCCACGATGCGCGCCTGTTCGGCCGGGAAAAGCTCGTCCCACATCGGATCGAGCTGCTGCAGGGCCGCGCGGGTATCGGCCTCGGTGATGTCGTCGGCGTGGGCGCGCGCGGCCTTCCACGTGCCCGCCACGATCTCGGGTTGGCGAAACACGGCGCGCAGCTGGTCGATGATTGCCGCCTCAATCTCCCCTGCCGGTAAGCGTCCAACAGGACACGAACCCGCACCATGCTTAAGCACCGTCTGGCTTACGTAGTAGCGGTAGAGCTTTTCGCCCTTGCGGGTGTGCGTCGGGGAGAAGGCCGCGCCGTCGGGTCCAAACAGCAGACCCTTCAGCAGTGCCGGCGACTCGGCGCGTGTTCGCATCGCCCGCTTGCGCGGGCTCTCCTGCAGAATGGCGTGGACGCGATCCCACGTCTCGCGGTCGATGATCGCGTCGTGCTCGCCGGGATAGCTGTCGCCCTTATGGACCGCATCGCCGATGTAGGCGCGGTTGCTCAGCATCCGGTAAATGTATTTCTTGTCGATCCGGTTGCCCCGTGGCGTGCGGATACCGCGCTTCGCGACCTCGCGTGCCAGTTCCGTCCCGGATCCGATCTCGAGGAATCGACCGAAGATCCAGCGGACATGCTCGGCGGCTTCGTCGTCGATCACCAGCTTCCGGTTCTGGACCCGATAGCCGTAGGGCGGCACCCCGCCCATCCACATGCCCTTCTTTCGGCTGGCGGCGACCTTGTCGCGGATGCGCTCGGCCGTGACCTCCCGCTCGAACTGGGCGAAGGACAGCAGAATGTTCAGCGTCAGCCGGCCCATGGACGTGGTGGTGTTGAACGACTGCGTCACGGAGACGAAGGTTACGCCGTTCCGGTCGAACACTTCGACCAGCTTAGCAAAGTCGGCGAGCGAGCGGCTGAGGCGGTCGATCTTGTAGACCACGACCACATCGACCAGCCCATCCTCGATATCGGCCATCAGGCGCTTGAGGCCTGGGCGTTCCAGCGTGCCGCCCGAGATGCCGCCGTCATCATACTGATCGCGGACCAGCACCCAGCCCTCCGAGCGCTGGCTGGCGATGTAGGATTCGCAGGCCTCGCGCTGGGCATGCAGGCTGTTGAACTCCTGCTCCAGCCCTTCCTCGGAGGATTTCCGAGTGTAGATCGCGCACCGGAGTTTCCGGACCATTCCTGATTTCGCAGGGGCCTTCGTCATGTCCGCGCCCTCCGGTTCTTCAGCCCAAAGAACACCCACCCATTCCAGCGCGTGCCCGTGATGGCGCGCGCGATAGCGGACAGCGACTTGTACGGCCGCCCCTGCCATTCGAAGCCGTCGGCGGTGACGGTGACGATGTACTCGACACCTTGCCACTCGCGGAGCAGCCGCGTGCCGGTGATGGGGCGGTCACGGTCGAGGCGCATGCCGCGCTTCTTCTTGTCACCGCCGTCGAGTTCCTTGCCCAGCCGTTCCAGCCGCCGGATCGTCTCCGGCTTCAGCCCGCCATAGGCGAGCTCCTGGATACGATAGGCCAGCCGGCTCTCCAGGTAACGCCGGTTGAACGGCGGCGGTTCGCTGTCGAACAGATCGCGCCACTGCGCCTTCAGTTCCGGCGTCGTGGCGGTTTTCAGCGCAGCCAGGCGCGCGAGAATTGGATCGTGGGTCGTCATGCGGGTCTCCGGTGAGTTGGAGTTGCATGACGGCATCGGTCGGCCGGAGAGTGTAGGCGAATTTCTCCAGTATCGTCAGAAGGTTCGCCCTGTTCCCGCAGCTGCAGGCGGACCAGCCCGAGCGCCAGCAGGCCGCACAGTTCGCCGCGGCGCTCGGCGGGAGTCATCTGGTCGGGCGGCAGCGGGTTTGAACCCCGCTGTGGATTTGTCGGCACGTTTCGCATGGGGGAAACGCTACCCGCACACCCTCCGAAAACAATCGGATTCAAAGGCTTATGGGAGTCCCGCGTAAGCCTGCGCAGAGGATAGGAACCGGCGGAGCCTCAGTGACGAATCGCCGGCGCGACCTGGGCATCGGTGTCGAGAACCAGCGCCGATCTCCAGAGCGGCGTCTTCATGAACACCGCCTCCTCGAAGCGATAGCTAGCCGTGCCGCGTCCCTGCTGTAGCAGCCCCGCCCAGCAGAGCGGGCGCAGCACCTGGATGTAGAGCTGGCCCATCACCTCGTCGTAGCGCGGCAACGGCCCCATCTCGGGTTCTCCGAAGAGCACGCGGCGAAGGTGGGCGCCGGTGGCGCCGTTCTCGGACTCGACGTTGAGCACGTTCAGGAAAACGTCCCAGTTGCCCAGGATCGGCGCGTCGTCGAACCGCGACATGCTGGCGTGGTTGATCCGGAACAGGAAGAACGGGACGACCGTGCCGAAAATCCGACCGGGATGGCCCGCCAGTGCCTGGCCAGCCTTGGTTGGCCGGAATTCGCCCTTGTAGTGCCGCCCGAGCTTCATCGCGATCATCAGGTCGTGAAGCACCATCAGCGGGGCGAAGTCGGGCTCGTTCAGCACCTTGTTGACGGCGAAGAGGTCCGCCTCGGTGTGGCCGGGCCAGTCGAACTCGGCCGCGGCCCAGTGCACGAAGACCCGCTTGAAGGCCCTGGACGGCGTCAGGGAAATGCCGCCATGCTCGTCTACCCAGGCGAAGGTCTTCTCCATCCCGCGCACCAGCGGCGAGAACACCAGCGCCGGATCGGCATCATCGACCTCGCGGAACGCAATCACCTCAGATCTCCCGCGCGAACCAACGGATGCGGCCGACGATGTGGATCTCGTCGGCCGTTCTTTCGTATTCGGGGTAGTGCTTGTTGTCGGAGATGACGCGCACCGCGGGCGGGTCGCTGTTGGGGATGTGCTCGAGCCGCTTGGCGACCAGCCCCATCCCGTCATCCAGCACGAAGATGCCGGGCGGGTTGGGCGCACGCCGGGTCATGTCGACCAGCACCGCGTCGCCGCTCAGCAGCGTCGGCGCCATGCTGTCGCCCTCCACATGCATGATCCGCAGCTGCGACGGGCTGGCCTTGAGGCTGTTCCGGATCCAGGAGCGGCGGAAGTGGTAGACGCGACCGGGCGTGTCGCCGTCCTCGGTCACGACCGCGCCGCCGCCCATTGCCGGGCGCGGGGTGGCATGGGCGATGGCCACGAAGGCGTCGTCAGGATTGTCCAAGAAGGGGGGCTTCCCTTCCACCTCGCCGATGCCATGGATCAGCCAGTCGCGATCCACTTTCAGCACGCGGGCGACCTCGGCCAGCCGGTCTATGCCAGGTCGGGCTGAACGGCCACGGAGGATGTCGTAGACGAACGAACGGTTCACGCCGGCCATCTCGGCGACGTGGGCGGGACTGATGCCGAGCTGGTTGGCCCGGGCTCTGAGGCGGTCGGAAAGCGTGTGGTGCTCGGTCATGTCATCCCCACCCAACTGTGGATGAAATAGGATAAAATCGGATTGATCGAAGCCCGTCAAGCGAATAAGAACAGAAGGTAAACATCTTACACGGGAATCGGGGCGGAGGGCAGTGAATGCACATCGATAAATTGTACTTCACGCTCCCCGAGATCCTCGAGCGCTGGCAGATCACCGAGGCCGACCTGATCTACCTTGCTGAGAACGACAAGCTCCGCCTGTCGGTGCGCGTGTTCGGCGTGCCGATCGAGTTCGGCGACTACGAGGAAGCCGCCGACGGCGAATCCTACCGAGTGCCGTGGGAGCAAAGCCACTACAGCGGCCTGCTCGATCTCCATGCCCGCGACGTGTTCCAGCTTTTCCGATGCGGCGAGGTCCATCTCGACAGCTTTCGGACGCCGAAGGCCGACTACGCGACGACCTGGGGCGATGCGCAGCCTGTCCTCGTCATGATCGGTGATCTGCTCCTAAGACGCGATGAACGCGACCGTTTCGAGATCGAGACTGGGTTCTCGCCCGGCGGACAGCCGATTGAGGAGGCCACCTTCATCCACTCAGCCGACTACTTCGAGGTTCGCTACAATGGATGCCGGTTCAAGCTTGGCCCGATCCAGGCGGAAGTCGTGCGCGCGCTGCACGAGGCCGCGCAGGCTGGAGAGCCCTGGCAGAACGGCAAGGCGATCCTGTCGCGCGCCGGCTCGAAGAGCCTACGCATGGCCGACGTCTTCAAGTCGCAGAAGGACTGGCGGCATCTGATCCGCTCAGACCGGCGCGGCGGCTACCGTCTGAATCTCGACTGACGGATCCCCCTCCGCCCGGTCCCCTGTGGGATCGGGAGGGGGACGAGTGAGGGATGGTGGGGGATGACGGGCCCCGCCGGCCGCCAAACGTCAGTCCTGCAAGGGCCGACTGATCCCCCTCCGCATCCCCCGCCGATCCTGACGACATCCCACAGCGGAATTTCGCATGGTCTCCTCGACAACGAGAGGAGACACCGATGCTGCAGAGGCATTGCCTGAACCAGAAGGAGCTGGCCCGGCGCTGGGGGATCTCCCACCGGACGCTGGAACGCTGGCGCTACAACGGCCAGGGGCCGGCCTTCCTCAAGCTCGGCGGACGCGTGCTCTACCGGCTCGCCGATATCGAAGCCTTCGAGCAGAGCCAGCTGCAGCGTGCCCTGAAAATCAGCGAGGCGGTCGCGCGCGTCGGTCATTCGCCCCGTCGGCTGACCGCTGACCCCGCGCGGGCCGCACGGGTATGCTGATGGTCGCCGCAACCCCGATCGGCGCCCGCGTGGCGACGCCGAAGCTCACCGATGTCGAGCTCTATGCCTGGATCGCACAGGCCGAGGCTGGCGCCCGGATCGAGTATCACCGCGGCTTTCTCGGGATCGACGTCACGCCGGTGATCTCGACCCTGCCGGAGCCCGAGCGCCGCCAGCTCGCCGACCTCGGTCAGGCCGCGCTGGGCGCCTTCGAGAAGGGCCTCGTCCACCTCGTGCAGGAGCGCGTGGGCCCCGATCGCTTCGCCTACATCGCCGTCGCGCGACCCAGACCCAGAGCCGCCAACGCCTCGCTCTCGGCGCTGCTCCTCGAAGAGCGCGCCGCGTGATGGCCCTGCCATTCCCTTCCAACGGAGACCCCGCCATGCCGCACCCCAACAATGCCCCCCGCTTCGACGATCTCGAAGGTCTCGCCATCGGCGACATCGCGGCGTTGCCGCCCGAGATGCTGCTGGATCTGCAGACGACGGCGCTCGCCGAGACTGCCCGCGTGAAGCGGCTGCGGGACCGGCTCGAGGCCGGGATCGCGCAACGCTACGAGGGCGCCGCCGCGGCCGAGCGGACCGCGCAGGGGAAGACCAGCGGCACCGTGAGGGTCGAGGACGAGGGTGTCGTGGTTGTCGCGGACCTGCCGAAGAAGGTTTCCTGGGATCAGGACCGGCTTGCCGCCATGGCCGAGCGCATCCGCGCCGCGGGCGACGATCCCACCGAGTATCTCGAGATCGCCTATCGCGTTCCCGAGCGGCGCTTCGGCGCCTGGCCCGCGGCGATGCGCGAGGGCTTCGCGGACGCGCGCAGCGAAACCACCGGCAAACCCGTCTTCCGGCTCGAGGCTCGAGACCGGTGACGCGCGGCGGCGGGACGCCCGGTCGGCAACGCCGGGCAGGTTCCCCTTCGGCACCCGGTCACCCCCGCCGCCGCGCACCCTGAATGCAACTCCCGGAGAACCCCATGGCCTTCCGCATCATCACCGCCGACGAACGGCTCTCGGCCGCCGAGAACAAGACGTCCCTCGCCATCTTCGGTCCGCCCGGCGTCGGCAAGACGACGCTCCTGAAATCGCTGCCCGCCGAGGAGACCGTCTGCCTCGACCTCGAGGCCGGTATGAAGTCGGTGCAGGACTGGCGCGGGGACTCGATCCCGGTGCGCAGCTTCACCGATTTCCGCGACCTCGCCGTGCTGATCGGCGGCCACGATCCGGCCCAGCATCCGAAGTCCTGGTACGGCGCCGAGTATCACGCCTGGCTGCAGCAGCAGTATCTCGGCACCGGCATCGAGGACTTCCTCGCCCGGAAGCGGATCGTTTTCGTTGACTCGATCACCGACCTGACTCGGCAGGCCATGGCCTATGCCCGCCAGCAGCCGGAGGCCTTCTCCGAGCGGACCGGCAAGCCCGATATCCGCGGCGCCTACGGGCTGCTCGGTCGCGAGGTAATCCAGGCGCTCAAGCACCTCCAGCATGCCCGCGGCAAGACGGTGATCTTCGTCGGCGTGCTCGAGAAGGTCACCGACGAGTTCGGCGCGACGACATGGCAGCCGCAGATGGAGGGCACGAAGGCCGGGCGCGAGTTACCGGGGATCGTCGACCAGGTGGTCTCGATGCAACTCTTCGGCCGCGACGCCAAGGGCGACTGGACCCTCGACGATACCTCCGCCGAGCGCCGCCTCGTCTGCCGCTCCGGCAACCCCTGGGGCCTTCCCGCCAAGGACCGCTCCGGCCGCCTCGATACCACCGAGCCGCCCGATCTCGGGGCGCTGATCGCGAAGATCGACGGCCGCGCCCCGGCCCACACCGCCACCCCTTCCTGATCCAGACGCAAAGGACAGATCCATGAGCTACGATCTCAACGACGCCCAGCCGCAGATGGCCCCCATCGGCGAGCTGATCCCCGACGGCACCTTCGCCAAGGTCCGCCTGACCGTGCGCCCCGGCGGCGTCGACGGCGCCACGCCGATGGACGCAAAACTCCTGAAGGCCTCGCAGTCGAGCGACGCGAAGATGCTGGACTGCGAGTTCACCATCCTCGAGGGGCCCTATGCCCGGCGGAAGTTCTGGCAGAGCTTCACCGTGGCGGGCGGCAAGGTCGACGAGAAGGGCCAGTCGATCGGCTGGAAGATCTCGAAGTCCACCTTTCGGGCGATGGTCGACAGCGCTCTCGGGCTCGATCCCAGGGACGAAAGCCCCGACGCCAAGGCCAAGCGGGTTCTGCCCGGGCTCAAGCATCTCGACGGCATCGTCTTCGCCGCGCGCATCATGGTGGAGCCCGCCTCCAACCCCCAATACCGCGACCAGAACCGGATCGCGAACGTCGTTCTGCCCGACGAGCCGCAGCACGCACCGATCATGCGCGGCGAAACCGTGCCCCAGGAGCCCGTCAACGCCCCGCCGAGGAAAGCCGCGAGCGCGCCGGCGCCGGGCTGGCAGGCGCCCACGCCGGCATGGGGTGCGCATCCGCAAGCGCCGTCCGCTGCCCCGGCCTGTGGCGCACAGGCGCCCGCGCCGCAGCCCACGCAGCAGTCGCCCGCCCAGCAGCCGCCCGCGTCCTCGCCGTCCGCGCCGGGCGGAGCGCCGGCGACCGGCATGCCCGCGTGGCTCAATGGGTGAGGCGCGGTCGGCAGCACGGCGGCGGAGGTCAACCCGGCCTTCGCCGCCGCCCGAGGCCCGGCGCGATCCTGCCGGGCCGATGACCCCGGATGAATGGCAGGCGCATGTGACGCGCGAGGCGGCGCTGGAGATCGGACGATGGCTCGAGGCCCGAGGAAAACTGCACGCCCCCATCGCAAGCCTCGGCCTCGGAGACCTCGAAGCCATGGCCAGCAACGCGATCTCGCGCTGGATCGTGCTCCAGTCCGAAAAGCTCCAGAGGGCGGGTTGGCCGCCCGAGGACCCGATCGCGACCTTCTTGCTCGGGTAGCGATCTGCGCCGTCTGCGCCCGCGAGGCGCGCGGCTTCGGCTACTGCCACGGCCTCCGCTGGGATCGCCACCCTTACCACCGCTTCTGCTCGCGCCGCTGTCAGGACGTGGGCAGCTCCATCGCCCAAAGGAATAACGGCATGATCGACAAGACCGCGCGCGAGGCCCGTGCGATCCGCGACGCGCGGACGCTCTTCGCCGAAGCGCTCACCGACCTCGGGCTTATGGAGCCCTTCTTCCACCGCAGCGCCGAGGACATCGACCGCCTGATCGAGGCGGCGGTCACCGGCTACATCGACAGCATGCAGGAGCAGGCCGCGCGCAAGGAGCGCACCGGCACGGTCCTCGACGACCCGATCCCATTTTAGGAGCGCGGCGATGATCGACCTGAACGACGACACCCCGTCCTGCAGCTGGAAGCACCTGCTCGAGGCTGCCACCGAGAACGCCGTCACCGATTTCGAGATCGAGTTCTGCGACAGCCTCCGCGAGAAGCTCGCGCGGTTCGGCGACAGCACCCGGCTGACGGACGCGCAGTTCCACAAGCTGACCTGCATCGCGCAGGCCGGCGGGTTCTGGGAGCGCGAGCGATGATCGACCTGAACCATGGCTCGGGCTGCCTCTACGGCGCCGACGCGCCGCGCCCGCCCATCGCGGAAGCCGTGTCCACGGCCATCGACACGGCGCTGTCCGCGCGCAACCGCGCAGAGCGTCCGCGCACCTATGTCAGCTCCTCGGGTCTCGGCCGCGACTGCCTGCGCCAGATCCAGTACGACTTCCTCGCGGTGCCCAAGGACGAAGGCCAGGAGTTCGCACCACGCACGCTGCGCATCTTCGAGGCGGGCCACCGGGCCGAGGACATCGTCGCGGGCTGGTTCCGGATCGCCGGGTTCGACCTGCGCACCGAGCGTCCGGACGGCCGTCAGTTCGGCTTTGAAGCCCTCGGCGGGCGCTTCAAGGGCCATATCGACGGCTGCTTCGTCTCAGGCCCGGTCGCGATGGACTATCCCGCGCTCTGGGAGAACAAGGCGCTCGGCGCGGCCAGCTGGAAGGATGTGGTCAAGCGCGGCGTCAGCCTCGCGCGCCCCGTCTACGCCGCCCAGATCGCGCTCTATCAGGCTTACATGGAGCTGCCGGCCCCGGCGCTCTTCACCGCGCTGAACCGCGACACGATGGAGCTGCACGCCGAGCTCGTGCCCTTCGACGCGCATCTCGCGCAGGAAATGTCGGACCGCGCCGTTGCCGTGGTGCGAGCCTCCGAGGCGGGAGAATGGCTGCCGCGCGCGGCGGCCGAGTCCACCGCAGTCCTCTGCCGCGGCGGCATGGCGGCCGGCAAGTGGCATGCCCCCTGCGCCTGGGCGAAACGGTGCTGGGGAGAGCGGCGATGATCCCCGACGCCTATGAGCTCAAGCGGATCGTGCGCGCGCATCGCGAGCGGTTCTGGTGCTCCGACCTTCTCGGAGCGGCGGAGTTCGCGCCGATCTATTTCTTCGACGATCAGGCCTCTTTCGATGGCGACAGTGTCGACCGCGCGATGACCCGGGTGCTGACCGGCCCGCTTCGGCTGCCGCACCCGTCCGTGATCTTCGAGGTGCGCGAGCAGCGCGCGTCTCCTTCGGGCCTGATCGTCTGCGCTCGCGCCGACGGTGACATCGTCGAGGCCACGTTCCTCATACGCAAGCGGGCGCCGCGCGGCTGGACGGATTGCCTGGTGCGGATCTGGATGCATCCGGACGGCAAGGCGGAGATCGAGGGCAACCCGGCCGAGCGACACGACGAGACGGTCCGCG
Source organism: Paracoccus ferrooxidans (assembly GCF_029909815.1). NCBI lineage: Bacteria > Pseudomonadati > Pseudomonadota > Alphaproteobacteria > Rhodobacterales > Paracoccaceae > Paracoccus > Paracoccus ferrooxidans. Next base: position 728,391 of record NZ_CP038198.1, on the reverse strand, counting down.
GTCACGGCGAAGTCGCCGCCGGCATCGTCTGGCGCGCGCTGACCATCCTCGGCGCGTCCCCGGAAATCCGCGATCGCAAGGTGTCGCTCGCGAAACGGTCCCGCCTGGCCCGCGAGGGCGTGCGCGGATGGGTCTGGCGCCAGGTCGCCATCGATCCGGCGCGCCTGCGGGCAGCGACGCCGCCGCAGGGCGGCAGTCACGCCAGCCCGCGCTGGCACATCCGCCGCGGTCACTGGCGACAGCTGGCCGACGGGCGCCGGGTCTTCGTCCGTCCGTGTGAGGTGGGCGATCCGACCCGCGGCGGGATCGTCAAGGATTACGCAGTGGAGATGCCTCAGCAATGACCGAGTTCACCCCATCCGCCACGCAGGCCGCCGCGATCCGCGAGATCAAGGAGTGGTTCGAGTCCCGGACCGAGCAGCAGCAGGTGTTCCGCCTCTTCGGCTATGCCGGGTCCGGCAAGACCACCGTGCTGAAGTTCGCGCTCGACGAGCTCGGCCTCTCGCCCCACCGCAGCGCGAAGGACGGCCGGTGTGTCCCGGGCGTCGTGACCGCCACCTTCACCGGCAAGGCCGCGCTGGTGCTGACCCGCAAGGGCACGCCGGCGCGCACCATTCACAGCCTGATCTACTCGGTGATCGAGTCGACCGAGGAGGAAATCGAGGAGGCTGCCCGCAAGATCGCGATGGCCGAACGCGACGCGCTCCGTCTCACCGGGTTCGCGCGCACAACGGCCGATGCCGCGATCGAGGCGATGCGCCAGGGGCTCTCAGCGATGAAGCATCCGCGCTTCGCCCTGAACCCGCAGAGCGACGCCGCGGACGCTCGGCTCATCGTGCTCGACGAGGTGTCGATGGTCGGCGAGGAGATGGCGCGCGACCTGATGAGCTTCGGCAAGCCGATCCTCGTGCTCGGCGATCCCGGCCAGCTGCCGCCCATCCGGGGTGAAGGCGCCTTCACCCGCGACAAGCCGGACGTGATGCTGACCGAGATCCACCGCCAGGCGGCCGAGAGCGCGATCATCCGCCTCGCCACCATGGCGCGCGAGGGTCGGCCCATCGGCTTCGGCATCTACGACGATCATGTCGCCAAGCTTCGCAAGGGCGACATCACGCCGGAACAGGCGTTGCGCGGCGGCCAGCTGATCTGCGGGCTGAACGCCACGCGGCTGCAGATCAACAACGCCATGCGCGCGGCGGCCGGTCTCGGCGGGACCTGGCTGCCCACGGGGCCGGCCGAGAAGATCATCTGCCTGAAGAACCAGAACGATCTGGGACTGATCAACGGGATGTTCGTGACGCTCGAGGACATCGTCGACGAGGGCAGCCTCTACTTCTCCGCCGTCGTCCATGACGAGGACGGGCGCCACATCGGCGAGCCCTATGAGGACGGGCGCCCGGGCCGGCTGCGCATCTACAAGGGGCATTTCGAGGACCATGTCGCCTACGACGACAAGCGTCACGACCGCGACTACAAGGAGAAGCGCCTGCTGACCGAGGCGACCTTCGGCTGGGCGATCACGGCCCACAAGGCGCAGGGCTCGCAGTGGGAGAACGTGATCGTCTGGGACGACGGGCTGGGTCGCAGCGAGATCGACCGCCGCCGCTGGCTCTACACGGCGATCACCCGGGCCGAGCGCGGGCTCGTCCTCCTGGCCTGAGGGGCGCGATGATCGATCTCAACGACATCGCGGTTCCGAAGACTCGGCACGATCTGGCGGCGGTGAAGGAGCGGCTCGCCTACACGGCCGCCGACTGGCTGCCGGGGCTCTTCCCCGAGGCCCGGCTCGCGCGGGACCGTCGATCCTTGCGCTGCGCAGACCTCTCCGGGCGCCAACCGCGCAAGGAGGGCTCCTGCACCATCCATCTCGACGGGCCCTATGCCGGCTGGGGCTTCGACTACGCCACCGGCGAGCGGGCCGGTCCCATCGACCTGATCGCGCAGGCGACCGGCCTCTGCGACGGCGCGCTCTTCGACGCGGCGGCGCGGCTTGCGGGGATAGACCATCCCGCGCCGCGGCCCGCGCCGGCGTCGCCCATGCGCGCGCGCCCGGATCACTCTGCCGAGATCGCGCGTCTCGTCGACGGGGCCGTGCCCCTCGCGGGCACGTTGGGCGAGACCTATCTCCGCGCTCGCGGGCTCTCGGATCCCGGAATGTCGGACCTGCTGTTCCATCCCGATCTGCCGGACTTCGACAGCTGCCGTGGCTGGCCCGGCCTCATCGCGATCCTGCGGCTGCCGGACGGGGAGCGCGCGCCGGGCATCCACCGCACCTTCCTGCTCGACGACGGCAGCGCGAAGGCGCCCCCGGGCAAGAAGATGCTCGGCAGCGTGAAGGATGCCGTGGTCCGGCTGTTCCCGATGCCGGAGGACGGGCACATCGGCATCGCCGAGGGCATCGAGACGGCGCTCGCCGCGCACGCGCTCTTCGGCACACCGGTCTGGGCGGCGCTGTCGGCTGACGGTCTGGCGCGGTTCCAGTGGCCCGAGAGCACCCGGCGCGTCACCATCTACGCCGATGCAGGGGACGCCGGCCGCCAGGCAGCCGCGACGCTCTCGGACCGCCTGAACCGGGCGGACATCCCGAACGAGATCGTCGCCCCGCTGCATGGCGACGACTTCAACGACGATCTGCTGCGCGGGGCGCGCCCGGAGGACTACGCGTGCGCGGCGTACACCAAGGCTGAGCCACTGGCCGGGGATCCGGTCGAGCCCGAGACGGCCACGCCCGTCGTCGCCTCCGCCGACGATCCGGCGACGCTGATCGCCGCGGCCGAGGCGCTGACCAACCCGCCCGAGTTCGAAGCCCTGTCCACGCTGCTCGGGCGCATCGCGCTGGCGAAGCTCGATCCGCTGCCCGAGCGGCAGGTCATCGCGCGGATCAAGTCCGCGACAGGGATCGGCATGTCCGTCCTCACCCAGCAGCTGGTCGAACTCCGCCGGCGCGTGAACGCCACCGGCGACCCGCACGCGCCGATCCCCAAGCCCGCCTGGTTCAGGCGCCTCCGGCTCGACCTCGCGGGGGCACCCGAGCGCAACGAGGCCAATGTCATCGTGGCGCTGACATCCGATCCTGCCTTCGCCGGCGTTCTCGCTTTCGACGAGTTCGGGCAGGAGATCGTGGTGCGCCAGCCGCTGCCGTGGGATTGTGCCATCGCGTCCCTCCCGCGCCCCTGGGAGGACGCCGACGACATCCGCACCGCCGAATGGCTGCAGCTGCGCGGCATCAACGTGGCGCCGGTGGTCGTCAGCCGCGCCGTCGGCGCCGTTGCCCGCGAGCTGCGCATCCATCCCGTCCGCGACTGGCTCGACACCCTGAATTGGGATGGCACGCCCCGGATCGAGACCTGGACCAGCGCCTATCTCGGCGCGGAACCCACGGCGTTCAACCACACCATCGGCGCGCTTTGGCTGATCTCGGCCGTCGCCCGCATCTACCGCCCCGGCGTGAAAGCCGACCACATGCTGATCCTCGAGGGGCCGCAGGGCGCGCGCAAATCCACCGCGATCAAGGTGCTGGCCGGCGAGGAATGGTTCACCGACGAGCTGCCGGAGCTCGGGTCGAAAGACGCCGCACTGCACATGCAGGGCGTCTGGATCGTGGAAATCGCCGAACTTGACGCCATCGGCCGCGCCGAGGTCTCGCGCATCAAGGCGTTCCTGACCCGCACCACCGACCGCTTCCGCCCGCCCTATGGCCGCTACACCGTCGAGGTGCCGCGCCAGTGCGTGTTCGCCGGCACCGTGAACCCCGACACGTACCTCCGAGACGAGACCGGCAACCGCCGTTTCTGGCCCCTCCGCTGCGGGACCATCGACATCGCGGGGCTCGCCCGCGACCGGGACCAACTCTGGGCCGAGGCCGTCCACCGCTTCCGCGCCGGCGCGATCTGGTGGATCGAAGATCCGGCGCTGCTGGCAGAAGCCCGCGAGGAACAGGACCGCCGCTACCAGTCCGATGCCTGGGACGACCTGATCGAACACTGGCTGACGCACGAGATCCGCACCGTCTCCGACGGCTTCCCAGACTACGGGAACTCCCGGACCGAGAGCGTGCTGCGCCCGGAGCCTCTCAAGGACGTATCGGTCGGCGAGATCCTCGAGGAGGCCATCGGGCTTGAACCCGCCCGCTGGACCCGAGGCGACCAGATGCGCGTCTCCGCCTACCTCAAGGCGAACGGATGGCAGCGGTACCGCCGCCGCGACGAGGGCGGGCGCGAGGCACCGCGGGAGTGGCGGTATCGGCGAGACGGCTGATGGCGCTTTGGACTGCGGAGAAGTGAAACGATCAATTTCGAAATATGCGCGCCCCGAAAGCCGATACTAATCACTTCCCTCATCTTCCGGATCCGAAGGCCTATTTGTTGCATTGTCATCCTCACCCTCGACGATGCCTTCAAGATATTTTGCGTAGGTCGTCTTGAGGTATTTGAGAGCCGCATCTCCCTCGACGTTGGCCTTCAGATGGTCTTGCACAAACCGCATACGACCTTTGTTGTCCGCGAGAATTTCCGACCATGGCCGAACCCATATTTCGATCAGGCCCTCCTTGAAAACGCGCCCTGGCGGACTGCCCTCCTGACGGGTCCGCCGCCGGGCGTGCTCATCAAGGTCGTTCGAGACCGCCCAGAAGGTCCATCTGGTTTTCAGGTCGCGGAATCTCTCATCTCCAGCGATCGCGAAGGCGTAGCTTTCAATCTGCGTTAGCTCTTTCGCGCCAATCACGACGGATGGGCGCTTTAGTTCAACGATCAGATGCTCACGCTCTTCCGACCGGCTGAGAGGCACTGCTCTCGATAGCATCAAATCAACAATGCCTGTTTTTCCGTCAATGCGCTTAACGGGCTCGTCAATGACGGTTTCTGCGCCGATCATTTCGCGGTGCTTGCGTAGAACTTCCCTCAGGCCCTTATCGTCTACGGTCAGGGCAAACTCTTCGCCAAAAATCCAGGTATTGCCTTCGGCAATCATCCGGTGAAGTTGGCTGCGTTCCTTCAGTAGTCCGCGAGTTTCCGGATCGTAGAGTAGATGCTCGATGCCCGACAGGAATTTGAGCCGGTCGGAGACAAGTCGTGAGGCGCTGATAACATTTGCCAAGTCAGCCTCCTCAAGGAGGCGAGAAAACTCATTTCGCGTCTTCTTGGGTAGATCAAGAACCTGCGTAAGAATGTTCTGAAGCTCGTCTGGCCCCCTTTCGATCGCCTGCCGAAGCATCCGCATTTGGAGGGCGCGACTCTTCGTGCTTTGCTCCGAAAAATCGGAGAGGTGCTTGCTCACCGTCAATGCTACGATGTCGAAGACTTGGCGCTCGGCAGCCTCGACTGGGGTCTGCGGTTCAGTGTCGTAAGGGTAGCTCCGCTCAGCCTTCCAGCGATCAATCTCAGTGCGAGCGGCCGCTGCACCGGCCTGCTTGAAGTGTGCCTGGATAGCTTCTGCTGCTTCCTCGTAGGCTTCTGCGATCGCCGAATCCATTTCGGCCAGGTCGATGGCTCCGCGTTCCTGAAGGCGGTCGACATACCGGGATTTCAGATAGGCCGAGAACACATATCCAGTCGTATGGAATTTTGGCGCAATCCTCGCGAACGGAAATCCGTCTTCACCGCAGAAGAACACTGATCGCTCTGGAGCCGAACTCCACTGGATCAGCTCCAACGCCACAGGGTATTCCTCGCCGTCAGCCTCAATGGGTGACAACGCGATCTTGCTCCTCTCAACGATGTTCGCCTCTGGATCGAGCTTTTGGTGGTCGAAATAGACCGCGGCGTCTCGATAGTCGGTGAGGTAAACCGCGAATACCGCCGATAGGTCGGGCACGGCTCGTTCCGGATCAAGCGACCGGAACTGTCGGTCGAGTTCGGAAATCCTCACCTCGACGCCCGTTCCAAGCGCGGCGTCCGCCTCCGTCGCCTCTGTAATGCGCACATCCACGAGTGAATCGCGGATCAAAGTCATACGAAACGCCATGAGGCGATTGCCCTCGCGATATCGGACGCTCCAATCCGCCACACGACCGAGGCCGAGCGCTCTCAACCGGCCTTTGCCCTCCTTGCCGTGCAAAGCGCGGCCCTTGCTCTTGGATCGAGCGCCATGCCGTTTCCATGATCCACCGACCTTCCCGAACAGCGCTTCAGCTTCTTGGCGTGAGAAGCCGTGACCGTTGTCCGTCACCGTGATGGAGCGCATGCCGAGGTCGCCCACGTCAACGTCAACGTCGACACGCGTGGCGTCGGCGTCTAGGGCATTCCAAACCAGTTCGGCGACCGCCTGCACCGGCGTCGCATTCGCGAGCTTGCGCAGATGGTCGTGCTCGACCTGCACTCTGAAAGTGCCATCTGCCATCTAAGCCCCTCGAATACAGATTGTTTCACCCCACAGAATCGGCTGGAAGGTACGCGGGTGTCAAGAAAATCGGCACTGTTCGAGCCGGTGCTGATGTGAAGCGCGCAGCGTCCCAACCTCCCCTTGGTCCCAACCCTGTCCCAACCTCTGGAGGTGGTTGGGGACACGAAAAGCCATTCAAAAACAACGGTGTCCCCAACCTCACACCGTGGTCCCAACCTTTTGCTACACATTCATGTGGGAGAACGGAAAAGGTCGGGAACATGCTTTTCTATACGAAAAGAGAAGGACCCCCGTTGGGGACACCGAGGTTGGGACCACATCCGATCAAGTCATTGGAGAAAAATGATAAAAGGCTGTCCCAACCCCCTCGTAGGTTGGGACCACGCGGTCGGAGGTTGGGACCGGAACGGGCAGCGAGTCGATCTTCGCCGGCCGCGCCGTCCCTGGTCGTTTTCGCTTTGGCCGAGGACCGCCGGATGCTACATCTGGTGGTGACCGCAGCCGAAGGCCCACAGCTTGTGAGCCTTCACGATGAACACAACGATCCCCGCGCAGGACGTCCGCCCCGAGCCGGACGCGATCAACCGGTCCTGCATCCTCGCCCTCGATCTCGGCACCACGACCGGCTGGGCTCTCCGCAGCCTTGACGGACTGACCACCAGCGGCACGGTCAGCTTTCGTCCCGGACGCTTCGACGGTGGCGGCATGCGCTACCTGCGCTTCACCAACTGGCTGACCGAGATCGATCGGCTGTCCGGACCCATCGCCGCGATCTGGTTCGAGGAAGTCCGCCGCCACGCTGGCACCGACGCGGCCCACATCTACGGCGGGCTGATGGCAACCCTGACTTCTTGGGCCGAGCTGCGCGGCGTTCCGTACGAGGGCGTTCCGGTCGGCACGATCAAGCGCCACGCGACCGGCAAGGGCAACGCGCCGAAGGCAGCGATGATCGCCGCGGCGCGAGCACGAGGGTTCTCACCCGCCGACGACAACGAGGCCGACGCGATCGCCATCCTGCACTGGGCGATCGAGACGAACGGGGGCTTGGGATGAGATGGCACCCGAAAGGCTACGGCGGCACGCGCCGGGATCCCGGCCAAGTGAAGCGCGATGGCTGGCATGACGAAGGTGTGCTTGCCGTCTCCGTCGACGACCATCGCCTGACATGGCCGGAGCGCGAGCTTGTGCGTCAGCTCGGCGAGAAGCTGTATGGGCCTCGGGCGGACGATCAGGAGGCCGCCAATGGCTGAGTGGACACCCACCATGGTTGAGGACCGGCTCGAGAGCGCGGCCGACGTGTTCCGGTCGCTGCCTGCGGTGAAGCCGCAGGGCTACTTCAACGCCTGGCCCGAGTACTTCCACAGCTTCGCGGACCAGGTTGGCCAGGAGCCCCGAACCCGCCGACCCAAGCCCGGACCGCGTGATATCACACAGGCCGAGGATGCTCTCCTCTGGCTGCGCTGGCTCGACCTCGCCGACGCGCGCCTGCTCTGGCTCCGGGCGAACCGAAAGCCGTGGAAGCCGATCTGCTGGGAACTCGGCATCAGCCGCGCCACGGCGAACAGGCGCTGGCAGTACGGCATCGCGGTGATCGTGTGGCGGTTGAACGGGAGGCGAGTGCCGAAGAAACGGTCGATGGAATTCGTCGTGGCGCAAGCTGCTCAATGAGCCTGTCAAGGTTCGACGTTCGCGCGAGACACTTTCCGGCGAGACACCGGACGGCGAGACGGATCGCCCCTCTGACGGTATCCATGGCGATATACTCGGGGTCGTGCGCTCGGACGGACCGACACTGATCGCGAGGTGGACACCGGTGCTGGCTTCCGGGGTCCAGGCGGGGTCCAGACCGCCAAGCCCCTGTTTTCCGGTTCCTTTCCGGGCCGAAACGTATGCTGGCGGGCTTGGCGCGAAACATCGCCAGCGACAGGGCCGATTTTTTGGGAAGCCACCGGAGTCCGGGGTCCACCCGCGACGCCTGAAACCCTCTTGAGTTCAAAGACCTGACCGGCCGCCCGGGGTGGATGCCCAGCGGATACCGGAGTCCAGCCGGAAGCCGGTGGACCCTGCCGCGCCGGAGTCCACCCTGCGGATACCGATCGACCATCGACAGGAACCTGCATGACCCTCGCCTTCGCCCCCGAGCGGATCGAGATGTGGCCGCTGGCCAAGCTCCAGCCCTACGCGAAGAACGCGAAGGTGCACGGGGCCGACCAGGTCGCGAAGATCGCCGCCAGCATGGCCGAGTTCGGCTGGACCGTGCCGTGCCTCGTCGGTGAGGACGGGGAGCTGATCGCCGGCCACGGGCGCGTGCTGGCGGCGACGCAGCTCGGGCTGACCGAGGCGCCGGTGATCGTGCTGGGCCACCTGACCGAGGCGCAGCGCCGGGCCTATCGGATCGCGGACAACAAGCTGACGGAACTCGGCAGCTGGGACGAGGCGCTGCTGTCGGCTGAACTGCAGGACCTGCTCGCGGACGACTACGACCTGTCACTGGTCGGTTTCTCGGACGGCGAACTCGACAAGCTTCTGGCCTTCGATCCGGACGGGGGCGGTGAAGAAGAGGGTGGCGCCGGAGGCTCCGTGCCTCCGGTGACCATCCCCGAGCCGCCGCGCAATCCGGCCTCGCGCACCGGCGATCTCTGGGTCCTCGGCGATCATCGCTTGCTCTGCGGAGACTCTACCAGCCACGACGATGTGCGCCGCCTGATGAACGGCGAGCGGGCGGTGCTGTTCGCGACCGATCCGCCGTACCTCGTCGATTACGACGGCTCGAACCACCCGACGCGGAACAAGGATTGGAGCCAGTCCTACGGCGTCACCTGGGACGACAGCTCGCAGGGCGCGGACCTCTACGACGGGTTCATCGCCGCGGCCGTGGCCGAAGCCATCACTGAGGATGCGGCTTGGTACTGCTGGCACGCGTCGCGCCGTCAGGCGATGCTCGAAGCCTGCTGGGAGAAGGCCGGCGCCTTCGTCCACCAGCAGATCATCTGGGTGAAGGACCGCGGGGTTCTGACCCGGTCCCACTACCTCTGGAAACACGAGCCCTGCTTCATGGGCTGGCGGCGTCCGAACCGCCCGCCAAAGGTGGCGGAGCAGACGCTGCCGTCGACCTGGGAGATGCCCAGCTTTGCCAAGGACGAGCGGCCCGACCACCCGACGCCCAAACCGCTCGACGCCTTCGGCATCCCGATGCGCCAGCACGTCGCGCGCGGCGGGCTCTGTTACGAGCCCTTCTCGGGGTCCGGCTCGCAGATCATGGCAGGCGAGGCCAACGGCCGACGCGTTTTCGCGATGGAGATCAGCCCGGCATATGTCGATGTCGCCATTGAACGCTGGCAAGGGCAGACCGGCCGCGAGGCGATCCTCGACGATGACGGCCGGAGCTTCGCCGCGATCAAAGCGTGCCGACTGGAGGACGGACAACAAGACACTCAGCATCAAGGACACTGAGATCGGTTGCCCAGCCTGTACGAAGCATCATTGCGCCAAGCAAATTCAGGCACTCGGGTTCACAGATAGCGCTCTCCAAAGGCCTCCGTCCGTCCGACATGTGCAGAAGATGCATTGCGGCAAGCTCAGCGTCTTCCACGTGGCGGGCATCGTGCGATTTCTTCTGATTTGTCACGAACGCCTCGAAAAAAAGAACACCCGCCGGCGCGGAGAAGAAGCTACGATAGTCCATAGTGGCAATGCATGTCGGCGTTGCCGAGCGAAGAGCGCGCAGGATGTACGGCACGACAACAGTGGCAATCACCAGCACAGTGCTTCCCGCACTTGCTGAATAGGGTCGATTGACACCACCGACACACTCACCCGAACGCGCTTTCGTGAGGTCACCGGCAGCGCTGCGCATTGGGACATACATCGGGGCTTCGAAGCCGAGAGCTACCGGGCCCCGCGAAATACGGTCCGAGATCTGATTGATCGCCTCATCAAGGTCTGTCCCTGAAGCGGGGTTGGAGCCGACAATTGCCCAGCCAAGGTTCTTGCCCGGCTTTCCGATGTCAATCACAGCAACATGCATAGCCTCTCCAATGTCTCGCGCCGAGTGTAGTACTGAGCCAGTAAACACCAGAAGCCAGTCGCGAACCATGTCGCTGGTCGAGGCGGTTGCGAACGTGGCGGTCGGCTACGGCGTCGCCGTCGTAACGCAGATCCTGATCTTCCCGGTCTTCGGGCTGCACACGACGCTGGCGCAGAACCTGAAGATTGGCGCGTTGTTTACGGTGGTGAGCATCGCGCGGTCCTTCGCCCTGCGGCGGCTCTTCGAGGCGATAAGAGTGCGCGGGGCACGATGAGAGACCGCCGCCCCGGTGGGACGGCGGTCATCAAGTTGTCGGGGTCGGGTGCGTCAGGCGCCAGGGAGTTTGTACACGCGCCCCCGGTTCTCGACCTTCTCCGAGGTGACCTCGAGCCCGAGCTTCTTCTTCAGTGCCCCGGCCATCGCGCCTCGCACCGTGTGCGACTGCCAGCCCGTTGCGGCCATGATCTCCTCGATTGTCGCGCCGTCCGGCGCACGCAGCATGGCGATCAGGGTGGCCTGCTTGGTGCCCTCGCGCGGCGTGCGCGTCTTGGGCGCAGCTTTCGGTTCGGTGGGGGTGTCCGGCGCAGGCTCCTCGGTTGCCGCGTTCGTCGCGCCCGCAGGCGCGGGGTTCGCGTCCTCGGGCTCGATCCCGATGGCGGCGAGGCCTGCGTTGCTGGCGACCAGCGTGACGCCATGGCCGTGGCCGGTCTCGCGCCAGACGGGCTCGCCCTTGCGCGTGTCGGCGTCGACTTCTTCGAGGAGGCCCTTGGCGAGCATCGCGCCGACCACCTTGGCGGCGGCGCCACCCCGCAGGCTCTCGGGCAGCGGCAGGGCGACGCGGTCCTCGCGTTGTGCCGCGGCGCTGAGGATGATGGCTTGGGTATCGGAAAGCTTGGTCATGGGGTCGTCTCCGTATTCGGGCCCGCGTCATGCGGCGCCTTCTACGACCCCGAGCCGCGCCTCGGCGCGGCAGGAGTTCCGGCGGTGCCGGAGATCAGCGGGCGTGTTCGCCTTCGCCGAACGCGCTGTCGGTGATGCGCTTGAGGAGGCTGGCGTAGTGTTCGAGGGTGCCGACCATGGCCCAGCCCACCTCGTCGGGGTGGCAGTTGAAATGGTCATCGCTGAGCGCCTGCAGGCGGGCGAGCATCTCGTCGATCTCGGTCTTCTTGCCGATGAATGCCGCGAGCGCGGCTTCCTTGTTGCGCCGCGCTTTCTCGGCGCGCAACTCGTGACGCGGGGTGGTGATCGGGTTCAGGCGGGTGGTCATCGTCGTGGCTCCAGGTGAGTTGCATCGTCCTTGTGGGATGGACGTTCGCTCCGGCGGACCGGCTTATCAACTCGATAAGCACCTGACTTTGAATGATAATCGGAGCCGTCGATGCAGGGCATGAGCGAGCGCCAGTACGCCGCCCATGTCGGGCTATCGCGCGGCGCGATCCAGAAGGCTAAGGCCGCCGGCCGGCTCGTCCTGCACGAGGATGGCAGCATCGACGCCGCGGCTTCGGACAAGCGGCGTGCAGAGACGACCGACCCGTCGAAGACCCGCAAGCCGCCCGCGCCGAAGCTTAAACCCGTGCCCGAGGCCGCCGTCGCCGCCGTCGGCGACACGCTACGGGAACAGGGGCTGTCCGCCCCAGCCGTCGGCGGCGGCACGACCTTCCTGCAGGCCAAGACCGCGAACGAGGTGCTGAAGGCGCAGGAGCGGCGCATCCGGCTCCAGAAGCTGAAGGGGGAACTGGTCGACCGCGCGCGGGCAGAGACGCTGATGTTCCGGCTCGCGCGCGACGAGCGCGATGCGTGGGTGACCTGGCCGGCGCGCGTCGCCGCCTTGATGGCCTCGGAGCTCACCGCGGCGCTGGGGGACGGGTCCGAGGTGGAGGCGGCGCTGATGCAGAAGGTACTGGAGGCCCATGTCCGCGCCCAGCTCGACAGCCTTGCGGAGATCCGACCCGGGCTTGGATGACGATCTTGTCGGGTTCGACGGCTCCGCCGCTCTGCTCCGCGCCTGGTCGCGGGGCCTGCGCCCCGACCCGGACCTGACCGTCTCGAGTTGGGCCGACCGCCACCGGAAACTCGCCTCGCGCGCTTCGGCCGAGCCCGGGCAGTACCGCACCGCGCGCACGCCCTACATGCGCGAGATCATGGACCGGCTTTCGCCCGGCGATCCGACCCAGCGGATCGTGTTCATGAAGGCCGCGCAGGTCGGCGCGACCGAGGCCGGCAACAACTGGATCGGCTTCGTCATCCACCAGGCTCCGGGGCCGATGCTGGCGGTCCAGCCGACGGTGGACCTGGCCAAGCGCAACTCGCGCCAGCGGATCGACCCGCTGATCGACGAGAGCCCGGACCTGCGGGAGCGGGTCAAACCGGCGCGATCCCGCGACGCGGGCAACACGATGCTGTCGAAGGAATTCGCGGGCGGCATCCTGATCATGACGGGCGCGAACTCGGCGGTCGGGCTGCGCTCGACGCCTGCACGCTACATCTTTCTCGACGAGGTCGACGCCTATCCAGCCTCGGCCGACGAGGAAGGCGATCCGGTGACGCTCGCGGAAGCGCGGTCGCTGACCTTCGCCCATCGGCGCAAGGTGTTCCTGGTGTCGACGCCCACGATCCGGGGTCTGAGCCGGATCGAGCGGGAGTTCGAGGCATCCGATCAGCGGCGCTACTTCGTGCCGTGCCCGCATTGCGACGCGATGCAGTGGCTGAAGTTCGAGCGGCTGCGCTGGGAGAAGGGACGCCCGGAGACGGCGGAATATCACTGCGAGGGCTGCGAGACGCCCACCGCGGAGCATCACAAGACGAGGATGCTCGAGCGCGGCGAGTGGCGCGCGACCGCCACCGCCGCCGATCCGACCACGGTCGGCTACCATCTGTCGGCGCTCTACTCGCCGGTCGGGTGGCTCAGCTGGCAGCGGATCGCGCGGGCACATGAGGCCGCACGGGGCAGCGACGAGGCGATGCGGGCGTTCCGGAACACCATCCTCGGCGAGACCTGGATGGAGACCGGCGAGGCGCCCGACTGGCAGCGGCTTGCGGACCGGCGCGAGGCGTGGGCTCCAGGCACGGTGCCCGAGCGCGGGCTGTTCCTGACCGCAGGAGCCGACGTGCAGAAGGACAGGATCGAGGTCGATGTCTGGGCCTGGGGCCGGGGTCTCGAAAGCTGGCTCGTCGATCACCTCGTGCTCGAAGGCGGCCCCGGCGATCCGGCCTGCTGGCAGCAGCTGACCGACCTGCTGGGTCGGACGTGGACGCATGCCTCGGGTCAGCCCATGGCGCTTGCCCGGCTCGCGATCGACACGGGCTACGAGACCAGCGCGGTCTATGCCTGGTCGCGCCAGGTGGGTTTCGCGCAGGTCGCGCCGGTGAAGGGCGTCGAGGGGTTCACGCGATCGAGTCCGGTGACCGGGCCGACCTACGTCGATGCGACAGTCGCGGGCAAACGGCTCCGGCGCGGCGCCCGGCTCTGGACCGTGGCGACCTCGACCTTCAAGGCCGAGACCTATCGCTTTCTGCGGCAGGACCGGCCGACGAGAGAGGAACAGGCCGCGGGTGCGCTGTGCCCGCCCGGCACCATCCACCTGCCGGACTGGGCGGACGGTGAATGGCTGAAGCAGCTGACCGCCGAGCAGCTGGTGACGGTGAAGGGCAAGCGTGGCTTCACGCGGCTCGAATGGCAGAAGCTCCGCGAGCGCAACGAGGCGCTGGACACGCGGGTCTATGCCCGCGCGGCGGCGTGGATCGCGGGGGCTGATCGCTGGCCGAAGGCGCGGTGGGCCGAGCTGGAAGCGCAGCTCGGGGTGGCGAAGCAGGACGGGTCTGAGCCCGGTCCAGCGACGGCGCCATCCGCCCCAACCCGAACGACGCCGCGCCGACGCACGGTGCGCTCGAGCTACATGAGGTGATCCATGGCCACGGCCGCAGAGCTCCGCGCGCGCCGCGACGCGCTGACCGCACAGCGGTCCTCGGGGGTGGCGCGGGTCAGCTACGACGGCAAGACCGTGGACTATCGCAGCGTGGCCGAGATCGACCGAGCCATCGAGGCGCTGGATCGCGAGATCGCCGCGGCCGAGGGACGTCGGATCGTCCGGCAGGTCCGCGTGACGACGACGAAGGGACTCTGATCGATGGGCCTCTTCGACCGTTTCCGCCGCCGGGGTTCCGCAGGCCCCGCTGCGGTGCGTGCCCGTCTGGAAGGTGCGATGGCGAAGCGGCGGCTGCGCGGGTGGAACCCGCCGCTCGAGAACATCAACGCGCTGGTCGCCTCGGGCGGCCCGCGGCTCCTGGCGCGGTCCCGCGAGCTGGTGGTGACGAACGGTTATGCCGCCAACGCCTGCGAGGCCTTCGCGGGGAACCTGGTCGGGGACGGGATCAAGCCGTCCTCGCTCATCGGAAACGCGGATCTCCGCGACCGGGTCCAGCGGCTCTGGCTCGCCTGGACCGACGAGGCCGACGCCGACGGTCTGACCGACTTCTACGGCCTGCAGGCCATGGTCGCGCGCGAGATGTTCGTCGCGGGCGAATGCTTCGTCCGGCTCCGACCTCGGCGTGCGGAGGACGGACTGCTCGTCCCGGTGCAGCTGCAGCTTCTACAGTCGGAGATGCTGCCCTTCGAGAAGACGGAGACCGCGGCCAATGGCAACCGCATCCGCTGCGGGATCGAGTTCGATGTGATCGGCCGGCGCGTAGCCTACCACTTCCGCCGCCGCCACCCGGGCGATAGCACCGACCAAGGGGCCGTGATCCCGGAGACGGTGCGCGTGCCGGCGGCGGACGTGCTGCACATCTATCGCCCCATCGACGCGGGCCAGATCCGGGGGCTGCCGCATATCGCGCCGGCGATGGTGCGGCTGTTCCTGCTCGACCAGTACGACGACGCCGAGCTCGACCGGAAGAAGACCGCGGCGATGTTCGCGGGCTTCATCACCAAGACCGCGCCGGAAGAGCCTATGATGGGCGAGGCGGAGGCGGATCTCGACGGGGCGGCCATCGCGAGTCTCGAGCCCGGCACGATGCAGGTGCTTCTGCCAGGCGAGGACGTGAAGTTCTCGTCCCCGGCGGACGTCGGCGGCGGCTACGAGGCGTTCCAGTACCGGACGCTGCTGGCGGTCTCGGCCTCGCTTGGGCTGCCCTATCACCTCGTCACCGGCGATGTCCGGCAGGCGAACTACTCGAGTCTCAGGGCCGAACTCGTCGAGTTCCGCCGCCGCATCAGCCAACTGCAGCATGGCGTCATCGTGCACCAGCTCTGCCGGGCGGTCTGGCGGCGCTGGCTGGAGACCGCGGTCCTGTCGGGCGCGCTGGATGCCGATCCCGCGGTTGTGCGGCCGGTGCAGTGGATCCCGCCACGCTGGGACTGGGTCGATCCGCTGAAGGACATCCAGGCGCAGGTGCTGGCGATGGAGTCCGGCATCACCTCGCGGCGCAAGGTGGTCGAGGCCACCGGCTACGACATCGAGGAAGTCGACCGCGAGAACGCCGCCGACGCCGCGCGCGCGACTGGGCTCGGCCTGCGCTACCGCACGAGCCCCGGCGAGACGCAGGGCGCTCGCGCGACGCCCGCGACGCGGCCTGACCCGGGCGCTGACGCCGGCAACGACACGGACGACGGCACCGACGCGACCGATCCGGCCACCGAACAGGAGTGACGACATGGCAAGCTGGTATGCGATCCGCGCCCGGGGGACCGGCGCGGAAGTGGCGATCTATGACGAGATTGGCGCCTACGGGGTTTCGGCGAAGGGCTTTCTCGCCGAACTTGGCGCGCTGCCCGAGGGCATGCCCGTCGATCTGCGGCTCAACAGCCCCGGCGGATCGGTCTTCGACGCGGTCGCGATCCACAATGCGCTGAAGCGACACGAGGGCACCGTCACGGTCTGGATCGACGGCATCGCCGCCTCGGCCGCCTCCTACATCGCGATGGCGGGCGACGAGATCGTCATGCCCGAGAACGCCTTCCTGATGATCCACGATCCGTCAGGCCTCGTGATGGGCACGGCCGAGGACATGCGCGCCATGGCCGAGGCGCTGGACAAGGTGAAGGGCAGCCTCGTCTCGGGCTACGCCGCGAAATCCGGCCGGCCGCGGGAGGAGGTCTCCGTGCTGATGGCCGCCGAGACCTGGTTCGATGCTGGTGACGCCGTGGCGCAGGGCTTCGCCGACCGGCTGATCGAGCCTGTCCGGATCGCCGCGAACTTCGCCATCGGTCGCTTCCGCAATGCGCCGCCTATCCTGGTCGACGCTATCGAAACCGAGCCGGAGCTCGATGACGAAAGCGACGGCGGTGAGATCGAAGCGGACGAGGATACCGACAACGCCACCGAAGGTGACAAGATCGCGGACGTCGAGGACGAGCCGGCCGCCGCCTCCAATGCTGCGCAGCCGCCCGCCGAAACCCCGCCGCCGAGCGGCGCGCCGCCCGATCCCGCCTCGATCCGCGCGCAGGCCATTGGGCATGCCCGAGCCGTCGTAGATCTCTGTCGCCTCGCCGGCCAGCCGCAGATGGCGGGTCGCTTCCTTGAACAGGACGCGAGCCTCGACGAGGTCCGCGCGGCGCTCCTCGCCGCCAAGGCCGAGGCGGAGCCCGAGATCGCGCCCCATCACCCGCAGCCCGGCCGCTCCTCGGCCGCGCGCCCTTGGGGCGAGGTCGTCGCCCGCACCTTCAAGCTGAAAGGATGACACCATGACCACGCTGGTCGAAGGCAAACACCCCGGCGGCTTCCTCGTCTGGGAGGCCTTCCGCGACTACACCCGCGAGACGATCACCGTCGCCGCGGGCACGCTCGAGCCCGGCACGGTGCTTGGCAAGATCTCCGCCTCAGGCAAGTACGCTGCCCACGACCCGGCCGCCGTCGACGGCACCGAGACCGCCGTCGCGGTTCTCTGGGGCAAGGCGGATGCGAGCGCCGGCGATGCGCCCGCCGTCGCAGTCGTTCGCGGACCCGCCATCGTCAACCGCCACGACCTCGTCTTCGCGGGCACCCCCAGCGAGGGCGAGATCGCGGCCGCCCATACGGCGCTTCTCGCCGCGGGCATCCTCGTCCGCTGATCCAAGTCCCCAATTCCCGCGCGTCCGGACGGAAAACCAGGATCCACTTTTCCTGGACGCGCTCATGACAAGAGGCATCCAAATGGCCACCATGGACATCTTCGAAGGCGATGCCTTCACCATCGTCGAGCTCACCCGCGCGCTCGAGAACATTCCCTTCAAGCCCGCGTTGCTCTCGGGATCGAACCTCTTCAGCCCGCGCGGCGTGCGCTCCCGCACCGTCGTGATCGAGAGCCGCGACGGCACGCTGTCGCTCATTCCGTTCTCCGAGCGCGGCTCGGCCTACGAACAGCAGGTGCCCGACCGGCGCGAGATGCGCGCCTTCGTCTGCCGCCAGTTCAAGAAGCAGGACGTGCTCTGGGCCTCGGAGATCCAGTCCGTCCGCGACTTCGGCTCGGAGAGCGCGACCCAGCAGGTGCAGACCGAGGTCGCGTACCGGCTGCGCAAGCTCCGCCAGGACGCCGAGACCACCTTCGAGTACCACCTGCTGAACGGCATCCAGGGGCTGGTGAAGGATCCGAAGGATCACGCCACGGTCGTGAACTACTTCACCGAGTTCGGCATCTCGCCGGCGACAGAGATCGACTTCGACCTCGACAATGCGAGCCCGGCCTCCGGGGCGCTACGGAAGCGCTGCCAGGCGCTGATCGAGAGCGTGGAGGACTCGATGGGCGGGCTTTCGGCCGGGGCCGTGCAGATCCGTGCCGAATGCGGCTCGGCCTTCTTTGCTGATCTCGTGGCCCACAAGGAGGTGCGGGAGACCTACCTCAACACCGCCGCGGCGGCCGATCTGCGGGGCCGCGTCGCCGACGAGGTCAGCTTTGGCGGCATCAACTTCCGCCGCTACCGGGGCGGCGTCGGCTTCACCGTGCCGACCGACAAGGCGTTCTTCTATCCCGAGGGCATCGAGGGGCTCTTCGAGATCTACTATGCCCCCGCCGACACGTTCGAAACGGTGAACACCCTCGGCCAGCCGCTCTACGCCCGCACGATCCCCGACCGGGATCGCGACGAGTGGGTGCGGCTCGAGATCGAGAGCAACCCGCTCCCGATCTGCACACGGCCGCAGGTGCTGCGCTCGGCACGGCGGACCTGAGTCAGAGCGTGACGCCGTATCGGGCGTGAAGATTGCTGAGATGCCGGACCAGCCAGTCGGCCGGTTCGGTATCCTGCCAGAAGCGCCAGAGTTCGGGATAGCTCATCGCCTCGAACGCCGGCGATGATCCTGCCACGCGCGCCCTGAACTCCTCGATCTCGTCTCGATGGGCCACGAACTCGGGACCGGCGGTCGGGTTCGCGGGCTCCCAGAACAGATAAAGCAGCGTCACCGGTCGGTCGGGGAAGCTGCGTGCCAGTCCGAACGCATGCTTGATAAGCTGCGCAGCGTCGAGCCAGGTGTACTGTTCTGGGCGATCCCGGAGGCGCAGCATCTCGCGAAAGTATCCCTGATCGCGCCGCGTGTCCCTGATCTGCTCTGCGTAGGCGGGCGAGAATTCGGCCCGGTGGGCCGACAGGTGTTCGGTCAGCTTGGACTCGATCCCGACCACGCCGCCGGGGCCCGAAAGCACGACGTCGAGGTTGGGTGCACGGCCGCCGCGGAGTCCGGTGGGGCATTTCCGTTCGAAGCGAAGATCGTCGAAACCGATACCCATCGGCATGGCGAGGCCGGCGATCCGGCTCCGAAACGGCGCGAAGCAGTTGACCGCCAGCCCGGATGAAGAATGGGCCGCCCGGAACTTGGTCTCCAGTTCGTTGCCGTCGCCCGAGGACAGGTCTGCCTCGAAATCCTCCAGCGAGACCTGCGGAAGCAGGGTGTCGCGAAAATCTGCAACGTAGCCCTTCGGGTCGAGAGATGTGTCCGGGTGCTGGTGAACGAAAGCCTCTGAAAGAGCTTGAACGGCTCGGATCCTCGTCGGGCGTTCTGAAATCGGTTCCTGTTTCATGGGAGCAGTATAGCCATGACCAGCGCGTTCGCATCCGCCCTCGACGCGCTCTTCGCGGATGCGCATCTCGCGCGCGACATCGTCTACATTGCCGAGGGCGGCGCGCCTTCGCTGGTCCGGGCGATCCTGCGCCGGCCCGATGACGTTACCGGCTTCGGCGAGGCGCGGATCTGGTCGGAGAGCACCCGGCTGGATCTGCGCCTTTCCGAGGTGGCCAACCCGCGTCCCGGCGACCGCATCGAGATCGACGGCGAGGCCTTCCTCATCCAGGGCGAGCCCGTCCGCGACCGCGAGCGGCTCGTCTGGACTGTGGATCTGCGTCCGGCCTGACCGCGATGAAGTTGAAACTCGACATCACGCCGGACCTCGTCGTCGCCATGGCCGCCGAGGTGAAGGCGGGCGAGAAAGCCGTCACCGCCGCCATGCGAGAAGCGGGCACCGAGCTGAAGACCGCCTGGCGCAGCCAGATCACCGGCGCGGGGCTGGGACGCCGGCTCGCCAACTCGATCCGGAGCCAGACCTATCCGAAGGCCGGCGAGAGCCTGAACGCCGCCGCGCTTGTGTGGTCGAATGCGCCCGTCATAATCGGCGCCCACGACACCGGCCCGCTGATCCGCTCGAAGGACGGGTTCTGGCTGGCGATCCCGACCGAGGCTGCCGGCCGCGGTCTGCGCGGCGGCAAGATCACCCCAGGTGAATGGGAACGCCGCCGCGGCTTGCGGCTGCGCTTCGTCTACCGCCGACATGGGCCGAGCCTGCTTGTGGCGGAAGGGAGGCTGAACAGCCGGGGGCTCGGCGTCGCATCACGCTCCAGGACCGGCCGCGGCCGCACGACGGTGCCGATCTTCCTGCTGGTCCCGCAGGTCAAGCTGCCCAAGCGGCTCGACCTCGAAAGGGACGCCGGGCGGGCACTCGACAGCGTTCCGGGGTTGATCGTGGCGAATTGGGTTGAGGGGCGGCTTGGATGAGTGCGCAACCATTGGAAGAAACCGCTGGACGCTCGACGGGGCGCGCTATTCAGCGCCGATCCATTTCAACACAGCAAGCGCCTCTGCCGAACTACGAACGCGAAGCTTGATTTCCCCGCGTGACGTTTCTTCCGAAACGGGAAAGCGCTCTTTGGTCTCGCCCGGATCAATAAGCCCTGCATTCAAGGCAGGCTTCCGAAAGTACCACAGTGCCCACTTCTGATTCAGGACCGCTGAATACAGCCAGTCGCCCTTGGCTTCGAAACGAAGTTCTCGTTCTATGTAACCATGTCCGGCCGGGCGCACCGTGGTCCCGCCGGGAAAACGCGCATGAGCAAAGGTCAAATAGGCGTCGCGGACGCCAGCGTCGATGGCTGTTGCCTCTCGTAGCTGTTCTTCGAGTCTATGCGGATCAAGCAGCATCTTTCCTCCCACCGCTTGGTTCCGCGCGGCCTTCATTAATCCAAACACCCTCGAAACAAACGTCAAGCGCGGAGTCGCGTGACAGATATGCCCACAGCACGCGAAACCATCTTCGCCGCGCTGCACGCGCGACTCTCGGTACTGCCTGCCACCGTGCTCCGCGGCGAAGTGCTTCCCGAGCGCGTCCCGGCCGAGGGGCTGCTGATCCTGCGTGACGGCGAGCCGGGGGAGCCGGAGGTGACGTTGTCGCCGCTGCGCTACCACTATCAGCATCGCGCCGAGATCGAGGCCGTCGTCCAGGGCGCGGACCGTGACGTCGCCTTCGACACGCTGATCGCGAGCGTCGGTGCGGCACTCGCCGCCGACCGGACGCTGGGCGGCCTCTGCGACTGGGTCGAGGCTGAAGCGCCGCGGCCAGTGGACCTGCCAGTCGAGGGCGCCGCGAGCCTCAAGGCGGCGGTGATCCCCGTTATGCTTCACTATTCCACGGCCGACCCGCTCGGCTAGCGCCGACGTGTCAGTTGCCGCGACAGGTGCCGTAGTAGCCGCCCGAGAAGTAGCAGTATTCCCGGGCCACTCCGGCAGCGATCATCTGAGCGGCGATGTCGCGACCATCGGGGAGGAAGCACTGCCCGACGATCCGCCCGTATTGGTCGATGTCGCGTACACGACAGGTCAGGCTTTGCCCGGCGACCAGCCGCTGCAGAGTGGATGTCGCGGCGGAAGCACCGCGCTCGTTGCGTTCGGGAGCATCGAGACCCCAGACACGGATCGGCCGATCAACGCCGCGAAGTGATAGGGTGTCGCCGTCCGTCACATAGCGGACCGCGCCGCTCACGGTATTCGTCTGTGCCAGGACGGGGGCGTTCAAAAGAACAAGGACCGTGAGGACAGAAACGATTATCCGGGTGGTGATCCAGCGACCGGAAATGCTGAGCGGGGAATTCGGACCAGTAATGCGCATGACCTTCATGTGCGGCACGGCCTGACCGAACGCAACCGCGCATCAACAACATCAAGGAGTTCACCATGGCACGAGCCCAGGGGGCGCGGGCGCTGATGGCGCTTGCGTTCGAGACGACCTATGGAACGCCGCCCGCCAGCGGCTTCACCCGCATGCCCTTCGCCAGCACCTCGCTGGGGGCGGAGCAGCCGCTTCTGAACTCGGAGTTGCTGGGCTACGGCCGCGATCCGCTGGCGCCGATCAAGGATGCGGTGACGGCCGACGGCGATGTCGTGGTGCCGCTCGATGCCGAGGCCTTCGGATTCTGGCTGAAGGCGGCGTTCGGCGCACCGACGACCACTGGCGTGGATGCGCCGTACACCCACGAGTTCCAGTCGGGGTCCTGGACGCTGCCCAGCATGTCGATCGAGACCGGCATGCCGGAGGTCCCGCGCTACGCGATGTATTCCGGCTGCGTGCTCGACCAGATCACCTGGCAGATGCAGCGCTCGGGCCTGCTGACCGCGACGGCGCGGCTCGTGGCGCAGGGCGAGACGGTGGGCACGACCACCAGCGCCGGGACGCCCGCCGCGCTCGAGCTGAAGCGGTTCGGCCATTTCAACGGGGCGATCACGCGCAACGGAACGGCGCTCGGCAATGTAGTCTCGGCCGAGATCACCTACGCCAACAACCTCGACCGGATCGAGACCATCCGCTCGGACGGGCGCATCGACGGCGCGGACCCGTCCATAGCGGCGCTGACCGGCCGGATCGAGGTGCGCTTCGCCGACCAGACGCTGGTGACGCAGGCCATCAACGGCGAGGCCTGCGAGATGGAATTCGCCTACGTCCTGCCCTCGGGCGAGAGCTTCACCTTCACGGTGCACGCCGTCTACCTGCCGCGTCCCCGCATCGAGATCTCCGGGCCGCAAGGCGTGCAGGCCACCTTCGACTGGCAGGCCGCCCGCGACAGCGTCGTCGGCCGGATGTGCACCGCAACCCTGATCAACGACATAGAGGTGTACTGAGGATGCTGACGCTCGACCTGACCAACGCTCCGCGCTGGCACGACCTCGCCCCCGGCGTCCGGGTGCAGCTGCGCCCGCTGACCACAGCGCTGATGGTGGCGACACGCAGCGACCCGGCTGTCGAGGCCGTGCCCGAGGAGGCCTCCGACGAGGAGCGCGCGGTCGCCTTCGCCAAGGCGCTGGCGCGGCGGGCGGTGCTCGCCTGGGAGGGCATCGGTGACGCCGATGGCAACGCCATCGATCCCAGCGCGGAGGCCATCGACGCGCTGCTCGACGTCTGGCCGATCTTCGAGGCCTTCCAGCTGACCTACGTTTCCAAGGGCCTGCTGCTGGAGCAGGAAAAAAACGCCTCCGCGCTCTCGCCGAATGGTCCTTCGGCGGGGGCGAGCGATACTGCGAGGGTTGCGAACCCTGCGGAGCCAGCGCGCAAGCCTGCCCGGACTGCCCGGCGCGGCTGAACCGTCCGGAAACGCCGGAGGGTTGGCAGGTCTGGGACCTCGTCGGCCGCCTCGGCGGCCAGCTGCGCGTGCTCCCCGGCGCGGTGATCGGCTGGGACATGTCGGCGGCGCTCGCGCTCGGTGACGCCCTCGGCGTGCCGCCGCTCGCCATGGCCGAACTGCTGCCGGTCATCGAGGCAGTGATGGTCACCAAACTCAACGAACAGATGGATCATTCCCATGGCTGAGAAGAGGGTCAGCGTCCGCCTCGCGGCCGTGGGCGGACGGCAGGTGCGCGCCGAGTTGGAAGGCGTGGGCGAAGCCGGATCGCGCGGCTTCGGACGGCTGAGCCGGGAGATGGAGGCGGCGAACGCCCGGCTCGCGGCCTTCTCGCGACGAGTGCGGGTCGCGGCCGCCGCCGCCGTGGCAGCCGCTGCCGCCGCTGGCGTGGCGATGATCCGGTCCGGGCTGCAGACCGTCGATGCACAGGCCAAGCTCGCCCAGTCCCTCGGCACCACCGTCGCCTCGATCCAGACGCTGGAGCGCGCGGGCGAACTGGCGGGCGTGTCGATGTCCGGCATCGAACAGGCCACGAAGGACCTGACGCGCCGTCTCAGCCAGGCGGCCGCCGGGACCGGACCCGCCGCCGACGCGCTCGACCGGCTGGGGCTTTCGGCCAATGAGCTGATCGCGCTGCCGCTGGACCAGCGCGTCGGCGCGATCAACGCCGCCATCGAAAGCTTCGTGCCTGCCGCCGAGCGCGCCGCCGTCGCGGGTCAGCTCTTCGGCGAGGAAGGCTCCATCGCCATGTCGCGGATCGACACCGCGACGCTGCGCCAGGCGACAGAGGACGTCCTCGCCTTCGGGGTCGTCGTCTCCGAGCAGGATGCCGACCAGATCGAGCGGACGAACGATGCCATCTCAAGGCTCGGGCTGATCTGGCGCGGGCTCTCCAACCAGCTGGCCGTCGCCGCAGCCCCGGCACTGGAAGCCGTCGCCGACGCCATGGCGGCAGTCGCCAGCCGGACCGGACCGCTTGGCATCGCGATCCGCGGGCTCTTCGACAACATCGGCCGCCTGACCACCTATGCCGCCACCTTCGCCGCCTTCCTCGCGGGGCGATGGGTGGCTGGCATGGCCGCTGCGGCGCTCTCCGTGCGCGGGCTCGCCACGGCGCTGGTCGTCCTGCGCGGTGCGCTGATCCGCACCGGCATCGGGGCGCTGATCGTCGGCGCGGGCGAGCTCATCTACCAGTTCACCCGCCTCGTCTCCGGCGCGGGTGGGTTCGGCGAGGCGATGTCGCTCTTGAAGGACCTCGCGGTCGAGGTCTGGGAGCGCATCAGGATGGGCGCTGCTGCGGCGGGTGCGGCCGCCACGGCGATGTTCTTCGACCTTAAGGCCGACGCCGCGTCGGGCATGCAGGGCGCCATCGAGAGCGTCGTCGGTTTCGGCAACACTGCCGCGAACACGTTCGAGGGAGCCTACGAGGCGATCAAGGCGATCTGGGGCCTGCTGCCGGCCGCAATCGGCGATCTGGCGTTCCAGGCGGCCAACAGCCTGGTCGATGGCGTCGAGGCGATGCTGAACGGCGTGGTCTCGCGCATCAACGGCTTCATCGGCGGCATCAACCAGGGGCTGGAAGCGCTCGGCTCCGAGCGGCGCATCTCGCTGGTGCCCGACCTCGACCTCGGCGAGATCGAGAACCGCTTCGAAGGGGCGGCGACCGCCGCGACGACAGCGGCGCAGGCAGCCTTCGACCGGGCCTTCGAGGACAATCCGCTGACCGCCCCCGATCTCGGCCTGACCGAGGCGGCAAACCGGGCGCTCGAGTCCGCCAACGTCTATCGCGGCGCGGCCCGCGATCTGGCCGAGGGGGCTCGCGCGCCTCTCGAAAGCTGGCAGGCGCTGCGCGACGCGGTGCGCGGTACCGACGAGGCCAGTGCCGATGTGCTGACTGAGGCTACCGGTGCGGCCGAGCGGCTGGAGACGGCGCTCGGCGATGCCGAACGCGCCGCGACGGGTGCGAGTGCGGCAGCCGGAGCTGCCGCCGCTGCAGCGGAGCCCGCGACCGAGGCTGCCGTCACCGGCTGGCAGGCGGTCACGGCGGCGCTTTCGGACTACGCCAGCAAGGCGCGCGAGATCGGTGGCGACATCGGCCAGAGCCTCGTCGGCGCCTTCCAGTCGGCCGAGAACGCCGTGGGTCAGTTCGTGAAGACCGGCAAGCTGAACTTCCGCGATCTGGTCACCTCGCTGCTGGCCGATCTCGCCCAGCTGGCGGCGCGGCGGTTCATCCTCGGGCCGATCGCCAACGCGCTCTCCGGCGTGTTCTCCGGGGCGGGCGGCATCTTCGCCAACGTCCTGCATGCGGGCGGGATGGTCGGATCGGCCGGGCCCTCGCGCATGGTCCCGGCCATGGCCTTCGCCGCTGCCCCGCGAATGCATTCAGGCGGCATGGCGGGGATACGCCATGACGAGGTGCCCGCGATCCTGCAACGGGGTGAGCGCGTGCTGTCCCGACGTGAGGCGCAGAGTTACGGCACTGGCGGCGGGGTAAACGTCACCATCATGGCGCGTGACGCCGAGAGCTTCAGGCAGTCACGCACGCAGGTCGCGGCCGACATCGCCCGAGCGGTGTCGCTCGGGCGGAGAGGCATGTGATGGCGTTTCACGAGGTTCGGTTTCCCGACAACATCAGTCGCGGCGCGCGGGGTGGGCCGGAGCGGCGCACGCAGATCGTCGAGCTCGCTTCGGGCGACGAGGAGAGGAACGCCAGCTGGGCCAATTCGCGCCGCCGCTACGACGTCGCCTATGGCATTCGCCGCGCCGACGATCTGGCGGCGGTGGTTGCCTTCTTCGAGGCACGGAACGGTCGCCTGCACGGTTTCCGTTTCAAGGATTGGGGCGACCACAAGTCCTGCCTGCCTTCGGGCACGCCGTCGTCCACCGATCAGGCCATCGGCACCGGCGACGGCGCGGCGACCGCCTTCCAGCTGGTGAAGCGCTACGCCTCCGGCGCGCAATCCTGGACGCGCGCCATCGCCAAGCCGGTGGCGGGGACTGTGCGCATCGCCCTCGGCGGGGTCGAGCAGCCCTCCGGCTGGTCGGTCGACACCGCCACTGGCGTCGTCACCTTCAGCGGCGCGCCGGGCGCTGGCGTTGCGATCACGGCGGGTTTCGAGTTCGACGTGCCGGTCCGTTTCGACACCGACGTGCTCGACGTGACGCTCGACCTCGAGCGGCTCGGCTCGATCACCTCCATTCCGCTGCTGGAACTGCGCCGATGAAAACCCTCGATCCCGACCTGCAGGCCCATCTCGACGAGGGCACAACGACGCTCGCCTGGTGCTGGCGGATCACGCGGGCCGACGGCGTCACCTTCGGCTTTACCGACCACGACCGGACGCTCAGCTTCGACGGGACGGATTTCGAGCCCGAGAGCGGCCTGACCGCGTCCGAGGTTCGCTCCGGTTCGGACCTGTCGGTCGATGCGCAGGACGCCGAGGGCGTGCTGACATCCGACCGGATCACCGAGACCGACATCCTCGACGGCCGCTGGGACAATGCTGAGGTCGAGGTCTGGCGGGTGAACTGGGCCGACACGAGCCAGCGCGTCCTGATGCGGCGCGGGGCCATCGGCCAGATCCGGCGCGGGCGGCTGGCCTTCGTCGCGGAGGTCCGCTCGCTCGCCCATGTGCTGGGCCAGACGGTCGGGCGGACCTTCCAGGCGACCTGCGATGCCGCGCTCGGCGACGCACGCTGCGGCGTGGATCTGGAAGACCCGGCCTTTAAGGGCACGGGCGCCGTCATCGATCTCCTGCGCGACCGGGCCTTCACCGCCTCGGGCCTCGGCGTCTTCGCCTCCGGCTGGTTCACCTTCGGCACACTGGACTGGACGAGCGGTGCGAACGCGGGGCGGCGCACCGAGGTGCTGGGCCATGAGGTGACCGACGGCGTGGCGATCCTGACCCTGCTGGAGGCGCCGGTGCGGTCCATCGCCGAGGACGACGGCTTCACCATCCGTGCGGGCTGCGACAAACGGATGGAAACCTGCGGGGCGAAGTTCGCGAACACCGCCAACTTTCGCGGCTTCCCGCACATCCCTGGTCAGGACGCCGTACTCCGCTATGCCACCAAGGACGGTGGGCACGAAGGGTCGGTGCTGTGACCTCCGCCGATCCCACTCGCGTCATCGCCATTGCGCGCTCCTGGCTCGGCACGCCGTACCACGACCAGGCGAGTCTCCGCGGCGTCGGCTGCGACTGCCTTGGGCTAGCGCGCGGCGTCTGGCGCGAGGTCGTCGGCCCCGAGCCGTTCGCGATCCCGCCTTACAGCCGGGACTGGGGCGAGACCGGACCGCGCGAGGTTCTGGCGGACGGCGCGCGCCGGATGATGATCGAGGTGCCTCCCGTAGAGGCCGGTCCCGGCGCGCTGGTCCTCTTTCGCATGAAGCCCCGCGCCATCGCCAAGCATGTCGGGATCCTGACCGGCCCCGACAGCTTCCTCCACGCCTATGAGCGGCTCGGCGTGATCGAGGAACCGCTGACGCAAGCCTGGCGGCGGCGCATCGCCTTCGCCTTTCTGTTCCCGCAACGCTGAGATCCAACCATGGCAACGCTTGTCCTCGGCGCGGCCGGCGCCGCCATTGGCGGCAGCATCGGCGGCGCGATCCTTGGCGTGAGTGCCGCGACTATCGGCGGCTTCATCGGCTCCACCATCGGCTCTGTCGTCGACAGCTGGATCATCTCGTCGCTGGCGCCCACCCAGCGCATCGAGGGCGCGCGGCTCGACACGCTGCGCATCACCTCGGCCACCGAGGGCGCGGTGATCCCGCGGCTCTATGGCCGGATGCGAATGGGCGGCAACATCATCTGGGCGACCGATTTCCGCGAGGAGACCAGGACCACCACGCAGGGCGGCGGCAAGGGCGGCGGGGGCGGCAAGGTCAAGACCACCGAGTATCTCTACTACGCCTCTTTCGCCGTGGCGCTTTGCGAGGGCCCGATTACCGGCATCGGGCGCATCTGGGCCGACGGCAAGCCGATGGACCTCTCCGGCGTGACCTGGCGCTGGTATCCCGGTGACGAGACGCAGACGGCCGACCCGTTCATCGCCGCAAAGATGGGCGCGGCCAGCACGCCCGCCTATCGGGGCACGGCTTACGTGGTTTTCGAGGAGGTGGCGCTCTCGACCTATGGCAACCGCCTGCCGCAGCTGTCGTTCGAAGTCTTCCGGCCGTTGGCCGATCCCGACACCGCCGAGGGGCTGACCCGCGCCGTCACCATGATCCCGGCCTCGGGCGAGTTCACCTACGCGACGCAGGCGATCCGCAAGACCGATGGCGGCGCGACGGTGCCGGAGAACCTGAACGCGCTGGCAGACTCGACCGACATGGTGGAGGCGCTCGACCGGCTGCAAGCGATGGCCCCTTCGGTCGAGAGCGTCAGCCTCGTCGTCGCCTGGTTCGGCGACGACCTGCGCGCGGGCTCCTGCAAGGTGCGGCCCGGTGTCGAGGTCTCGGCCAAGTCGACCACGCCGGCCAGCTGGTCGGTGAATGGCGTCAGCCGAGCCAACGCCTTCCTCGTCAGCCGCGACGATCAGGATCGCCCGGTCTATGGCGGCACGCCGTCCGACTTCGCGGTGGTTCAGGCGATCCAGGAGATGAAGGCGCGCGGTCTGCGCGTCACCTTCTATCCGTTCATTCTGATGGATGTGCCGTCCGGAAATACGCTACCGAACCCCTATTCCGACAACGCTGCGGAGACGGGCCAGCCTGCCTTTCCCTGGCGGGGGCGGATCACCTGTTCCCCGGCGGCTGGTTTCGCCGGGACGGTGGACAAGACCGCCACGGCCGCCGCGCAGGTCGCGGCGCTGTTCGGTGCGGCTACGCCCGCCAGCTTCAGCGTCTCGGGCCAGTCTGTCTCGTGGACCGGACCATCCGGCGACTGGGGTCTGAGGCGCATGGTGTTGCACTACGCCCATCTCTGCGCGGCGGCGGGCGGGGTGGACGCCTTCCTGATCGGCACCGAGATGCCGGGGCTGACGACGATCCGCTCGGGCGCGTCCACCTATCCGGCCGTGCAGGCGTATCGGGACCTCCTTGCCGATGTCCGCTCGATCCTCGGGGCCGGGACGAAGATCGGCTATGCCGCCGACTGGTCGGAATACTTCGGCCACCAGCCGGGCGATGGCACCGGCGACGTGTTCTTCCACCTCGATCCGCTCTGGGCCGATCCGGAGATCGATTTCATCGGCATCGACAACTACATGCCGCTCTCGGACTGGCGCGACGGGTTCGAGCATCTCGACGCGCAAGAGGGCTGGCCCGCGATCTACGACCGGGCCTATCTGCAGGGGAACATCGTCGGCGGCGAAGGCTTCGACTGGTTCTACGCCAGCGCGGCGGATCGCTCGGCGCAGGTGCGCACCCCGATCACCGACGGTGCCGCCAGCAAGCCATGGGTCTTCCGCTACAAGGATCTGCGCAGCTGGTGGTCGAACGCGCACTACAACCGCCCCGGTGGTGTGGAGAGCGGGACGGCGACGGCATGGACGCCGCAGTCCAAGCCGATCTGGTTCACCGAACTCGGCTGTCCCGCCATCGACCGGGGGACGAACCAGCCGAACGTCTTCTTCGACCCGAAGTCGTCCGAGAGCTTCACGCCGCATTTCTCGCGGGGCTGGCGCGACGACGCCATCCAGCGCGCCTATCTGGAGGCGACGTACCTCTGGTGGGGCGAGGCCACGAACAACCTGGAGTCCTCCGTCTACGGCGGCCGGATGGTGCATGTGCCGGAATGCGCCGCCTGGACATGGGACGCGCGGCCCTATCCCTTCTTCCCGGCGCTGACCGATGTCTGGACGGACGGGGCGAACTGGCGGCTCGGCCACTGGCTGACGGGGCGGCTCGGCGCGGTGTCGCTGGCCGCACTCGTCCGGCACGTCTGTCTGCGCGCAGGTCTGCCCGAGTCCTTGATCGATGTCACCGGCCTCTGGGGCGCGGTCGAGGGCTACGCCATCACGGCGCTCGAAAGCCCGCGCGCATCGATCACCACGCTGTCGCGGCATTTCGGCTTCGACGCGGTCGAGACCGAGGGCGTGATCCGCTTCGTAATGCGCGGCCGGGCTTCCGTCGCCACCCTCACACCCGACGATCTGGTGGCCGCCCGCGAGGGCGACGTGCTGGAACTGACGCGTGGCCAGGAGACGGAGTTGCCGCAGGCGTTGAAGTGGCAGATCGCCCGCGCCGATGAGGATTACGACGCGGCGCTCGTCGAAGCCCGCCGCATTACGGTCGACACGACCCGGATCGCCTCCGAGTCCTTTCCAATGGCGGTGCCGCCCGAGGAAGCCGAGCGCCGCTGCCGCCGTGCGCTGATGGAGGCGTGGGTGGGGCGCGAGACGGTGGCGTTCCGTCTGCCGCCCTCGCGGCTCGCGCTCGATCCGGCCGACGCGATCCGGCTGGAGCATGACGGGCGGCTGGTCGATCTGCGGCTCGTCTCCATCGCCGACGCCGAGGCGCGCGGCATCGAGGCGGTGCGCCAGGACCGGGCGACCTACGATCTGCCGCCCGGCGATCCCCGCGCGGCGTCGCTGACGCGGGCCGTGGTGTTCGGCGCGCCGGATTCGGTGCTGATGGACCTGCCGCAGCTCACCGAGGACCAGCCCGCGCATCGGCCGCTGGTCGCGGCGTACGCTCTTCCCTGGCCGGGCGAGATGGCGGTGTTCCGCAGCCCCTCGACCGATGGCTTCGAGCTGCTGACGACGTTCGGCAGCCGCGCCCGGATCGGGGCGCTGGTCACCGACTTCTTCGTGGGGCCGACCTCGCGCTTCGACCTCGGCAATGCGCTGGTGGTCGATCTGCTGACCGGCACGCTGGAAAGCGTCACCGATCTGACCCTGTTCGGCGGGGCGAATGCGTTGGCAGTGGAAACCACGCCCGGCATCTGGGAGATCGTGCAGGCGGGCGCGGCCGAGCTGCTGGCGCCCGGCCGGTATCGGCTGACGCGCTTGCTGCGTGGCCAGCGGGGCACCGAAGGAGCGATGGGCAATCCGGCTCCCGCAGGCGCGCGGGTGGTGGTGCTGGACGACAGCCTCGCCTCACTGCCCATCGCCGAGGCCGATCTCGGCATCCCCTGGAACTGGCGCATCGGTCCCGCAAGCCGCCCGGTCAGCGACGAGACCTATGTGGCGCAGGCCTTCACGCCGGTGGGCGTGGGGCTGCGGCCGTTCTCCGTCGTCCATGTCGAGCAGCCGTGGCGCACGCCACGCGGTCCCGGCGATCTGACCATCCGCTGGACGCGCCGGTCCCGCGCGCTCGCGGCCGACAGTTGGGGCGGGCTTGAGGTGCCGCTCGGCGAGGAACTCGAAGCCTATGAAGTCGAGATCCTCGACGGTGCCACCGTGAAACGGGTGCTGAGCACCGCAACCACCAGCGTGGTCTACACCGCCGCCCAGCAGACCGCAGACTGGAGCGCGCCGCTCGCCCCCGGCGACACGCTCGACATCCGCATCTTCCAGCTCTCCGCCCTCGTCGGGCGGGGCGCGCCCAAGACCGTCACGCTGACCTTTTGAGGCATCGCAATGAGTTCTGGAAGAGCACGCATCCTGCGGCGTAAGCTTGGGTCATGCGCCCTGAAGACGAAGACCGAATAGCAGCCCAGCTTGCCAGAGTGATGGCCGTGGCCTGCGTGCGCAACACGCAGTTGGAGGCCCTGCATGCGGGCCGGACGCCCATCTCGCGCACCGGTGACGGCAGCGACGTCATCGTCCAAGATGCAGAAGGCAACCGCATTCCCTGGTCCGAGGTCTCTCGGATCGATGACGACGAGATGCGCGCGCTCATGCGCGAGATTGTCGATCGGCTCTACACCTTCCATCTGCGGATCGATGACCCGGCCTTCCGTGCCGAAATTGATCGCTGGGCCGCGATGACCGCGAAGTGGGACGCGGCGAAACCCGACCCAGTTCTGTCCGCGATTCCGGGGAAGACGCCCGAGCACGGGTAGCTCGTCAGCACCACCGCTGCGTCACTGTTCGCCGCCTGCCATGCAGGCGGCGTTCTCCGTTCTGGAGACCGTCCATGTCCGATGCCACGACCCATCTGCTGCTGCCCTACATCCTGGCGGCGCAGGCCCAGAAGCACATCACCCACAACGAGGCGCTGAGGATCCTCGACGGGCTCGTGCAGCTCTCCGTCCTCGACCGGGACCTGACCGCGCCACCCGGAAGCCCCGCCGACGGCGACCGATACATCGTCGCCTCCGGCTCAACGGGCGACTGGGCAGGCTGGGACCTGAACGTCGCGCTCTGGACCGATGGCGCCTGGCTCCGACTGCCGCCGCGCAACGGCTGGCGGGCGTGGGTCGAGGACGAGGGCCTGCTGCTGGTCTACGACGGCTCAGGCTGGGTCGGTACCACGCCAGCCGCGCTGCAGAACCTCGCGCTGCTCGGGCTGGGCACCACGGCAGATGCATCGAACCCGTTCTCGGCCAAGCTGAACGCCGCGCTCTGGACCGCGAAGACCGTCGCCGAGGGTGGGACCGGCGATCTATTCTACACCATGAACAAGGAGGCGGCAGGCGACGACCTCGGCCTGACGCTGCAGACCGGCTTTGTCACCAAGGCGCTGGTTGGGCTGTTCGGCTCCGACCGCTTTCGGCTCGCGGTCTCTGCTGACGGCAGCACCTTCTTCGACGGGCTGAGCGTCGACAACGCTACCGGCGTCGTCGACCAGCCCCGGCTGCCGCGCTTCAAGGCATACACCAACTACGACAACTATGTTGGTGTGGGGGCCTGGACGAAGATCGGCCTGAACAACACCGACTACAACGATCAGGGGGCGTTCGACGCCGCGAACAACCACTTCGTGGCGCCTGTCGACGGCACCTACCTCTTCGGCGCGACGCTGCTCTACAAGATCAACGCCAGCGCTACGGCCCGCATGCGCGGGCGGCTCGTGCTGAACGGCACGACCGAAATCCGCGGCTCCCTCGGCGAAATCTCCGCCACCCATGCTTCGCTCGCTACCGCGATCTGGCTGCAGACCATGGTACCGCTGACGGTCGGCGACACCGTCGAGCTGCAGGGGTATTTCCGGGTCGCGGACGGCTACTTCGCCGCCGATCACACGTCCTTCTGGGGCTGCAAGATCGGCTGACCGGCGAAAGGAGGATCCGATGAACCCACCCCGATCCGAGGGCTTCGTGCGCATGCCCGACGCCGAGTTCGAGGCGATCCTGACGCGCGCCGCCGAGGAAGGCGCGAAGCGCGCGCTCGCCGATGTCGGCCTCGATGGCGACGAGGCCGCCCTCGACATCCGCGATCTGCGCTCCCTGGTCGACTGCATCCGGCTAGTGCGCCGCACCGCCATGCAGACCGCCGTCCGCATGATCACCACCGGCGTCATGCTGGCGCTGCTCGCGGGCATCGCCATCAAGCTCAAGATCTTCGGCGGCGGCCCGTAGCCGCGCCCCATCCCCCATTCTTCAGCCCAACCGCACCCGCCCTTGAGGCGGGTTTTTTGTTTTGGAGGACCCAATGACCACAACTTTCCACCGCCATTGGCGCGACGTTCCGGAGAGCGCCTGGCGCTGGCCAAATTTCAGCTCAGCCGAGATCGCCTGCCGGGGCACCGGCAAGCTGCTGATCAACGCGCCCGCGCTCGACAAGCTGCAGGCGCTGCGTGACCGGCTGGGCAAGCCGCTGATCGTCCGCTCCGCCTATCGCAGCCCAGAGCACAACCGCGCCGTGGGCGGCGCGACCCGATCGAAGCACCTCGACGGCGCCGCCTTCGACATCGCCATGGCGAACCACGACCCGATGGCCTTCGAGGCGGCGGCGCGGGAGGTCGGGTTCCTCGGCTTCGGCTTCTACCCACGCTCGGGGTTCATCCATATCGACCTCGGGCCCGCACGCCAGTGGGGCGAGCGGTTCCCGGCACGTGCCGTTCCCTTCGCGGCCGAGACCCCGCCGGCGCGCGAGGTCCTGGCGCGGAGCCGGACCATGAAGGGCGGTGGCGCGGCGGGCGTCGCGACGCTCGGAGCGGCCGGCGTCGAGGTGGCGGAGCAGGTGCTCACCGAGACCCAGACCGCGATCCTGCCGCTCGTCCCGTATCTCGACACCCTGCGCTGGGTGTTCATCGCGGTCGCCCTCGGCGGCATCGCCGTCACGATCTACGCGCGCCTTGATGACTGGCGCCGGGGGCAGCGGTGATCGGCGGCCTCCTCGCCACGCTCGCCGGATCGGCATGGGCGCGCACGGCGCTCCGCTACAGCGTCACCGCCCTTGCGATCCTCCTGTTCCTGCTGGCCCTGCGCCGTTCCGGAGAGCGCACGGGGCGGTTGGCCGAGCAGCTCGAAACCATGGAGAAAACCCATGACGCGCAACGACGGATGCTCGAGGCGGCGGCGCGTCGCCCTCGCTCTCGCGACGATCTGGCTGAGCGGCTGCGCGACGGGCGCTTCTGACCTCACCGGCGTCGGGATGTGCCCGCCTGTCGTCGAATACAGCCGGGAGTTCCAGGCGCAGGCGGCCGAGGAACTGACCCTGCTGCCGGAAGGGTCGGCAATCGCAGAGATGCTGGCGGACTACGCGGTGATGCGAGAGCAGGCGCGGCGGTAGCCTTCTGTAGATCGCTGCTCTTGTGAGTCCGTCCACTTGCGACCTATGCTAAGTCCTATGACTTCATGGGTTTTTAGGACGCGGTTTGGCGCACAATGAGTTTATCCCCTGACCTGGACGAGGCTGACCAGCCGCAAACCCCCGGGCGTCGCACGGGCCGCTCATTCTACGCTGCACCTATTTCAGAGTTTCGCATCACCGACGATGACGCGATCATCGGCAGGCTGTCATCTCGCCACGTTGCCTTCCACGCCGCCGCGGAGGCCGAGCAACTTCGCGCCTGGGAGCGCGAAATCGAGATTCTGAAGGAAAGCTTCGCAAAGCTAGGCTCGCTCTGCGACGACTGGCAGCTCCTCCTCGAAATCCCGCTGCTGCGGCTCGGAAAACGGATCGATGCGGTTGTGCTTGCACCCGGCGTCGTCGGCGTGATCGAATTCAAGATCAACGCCACCGGGTTTCAGAGCGCCGACCGAGTCCAGACGGAGCGCTACGCCCAATCGCTCAGCGATTTCCACGAGGCCTCACAGCAGCGGCTGATCCTGCCGATCCTATGCGCTGAGCGGGCGCGGGCGAGGCCGCCGGCGACAACGTTGGTCGAAGGCGTCGGTACGTTGATGGAAGCCAATGCGACAACGCTCGCAGACGCGTTTCTGGTTCTGCAAAGCCATGTCGATCCGAATGCTGCCGCGATTGACGCGCACGGGTTCGACTACTCACCGTACCGGCCGACTCCCAACATCGTGGAGGCAGCGCAGGCGCTCTATGCCGGGCACGAGATCGCAGACATTGGGCGCGGTGACGCAGCCGATGCCGAGTTGCAGGCTGCGGCAGCAGCGCTGCAGGAAATCGCCGCCGAGGCAGAGGCGTCGCGTGCCAAAGTCGTGTGCTTCGTGACCGGCGCACCTGGCGCCGGCAAGACGCTGCTCGGATTGGACCTCGCACTCAAGAGCAGATCGGGGACCCGTCCCGCAGCGCTTCTCTCGGGTAACCGCCCATTGGTCCATGTGCTGACCGAAGCCCTGGCGGAGGACAGCGCTGCGCGTGGCGCGATGACGAAGACCGAAGCGCGACGTTTCGCTGACGCAGCCATTCAGAACCTCCTTGGCTATTTGAAGGAGCACACGGACGGCGCTCCGCCGCCGGAGCATGTGATCGTCTTTGATGAGGCGCAGCGCGCCTGGGATGCCGAGGTTGGCAAGGAGCTTATGGGACGGCCGAGCTCCGAGCCCGAACTCTTTCTCGAGATCCTCGATCGCTTGGACTGGGCCTGCCTCGTCTGTCTGGTTGGTCCTGGCCAAGAGATCAATCGGGGCGAAGGCGGCCTCGCTCTCTGGGGGGAGACGCTGCGCTCAGCTCAGAGCGCAGGCAGTCGATGGCGTGTGGTCGCCGCGCCCCAGGCGCTTGACGGCGGGCCGGACGTTCCAGGATCCGGCATGTTCGCTGAGGGCGGGCTCGGCGGTGTCGAGGTTCGACGGGAGTCAGCCCTGCACCTGGCAAACGCCATCCGGGCGTATCGAAACCCCCTTCATGCGCAGTGGGTGGCGCGTCTTCTGGATGGCGACATCGTGGAGGCGAAGGCCCTGGCCTCCAGAATGGATGCCCCGCCGGCCTTGATGACGCGAGACATCTCCGTCGCGAAGCAATGGCTCCGTCAACGGCGACGGGGCGGTCGAACCGTCGGCCTGCTGGCGAGCTCGGGGGCCGTCCGCCTCGTCGGCGAGGGAGTGCCGCCTTCACCGCGATCAAATGAGTTGAATCCCATCGGCCATTGGTTCTTGAAGCCCTTCACTGATTTCCGCAGCGCTGGTGCGCTTGAGACCCCGATGAGCGAGTTCGGGTGCCAGGGGCTCGAGTTGGATTATGCGTGCCTGTGTTGGGGTGGAGACCTGATCTGGACTGATCAGGGTTGGCTGCCGAGGATGATGCGTGCGCCTCGATGGCAGATTGCACGAGACACTGAGAAACAGCGTTTTCGGCTGAATGGCTATCGCGTGCTGCTTACCCGGGCCCGGGCCGGTCTCGTGCTCTTCGTGCCGCGGGGCGAGGCTGATGATCCGACCCGTTCCCCGGATGAGATGGACGCCTGTGCCGAAGCTCTGCTTGCAGCGGGGTGTGCGGAACTCACACAGAACTAGAATCGCCGCTGATCGAACTATTGAGCGTATGAACTGTGTACAGTCTGGCTACTCGACCACCGGGTAGAAGGGACGCCCCCAATCCTCCTTCGGGTTATCCATCATCAGGTCCACGAAGACCGGGAGAAGGAAGCCGAGTATCGCGGCGCCGTCACGGACCTGTGCTCGGTTCACGCCGCTGTTCCACGTCGATCCGCCATGCACCAGCTGATTGCGCAGCACGTAGAGCCGGTCGAAGACGAAGCTGAGAACGCGAACGCTGTCGCCGGCCTGGAACGCCTGTGCAAAGCTGCGCGAGGAGGTCCGGAACCTTTCCTCCCAATCCTCGAACCCGTCTATGCCGTTCTGATGCTGCCAGAATGGGTTAAAGACGAAGCGGTTCTCCATGAGCATCCGAACTGGACCTGAGAACCTTTGCCATAGCGCCTTGTAAACGCGTCGCTCTTCATCCCGCGCCACCAGCTTGCCAAAGTAATCGACGATCGCAGCCCTTTCCCCGGGTGCAACCCACTGGAATTCGCGCTCGTCTGCATAGGCTGCGTTGAAAGCGATCCAGAGGAAGATGAAGCGTGCATCGTGATCGTCGCCGCACGACTCGGCTCGTCCGATCCAGCTGATGGAGCGGTGTACGCGCAGGCCCATCGTCTCGGGGAAGCCTGCACGGATCGCGCGTTGCTTCTCCTTTAAGGCGCTAAACGACAGGCTGTCCGTCATCGAATTCCTCCGTTTCTAATACTCGTTCACGGCATTGCGCCGAAATCGGACCGGCGGTATCCGTCCACCATCGCCCGAAGCGCCTCCGGGGCAATGACCTCGACCTTGTTCCCCCACTGGTAGAGGTGCCAGGTCATCTCCAGCCAGCCTGCTGCCTCGAAACGCACGACAAGGCTGCCGTCGTCTTGCGGCTCAAGCACTTGCCGCGGATGAAAGCGAAAGCCAGCGGCGCGCTCGGCTGCCTCAGGCGCGAAGCGCCAGATCACCTCGCCGTATTGTTCGGGATCCTGCCAGACCCCGAAGGACCGTGCAGCGTAATCCACGATGCTGAAACCCTCCTGAAGCGGGAAGCTCTCGTCGAGGACTTCCGCCGCGCGGATCAGGTCGATGCGGAAATTGCGTACCTCGTCTGCTTTGGCGGGGTCGCGTGCCGCTAGGTATGTCCGGTGGCCGAGCAAGACGCCATGTGGTTCCAGGATGCGGTTTGCGTCGTCCTGGTTGTAGCGCACACTCAGGCGAAACGGGCCGCGCAGGGCCTCGATGATGGCATCGAGCACGTCCGTTTCGACGCTGACTTTCGGGCCGGGGCGCGTGACCTGCCCCATGGCGGCCAGGACCGCCTCTGCGTCGGTTTCGATACGGGACCGGGAGGGCGCCTGAGCCAGCAGCCCCTCGCGCAGATCAGCCAAGGCTCGTGCATGTCGTAGCCGACCCTCGGCCTCCGCCCCGCGAACGGCGATCTCCAAGGCTTCCACACCTGTTTCATGGCGAAGTTGCAGGCGGTCGAGGCCGGGATCGATCAGGCGCCAGCGCCGTTTGCGGTCCTCGCCATCCTCTACCAAGACGTTTCCAAAGGCTTCCTCCAGCGCGTCGGTCATCCGCTGCGCTGTCCGGTGGGACACTCCGAATTCCAGCGAGATCTCCTCGAGGCTGATCCCGCAGCGTCTTGCCGCAGCCAACTGTGCGAGCCGGATCAGATCCTGAGCCTTGGAAAAGGACATGCGCGCCTCGCAGCCTGCCAATTTTTGACACCCTTGGAGGCTAAGAAGGTATCTGTTGCCTGTCGACCTGATTCTCTCACCGCTGCAGAGGAACTGGCGAAAGGCAGACAGAAGCTTCGAAAGGAAGATGGATGGCCATGAGTGGGCGTGTGATCAGGATCGAACGAGTTTCTCCACGTGAAGGCGTTGTGGAAGAACCAGACTTCACGTCGAAAGGTTACCGCCTTGGCGACCCTGCCCATGGCAACGCCAAGCATCACGCCGAACACACCGTCTATGTGAAGACCCTCGATGAAGCCGCGGAACTGATCGAGAAAGGCTTCTCTCTGTGGATGGGGGCGAATGGAAAGCGAGCTTCGCTGATTTCTCCGCAGAGCCTCCGGATCGTCCGTGGCGGGAATACCAAGCAGGCTTGAGGCGTGGCTGTTCGCACGCCCTCCAGGCGGCGGACCTTCGTAAGGGCCGACAGTTATTGACACCCACAGGGGTGATTTAAGAAGCTGCAATCAGGAGACGTTTTCCGCGGTTCGGGTTGCGCTCATTGACGATTGAAGGAGCCCATGCGGGAAATCGGCGGCAACATCCTCTTCTCGGCGAGCGACCTGATGCGGTTCATGGGCTGTGCCCATGCGACGACACTTGATCTGATGCGCCTGCGCGGCGAAGGGCCAGAACCGGGCGGGGACAGCGAGGATGCTGCGCTTCTGCAGAAGCAGGGCGACGCGCATGAGGCCGCGCATCTGGAGCGTTTGAAGGTTTCTGGCAGGTCCGTGGTCGAGATCCCGCGCGGCAATCTGGCGCGCGATGCGGAGGCCACGCGCGTGGCGTTGAACGAAGGTGCCGAGGTGGTCTTTCAGGGCGCGTTCCTGTCGGGCAACTGGGGCGGCTGGTCGGACTTCCTAGAGCGCGTGGAGCGCCCCTCGGCGCTCGGGCCCTTCAGCTACGAGGTCGCCGACACCAAGCTGAAGCGTCGGCCGCATCCGAAACACGTCCTCCAGCTCGTGCTCTACTCCGATCTCTTGACCGAGATTCAGGGGGTCGCGCCCGAATTCGCCCACGTCGAGCTCGGCTCGGGGGAGCGCGCAACCCTGCGCCTCGCAGATTACGCGCACTATGCACGCGGCGCGCGGGCACGGCTGGAGAACTTCGTGGCGAACCCGTCGCACACGCGCCCCATCCCCTGCGCCGATTGCGCCTTGTGCCGCTGGGCCGACCATTGCGAAAGCGTCTGGGCCGCCGAGGACAGCCTTTTCAATGTGGCGGGTATCAGCCGCGGACAGGTGAAGAAGCTCGAAGCGGCGGGGATTACGACCATGCAGGCGCTGTCCCGCCTCGATCACCCCATTCGCGGCATGGCGGAGACCACGCGGGCAAAGCTCGTCACCCAGGCGCGGCTTCAACATGCCCGCAAGACGGGGGCGCCTGCTTACGAACTGCGCGCGCCCGAGACGGGCAAGGGCTTCGACCTGCTACCCGCGCCGGCGCCCGGCGACATCTTCTACGACATCGAGGGCGATCCGCATTACGAAGGCGGCCTCGAATACCTTCACGGCGTGTGGTGCGACGGGCAGTTCCACTCATTCTGGGCGCATGACCATGAGGCCGAGGCGAAGGCCCTGTCGGAGCTGCTGGCATTCTTCCGGGCGCGGCTCGACGCCTACCCGGATGCGCGGATCTACCACTATGCACCTTACGAGATCACCGCGCTGCGTCGGCTGACCACGAAATACGGGATCGGCGAGGCGTTCCTAGACCGGCTCCTGCGCGAGCGCCGGTTTGTCGATCTCTACGCCGTCGTGCGCGGCGGACTGATCTGCTCGGAGGCGAACTATTCCATCAAGTCGATGGAAGCCTTCTATGACCGAAAGCGCGACGGCGCGGTGAAGACGGCAGGTGGGTCGGTGGTCGCCTACGAGCGCTGGCGCGAGACGGGCGAGCAGCAGATCCTCGACGAGATCGAGGAGTACAACCGCATCGACTGCATCTCCACGGAGGAACTCAAAGATTGGCTGGTTCGGGTCCGGCCCGAACGCCCCTGGCCGCGTCTGGCCGACGATGCGGGCGACAAAGAGGAGGCGGAGGATGCCGACGCCTCAGAGCTGCGTGCCATGCTTGCCGCGTCCGGGCTGCCCGACGAGCGCCAGCAGATGCTTTTCAACCTCGGTCTGTTCCACAAACGCGAGGCGAAACCCGCGCAATGGGCCGTGTTCGACAGCGCTGGTAAGGACGAGGACGAGTTGATCGACGACCTCGACGCGCTTGCCGGGCTCGAGGCTCTCGGGCCGGCGGAACCGGAGAAGCGATCCATGGCGCGCACATATCGGTTCCCGCCCCAGGAGACGAAGCTGCGGGGCGGCAAGAAGGCGACGGTGCCAGTTATCGACGGACCGCCTGCCACAATTGACATTGCGGCTCTCGACCGGACGAGGCGAGAGATCACTCTTAAGGCGGGACCAAAGAAAGCGCACCTGCTGGGCGAGCGTCTCACGCTGCACCCAGACTGGCCGCTCAATACCGGCGTTATTGCCGTGGCACTGCGTGACGTCATCGCGGATCAATGCGGGCCGCGCCGGTTCACCGCCATCGACGACCTCCTGTCCCGCGCAGCCCCGCGCCTAACAACTGGCCCGAAACCCGACCTGCTGGAGGGCGCCGATCCCGTAGCCGGGACGATCGCGGCGGTGGGCGCGATGGACGGCACCGTGCTTCCGATCCAGGGGCCGCCAGGCACCGGCAAGACCTATGTCACGGCGCGGGCGATTCTGTCGCTCGTACGGAGAGGGCACCGCGTCGGCGTGGCTTCGAACAGCCACGAGGCCATTCGCAATGTGCTGATGGGCTGTCTTCTTGCGCTAGAGGACGACGATCCGGACATCACATTGGAAAACGCCGAGCTCGCTCACAAGGTGAGTGGTGAAGACGACGGCTATCCCGAGGGCTTCGCCGGCATCACCCGCGCCACGTCCAACGACGACCCCGCGCTGACAGAGGCCCATGTCGTCGGCGGCACCGCCTTCTTCTTCTCGCGCCCGGAGCTCGAGCAGTCGCTGGACTGGCTCTTCATTGACGAGGCTGGACAAGTCGGCCTCGCGAATATGGTCGCCATGGGGCGCGCTGCGCGCAACATCGTGCTGGTCGGCGATCCGCGTCAGCTGCCGCAGGTGATTCAGGGCGCGCACCCCGAGCCTGCGAACCTCTCATGCCTCGACTGGATGCTGGGCGATCACGCTACGATCCCGCCGGACCGCGGCATCTTCCTTCCTGTCTCGCGGCGCATGCATCCTGAGGTCTGCCGCTTCATTTCGGACCAGGTCTATGAGGGTCGGCTGACCAGCCACCCCGATACCGCGCGCCAGGCCGTAACCGGCACGCATTTCCCCGAGGCAGGAGCGTTCTGGGTCCCAGTCGCGCATGAGGGCAATGCGCAGATCTCGACCGAGGAGGTCTCCGCGATCCAGGCCGCGGCCGCCGACCTTCTGAAAGGCGAGTGGACGGAGAAGGACGGCACGCGCCGCCCCATGCGCGAGACGGACATCATCGTCGTCGCCCCCTACAATGCGCAGGTGAACACCCTTCGCGACGCACTGCCGCCCGGCATCCGCGTCGGCACGGTCGACAAGTTCCAAGGGCAGGAGGCGCCGGTCTGCCTCATCTCCATGACGGCCTCATCAGCCGAGGAAACGCCGCGCGGGATGGACTTCCTGTTCTCACTCAACCGGATCAACGTGGCTGTCTCGCGCGCCAAGGGGTTGGCGCTGGTCTTCGGCGCGCCGCGTCTGCGCGAGGCAAAATGCGAGACGGTCGAACAGATGCAGTTGGTGAATACGATCTGTGCCCTCGAAGCATGGATCTCAAAAAGCAACCAGTAGGACTTGTATCATTGAACGGCAGACAAGCAGAAGAATTCTTGGACAGACTTGCATCCACTGGCAAGCTCGAGCGGCTAAGCAAATCTGGTCGCACGAAAGCCGTCATTTATCGAACCTCGAACGAGCGAGTCCTCGCCGTAATACCCGAGTCCGACCCTGCGAAACTTGTCTTGGAGCGGCGGCCAAAAGGGTACGATGTGATCTGGGACGATTGGCTGGGCGAAATTGGCGCTGAAGCTACGGGCCAGCAGCTTGCTACGACCGGACTGAAGGTAAAGGAGGCTGGTGCTCTCGCGGAGGGGCTGCAGCAGGTATTGGTGGTACGCAATCAAGATCAAATTGAAAAACTGCTTGAAAGATATCTTCAAGACAAAGACGCACCAGGCAAAAAACCATTCACGCGCGCGCAGGTTGAAGCGGCAATGGATGCTTTCGATCGCTACAGAAAGTATGGCGAAGACAGCGAAATATTCCGCCACTTCGGTGATCCGCGGGACTACTGGGTGCGATCCAGCCGCGACCGTGAGAACCGCGTCTACCCCAGCAAGCCGCTCGTGGGATACCTCCTGAAGAAGACTGAGCTGAATGGTGGCTGGGGCCAAAAAGCTGACGCGGCAGCCAGGCTTCACAACTCGGGATTCATAATCGTTGATCAGGCGGATGAGCCTGTCCAAGCCCCCGAACGATATGAGCACCTAATTTCAGGCGCTGATCGCATCAGGCTATGTGCACTCAATTACTTTATCGAGCCGGCTCGGGAGAAACGCCTGAAGACTGTGACCATACATGCTGGAGACATGGCCAGCGCAATGGGGCTGAAGAACGCTTTCCCAAATATCTGCCAGACTCTCGGTGGCGAGAAGCTTCAGCAGCTTGCGCAGGTGCCGCCGCCCACGATTTCAGCGCCGAATCCTAGCAGCTCAACAACATTTACCTACCAACTTGGATCTAAATCGGAAGCGGACACAATGGACCAAGCGAGCACGACGATATCGGCGTCCGCAACCAACCTCATCCTTTATGGGCCGCCAGGGACCGGGAAGACTTTCACCACAGCGGCGGAGGCGGTGAGGCTCTGTGCCGAGCCAGTCCCGCAGGATCGGGCCGAACTCATGGCGGTCTACCAGAGGCTCGTGGCGGCCGGGCGCATCGAGTTCGTCACATTCCACCAGTCGATGTCTTACGAGGATTTCGTCGAAGGTCGGCAGCCCATGACAGGGGCGGATGGAGACGGCGAGGCGGAGTCTGCCGGCTTCCGGCTCGAAACGGTCCACGGGATATTCAGGCGGATCGCGAAGCGCGCGGAGACCAGCCGCGGGCGCTCATCGGGCGATGACACGATCAGACTGGAGGGGCGCCAAGTCTTCAAGATGTCGATCGGCGAAGCGAACAACCCCGAGGACGCGCACCTGTTCGAGGAAGCGATAGAGGACGGCTACACACTCCTCGGTTTCGACGACATCGACTGGAGCGATGAGAAGTACGCCAACCGTGAGGCGATCTTCGAGGCCTGCAAGAACCACCGAGACGGCGGCGGCGACATAGATGCAAGATCCGGATGGGTCCAGATGCCCTTCCGATTCCGGAACTGGGTCCGGCAAGGCGACATCGTGATCGTGTCGAAGGGAAACCAGCAGTTCCGTGCCATTGGGGAGTTCGTCGGCGACTACGAGTTCAAGCCACGGCCGGAAGGGGGCTATGCCCACCGGCGTGCGGTGCGATGGCTTTGGGTGGATCGTGACGGGGTACCGGTCAGCGAGATCTACAGCCGCGGCTTCATGCAGCAATCGATTTATCTGCTCTACGACAGCGAGCTCAATATTCCTGCTCTTGAGCGCTACATGAACAGCCAGAGGAGCGACGGGGGGGGCGAGCCCGATCAGTTCGTCCTGATTATCGACGAGATCAACCGTGCGAACATCTCCAAGGTCTTCGGCGAACTGATCACCCTTCTCGAGGCCGACAAGCGGCTCAATCAGCCGAATGCGGTGCGGGTCCGCTTGCCCTATTCCGGGGACGAATTCGGCGTGCCGTCCAACCTGCACATCCTCGGCACGATGAACACCGCCGACCGGTCGATCGCGCTTCTCGACACTGCACTCCGGCGCCGGTT
This sequence comes from Paracoccus ferrooxidans, assembly GCF_029909815.1. Lineage (NCBI taxonomy): Bacteria > Pseudomonadati > Pseudomonadota > Alphaproteobacteria > Rhodobacterales > Paracoccaceae > Paracoccus > Paracoccus ferrooxidans. The sequence continues at coordinate 683,781 of NZ_CP038198.1, read as the reverse complement.
CACCTTCCGTGAGATGATGCCCGACGCGTCAATCCTCAAAGACGCTGCCGAGAAATGCGGGATCAACCTGCCGCGACTGCTCAACACGATCAACAAGCGGATCGAATACCTTTACGATCGGGAGCATCAAATCGGTCACGCCTACTTCACCGCGTGCCGTTCGCGAGCCGATGTCGATGAGGTTATGCGGGACAAGGTCATCCCGCTGCTCGCAGAATACTTCTTCGAAGACTGGGCCAAGATCGCGGCGGTGCTTGGCGACCTGGAACCGGGTGAAAGCTCGATAACCGGTGGCTTTCTCAAGCGTACGATCCTGAATCCGCCTCCGGGCCTCGAGGACGGCGATGCTGTCGCCCGGTTTCGCTGGCAGGTTCGATCCGTTGATGAAGGCTTCGACTACAGCAAGTTGGTCGGGCCATGATCCGCCGCACGATCCGCGAGTGGGAGCGTATCGCCTACGGGTCCGGCGACAACGAAATCCCGGAGACGCAAGCAGACCGGCTTGCCGCGGTTGCGCGGGCCTCGACCTTCTCCGGGCGCGGGGGTGAGGGCGTGCTGGAACACGGGCGAAAGGGGCTCCGCGCACGTGGCGTCGTCGGCGTCATTGCCACCCCCGGATGCCAACTGGAGATTCTCCCAAAGATCGAGGGGGGCGGCGAGAGCGGGGTGTCCGATGCGGTACTCCGGGAGCGCCTCATCCACATGCTTGCGGTGACCTACGATCTGCCAATCGAAGCCGGCGCGATGACGCAGCTCGGCTGGCAGCGCGAGACCGTGCTCGAAATTCTGATCCGGCTGTTCTGTGCGAAGCTCACCGACGCGGTCCGGCAGGGGATGCCGCGCCACTACCTCGAACACGAAGACGATTTGCCTGCGCTTCGGGGACGCCTGGACGTTACACGGCAGTTCTCGACGCTCGCGGTCTCGCCACAAAAGCTAGCGTGCCGTTTCGATGCTCTGTCGCCGGACATAGCGCTGAATCAGGTCATGCGGGCGGCGGTCAGGAAGCTGGCGCGTCTATCTGGCGCACCAGAAAACCAGCGCGCGCTGCGCGAGCTGAGCTTCGTGTACGCCGACGTAGCCGACGTCCCTCCGAACGCCCTCCGCTGGGACCGCATCGTCCTGGACCGCACCAATCGTCGTTGGCGGGACCTCCTGTCTTTCGCGCGCCTCTTTCTATCGGACCGCCACCAGCAGACGAGCGCGGGGACTATCGACGGTCACGCGCTGCTCTTCGAGATGAACGTCTTGTTCGAAGCATATGTCGAACGGATCCTGTCGCGTGCGTTGGCCGGCACGGGCTTTCGTGTGTCGTCGCAAGGCGGCCATCGGAACTGTCTTTATGAAGGCGAGACCGGGCGCTTCCGCACAAGGCCGGACCTCATCGTCCGGCAGGGCGAGAGGATCGCGCTGATCATCGACACCAAGTGGAAGCGCATGACCCCGCGGATCGATGATCCGAAGCAAGGTGTCAGCCAAGCGGACGTCTACCAGCTCATGGCCTACGGAAGGCTATATGAATGTCCGAACGTCGTACTGCTGTACCCCCATCATGGCGACTTGCCGCCCGATCCGATCCGTTGCCGGTACTCCATCGCGCAAAGGGGAGCAGATGAAACGCTGATCGTAGCCACGCACGATCTCGCCGGCACTCAGGGAGACCAAAGAGAGAGTTTGCGACAGCTGGTCGTCAATTCTCTAGTCTTCGGCGCATCGCGCGTCGATGTAGTAGATCATGAAGTGGTTTGAGCAGATGCGACTGGTGAGTACATTGCGCGCGCTGCCCTTAGCGAAAACGGCTGAATAATGAAGAGCCTGCTTTCTAAGATTAGACGCAAGCTGGGTGTATCTCCGGATGCACCCACACATCCAGATTTAAACCCACCGTCTGATTGGGGTGGCCCCGAAGCCGAATACATGCCCGGAACCGCAAAGGCTGAGGCCCGCTCTGAGCCTGACGAATCGGCGGCCGATCCCCGGCAGGTAATCGAAGACAGCGTTCACCCAGATCTGCTTCTTATTGAGCCTCAAATTCTTGCGGAGGATCCTCCTGGTAACCCGCATGCCAAAGCTCCAATACAATCGGAATTTCCCGTTTCTGGGCGCCAACCGCCGACAGCCGAGGCACTCACAGAATTTGAAGCGGAGAATGACGTTTCGGCCAACCATGAGCCGGACCCGGGTCCCGCCTTGGCTCCACCAAATCCCGATTCTTCGAGATTGAGTGCCGATCTCGAGCTTGTTGAGGCGGATGACGAATATGATGAACTCATTGGCGACGACGATGTATTCGATGAACCGGCCGACGATCTATGGGAAGCTGTACTTTCCTACGACGCCGATGGGGAAATTGAACGCGCCCGCGCCAATGATGATTTGTTCGAAGTTTCTGATTTCCGTAAGTTTCCGGAGTTTGGCCCAGGGGAGATCGAAAGCGAAACTGAAAGCGCTCAATGGGAAGACCTTTTGGATTTGGATCTATATGAGGAAGATCCAGATCTACTTTTTCCATTTATTGAAGAAGAGACCATCACCGATGGTCAACTATTGGACGACTACGCCGCAAGGCTAGTCAGCCAGATGCGTATCATAAAGCTTGACCAACGTTCCCTGCTTCAAGGTCGTTTGAAAGCAGTTTTGGAAGAGTTCCCGTTCTCGTCGAGTTACAGGGCTCTCTCAAGGCTGGTGCAAGCTGGCTGCAGCCTCGAAGAGCTGGAAGACGCATGCGAACTAAAATGTCTTTGGCGAGAATCCCCTTGGCTTTGGTCTCATCGAAAGTTCAACAGAATGCAGCGCGCCTGGGAGACAGAGGAGCGGTTGAGCTATCGCAGCGCTCTTTCTTGGAAACTCGCATTGGCATTGATCCATCGGGTTGGGCGCGTGGAGGCCGAGCGAAGGATTTTTGACGATTGGCGAAACGCATGGCTTCAGATGCAGCCAGAGCAATCGAGTGAGGGTGATTTTATAGACCCACGGTTCTGGAGCTATCCTGCTTTCCTTAATCTCAATTACGAGAGCATTGAACTAGCTGATCGTGAATCTTGGTATTACGAGGAGCCCATTGACGTTCAACCTTCAAGTTCCTTCCGACTCGAAGATAATGAAGGTGAGATTTGGCGCTTCGAGAAAAAAGATGGACGCTGCGACGTTGGCTTTCTGTCATTACTTCCACACTCCAAACGGGTTGCAGCAAAAAAGGAAGCCGAGGCAAAAGAGGAAGGCAAGGATGCATAGATCGCTTTATCCATCGAAGGGCGCCCTAGTGAAGTTGGAAGACGAGGCGCGCGGGGTGATCCATGATCTGAGGCCGAAGGCAGAGCCGAACGAGGCTCAACTTGCAATGGCAGGAAATCGCCGAGTATGGGTTGCGCTATCGGACCTGAAACCCGCATATGCTCCTGGACAGCAAGTACAGCACAAGCCACCGCGAGGTCGCGGACTGAGCCTCGGGACTGGAGTTGTACTTGCCACGCGTTCGCTCGCAGGTTTCGAGCAGGTTCTCGTACAGTTCGCAGAGACCGGAGAAACCAGGTGGTTGGACTGGCGTGTCCTCGCGCAGGCGATGCCTGTCGAACTGCGGATCGCAAGGCGACAAACCGGCCAGCATATGGACCATGCGGAGCGATTCCGGCTCCGAATGCTGTCTAAGGCACTTCAAATATGGAATGCGAACACCGGAGCTTTCGGTCGTCTCGACATCGACCCTCTACCGCATCAACTTGATGTGGCGCGGAAGGTCGTAACTTCCCCTCAGGCGCGTTGGCTGATCGCCGACGATGTTGGTCTTGGCAAGACCATTGAAGTTGGTCTTATTCTTCACGCCCTCTCGCAGCGTAACCGCTGCAGGCGCGTTCTGATCGTCTGCCCTTCTTCGCTGACTAAGCAGTGGAAAGATGAGATGCGCGCCAAGTTCGGACGTGCCTTCGAGATCTATCAACGCGACTTCCGCCCCGAATACGCCGACGAGATGCGACTCAGGGAGAATGTCATAATCTCGCTCGATCTCGCGAAGCGCGACGAGCATTTGGCGCGGCTCATCGAAGCTGGCTTCTGGGATGTTATTGTGTTTGACGAGGCGCATCGGCTCGGTCGGTCCGAAACGGGTGAGCAGACGGAACGCTACGCGCTCGCGCACAAGCTTCGCGACCGGACCCATTCGATGCTATTGCTTACTGCAACGCCGCACCAAGGTAAAACTCGTCGTTTCGCGGCTCTATTGGAGTTGGTACGACCAGACCTCCTGCCTGAAATCCGAACGCTAGAAATGAACCCAGAGGTGGTTGGGGACATCATCATTCGCAACCGGAAGACCCGTGTCACGGATGCAGAAGGCAATCTGATTTTTCGCGGTCACGACACGCTTCGCCACATGGTTATCCCATCGATCGAAATGCGCACTGCGGACAAGGCGCTCCGAAGGTATCTGAGCGAGGGGTATCGCGCCAGTGCTGACGCAAAGGATAGAATGATCGGCCGAGCCATCGGATTTGTCATGACGACGTATCGCAAGCTCGCTTCATCCTCCGTGGCGGCAATCGAGCGAGCACTAGAACGTCGATTGGAGCGGCTGCAAGGTTTCGATGCCGCTTCGGCGCCGGTGATACCTTCAGACGAGCAGCTCGAAGGGGATGACAACCTTTCGGAAACTGGGCCAATCGGTGAGGTTGGTGCCTTTTTCGCCGATGAAGCAAGCGAGGTTCAGGCCGTTCTGAGACTTATCCGCGTGGCTCGCCTATCGGATGCGAAGCTACAGACATTTCTAAATGACGTGGTTTCGCCGCTTCTAGCACAGGACCAAAATCTCTTGGTGTTTACTGAGTACAGGGCCACCCAGAGTTACCTAGCAGAGGCGATTGCGCAAGCATGTCCTGAGGTGCAGGTTGCCGCGATCAATGGCTCGATGTCGCTGGATGAAAAAATAAGGAATGTCCGCGCCTTCAACAGCCGAGAGGCTCAGGTCATGTTATCGACTGAAGCAGGGGGCGAAGGCCTGAACCTGCAAGACGCCTGTCATATCATGGTGAATTACGACTTGCCCTGGAACCCGGCACGTTTGGTTCAACGCATCGGCCGCTTGTACCGCTATGGTCAGACACGGCGCGTTCAAGTTATCAATTTGCAGTCGGATGATGGGTTCGACAACAGCGCGATCACTTTGTTGTTGGATCGCGTCAGTACGATTGCACAGGATATGGCGAGCGTTGCCGGCGAGATGAAGGATGCATTGGCTGCGGAAGTGCTCGGAGAGCTGATGTCTTATATCGACATGGAGAGCATCCTCGAGCGTGCGACAAGCATGAAGATGGACCAGACGGAAGAGGAGATCGCTGAAGCCATACGCGAAGCACAGAAGGCGCGGGCGGCCGAGGACGATATTCTGCAATTTGCATCCGCTCACCAGACACGCGTTTCAGGCGGCTTCGACTTTCGGCATATGGTCAGCTTTGTCAAAGGGATGGCACCAATCGCCGGATACGACGTGCGGGCCGAGATGCATGGCGGAAAGACGCTTGAGATTGAGCTCGGCGAAGAGGATATCGGTCGCTGGCCAGAGTTCGGCCGTCGCACCATTGTGCGCCTGACGGCTGACCACGCAAAGGCAATCGCTGACCCGTCGCTTGTTCCTATGGACTTCGAAGCCGGCTTTGTGCGTGATCTCTCAGAGCTGGCTAACGATCGGCTGATTTTCGACGGACTGTACGCGGAGGCCCAAACGGAAGCCGAAGATCACGAGGACGTGGTCGCCGTTCATCAGGTTCGCTGGCAGGGTCTTTCTGGCGAGTTACTAGAGGAAGAGTTGATCGCTTTGTCTGGCAACAAGGACGGTGCCAAGGAGCTGCCGCACGAAGAGTTTGCGGCACTGTTGCTGAGGCCAATGGAGAGTGTGCCGGCATCTAAGCCCGCAGACGAGGACCGGTTGATTGCAAAGGCCTTTGCGCCGGCTGTTGAAAGTTTTGTCTCGCGCTGGGCCGAAGCCGACCGCATGCCTTCGTCGGTGTTCTTGGCCGCAGGTCTGAAGAGGAGACGTCAATCCCCCCGCACTTAGTAGGTCGAGAGCAATCCGATCTGGAGAACGTTCGACGTCAGGCCCATCCCCTCCGCCACTTGCCCCCGCGAAAGCGTTCTCCCGATCCGGCTACGGCCGGATTTTTCCGTTGTTTTCGAGGGTTATGCGGGTGGGGTGACCTGCCCCCCGGTCGTCCCTCGTTCATAACGAGAGTCCTTGGGGTTGATATTGGTTGGTTTCGGGTGTGGCAAGCGCGCCGGGCGCGGAGCCCTCAGATTGCTCAAGCGCTCGGCGCGCGTCGGACGGGGTCTTGTTGCCCAGCGAGGAATGGGGCCTGACGTTGTTGTAGTCGTAGCGCCAGAGGGCCAGTTTGCGGCGGGCATCAGCCAGGCTGTCGAAGATTTCCTCGTTCAGGCATTCGTCGCGCAGGCTGCCGTTGAAGCTTTCGATGTAGCCATTCTGCTGCGGCTTGCCCGGGTCGATGTAGTGCCATTCGACGCCGTTCGCGTTGGCCCATTTCAGGATGGCCTTGCTGGTGAACTCGGTTCCGTTGTCGCTGACGATGCAAGCGGGCTTGCCGTAAATCCTGACCAGCGCATCCAGTTCCCGTGCCACCCGAGCCCCAGAGATGCTCGTGTCAGCGATCAACGCCAGGTTCTCGCGGCAGCAATCGTCGTTCACAGCCAGAATGCGGAACTTGCGGCAGGCCCCGAACGTGTCGGACAGGAAGTCTAACGACCACCGCTGGTTTGGCCTCAACGGCGCTGGTATTGGCGTCCGGCTACCTCGTGCCCTCTTGCGGCCACGCCTGCGGCGCACCGACAGGCCCTCTTCCCGGTAGATGCGATAGAGCTTCTTCTCGTTCATGATCATGCCCTTGCGCTCCAGCAGGATGCCCACGCGCCGGTAGCCGAACCGCCGGCGCTTCTCGGCAATCTTGTGCATCTCCTCACGGATTTCCGGGTTGTCGGGTGGCCTGTCACGCCGCACCGTCTTCGGATCGACACCGATCAGGACACAGGCCCGACGCTGAGAGATCGGATGATCCTTCATCGCCCGCAGCACCGCGTCCCGCCGTTGCACCGGTGTCGTCAGGGCTTTCCCAAGAGATCCTTCAGAACCACGTTGTCCAGCATGGCATCGGCCAGAAGGCGCTTCAGCTTCGCGTTCTCGTCCTCGAGCTGCTTCAGCCGCTTGGCGTCCGACAGGTCCATCCCGCCATACTTCGCCTTGAGCTTGTAGAACGTCGCGGGGCTCAACCCGTGCTTCCGGCAAAGCTCGGAAGTCGGCAAACCCGCCTCCTGCTCCTTGATCATCCCGATAATCTGCGCCTCGGTGAACCGGCTTTTCCTCATGTCGTCTGCTCCTTCTCAGGTTGGGCAGACTCTACATCACAGCGAGGGAACTTCCGGGGGGCAGGTCAGGGGCTCAGCACTGCTCCTGCTGCCAGGTGGCCGGAAGCGGTCTCTCAGGGCCGATATTCTCCGGACCTCATGACTGCGCCGTTTTGGTAAATTTCCAGCAAGTCATTGACATTGTTCTGTTTAATCACACGCCAGCTGAACACTTCGATTTCAGGGACACGCTTCGAGAAGGAACAGAAATCGAACTTATTATCGGAGGCTCATTCTGCTTTCACTGAACGAAAACTAGGTCGTGTTGACAAAAGGGATTCCCCTTGGGCTTGGGGCATGATTCAAGCTGGCATCTGCGATGGAGACCAGCTTGGCACGAGACCTTATGTCGGACGAGGAGTGGGCGTTCTTTGAGCGCTTCATCTTCGCCGTCCGCGCCCCGAACGGGCGCAAGCCCACCAACCACCGCCTCGTTCTTGATGGCATATTCTGGATCGCACGCACCGGTGCGCCATGGCGGGACCTACCTGCCGAGTTCGGCAAATGGTCAAGCGTCTATCGGCAGTTCCGGCGCTGGACGCTGGCAGGCCTGTGGGAGGAAATCATGGATGCCCTGAACCAGAGCGGAGCCGTGCCAAGCGCCCTGCAAATGATCGACAGCACCGTGATCCGTGCCCACCATCAGGCAGCGGGCGCTAAAGGGGGACTCCGCGACAAGGTTTCGGCCGTTCTCGAGGTGGCTTTACGACCAAGATCCACCTTCTGGTCAACGCGCACGGGCTACCTATGAGAACAGAGATCACGCCGGGCCAGACGTCGGACTATCTCGGCTTCGATCTGGTGATGGTGGATAATCTGCCCCGCCCGAGCGTGCTGCTCGCAGATCGCGGCTACGATGCAGACAAGATCAGAGACGGCATGGAGGCGCGCAACGTCCTGCCCGTGATACCGATGCGCAAGTCCCGCAAAAAAACGGATTGGTGTCGATCGTTCGCTGTATCGCCTGCGCAATCTGGTCGAACGCTGCTTCAACAAGCTCAAGAACGCCAGGCGTGTCGCGACCCGCTACGACAAGACGGCGGAAAGCTTTCTCGGCTTCATTGACATCACGTCGATCCGCCTCTGGCTCCGTCATTTGTCAACATGACCTAGTGCCGAGCTATGGCTTGATTGCAATGCAATCGCCGCCTAGCATCATCCCGATGGTCGGGGAACTTCATGGCAAGCATTACAATTCGCAACTTAGAGGACGATGTGAAGCGCCGCTTGCGCGTTCGCGCTGCCGAGCACGGTCGGTCGATGGAGGAAGAGGCCCGTGAAATCCTGCGCCAGGTTGTTGGCCAGGAAAGGCCCGCTCACAACCTCGCGGCCGCGATCCGGGCCCGGATCGCGCCCCTGGGTGGGGTGGAGCTGGACCTTCCCCCGCGTGAGCCGATGCGTCAGCCGCCCGCGTTCGACCGGGAGTAAAACGTGATCATCGTTGATACGAATGTCGTCTCCGAGCTTCTACGTCCAACCCCGGAACCGCGGGTCGAGGGGTGGCTCGCCGCCCAGGACGGGCTCGACATCTACCTGACCGCGATCTCCGAGGCCGAGCTGCGCTACGGCGTAGCGATCATGGACAACGGCAAGCACCGCGATGGCCTGGCTGACGCAATCGATCGCATCCTGCGCGACGACATGGCAGGGCGAGTGCTTGCCTTCGACAGTGCCGCCGCCGAGGCCTATGCCACCATTGCCGCCAGCCGGCGTACTGCCGGCCGGCCGATTGCGCAGGCGCATTGTCAGATCGCTGCCATCGCGCGCACACGCGGCGCTACCGTCGCCACCCGCAACACCCCTGACTTCGAAGGCTGCGGCGTCGGTCTGATCAACCCCTGGGGTGAGTCGTCGTGATCAGTCTTCGTTCAGAATATGGGTTGGTTTGATGCCGAAAAGGGAAAGCCACAAGGCCGGCAGTGAGCTGTTCATCGTCGATAATAGCGCCGATGAATGGAAGGTGCTCCGGTACCTCCACGACTGGTGCCAGCTCTCTAAATCAATCGATATTGCAACGGGATATTTCGAAATCGGCGCCTTGCTCGCGCTCGGCGACGAATGGCAAAAGGTTGATCATATCCGCATCCTGATGGGGGATGAGGTCTCGAAACGCACCAAGCGCGCATTCGAAGCCGGCCTTCGACAGATTGCCTCACGCCTGAACAGAAGCATCGAACAGGAAAAGGACAAGAACCACTTCCTGAAGGGGGTTCCAGCGATCGTCGAGGCGATACGGTCGGGCAAGATCGAGTGCCGGGTTTATAGGAAGGACAAGTTCCACGCCAAAGCCTACATCACACACGCCCGGCTCGAAGTGGTCGGATCATCCGCGCTTGTCGGTTCTTCTAACTTCACGGTCCCAGGCCTCACCCAGAACATTGAACTGAACGTCCAGATCACGGGCACGCCGGTTGCCGTTCTGCAGGAATGGTATGAGGAACGCTGGGAAGAAGCCGAGGACGTTTCGGACGAAGTCCTCAAGACCATTGAGCGCCACACGCGCGATTATTCCCCGTTCGATGTCTATGCGCGATCGATGCAGCTCTATTTCGCCGGACATGAGGAGACCGCCACCGAGTGGGAGAAGAACTCGTCAAGACTCTATCCGATCCTCGCGAAATACCAACGGGACGGATACGGGGCGCTGCTCAAGAGGGCTGGGAAATACGGCGGTGCTTTCCTGTGCGACGGGGTTGGTCTGGGCAAGACCTTCATCGGGCTCATGCTGATTGAACGTTTTGTTCAATATGAAAAAAAGAACGTCGCCCTGTTTGTTCCGAAGTCGGCCAAGTCGCCGGTTTGGGAGCGGGAGCTCAGGAACCGGCTGCCGGATGTGTTCAAGGGGTTCAGTCGGCTGAAAATCTTTAGTCACACGGACCTGATGCGCGAGAAGATGCAGGAGGAACTGGAGCAGGTTAAAGCCCAGGCTGATGTCATCATCATCGATGAGGCACATCACTTTCGAAACACCGGCACCCGTGGTGAAGAGGGTGCCAAGCGCAAATCTCGATACTGGCACCTGTATGATCTCGCCGAGGGCAAGGAACTTTACATGCTCACGGCCACGCCGATCAACAACAGCCTCTTGGATTTCCAGCATATGGTCGAGTTGTTCTCACGACACCGCGCAGATCATTTCGCCGATGCACCGCTTGGCATCCATTCGCTCGCGGGCCACATCCGACAGCTGGAACGATCGATTGAGCGTCAATTGCGATCGAATGGGGATGAAGAGGTCGCAGAGATCAACGCCGCTGACATTGGTGACTTGTTTGCGACAGACTCCCTATTTGATGCGCTCGTCGTTCAGCGAAGCCGAAGCTATGTGAAGGCGAGTATGCAGCGCGAAGGTGGAGGCGCGGTTGTATTCCCGGAGCCGCGCAAGCCAAAGGTGGCGCACTACTCGGTCAAGCAGACATATGGGAAGCTGCTTGAGATGGTTGCCGATGCCTTCCACAAACGTGTTCCGCTCTTCACCCTCGGCATCTACAACCCGTATGCCTACTATAAGGGCAATGATCCCGAGATCATCCCCGCCATGGAGAAGGGCCGCCGGAAGCAGGTGGTGGCGCTGATCCGAACAAATTTCCTGAAGCGCTTTGAAAGCTCAGCAGAAGCGTTTCGCTTGTCATGCTGGCGGCTGCTCTACAAGCTACTGGCCTGGTTGGACGTGAATGCGGAAACCGACCACGAACGGGAGGCCGTTGAGCGCTGGAAGCGGCGCAATGGAAAGCTGATCGGATACAAACCACAGCTTGACTTCCTTGATGAAGCTGAGGGCGAAGAGGACCTCTATCCAGAGGAGTTGCGGGACGCCGTTGAAAAGCTTGCCCGCGACGAATTTGATATCGAGAAGATCGTGCATGACACGATCCAAGATTTGGACCAGCTCGCCGACTTCCTGAACGAGCTTGAAAAGTTCAAACCTTCTCAGGACAAGAAGCTGAACGAGCTGAAGAAGCTGCTGAAGAATGATCCGATTCTGAAGGATCAGAAGGTGATCATTTTCTCGGAGTTTGGTGAGACGGCGCGTTATGTGGCGGCCCAGCTGGCGGAGGCCGGCATCGAGGGTGTCGATCAGATCGACAGTGGCACAAAGGGGGATCGCTCGCGGGTCATCCAAAGATTCGCGCCCTATTACAATGAGTCGAGTTCCTCAGACCTTGCGAAACGGGGCTTGAGCGAGATCAGGGTGCTGATATCGACCGATGTGCTCTCGGAAGGGCTGAACCTTCAGGACGCTACGCGACTCATCAACTATGACCTGCACTGGAATCCGGTGCGGCTGATGCAGCGGATTGGTCGTGTTGATCGCCGCATGAACCCGGTCATCGAGGAGAAGATACTCGCCGATCATCCGGACCAGAAGGACCTGCGCGGAACCGTCGGCTACTGGAATTTCCTGCCGCCTGACGAGCTCGATGAACTCCTTCGGCTCTATAACCGTGTCTCACACAAGACACTGCGCATCTCAAAGACGCTCGGCATCGAGGGCAAGAAGCTGCTGCGCGAGGACGACGACTATGAGGATCTGCGAAATTTCACGGAGCAGTATGAAGGCACCGCGAGCCCTGATGAGCAGATGCATCTGGAATGGCAGGACCTGCTTGCAGCCGATCCGGAACTAGAGGCACATCTTTCCAGCCTGCCCGACTCGGTATTTTCTGGCAAGCAGCACTCCAAGCGCGGCGCACGCGCTGTATTCTTCTGCTATTCGCGGCCGGCCCATGATCGCGAGGCCTCGGAGCGCGACGGCCAGGACGTCTGGTCCGCCGAGGCCGGCGACGTGAAGTGGTATCTGGCTGATCTCGAAAGCGATGCAATCTTGGAGGATGCCTCCCGGATCATCGAGTTCGTGCGCTGCGATCCCAAAACGCCCCGGCGCGTTCAGATCGATCAGGAGAAGCTCTCGGCGGTACGAAAGTCCGTCGAGAAGCACATCGCGAAAACATACTTGCGCAAGGTCCAGGCCCCTGTCGGCGTGAAGCCGATCCTGAAGGCATGGATGGAATTGAATTGAGGGTGATGGTCTGATGGGTAACGTGAGTGCCGCCGATCTCGACAGGGTGTCGAACTTCGAGCAGTTGGTCGAGCTTTTGCGCGATAAGCTGGAATGGCCGATCGGCGAGGATTACGGCTTTGATGATGTCGTCTTCGAATACGAGGCCAGCGAGCTTGGCCTGAAGAAGGACGAGACCGCCAGTATTCGCGAAATCCATCAGCTGCGCCCGCTGGCGACCAACCAGCCCTGGGGTATCTTCTTCATTTCGATGGAGAACAAGGCAATCCCTGTCACTGTTCTGCGCCGTATCCTCAAGGCGCTGGTGGTGAAAAAGCGCTCAGGGGCGCAAACGGCTGAGCGCCGAGCGTGGGACAAGAGCGACCTCATATTCGCGGCGAGCTTTGGGAAATCGGGCGCGCGCGAGCTGGCCTTCATCCACTTCTCAGACGGTAAGACGGCAGGGGACTTGCCGGTGATGAAGGTGCTGGGCTGGAACGCGCAGGATACGCGCCTCCACAACGAGTACGTGGCGAAGCTGCTGCGCGATAAGCTGATCTGGCCGGATGATCCCGACGACACGTCACAATGGCGCGCAACCTGGGCATCTGCGTTCGAGCTGGGCCTGAACGAGACGATCAGGACCTCCAAGGAACTGGCCACGCGCTTGGCCGAGCTTGCGTCGGACATCCGGGCCCGGGTCAACCAGCTGCTGAAGGCCGAAGACGACACTGGTCCCATGACCACGATGCAGGCGGCATTCCGCAAGAACCTAATCCATGACCTGGACGATGATGGTTTCGCCGACATGTTCGCCCAGACCATCGCCTACGGCATGCTGGCGGCGCGGATTTCGCGACCCGTGGGCATCATCGCCGACAACCTGGCCGACATGGTGCCGAAGACAAACCCCTTCCTGAAGGAGCTTTTCGGCAACTTCCTCAAGATCGGAGGGCGCGACAAGCGGACGGGTCTGGACTTCGATGAGCTGGGAATCCGGGATGTCGTCGACGTGCTCAATGCCGCGAACATGGAGGCGGTCCTGCGTGACTTCGGCGACCGGAACCCAAAGGAAGACCCGGTCATCCACTTCTATGAGCTGTTCCTGAAGGAGTACGATCCGAAGAAGCGGATGCAGCGCGGCGTCTTCTACACCCCGCGCCCCGTGGTGAACTTCATCGTCCGCGGCGTAGACGAAATCCTGCGCACCGAGTTCGATCTGCCCCTAGGGTTGGCCGACACCAGCACATGGGCCGAGGTCGCGGCGCGAAATGACCGCATCACCATCCCTGCGCATGTCAAGCCCGACGCGCCCTTCGTCCAGATCCTCGATCCGGCCACCGGCACCGGCACTTTTCTGGTCGAGGTGATCGATCTGATCCACAAGCGGATGGAACAGCACTGGAAGGGGCAGGGGAAATCGGCGGCCGAGATCAAGGCCTCCTGGAACGCCTATGTCCCCGTGCATCTGTTGCCGCGACTGACGGCCTTCGAACTGATGATGGCGCCCTATACCATCGCGCATATGAAGGTGGGGCTGAGGCTTTCCGAAACCGGCTATACGTTCGGCTCGGAAGAGCGGGCGCGCATCTTCTTGACCAATGCGCTGGAACCGGCGCGCGATCTGGATATGGAGTTCATCTTCATGTCCGAGGCGCTGGCGCATGAGGCGCAGGCTGCCAACGAAGCGAAGGCAAAGACCCCTTTCACCGTGGTGGTCGGTAACCCGCCCTACGCCGGGCATTCGAAGAACAACAACATTCCTGAGATCGTCAGCCTCGTTCACGACTACAAGAAGGACTGGCCCGAGTTGCTGAAGCCCGGCCAGGGCAAGTGGTTGCAGGACGACTATGTGAAGTTCATCCGGCTGGCCCAGTATAAGCTGGATCGCACCGGCTTTGGGGTTCTGGGCTTCATCACCAACCATTCCTTCTACGACAATCCGACCTTCAAGGGGATGCGGTCGAAATTGAAGGAAAGCTTCGGCCAAATTCGCGCTCTTGATCTGCACGGGAACGTCAAGAAGAAAGACAAAGCGCCAGATGGGTCCGCTGATGGCGGTGTTTTTGAAGGGGTCGCTCAGGGCGTTTCAATCACGCAAGCTGTCAAGCTCAATGGTTTTTCGGGCGAGCAGCAGCTATGGCGCGACGATCTATACGGCTCGGTTGAGTGGAAGCTGGACTACCTAATTGATGAAAAATCTAGAATTTCTGGTAGTTATAAGTGTCCCATACTTCCGCCTGAATGCTTCTTCTTTGCTGTTGATGCTGATTTGAAATCGGAGTGGCAAGCTTTTCAAGGACTGCCAAGCGGGTTCGGAGAAAATGGAGATCCTGCGCCGGGGATCGTGACAACTCATGATGAGTACGCAATTTCGTTCACCGAAGAGGAACAAATAGAAAAGGTGGAGTGGCTCGTCGCAACTCCAGATGAGGAAGCCGCGCGGCTGCGCTTTCAGCTTTGTACGCAAAATCAGTGGAGTTACTCCACTGCAAAGAAGATTTTGAAGTCCTGCGACTGGAAGAAGGAACTGGGCCCAGTTTCATATCGTCCCTTCGACAAGAGGTGGACGGTATTCAACTCGCATGTTGCTGTGCATCTTCGGGACCGAGTTATGCGACATATGCGAGGCCAGTCGAATGTCGGCATCATCTCCACCCGGCAAAGATCACAGTCAGGGGGTGTCTGGGCGAACGTCTTTATCGCGGATCAAGTGATAGAAAGCACATCAATATCAAACAAAACCAAGGAGATAAACTACCTCTTCCCCCTTTGGCTCAAGCCTTCCGCCGGAGAGCGTCAGCGTCGCCCCAACATTGACCGACCCTGGGCACTAAGGTTCGGCAAAGGTCTCGGCCTGACCTACGAGGACGGCATCCCTCGAGGCGAGCAGAAGAGCTTAGGCCCAGACTTCCAGCGCCCGAAATCCGAACAGCTTGGCTTGCTCGACACCCCATGGGACGGTCGTGGCGATCTGCAGAAGACCTTCGGGCCCCGCGACCTGTTTGACTATGTCTATGCCGTGCTGCACAGCCCCGGCTATCGTACCCGCTATGCCGAGTTCCTGAAGTCCGACTTCCCGCGCATCCCAACGCCCAGGGATCGCGTTACCTTCGCCGACCTCGTGATGCTGGGGCGAAAGCTTGTTTCCCTGCACCTCCTGCGCCCGGACGAAGCGCCAATCCTCGAAACGCCCGGTATCCGCTTCGCAGGAACCGGAGAAGCACGGGTCGAGAAGGGGTATCCCAAGTACGAGAACGGCAAGGTGATGATCAACGGTTCCCGCTGGTTCGAGGACGTGCCGAAAGCCACATGGGAGTTCCATGTCGGTGGCTATCAGGTGTGCGAGAAGTGGCTGAAGGATCGCGCGGGAAAGGGTGGCAAGAAGCCCAGCCTGGGCCGGGTTCTGACCGACGAAGACATCCTGCACTACCGCCGCGTCGTCGTCGCCCTGACCGAAACCAGGCGCCTGATGGCCGAGATCGACGCGGTGATCGAAAAATACGGCGGCTGGCCGGGTGCGTTCAAGGTGGCCGACTGATGGGACAAACCGCTGAAACTGACCTGCCCCTGAACTTTCATCCAGCGGCAACTGGAGCCCGGTTGCTATTTACGCCAATCGGCGCGGATTGAGCAATCGCCCGACGCGCGGAGCTTTCATCTCGCGCAGCGGGGCGGGCGATTGCGGTGGTCAGGGTGCGCGCATAGTCGACTGGGGTCTGGTAAGCCAAGGCCGAATGCGGGCGTTCGGTGTTGTAGTCGGTCACCCAAGCCGCGATTACGACGCGAGCGTGAGCCAGATTGCGGAACATGGTCTCATTGAGCAACTCGTCCCGCATCCGCCCATTGAAACTTTCCACGAAGCCATTCTGCATGGGTTTGCCCGGCGCGATGTAATGCCACTCGATCCCGTGCTCGACGCACCACTTCAGAATGGCATTCGAGGTCAGCTCTGTTCCGTTGTCGGATACGATCATACCGGGTCGACCACGCCGTTCGATCAGCGCGGTCAACTCCCGTGCCACCCTTCGGCCTGAAATCGACGTGTCGGGGATTGCCGCCAAAC
Organism: Paracoccus ferrooxidans; assembly: GCF_029909815.1. Classification (NCBI taxonomy): domain Bacteria; kingdom Pseudomonadati; phylum Pseudomonadota; class Alphaproteobacteria; order Rhodobacterales; family Paracoccaceae; genus Paracoccus; species Paracoccus ferrooxidans. The sequence continues at coordinate 667,315 of NZ_CP038198.1, read as the reverse complement.
ATTCCCGGGTCACGTCATCGACGATGTTCAGCACCCGGAATCTTCGCCCGCAATCGAACTGGTCATGGACGAAATCCAGCGACCAGCGTGCATTGGGCCGCGCCTCGACCAGGATCGGCGCCCGTGTCCCGATGGCTTTGCGCCGAGCCTTCCGTTTGCGCACCGTCAACCCTTCCTCGCGATACAAACGGTAGACCCGATTGATCCCGGAAGGCTCCCCCTCGCGTCGCAACAGGATGAAGAGTCGCCGATAGCCGAACCGACGGCGCTCATTGGCGAGCTCTCGCAGCCGCCCACGCAATTCCGTGTCGGGCGGGCGTTGTGACTGATAGCGGATCATCTTCCGATCCGCACCGGCGATGAGGCAGGCCCGTCGTTCCGACAGGCCGTGCTCAGCCTGCAGATATGCGACGGATTCGCGCTTCACGGCGGGCCCTACCACTTTTTTGAAACCAGGTCCTTCATTGCCGCCAGGTCGAGCATCTGTTCGGCCAGCAGCTTCTTCAGCTTCGCGTTCTCGTCCTCGAGCGCCTTTAGCCGCTTCGCCTCCGACACGGTCATGCCGCCGAACTTGGCCTTCCAGTTGTAAAAGGTGCCTTCCGACATGCCGTGCTTGCGGCACAGATCGGCACACTTCGCACCGGCCTCATGCTCGGCCAGGATGCTGATGATCTGCTCGTCCGTAAATCTCGTTCGCTTCATTGTCCGTCCTCAAGTTGGGCCGGACTCTAATCGCATCTGGAGGAAAAATCCCGTGGCAGGTCACCACCGCTGCGCCTCCCAGTCCAAGGGAAACGGCTCCAGCACCCGCGCCAGCGTCACCTCCGGCCCCTGCGTCCCGTCCAGGATCGCCTCAGCGATGTCGGGCGCGAGCAGCGTCAGCCGCAGGACGCGGGTCATGTAGGACGGCGCGATCCCCTCGCGCTCGGCCAGTTCGCCAATGGTGGCGAACTCACCCGACTCGAGCATCCGCTTCCAGCGGAAGGCGCGGGCCAGCGCCTTGACCAGCGTGTTGTCCGCCTTGCGGTCTGGCCGGGCGCCATCGGGCAGGTGCATTTCCTTGCGCCCGCCGCGCTTCACGACGCGGAACGGCACGTGCAGCGTCACCGTCTGGGGGATCGGCGTCGCGCGGGTCACGCCGCTTCTCCGATGCCCCCGGCCAGCATCTCGCGAGCGAGGCTGCTGAGTCCGTCGACGCGGAGCCCGACGTTGAGCCCGTCCGTGCCTATGTCGACACGCTCGACCAGCAGAGCCACGATGCGCGCCTGTTCGGCTGGAAAGAGTTCGTCCCACAGCGGGTCCAGTTTCTGCAGGGCCGCGCGGGCGTCAGATTCGGTGATGTCGTCGGCGTGGGCGCGCGCCGCCTTCCACGTCCCCGCAACGATCTCGGGCTGGCGGAAGACTGCGCGCAGCTGGTCGATCACGGCGGCCTCGACCTCGCCGGCTGGTACGCGGCCGACAGGGCATGATCCGGCGCCATGCTTCAGCACGGTCTGGCTGACGTAGTAGCGGTAGAGCTTGTCGCCCTTGCGGGTGTGGGTCGGCGAGAACGCCGCGCCGTCCGGCCCGAACAGCAGCCCCTTCAGCAGCGCGGGCGTGTCGGCGCGGGTGCGGGCAGCGCGTTTCCGAGGGCTCTCCTGCAGGATGGTGTGAACCTTGTCCCACGTCTCGCGGTCGATGATCGCGTCGTGCTCGCCCGGGTAGCTCTCGCCCTTGTGAACCGCCTCCCCGATATAGGAGCGGTTGTTCAGCATCCGATAAAGGTACTTCTTGTCGATCCGGTTGCCGCGGGGCGTCCGGATGCCGCGTGCGCTGACCTCTCGCGCCAGTGCCGTGCAGGACCCGATCTCGAGGAAGCGCGCGAAGATCCAGCGCACATGCGCGGCGGTGTCCTCGTCGACCAGCATCTTCCGGTTCTCCACCCGGTAGCCGTAGGGCGGGACGCCGCCCATCCACATGCCTTTCTTTCTGCTCGCAGCGACCTTGTCGCGGATGCGTTCGGCCGTCACTTCGCGCTCGAACTGGGCGAAGGACAGCAGGATGTTCAGCGTCAGCCGCCCCATCGATGTAGTCGTGTTGAACGACTGCGTCACCGAGACGAAGGTCACCCCGTTGCGATCGAACACTTCCACCAGCTTGGCGAAGTCGGCGAGCGAGCGGCTGAGACGGTCGATCTTGTAAACCACCACCACGTCGACCAGCCCGTCCTCGATGTCCTCCAGCAGCCGCTTCAGTCCGGGCCGTTCCAGCGTGCCGCCCGAGATGCCGCCGTCGTCATACTGATCGCGGACCAGCACCCAACCCTCGGACCGCTGGCTGGCGATGTATGCCTCGCAGGCCTCACGCTGGGCGTGGAGCGAGTTGAACTCCTGCTCCAGCCCTTCCTCGGAGGATTTCCGGGTGTAGACCGCACCGCGCAGCTTGCGGACAAGTTTCGATTTGTCGGGCGGCTTCGTCACTTCCGCCCCCTGTGGTTCTTGAGCCCGAAGAAGACCCAGCCGTTCCAGCGCGTGCCGGTGATGGCCCGTGCGATGGCGGACAGCGACTTGTACGGCCGCCCCTGCCATTCGAAGCCATCGGCGGTGACGGTGACGATGCTCGACGCCCTGCCATTCGCGCAGGAGCCGCGTACCGGTGATCGGGCGGTCGCGATGGGCGCGGATGCCGCGCTTGGATCGATCGCCGCCGTCCAGTTCTTCGCCTAGCCGCTCAAGCCGCCGGATCGTCTCGGGCTTCAGCCCGCCATAGGCGAGTTCCTGAATGCGGTAGGCCAGGCGGGATTCAAGGTAGCGGCGGTTGAACGGCGGCGGCTCGCTGTCGAACAGGTCGCGCCACTGTTGCTTCAAGTCAGGCGTCGGTGTGGTCTTGAGCGCGGCCAGGCGCGCGAGGATGGGATCGGACTTGTTCATGCATTTCTCCGGGGCGTCGGAGTTGCATGACGGCATTGGTCGGGCGGATAGTGTAGGCAACTTTCTCCAGTGTAGTCAGATTCTTCTACTGTCTCCCGCGTGCGCAGCCGACCCAGCCCGAGCGCCAGCAGCCTGCACAGTTCGGCGCGGCGCTCGGCCGGGGTCATCAGCATGGGGGACAGGGGATTGGGTCGTTTCATCAGGATCAGCCCGGTTGCTTCTCCTGAGGAAAAGCCACCCGTCCCGGAGGATCGGGACAGCGGGCACAAGATTATTTTGCCTTTTTCCTCTCTCGGGTTAGCCTTGGCAAACTCTGATCATGGAGACCTGCATGGTTCGAGCGCCTGCCAAGTCCTGCCCCGCCCTGTTCCGCCTGTTCGGCGATGCTGAGGCGTCGATGATCGCCGCGTTCCTGCAAATGCGGGTTTTCGACAAACTGACCTGGCTGGTCGATTACTACTTCGATCCGGATGAAACGGACGGGAACGTGCCGGCCGCCGCCATGCTGCGCGAGCAGCGCAAAGAGAAGCTGTCACCGCTCGAAACCGAAGCGGCCCGCATCGTCACCATGTCGTCAGATCGCGGCCAGTTCGCGCTCGACGGACTGGTTCGCTCCAAACTGACGACAGAGCAGAAGCGCGAGTTCGAGGGGCAGCGCGACGCGCTGGCGCGCAGCTTGTGGGCTTATCTCAAGGAGCCGATGTTGTTCGAGGCGGCCGAGAACACCCTGCATCTGCGGCTCTATCGCCGCTATGACCGCCACTACCAGACGTTCATGGTCGCGCCTGTGGAAGACGGCGCGGCTGATGTCGCCTCATCAGCGCTGGACACCTTGCTGGACGATCTGCGGGATAGGCTCGATCGGGGCGACGGGTATGAAGTCGACCGGTTCGCTATTCCCCAGGACGGCGATGTGCCCGCCGAGGTCATGTACCTTGTGGTTCACCCGGAAGCCCCCACCAGTGTGCGGGAACTCCACGACGACGGGCAGCGCACGACAATGTATTTCCGCCCACCAGGGGAAATCATGATCGTGCACACCCCGAGTACCGGACGCGTGCATGTCCGTGCTGGGACCCGAAAGCTTCGCCATGACGCGGCCGAGAGCTTCATCAGAACGGTCCTCGAGCAAGAGCCCTCGCAACAACCTGTCGATTTTCAGGCCTACGACATCGCGCGGTTCTTTAACGGGTTCGATCTGGGACTCCCCGAGTTCGACGACGCAAGCATCCTGCGAGCTCGCGTGATCCGCGCGGACATCAGTATCGGAAACCTCGCCAACAGGCTGTCGGTCTCGACGTCCCTGGATGAAGACATAGGCCAGCTGATCAGCGATCAGCCGGGCCTTGAGAGGATATTTCGCAATGCCCTCGCGATGCGGTTCGTGGAAATTGCTGTTCAATACCGGCGGGCGGGCGTGGACGGCGAGCGCACGCTGGACTTTACCCTGACGGATCGAAACACCACGAGCCTGCTGAGCCTGGATGATCCGTTCGAGCGCGTCCTCGGTCACCGCTTGCTCCGCCATTGGGGCATATTGCGTGATGGTCGCGCACCGACGCCCAGAGAGAGCACGGCGGTGCTGCCTGCATTGCTGGCTTTGTGGAACCTGGCATCTGACCGGATAAACGGTGCCTGGCTTCATGAGCGGGGGGTAGACGTCAAAACCCTGCTCGATCTCGGGTTCCTGGTCCCCTCAGGTTGGGAGGGTGACGACCTGATCGACGAAGAAGACGATTTCGGGGAACATGTGGCAAAGGTCGTGGAGCGTCCTGAAGGACTCGAGCTTCACTCGAGCGACGGCCAGTCATCGTCGGCCGCGCTGCCTGAGCGTTACCGTGTCTATCGGATTCGAGACGGATGGGTCGCCAGCCACCTACGCGAGCAGCTTGGCAAGGCGCTGGACATCACAGCGATGGAGAACATCCGGCCCGACCTCATCGCGCTCGGCGCACTCGAAATCGACGGGCGTGATGTGCCGCTCTATCTCGCGCGCCGACTCGAGGACGAACGGGTCCGCGCCGCCATCGACACCGAGCTTCGCGCGCGTGACAAACAGGGGATCGGGCTCGTCCTGCAGGCGGGCGACGTGGCCGGCGTCTGCCTGGCGGCAAATGTGCTCGCCAGACTCGCCGACCATATCCTGCCGGAGGGAGCCGAATTTGCTGTCGATCTGACAAGCCTGACGGCAGCATTTCGTCGGAACCGGTCGTTGGCCCAAGGTGGGGCGGCTGTCGAGTTCCACAAGTCGGGCACCGGCGCCGGGGTGCTGAGCGTACCAGGCCGAGGCACGATCGACATTGTGGGGGAAAATCGCGTCACGGTCATCGATCGACTGGTACAGGCATATCCGACGCCCATGAAGACCGAGGACATGATCGCAGGGTTCGGGGGGCAATCCCTCAGCAGCATTTTTGGCCAGCCATTGTGGGACAAGCTGAAGGCTGGCTTCATGCGCTCTCCGAAGCGCGGACAATGGGAGATCGCGGTCTGACCGCCAACTGCGCTCCAACTGCGTTCAGGGGCTCTGACTAACTGCGATTCGCTGTTTCATTTGAGTTGCTCCTTCAACGACGGAGCATTTCAAATGCCGACCCATCTCTCCCATGTTGCCGCGGTGCGCCGCACACTGGACCGTACGCCCCGCAGGTTCGGAAATGACTGGCGTTGCTGCTGCGGCGCACTGCTTGGCATCCACCGCGACGGCCTGATGCATGTGAGCTTCGCGCGCGGTCACGAATATCTGTTCAGCTATCCCGCCACGGCGACCTGCCGGCGCTGCGGGACCATGAGCCAGACGAAGGGACCGGCGCGTTAAGCCGCGCCGTTCCCCTGAATTTCCCGATCATCAGAGGCGCACGACGCCCTGAGGCCCGAGAGAGGCGCTGGACGCCCGGCCGGAAGGCTGGCGTCCCGTGTCTTTCTCCTGGTTCGCGATCCGCGAGGATCTCGCCCGTTCGTCGTCGACCCTGCAATCTCAACGCGATTATCGTGCCGTCCGGTCGGCCGAACCGTCGCTTCGGCCTTACGCCGATATCGTCGGGCTGCTCGGCGCCCTGCATCATGGGCATCTCGATTTCGATGGGCGAAACGCCATTCTCGCCGCCCTCGTGCGCAGGTCACAAGGCCGCGATCGTCCCGCGGGATTGGCCCTGCACGTCATGCTGCTTTCCCTGTGGCCGGGGCTCGATGCGATCCGCAACCGCTGCCTGCGTCGTCGTGTCGGCACTGCTGACGAGATCAGCTCCGACCTCCTGGCCCGCAGCACGGAAATCATCCGGACCCTTGATCTCGGTCGCGTCACCAATATCGCCGCCACCGTGCTGATGAACACCGAACGCGATCTGTTGCGCGCCCATCGACGCGAGATCGACCGCCAGCAATCTTGCGCGGAGGTAGAACCCGACTGGATTGCCGCGCCGCCGTCATGGGCGGAACGGGCCCGGATGCGGGCGGAATTGCGGGCTGATCTGTCGGCGGTAATCGGGTCAGATGCCGATCTGGTCCTTGGCGTCGCGGTGGACGGCTTAAATCAGATCGAGATGGCAAGCGCGCTCCGCCTGTCCGATGGGGCGGCGCGGAAACGTTATCAACGCGCCGCTGCGCGCCTGCGAGGCCATTACCGGCCTTGAGCCGCCTCGTGCCACGGATCCACCACCTCCACGCCCATGGCGGCGAAGGGCGCGGTGTCGCGGCTGGCGACGGGATAGCCCTGTGCCGCGGCAATGGCAGCAATCGCGCCATCGGCAAAACTCACGGCCTGTCCCTGCCGGCGCGCCGTTGCCATCAATACTCCGAAGGCACTGGCAGCGGCCTCGTCGAACCCCAGGACCCTGCCGGGAAAGACCTCCGTCAGCATCCGCTCGAGCCGCGCGTCAAGATCGTCCCGACGCCGCCCAGCGTCCAGGCATGCAATGCCGAACCGCAACTCGGCCAGGCTGATGGTGGTCAGGTGCAGGGTGGTCAACTCTTGCCGGTTGAGCCAGTCGATCACCCGCGGCTCTGGCGCCGGCTTCATCGTCTCCGAGACGACATTGGTGTCGAGGATGATCATTCGAAACCGGCCGGCTCCGCGGGCGTCCGGTCGCGTTCGACCGAAAGGTCGTCCGTCTCGGCGCCGGACCAGATACTGCGCATCAGATCACCCGCGCGCGGGCGCGACTGCGGCAGCACCGCGCGGGCAATGATCTCGCGCAACTCAGCCTCGGCGCTGCGACCATGCGCGGCGGCCTGCGCCTTCAGCGCACGATGCACCTCTTCCGGGATCTGACGCACAACGATCTGGGCCATTGGTCCGCCTCCTTCGATATCACTTCGCTAGATAGATATCACAAATAATCCCGTCTTCAATGTCCCGATCGACGTTCGCGGTTGGCTTTTGAACAGGTGAAGCCCTTGTTCACGAGCCAGACCGATGACCCTGCCGCCAATACCACCGCCTGACCTGCTCAAGCGCCTTCCCGGCTATTACCGTCGTTGGGAGCTGACCGAACTGGTGATGCCGGACCGGTATTACTTCTTCGAGGCGGCCGGCCAGCATGGGGACGGCGAAGACTTGTTCGCGGTCTATATCCAGCCCGCCGATCTGGCACGGGGCGAAGGGCGGCTGCAATGAGCGGCCTCCGGGTTGATCACGCGCAGATCGCGCTGTTCCTCGATGTGGTCTTTTCCTGGTGCGAAGGCCTGATCCCGCTGCGCGGTCTGCCCGAGAAGGCGGTCGTGCCGCCACCGCCCCATGATCTGCGCTGGCTGCCAGCCGATGCGCACGCGCCGGCGATCATCACCGCCTGCGCCGGCACAGCCGCCCCGCTCGGCCGCGCCATCTATGTCATCCCCGGAACCGTTGCCCGACAGGGTGAAGCCCGGGCCGAGCATGTGCTGCAGATGCAGGCAGTGATCGTCGATCTCGATGAGGGCGACATTGCGGCCAAACGCGCGCATCTGGTTCGTCACCTTGGTCCGGCGACGCTGACCGTGGCGAGCGGCGGGATGACCGGGGACGGCCAGCCCAAGCTGCATCTGTGGTGGAAGCTGACGGAGCCGGTCGAGGGGGAGGATATTACCAGGCTGTGCCGGTTACGCGCTGCGCTTGCACGGAAAGTCGGGGGAGACGACAGTTTCGGCTCGGCGCATCAGCCGGTCCGTGTGCCGGGCACCGTCCATGGCAAGTACGGACTGAAGTCACAGGTCCGGATCATCGATCATCAGGCGATCGAGGTGGATCTGGCCGAACTCGACACCCGCGCAGCCGCGATGCCGGCTTTGGCGGAGATGCCGTCGCCTGACGCCCCGCGGGCCGCAAACGTCACGGACAAGCCGTCGGTCGACGCCGTGCTGACCACGCCGGTGCGCGAAGGCGCGGTGGACGACTGGACCCGGTTCCAGGGGGCCAGTGCCGCGATCGGTCATTACCTGCGCCAGGCCCATGAGGGCCGAATGTCGCTGGACGAGGCCTGGGACGCGATCTGCGGCTATAATGAAGCGATGCTGCGGCCAGCATGGCCTGAGGCGCGGCTGAAGGCCGAAGCTCGTCGCTTGTGGATGCGACATCTCGAACGCAATGGTCCGCCGGTGCCGACGCGGGAGACCCCGCCGCCCGCGCCACTGGACTGGTTCAGCCTCGGTACGCTGCTCGACGACACCAGTCCGCTGCCCGATGATCTCATCGCCCCACGGGTGCTGACGCCGGGCGGCCTGCTGGTGCTCGGTGGCGCGCCCAAGGTCGGCAAGAGCGACTTCCTGATCTCCTGGCTTGTCCACATGGCCGCAGGGGTGCCGTTCCTCTGCTTCGCACCGCCACGGCCGCTGCGCATCTTCTACCTGCAGGCGGAGTTGCAATACCACTATCTGCGGGAACGCATCCGCCAGATCGCATTGCCGCCCGAGGTGATTGCCGCGGCCCGCGAAGGGTTCGTGGCCACGCCGCGCCTGAAGCTGCTGCTCGATCACCAGGGGGTCGAGCGCGTCACCGACGCGATCCGTGCCGCCTTTCCCGACGCGCCGCCCGACATCATCTGCATCGATCCGATCCGGAACCTCTTCGACGGCGGTCCCGAGAGCCGCGGCGAAAATGACAACAGCGCGATGATGTTCTTCCTCAAGGAACGCGTCGAGGCGCTGCAGGCCGCGATCAATCCCGATGCCGGGATCATCCTCGTCCATCACACCAGGAAACTCGCCCGTCAGCAGGTCAAGGACGATCCGTTCCAGGCGCTGTCGGGTGCCAGCGCGCTGCGGGGCTTCTACACCAGCGGTCTGATCCTGCACCGCCCGGACGAGGAGGCCAGCACGCGCCGCATCGAGATCGAGCTGCGCAACGGTCCGGCGCTGGCCCCGATGCTCGTCGACAAGATCGGCGGCCAATGGGTCGAGATCAACCCCATGAACGAGCGCCTGGTGCGCAAGGAGGTCGGGGCCCGTCTCGACGCCGAGCGCGACCGCAAGGCCGAGGTGATCCTTGACCTGCTCTACGAGGAGGCTGCGGAAGGCCGGCTCTACACCTCGACGCAGTTCGCCTCGACCTTCGAGAACCGCGCGGGGCTCGGCAGCCAGCACACCATCCAGGACCGGCTCAACGTCCTCGCGACCAAGGGCTTCATCAAGTACCAGCGCAACGGCGCCCTTTATGGACTGCCACTGGTCCGGTCACGCTTCGGCTACATGTGCGTCGAAGGCATGCGCTTCGGCCGCGCGGAGCATGTCGATCCCGAGACCGGCGAGGTGACTGCCTGCGGGATCCCCGTGTTCCCGAGCCACTATCGCTGCGCCTCCTCGGGTGCTGCACTCGAGGTGGAGAACCCTTCCGTCTGGGTCTGGCCGGAGGTGGCCGATGTCTGACAAATCCCTTGTCCGACATAAGTCGAGAATGTCTGACTTCCGCACCTGTCTGACTGATTGCTTGATTATCAATGGCTTACATAAGTCGAAGTCAGACATGTCCGACTTCCTTGTCCGACTTATGCAGAGCAGGAAAGGCAAGCAATATCAATGTCATGAGCCACTGAATAAGTCGAACAATGATCCCCCCCATACTACGTATGGGACCGCCCGCCGTCAGGCGGGGCGGCCCATACGCTGCGTCCGTGCCCGCGGTCCGCCGTCCGCCCTCGTCTCTGCCTCATCCGATCACAGCGGCCCGAACGACAGGAGATGACAATGGCCCGAATTAAACTGACAACGATGCGCTACGCGCCCCCCGGCTACGGTGGCACGCGGCGCAGCCCCGATGAGGTCAAGCGCGACGGCTGGCAGGAAATGGGCCTGCTGGCGGTCAGCGTGAATGATCCGCGGCTGACCTGGCCCGAGCGCGAAATGGTCGCGCAACTGGGTCGCAAGCTCTACGGCCCCCGCGCCGGCGAGGGAGGGCGTGGCCATGGCTGATCGGGACTGGACCGCGGACGATGTTGCCGACCACTTCGCCGAGGCGTTCCGCACGCTGCGCAAGCTGCCGCCGGTGAAGGCGCAGGGCTACTTCAACACCTGGCCCGACATCGTGCGGACCAGCCGCGAGATTGCAGCGATGGAGCCGCAGCCGATGCGGGTCTGGCCCTCGGCCGCCGCGATCACGCGGCTCGAGCAGACCTTCGACTGGGTGCTCTGGATCGAGCAGCCCGAGCGCAAGCTGGTCTGGTCGCGCGCGGCCCGGGTGCCGTGGAAGCAGATCAGCGGGGAACTCGGCTGCGACCGCACCACCGCATGGCGGCGCTGGCAGCTGGCGCTGACCAAGATCGCCGCGCGTCTGAATGCGCAGTGACTCCAATGTGTTGCAACACTTTTTCCTTCGACATCTGCAACATGCCGGTGCTATAAACAGGATATGATCGGGAGAAGAGCGCCTCGGAGCGCCACCGGTCGTTTCCTCCCCGTTTCATCCGACTTGCGAGGGCATCCCATGCCTGTGCGCCCGCCCATCCATCGCCCGGTGGGGACGCGTGACAAGCGTGAGGCCGATCGCGACGCCGACCACAAACGCGACCCCGCCATTCGGGCGCTCTACAAATCCGCTCGGTGGCAGCGTGCCCGGCGCATGTTCCTCGCCCGCCACCCGCTCTGCGCGGAATGCCAGCGACAGGGGTTGGTGAGCGCGGCCAATACCGTCGATCACATCATCCCCCATCGCGGCGATACGGATCGGTTCTGGGACCCGGACGGTTGGCAGCCGCTCTGTGCCAGCTGTCACAGTCGCAAGACCGCGAGCGAGGATGGCGGCTTCGGCAACGCCCGCCGTCAACCATAAACCACCGCCCCCCCGGGGGGAGGGTAAATCTCTGGGGCCTTCCAGCCCCGGACCGCGCGCCAAGCTTTCTGCATCCGTGGCCAAAATGGCGAGGGGGGGGTGCAGCCCATATCCTGAAGGAAATCGCCCGTGTCTGATCGTCAGCTTGCCGTTGAATACCGCCCGCTCGACAGCCTGGTGCCCTACGCGCGGAATGCCCGTACTCACTCCGAGGCGCAGGTGGCCGAGATCGCGGGCTCGATCCGGGAGTTCGGCTTCACCAACCCGGTGCTGATCGCCGAGGACGGCACGCTCATCGCCGGTCATGGCCGGGTACTGGCGGCGCGGCTGCTGGGCATGAAGACGCTCCCCGCCATTACCCTGACCGGCTTGTCGGAGACGCAGCGGCGGGCACTGGTACTGGCCGACAACCGCATTGCCCTGAACGCCGGCTGGGACGAAAGCCTACTGGCGCTGGAACTGAGCGATCTGAAGGACGCGGGTGTCGATCTCGGGATCATGGGCTTTGAGGACGGCGAACTCGACCGGCTGCTGACGGGCGCCGAGGAAGAGGACAATGGCTCGGCGCCGCCCGTGGTCATCCCCGAGCCGCCGCGCAACCCGGTCTCGCGCACCGGCGATCTCTGGATCCTCGGCGATCACCGGCTGCTCTGCGGTGACGCGACGTCCCACGACGACGTCCGCCGGCTGATGAACGGCGAGCGGGCGGTGCTGTTCGCGACCGACCCGCCGTATCTGGTCGACTACGACGGCAGCAACCACCCGACCCGGAACAAGGACTGGTCGCAGTCCTATGGCGTGACCTGGGACGACAGCAGCCAGGGCGCCGAGCTCTACGACGGATTTATCGGCGCCGCCGTGGCCGAGGCGATCACCGAGGATGCCGCGTGGTACTGCTGGCACGCCTCGCGCAGGCAGGCGATGCTCGAGGCATGTTGGGAGAAGGCCGGCGCCTTCGTTCACCAGCAGATCATCTGGGTGAAGGACCGCGGTGTTCTCACCCGGTCGCATTACCTCTGGAAGCACGAGCCCTGCCTCATGGGCTGGCGCCGCCCGAACCGCCCGCCGAAAGTGGCGGACGAGACACTGCCCTCGACCTGGGAGATGCCCAGCTTCGCCAGGGACGACCGGCCCGATCACCCGACCCCAAAGCCGCTCGACGCCTTCGGCATTCCGATGCGCCAGCATGTGGCCCGCGGCGGGCTCTGCTACGAGCCGTTCTCGGGCTCCGGTTCGCAGATCATGGCGGGCGAGGCCAACGGCCGCCGCGTCTTCGCGATGGAGATCAGCGCAGCCTATGTCGATGTCGCCTTGGAGCGCTGGCAGGCCGAGACCGGCACGGATGCGATCCTCGACGGCGACGGCCGGACCTTCGCCGAGGTGAGGGTCGAGCGGCTGGGCGACGTCGACGAGAGCCAGGAGGACGCGGCATGAGCCAAAGCTGCACCATGTCATTTGTGGAGTCGATCGCCAACGTGACCGTCGGCTATGGCGTCGCCGTCGTGACGCAGGTCCTGATCTTCCCGTACTTCGGATGGCACCCCACGATCGGGCAGAATCTGAGAATCGGTGCGGTGTTCACCATGGTGAGCCTCGCGCGATCCTTCGCGCTGCGGCGGCTGTTCGAGAGGTGGCGGTGAATCTGGCCATGGTCGCTCCGGAGAGATGCTGTTACGTCACGCATCATCCTGAATCGGGCTACTCGAAGAATGAACCACCACGAAGAGATCCGTCACAAGCTGGCGAAGCTCGAAGCGCTCTTTGCGCGCGGGGCGACGGCGGGAGAACGGGCAGCTGCCGGCGCGGCGCTTGAGCGCATGCAGGCCAGGCTGGACGCGATCGGACGCAAGGCCGAGCCGGACGTCGAACTGCAGTACATCCTTCCCGACGCCTGGGCGGTACGGATCTTTGTGGCGCTGTGTCGCAAGCACGGCGTGACGCCGTATCGCTACCCTCGCCAGCGGCGGACCACGGTCATGGTCCGGACGAACAAGGCGGACTTCGAGCGAACGATCGCGACCGAGTTTCGGATGCTTCATCGGGAACTGACGAGCTATTTCGACGAGATGGTGGACCATTTGATCGCCGGCGCCATGAAATCCGATGGCAACACGGAAACGCTTGAGCAACGCCAGCTCGGTCCATAGTCAGAACGAAACAGCCGGGGGCTGTGCTTCAGTCGGCGGCTTTACTTCTCCCGTTGGAGGGGCGTGCAGTCAAATCCTAGCAATTCTGTAGACCCGTCCGCGGGAAAGCAGCGCGCCCACCCCGGTCGCGGCGCCGCCGGGGAGCGGCAGGACGTTGCGGTCCTCGCGCTGTGCGGCGGCGCTGAGGATCAGGGATTGGGTGTCGGAAAGCTTGGTCATCGTCGTCTCCCGTATCGGGGCGCGCGGGATGCGGGCCCTTCTACGAGGTCGAGCCCGCCAGTCGGCGGGCAAGCGGGGTTCGACCGCCGACGACGCTAGTTTGCGTGCTCGCCCTCGCCGAAGGCGATGTCGGTGATGCGCTTCAGCGGGCTGGCATAGTGCTCGAGCGTGCCGACATGCCCCCAGGCGATCTCCTCGGGGTGGGCGCAGAAGTGGTCGTCGCTCAGCTCCTGCAGCCGGGCGAGCATCTCGTCGATCTCGGCCTTCTGCGCGACGAAGGCCGCAAGAGCATCCTGCCGGATCGGCGGGCGGGGGTTGGTGATCGGGTCCGGGCGGGTCATCGGATGGCTCCCTGGAGTGCATCGGCGTTCCGCCACCATCGCTCCGCGGCGCCCCGGAGTGCAGGCAAACCGGAGCAGCATCATTGCTTTATGTGGAGGCGCAGCAGAAAGGATCAGGATCATGGCGGGTCGCAAGCCACTGCCGACGCAGCTCAAACTGGTCAAGGGCACGGCCCGGTCGCACCGGCTGAACCCGGATGAGCCGCAGCCGGTGGTCGCGACCCCGGACCCGCCCGAGCATCTCGACGAAGCGGCTGCCGCGAAGTTCACCGAGATGGCCGCGCTGCTGGCGCGGCATGGGGTGATGACCGAACTCGATGTCGGCGCGCTGGCCCGTTACGTGGTGATCTGGCGCCGCTGGCTCGAGGCGGAGGCCGAGGTCAAGCGCCGCGGCCCGGTGGTGAAGACCGTGGGCGGGAATATCATCCAGAACCCGTTCCTGGCGGTGGCCAATAAATGCCTCGCGCAGATGGGCCAGATCGAGAGTGAGTTCGGGATGACGCCATCCAGCCGCACCCGGGTGCGCATGGCAGAGCCGTCCAAGACCCGCGACCCGTTCGAGGATTATCTGAACCGTGGCAGCAGCGCGTAAATCTGGTACCGCTCGGAAGGCACCGGCGTGCCCGGTCACCGCCTATGCAAAGGCGGTCACCGGCGGCAAGATCACCGCCGGCCGGCTGGTGAAGCTGGCCTGCGCACGGCATCTGGAGGACCTGAAGACCGGCAAGACCCGCAGTCTCTCCTGGGACCGCGCCGCCGCGCTGCACGCGATCGAGTTTTTCAGCCATCTGCGGCACTCGACCGGGGAATGGGCCGGCCAGCCCTTTGTGCTGCAGCCATGGCAGCAATTCGTGGTCGGATCCGTCTTTGGCTGGAAACGCGCTGATGGGCTCAGGAGGTTCCGCACTGCCTATGTCGAGGTGGCGCGCAAGAATGGCAAATCCGCGCTGCTCGCAGGCATCGCGCTCTACGCGCTGATCGCCGATGGTGAGGCCGGCGCGCATGTCTATGCCGCGGCGACCACCCGCGATCAGGCGCGCATCGTGTTCGGCGAGGCCGAGCGTATGGTGGCGGCGAGTCCTGCATTGTCAGCGCGGGTGACGCGCACCGTGAACAACCTCGCGGTGCTGCCCACCGCGTCGTGGTTCCGGCCGCTCTCGGCCGATGCCAGCAAGATGGACGGGCTCAACGTGCATCTGGCCGCCGTGGACGAGGTGCATGAACATCCGGGGCCGGAGATCATCCAGAAGCTCAACACCGCCACCGGTGCCCGGCGCCAGCCGCTGATCGTCGAGATCACCACCGCCGGCCATGACCGCCATTCGGTCTGTCGCCAGCATCACGAGTTCTCGGTCAAGGCGCTGGAAGGGTCTGTGCCGCATGAGACGGCCGATAGCTGGTTTGCCTATATCGCCACCATCGACGAGGGCGATGATTGGACTGATCCTGCGGTCTGGGTGAAGGCCAATCCGAGTCTTGGCGTGACGGTGAAGCGCGATGATCTGAAGCGCCAGATCGACGAGGCCCGCGAGATGCCGGCGCAGCAGAACGCCATCCGGCGGCTGCGGCTGAATGAATGGACCGAACAGGTCACCCGCTGGCTCGACATGGGCGTCTGGGCCGAGGGCGGGCCGGGTGACGGGGCTGATTGGCGAGACATCCGCGCCGGGCTGGATGATCTGGAGCAGAAGCTGCTGGGCCGCGAATGCTATGGAGGGCTCGATCTCGCCCGGGTCAACGACCTCTCGGCCTTCATGCTGCTGTTCCCACCGACGGGGGACCCCGCGCTCGGCGACCTCGCAGACAAATGGATCGTGCTGCCCCGCTTCTGGGTGCCTGAGGAGGACATCCTGCGCCGCGCCCGGCGCGACCGGGTGCCCTATGCCACATGGCGCGACCAGGGGTTTTTGACTGCCACGCCCGGCAATGCCACCGACTTCGCCTTCATCGAGGCGGAGATCATCGCACTCGCGGGGCGCTACGATCTGCGCGAGCTCTCTTACGACCGCACCTTCGCCGGAGAGATCGTCCAGCATCTGCAGGATGAGGGGCTGAACCTCGTGCAATTTGGGCAGGGCTTTTTGAGCATGGCGGCACCGACCGCGGAACTGGAGCGCCTCTCGGTGTCGCGGCTCTTGTGGCATGGCGGCCATCCGGTGCTGCACTGGAATGCCTCGAATGTCGCCGTGCGCCATGATCCGGCCGGCAATATCAAGCCGGACAAGGAACGCTCCTCGGAGCGCATCGACGGCATTGTCGCGATCTGCAACGCCCTCGGCCGGGCGCTCCTGCGCGACGTCAATGCCGGCCGCTCGGTCTATGACAGCCGCAGCATCCTGGTGCTGTAGGCTACCCGTCTTACGGAAAGAATGCCCATGTCCTTCTGGTCCCGCTGGTTTGCAGGCGCCCCGCCTGCGGCCTCGCCTCCGCACGCCCCATCACCGCGCGCGTCCGTCCAGGAGGCCGGCGGCGGGCTGGTCATCACCTCCGCTGCCGAACTGGACGCTGCGCTGAGGGCCGGGGCGGTCAGCGGCTCCGGCATGGCGGTGACGCCCGACAGCGCCATGCGGGTGGCGGCAGTCTATGCCTGCGTGCGCATCATTTCCGGCGCGGTGGCAACGCTGCCCTTGCATATCAAGCGCCGGGTCGATGCCCGGACCCGCGAGGATGCCTCGGATGCCCCGATCTGGCAGCTGCTGCGGCGAAGGCCCAATCGCTGGCAAACGCCATCGCAGTTCCGCCGGATGCTGCAGGCGCATCTGCTCTTGCGCGGCAATGCCTATGCCATGATCGTGCGCTCGCGCGGCACCGTGCAGGCGCTGATCCCGCTGCATCCGGATCGGGTCGAGGTGGTGCAGGACAAGGACCTGGCGCTGAGCTTTCTCTATACCCGCCCCGATGGAAGGCGTCTGCGGCTGGCGCAGGACGAGGTGCTGCATCTGGTCGGGCTGACGCTGGATGGGGTGCGAGGTGTCTCACCCATCGCCTATGCCCGCGAGACCATCGGACTGGCGCTGGCAATGGAGGATCACGGCGCCACCACCTTCCGCAACGGTGCCCGGGTCTCGGGCGTGCTCAGGCACCCGCAGAAGCTCGGACCCGAGGCGGTGGCCAATCTCAAGGCCGGGCTCGAGGCATTCCGCGCCGGCGGTGACCAGGAAGGCAAGCACCTCATCCTCGAGGAAGGTATGGATTACGCCCGCATCGCGATGACCGCCGAGGATGCGCAATGGATCGAGAGCCGCAAGTTCAGCCGCAGCGACATCGCCATGTTCTTCGGGGTGCCGCCGCACATGATCGGCGACACCGAGAAGTCCACCAGCTGGGGCACCGGCATCGAGCAGCAGTCGATCGGCTTCGTAGCCTATACGCTCGAGGATCACCTGACCATGTGGGAGGAGGCAATCGACCGCGACCTGATCGGCGCGGATGATCTGCTCTATGCCCGGTTCAACCGCGCAGCCCTCGTCAAGGGCGACATCCGGGCCCGCTGGGAGGCCTATGTGAAGGGTCTGCAATGGGGGGTGTGGAGCCCCAACGAGATCCGCGCGCTCGAGGACCAGAATCCACGTGCCGGCGGCGACATCTATTATCCGCCGCCCAACATGACGGCTGCGGCCGGGGACGCGGGTGACGATGCGGACGCGCCCACAAGCGAAGGAGTTTCCGATGAGCCTGCGTGATCTTCCTGCCGGACCGGCCTTGCCGCGCCCCGCGGCGTTCCAGGCCGATGCGCCATCGGACGCATTGGTCCGCTGGGCCGAAACGCCGGTCGCCGCGCAGGTCACTTCCGTCACCGAGAGCGACAGCACCATCACCATCTTCGACGTGATCGGCGAGGATGGTATGGGCGGCGGGGTGAGCCTGCGCCGGATCGCAGCGGCGCTCAGCAGGATCGGCCCGCAGGCGGTGACGGTGCAGATCAACTCGCCGGGCGGCGACATGTTCGAGGGCATTGCCATCTACAACCTGCTGCGCGCCCATCCGGCCGCGGTCACCGTCGAGGTGCTGGGCCTCGCGGCCTCGGCGGCCTCCATCATCGCCATGGCCGGCGACGAGATCCACATGAGCCCCGGCAGCTTCCTGATGCTGCACAATGCCTGGGGCGTGGTGATCGGCAATCGCCACGATATGGCTGAGGCCGCTGCGCTCTTCGAGACATTCGATGCCGCGCTGGCCGGGATCTATGCCGCCCGCAGTGGCAGGCCACAGGTCGAGGTTGTCGCGTTGCTGGATGCCGAGACCTTTCTCAGCGCCGAGGAGGCGATTGCGGCCGGGATGGCCGACTGCATGGTCGAGGGTTCGGCCGCTGGCCTGCCCGCGCAGTCACCGCAGAGCGGCGCGCAGTCGCGCCCCGACATTCAGGCGCGGCGCCGCATAGACGCGGCACTGGCCCAGCAAGGTATCCCGCGATCCGCGCGGCGCGCGATGCTGAGAGACCTCACCGGCACGCGGAACGCTGCCGAACCCGCCATGCAGAACGCTGGCCTCCCCCTAAGCGCCATCCGGCAGCTCATCGATACCATCCGCTCATAAGGAGACCCCCATGGGCATCCAGAAATCCCCCCGCATCCACGGGGCCGTTCGCGTGCGTGCCGAGACCGGCGACGCGAACGCCATCCTTGCCGATCTGAACCGCGCCTTTGCCGCCTTCAAGGACGAGCATCAGGCCGAGATCAGCAGCATCAACGCCCGCTTCGCCGATGTCGTGCAGACCGAGAAGGTCGAACGCATCAATGCCGAGATCACCCGGCTTCAGGGCGCGCTCGACGAGACAAATGCCATGCTGGCGGCAGCCAGGCTCGGCGGCGGTGTCGGCAGCGTAGATCGGTCGGACAGCCCCGAGACCCGCGAGCACGCCCGCGCCTTCAACCAGTTCTTCCGCCGCGGGGTCGAGGCCGGGTTGCGGGAGTTGGAGGTGAAGGCCGCGCTCCGCACCGACAGCGATCCCGATGGCGGCTATGTCGTCCCCGACCAGATGGAACAGATTATCGACCGGGTGCTGGGCTCGGTCTCGGCCATGCGCGCGATTGCCAGTGTCATCTCGATCTCGGCCGGCAGCTACAAGAAGCTGGTCAATCAGGGGGGCGCTGCGGCCGGCTGGGTCGGCGAGCGTCAGGCCCGCCCCGAGACCGCCACCCCGAGGCTCGCTGAACTGGCTTTCCCGGCGATGGAGATCTACGCCAACCCGGCTGCGACCCAGACGCTGCTCGACGATGCAAGGGTCGATATCGCTGCCTGGTTGGCCGAAGAGGTCTCGACCGCCTTCGCCGAGGCCGAGGCTGCCGCCTTCATCACCGGCGACGGGGTGAACCGGCCGCGCGGCATCCTGGCCTATGACACGGTCGCCAATGCCTCTTACGCCTGGGGCAAGATCGGCTACACCGCCTCGGGCGTCGCGGCCGCATTGACCGATGCCAGCCACAACGGCGTCGATGCGCTGATCGACCTCGTCTACGGGCTGAAGCAGGGCTACCGGCAGAATGCCCGCTTCCTGATGAACCGCTCGCTGCAGGCTGCGATCCGCAAGCTGAAGTCGAAGACCGAGGAGCTCTATCTCTGGCAACCCCCGGTCCAGGCTGGCCAGCCGGCAACGCTGCTCGGCTATCCGATCAGCGATGACGACAACATGCCCGATATCGCCGCCGGAGCTTTCCCGATCGCCTTCGGGGATTTCCGGCGCGGCTATCTGATCGTCGACCGCTTCGGCATCCGGGTGCTGCGCGATCCCTTCACCAACAAGCCCTATGTGCATTTCTATACCACCAAGCGCGTCGGTGGCGGGGTGCAGAATTTTGATGCCATCAAGCTGCTGAAGATCGCGGCCAGCTGATCGCCCGGCTGAACCAAGGCGCGCGCGCGGCAGGGTTCAGCCCGCGTCTTCCCACCCACATTCCTGCACAGGAGGATCCGATGAAGGATCTGCATTCCAGTCTCTCGGTGGCCGCGGCCATCAATGCTGCCACCCTCACCGACGACAGCACCCCCGTGGCCATTGATCTGCGCGGTCATGACGGTGCCGAGATCATTCTCGCCATTGGCGTGGGCGGCATCACCTTCACCTCGACCAACAGGATCGAGTTCATCCTGACCCATTCCGATGACGACAGCAGCTATGAGGCGGTGACCGCAGCCGACCTGCTGGGCGTCCCGACCGTGGGCGAAGGCGGCATCGTCAAGGCGCTGGTCGAGGCCCACGCCACCGCCGCCGTTTACCGCTTCGGCTATGTCGGAACCAAACGCTACCTGAAGCTGCTGGCGGCGCTTGAAGGCACCCATGCCACCGGCACGCCGATTGCCGGCCTGGTGATCAAGGGTCACGGCCGGATCAACCCGCAGGCCGATCAGGCCTGAGACCGATGCTGCAATAACTGCGCGGGCGATGAAGACCGCCCGTGCCCTGCCTCAGGGGGTTTTGCCCATGTTCACGCTGACCCGCATCACCGCGCCCGCGACCACGCCGATCACGCTGGAAGAGGCCAAGGCGCAGCTTCGGGTCGATCACGAGGACGAGGACCTGCTGATCCAGCATTATATCGATGCGGCCACCGCCTGGCTCGACGGGCCGGCGGGGATCCTCGGCCGCTGCCTAGTCACGCAATCCTGGCAGATGGATCTCGATGCCATCACCGGACCGATCCTGCTGCCGTTTCCCGACAGCGAGATCGACAGCGCCGTGTTCACCGATGCCGCGGGCGGCGATCTCGATTACCGGATCGACCGGCGGGACCAACGCCTGTTGTTGCGACCCCTCGCGGGCTTTGGCCGTCCTGCGGCGATCACCTTCACCGCGGGCTATGGCGCCCCCGCCGAGATCCCCGCCGCCATCCGTCAGGCCATGCTGCTGCTGATCGGGCATTGGTATGAGCATCGAGAGGCCGTCAGCCTCGGGGCAAGTCCATCGGCGCTGCCCATGGCGGTCGATGCGCTGCTCGCCCCCTATCGCAGGATCCGGCTGTGAGAATGGTTGCCGGACGCCTGCGGCGCCGGGTCACCTTCCAGCAGGCTGTGATCATCCGCGATCCGGACGGGATGCTGATCCAAGGGTGGGAGGATCGCTTCACCCTCTGGTGCCATGTTCATTATCTGCGCGGCTCCGAGGCCGTCATGCAGGCACGGCTGGTCTCGAAAGCACCGGCCATCCTGACGATCCGCGCCAGCGCCGAGACCCGCGCCATCACCTCGGAATGGCGGGCCCTCATCGACGCGGTGATCTTCGATCTCAAGGAAGATCCTCGGCCCAGCGAGGATGGCGCCTATTTCGAGATGCTGGTTGAGGCGTGAGAGGCCCAGAATGGGGGAGGCGCCGATGACACCGCACAGTTCTGACCGGTCGAACGCCGAACTCGAGGCGATGCTGACCCGTGCCGCCGAGCAGGGGGCGAAACGCGCGCTCGCCGATGTCGGCCTCGACGGCGACGAGGCCGCGCTCGACATCCGCGATCTGCGCTCCCTCGTGGACTGCATCCGGCTGGTGCGGCGCACCGCGATGCAGACGGCCGTCCGCATGATCACCACCGGCGTCATGCTGGCGCTGCTCGCGGGCATCGCCATCAAGCTGAAGATCTTCGGCGGCAGCCCGTAGCCGCGCCCCATCACCATTCATCAGCCCGCAATGACCCGCCGTCGAGGCGGGTTTTTTGTTCTGGGAGGACACCATGACCACGACATTCCACCGCCATTGGCGCGACGTGCCGGAGAGCGGCTGGCGTTGGCCGAATTTCAGCCCTGCCGAGATCGCCTGCCGGGGTACTGGCAAACTGCTGATCAACGAAACGGCGCTCGACAAGCTGCAGGCGCTGCGCGACCGGCTGGGCAAGCCGCTGATCGTCCGCTCCGCCTATCGCAGCCCCGAGCACAATCGCGCTGTCGGCGGCGCCACCCGGTCGAAGCATCTCGATGGCGCCGCCTTCGACATCGCCATGGCGAACCACGACCCGGTGGCCTTCGAGGCGGCAGCCCGCGAGGTTGGGTTCCTCGGCTTCGGTTTCTATCCGCGCTCGGGCTTCATGCACGTCGACCTCGGCCCCGTGCGCCAGTGGGGCGAGCGGTTCCCGGTGCGGGCGACAGCATTTGCAGCCGAAACGCCGCCCGCGCGCGAAGTGCTGGCCGACAGCCGCACGATGAAGGGTGGTGGCGCGGCAGGCGTAGCCACGCTGGGCGCTGCCGGGGTGGAGGTTGCGCAGAGCGTTCTGGCCGAGACCCAGACCGCGATCCTGCCGCTGGTGCCGTATCTCGATACGCTCCGCTGGGTGTTCATCGTCGTGGCACTCGGTGGCATCGCGGTCACGATCTACGCGCGTCTCGATGACTGGCGCAGGGGGCGGCGGTGATCGCCAGGCTGGTCACCGGGATTGCCACGAGCCCGTGGATGCGGGCGGCGCTGCGCTACGGAGCCATCACGCTCGCCGTGCTCTTGTTCCTGTTTTCGCTTCGGCGCTCCGGGGAGCGAGCGGGACGCCTCGTCGAACGCCTCGAAGCCACGGAGAAGGCCAATGACGTCCAACGCCGGATGCTGGAAGCGGCGGCTCGCCGTCCTCGTTCTCGCGACGATTTGGTTGAGCGGCTGCGCGACGGACAGTTCTGATGTCGATAGACTCGGTGCCTGTCCGCCGGTCGTCGAGTATAGCAGGGAGCTCCAGGCGCAATCGGCTGAAGAATTGGCCTTGCTGCCGGAGGACTCGGCCATCATGGGAATGATCAGCGACTACGCTGTGATGCGGGAGCAGGCGCGGGTTTGCGAGTAAGCCCCGACACCGCGGACACTAACCGCCTATACATCTGGTCACCGTCCGGGTACCATCAGGCAGCGGTTGACGAGCGAGGCGTCGCCGGAGCGGAGCAGACATTGGACTTCAACACCGTAGAAACTGATTCTATTTTTCCTACTGATGGCATCGATACTCTCCTTGTCGATCATCTACGGAAGATTATTTTTGAAGACGAACAAGAACACGAATTTCTTTGCAAGCGCCTGGAGCAGGCTCGAAAAGACGCCGAACAGCTCAAATCAAAGGTGAACGGCGACGCCGCTTTGCGGCTCCAGAAACTTCAAGCCTGCCTGGATGAAGCCAACACTGCCTTTGATCGCGCCGCGGTGGAGCTTCAGCACCTCGAGGGTGATCGAAAAAAGTATCGAGACTTAATCGAACGGGCGCGCGAGGGGAAGTGGTCGGAGACAGAAAAGGCGAAAGCGAAGGAATTTGCCGATGGTACGCTATCCGATCTGAAGCAGAAGATCGCGCAAGTCGAGACGCAGATCGAGGACTTATGGAAACGACGTGACGAGACGTCACAAGAGACACAGGTCCTGACGGAAGCGAAAAAAGCCGCGGAGCAGCAACTGTTTCTCTTGCTGGGAGGGGGTGCTCCGCCGGAGTTCTTTGAGGCTTTGAGAAAGCGCGAGACAGATCTCGAAGCGAAATTGCAGGCTGAATCAGTTCAAAAAATTGATGCATTGAAGGCACGCGAAAGCGAGGTTTCGATTGCGGAGACCAATTTGAGCCGAATGACAATCGAGTTGGAGGCTGCTCGCTCACGCGCCTCGCGAATGGCCTCCGTCGGACCGCTCGGGCGCTTCGCCCGAAATCTTAATCCGCGGAACTTGGTCCGGCGCAGTGAGGCCGCCATTCAGAATGACATCGACGCCCGACGGCAGGAATTGGACGCCGCAAACGCTGATATCGAGCGCATTACGAAAGAGCTGGCAGACTTGCGGGCCAGGTACGACACAGAGCTTGAGGCGCTGCCGGAATCTCTGCGCGGAAAGCTGATCGACGAAACCAAAACGAATTTGAGTGATCTCTCAAACAAGCTCGCGAACATCGAGCGGATGGTCCATGAAATCAAATCCGAGCTGGAAGCGCACGAATCTGAGCTTTCGAAATACCGAAAGGAATTTGAGGTCGAGCATCAGCGGCATGTGACGGCTCGCTTGGATAACATGCTCTGTCACGCACAAACTGCCCTCGCCGAAAACAAAAAAGAGATAGACGACGCGGCCGGGCGACTGCAACGCGCAGAACAGAGCCGAGCGCGCCTTTTGAGTATGATCGACGGGCGACGTGCAAGGCTGGAAGCCGCACTTGCTGATTGCGATGGTCGGGCGAGAGCGCATCTCGAACCTCTCCAGCGCGCCGAAGCTCGTTTGCGTCGCCGGCTTCAGGATCGTGCGCAAAAGGCTGGAATGGTTCTTGACCCGAAGACTGGCACGTTCCGGGAGCAGGAGGTTCCTCAACTCGAGACTGCTGTTGCCCGCGCGACCTATCGACGGCGCGGCGAGGCCTTGTCCTCTCTTGCGACCTTGCCGGTCTTGCTCCAGCGCCGCGAGCAAACAGGCTATGTGAGCAAGGATGATGAAAGACTTGCGACGGTTTTTGCAGCCATTCGTGACGAAGTGGAGCCAAGTGAAGCCGAACGCCCCGAATTCATCGACCGTTTTTGCGACATTGTCTTTGGCGATGACGAGGAGGAACGGCCGTTTTTCGTCTCCTTGGTGTCAAAGAAGGATGACCAACTGCTTGTTCTGGTTCGACCTGCAGAAGTGCTGCCGCAACTGAAAAGCTGCTTGCCTGAGGCAATGTCGGTTTGCCTGCTTTGCCGGCTCGATTACGGTTCCAGAAATACGCCGGACAACACGACGCTTCTAGTTCTGGACGCTGCGGTAGTTCCGGATTGCGCGCCGCGCCCATTTGAGGCAGTCGCTTCTTTTTTGCGCTATACATCGCGACGCTCGTTGCCAGCAGCGACACCTGCACTTGATGAGATTCTGGAGCAAGCGCAAGCTCTGCCAGACATGCTGGAGGAAGTGCTCCAGGATCGGTTGACTGACTGGCAAGGCTATCTGGACTGGGCCAACCGCGAGATTTCGCGCAAGGCACCTTGGGCAGCTATGGGACCCGGCGAGTGGGAAGACAATGCCTGGAATGGTGTTGTCATTTGTGAAGGTGCTGCGGCGGCCCGCCATATTTCCGGTGCCCGCCTGCCGAAGGACACACGCCGCAGTGTTGAGCTCTATCCATTGGAAGAACCCTGGAAGCAGGGTGATCGTAGGGGCCAAGCCATCAGTTATCGCTGTACTGATTTCAAGGTAATCGGACCCGCTGCACTCAGGCAGGATTTCTTGAAGGATTGCCCATGGCCTGACCCCAAAGCCATTCAGGTCCGGTTGAACTTTTCGCGCAAGGCTGATGTGACTGCGTTGGCCAAGATGGCCGAAAGCACATCGCTTGGATTGAGAGATTTGAGCGAAGCAACCGGCTCAAAGACGCAACTTGATCGTTACGGGTCAGCCCTGACGCAATTGCAGTTCGGGGCGAGCGGTCGGCGGCAAGCCAACCGCTTGCCCGCCGCCCCCTATTTGATGGCATCGCTTTTCAACGTAACGCTGGCGGCAAAACCATCAGACAGGCCTGATCGGCTTTTGAATGAGCAGATCGCCCAGATGTACCGCCTTAACGAGGATCAAAAGGCCGCCGTCGGCGTCATGCTCGCCGCGCCCGAAATCGCCTATATTCAAGGCCCGCCGGGAACCGGAAAGACCACGATGATCGCCGCGGCTTGCGCGCACTTCGTCCGGTCGGGGCATCGCGTGCTGATTGCCTCGCAGACCAACCTTGCGGTCGAGAACGCGCTTGATCGCCTGAGGGATGACCCCGAGGTTCGACAGCTTTGGCTAAGCAAAAACGACGGAGAGGAAAGAAAATCGACAGCTGTCGCCGAGTGGTATGAGATGGCCGCAGAACATGTGAAACAGAAGGTGAGCGGGCCGCTCAAGTCTCTGACAGCAGAGGTCAAGCAACTGCAGATCTGGCTGGGGCGCGCCCGAAAGCTGGCCGATGATCGACGGGTTTCGGATGCGGACATTGCGGCGCGCAAGGATGCGCTCGAGCGAGCCAATGCACGGCTGGACGAGGTGAGAGCGCGACAGAAGGCGGAATCAGAAACTAACGGGCGTGCGGCATGGTGGGCCATGGCTCGCAACGCGCTTGCGAATTTAGAGGATTGGGATCCCTCCTGCTTTAGGCCTGAGCTCGCGCCAGATGTGGCCGACCTTCTCGTAATGCTTGTCGAGCAGGAGGGAGGTAAGGCGCATCTTGAGGTCTCGGCGCCAGCTCTGCATCGCCAGGTGCAAGAACGGATCCGCGACATCCAGTCGAGGTTGAGGGACGAAGGGGATCAGGTTGGCCGAGAGAGGGCCGAGGGCGCAAGACAGCGGATACTCGATGCGTGGCCGGCTAAAGGGTCGCCCGTAGCGGAAGGATCCGGCGACGACGAGGCGAGTGCAAAAACCGAAGCAGTGGTGGCCGATCGCGAGCGTCTGCTTGCACAGCAGGCCCTGGCCGATGCACGCAGCCGTGGCGATAGGGTCCATGAGCAGTGTGTGGAACTGTTGTCGGAGGCGAGTGAATTTCTCGATCTTTCGGCCGAACCGTCTCCGTCCGACGTAGCGGCAGCGATAGCCCAGATCGAGGGCATTCTGGACTTGCGTACAAGCCGCCTCGCAGAAGCCGGTCCACTTGAGGATTGGTTGCCTTTGCTGGATGAATGGGTTGGCGACCTGAAGCAGCAGGCGGAGAAACGTTCCGCCACGGATCGCATGGGCGAACGCTATGTGCGCAGCGCCAATGTCATCGGCATCACGTGCAACGCCGACTTCAGGATCCTTTCGGACAACGGATTTTCCAACTTTGATGTGGTGATCGTTGACGAGGTCAGCAAGGCGACTCCGCTGGAGTTGCTACGCCCGATGCTTCTTGCACCCAAGACGATCCTTGTTGGTGATCACCGGCAGCTTCCTCCGACGTTCGAGTTTGCGTCTTTCTCGAAGCCGGACAAGTCTCTCACGGACGACGAGGATGCGGAAGCTTTGGAGCGTGAGGCCGAATTGCTACGTAAATACGAGCGTTTGACGACGGCATCGCTGTTCCGCGACGGCTTTGCCGAAATAGACCCCAGTAGCAGAGCGGCCCTAAACACCCAATATCGCATGCATCCGCAGATCATGTCGCTGATCAATCGTTTTTACGACGGGCGGTTGCAATCCGGTCTGACCGATCCGGATGGGCTGGATACCAGCGCCAGATGGTCATGGCGGACACATGGCCTGAACCTGAAGTCGCGATCCGGCGGACAGTACCTTACAGAGAGTCTTCATGCGCTGTGGATCGACAGTTCGGAAGATGAAACCGGAAAGGTTGCCTACGAGGACAGCGACGGGACCGGCATCGGAAATGAGCTTGAAGCACGACTCGTCGCCCAAGTCGTCGAGGACATTGTCAATGTCTGCGAACGAGATCATCGCACCAAGACCATCGCCGTCGCCACTTTCTACAACCGCCAGAAAAGGTTGATCCGCAAGGAACTCGAGTCGAGGCTCGGCGAGCGTTTCAAGGGCCTGCGAATAGACGTCGAGACGGTCGACCGGTTCCAGGGGAAGGAGGCGGACATCGTGATCGTGAGCATGGTTCGAAACAGATCTCAGCGTTTGGGCAAGAACTCCAATCCGGCGAAATTCGAAAGGATCAATGTGGCGTTCTCGCGGGCGCGCGATCTTCTGGTGGTGATCGGAGCGCGGAAGACCTTTGAGCGATTTGAGGTTGCGATCGAACCTGTTGACGGTGGCGCGCCGCGACGAACCCCCGTCTATGGGCAAATCATCGGTGATATCAAGGAACTGGGCGGTCTCTGGCAGGCCAAGGATATCCTTGGGCCGAAGCCGCTGCGCTCCAAGAGAAAAAATCCATGAGGCTGGGAGAGGCGTCTGTGTGGTTTCCGGTCCTGCACCTTCGTGCAAAGGTAACCTATCGTCTCCTGCCGGAGCTCACTCCACTGCACCGGGCTCTGGAAAAGGCGGTGGTTCGGTTTTCACGCAGCGACAACACCCTTGCCAAAGCACCGATCGGCAGCTTGTTTCGGGAGGTTTTCGGCGTGTCGGGCGCCCGGGAAATCATGCCCGATGTCCTCGGCGATCTTATTGAACGCGGGCGCGTTCATCGGGTGGCCGAGCACGAGATCGACCCGTCCTTGCTCCGCCTTGTCGATCTTGCGCCGGGGCCCGACGAGCCGCACGGTGCGCGTGCGGCGGAGCCGTCAGAGCAAGCCCGAAAATCGGCACAGGATCGAACAATCGAGCGGTTCTTTGATCCGGTCCTCGAAGAAATCGTTGAGGCCGATGTTCTGCTTGCCGAGCCCGTGGATGGGAGCTGTTTTCGTATCCCTGTCGACCCATTCTCGACCGATCCCCCTCGGCATTGGATTGACGGCGAACTCAGGGCTGAGTTGCAGGACGACATGCAGGTATACAATGCAACCTGCGAGAAGATTGGTCATCGATGGCGACGCGGCGACGCCGTGCTTGTCCTCAGAGACGGCGAGCTTTCCTTCGAATGCAGCGACCCGCGCGAGAGCGAGTATTTACGCGGTCTTCCACAAACGGTGCGGCGCTCCTGGTTGTTGCCGGACCGCCAGGACGGACCGAACCATTCCCCGCTTGAGGATGATGCCGCGGTGTCGCTCCATTGCCGGTTGCCCGAGGGGCTGCTTGGGCTGACATTGGTTCGTGGCTTGCCCGAGGCGATATCGACAGAGTTGGATTTTCCGTCATCGGTCGTCCTGGCCAAGCTCGATCCCGTGGAGGGGGTAACCGCGCCGACGTTCATTTCACCGCCGGCTCGGGGGCAAGCCATGCGGGTGGCTTATCCGCGGGAAGACAATCCAGGTGTCGCGGGAGTCTTTCTGGCGAGGGAGGGGCGCGAATACCTTAGGTTGCCCGTCATATGGGAAGGATTGCATGCTGAAATCGGGGTGTTCCGCACGACAGGTGGCTTTGCGCAGAGCGGTTCGGAATGGAGCGAACTGGTCGCTGCCCTTGAAAGTGAATGCCGGTTTTCGGAAGTTCCAGAGATATTTGTGCTGCCTGCATTTTGGCTGCCGCCAGCAACGTTTTGGATCAGTCTCATTGATCGGGTCAGGCATGAGCCGACGTCGCAAACATGGATGCAAGGGATCGTTGACGCGCTTGAAAACCTGCCGAGCTCTGTTCTTGAAGGGCTGGTCGAAACCTTGGCGAGAGATCCCTCACTGGATCAATTCCGACGTTCACAGCCTGAATTGGGCAGACTCGATCCTACTGCAACAGGGCTTGTCTCCAAAACGGATCAGCAATCTCGGGAGCTAGGGCTCGTTCCGCCCGAATTCGACAGAGTCGTCGCATTTGATACGTCATCTGTTCTTGAGTTTGGCGATCTGGCAGACCACCTTCTGCCGACAGATTTCTTAGTGTTTCCGAAAACGGTTGCAGAAGAAATCGAAAGGAAGAAAACACAAAAAGGCGACTTCCGATGGAAAAGTCGGAAGAATTTGCGTGCAATTTCGAGACTTCCGAAAAATCATTGGGCGGCACCCTTCCCTGATGTGAATTACCTTAAGTCAGGCGACAAGCGGAATGCAGATGGAGAGATTATCGCAGCGCTGATTCCCTACCGTCAGCCAGATCGCATAGTAGTTCTTGTCTCCGAGGACCTGGACTTCGTGCCGAGGTGCAAATCCTACAATATCGATGTGATGAGGGCAGAAGACTTCATGACCGATTCAAAGACACGGCGGAGGAACATCCAGAAATGAGCTTTGTAGCAGATAGGCGCTGGCGAATTGAGGCTCAGAAACGTAGGGAGATGTATCTCGACCGCATCCGGGACACTACATCGCGATATGCCGAACGAAATCGCGAACGCCTTGATGCCCTGGCTGAACAAGGTTTGGATGTTTTCGTTGCCGATGATTACCGCGATTGTCGCCGGGCGCTTGCACGGGTCGAACAGTTGTTAAGCAGAGACGCGGAACAAGCGCGGGATGAAAACATCCGCTTGTCTGGCATGATGCGTGGGTTGAACGGCCGCGCCCGTGAGAACCGTCGCTCCGCTCAGGCCGCTGAGAGAGAAGCGGCAGCCGCAGCCGCCGAGGCCGAGCGAGAAATCGCCCGCGAGCGCCTAGCCGGCGAGCGCGATGCGCGGAACGCAAGAAACGCACAGGAACTGGCTGCACAGGAAAATTTGCTCGATATGCTCCGCAAAGCCCGTGCGTCCTTGCCGAGCGCAATCGAGCGAGACCTCTGCCAGCAAGATTTGATGGCGCTTCGCCGCGAGATTGAGAGCGAGCCAATCGAGCTTGCGGTTTATGAGCGTCGGCGTTCAGAGCTGGCAAGTCGCCTTGATACGGTAATGGCGGGCGCCCGAGAGAAGGCCGAAACTCTCAAACACGCCAAGCAACGCGAAGACGACCGGCGCGAGAAGGAAGCCCTGCTGGAAGACGCGCTGGCGGTCTATGCGCAGTTGGGCGACGATCTGGCCCAAGCAGCGATCAGCGGCTTGCGACCGACCCTGACCGATGAGGGGCTTACGCTGCAAGACTTGGATGAAAGGCTTTCTGCGATCCGCCAGGCCGCCGATGAGCGCGCCCTGCAGGAGGCTGCGCGACGGCACGTGGTTTCTGGTCTTCTGCGCGAACTGCGCAACGCGGGGTTTGTCGTTTCCGACCCGAAGCTCGAAGCGGGCGAGGCCGCCGCCGTGGTCATCAAAGCACAGCGTCCATCTGGCGCGCAGGCGGCTTTCCGCGTCAATCTGGATGGGATGACTTACAAATTCGATCACTATCAAGGGCAGGCTTGCCTCGATGACGCTGACAAGGTCTTGCCTCGGCTGCAGGATATCTACGGGATCGAACTCGAAGAAGAGAAGGTTTCGTGGCGCAATCCGGACATGATCGGAAAATCGGCCAAGCAGTTGCCGGACGGTTCGGAGGAGCGCAGGAAATGAAGTCGGTTCATCGTCCTGTATGGTTGCGTAGCTTGGAAACGCATGCTGGCCTGGTGTCTTGCCTTGTCGTTCACGGCGAGGTTCACGATCTGCGCCGCAATCCTTGGACGACAGAGTATCAGCGCGTACCCGAAATGGTCGCCGCGGCACTTCGCGAGGGCGCCTTCAAGTCCGTGATCGAATGGGATCCCGTAACGGGAGTCCACGGCCGCGATGCGGCGAAATGGGAGACCTTGGCCAGCTCGGCAGGGCCGGCCGAGGCTCGAGGTGCGGATTATGCTGTTGCCCCGGATGCGCGTTTTGACAGTGCGGAACCTTCGCCGGTTACTGTGGAAGATTTCGTCGCCATCGTGCTCAGGGTACTGTCCAACAAGACCGCGCAGCCGACGGCCTTTGTCGCCAATCTGGCGAACTTTGCGTTCTCGTTCGGCCAGAATCCCTCACAGAGTGAACGAGACCTGCTTGCGCGACTTGCCAAGGCCATTGTCGGCGCGGCGCACCCAGAGGAGGTAGGGCCAAAGAACCTGTTGGTTCTCATCACACCCACTGCCCATGCGCTTCCCTTGTCGATGCTGCCGGGCCCGGCGCATCTACGCGAGGTTGTCGTGCCGCTGCCGGATCGGCAGGAGCGAGCTACGATATTAGGAGACCGGCTTCATCAATGGCGGCTGAAGAACCGACCTAAGGCCGGTCAGGCGGGATATGAGGACCTGATTGATGCGCTCGACGGGATGTCGTGCCAGGATATCCTGAATATCGAAGGATTGTCTGTCCGATGCTCTGAAACCGAAGAGTTGACGGCCGACAGTCTGTTGAGCCTCTATCGTCATGGTATTCAGACCAGCGCGTGGGAGGCACTCAGCCGCGATAAACTTCTCTCGATGCCGACCATGTTGGAAGAGCGCGTCAAGGGCCAAACTCACGCAATCGAGAAAGTCACCGCTGTCACCATTCGAGCCTTTACCGGCCTTTCAGGCTTACAGCATTCTAGGCGGCAACGAATGCCGAAAGGTTCGCTGTTCTTTGTCGGTCCCACCGGAGTCGGTAAGACGGAACTGGCAAAATCTCTCGCGGAGTTCCTCTTTGGGGATGAAGAGGCGTTCATTCGCTTCGACATGTCAGAATTCAACCATGAACACAGCGACCAACGCCTCATTGGCGCGCCGCCGGGATACGTCGGCTATGAGGAGGGTGGGCAGTTGACGAATGCCATCCGAAAGCGTCCTTTTTGCGTCCTTCTCTTCGACGAGATTGAAAAGGCCCATGTACGAATTCTCGACAAGTTTCTTCAAATTCTGGAAGATGGCCGCCTTACGGACGGACGCGGTCAAACCGTGAGCTTCTCGGAAGCAATTATAATATTCACGTCAAACATTGGTGCTGCCGAGATCGCTCCGACATTGACCGACGAAGAGACGAGAAAGGCTTTTAACAGTAGCGTGCGGGATTATTTCGTGAGGGAAATGGGGCGACCTGAACTCTTGAACCGAATTGGCGACAATATCGTCGCGTTCAACTTTGTTCGTGACAGGGGCTTTCTGGCTGAAATCATGCGGAGCAAACTTGGCTCGCTTCGCGCGCAGCTCCAGGATAAATATGGTATTCGGGCCGTCCGAATCGCTGAGGAACGTGTATTTCTTGAGAAGGTTGCAGGCGAAATCGACCCTAGCATGGGCGGACGCGGTGCCATCACCGCATTGACGAAATGGGTGATCGACCCGATTTCTAGGTTTCTTTTCAACGAGGTGCCGGATAGAGCCATGTGTATTGGCCAAACGCTTGTTATCGAGTTGACTAATGAAGGTTTGCCTCGTGTGACACTTGAGGCGTCATGACCCGGTATTTGAACATTGCTTCCCGTATACCCTGCACGGCCGTCGAAGGGCCTGGGCTACGCTATGCGCTTTGGGTTCAGGGTTGCGACATCGATTGTCCCGGTTGCTGCAATCAGGATTTACTGCCCTTCGTGCGCAGGCAGACCATTCTTTCATCGCAAATCGTGGACGAGATAGAGGAGGCCCGTGACTACTACGGCATTGAAGGGGTTACTTTCCTTGGCGGTGAGCCGTCCTATCAAGCGCAAGGGCTGGCCGAGGTTGCCAGCTCCTGCCAGAGACTTGGATTGTCCGTAATGGTATTCACCGGCTTCAGGCTGGAACAACTTCGTCGGCGCAATCTGCCGGGAGTTGAAGCGTTGCTTGAACACTCGGATATCGTGGTCGACGGCCCCTTCGTTGCGGCACAGCCGGATCAGAGGCGGAATTGGGTAGGTTCCTTGAACCAGAGGTTCCACTACATGACTTCAAGATACAGGCGGTCGATTGAGACGTCATCTTTTGATCGCCCGGCTGTCGAAGTGCGTGTGGGGTTAGACGATCAATTGCTAATGAATGGTTTTCCTATGATCCATTCTGCGGAGCCTCCCTCCAAGCCGAGTTGAGCCGGAGAAGGTTGGACGTCAGGCCCATCCCCTCCGCCACTTGCCCTCGCCAAAAGGTACTCCCCAACTGGCTGGGGCCCGATTTTTCCGTTGTTTTCGAGGGTTATGCAGGAGGGGCTGAGCACTGGCTCGGGCACCAGGTGGGCCGGAAGCGGTCTCTCAGAGGCGATATTCTCCGGACCTCATGACTGCGCCCGTTTGGTGAATTTCTTATAAGACCTTGTAAGATAGCAAGAAAATCCAGAGTCAGAAATTGCTTGGATTGGAGTCGCGTTTGCGTCTGCCGCGACCGGGTTCGGAAGTTCTCAGGCCATGGCCCTTTCCAACCTCTGCTTCCGACGCTCCCAATCGGGCATCACCTTGTAGAGTAGCTCGAAGAAGGCAGCACCGTGATGAGGCTCCGCCACATGGCAGAGCTCGTGGGTGATCACGTAGTCGATGGCGTCGACCGGCGCCTGCACGAGGCGGCGGTTCAGCAGCAGGCGTCCGGCAGGCGACATGGACCCCCATCGCTGCCGGGTCTGGCGTACGATGAGACCTTTCGGCCTGAATGCCTCCGGATCCGGGAAGTGGCCGAGACAGAGCTCGATCCGCTCCGGAAACTTGATGTGTGCCCGGTCCCGGTACCATGCCTCGACCAGTTCGCGCGTCACCTCCGGCCTGGTCGGCCGGTGTGTCTGCACAACGATGAAGCCGCGGATCTGTCAATCGGCACGCAACTTTGACCCCCTTTCGGCGCCCAATAATGACCCCGCTTGGTCAGCACGGGTAGCTGGCCCGATGCGGTGTAGCCTCCATACAGCGCAACCGGATCGGGCCAGCGGCGTCTCGGTCATTCCCGCGTCTTGAAGCGCCAGCTCTCGTTGCCGGTCTCGACGATGTCACAGTGATGGGTCAGTCGGTCGAGGAGCGCCGTTGTCATCTTCGCGTCTCCGAAGACGGTCGGCCATTCGCCGAAGTCGAGGTTCGTCGTCACGATGATCGAGGTGCGTTCGTAAAGGCGACTGATGAGGTGGAACAGGAGCTGGCCACCCGTCTGGGCGAACGGCAGATATCCCAACTCGTCGAGGATCAGGAAGTCGAGGCGGCACAGGAGATCCGCAGTGCGTCCCTGTCGGTCGGCGCGGGCTTCGGCGTCCAGCTTGTTCACCAGGTCCACGACGTTGAAGAAGCGGCCGCGCTTGCCACGGCGGATGCAGGCCCGGGCGATGCTGACGGCAAGGTGGGATTTGCCGGTCCCGGTGCCGCCGATGAGGACGACGTTACGCTGATGCTCGAGGAACTCTCCGGAGGCCAGATCGCGCACCAGCGTTTCGTTTACGGGCGTGTCTTCGAAGCTGAACTCGTCGACTTCCTTGGCCAAGGGCAGCTTGGCGATGGTCATCTGGTATTTGATCGAGCGAGCTTGTTTCTCGCTGATCTCGGCGTTCAGCAGGTCGCCCACGATTTGCTGCGGTTCGTGCTGTCGCTTCACCGCCGTGGCGATGATCTCATCGTAGGCGGCCTTCATGCCGTAGAGCTTCAACTGGCCCATCGCGTCCAGCACCTGTGATCTTTCCATGGCGGGGTCTCCTGAGGCTGTCGTAGCGTTTGCAGTCGGCCACGGGCTCGCAGGTCAGGCGCAACGCGTCCGGCGTGGCGATGGTCAACGGAGGTGGTGGCTCGCGATGTCGGGCCAGGATGTTCAGAACGACCGATGCCGCCGGGGCGCCTTCGGTCAGGGCCTCGACGCAGGCAGCCTCGACGGCTTCCAGTCCATCCGTTGGGATCATGCTCAGGATCTGGACCATCTGACGGTCACCGTTCGGCACGCGCCCCAGCTTACGCTGGACGCGTCGTATCGCCGGCGGCAGTTCCCATTCCTTGAAGGGAGCGCCGTTTCGAAGGGCGCCGGGCTTGCGGGCCAGCACCGGGATGTAGTGCAGCGGGTCATAGATGGCCTTGTCGCGCCCGAAGGCGCGGTCGTGCCGGCCGACGATCTTGCCGTCCTGCCAGACCTCGACCCGCTCGGCATAGGCGCGGATCTCGACCGGACGGCCGACGGCGCGACCATCGACCGAGTAGCGGTTCTTGTCGAACCTAACGAGGCAGGTCTTGGACACCGAGGCCGGCACGGCATGGAATCCGTCGAAAGGGCCGACGTAGGGCACCAGGCTCGCCCGCTCATCCTGGAACACGTCCCAGATTGTCCGATCACGCAATTCCTGGTGCGGATGGGCCTTGGCCCAGGCAATACAGCGATCCTGAAGCCAGGCGTTGAGTTCCGCGTAGCTCTTGAAGCGCGGCCGCGGCACGAAGAACCGCCGCCGGACAACGCCAACCTGGTTCTCTACTTGTCCCTTCTCCCAGCCGGACGCGGGGGTGCAGGCGACGGGATCGACAAGGTAGTGTCCGCACATCTGCTGGAACCGGCGATTATACGCGCGGTCGCGGCCGACGAAGATCGTGTCCACCGCCGTCTTCATGTTGTCGTAGATCCCACGCGCACAGGCGCCGCCGAAGAAGGCAAAGGCCTTGTCATGGGCATCGAACACCATTTCCTGCGTCTCTCGCGGGTAGGCCCGGACGAACAGCATCCGGCTATGACAAAGCCGGACGTGAGCCACCTTCACCGTGGTGGTCACGCCGTCGATCAGAACGACCTCGTGACTCCAGTCGAACTGGTAGGCTTCACCCGGATCGAAGCTCAGTGGCACATAGGCGGCGGCTGACGCTTCCTGCTCCGCCTGCGACCACGAAGCCGCATAGCGTCGGACCGCGTCGTAGCCGCCGTCATATCCGAGGGCCCTGAGCTCTTCGAAAATCCGGATGCGGGTCAGCCGCTCGCGCTTCGGCTTGCGCGCATTCGCCGCCAGCATCTCGTCGAGCTTGCCTTTCCAGGGACCGATCTTCGGCTGCGGTTGGACGGTTCGCTCGTAAGTCATCTCCGTTGCGCCGGACCGGATCACCTTCCGAACCGTGTTCCGCGATACCCGCAGCTCTCGGCAGATATGCTTGATCGACTTCTTGTCCTGGAAATACGCCCGGCGGATCTTCGCAATCGTCTCCACAACCAGCATCCCACACTGTGCCCCCCGATAGCCTCGGAGGCATCATGACCATCAGCGTAAGGGGGGTCATTTTTGGAAGCCGATTACCCCGTTACGGGGTCAATTTTGCACGCCGGTTCACACATGAACAATCCGCTTTGCGGATTCGGTTGCGGTGCTGATGTTGTCCAGATCAACAAAGTTCGAACGGACCCGCGTCACGTTGTGATCGGACGTTCCGTTTCCGTCCAGTTCGTTAGCGAAGAAAAAGACTGAATATCCTGCTACGTTCCAGAAACTGATAGTCGCCCAATCCGAATCGTTTGGATTCTGAAATGTGTGCGTGTTTGCACCCTGAACAGGCGCTGATTTCTGCCAAATCAATCTCACTGTTACGGGTGCATTCGGCCCGAGCAACGCAACAAGGAATTGCTTTGCTAAATCAATGTTCGGCACATCACTTGCGAAGGTGACAGGTCGTTCGCTCGCGGAAACCGCGCTCGTTACATAGGTATTCATTTGGGAAATTCCCGTTTCAAGAGTTTTGGTTTAATGATCCGTCAAGATCATGCCGGCTTTAATTCCGGTGCGGCTCGGGCGGCAAATCTCATGCGAGACAGTGACGTTCCACCCGAGCCAAACCAAAACGCCAAGCGGGCACCCTCGATATTGCCTCAAGGATGGGGAATTTGCAACCGGCTCTATTGGAATATGTGGCCCGGGCGGCAAATGCCTTGCGGCATAAGTGACGTTCCGCACCGGGCCTAACCAAAACCCCAAATGGGATGCCCTGAAAATGCGTCAAACTGTGACAGTTGTCAACGGGTCTTGCACGTTTTTGCACGAAAAAGCCGGGGCGATTCGCACCGCCCCGGCTCATGATGAAGAATTCGAGACCCTTCCGACCCCCTAGCCGAAAGGATATGGGTAAGCTAACCCGCAATGCCCGGCGGATCAAGCGGATAATCCCGCCCGTCCACTTCCTTGCCGTCTAACATGACGTCTATGTAATAGCGAAGATTCAATTGGAATCTTACAGTGTTGTTCTCGTCGTAAAGCGTGAGAACATCGCCTTTGATTTCGCCCTTTGCTTCAAATTTAATCATAGCACAATTCCTTAATCATGATCGGTTCTCGATTTGTGATGCAGAAGTTCGGCCCGTTGAAAATCCAGTTCGGATCGCTCAAATGCGGATCGGCTGCGCATCCTGCAAGCACTAGAAACAGAACGGCGGGTAGTTTGGCGGGTTGTTTCATGGTTTCAATCCAAATGATGTTGGATCAATAGGATAGAGCGGTGCCCTCGTCCGCTATGCAGCGGATCGCGTTGCTTCCCACTGTTCGATTTCGGACAATTTCCAGCGAGTGCAGCCGGGTGATAGTTTGATCGGGTGGGGAAATCCGTTGCGTTTCACCCATTTCCAGATCACTTCGCGCGATTTCAAGCCGTATCGCTGTGCAATTTGCACGTCAGATAGATAAATCTCGTTCATTTTGCCATGCTCCTGTCGGGGTCATGGCTAACCATTAATCGCAGTTTTACACGGATTGCATCAAGAACCAGCGGACAGAAACCCCCGGCCTATTCTGTCCGGGTGCGCAGAAACTCTGCGAAATCCTGCGTTTCTGCGCGTAGGGCGGATGGAAAAATCTGTGGGTTTCGGTTGCCTTCGCGATACCATTGCCCGCAACGGTGCCACCATTCGCCGGGGTCATAGCCTTCGCCGCCTGCGCGCCGTATCGCGCGCTCTATCGCTTCCTTGCCGCTCGCGCTGGTTCTGTTCAGTGCCTTGCACACTCGTTGGATCGCATCAGGATGTTCCATCCCCTCGGCATGTCGGAACGGCTCTGTTGCACAAATCCCGTCAGGGATTCAGATCGTGAATCCAGGGTGGTAGCTGTGATGTATGAGCAGACCCACACCGCCAACCTACAGGACCAGAAACTGGCCAGCCTACAATGAAGCGCTCAAGCGCCGGGGCTCGCTGACGATCTGGTTCGACCCCGAGATGAGCTGGGATGCCGTGCCGACGGGGAGGCGTGGCCGCCAGCAGACCTACAGCGATACTGCCATTCAGAGCTGCCTGACGATGAAGGTGCTATTCGGCATGGCGCTCCGGCAGACGACCGGGTTCGTCGAGAGCCTGCTGCGTCTGGTTGGCCTCGACTGGACGGTGCCTGACTTCAGCACACTGTCCCGCCGCCAGAAGACCTTGGCTGTGAACATCCCGTATCGCGGCTCCAAAGGGCCGCTGCACCTGCTGATCGACAGCACAGGAATCAAGGTCGAGGGCGAAGGCGAGTGGCACGCTCGCAAGCATGGTGGCCCCAAACGGCGGGTCTGGCGCAAGATCCACCTTGGGATCGACGAGGAAACGCTAGAGATCCGGGCTGTCGAGATCACCGGGAGCAACGTCGGCGATGCGCCGATCCTACCTGACCTTCTCGACCAGATCCCGGAGGACCAGGAAATCGGTAGCGTCACGGCAGATGGCGCCTACGACACGCGCAAGTGCCACGATGCGATTGCAGATCGCGGAGCCCATGCCGTCATCCCACCGCGCAGGAACGCGAAGACCTGGAAGACCATCACCGCTGGAGCCGTCGCGCGCAACGAGGCCCTCCGGGCGTCCAGGTATCTCGGCCGCACCCTGTGGCGACGATGGAGTGGATACCACCGCCGGAGCCGCATCGAGACGAAGATGCATTGTGTCAAACTGCTGGGCCAGCGGCTCATGGCAAGGGACTTCGACCGTCAGGTCGCCGAGTTCCAGATCCGCATCGCCGTCCTGAACGGCTACACCGCGCTCGGCATCCCGGTCACGGAAGCTGTAGGATAAGTCTGTCCGGGGAGGGGGTAACCGCGCCCATCACCTGAGTTATGCAACAGAGCCTGTCGGAACCACCAGTATAGCAGCGGCTCTTGCGCCTCCTTGGGCCGTCCAGATTTTCCCGGCAGGCGTTCCCGCGCCAGCCATTCGCGCTCGAACATGGTCAGGGTTATGGCCGGATCGCACAACCGGGCGCGCAGCAGCGCCCAATTTCCGGCCTGTGCGTTCGAGACGGCACTTAGGCCCGCATCGTGGTTCGGGTCGTCGCTGATCATTCCGCCGCCTGCGCGACCTGCGTGCCTGTCAGATAGTCGGCCCATGCCTGCATGAGCGGGCGGCGGGGGTCCAGCGCATCCCCGCGCTTATATGCCTGTTCAACGGAATCGCCCGCGACATGCGCAAGCGCGGCTTCGGCCAGTTCGCCCGGAAATGCTGCCCGGTCCTGAACCCACGTCCTGAATGTGGCGCGCAGGCCGTGCGGCGTGGCTATCTTGCCGTTGTGCTTGTCCAGCCAACCGGCGCGGCCTGCTTTCACTTGTGCGGCGTGGCGGTCCTTCATGGTCTTGCTTAGGGCCATGTCACCAAGCTGCCCGCCGCGCGGTGCCACGAAAATCAGTTCGGTTCCCTGATGCCGGGGCAGGGCGCGCAGCAGCGCCACCGCCTGCGCAGACAACGGGACGCGATGCGGCTGGCCCATCTTCATTCGTTCGGCTGGCACAGTCCAAACCGGCGCGGGACCGTTCAGCCCCTTGATTTCGGACCACCGCGCGCCGCGAACCTCTTGCGACCGGCAGGCCGTGAAGGCGACGAATTCCAGCGCGCGGGCGCTGATGCTCGGGCGGCTGCGCAGATCGGCAAACCATTCCTGTGCGTGTTCGACCTGCAAGGCGGGATGATGCTTCTTCTGCTGGGCAATGGCTTTCTGCTTCATGCCGCGCCGCACGGTGAACGCTCCAAGGTGTTTGAGATCGGACCATTGCGCAGGATTGGCGCGGTCCCTGTTCTCCTTGCCGTCTGCCCATCGGATAACAGCCTCAATCCGTGACCGGACGCGCCGCGCCGTTTCACGTTTGGTTTTCCAGATTGGTTCGAGAATGCGCGCAATGTCGTGTTTCGTCAGATCGGCAACCGGCTTTTCGCCAATACCGTCCTTGCCGATACCTTCGGGGTTTTTGCGGTTCCGTGGTGCCGCCCGTCCCGGTTCTTTTTCGCCTGCCGCATAGACCAGCAGAGTCGATTCCCATTGCGCCTTGTGCTTCGCGTTCGTCAGTTCGTCCAGTTGCCCGGATGCCGCGCTACAGAACGCCCGGACGGCTTCACGGAACGTCATCAGCTTCGCGGCTTCAACCGTCGCGGCGACTTCGGCGCGCTTGGCTACTTTCGCCTCTTGCCGTTCGGCCCACCAGTCACGGCCAGCACGCCCGGCCCGGTCGATTTCGTTGTGCGTGGCAAGTCCGCGTTCGCGCGCATCGGCAAGGCTGATCGCGGGACAAGCCCCAAGGCCGATTTCCCGCCGCTTGCCGCCCAACGTGACGCGCAGAATCCAGGACTTCGCGCCCGATGGGCTGATTTGCAGATACAGCCCCTTGCAGCCACCTGCCGAAATCTGCACCGGCCCCTTGCGGCCATCGTGCTTCGCCCGCTTCACGCCCAAGGCGTCCAGATCACCCTTTGCCATCGGCCAACCCCTCAACCCGCCAATCAACCCGCCGTTTTTTTAGCCGTTACCTACCACGCATGACAACGGGCATTAACGCAGTATCGACTTATATTGTTGATTTTTAATGTTAATTTTAACGGATGATCACGAAAGGCAACGCTAGGGTGGCGGAAGCGGTGGGATTCGAACCCACGGTGGAGTCTCCCCCACGCTGGTTTTCAAGACCAGAGCCTTAAACCACTCGGCCACGCTTCCAAGCCGGGCCGGGATAGGCCGGCGCGCCATGCGAGGCAAGGGGAATCTAGCCGCGCCGCGCTGCCGGCGCGGCAGCCCCCGGCAGCCGCAATCCCGCGCGCAAGCCCCCCAGCGCCGCGCGGTCCAGCGTCAGCGCGCCGCCATGCAGCGCCGCCAGGTCGGCGACGATGGCAAGGCCCAGGCCGGTGCCCGGCGGGCCGGCCTCGTCCAGCCGGGCGCCGCGGGTCAGCGCCAGGGCATGATCCTGATCCGACATGCCGGGGCCGTCGTCCTCGATCAGGATGTGCAGCTGGTCGCCTTGGGTCCGCGCGGTGATGCGGATCGCCGAGGAAGCCCATTTCACCGCGTTCTCGACCAGGTTGCCGATCATCTCCTCGAGATCCTGCCGCTCGCCGGCAAAGGCGGGATCGGCTTCGGCACGGACCTCGACGCGCAGGCCGGTCTCGCGGATCGGGCCGCCCAGCACCAGCAGGATGTCCTGGATCACCGGCGCGACCGGCGTGCGCTGGCCCAGAAGCCGCGGCGCGGCCGAGCTGCGCGCGCGCCGCAGGTGCCAGCCGATCTGGCGGTCCATGCGCGCGATCAGCGCGTGGCCGGGATGGTCTGGGGGCAGCGCATTGTCCAGCGCCGCCAGCGGCGTCTTCAGCGAATGCGCCAGGTTGCCGACATGCTCGCGCGCGCGGGCCAGCACGGCGCGGTTCTGTTCCAGCAGCGCGTTGATCTCGGCCGCGACCGGGCGCAGTTCGGCCACGGCGGGCAGGGGCAGCGCCTCGGCCTGGCCGGCGCGGATGCGGCGCAGGTCGCGGCCGAGCCGGTCCAGGCTGCGCAGCCCCGCCGCGACCTGCAGCAGGCTGGCCGCTGCCAGGGCCAGGCCCAGCACGGTGAGCGAGATGGCCAGCGGCCGGCGCAGCCGCGCCATGGCGGCGTC
Organism: Paracoccus ferrooxidans; assembly: GCF_029909815.1. Lineage (NCBI taxonomy): Bacteria > Pseudomonadati > Pseudomonadota > Alphaproteobacteria > Rhodobacterales > Paracoccaceae > Paracoccus > Paracoccus ferrooxidans. The sequence continues at coordinate 625,506 of NZ_CP038198.1, read as the reverse complement.
GATCTCGGCCCGCGGCGCGGTCACGGTGACGGCCAGGGCCGAGGCGGAACCGGGCAGGGTGAAGACATGGCGCGCGACCCGCAGCGGTTCGTTCGCCGGGCCAAGGCCGGGGCCGCCCTGGAAATCCGCCTCGGGCGGGTTCAGCACGTTGTCGAAGAGCGAGGGCGATTTCGCCATCACCTGGCCATCCTGCGTCAATTGCCAGAACCAGCCCGACAGCGGCATCTGGAAACGCGGATCGGTCGGGGCGGGGCCGGCAACCAGCCGGCCCTCGGCGTCGATCCCGGCGCCGGCGATCAGGGCGTCGGCCACCGCCCCGGTCTCGGCGTCGAAGCGGCCGGTGATGAAATCCTCGAGGATGGCGGCGATGGCGAGGTAGCCTGCGACCAGCGCCACCCCGGTCAGCAGCGCCGCCAGCCCGATCAGCCGGGCGCGGATCGAATCGCGCGGCAGGATCAAGCGGCGGTCCTCAGCACATAGCCCTCGCCGCGCCGGGTCTCGATCAGGCCCTCGCCGACCTTCTTGCGCAGCCGGCCGATCACCACCTCGATGGACTTGAAGTCGCGGTCGGCGGCGGAATCATAGAGGTGGTCGGACAGTTCGCTGCGGCTGACCACGCGGTTCTGGTGATGGATCAGATAGGCGAGGATGCGGGTTTCGAACGCCGTCAGCTTCAGCGCCAGCCCGTTGCGGGTGATGACGCCCAGCTGGGTGTCGAGCCGCAATGGCCCGGCCTTGATCACCGCCTGGGCATGGCCGGCGGCGCGGCGCACCAGGGTCTGGGCGCGGATCACCACCTCTTCCAGGCGGAAAGGCTTAACGGCATAGTCGTCGGCCCCGGCGCGAAAGCCGGCCACCTTGTCGGTCCAGTCGCCGCGCGCGGTCAGGATCAGCACCGGCATGGTCGCGCCGCCCTCGCGCCAGCGGGTCAGCACCTCGATCCCCGGCATGCCGGGCAGGCCCAGGTCCAGGATCGCGAGGTCGTAGGTCTCGGTCGAGCCCAGGAACTCGCCCTGGGTGCCGTCGGCGGCGATGTCGCAGGTGAAGCCGCCGTCGCGCAGGGCGGCGGCCAGCTGCGCGGACAGGGTCGGGTCGTCCTCGACGATCAGGCATTTCATGGCTTCGGCCCCTTTCGGCGGGCATCGGTCAGGCCCGCGCCCGCGACCTCCAGGAAATCGCCGCTATGCGCGTCCAGCCGGATCAGCAGCACGTCGCGCCTGGGCGTCAGCAGGCGCAGCTCATGCACCAGGATCACGCCCTGCGCCCGCTCGTCGGGGGTGGGCGGCACGATGCGCGCCGCGATCAGCCGGCCGCGGAACCGTTCCGCCACGATCTCGGCGGCGCGGTTGAGCGGCAGGATGCGGGAATCGTGGCGCTGGAGGCTTTCGAACTCGGGCGCCCAATCCTCGGGCCAGGGCGGGCCGCGGTCGTGGCCGCGATCCTCGGCCAGCGCGTTCAGCCCCAGCGCCAGCGCGACGGGAAGCGACAGGGATATGATGCGCATGCGGTTCATCGGCCCTATGTAATGGGCGAAATCCAAATGAAAGCCAAACGGGTCGTTGGTCTTTGGTTGGCGCGACAGGGGCTATCACCCGATTCGTCCGGGGCCGCTGAGGATGCCCCGATAAGGAAGGAACCAGAGATGAGCAGAAAACTCTCGACCTCGATCGCGCTTTCGGCCCTGCTGGCGGCGTTCTCGGCCCCCGTGCTGGCGCAAGAGACGCCCGCCGCGCCCCCGCCCGCGGCCGAGGCCCAGGCCCAGGCGCCGGTCGCGCTGCCGCAGGTGTTGCAGGATGCCGGACTGACCGACGTGACCAGCAAGCGCGGCCCGCGTGGCGCCACCCGGCTGGAGGGCAAGCTGCCCGACGGCACGCAGATCGACGCCATGCTGGACGACAAGGGCCAGCTGCGCGGGCTGCGCGCCAAGGGCGACGGTGTGTTGCCGCAGGCGCTGGTCGACCAGCTGGTGCCGCAGCCCGTGCGCGACAGCGCGGTCTTCGGCGAGCTGGGCGGATTGAAGGCGGTGTTTTCCGGCGAGCGCGGCGTGATGCTGGCCGGGCAGGGCGACGGGAAGCAGGGCGTGCGCGCCGCCTTTACCCAGGACGGCACGCTGATGCGCTTTGGCCGCGGCGATGCCGAGCGTGGCGGCGATCGTGGCAAGGGCTGGCAGGGCAAACACGACCACGACCGCCGGGACATGCGTCGCGGCCATCACCGCGGCGACGGCCCGCGGGGCTGGGACCATGGGCCGCGCGGGGATCGCGGGGGCGAGCGCGGCTGGGACCGCGGGCCGGGCCGCGACATGCCGCCGCCGGCCCCCGCCGGAGAGGCGCCGGCCCCTGCCGGCGAGGCGCCCGCGCCGCAGCGCCAGGGTGCGCTGTCGCCGGACCAGCTTGACCGGGGCGAGGTGCGCATGGCGCTGACCTCGGCCGGCTACAGCCGCATCGGCGAGATCATGCAGGACGGGACGCGCGTCCTGGCGCAGGCGGTGAACCCCGAGGGCGAGCCGGTCGCGGTCGAGCTGAGCCCCAAGGGGCAGGTCACGCGGGAAATCAACCGCTGAGGCAGGCGGCAGGCACATCGGGCCGCGCGGGCTTTCGGGCCGGCGCGGCCCTTTGGCGCGGCAATTCCGATCAACCTCTCGGCAAGACCCTGCCTTTCGGCGCGAAAAGGCTTGCCTGATGCGCGCGGCAATGCGAAATCCCCCCGGAATTTCCGGGCTTTCCTGCCCGAAACATGGGGTCGGTCGATGCGTCGTCGTGAATTTGTCCTTTCTGCCGGTGCGGCCGTGTCGGCCGTCAGCGCGCTGTCAGCCTCGCTGGGGGCGGCCCTGGCGCAGGAAAGCCCCGAGGCCCAGCCGGAAGCCGCCGCCGAACCGGCCGAGGAGGCCGCGCCCAGGCCCTTCGGCTTCGAGGATGTCGCCGCGATGGCCAGGGATCTGGCCGCCAATCCCTATGAATACCGCGATGCCGAGCTGGTCGGCAGCTTCGGCAACCTGACCTATGACCAGTATCGCGGCATCCGGTTCCGCCGCGACCGCGACCCCTGGGCCGGCAGCCGCGATTTCGCGCTGGACCTGCTGCCGCCGGGCGCGATCTTCCACGAGCCGGTGGACATCGCCCTGGTCGACGAGGGGGTGGTGATTCCGGTCCGGTTCGATCCGCACATGTTCGACTTCGACCCGGTGCAGTTCCCCGACGGCGTCGATTACGAGACGCTGGGCAACATGGGCTGGTCGGGGTTCCGCCTGCGCGCGCCGCTGAACCGTCCCGACGTGATGGACGAGATCGCGGTCTTCCAGGGCGCCAGCTATTTCCGCGCCGTGGCGCGCGGCACGCTTTACGGCCTTTCGGCGCGCGGCCTGGCCATCGGCACCGGCAGCGCCGAGGGCGAGGAGTTCCCGCTGTTCCGCGGCTTCTGGATCCACAAGCCCGGATCGCAGGACCGTTCCGTGCTGGTCCATGCGCTGCTCGACAGCCGCTCGGTCTCGGGCGCGTTCGAGTTCCGCATCACGCCGGGCGCCGAGACGGTCTTCGACACCCGCGTCTCGCTGTTTCCGCGCCAGGACATGCGCAACGCAGGCATCGCGCCCCTGACCTCGATGTATTGGTTCGGGCCGACCGACCGCTCGCGCGTGGACGACTATCGCCCTGCGGTGCATGACAGCGACGGGTTGCAGATGCTGACCGGCAGCGAACAGCGGCTGTGGCGGGTGCTGTCGGGGCACAGCACCTTGCAGGTCTCGGCCTTCATGGACAACGATCCGCTGGGATTCGGCCTGGCGCAGCGCGCGCGCGACTTCGAATCCTACAAGGATGCCGAGGCGCGCTATGAAAAGCGCCCCTCGGCCTGGATCGCGCCGCAGGACGAATGGGGCAAGGGCACGGTCACGCTGATCGAGATCCCGGTCGAGAACGAGTTCAACGACAATATCGTCTCGTTCTGGCAGCCGGCCGACACATTGGCCAAGGGCAATCGTTACGACTTCAACTACATTCTGACATTTGCCGCCGAAATCCCTGACAGCGCACCGATTTCTCGCGTTCTAGAGACCATGTCGGGCCAGGCGATCAACAATCCCAACGGCCGCACCTATATCGTCGATTTCGACCTGGGGCTGTTCGGCTCGGACGATCCGGTGCCGCAGCTGCGCGCCTCGGCCGGGCGGATCGGGCACAGCTACCTGCTGCGCCTGCCCGAGCAGGGCCGGATGCGGCTGGCCTTCGAATACCTGCCCGAAGGCGCCAAGCTGGCCGATCTCTCGGCGGTGCTGAACGGTCCGAACGGTCCGCTCAGCGAGACCTGGATCGCCCGCTGGACGCGCGAGTGACCGACATGGGCGCGACCCACAGCCAGCCGGGCGGGCATCCGGCCAGCCAGAACCGTCCCCTGCCTCTGTCCGCGGAAGAGGGCTGGGAGGCGCTGGACCTGCCGCAATCCGAAGGCCCGGCGACGCCGCCCGAAGCGCCGCTGGACATGCCCGAGCAGGATTTCCGTGCCCGCCCGCCCCTGGGGCCGGACAGCCGCTGGCCGGGCCTGGGCACGATCGCGGCGCGGCTGACCGCCTTTGGCGGCGCCGCCGCGATCGCCTGGCTGGGCTGGCGGCAGATGATGCTGACCTTCGGCACGAACATGACCTGGCTGCAATCGGTGCTGCTGGTGCTGTTCGCGCTGACCTTCACCTGGGTCGGGTTTTCCTTTACCTCCATGGTCTCGGGGATCTTCGCGCGGCGGCTGCGCAACCCGGAGGGGCCGAACCAGGCGCGCCTTGCCGTGGTCATGCCGGTCTATCACGAGAACGCGGCGGCGACGGCGGGCCTTCTGGCGGCGCTGGCGCGCGACCTCTACCGCGAGGGCCTGGGCGAGCGGGCCGAGATCTTCGTGCTGTCGGACAGCTACGAGCCGCAGGCCGTATTCGAGGAGATGGCGGCGATCAGCCGGCTGCGCGACATCTCGCCGGTGCCGGTCTGGTATCGGCGCCGCAGCTTCAACAAGGGGCGCAAGGCGGGCAATGTCGGCGATTTCGTGCGCCGCTGGGGCGGGCGCTATGACCAGATGGTGGTGCTGGACGCCGACAGCGTGGTCGGTGCGGCGACGATCAAGGCGCTGTCGGCGCGGATGAACGCCGATCCGGCCGTCGGGCTGATCCAGACCATGCCGATGCTGGTCGGCGGCCAGACCATCTTCGCCCGGCTGACGCAATTCGCCGGCCGCATCTATGGCCCGGCCGTCGCCCGCGGCGTCGCCGCCTGGTCGGGAGACAGCGGCAATTTCTGGGGTCATAACGCCATCATCCGCGTCGGCGCCTTCGCGCAATGCTGCGGGTTGCCCGAACTGCCGGGCAGGCCGCCCTTTGGCGGCACCATCCTGAGCCACGATTTCGTCGAGGCCGCGCTTCTGCGCCGCGCCGGCTGGAAGGTGCGGCTGGACCACGACCTGCGCCAGAGCTTCGAGGGCTGCCCGCCCACGCTGCTGGACATGGCCGTGCGCGAGCGCCGCTGGGCGCAGGGCAACCTGCAGCATGCGCGGCTGATCTTTTCGCGCGGCTTCGCCTGGATCAGCCGGGCGCATTTCGTCATCGGCATCCTGGGCTTCCTGATGTCGCCGATCTGGCTGATGCTGATCCTGGTCGGGCTGGCGCTGTCGGCCAATGTGCTGCTGTCGCGGCCGGATTATTTCCCGCAGACCTACCAGCTGTTCCCGACCTGGCCGACCTTCGACCCGGTGCGGATGCTGTGGCTGTTCATCGCCGCCATGTCCTTCCTGCTGGTGCCCAAGTTCATCGCCATCTTCCGCGCCTGGCTGCGGCCGCTGGCCAAGGATTCGGGCGGCAACGTGCGGCTTCTGGCCTCGGCCATGTTCGAAATCGTGCTTTCCGCGCTGATTGCGCCGGTGCAGATGCTGATCCAGACCCGGCAGATCATCGAGATCCTGCGCGGCCGCGATTCCGGCTGGGAGGCGCAGGTCCGCGCCGGCCAGATGCCGCCCTGGCACGTCGTGCTGCGCCGCCATGCGCTGCATGTCGTCCTGGGGGTCGCGACGCTGGTGGTGCTGGCCTTCCTGTCGCCCTGGCAGCTGGTCTGGCTGTCGCCGATCCTGGCCGGGCTGATCCTGTCGCCCCTGACCTCGCGCTGGTCGGCCAGCCCGGTCTTTGGCCGCTGGGCGCGCCGCCAGGGCCTGCTGGTCACCCCCGAAGAGCGCCAGCCCCCCGAGGTGCTGACCGCCGCCAACGTCCTGGACTTCCGCATCGCCGGCGGCCTGCCGCGCGGGGGGCTGGAGGCGCTGGGGCGCGATGGGGCGCTGCGCGCGCGCATCCTGGCGCTGCTGCCCGCCGCGCCGCGCGGCCCGGTCGAAGAGCGGCTCGACGCCATCTCGGCCGAGGCCAAGATCGGCCATGCCGCCTCGCAGGCGCAGGCGCTGCGCTTCCTGGGCCCGGCCGAGCAACTGGCGCTGATCGAGAACCGCGCGCTGATCGAAGCCTTCGCGAAGTTGCCGCAATGAAACGCATCGCCGCTTTGGACATGCTGCGCGGCTATGCGCTGGTCTGCATCATGCTGGACCACATGCCGATCGGGGTGCTGCGCAACCTGACGCTGACCAATTTCGCTGTCTTCGACGCGGCCGAGCTGTTCGTGCTGCTGTCGGGCTTCCTGGTCGGCATGGTCTGGGTCAAGGTCGAGGCGCGCGAGGGCCGCCGCGCCGCGCAGATCCGCTTCCTGCGCCGCGCGGCGCAGGTCTGGCTGGCGCTGATCGCCGGCGCCATCCTGCTGGCGCTGTTCTCGGCGCTGCTGTTCCAGCTGCACATGAACCATACCGCGGTCTGGTTCCAATATGCGCGCTGGATCATCGAACATCCCATCGGCTATGTCGCCACCGTGGCGCTGATGTGGATGCAACCGAACCTGCTCGACGTGCTGGCGCTTTACGTGCTGCTGATCGCCACCGTGCCGGTGACGGTGCCCTTCCTGTTGCGCTGGCCCTGGCTAGCCATGGCGGTTTCGGTGCTGGTCTGGGTCTTTGCCCAGCCGCTGAACGCGCTGATCCCCAACCAGCGACCGGGGCCGGGGCTGCTGTTCAACCCCTTCGGCTGGCAGCTCCTGTTCTTTGCCGGCGTCGCCATGGGTGCCTTCCGCGAGCGGATCATGCCGGTCCTGCGGCGCTATTCGGCGCTGCTGACCTGGATCTCGGTGGGGGTGCTGCTCTTCGGCCTGACCATCGTGATCGCCTGGAAGATCGGCGCGCCCGCCAAGCCCGTCAGCCGGTTCCTGCGCCAGATCACCGGCGGCATCGACAAATGGTCGTTGGATTTCATGCGCTTCACCGCTATTCTTGCAGCAAGCTGGATGGTGGCGGTGCCCCTGGCGCGGCCCTTTGCCTGGATGGCCGCCACCGTGCCGGGCGAGGCGCTGGCCGAGATCGGCCGCGGCGGGCTGTTTTCCTTCATCGTCTGCGTGATGCTGTCGATCTGGGGCGATGCGCTGGACATGACCGTGCCGCCCGGCGCGGCGAATATCTGGACCCGGCTGGCCATCGACATCTGGCTGGTGGTGGCCTTCTGGGCCATCTCGGCGGCCTGGATGCGGCGGGAAACCTGGCTGCCGCCGTTGCGGACACGCCTCGGGCTGGGCTAGGGCGTGCGGGGGCTTGCCTTGGCGGGCCCCAGCCGCTCAACTGTCGGCCGCAGACCGAGGAGGGATCATGAAATCGGACATCCAGATCGCCCGCGAGGCGCAAAAGCTGCCCATCGCGCAGATCGCCGGCCGCCTGGGCCTGGCCGAGGCCGATTTCCTGCCCTATGGCCGCGACAAGGCCAAGATCGCGCATGAGGCCATCGCCGGGCTGGCCGGGCGGCCGCAGGGCCGGCTGATCCTGGTCACTGCGATCAACCCGACCCCGGCGGGCGAAGGCAAGACCACGACCACCGTGGGGCTGGGCGACGCGCTGAACCGCATCGGCAAGCGCGCGACGGTCTGCATCCGCGAAGCCTCGCTGGGGCCGAATTTCGGCATGAAGGGCGGGGCGGCGGGCGGCGGCCATGCGCAGATCGTGCCGATGGAAGACATGAACCTGCATTTCACCGGCGATTTCCATGCTGTCACCAGCGCGCACAACCTGCTGGCGGCGATGATCGACAACCATATCCACTGGGGCAACGCGCTGCGCATCGACCCGCGCCGGGTGACATGGCGCCGGGTCATGGACATGAACGACCGGGTGCTGCGGCAGGTGGTGGTGGCGCTTGGCGGGCCGGCCAACGGCGTGCCGCGCGAATGCGGCTTCGACATCACCGTCGCCTCCGAGGTGATGGCGATCCTGTGCCTGGCCTCGGACCTGGCCGATTTGCAGGCGCGGCTGGGCCGCATCGTCATCGGCCAGACCTTCGACCGCCGGCCGGTGACTGCGCATGACCTGGGTGCCGAGGGCGCGATGACGGTGCTGCTGCGCGATGCCTTGCAGCCGAACCTGGTGCAGACGCTGGAGAACAACCCGGCGCTGGTCCATGGCGGGCCCTTCGCCAATATCGCGCATGGCTGCAACTCGGTCATGGCGACGCGCACGGCGCTGGCGCTGTCGGACTATGTCGTGACCGAGGCGGGCTTCGGCGCCGACCTGGGGGCCGAGAAGTTCCTGAACATCAAATGCCGGCTGGCCGGGCTGCAACCCGACGCGGCGGTGCTGGTGGCGACGGTGCGGGCGCTCAAGATGAACGGCGGCGTGGCCCGCGCCGACCTGGGGGCCGAGAATGTCGCGGCGCTGCGGGCCGGCTGCGCGAACCTGGGCCGGCATATCGAGAACCTGCGCCGCTTCGGCCTGCCGGTGGTGGTGGCGATCAACCATTTCGCCGGCGATACCGAGGCCGAGATCGCGGCGCTTGCCGATCATTGCCGCGGGCATGGCGTTCAGGCCGTGCTGTGCCGGCACTGGGCCGAGGGCGGCAGGGGGGCCGAGGATCTGGCCCGCGCCGTGGTCGCGCTGGCCGAGGGCGGGGCGGATTTCGCGCCGCTCTATCCCGACGAGATGCCCCTGGCCGAGAAGATCGAGACCATCTGCCGCCAGGTCTATCGCGCCGGCCAGGTCGAGTTCCTGCCGCATATCCTCGAGCGGCTCGAGGAATGGGAGCGGGCCGGGCACGGCCATCTGCCGGTCTGCATGGCCAAGACGCAATATTCCTTTTCCGCCAACCCTTCGGCGCTTGGCGCGCCCGAGGGCTTTACCATCCCGGTGCGCGAGGTGCGGCTGTCGGCCGGCGCGGGCTTCGTGGTGGCGATCTGCGGCGACATCATGACCATGCCCGGCCTGCCGCGCGACCCCGCGGCGCTGCGCGTGGGGCTGGACGGCGACGGCCATGTGCAGGGCCTGTTCTAGCCGATGCGCGCCGGCTTTCCCATCGCGCGGCCGGGCATGGCCGTGGGCCTTCTGGGTGGTTCCTTCGATCCCGCGCATGAAGGCCATGTCCATATCACGCAGGAGGCGCTGCGCCGCTTCGGCCTCGACCGGATCTGGTGGCTGGTCAGCCCCGGCAATCCGCTGAAGCCGCACGGGCCGGCGCCGCTGGCGCAGCGCATCGGCCGCGCGCGGCACCTCATGCGCGACCCCAGGGTCGAGATCACCGGCATCGAGGCCCGGCTCGGCACCCGCATGACCCGCGACACCATCGCCGCGCTGCAGCGGCTTTACCCCGGCGTGCGCTTCGTCTGGCTGATGGGGGCGGACAACCTGGTCCAGTTCGACCGCTGGGACCGTTGGCGCGACATCGCGGCGCGGGTGCCGATCGGCGTGATCGCCCGGCCGGGCTGGCGGATGCCGGCGCGGTTCTCGCGCGCGGCGCGGCTGCTGTGGCGCGCGCGCCTGCCCGAGTCGCGGGCGCGTGAACTCGCCCGGTCTGGGCCGCCGGCCTGGGTGATGATAAACCTGCCGCTGAACAAGCTGAGTTCCAGCGCCATCCGTGCGCTGGGGCCGAAAGGACGCGCATGAACGGATGGACGCGGCGTGGCTTCGTGGCGGGGCTGGGGCTGCTGGCGCTGGCTCCCCGCATGGCGCCGGCCCAGCAAAGGCCGGCCGCGCGCCCCGCGGGCTTCGACGCCGAGGCGCTGATCGCCGCGGCCGGGCTTGGCGGGGCGGTGGCCTTTGCGGTGATCGACCCGGCCTCGGGCCGGATGCTCGCCCAGCGCCAGGCCGACCGGCGCATGGCCCCGGCCAGCACGCTCAAGGCGGTGACGGCGCTTTACGCGCTGGACCGGCTGGGCGAGGGGCATTGCTTCACGACCAGGGTCATCCGCGCCGGCAACACGCTGATCCTGGCGGGCGGCGGCGATCCGCTGCTGGACACCGATGCGCTGGACGAAATGGCCGCGGCCGCGGTCGCCGACGAAAAGGCCGCCGGCCGCCCGGCCCCCACCGCCTTTGCCGTCTGGGGCGGGGCGCTGCCGCGCATCGGCCGGCTGGACCCGGCGCAGGACGAGCATCTGCCCTACAACCCCTCGATCTCGGGGATGATCCTGAACTTCAACCGGGTGCATCTGGACTGGCGGCAGGGCGAGGCGGGCTATCGGCTGTCCTTGCAGGCGCGGGGCCGCAAGCTGTCGCCCAGGGCCTATACCGCCGCGATCGCGGCGGTGGACCGTGGGCTGCCGCTCTTTACCTACGAGGCGGGCAAGCTGGAAAGCTGGACCATCGCCCGGCGCGGCCTGGGCAAGTCCGGCAGCCGCTGGCTGCCCGTCCGCCGCCCCGAGCTTTACGCGGGCGACGTGTTCCAGACGCTGTGCCGCGCCCGCGGCCTGGCGCTGCCCGATCCCGAGGTGATCGAGATCCTGCCCGAAGGGGCCGGGATCGCCCGCCACGACAGCCCGCCCCTGCGCGAGATCGTCCAGGGCATGCTGGAATATTCGACCAACCTGACCGCCGAGGCGATCGGGCTGGCCGCCAGCCGTGCGGGCGACGTGGCGGCCTCGGCCGCGGCGATGGCGGACTGGCTGCGCGGGCAGGGGGTCGGCGGCGATTTCGCCTTCCACGACCATTCCGGCCTCTCGCCCGCGAACCGTGCCGATGCGCGGATGCTGGCGGGGCTGATGGCCGGGCCGGGACGGGCGCGCGGCCTGCGCGGGTTGCTGAAGCCGATCCCGCTGAAGGACGCGCGCGGCAAGCGCAAGGACAGCGACATCGCCATCGAGGCCAAGACCGGGACGCTGAACTTCGTCTCGAACCTTGCCGGCTACGCCCAGGGCCCCGGCGGGCGCGAGCTGGCCTTTGCCATCCTGACCGGCGACGAGCCGCGCCGCGCCGCCAGCCAGGGCCAGGAACTGCCCGAGGGCGTCATCGGCTGGACCAAACGCTCCAAACGCCTCCAGCAGGCGCTGGTGGAGGGCTGGGTCGCCAGCCTCTGACTTCTTCGTTCTCCAAATACCCATGCAGCCGCGAAACCGCCGGGGCGCTTCAAAGCACGCGATGGCGGGCGCGGGCGGCGAGCTCGATGGCGGCGGCGTGCAGGCGGTCGATCTCCAGCTGGTCGCGGATCTCGGCCAGCATCTCGGCCTCGATCTCGCCCAGGCGGCCGTCCGAGGCGGCCACGTCGCAGGCCAGGACATAGGCGGTGTCGAACATCTTTTCCGGCAGCGCCTCGCGCACCAGGCCGAAAAGCGCGTCCAGCCCGTCCTCTTCCTCGAAGAGCGTCACCACCGTCTGCGACACGGCACGGACGCGGTCGATGTCATAGGCGGCAAAGACCGGCGTGTGGTTCACCGCCCGCTCGATGGCGACCAGCTCGGCGGTGCGCGGGTTCTGGTCCGAGGCCGAGACCGCCACCATGACCGCGACCAGCGCGTCGCAGGGCGAGAACGAGGGCAGGCTGTCGGGCATGGCATTTCTCCTTGCGTTTCCGGGGGTAATTATTGACCATCCGGCGCCGTTTCAATACGGGGAAGTCTCGACCCAATGGAGACCCGAAAATGACCGCCCTGCGTGACGCCGCGATGAAATCCAAGGCCTGGCCCTTCGAGGAGGCCCGCCGCGTGCTGAAACGCTACGAGAAGAAGGATCCCGAAAAGGGCTATGTCCTGTTCGAGACCGGCTACGGCCCCTCGGGCCTGCCGCATATCGGCACCTTCGGCGAGGTGGCGCGCACGACCATGATCCGCCGCGCCTTCGAGATCATCTCGGACATCCCGACGCGGCTGTTCTGCTTTTCGGACGACATGGACGGCATGCGCAAGGTGCCCGACAACGTGCCCCAGCAAGAGATGCTGCGCCGGCACCTGCAAGAGCCCCTGACCACGGTGCCCGATCCCTTCGGCGAATACGACAGCTTCGGCGGGCACAACAACGCCATGCTGCGCCGGTTCCTGGACACCTTCGGCTTCGAATACGAATTCATCAGCGCGACCGAGTTCTACAAGTCCGGCCAGTTCGACGCGACGCTGCTGCTGGCCGCGGAACGCTATGACGCCATCATGGAGGTCATGCTGGCGTCCTTGCGCGAAGAGCGCCAGCAGACCTATTCCTGCTTCCTGCCGATCAGCCCCAAGTCGGGCAAGGTGCTTTACGTGCCGATCAAGCATGTCGACGCCAAGGCCGGCACCATCACCTTCGACGACGAGGACGGCGAGGAACTGACGCTGCCCGTCACCGGCGGCCATGTGAAGCTGCAATGGAAGCCGGATTTCGGCGCCCGCTGGGCGGCGCTGGACGTGGATTTCGAGATGTATGGCAAGGATCACTCCACCAACACCCCGATCTATGACGGCATCTGCAAGATCCTGGGCGGGCGGCCGCCCGAGCATTTCACCTATGAGCTGTTTTTGGACCAGCACGGGCAGAAGATCAGCAAGTCCAAGGGCAACGGGCTGTCGATCGACGAATGGCTGACCTATGCCGCGACCGAGAGCCTGTCCTATTTCATGTTCCAGAAGCCCAAGACGGCGAAGCGGATGTATTTCGACGTCATCCCCAAGGCGGTGGACGAATACCACCAGCAGCTGCGCGCCTATCCCGACCAGACGGTCGAGCAGCAGCTGGCCAACCCGGTCTGGCACATCCATGGCGGCGCGGTTCCGGCCTCGGACATGGTGGTGCCGTTCCAGATGCTGTTGAACCTCGCTTCGGTGGCCGGCGCCAAGGACAAGGAGGGGCTCTGGGGCTTCATCCGCCGCTATGCGCCCGAGGCCAGCCCCGAGACCCATCCGACGCTGGACCAGGCCGCCGCCTTCGCGGTGCGCTATTTCAACGATTTCGTGGCGCCGACCCGCAGCTTCCGCGCCCCCACGGAAATCGAGCGCCGGGCGCTGGAGGATCTGGCCGGGCGGCTGGCGGCATGGAGCCAGCCCGCCGATGCCGAGGCCCTGCAGACCATGGTCTTTGCCATCGGCCGCGAACACGGGTTCGAGCCGATGAAGGACTGGTTCCAGGCGCTCTACCAGGTGTTGCTGGGCGCCGACCAGGGGCCGCGCTTCGGCGGCTTCATCGCGCTTTACGGCGTGGCCGAAACCCGCGCCCTGATCGAGCGGGCGCTGGCCGGCGAGCTGGTTTCCGAACCAACCGCCTGAACCGGCACGGGAATTCCCTGTTGCGCGCGGCTTCGTTGCCGCGCGCGCATGGTTAACGACCCGTTAACGCGAGATTGCCAGATTCCTACCGGACCGCGCGGGCAACCGCCTCGCACGTTCTGGATTAGGGGAGAATTGGCATGACCATTGCGATTATCGGCAACCAGTCGTTGATGCCGCGCGCCTTCCGGCTGGGCCTGGATCAGTGGTCCCGGACGGATGGCAGGGCAGGTTCGCCGACCTGGGCGGGGGTAGCGAATGCGGCCATCGTGCCGGCGGACGAGGATTTCGGCAGTTGCCTGGAAATCCTCAAGCAAGAGGCGGTGACGCAGATCCGCTACATGCAGCGCACGCCGATCAATCCCGGCAGCTATCTGCGCATCGCGGCCAGGGTCAAGGCCATCGCGGGCAACCTGCCGCAGGTGCGCATCGCCGCCTTTGCCGGCAATGCCGCCGGCAACAATGTGGCGGGCGTGCCGCAGACCGGCCCTGCGGTCACGCTGCCGGGCTATGGGCAGGTGGTCGAGGTCTCGGCCATCGTCGGCACCGGCCGGCGCGAGGGCGTGGACATGGCCTGGGGGCGCAGCGCCGCCTTTGGCCATTTCGGGCTGGACCTGACCGGGGACAACAACGGCTCGATCCGCATCGAGAGCATCGTGATCGAGGACGTGACCGCCGCCTTCGTGCCGGGGATGCTGGACTGGGTCGATGTGCGCGATTTCGGCGCCATGGGCGACGGGACCACCGACGACCGCGGCGCCTTCCTCGCCGCCGACCAGGCCGCGGCCGGGCGGCAGGTGCTGGTGCCCGAGGGCAGCTATCGCATCGGCTCGGACCTGAGCCTGTCCTCGCCGGTCCGTTTCGTCGGCACGCTGGCCATGCCGCGCACGGCGCGGCTGTCGCTGACGCGCAGCTTCGACTTTCCGACCTATGCCGCGGCCTTCGGCGACGAGACCGAGGGGATGAAGCGGGCGCTGCAGGCGCTGCTGGGCTTTACCGACCATGCGGTGCTGGACCTTTGCGGCCGCAACGTGCATCTGGCCGAGCCGATCAGCATTTCGGACGCGGTGCCGGGCATGACCAGCTTTGCCAACCGCCGCGTCATCGCTAATGGCCAGGTCAGCATCGTGCCCGGCCCGGCCTGGGATACGCGGGCGGCGACATCGGCCGCGACCTACGACCCGGCGCAGCCCCAGGTGCTTTCGGCCGTCGCCAACATCGCCAATATCGAGGTGGGCGCCCGCGTCACCGGCAACGGCGTCGGCCGCGAGGTCTATGTCCTGGCCCGGAACGTCGCCGCCGGGACGCTGACGCTGTCGCAGCCGCTTTACGGCGGGGCGGGCACGCGCAACTATACCTTCAGCCGCTATCGCTATGCCTTCGATTTCTCGGGGATGGAGCATCTGAGCCGCTTCAACTTCGACGACATCGAATTCCTGCTGGAGGGCAATGCCAGCGGCGTCATGCTGGCCAAGACCGGCAACATGAACTGTTTCCGCGACTGCTACTTCACCCGGCCCAGGGATCGCGGCATCACCTCGATCGGCTCGTCCTGCCAGGGGATGCTGGTGGACCGCTGCGAGTTCCTGTCCAACGAGATGGGCGACCTGGCGCAGAACCGCACCACCGTCGCGCTGAACGTCAACAATAACGACGCCAAGATCCGCCACAGCCGCTTCATCCGCTTCGCGCATTTCGCGGTGATGAACGGCGGCGGCCACATGATCGAGGGCAATCACTGGTTCCAGGGCGACAATGCCCAGAACGGCGTGCGCTTCGGCGGGCTGGTGCTGACCCAGACCAACCTGCAGGCGACCGTGACCGGGAACTATATAGACAATTGCTCGATCGAATGGACGAACGAGCATGACCCCTATCCGAATTTCGACGGCGAGGAATATTCCTTTGGCGGGCTGACCGTCACCGGCAACACCTTCCTGGCCTCGAACACGACGCTGGGGTTCAACTGGCTGGTGGTCAAGCCCTATGGCAGCGGCCATTTCATCCACGGCTTGGCGGTGATGGGCAATGTGTTCAAGTCGCTGTTCAACAAGATCGCCCGGATCGAGAAGGTGGACACCACATTCGCCGACATGAACTATCAGCGCATGCGCAACATCCAGTTCCAGGGCAACATGTTCAACGGCGTGAACAGCTATGTCGCCAACCCGGTCGACGTGGCGCATAACCAGGCCAGCGCCTCGAACCGCTGGCTGGTGACGGTGGACCAGGCGCTGCCCTTCAACGGCTGGGTGCGCAACGTCCAGTCCATCATCGCCACCAGCCAGATCACCAATGCCGCCAATGCCCGCGTGTCCGAGATGCCCTGGGTGCAGACCGCGCTGGGAACCACGCGGCAACAGGTTGCGCTGAACTGGGGCGCGGCGGTGCGCGGCTCGGTCAGCCTGCGGCTGCGCATGGACAACCCCGACTGACGCCCCCCTTATGCCGGCCTTTGCCCTCGGCGGATCATTCCGCCGGGGGTTTCAGCATGTCCGGCGGCAGCAGCCGGAACGCCTGGCCGAAGCCCGCGTTCAGCAGGGCCGAGATCGGCTCGATCCGCCAGAAGCGGAAATCCGGCAGGTCCAGATAGACCTTGGCCTTGGGATCGCGTGCCAGCCAGCGGGCGCGGCGTCCCTCGTCCGGCGCGACGGGCGCGGCACGGCCAAGGATCGACAGGCGGGCATGGGTCATGGCGTCGCCCCTGGCTGTCTCGGCCGCGATCAGCAGCCCGGCGCGCGGATCGGCCGCCAGCGCCCGCGTATGCGCGGCAAGCCCCGAAAGCAGCGCAAGCGGCGCGCCATCCGCATCGGTCTGCAGCGCGATGCGCGTGACCAGCGGCACCCCCGTATCGGGGTCGAGCGTGCCCAGGCTGGCATGGCGCGCCCCCTCCAGCAATTGCCGGGCAAGGGTGCGGGCCTCGTCGGTGGTTTCGCGAATCGGGTCGATCTTCATGGCCGCATGCTGCGCCGGCCGCGGCCCGGCAGGCAACCGGAACCTGTAAGACAGCCGCGGCGTTTTCCGGCTTTCGCAGCGCCCGGCCTTGTGAAACAACAGCTTCATGAGCAAGCACCCGCGCATCACCCTGGTCACCGGCGGCGCCCGCTCGGGCAAGTCCGCCCTGGCCGAATCCATCGCCGCCGGCCATGAGGGCGGGCGCATCTATATCGCCACGGCCGAGGCCTGGGACGACGAGATGGCGCAGCGCATCGGCTTGCACCGCGACCGGCGCGGCAGCGACGGCTGGCGCACGATCGAAGAGCCGCGCAACCTGGCCGGCGCGCTGGCGCGCACGGACGGGCAGGGGGTGCGGCTGGTCGATTGCCTGACGCTGTGGCTGTCCAACGTCATGGCCGAGGGCCAGCCCGGCCCGCATGTCCGCGCGCTTTGCCGGGCGCTGGATGCGCAGAAAAGCCCGGTGGTCGTGGTGACGAACGAGCTGGGATTGGGCATCGTGCCCGAAAACGCGCTTGCCCGCCGCTTTCGGGACGAGCATGGCTGGATGAACCAGGCCGTGGCCGGGATCGCCGACGAGGTCTGGATGGCCGTCAGCGGCCTGCCGCTGCGCCTCAAACCGCAAAGAGGGACACCGTGAAAGAGTTCGATCAATCCGCCGCCGCCGCCGCCCGCGACCGCCAGGACCAGCTGACCAAGCCCCCCGGCTCTCTGGGCCGGCTCGAGGAACTGGCGGTGTTCATGGCCGGCTGGCAGGGGCGCGAGCGCCCGCGGATCGAGCGCGCGCAGGCGCTGGTCTTTGCCGGCAATCACGGTGTCACCCAGCAGGGCGTGAACCCCTTCCCGGTCGAAGTCACCGCCCAGATGGTCGAGAATTTCCGCCAGGGCGGCGCGGCGATCAACCAGCTTTGCCGGCTCTCCGGCGCTGAATTGCAGGTGATCGCGCTGGACCTGGACCGGCCGACCGGCGATTTCACCCAAGGTATGGCGATGGAGGTCGACGACCTGGTCGCCGCCATCCAGACCGGCAAGAACGCCGTGGACGCGCAGGCCGACGTGATCCTGCTGGGCGAGATGGGGATCGGCAATTCCACCGTCGCGGCGGCGCTGGCGGCGGCGACCTTCGGCGGCACGGCCGAGGATTGGGTCGGCCCCGGCACCGGCGCCGACGACGAGGTGCTGGCCCGCAAGATCGCCGCCGTCGAGGCCGGGCTCAAGCGGCACAAGGGTGCGGCGACGGCGGCCTCGATCCTGGGCTCCTATGGCGGGCGCGAGCAGGCGGCGATCTGCGGCGCGGTGATCCGCGCGCGCGAGCTGGGCATCCCGGTGATCCTGGACGGGTTCATCTGCTCGGCGGCGGCGGGCGTGTTGCTGGTCAACGACCGCAACGCGCTGGACCATTGCCTGATCGGCCATGAAAGCGCCGAGCCGGGCCACCGCCGGCTGGTCGCGGTGATGCAGAAAAAGCCGGTGGTGACGCTGGACATGCGGCTGGGCGAGGGCTCGGGCGCGGCGGTGGCGCTGATGATCCTGCGCGCGGCGCTGGAATGCCACAACGGCATGGCCACATTCGCCGAGGCCGGGATTGGCTAGGCTTCTGGCGCAGGCGGCGCTGGCGCTGGTCTGGCTGACCCGGCTGCCCGTGGGGCGGCTTCTGCCCGCCTCGCCGCCGACGCTGGCGCAGGCGGCCTGGGCCTTTCCGCTGGTGGGGCTTGCCGTCGGGCTCGTCGGTGCCGCCGTGCTGGGGCTGGCGGCCCTTGCCGGGCTGCCGGGGATGGTCGCGGCACTTCTGGCGGTCGGCGCCATGATCCTTGCCACCGGCGCGCTGCACGAGGACGGGCTGGCCGATTGCGCCGATGGCAGCGGCGGCGCGACCCGTGAGCGCCGGCTGGAGATCATGCGCGATTCCCGCATCGGCAGCTATGGCGTGCTGGCGCTGGTCCTGGTCACGGGACTGCGCGTGGCGGCGATTGCGGCGCTGGTCGCCCAGCCCTGGCTGGCCGCGGTGGCCGTGGCCGGGCTGGCGGCGGCCTCGCGCGCGGGGATGGCGCTGGGGCTGGGGCTGATGCCGCCTGCGCGCCAAGACGGGCTGGGCCATGCGGCGGGGCGGCCGACGCGCGGCGCGATGCTCGCCGCCCTGGCGCTGGGAGCCGCGGCGCTGATGCTGCCGGCACTTGGCCTGCCGCATCCGGCGGCGGGCTGGCTGGTGCTGGCCGCGGCGGTGGCGGCGGCGCAGCTTTGGCTGGCGCGCCGGGCCCTGCGGGCGCTTGGCGGCCAGACCGGCGACGTGCTGGGCGCCATGCAACAGGCGGGCGAGACGGCCGGGCTGGTGGCCCTGGTCGCCCTTGCCTAAGCGCCGTTACGTCGCGTCGCCTTTTTCTTGACGGGTTTTTGCACTTCACTCATACCAAACGGCTACATGAAAGGTGGGGATTATCCGCCGCCGCCACGGCAAGGGGCGGCCATTGTTTTGGGGAGGTTTTTCATATGGGTGCCCTGCTGGGGCTTTCTCGCGGCATCGACCGCGTCAATTCGGCCATCGGCCGCAGCGCAAGCTGGCTGATCCTGGTCGCCGTGCTGGTCAGCGCCGGGAATGCGGTCATCCGCAAGGTGCTGAACACCTCGTCCAACGCCTGGCTGGAGTTGCAATGGTATCTCTATGGCGCCGCCTTCCTGGGCGCCGCGGCCTATACGCTGAAGGAGAACGAGCATATCCGCATCGACATCATCTATGGCATGTGGCGCCGCCGCCGCCAGCACTGGATCGACCTGATCGGGCATGTGTTCTTCCTGATGCCCTTCGTCACGCTGATGATCTGGTATCTCTACCCCTGGGCGATGCGCTCCTACTACCGCGGCGAGGTCTCGACCAATGCCGGCGGGCTGGTGCTGTGGCCGGCCAAGATGCTGCTGCTGGCCGGCTTCGTCATGCTGTTCTTCCAGGGCATTTCCGAGATCATCAAGAAGATCGCCGTCATGCGCGGCATCATCGAGGATCCCAACCCCTTCGTCTCGGCCCATGAGGCCGCCGCCATGGAGGGCGAGATCATGGTGCGCGAGATGACGGCCGCGATCGAGGACGAGACGAAGGACGGGGAGTCCCGCAAATGATGATCTTCATCGCGCAGAACATGGCGCCGATCATGTTCGCCTCGCTGGTGATCTTCCTGCTCTTCGGCTATCCGGTGGCCTTCGCGCTGGCGGCGAACGGGCTTTTGTTCTTCGTCATCGGCGTCGAACTGGCACCGCTGTCGGGCGGCAACATCAACCTCAGCTGGCCCCTGCTGAACGCCATGCCCGAGCGGTTATGGGGGGTGATGTCGAACGAGACATTGCTGGCCATTCCCTTCTTCACCTTCATGGGCATCGTGCTGGAGAAATCCGGCATGGCCGAGGACCTGCTGGACACGGTGGGCCAGCTTTTCGGCCCGATCCGCGGCGGCCTGGCCTATGCGGTGATCATCGTCGGCGCGCTGCTGGCGGCGACGACCGGCGTGGTCGCGGCCTCGGTCATCGCCATGGGGCTGATCTCGCTGCCGATCATGCTGCGCTATGGCTATGACCGGCGCATCGCCTCGGGCACCATCGCGGCCTCGGGGACTCTGGCGCAGATCATCCCGCCCTCGCTGGTGCTGATCGTGCTGGCCGACCAGCTCGGCCGTTCGGTGGGCGACATGTACAAGGGCGCGCTGATCCCCGGCCTGGTGCTGACCGGGATCTACATGCTCTATATCTTCGTCATGTCGTTCATCCGGCCGAACAGCCTGCCGGCCCTGCCGAAAGAGGCGCGGACGCTGGGCTCGGGCGTGACCTCGCTGCTGGTGGCGCTGGCGCTGACCGTGGGCATGGCCTGGCTGGCCTTCCGCTGGCTCTACCCGACCCATGGCAAGGATGCCGACATCCTCGCCCCCTCGCTGGCGGTGATCGTGATCTATGTGCTGGCGCTGCTGGACCGGGCGTTGAAGATCAACCTGATGTCGCGGCTGGCGCAGCAGGTCGTCATCGTGCTGATCCCGCCGCTGGCGCTGATCTTCCTGGTGCTGGGCACGATCTTCCTGGGCATCGCCACCCCCACCGAGGGCGGGGCCATGGGTGCGGTCGGCGCGCTGCTGCTGGCCGGGGTCAAGGGGCGGCTCAGCTATGACGTGATCCGCCAGGCGCTTCTGGCGACGACGCGGCTGTCGGCCTTCGTCATGTTCATCCTGATCGGGGCGCGGGTCTTCTCGCTGACCTTCTACGGCGTGAACGGGCATATCTGGGTCGAGCATCTGCTGACCTCGCTGCCCGGCGGCGAATACGGCTTCCTGATCGCGGTGTCGGTGCTGGTCTTTTTGCTGGCCTTCTTCCTCGACTTCTTCGAGCTGGCGTTCATCATCGTGCCGCTGCTGGCGCCGGCGGCGCAGGCGATGGGCATCGACCTGATCTGGTTCGGCGTGCTGCTGGGGGTGAACATGCAGACCAGCTTCATGCACCCGCCCTTCGGCTTCTCGCTGTTCTTCCTGCGCTCGGTGGCGCCGAAATCGCCCTATCGCGACAAGGTGACGGGGCAGATGATGCAGCCGGTGACCACCGGGCAGATCTATTGGGGCGCGGTGCCCTATGTCTGCATCCAGCTGGTCATGGTCGCCATCGTCATGACCTTCCCCGGACTGGTCATGCACTACAAGGGCGCGCCGGTCGATACCTCGAACGTCAGGATCGAGATCCCCTCGGGCGGCGGGCTGGGCGGCCTTGGCGGCCTCGGCGGGCTGGGCGATCCCTTCGGCCAGCCGGCCGCGCCCGGAACCGCCGCGCCGGGCGGCATTCCCGCGCCGGGCGGCCTGGGCGGGGCGCCGAACTTCGGCACCCCCGCTGCGCCGGCCGCGCCGGCGGATGGGGCGACTGCCCCGGCCCCGGCCCCGGCCGCGCCGCAGGACGGGCTGGGGGCGCTGTCCGGCCCGCCGCCGGGCCTGACCGCCCCGCAACAGCCGGCGGGGAACTGATCGGGCTGGGCGGGTTTCCCGCCCGCCTTCGCCCCCCGCGCCCCGCAACGAAAAGGGCCGCCGCGATCGCTCGCGGCGGCCCGATTGCAGGCTTGCGACGGATCAGAGCGTGCCGTTGCGCTGCTGGATCATCATGAAGGTATCATAGGTATATTCGGCGGTCTGGTTGTAGAGATACCAGTCGCCCCGCGCCCCCTTGATCGATTCCCAGATCTTCTTGAACGGCGCGTTCGAGGCTTCCAGTTCGGCATAGACCTCGTTCGCGGCCTTGTAGCAGGCGTCCAGGATCTCGGCGCTGAACGGGCGCAACTGCGCCCCCGAGGCCACCAGCTCCTTCAGAGCCGTGGGGTTCAGATGGTCGTATTTCTGCAGCATGTCGGCATCGACCGCCCGGCACGCGGTGTGCAGAAGCGACTTGTAGTTCTCGGGCAGCGCCTCGTATTTGTCCTTGGCAAAGAAGAAATGCACGGTCGGGCCGCCTTCCCACCAGCCGGGATAGTAATAATAGGGCGCGACCTTGAAGAAGCCCAGCTTCAGGTCGTCATAGGGGCCGACCCATTCCGAGGCGTCGATGGTGCCCTTTTCCAGCGCCGGATAGATGTCGCCGCCGGCGATCTGCTGCGGCACCGCGCCCAGCCGCTCCAGCACCTTGCCGGCAAAGCCGCCGACGCGGATCTTCAGGCCCTGCAGATCGGACACGGCGTTGATTTCCTTGCGGAACCAGCCGCCCATCTGCACGCCGGTATTGCCGCCCGGCAGGCCGAAGATGTTATGGGTGGCCAGGAATTCGTTGTAAAGATCGATGCCGCCGCCGTGGTATTGCCAGGCGTTCATGGCCCGCGCCGACAGCGCGAAGGGCACGGCCGAACCCAGCGCGAAGGTCGGATCCTTGCCCCAGCTGTAATAGCCGACCGTATGGCAGGCCTCGACGGTGCCGTCGGTGACGGCGTCCTGGGCCTGCAGGCCGGGCACGATCTCGCCGCCGGCGAAGACCTGGATCTGGAACTTGCCGCCGGTGGCCTCGGACAGGTACTTCGACAGAACCTCGGCGCCGCCATAGATGGT
Source organism: Paracoccus ferrooxidans (assembly GCF_029909815.1). Classification (NCBI taxonomy): domain Bacteria; kingdom Pseudomonadati; phylum Pseudomonadota; class Alphaproteobacteria; order Rhodobacterales; family Paracoccaceae; genus Paracoccus; species Paracoccus ferrooxidans. The sequence continues at coordinate 602,966 of NZ_CP038198.1, read as the reverse complement.
GTCCAGCGATTTCGGGAAGGCCGAGGTCAGCCGCCATTTCACCTCGGGCATCTCTTGCGCGATGGCAGGCGCGGCAAGCGCAGCCCCGGCCGCTGCGGTCGCGCCGCCAACCGTGGCGCGGGTCAGAAAGGCGCGCCGGCCGAACTGGTTGGTTGTCTTCATGGGTTCCTCCGCGTTGATCGGCCTGTTCCTGGGCGGCCGATGACGGGGTGAATGTTGCATGCGACCGGACGGCCTGTCGAGACGCCAGTGCCGGATTTCCGCCGCATCCCCGCCCGCTTGCGCAATTGCCGCAGCGTCAGTCCGCCCAGCCCGCGCATCGCCGATCTTGTAGGGCGCTCAACGCACTACCCAAGCGGTTTGGGCTTGCCTATACTGGCAGGGGTCCGGGGCTTTGGGGGAACAAGGGATGCGCTGTCCTTTCTGTGGAAATGTCGATACGCAGGTCAAGGATTCGCGTCCGGCCGAAGACAACGTGGCGATCCGCCGACGCCGCTTCTGCCCGGCCTGCGGCGGCCGCTTCACCACCTATGAGCGGGTGCAGCTGCGCGACTTGGTCGTGGTCAAGTCCAGCGGAAGGCGCGAGGATTTCGACCGCGCCAAGCTGGAGCGCTCGATCCGCATCGCCATGCAGAAGCGCCCGATCGACCCCGAGCGCATCGACCAGATGATCTCGGGCATCGTGCGCCGGCTGGAAAGCATGGGCGACACCGACATCCCCTCGAAGGTCATCGGCGAGATCGTGATGGAGACGCTGGCCCGGATCGACACCGTTTCCTATGTCCGCTTCGCCAGCGTCTACAAGAACTTCCAGGCGGCGGACGATTTCGACAAGTTCGTATCCGAGCTGCGCCCGCAAACGGTCGAGGAGTGACCGACCGCCGCCACATGCGCCATGCGCTGGCGCTGGCGCGGCGCGGCCTGGGCAATGTCTGGCCCAATCCGGCGGTGGGCTGCGTCCTGCTGCGCGACGGCGCGGTGGTCGGGCGCGGCTGGACCCAGCCCGGCGGCCGCCCCCATGCCGAGGTCATGGCGCTGGCCCAGGCCGGCGAGGCGGCGCGCGGCGCCACTGCCTATGTCACGCTGGAGCCCTGCGCCCATCACGGCAAGACCCCGCCCTGCGCCGAGGCGCTGGTCCGCGCCGGCATCGCCCGCGTCGTCACCGCCCTGACCGATCCCGACCCGCGCGTGGCCGGCCGCGGCCATGCCATCCTGCGCGCGGCCGGGATCGAGGTGACCGAAGGCATCTGCGAGGCCGAGGCCCGCGCGGTGCAGCGCGGTTTCCTCAGCCGCATCCAGCGTGGCCGGCCGATGCTGACGCTGAAGCTGGGCGCCAGCTTCGACGGCCGCATCGCCACCGCCTCGGGCGAAAGCCAGTGGATCACCGGGGCCGAGGCCCGCCGCCATGTCCATGCCCTGCGCCTGGGCCATGACGCGGTGATGGTCGGCGGCGAGACGGCGCGCGTCGACCGGCCGGGGCTGAACGTGCGCGGCTTCGGCCGGGTGCGGCAGCCGGTGCGGATCGTGGTCTCGTCGCGCCCCTTGCCCGACCTGCCGGATGAGGGGCCGGAGCATGGCCCGCTGTGGCAGCTCGCCGGCCGCCCCGAGGATGTCATGGCCGAACTGGGCGTCCGTGGCCTGACCCGTGTCCTTTGCGAAGGCGGCGGGGTGCTGGCGGCCAGCCTGTTGCGCGCGGGGCTGGTCGACCAGCTGATCGGCTATAGCGCCGGGGTGGTGCTGGGCGGCGACGGCCGCGCCGGAATCGGCGCGCTGGGGCTGGGGCGCCTGGCCGATGCGCCGCGCTTCCGGCTGGCCGAGACGCGCCGGATCGGCCCCGACGTCCTGCATCGCTGGCTGCGCGATGATGCGGTGGAGCGTTAATCAATCGGTCGTGGCCTAGCGCCGCCAGAGCCAGGCGTGGCCGGCCAGCAGGCCCTGCGCCTTGGACAGCAGCCGCAGCGCGGGGCCGCCCGCGCCGAATCCCGGATCGCGCAGCCGTTCCACGGCGACCTCGGGCGGGCAGGGCAGGTGGCTCACCGGGTCGAAATAGCGTGGATAGGCGATCAGCGCGGCATGGACCAGCAGCGCGAGGTCCGCCCGCACCTGCCGCCGCGCCGGCACCGGCCCCAGGTCGCGCGTCAGCCCCCAGCCGGCATAGAAGGGCGCGCCCAGCGTGGTGACGGGCAGGCCGCGCAACAGCGCCTCGAACCCCAGGGTCGAGGTCATGGTCCAGACCTCGTCCACCCGGCCCATCAGCGCATCGGCGGCCGCGTTGCGGGCGACCACATCGGCCAGCCGTTCCAGATCGGCCGGGGCGACCAGGCCGGGGCGCAACCCGGCCTCGACATCGGGATGCGGCTTGTAGACCAGCACCGCATCGGGGTTCTCGGCCCGCGTGCGTTCCAGCAGGGCCAGGTTGGTGCGCTCGGCTCCCGCGCCCAGGCGGATCGAGGCATCGTCCTCGACCTGGCCCGGCACCAGGATGCGACGGCCGGGCGGCAGGTCGGGCGGTCCGCCGGACAGGTTGTATTTGGTGATCCCGGCCTCGACCAGCAGCCGGGCCAGGCGCAGGGCGCGGTCCCGCCCGCCGGGGGGCAGGGGTTCGGCCATCAGCCGCTCGAACCGGCTTTCGCGGCCGGGGTCGTAATAGATGCCCAGGTCGTCGGCGACCAGCGACAGGGGCGGGACCAGCGCGGCCCCCAGCCCGCGCGAGCGCAGGAATCCGTCCTCGACCCGCAGCGCGCCGGGCACCTGATCGGCGCGGCCTGCCCAGGCCATGGTCACGCCCGGCCCCGGTTTCGCGACAAAGCGCACCCCCCGGCCGCTGCCGAAGAACCGCGCCATGAACGGGCGTTTCCACAGCCGGATGCCATGCGCGCGATGGCCGGCATGGTCCTGGCGCCAGGCGCGGGCCTCGGCCTCGATCTGCTCCAGCGCGCCCTCGAAATCCGTCAGCCGGTCGCGGCAGGGATCATACCAGGTCGGCGCCAGCAGGTGGCTGGCGGCGAAAAGCTGCTCGATGCTGGCCGGGCTGCGGCGCGGGATCGGGTGCTGGTCGTCCGTCAGGCCCCAGCCGGCATAGAAGGGACGGCCGAAGATGCGCGGCCGGTGGCCGGCCAGCATCGCCTCGTATCCCAGCTGCGAGGAAAAGGCATAGACCCGCGCCGCGCCCGCAAGCAGCGCCCAGGGCGACACCGCGCCGTCGCAAAAGACCTCGCCGCGGCGCAGGTCGGCGGGGGTGAAATGGCCGGGGCGCAGGCCGCGCGCGGTCTCGGGGTGGCTGCGCAGCACCAGCGGCAGGCCGGGATTTTCGTCGCGCGCCGCCTCCAGCATGGCCAGGAAATCCGCCCGGCCCGCCCCGCGCAGCGAGGCGTCGCCGCGGGTCTGGTCGATGACCAGCACATAGCCGGCGGCGGGCGGCGCGACCTGGGGCAGATGCGCGTTGTATTTCGACAGATCGGCCGCGATCAGCCGCGCGATCCCCTGTCGCGCGCGTTGCAACTGCGCCTGGGTGCCGGGCGCATGCACCAGCGTTTCGATCAGCGAGGGCGCCTCGGCGTCGAAATGCAGCCCGACGGGGTCGACCAGCAGGCCGATGGGCCCGCGCCGCGCCACCGCGCCGCGCGCCCGTCCCGGCAGGACCGAGCGCAGGAAGGCGTCCTCGACCCGCACCAGCCGGGCGCCGCGGCGGGCGGCCAGCGCCTTGCCGCGCCAGGCGGTCGGGCTGTCGCCCCAGATGCCGACGTGATCGCCGGGGCCGGGCAGGCCGATGCGGGGCGACCATCCGGCCAGCTGCAGGATGCGGCGCAGGCGAGGCCGGGTCAGGAAACCGCCGCTGCATATGAAAAGCCGCCGGGAATCCCCGGCGGCATCGTCGTTCTGCTCCACGTCCTTACCGGAAGGCGCTGTCTACCGAGCCGACCTCGGTCGCGGTGCCCAGGATCGACTGCAGGGTCTTGCGCCATTGCACGAAGGGCGCCTCGGTCACATAGACGGTGTCGCCGTCGCGGATGACGAAATCGCGCGCCAGGAACATGCCGTCGGGCCTGGTCAGGTCCAGCACGTAGGCGACGCGCTGGCTGCCCTGGATGTCGCCGCGGCCCAGCACGGCGCGGGCCACCGCCGGCGGCTCGTCGCGCAGCACGAACACGCCCTTGGGATCGGCCAGCGCGGTGCTGAGGCCGCCGACCATGGCCACCGCCTCGATGGCGTTGATCTGTTGATTGCCCAAGGGCACCTTGGTCTGGCCGCCAAGCGCGCCAAGCGCGGTAAAGCTGCGCTCGTCCTCTTCGACCAGGATCACGTCGCCGGGGCGCAGCGCGATGTCGTTGCGCGCGTTGGAATACAGGTCGCGCAGCCAGACCTTGCCGCTGGAATTGCCGCGCTTGACCGTGACCACGGCGATCTCGGGCTCGATCGAGACGCCGCCCGAGCGCGACAGCATCGAGGAAAGGTTGCGGGTCGGGCGCTCGATCGGATAGACGCCCTGCGCGTTCACCTTGCCCATGACCGAGACGGTGGCGCCGTCGCCGGCGACGCGCGTGACCATGACCTGCGGGTCGGGGGTCTGGGTTTCCAGCTTCTGGGTGATGATGCGGCGCAGCTCTTCGGGGCTGTTGCCGGCGGCCAGCACCCGCCCGGCATAGGGCACGAAGATATAGCCCTGGCTGTCCACCTGCAATTCGGTCAGCTGGGTCGAGCTTGTCCCCATCGAGGCCAGCAGCCCGTCATCGACGTTTTCCCAGATCGACAGCCCCAGCACGTCGCCGGGCCGGATGTCGTCGGCGGCGACCGTGCCGGCCGAGCGGAAATCGGCCGAGAAGCCATAGGCGGGGGTATAGTTCGCCGCCCGGTTCACCCGGTCGTCGACATGCACGATATGGGTGCTGCCGCCCTTTTCCACCGCGCCGGACATGATCTGGCCCTTGGTGGGGCCCGAGCGCGGCAAACCGCAGGCGGAGACGAGGAGCATTCCCCCCAGAATCGCGGCCCGCGTCAGGCGCGCGGCAAGGCTGCGGCGCATGCGGAGCGGCGCCGCACCGGATCGAAGGGGCGAAAAAATGGCTTGCGTCAAACTGTTGCTCCTGTCCTCTCGTGCGATTCCCGGATCGCAGGTCGTATTTTTCCGCACGTTAACCCAGCAACCAGGGGTTTTCCATATTTTTGCCCCGCTCAATCGTCCTTGCCGCCCATCTGTTGCCGATATTTGCCACGTCCGGCGAAAAGCGCCTGATAGGGATCCTCGGGCGCCAGGATCATGTCCACCACGATGCGCAGCGCATGGGCGCGGGACCGCGCGGCGTAAAACCCGCCCGGCACCTGGCTGCTTTCCAGCAGGAAGTCGCGATAGCGGCGATAGGCCAGGGCATGGGGCGGGCGGGGGTCGTGCAGGAATTCGTCCAGGCTCTGGTCCGAGACGAGGCCGGGCTTGTCGAAGACCGCCTGGCCCATGGCCTTGACCGGCAGCCCGCGCCACAGCGCCTGCTGCGCGGCGGTCGAGTTCACCGTGACCGCTGCATGGGCCTGGTTCAGCAGCCGCGCCAGCTTGCCGCCGCGCACGAAATGGACCCGGTCCTCGATCCCCAGCTCGCGCGCCCTGGCCAGGATGGCGTGGCGGATGCCGCCGCGCCCGTCCTCGAGCGGATGGGCCTTGAAGACGATGTGGTGGTGGCGCGGCGCCGAGCGGGCGAAGGCGGTCAGCACCTCGTCGGTGAACTCGGCCATGCGGCGATAGGGGGAATGGGCGACGAAGTTGGAATCATGTTCCAGCTGCATCAGCACCAGCACATAGGGAAAGCCGCCGCGGCGCACCGCCCCCGCCTCGCGCATGCGGGCCAGGGCGTGTGCAAGGGCGTCAGCAGGAAGCGGCGCAGGTTCAGCCGGAATTCCTGGAACACGCCGATCTGGCGGTGGGTGCGGTAGCCGGGATAGCGGCGGTTCGCCACCAGCACCAGGAAGTGATAGAGCGCGCCATAGAACTTGTGCTGGCGCATGTCGCCCCAGCGCGCCGGCGGGCGGTGCATCTCGGCGATGCGGTTGCGCAGCGCATTGCGCATCTCGCGCAGGGGGATGCGCATCAGCGCCGAATGCCCGTTCGAGCCGCCGCGCTCATAGGTGATCCAGAACGGGCGCAGATAGCCTTCCTCGAAGACATGCAGCACCAGGTCGTGGCGCCGCGCCGCCTCGCGCGCGGCGGCATGGACCGGGCGCACGTCGCCGTAAAGCACGATGTCGGTCACGCCCTTTTCGGTGACGATGCGGTCCAGGTGGTCGGGCCAGTCCTCGGGCCCGGTGCCGTGGCGGATGAACCGGGACGCGTCGGACCAGAAGAACTCGTCGCCGGCGTTGAAGCCGACGCGCCAGACCTGGGCGCCGGTGGCGCGCAAAAGCCGGCCGACGCGGTCGAAGAACGGGCCGTGCGGGCCCTGCAGCATCAGGAAGACGCGCTTGGCTGCGGGCAATGCGGCGGTCGCCGCCACCGGGACCAGCTTGCGCTGGGGCGGCGGCGGATCGGGCGGGGCAAGCGGACGCTGGGGTGCCGCAGGCGCCGGGGCGGGGCGCAGATCGCGGACGTGGCGGGGGCCGGTCATGGGATTGAGCATATGAGCCTGGTGTCTGTTTGTGCAGGAATCGGGCTTTTCGCTACAGGCGGGGCCCAGCCACCGAGGTCATATTCCCTCTGATTGCACCAAAATCCCACCGCTGTCACGGCCTTTCCTCATTTTGCCTTAATCGGCGCGGCCCCCGGCTGCGGCTTTGCTTGAAGATCGCGCGCCGAGGCTCTAGTTCTCGGGCAGCCAAAGGAAGGGGGCGTCCATGTTTACCGGCATCATCACCGATATCGGCGAGGTATCCCGCGTCGAGATGCGCGGCGACATGCGGGCGCGGATTTCCTGCCATTACGAGATGGCGGGGGTGGACCTGGGCGCCTCGATCGCTTGCGACGGCATCTGCCTGACCGTGGTCGAGAAGGGGGCGGACTGGTTCGACGTGGACATCTCGGCCGAGACGATTTCCAAGACCAACATCGGCGCGAACGGCTGGGCGCCCGGCAAGCGGATGAACCTGGAACGCGCGCTGCGCGTCGGCGACGAGCTGGGCGGGCATATCGTCTCGGGCCATGTCGACGGCGTCGCGGTGATCGAGGAGATGCGCGACGAAGGCGGCAGCACCCGCATCACCCTGCGCGCGCCCAGGGCGCTGGCGCGCTTCATCGCGCCCAAGGGCTCGGTGGCGCTGAACGGCACCTCGCTGACGGTGAACGAGGTCGAGGGCGACCGCTTCGGCGTGAACGTCATCCCCCACACCCAGGCCGTGACCACCTGGGGCGAGGTGCAGCCGGGCGACGAGGTGAACCTGGAAATCGACACGCTGGCGCGCTATGTCGCGCGGCTGGCCGAGGCGGGCTGATGGCCGGGATCGGCCATAACCGCGGTCCGGCGCTGTCCCCCGAGGCGGGCCGCGGCTTTCGCGCCCATGCCTGGACCGTGGCGCGGCGCGAGCTGCTGGGCGCGCGGCTGCCGGTCGAGGTGGTGCGCATGCAGGTCCGCCGGGCCAGGCAGCTGGGGCTGGACTACAAGACCTATGCCGGGGTGCGGGCGACGACCGGGCGCGACCTGGTGGCGTTTCTTTACTCGACGAATGCGCTGGGGGTGTTCCGCGACGGCCAGCCGGTCGGCGCGGCCGAGCGCCGGCGCATCGCCGAAAGTGCCGCCGCGCCGCATCTGGGCTGCGCGCCGGGGCTTGCGCCCGATGCGATCGCGGTGCAGATCGGGGCGGTCTCGGCCGAACGCCTGCCGCCCTTTGGCGCCAGCTGGTCGGCGATCCGGGACGGGATGAAGGGCTGGCTGCGGGCACGGGGCCTGCCCGGCGATGCGGTGCTGATGATCGGCGAGACCGGGCATGAGCGGGAAATGATGGTGGCAGGCGGGCTGGCGGGTTTCGTCACCGGCCGGCAATTCTTTGCAGGAGCGGCGGATGCAGTATGAAAAGCCGGGGCCGGTCGAGCGCGACTGGTCCGACGCGATCTCTCCCATCGAGGAGATCATCAACGAGGCCCGCAACGGCCGCATGTTCATCCTGGTCGACCACGAGGACCGCGAGAACGAGGGCGACCTGGTCATCCCCGCCCAGATGGCCACGCCCGAGGCGATCAACTTCATGGCCACCCATGGCCGCGGGCTGATCTGCCTGTCGCTGCCCGGCCCGCGCATCGACGCGCTTGGCCTGCAGCTGATGAGCCCCAAGAACTCCAGCCGGCACGAGACCGCCTTCACCATGTCGATCGAGGCGCGCGAGGGCGTGACCACCGGCATCTCGGCCCATGACCGCGCCCATACCGTCGCGGTGGCCATCGACCCCAGCAAGGGCGCGGCCGACATCGCCACGCCCGGCCATGTCTTTCCGCTGCGCGCCCGCGAGGGCGGCGTGCTGGTGCGCGCCGGCCATACCGAGGCGGCGGTGGACGTGGCGCGGCTGGCGGGGCTGAACCCCTCGGGCGTGATCTGCGAGATCATGAACGAGGACGGCACCATGGCGCGGCTGCCCGACCTGGTGGCATTCGCGCAGAAGCACGGGCTGAAGATCGGCACCATCAGCGACCTGATCGCCTATCGCCGCCGCCACGACAACCTGATCGCCGAGCGCGGCCAGCGCGCCGTGCATTCGATCCACGGCGGCGACTGGATGATGCGCATCTTCGCCGACGAGACCTCGGGGGCCGAGCATATCGTGCTGACCAAGGGCGACCTGACCGCGCCCGGCCCGGTGCCGGTGCGCATGCATGTGCTGGACCCGCTGCACGACGTCCTGGGGATCGGGCGCGAGAGCGCCGGCACCCTGGACGCCGCCATGCGCGTCATCGCCCAGGAGGGCAGGGGCGTCGTGGTGCTGTTTCGCGACCTCGAGCCGCGCCTGCCGCGCCAGGACGAGGTTTCCTCGCATGTGCTGCGCCAATACGGGCTGGGGGCGCAGATCCTCTCGGCGCTCGGCCTGTCCGAGCTGGTGGTGCTGACCAATTCGGCGCCGGTCAAGGTGGTCGGGCTTGACGCCTACGGGCTTTCGATCCATTCCACCCGCTCGATTCCCAAAGAGTGACGAAATGGCCGCCAGCATCGAACATGACCAATTGCCGCTGCCCCGGATCGAGGGCGGCGCGCGCCTGCTGATCGTGGTCGCGCCCTATTACCGCCAGATCGCCGACGGGCTGATCGCCGGCGCGCGCGGCGTGGCCGAGGCCGCCGGCGCCACCGTCGATCTGGTCGAGGTGCCCGGCGCGCTGGAAATCCCCAGCGCCATCGCCCTGGCGGCCGGCCGCAACCTTTACGACGGCTATGTCGCGCTTGGCTGTGTGATCCGCGGCGAGACGACGCATTACGACACCGTCTGCAACGACAGCTCGCGCGGGCTGATGCTGCTGGGCCTGCAGGGCCATTGCATCGGCAACGGCATCCTGACGGTGGAAAACACCGCCCAGGCCGAGGTGCGCGCCGATCCGCAGGGCCAGAACAAGGGCGGCGGGGCAGCGGCCGCGGCGCTGCACCTGATCGCGCTCAAGCGCGGCTGGGCCGGGCAATCGCCGCGCGGCGACGCCCCGGTGCCGCGCGACGTGATCAAGCTGGCCGGCGAGATCGACGGGCCGGGCAGCGCATGAGCGGGGCGGGCGACAAGACGCGCCGCGACGGCGACCGGCAGGCGCGGCAGGCCCGCGCCGCGGCCGCGCGGCTTTATGCGGTGCAGGCGCTGTTCCAGATGGAGGCGGGCGGCCAGTCCGCCGACCGCGTGCAGCGCGAGTTCCTGAACTGGCGCATCGGCCGCGAGGACGAGGACGAGGACATGGTCTCGGCCGAGGCCGACCAGGCGCTGTTCACCCGCATCGTGGACGATGCCGTCACCTGGCAGTCGCGGATCGACCAGATGACCGACCGGGCGCTGGTGGCGAAATGGCCGATCGGCCGCATCGACCCGGTGCTGCGCTCGGTCTTCCGGGCCGCGGGCGCCGAGCTGGTGACGCCCAAGACCCCGCCCAAGGTGGTCATCGCCGAATATGTCCGCCTGTCGCAGGCCTTCTTCGCCGAGGGGCGCGAGTCGAAATTCGTCAACGCGGTGCTGGACCACATGGCGCGCGAGGCCCGTCCCGAGGCATTCTGACGCGGGGCGCGCGGGATTTTCCCCTCGGGCTTTGCCGCGATCCGCGCTAGAATGGCCGGGCTTGTCTGTTCCGGGAAAAAAGATGCCGCAACTCGTCCGGCTTTATATCGTCAGCATCGCCATCGGCTTCGCGCTGGCGCTGGCCTTTACCGCGCTGCTTCTGGCGCTGGATGTCGGCACGCTGCGGCACCTGGTGACGGCCACGCGCGGCGGCTGGATCGCGGTGCTGATGCTGGTCGTCTTCCACACCATCCTGTTCTCGGGGGTGCAGTTCGGCATCCGCATCATGCTGATGGCGCGCAAGGATGGCCGCGGCGGCGGCCTGCGGCAGCGGATTCGCCCCAACCCCGCGCCCGCCATGGCCCCCGCCGCCACCCGCCCGCGCTGATCTTCGCGGCCCGCCCGGCAGGCGCTGCATTTTTGCGTCGCCACTGTGGACCTTTCGCAACAATTTCATCTCGGAAAGGCGCCGATCAGGTGCCTTTTTTTGTGCAACGCCTTGCCGTCATCCCGGTGTTTCAGCATTGTCATCTTTCGTTAGCAATGTGGTGCCCTGTTACCCGCCTGAGGCCGCGCCGAAAATTCCGTGCAACCGGCGGGCGAAAAGGTTTCATCACGTTTTCGCATGATCCGTTTTCCGCCGATGGGCAGGTTCCCGCCGAATTTCACGTTTTTGCGAGTTTTTGCGCAGTTTTCCGGGCCTCTTTATCGTCGGGCGCGACGGTTCTACCTCTGGGCCAGCAGAGATGCTCGTGGTTCCGCAAGGGCGGTGCCACGGACACGAAACGGTTCGGAAAAGGACTGACACAATGAAGACGCTTGCTTACCTCGCCGGTGCCACCGCCCTGGCCGCCGCGTTCTCGGCCCCCGCTTTCGCGCAATCCGAAATCGCCACGGGCGCCGATGCCACCGGCATCACGGAAGTCAACGAACAGATGCGGGACGTCGAGGAGGCGGTCCGCGACGATTTCGACCGCTCGTCCGACGCCTATCGCTTCGGCAATCCCGAGCGCCGCCAAGGCGTGTTCGGCTCGGTTGCGCTGAGCTACGTCGGCCGCACCGGCAACAGCGAGAACCAGGACTTCAGCCTGGCCGGCCGCCTGTCGTCGAACCAGGGCCGCTTCTCGCAATCGGTCGGTATCCTGCTTGAATACGGCGAGAACAATGCCGGCGACACGGATACCGAAAAGACCTATGTCATCTACGAAGGCATGTATGACATCAACGATCGCTTCTACGGCTTCGCTCTGGGTCGTCTGACGACCGATGCGCTGGCCAACGATCCGGTCAGCCTGGCCACCGACGAGAGCTTCGCGGACTTGGACGGCCGCCTGAAGCGTGACGCCTATTTCGGCGTCGGTCCGGGTTACCGCGTGATCAACAACGACACCACCGCCTGGCGCGTGCAGGCCGCCGTCGGCGTGCGCTACACCAAGGCCGTGGACGTGATCGACCCGGTCGCCGAGACCTACGACTACAACACGGAAACCGAAGTCGGCTACCTGCTGTCGTCGCGTTTCTATCACCGGATCAACGACCAGTTCTTCATCACCAACGACACCGACTATCTGACCTCGGACGCGAACGATACCGCGACCAACGAACTGGGTCTGAACTTCAAGATGACGGAAGCCTTCGCGACCCGGATTTCCTATAAGACCGAGTATGTTTCGGATCGCGCGACCCGCACCGACAACACGCTGGGCGTGTCGCTGGTCTACGGCTTCTGATCGAGCAGAAGAAAGAAGATCCCTCCTCTCTCTCCATGGGCGGCCTTCGGGCCGCCCCTTTTTGCATCGGGAGCAGGGGGAAAAGCGGTGGCGGGAACCGCAGCGACCGTGGCGGCGCAGGTTTCCCCGAAAGCCTGGATGTCCAGGTGGGAACCGGATAACGGGACCAGGGCCCCGACAGAGCCAGCCCCCTCGGTGAAGTTATAGGCCAGTGAGAAAGATGGCCGCGCACGAGAAGAGCAGAAACCCGCCAGCCCCAAAGATAGGACGGCCGCCCATGGGCTGCAAGGGCGGCGCAGGCTTGCGCAATGTTTCCCTTTCGTTCATGGTGGACGCATGAACAGCGCCGCCGATCCGACCGCCGATCTTCTGCCCGCCCTGCCGGGCCAGCGGCTTGCGCGCGGGGTGGCGCGGATGCTGGCCGGGCTGGGCCATGCGGCGCTGCCGGAATTCGTGCCGGCGGGCGGGCTGCGGGTCGACGTGATCTCGGTCACGCCCAGGGGCGAGATCTGGGTCGTCGAATGCAAGAGCTGCCGGGCCGATTTCGTCTCGGACCGGAAATGGCAGGGCTATCTGCAGTTCTGCGACCGCTTCTTCTGGGCGGTGGATGCCGATTTCCCCGAAGACCTGCTGCCCCAGGGCTCGGGCCTGATCCGCGCCGACAGCTGGGGGGCCGAGCTGGTGCGCATGGCCCCCGAATCGCGGCTGGCCGGGGCGCGGCGCAGCCGGCTTTTGCGCGACATCGCCCGCGTCTCGACCGCGCGGCTTCTGGCGCTGACCGATCCGATGGGGATCAGCGGCGCGGCTTCCTGACATCCTTGCCGGGTTTCGAGGGGCCGCCGATGCTGCGCGCGGCCTCGGCGGCGGCCAGCAGTTCCTCGGCGATTTCCTCGGCCTCGTCGGGGTCGAAGTCCAGCGGCAGGTCGACGTTCTCGGCCTCGACATAGATCCTGACCATGCCGCGGTCGGTGGGGCCGATCTGAAGATTGGCGGCGATGTCGCTTTGGCTGTTGATGCTCATGCTGGCTCTCCTGGCGCCTGGCCTCATGGATCCGGGGATTTTCCTTAACCCGCATGCGAATTTCCGGCAAGACGGGCTTGCACAGCCCGGTGGCTGGCGCTAGATACCCGCCTGTGCCGCCTTAGCTCAGTTGGTTAGAGCGCTAGATTGTGGATCTAGAGGTCCCCCGTTCGAGCCGGGGAGGCGGTACCATCCAATCAGCCACCAAGCGCAAGAAGCCGGGCGGATCATGATCCGTGCAGGCGACGGCCGTTTGAACGCGGTGCGGCTTGCGCCCGAGCGATTCCCGGTCCTGGGCAGCGCCCCGTCGGTTGCCTGGGGCAGGGCGGCGGCCTGCTGCGCCGCGGCAAGGATGGCTCTTGTTTTCATCGGCGCGGAGACGTCGGCTGAAGCTTATAAATCCCTGGCGCAGGCATGATATGCAAATGTCCGAGTCATAAAAATATCACATCGCCCTCGCGGCTTTTTCCGGCCGCTTTTCCGGTCGCGGCTTTGCCGATATGCGCCGCCGGCGAGCATTCGCATGACTTACGGAGATGAAGTTGAAAGCTGCATTCTATGCCGCCGCGGCCAGCCTTGTTGCGGGCGCCTCCTTTGCCGGGGGATATGTTCTTCCGGTCGTTGAGCAGCCGGTGGCCGTCGCGCAAACCCGCGCCGATGTCGATTGGACCGGGTTCTACGCCGGTCTCCAATACGGGCAGGGCAGCCTCGACGCCTCGGTTCCCGGCGTCACCGTCGATGCGGGCGATTTCGACGCGCTTGGCCTGCACGCCGGTTATCTGCGCGATTTCGGCCAGTTCGTCCTGGGCGGCGAACTGGACTACAACAATGTCGAGCATGACGATTTCGACGGCAGCGCGGACCTGTGGCGCCTGCGCGCCCGTGCCGGCTACGACATGGGCAAGTTCCAGCCCTATGTGACCCTGGGTGCCGCGCGTCTTTCGGGCGAGGATGCCAAGGAAACCGGCCTGACCTATGGCATTGGCGCCGATTTCCTTTTGACCGACAATTTCTCGGCCGGCCTGGAATACAGCCATGCCGATTTCTCGGATGTGCTCGGCACTAGCGCCGACCTTGATGCGGATATGGTCCAGATCCGGGCGTCGTATCGGTTCTGACAAAACCTGGCCGGTCGTTCATGACCGGCCGATGGTTGTCGCGACAATGAAGCCGCCTCATGGGCGGCTTTTCAATATCCCGGAAAGCACCCCTTGATGATTTCGGGGGTCGAATCCCCAAGGTGGCGCTGCCGGTGCCGCTGCGCTATAGACGGCGATGCCGTTCCCGGAGCGGCGCCGGGGCGGTGGTTCCCTGGGATTTGCCAAGACCCCGCGATTCGCAGGCGGGAACAAGACAGGATCGGGCGGCGCGACCAGTGCTGGAAATGGCTGAGACGGATAATTTCATCAACAAAAACAACAGCGCGCGGCTTTCCGTCGCGCCGATGATGGATTGGACCGACAGCCTCTGCCGCCGCATTCACCGGCTGCTGTCACGCCGCGCGCTGCTTTATACCGAGATGGTGACGGCCCCGGCGCTGGTTTTCGGCGACCGGGCCAGGCTCCTGGATTTCGACGCGGCCGAGCATCCGGTGGCGTTGCAGCTGGGCGGCTCTGACCCGGCGCAGCTGGCCGAGGCGGCGCGGATCGGCGCCGATTGGGGCTATGACGAGATCAACCTGAACGTCGGCTGCCCCAGCGACCGGGTGCAATCGGGCTGTTTCGGCGCCGTGCTGATGACCCGGCCGGAACTGGTCGCCGAATGCGTCGCGGCGATGATCGCCGTCAGCCCGGTCGAGGTCACAGTGAAATGCCGCATCGGCGTGGACGATCAGCTGCCCGAGGCGGTGCTGCCCGATTTCATCGCCCGCATGCGCGACGTGGGCGTGCGCCGCATGACCATCCATGCCCGCAAGGCCTGGCTCCAGGGCCTGTCGCCGCGCGAGAATCGCGAGATTCCGCCGTTGGACTATCCGCTGGTGCATCGCATGAAGCAGGCGTTTCCCGACCTGCACCTGTCGATCAACGGCGGCATCGCCTCGCTCGATGCCGTGCGCGATCACCTGCGGGCGATGGACGGGGTGATGGTCGGGCGCGCGGCCTATCACCAGCCCTGGGACATCCTGGGCGAGGCCGACCGGCTGTGGGGCGAGGAGCCGCGCTTTGCCGGTCCGCTGGAGGCGGCGCGGGCGCTGCGCGACCTTGTCGATGCGCATCTTGCCCAGGGCGGGCGGCTGCATCAGGCGACGCGGCACATGCTGGGCCTGTTCCACGGCCGTCCCGGCGCGCGCGGCTGGCGGCGGCAATTGTCCGAAGGCGCATCGCGGGCCCGCGACCGGGTCGAGGCTCTGGCGGTCTATGACGCGGCGCTGGCCGAGGTCATGGCGCCGGCGTGACCTCGTCCTTGGCCCAGGCCCGCATCGCCCGGACCAGCGCCCGGCGCCGCACCGGCTGGCGGGCGCTGTCGAGATAATAGGCCAGCATTAATTCCCCGACCAGGAAACGCAGGATCGGCGTCTGGTCCGGCGCCAGCAGGCCCGGCACCCCGGCCAGCGCCTGCCAGTCGGCCAGGGCGATCCCGTCCCGCGTCCGGCCCGGCGGCTCCGCACGCCGGCTTTCCAGCCAGACCAGCAGCCGCGCCATGTCGCGGGCCAGCGCCATTTCGGTCGCGCCCTGCATGTCGATGGCGGTCAGCCGCAGCGCGCCGGGGCGGGGCTCGTCGGCGAAAAGGTTGTCGGGCGTCAGGTCGCCGTGGCAGAGCCCGCGCTCGACCGCGGCGCCGCGCAGCGGGGCGGCCTCGGCCCGCATCCGCCGCATGTGGCCGGCGACCAGGTCGGCGTCGATCCAGCCCCCCGATGCCACCGCGATCCGCGCCTCGAGCCCGTTGAGCCAGAAGCGCGGGCCGAAGGTGCCGCGGGCGCGCGTCGCGGCGGCCAGGTGGCGCAGCCAAACCCCGATGCGCGCGATCAGCGCGGCGCGTTCCGCCGCGCCCGCCTCGGCCAGCAGTTGCGCCATGGGCCGGCCCGGAGCCGGCGCGGTGATCAGGATGCCCCGTTCGGGCAGGGCCAGCAGGGGCGGGGCGACGGCGTCGAGATCCTGCCCCAGCAATTCGGCTGCCCGATGCAGCCGCACCAGGGCCTGGGTCACGCCGGCGGCCGGATCGGCGCCGCGGAACTGCCGGAGCCAGGCCGGCCGCCCGTCCAGCCGGACCTGCATCACCAGCCGGTCGGGCCGGTCGCGCGCCACGCGCAGCGGCTCGATCCCGGCCAGCGGCGGCTGGGCGGCCAGCGGATCAGGCGCGTTCGGCAGCCTTGGCCTCGTTCCACAGCGCGTCCATCTCGGCCAGGTCGCTGTCCTCGGGGCGGCGGCCCTGGGCGGCGAGCGCCGCCTCGATGGAGCGGAAGCGGCGGGTGAACTTGGCATTGGCCAGGCGCAGCGCCTCCTCGGGGTCGATCTTCAGATGCCGGGCCAGATTCGCCATCACGAACATCAGGTCGCCGAATTCCTCGGTCAAATGGGCGTGATCGGAGCCGCCCCTGGCCTCGACCAGCTCGCGCGCCTCCTCGGTGATTTTGTCCAGCACCTCGGCCGGGCCGGGCCAGTCGAAGCCGACGCGGGCGGCGCGGTTCTGCAGCTTGACCGCGCGGGTCAGCGCCGGCAGGCCAAGCGCCACCCCGTCCAGCACGCCGCGTTCCGCCTTGGCCGCGCGTTCGCGGGCCTTGATCGCCTCCCAATCCTTGATCTGCTGGGCGGCCGACTTGTCGCGGGATTCGTCGCCGAAGATATGCGGGTGGCGGTCGATCATCTTGTCCGAGATCTTCTCGACCACGTCGGCAAAGTCGAACATGCCCGCCTCGGCCGCCATTTGCGCGTGGAAAACCACCTGCAGCAGCAGGTCGCCCAGCTCTCCGGGCAATTCGTCCCAGGCTTCGCGCGCGATGGCGTCGGCGACCTCATGCGCCTCTTCGATGGTATAGGGCGCGATCGAGGCGAAGTCCTGCTCGATGTCCCAGGGGCAGCCGGCCTGCGGGTCGCGCAGCGCGGCCATGATCGCCAGCAGGCGGCGGATGCCGGTGCGGTCGGCCGCATCGCGGGCCAGTGCGGGATGGTCCGGCGCGGGATGGGGCGCCTTGTCCTCAGCCATCGTGATCCCCCTTGCTAGGCTTGGCCCGCATTGACCTGCCACAGCCCGCCGCCCGTGTCCACGGCACCTTTCAGCGGGGGCTTTGCCCCCAGCGCGTTCCGCGCTTCCCCCAGGATATTTTGACACGAAAGAAGCGCGGGCCTTTCTTTCGTGCCCAAATATCCCGGGGGAGTCCGAAGGACGGGGGCGGAGCCCCCCTGCGCCGGTGCGGCGAGCAGCCATCGGCTTTCTTGCCATCGGTCCGAGCCGCGGATAGGGTGCGCGCCAATTCCGCCGGGGGATCGCCCGGAGAACGACAGCACAGGGATAGACTTAATGCTCGTGACCCCCGCCTATGCCCAGGCCGCCGGAGGCGCTTCCGGCGCTGCAGGACTCGCCTCGTTCCTGCCGCTCATCCTGATCTTCGTCATCATGTATTTCCTGATGATCCGCCCGCAGCAGAAGCGCGTGAAGGAACATCGCGCCATGGTCGAGGCGCTGAAGAAGGGCGACGAGATCGTGACCCAGGGCGGGCTGATCGGCAAGGTGACCTCGGTGCGCGAGAACGAGCTCGAGGTCGAGATCGCCCCCGGCGTCAAGGTCCGCGTGATCCGCTCGACCGTGACCGGGCTCGTGAACCGCACCCAACCCGCCGCCGCCAACAGCTGAAGAACCGCATCCCGCCATGCTGGACATCCCATTCTGGAAGCGTCTGCTGATCCTGGGGCTCGTCGCCCTGGGTCTGCTCTATGCCATGCCGAACCTGTTCTACAGCCGGGTCGAGCAGCATAACGACGCCGTCACCGCCGCCGAACGCAACGGGTTCGAATCCCAGGAAGACGCCGCCGCCCGCGCCGGCTGGCCCGACTGGCTGCCCTCGGGGCTGGTCAACCTGGGCCTGGACCTGCGCGGCGGCGCCCATCTTCTGGGCGAGGTGCATGTCCGGGATGTCTACAAGGCGCGCATGGATGCGCTTTGGCCCGAGCTGCGCGACGCGCTGGCGGCGCAGCGCGACGTGGTGGGCGCCGTCCGCCGCGTCCAGGCGCCCGAGGGGCAGCTGGCGGTCGAGATCGGCAATCCCGACCAGATGGCCAAGGCGGTCGAGATCGCCCGCGGCCTTGCCGTGCCCGTCACCTCGCTGACCGGGGCGGGGCAAAGCGACCTGGCGATCTCGGCCTCGGGCAACCGGCTTACCGTGCAGCTTTCGGATGCGGAAAAGGCCGCGACCGACGACCGCACCGTGCAGCAGAGCCTCGAGATCATCCGCCGCCGCATCGACGAGGTCGGCACGCGCGAGCCGACGATCATGCGCCAGGGCAAGGACCGCATCCTGATCCAGGTGCCCGGCATCGGCTCGGCCGAGGAGCTGAAGCAGCTGATCGGCACCACGGCGAAGCTGACCTTCAACCCGGTGGTCAGCCGCACCGCCGACGCCAATGCCCGCCCCGGCACCGGCAATGTGCTGCTGCCCTCGATGGACGAGCCCGGCGTCTATTACGTGATCGAGGAAAGCCCGGTCGTCACCGGCGAGGATCTGACCGACGCCCGGCCGAGCTTCGACCAGAACGGCGCGCCGGCGGTCGATTTCCGCTTCGGCCCCTCGGGCGCCAAGCGGTTCGGGGCCTATACCTCGGCCAATATCGGCCAGCCCTTCGCCATCGTGCTGGACAACCAGGTGATCTCGGCCCCGGTGATCCGGCAGGCGATCACCACCGGCTCGGGCCAGATCTCGGGCGCGATGAACGTGGACGAATCGACCCGGCTGGCCGTGCTGCTGCGCGCCGGCGCCCTGCCGGCCGAGATGACCTTCCTGGAAGAACGCACCATCGGCCCGGAGCTGGGGCAGGATTCGATCGACGCCGGCCGGCTGTCCTCGATCATCGCCACGGTCGCCGTGGTGGCCTATATGGTCGCAAGCTACGGGCTGTTCGGCGTCTTCGCCTCGATCGCGGTGATCGTCAACGTCATCCTGATCCTGTCGGTCATGTCGATGATGGGGGCGACGCTGACGCTTCCCGGCATCGCCGGCATCGTGCTGACCGTCGGCACGGCGGTGGACGCCAACGTCATCATCTACGAACGCATCCGCGAGGAACTGCGCGCCGGCAAGCGCATCGTCAAGGCCATCGACGACGGCTTCAGCGAGGCGATGTCGGCGATCATCGACGCCAACGTCACCAGCTTCATCGCCGCCGCGGTGATGTTCTTCCTGGGCTCGGGTCCGGTCAAGGGCTTCGCGGTCACGCTGACCATCGGCCTTGTCACCTCGGTCTTTACCGCGATCTACCTGACGCGGCTGATGATCGTGTTCTGGCTGGAATGGCGCAAGCCCAAAGAACTGATCTTGTAAGGGAGCAGGACCATGGCATTTCGTCTGAAACTCGTTCCCGACAACACCGCCTTCAACTTCTTCCGCTGGCAATGGCTGAGCTTCGGCGTCTCGGCCGCGGCCATGGTCGGATCGGTCCTGCTGCTGCTGGTGATGGGGCTGAACTTCGGCATCGACTTCAAGGGCGGCACCACCATCCGCACCGAAAGCCCGACCGCCTTCGAGGTCGGCGACTATCGCCAGGCGATGAGCGATCTGGACCTGGGCGATGTCTCGATCACCGAGGTCTTCGACCCCGCCTTCGGCACCACCAAGCATGTCGCCATGATCCGCATCGGCACGACCGACGAGACCGGATCGGTCACGCCCGAGCAGCTGAACGAGATCGAGGCGGCGCTGAAGACCGTCGATCCGCAGGTGGTCTTTGCCGCGGTGGAATCGGTCGGGCCCAAGGTCTCGGGCGAGCTGATCAAGACCGCCCTCTATGCGGTGGGTGCCGCGACCATCGGCATCATGTTCTATATCTGGCTGCGCTTCGAATGGCAGTTCGCGCTGGGGGCGGTGATCTCGCTGATCCATGACGTGCTGCTGACGGTCGGGCTGTTCTCGCTGTTCCAGCTGCGCTTCGACCTGACCACCATCGCGGCGCTGCTGACCACGCTGGGCTTTTCGTGCAACGATACGGTCGTGGTCTTCGACCGGCTGCGCGAGAACCTGATCAAGTACAAGACGCGGCCGCTGCTCGACCTGATGAACCTGACCTGCAACGAGACGCTGTCGCGCACCATCATGACGGCGGTGACGACCGCCATCGCGCTGACCGCCATGCTGATCTTTGGCGGCGACGTGATCCGCGACTTCGTCATCGCCATGCTCTGGGGCGTGATCGTGGGCTGCTATTCGACGATCTATGTCGCCAAGAACATCGTGCTGTGGCTGGGCGTCAAGCGCGACTGGTCCAAGCCCGATCCCAAGGAAAAGGCGCCGGGCGAGGACATTCCCGCCGCCTTCCGGGACGCGCCCTGATGCCGATGATGGTGCCGACGGAATTTTCCGGGGCCGTGCCGGTGGACGGCTACGGCCCCGGCTTCTTTCGCGTCGGCGGCGTGGTGCATCATGGGGGGGTGATCGTCACCGCCGCGGGCGTGCAGCCCTGGGGCGGGCTGGATGACCGCGCCCCCCTGCTGGCGCTGGCCGGCCAGGTGGACGTGCTTTTCCTGGGCATGGGGGCCGAGATCGCCTTTCCGCCGCGCGACCTGGCCGCGGCGCTGGACGCCGCGGGGGTGATGGCCGAGCCGATGAACTCGCCCTCGGCCGCGCGCAGCTACAACGTCACGCTGTCCGAAGGCCGGCGCGTGGCCTGCGCGCTGATCCCGCTATGAGCCTGCTCGCGGTCCGCGACCTGGCCGTGGCGCGGGGCGGGCTGCGTGCCGTCGAGGGCGTCAGCTTCAACCTGGAGGCCGGCGGCGCGCTGGTGCTGCGCGGGCCGAACGGCGTCGGCAAGACCACGCTTCTGCGCACGCTGGCCGGGCTGCAGCCGCTGGTCGCCGGCGTGATCGAGGCCGCGCCCGACGCCATCGCCTATGCCGGCCATTCCGACGGGCTGAAGCCGGCGCTGACCGCGGCCGAGAACCTGCGCTTCTGGTCCGAGATCTTCGGCGGCCATGACATCGCCGGAGCGCTGGAGGCGATGAACCTGCGCGACCTGGCCGACCGCCCGGCGCATGCGCTTTCCGCCGGGCAGAAGCGGCGGCTGGGGCTGGCGCGGCTGATGGTGACGGGGCGTCCGGTCTGGCTGCTCGACGAGCCGACGGTATCGCTGGATCGCGATTCGGTGGCGCTGTTCGCCGGGATGCTGCGCGCCCATCTGGGGCGGGGCGGGGCGGCGGTGATCGCCACCCATATCGAGCTGGGCCTGCCCGAGGCCGAGATCCTGGAGCTTGGCCCCTATCGCGCCACCCGCACGCGCCGCGAATCGCGGCCGGCCGGTTTCAACGAGGCATTCGGATGAGGGCGGCCAAATGAGGATGCGCGGATGAAGGCGCTGCTGATCCGCGACCTGCGGCTGGCCACCCGCGCCGGCGGCGGCTTCGGCCTGGCGCTGGCGTTCTTCCTGATCGTCTGCACGCTGGTCCCCTTCGGCGTCGGCCCCGAGGGCGGCCAGCTTTCGCGCATCGCGCCGGGCATCCTGTGGGTCGGGGCGCTGCTTTCGTGCCTGCTGTCGCTCGACCGCATCTTTGCGCTGGATTTCGAGGATGGCAGCCTGGACCTGCTGGCCACGGCGCCCCTGCCGCTGGAGGGGACGGTGGCGATCAAGGCCTTCGCGCATTGGCTGGTGACGGGCCTGCCGCTGGCGCTGTCGGCGCCGGTCTTCGGGCTGCTTTTGCACCTGCCGGGGCCGGCCTATCCCTGGCTGGTCGCCTCGCTGATGCTGGGCACGCCGGCGCTGTCGATGCTGGGCGCCTTCGGCGCGGCGGTGACGGTGGGGCTGCGCCGCGGGGGGCTGCTGATGTCGCTGCTGGTGCTGCCGCTCTACGTGCCGACGCTGATCTTCGGGGCCGAGGCGGTGCGGCGCGGTGCCGCAGGGGCCGATCCGGTGACGCCTTTGGTCTTCCTGGCGGCGATCACGCTGGCCACATTGGCCCTGGCGCCCTTTGCCGCAGCCGCTGCGCTGCGTGTCAATCTGCGGTGAATGCGACCACTGGCCACTTGAGCGGGCGACGCGCCCGATTTAGGAAGCGAACATGTCAATCTGGGAATATGCCAACCCCGTCAAGTTCATGCGCACCTCGGGCGCCGTGCTGCCCTGGGTGGCCGCGGCGGCGGCGGTCTGCACCGTGGCGGGGCTGGTCTGGGGCTTTCTGACGCCCCAGGACTACAAGCAGGGATCGACGGTCAAGATCATCTTCCTGCACGTCCCCGCCGCGCTGATGGCGATCAACATCTGGCTGATGATGCTGGTGACTTCGCTGATCTGGCTGGTCCGGCGCCACCACGTCAGCGCGCTGGCCGCCAAGGCCGCGGCGCCCGTCGGCGCGGTGATGACGCTGATCGCGCTGATCACCGGGGCGATCTGGGGCCAGCCGATGTGGGGCACCTGGTGGGAATGGGATCCGCGGCTGACCTCGTTCCTGATCCTGTTCCTGTTCTATCTGGGCTACATGGCGCTGTGGGGGGCGGTCGAGAATCCCGACAGCGCCGCCGACCTGACCGGGGTTCTGTGCCTCGTGGGCTCGGTCTTTGCGCTGCTGTCGCGCTATGCGGTGAATTTCTGGAACCAGGGGCTGCACCAGGGCGCCTCGCTGTCCATGGCGCCGGGCGAGCGGATGTCGGCGGTCTATCGCTATCCGCTCTACCTGACCATGGCGGGGTTCTTCCTGCTGTTCCTGGCGCTTTTGCTGGTCCGCACCCGGACCGAGATCCGCCGCCGCCGCCTGGCGGCCCTGCTGGCGAGGGAGAATCGCGCATGACCGAACTTGGCAAATATGCCGGGACCGTCCTGGCTGCCTATGGCGCAAGCCTGGTGCTGCTGGTCGGCATCGTCGTCCAGACCGTGCTGGCCAATGCCCGCGCCCGCCGCGAATTGCAGGAGCATGAGCGCCGTGGCTAGGATCTCGCCGATGATGCTGTTGCCGGTGGCGGTGTTTGCCGGTTTCGCCGGGCTTTCCGGCTGGGCGCTGCTGCGCGACGATCCCGACGCGCTGCCCTCGGCCATGATCGGGCGCGAGGCGCCTTCGGTCGGCGAGACCACGCTGCCCGGCAAGGTGCAGCTGACCGACGAGATGCTGCGCCAGCCGGGGGTGAAGCTGGTGAATTTCTGGGCCAGCTGGTGCCCGCCCTGCCGCGCCGAGCATCCGACGCTGACCGAGCTTTCGGCCAAGCTGCCGGTCTATGGCGTCGACCTGAAGGATCCCGAGGGCGCCGCGCTGGGGTTCCTGTCCGAGCATGGCGACCCCTATCACGCGCTTGCTACCGATCCGCGCGGGCGGGTGGCGATCGACTGGGGCGTGACCGCGCCGCCCGAGACCTTCATCATCGACGGTTCGGGCCGCATCCTTTACCGCTATGCCGGGCCGCTGGTGCGCGAGGATTACACCAACCGCTTCCTGCCCGAGCTGGAGAAGGCGCTGGCGGCCGAGTGACGGCACCGCCGGGCCGGCTGCGGCCTTGCATGGGTATTTTCGGAACGAAGAAGCCGGGGGAGACCGGCGGCGCCGGCGCATGCCGCGCGCCGTCGCATGAGTATTTGGAAAACGGTGAAGGCGGCGGGCCGACGAGGCTTTCCAAGCCTTTCTCCGGGCGCTAAGACGGCCGGGCTTGCAAGAGGGCCGCCATGTCGCAGAACCAGACGACCATCGCTCCGCAACCCGGCATCATGGAGATCTCGCTTTACGAGGGCGGGGCCTCGAAGGTGGCGGGGGTCGAGAATGTCGTGAAGCTTTCCTCGAACGAGAACCCCTTCGGGCCGTCGGACAAGGCGCGCGAGGCGGTGATCCGCGCCGCCCATGCGCTGCACCGCTATCCCAATACCGACCATGCCGGGCTGCGCGCCGCCATCGGCGAGGTGCATGGGCTGGACCCGGACCGCATCATCTGCGGCGTCGGCTCGGACGAGATCATCCATTTCCTGTGCCAGGCCTATGCCGGGCCGGGGACCGAGGTGCTGTTCACCGAGCATGGTTTCCTGATGTATCGCATCTCGGCCCATGCCGCCGGGGCGACCCCGGTGCAGGTGGCCGAACGCGACCGGGTGACGGATGTGGACGCGCTGATCGCCGGGGCGAGCGAGCGCACGCGGCTGATCTTCGTCGCCAATCCCAACAACCCGACCGGCACCATGATCGGCCTGCCGGAGCTGGAGCGGCTGGCCCGCGCCGTGCCGCAGGCGATCCTGGTGGTCGATGCGGCCTATGCCGAATATGTCGAGGATTACGACGGCGGCGCCGAGCTGGCGAGCCGGCTGCCCAACGTGTTCATGACCCGGACCTTCTCGAAGATCTACGGGCTGGGCGGGCTGCGCGTCGGCTGGGGTTACGGCCCGCGCGAGATCGTCGATGTGCTGAACCGCATCCGCGGCCCCTTCAACCTGTCCAACGTGGCGCTGGAGGGGGCCGAGGCCGCCATGCGCGACCGCGAGCATATCGCCCGCTGCCAGGCCGAGAATGCCCGCATGCGCGCCTGGCTGGCCGAGGCGCTGGCCGAGAAGGGCGTGCCCTCGGACACCTCCTGCGCGAATTTCATCCTGGCGCGTTTTGCCGATGTCGAGACCGCGGGGGCCTGCGACGAATATCTGAAGGCGCAGGGGCTGATCGTGCGCCGCGTCGGCGGCTACGGCCTGCCGCATTGCCTGCGCATCACCGTGGGCGACGAGGCGTCCTGCCGGCGCGTGGCCCATGTCATCGGCCAGTTCATGGCCGAGCGCGCGGGAAGCCGCTGATGGCCGCGATCTATGACCGGGTGGCGCTGATCGGGCTGGGGCTGATCGCCGGCTCGATGTCGCTGGCCATGCGCGAGGCGGGGCTGGCGCGCGAGGTGGTGGGCCATGCCCGCAGCCCCGAGACCCGCGCCGTCGCGCGAGAGATCGGGCTGGTCGACCGCGTGGCCGAAAGCGCGGCCGAGGCGGTGGCGGGGGCCGACCTGGTGGTGCTGGCGGTGCCGGTGGGCGCCATGGGCGCGGTCGCGGCCGAGATCGCGCCGCATCTGAAGCCCGGCGCGACCGTGACCGACGTGGGCTCGGTCAAGCAGGCGGTGATCGAGGCGGTGGCGCCGCATATCCCCGCGGGCGTGCATTTCATCCCCGGCCATCCGCTGGCCGGGACCGAGCATTCCGGCCCCCGTTCGGGCTTTGCCGCGCTGTTTCGCAACCGCTGGTGGCTGCTGACCCCCGCCCCGGACAGCGATCCGGCGGCGGTCGAGCGGCTGTCGGCGCTGATCCGTGCCATGGGTGCCAATGTCGAGGCGATGGACGCCGCCCATCACGACCTGGTGCTGGCGGTGACCAGCCATACGCCGCATCTGATCGCCTATACCATGGTGGGGGTGGCCGATCACCTCAAGCGCGTCACCGAAAGCGAGGTCATCAAGTATTCGGCGGCGGGTTTTCGGGACTTCACCCGCATCGCCGCCTCGGACCCGACCATGTGGCGCGACGTGTTCCTGCAGAACAAGGAGGCGGTGCTGGACATCCTGGGCCGCTTTACCGAGGAGCTTTTCGTGCTGCAGCGCGCGATCCGCATGGGCGACGGGGCGCATCTGCACGATTACTTCACCCGCACGCGGGCGATCCGGCGCGGCATCATCGAGGCCGGGCAGGACACCGCGGCACCGGATTTCGGCCGCAGCCTGGCGGCGGGCGAGACGCCCAAGCCCTAGCAGGCTGCTGAAAAAGTCCTTGCGACAGGACAGCGTGGGCGGGGAACCGGGAAATCCGCCTCAAATTGCCGAAAACACCCCATTTCCGGGCCGATATTCGCTGGATCCAGAACGATTTCCGCTGCGTCGCCCTCTCAAAATCCTTTTTCAGCAGCCTGCTAGCGGCGCGGGCCCTAGCGGCGCGGGAAGGCCGGGGCCGGGCCCAGAACCATCGGGCCAAGGCTCGTCCTGCCCTCGGCGAAGCTGAGCGGTAGGCGCAATTCGCCTTCGGCCGGGGGCGGGAAATCCTGGCCCGCATCCTCGGGCAGCGGCAGGTCCGAGATGTTCTTGAGCATGGTGCCGGCCAGCGTCACCACCCTGGTCGGGATCAGTCCCGCCGTGGCCGCGGCCTGCAACAGCGCCTCGGCGTCCCTGGTGTAAAGCACCAGCCGGCCCTGGGCGCGCCCTTGGGCATCGGCCTCGATTCGGCCCAGGATGCGGGCCTGCACCGCGCCCAGGCGCAATTCGGCATCGTCGAGCCGCAGCCCCACCGGCAGCGGCGCCCGGTCGGGGTTCAGCGTCGCCGGACGGGGCAGGGCGTCCAGCCAGACCCGGCCGGTGGCGGCCAGGCTGAGCCGGCCGGGCAGGGGCAGGGTCGCGAACAGGCCGGGTTCCAGATCGTCCAGGTCCAGCTCCAGGTCATAGGCGGCCGCGGCGGCCTCCGGCGCATCGGCGTCGAGGTCGCGCTGCACGGCATCGGCGTGCAGCCGCGTGGCGAGCGCCGCGCCCTCGACCGTCAGCGGGCCGGCCTCGATCCCGGCCGAGGCCATGGCCAGCCCGTGCAGCGGCTGCACGCGCAGCCGGGCGGCGGCATCGCCGAGCCCCAGCGCCACGGGGCCCGAGCCGGGGTCCAGCGTCGCGCCGGGCGGCAGGGCCAGCCGCAGCTCCGTGGGCCGCAGCGGGCTGAGCCAAAGCTCCGCCTGCGGCAGTTCGACGCGGCCGAGGTCGGTCTGCATCCCCAGCGCCGAGGCGCGCACCCCGATCCGGCCCGGCTCGCGCAGTTCCTGCACCGCGCCCAGCTCGGCCGCGGGTTGCCCGGCCGCGATCCGGCGCAGCTGCTGCGCCATCAGGCTTTCACCGCCCAGCCACAGGCCGCCCAGGATCAGGGCAAGAACGATCAGGGGGGCAAGCAATCGGCGCATCCGGTCCTCGGGGGTTTCATGGCGTCTTGGAACGCCGGCCCTGCTGTCCTAAGTTTTTCCTGACCGAATTATCTAGGGCGCCGGGGTAAAGAATGGGTGAACGGCCGGAGCATTGGGTCTTTGCCTATGGCTCTTTGATGTGGGATCCGGGCTTTCCCGTGGCCGAGATGGTGCCCGCGACGCTGGACGGCTATGCCCGCAGCTTCTGCCTGCGCTCGATCGTCTATCGCGGCACCAGCGAGACGCCGGGGCTGGTCCTGGGGCTGGAGGCCGATCCGGGGGCGCATTGCCGGGGCCTGGCGCTGCGCGTGGCCGAGCCGGACTGGGAAGAGACGCTGTCCGGCCTGCGCGCGCGCGAGCTGACCACCAACGCCTATGCCGAGCTTTTCCTGCCGCTGGCGCTGGACGACGGCCGCGGCGTCGAGGCGATCGCCTATGTGATCCGGCGCGATCACGACCAATATGCCGGCCCGCTGGAGCTGCACGAACAGGCCCGCATCATCGCCGTGGCGCAGGGCGGGCGGGGGCCGAACGCGGATTACCTGTTCAACACCGCCCGGCACCTGGCGCAGATGGGCATCGAGGACCAGGCCCTGGACGAGCTGGCGCGGCAGGTCCGCGGGCTGTTGCACCCCGGCGGGGGATAGGCGCGATTTCCCCTGGCGAGGACGCTTGGCAGGCGCGGGTCCGGCCTCTACAGTCGGCTCGGAAAACAGCAAGGGGGTGGAACTTGTCCCGAACTGACGCCGAACCGCCCGAGGGTCCGCCCGCCGCGCCGGAAGGCCGCCGCTCTCGCGCCGCCCGGCTGGCGGCCACGCGCGACGGGGGGCCGGGCGGGACCGGGCCCTCGCAGCCGCAATTCTCGCAGCCCGTCCGGCAGATCCTGCTGATGCTGATCGTGCTGGTGCTGGTCGTGGCCGGCGCCTGGTTCGCCTATGGCCGCATCCTGTCGATCTTTCATTCGAACGAATACCTGAACGGGCTGATCCTGGCCGTCTTCGTCATGGGCGTGCTGGGCTGTTTCTGGCAGGTGGCCGAGCTGGTCAAATCCGTCAGCTGGATCGAGCGTTTCGCCGCCCGCCGCCGCAATGCCGCCGAGCGCGGCGTCAGCGCGGCCGAGCCGGCGGGGCCGGACGATGCGCCGCGGCTGCTGGCGCCCCTGGCCGCGCTGCTGGGCCAGCGCGGGCCGGTGGGCGGGGCGATCTCGACCGAATCCTCGCGCTCGATCCTGGAATCGGTGGCGACGCGGATCGACGAGGCGCGCGACATCACCCGTTACCTCGCGAACCTGCTGATCTTCCTGGGCCTGTTGGGGACGTTCTACGGGCTTGCGACCACGGTGCCGGCCGTGGTGGACACGATCCGCGCGCTTTCGCCCAAGGATGGCGAGACCGGGCTCGAGGTCTTCAACAAGCTGATGACCGGGCTGGAATCGCAGCTGGGCGGCATGGCCACGGCCTTTTCCAGCTCGCTCCTGGGCCTGGCCGGCTCGCTGGTGGTCGGGCTGCTGGAGCTGTTCGTCGCCCATGGCCAGAACCGCTTCTATCGCGAGCTCGAGGAATGGATGTCGGGCTTCACCCGCATCGGCCTGGGCGGCGGCGACGGGCAGGGGCTGGGCGAGGCGGCGCTGGCCGGCTTCATCGAGCGGGTCGAGGCGCAGATGACCGGCCTGCAGGACTTCTACCTGCGCCGCGACGAATTGCGCGACCAGGAGGCCGCCGCCGCCGACCAGCGCTCGCTGGCGCTGGCCGAGGGGGTGGAGCGGCTGGCCGGGCTGCTGGGGTCGGACCGCGACCGGCTGGGCGAGACGCTGGCCGCCGAGCGCGAGGCGACCGCGCAGGCCCTGGCCGGGGTCGAGCAGGCGATCGGCGGGCTGGCCGCGCCGCGCCGCGACCCGGATCTGGTCGCCGTGCTGGAGCGTCTGGCCGAAGGGCAGGACCGTCTTGCCGCCGAGCCGCGCCACGATCCGGCGTTGCCCGCGGTGCTGGAACGGCTGGCCGCGGGCCAGGAGCGGCTGGCGGCGCTGGCCGAGGCGCCGGCGCAACCGGGCTTCGACGGCGCCGTCCTGGGCGAGGCGCTGGAGCGTCTGGCCGCGGGCCAGGCCCGGCTGGCGACGCTTGCCGAAGCCCCCGCGCCCGAGGACGGCCGGCTGGCCCGCGCCCTGGAACGGCTGGCCGAGGGGCAGGAGCGCATCCTGGACCTCGGCGCGCAGCGGCCGGCTGCCGCCGCCGCCGCCGCGGGCGACGATCCCGAGGCGCGGATGCGGCTGCGTTCCATCGACGTGCAGCTGGGCCGGCTGGTCGAGGAAACCGCCAGCGGCCGCGACGGGCTGATCGCCGAATTGCGCAGCGACCTGGCGGCGCTGACCCGCGCGATCCGCAACCTGGAGCGCGGCGATGGGACTTAGCCGGGGCGGCGGCAACCGTTTCTCTGCGACGATCTGGCCGGGATTCGTCGATGCGATGACCGCGCTGCTGATGGTCATGATGTTCGTGCTGACCATCTTCCTGCTGGTGCAATCGGTGCTGCGCGACCAGATCACCACCCAGGACAGCGAGCTGGACCAGCTTGGCCGCCAGGTGGCCGAGCTGTCGGACGCGCTGTCCACCTCGCAGGCGCAGGCGGCCTCGCTGGACCGCGACCTGGCGGCCGAGCGCGACCGGCTGCGGCGTTCCGAACAGGCCGTGGCTTCCGCGCGGGCCGAGATCGACGCACAGACCGAGGCGGCGCGCCTTGCCGCCGCCCGGCGCGAGGCGCTGGAGGCGCTGATCGGCGACCTGCGGCGCCAGAACACCGAAACGCGGCAGCAGCTGGACGAGACCGAGGCCGCGCGGCTGGCCGATGCCGCCGCCGCCGAGGCGCTGCGCGAACGGCTGGCCAGGTCGGATGCGGAACTGGACGCCGCCACGCTGGAGCTGGAGGCGGCGCGCAAGGAGGCCGAGGAAACCCTGACCCTGCTGGCCGCCGCCGAGGCCGCCAAGAAGCAGCTGGGCGAGCAGGCCGAGGCCCAGGCCAGCGAGGCCGAGAAACAGGCCGCCCTGCTGGCCCTGGCCCGGCAGGAGCTGTCCGAGCAGGAGGCGCTGACGGTCGAGGACCAGCGCCGTCTGGCCGCGCTGAACCAGCAGGTCGCGCGGCTCAACGACCAGCTGGGCAGCCTGCGCGCCGTGCTGGACGCCGCCGGCGACGAGCGCCGCGAGGCCGACCTGCGCGCCGAGGATCTGGGCCGGCAGCTGAACGTCGCCCTGCTGCGCGCCGCCGAAGAGGAGCGCAAGCGCCGCGCGCTGGAAGAGGACGCGCGCAGCAAGGCCGAGACCGAGGCCAAGGATCTGGCGCGCTATCGCTCGGAGTTCTTCGGCCGGCTGTCGCAGATCCTGGCCGGCCGTGAGGGCGTGCAGGTGGTGGGCGACCGCTTCGTCTTTTCCTCGGAAGTGCTGTTCGCGCCGGGCGAGGCGACGCTGTCGCCCGAAGGCCAGGCGCAGATCGCGCGGGTGGCAGAGATGCTGGGACAGATCTCGGCCGAGATCCCGCCCGAGATCGGCTGGATGATCCGCGTCGACGGCCATACCGACGACGTGCCGCTTTCGGGGCTGGGGCGCTATCGCGACAACTGGGAACTGAGCCAGGCGCGCGCGCTGGCGGTGGTGCGCTACATGGTGGACGATCTGGGCTTTCCGGCCACCCGCCTGGCGCCTGCCGGCTTTGCCGATACCCGCCCGGTGGCGCAGGGCGATACGCCCGAGGCCCGTGCCCGCAATCGCCGCATCGAGCTGAAGCTGACCGAACGCTAGGCGCGTGGCAGGCCGCTGTCAGGCGTCGATGGTGCAGGCCCCGTGCCGGGGCAGCTTTGCCGGGTCAGCTTTCCTGCGGGGCGGGCTCGCGCGGCGGGCGGCCGATGATGTCGCGCAGCGCGTCCAGTTCGATGAAATTGTCCGCCTGCCGGCGCAATTCGTCGGCGATCATCGGCGGCTGGCTGCGCATGGTCGAGACCACCGAGACCCGCACGCCCTGGCGCTGCAGCGCCTCGACCAGCGGCCGGAAGTCGCCGTCGCCGGAAAACAGCACCGCATGATCCAGCCGCGGCGCCAGCTCCATGGCGTTGATGACCAGCTCGACATCCATGTTGCCCTTGACCTTGCGGCGCCCCAGCGCGTCGGTATATTCGCGCGCGGGTTTCGTCACCATGGAATAGCCGTTGTAATGCAGCCAATCGACCAGCGGGCGGATCGGTGAGTAGTCCTCGTTCTCCAGCAATGCCGTATAATAATAGGCGCGGACCAGCTTGCCGCGCCGTTCGAATTCCTGCCGCAGCAGCTTGTAGTCGATGTCGAAGCCCAGCGACTTTGCCGCAGCATAAAGATTCGACCCGTCAATGAACAACGCCAGCCGGTCGTCCTTGTAAAACACGATTCCCCCGAGATGTCTCGAAACCAAAGTCAGAAAGCGAACTTAGTCCTCGTTGCCCTGGGTGCAAACCTGCCTAGTTCGGCAGGTTCGCCCTCGCAGAGCCTGCGTTTCGCCTTGCAAAAGATCTCGCAATTACCGCAGGTTGTGCCGGTGGCCTTCAGCCGCTTCTGGTTTACCCCAGCCTTTCCGGCAGGTTCCGGTCCCGATTATGTGAATGCGGCGGCGTCTTTCCGCTGCGTCATGCCGCCCGAACAACTGCTGCGCGAATTGCACGAAATCGAGGCCGAGCTGGGCCGCAGCCGCGACGGGGCGCGCTGGCAGGCCCGCGGGCTGGACCTGGACCTGCTGGCCCATGGCGATCTGGTGCTGCCCGATGCCGCCGTGCAGGACCATTGGCGCGGCCTGCCGCCGCAGGAACAGCCGCTGCATGTCCCCCAGGGCCTGATCCTGCCCCATCCCCGGCTGCAGGACCGCGGCTTCGTCCTGACACCCCTGGCCGAGATCGCGCCGGACTGGGTGCATCCGCGCCTTGGGCTCAGCGTGGCGCAGATGCTGGCGGCGCTTCCGCCCGAGGCGCTGGCGGGGATGCGGCCCGCAAGTGCTTGACATTTCCGTCGCGGGCGCCCAAATATCCGGCCTCGCCCCCTGCACCCCGATTCCAGCTGATAAGGTTGACCGATGGCCCGCGTTACAGTCGAAGATTGCGTCGATAAGGTTCCGAACCGTTTTGACCTGGTGATGCTGGCGTCCCATCGCGCGCGCGAAATCGCCGCGGGCAGCCCGCTGACCGTCGATCGCGACAATGACAAGAACCCCGTCGTGGCGCTGCGCGAGATCGCCGACGAAACCCAGCCCGTGGACGATCTGCGCGAGCGCATGATCGAGGCGCATCAGACCCAGATCGAGGTCGACGAGCCCGAAGAGGACGCGATGGCCCTGCTGCTGGGCGCCGAGATGGACCGTCCCAAGCCCGCCGACGAGGAATCGGAAGAGCGCATGCTGCGCATGATGCTGGAAGCGCAAGGCAGGAACTGAATCCAAAGGTCTTCGGCCCATCATGATCGACGTCGAAGACCTCATCGCGCTGATCCGCAACTACAACCCGCGCACCAATGCCGAACTGATCCGCGACGCCTATGAATACGGGCGTCGCATGCACGAAGGCCAGTTCCGCCATTCGGGCGAACCCTATTTCACCCATCCCGTCGCCGTCGCCGCCATCCTGACCGAGATGCGGCTGGACGATGCGACCATCGTCACCGCGCTTCTGCACGACACGATCGAGGACACGCGCTCGACCTGGGCCGAGGTGGCGCAGATCTTCGGGCGCGAGATCGCCGACCTGGTCGATGGCGTGACCAAGCTGACCAACCTGCAGCTTTCCGGCGCGCATTCCAAGCAGGCCGAGAATTTTCGCAAGCTTTTCATGGCGATGTCGCGCGATCTTCGCGTGATCTTGGTCAAGCTGGCCGACCGCCTGCACAATATGCGCACGATCAAGTCCATGCGCCCGGACAAGCAGCAGCAAAAGGCGCGCGAGACCATGGACATCTATGCGCCGCTGGCCGGCCGCATGGGCATGCAATGGATGCGCGAGGAGCTGGAAGACCTGGCCTTCAAGGTCATCAACCCCGAGGCGCGCAACTCGATCATCCGCCGCTTCGTCAGCCTGCAGCGCGAATCCGGCGACGTGATCCCCAAGATCACCGCCGACATCCGCGCCGAGCTGGAACGCGAGGGGATCGAGGCCGATGTCTATGGCCGCGCCAAGCGCCCCTTCAGCATCTGGCGCAAGATGCAGGAAAAGCAGCTTTCCTTCTCGCGCCTGTCGGACATCTACGGCTTTCGCATCATCACCCGGACGGAACCCGACTGCTATCGCACGCTGGGCGTGATCCACCACCGCTGGCGCGCGGTGCCGGGCCGGTTCAAGGATTACATCAGCCAGCCCAAGGCGAACGGCTATCGCTCGATCCACACCACCGTCTCGGGGCGCGACGGCAAGCGGGTCGAGGTGCAGATCCGCACCCGCCAGATGCACGAGGTGGCCGAGGCGGGCGTGGCTGCGCATTGGGCCTATCGCGACGGGGTGCGCACCGCGAACCCCTTTGCCGTCGATCCGGGCGAATGGATCGCCAGCCTGACCGAGCGTTTCGGCGAAGAGGATCACGACGAGTTCCTGGAACACGTGAAGCTGGAAATGTATTCCGACCAGGTGTTCTGCTTCACCCCCAAGGGCGACGTGATCCCGCTGCCCAAGGGCGCGACGCCCTTGGATTTCGCCTATGCGATCCATACCCGGCTGGGCTCGTCCTGCGTCGGCGCCAAGGTGGACGGCATCCGCGTGCCGCTGTGGACGCGGCTCAAGAACGGGCAGTCGGTCGAGATCATCGCCGCCTCCGGCCAGCGCCCGCAGGCGACCTGGCTCGACATCGTCGTCACCGGCCGGGCCAAGGCCGCGATCCGCCGCAGCCTGCGGCAAGAGGACCGGACCCGCTTCATCCGGCTGGGATCGGAACTGGTGCGGGTGGCCTTCGAACATGTCGGGCGCAAGGTCAGCGACAAGGCGCTGCGCACCGCGGCCAAGACCATGGCGCTGCCCGACACCGACGAGCTGCTGGCCCGCATCGGCAGCGCCGAGATCTCGGCCCATGACGTGCTGACCACGCTTTACCCCGAACTTGCCGAAAAGCGCAGCGAGATCGACGCCCGCCGCGCGGTCGCGGGGCTGGCGGCCGACCAGGAATTCACCCGCGCCCCCTGCTGCAACCCGCTGCCGGGCGAGCGTATCGTCGGCATCACCTATCGCGGCAAGGGCGTGGTGATCCATGCCATCGACTGCCCGGTCCTGGCCGAGTTCGAGGAAAGCCCGGAACGCTGGGTCGACCTGCATTGGCGCGAAGGCCAGCACCCGGCCGCCTATTCCACCATGCTGTCCCTGACCATCCGCCACGACGCCGGGGTGCTGGGCCGCATCTGCACGCTGATCGGCGCGCAGGGGGCGAATATCTCGGACCTGGAGTTCATCGACCGCAAGCCGGATTTCTATCGCCTGCGGGTCGAGGTCGAGCTGCGCGACCGCGAACATCTGCACACGCTGCTGACCGCGCTGGAAACCGAAAGCGACGTGGCCCAGGTCTCGCGCATCCGCGATCCTTCCGCCCATATAAGCTGAGGCGCGGCCGGCATGTTCAAAAGACGCAAGCCGCTGAGCTATGCTCAGATGTGGACCGAGATGTTCTATCCGCGCTCGGGCTGGAAGCGGGCGTCGAAATACGTGCTGCACCGGCTGCGCCGCCTGCCGGACCAGCCGCATCGGGTGGCGCGCGGCTGGGCCTGCGGCATCTTCATTTCCTTCACGCCCTTCTTCGGCTTTCACTTCATGGGGGCTGCGGCGCTGGCCTGGCTGATCCGCGGCAATATCCTGGCGGCGCTTCTGGGCACCTTCGTCGGCAACCCGCTGACCACGCCCTTCATCGCGCTGACCTCGGTGGGGCTGGGGCGCTGGATGCTGGGGGTCGAGGGCCGCTTTACCCCGCACTTGATCTTTGACGAATTCACCCGCGCCGGCAGCGAGCTGTGGAACAACCTGCTGGCGCCGCTCAGTGCGGAGCGCACGGCGCATTGGGACCAGCTTTTGCAATTCAACGAGCAGATCTTCCTGCCCTATGCGGTGGGGGGCGTGCTGCCCGGAATCGCGGTCTCGGTCGCGGCGCATTACCTGACCGTGCCGCTGATCAAGGCCTATCACCGCCACCGCGAAAAGCAGATGGCCGAGCGCATCGCCCGCGCCAAGGCCCGGCGCGACCGCGAACTGGCGGAAAAGCGCTAGAAGCCCAGCCGGTCGCGCAGCGAATACCAGCCCATGCCGGCGACCAGCAGCGGCCAGCGCAGCGCCGCACCGCCGGGAAAGGCGGGCGAGGGCAGGGCGGCCATGGTGTCGAACCCCTCGGCCTGCCCCTGAACCGCCTGCGCCATCAGCTTGCCCGCCAGGTTGGCCAGCGCCAGCCCATGGCCGGAATAGCCGCTGGCCGACAGGCAATTCGGCGCCGGCCGGGCAAAACAGGGCATGCGGTTCATGGTGATTGCCAGCGTGCCGCCCCAGACATGGGTCAGCCTGACGTCGGCAAGGCCGGGATAGATCTCCAGCAGCGGCTTCCTGACCTTGGCGGCGATGTCGGCGGGAAAGCGATAGCTGACATTCTCGCCGCCGCCGAAGATCAGCCGCCCCTCGGGGTCGAGCCGCCAGTAGTTCACCACGAACTTGGTGTCATGCACGCCGATGGGCTGGGTCAGCACCTCGGCCGCGCGCGGCCCCAGGGGCTCGGTCGCGACGATGAAATTGTTGATCGGCATGACACGGGCGGCGACATGGATGTCCAGATTGCCCAGATAGCCATTGCCCGCCAGGATGACATGGTCGCAGATCACCCGGCCCTTGCCGGTCTGGACGATGCTCTTTTCACCGGCGCGTCGGGCGTGGCGGATGTGGTGGACATGGCTCAGCTCGCGGATCTTCGCGCCGGCCGCATCCGCCAGCCGCGCCATGCCGAGGGCCAGGTTCAGCGGATGCAGATGCCCCGCGCCATGGTCCAGCTCGCCGGCGACATAGGCGTCCGAGGGCACCAGCGCGCGAAAGGCGTCGCGCTCCAGCGCCTCGATCCGATCATAGCCGTAGTCGCGCGCCAGCCTGTCGATCATGGCGCGGGCATGGTCCAGCTCGGCGGGCTTGCGAAAGGCATGGGCGATGCCACAGGCGACCGGCACCCCGGCGCGCGCTGCCAGATCGCGGGTCAGGCGCTTGGCCTCCTCGGCCATGTCCCACAACCGATGCGCCGCCTCGACCCCGGCCATCCGCTCCAGCTCGTCCACCTCCAGCCGCTGCCCCGAGCCGATCTGGCCGCCATTGCGCCCCGAGGCGCCGAAGCCCACGCGATGCGCCTCCAGCACCACCACGTCGCGGCCCGCCTCGGCCAGGTGCAGCGCCGCCGACAAGCCGGTATAGCCGGCGCCCACCACCACGACATCGGCGCGCGCCTCGCCCCGCTGCTCGGGGAAGGCAGGCAGCGGATCGCGGGTCGCGGCATAAAGGCTCGGCGGATACTCCCCCGGCCGATCATTGGAAAACAGCAGGTTCATCCCCTCGGCCTTCTTCGTTGTCCAAATACCCATTCCGACGGCGCACCAAGGCCAGGCCGTGCCCGGCTCTAGACGTTCAGCAGCAGATGCTCGCGCTCCCAGGGGCTGATGACTTGCAGGAACTCCTTGTATTCGTTGCGCTTGACCGCCTGGTAGACGTCGATGAACTCGGCCCCCAGCACCTCGCGCATCGGCGCGCTCTCGTCCATCAGGTCCAGCGCGTCGCCCAGGTTATAGGGCAGCTCGTCCTCGGACATATAGGCGTCGCCCAGGCATTCGGCGCGCGGCGCCTCGGCCTCGGCCAGCCCCAGGTAGCCGCAGGCGAGGCTGGCGGCCAGGCCCAGGTAGGGGTTGCAATCCATGCCCGCCAGCCGGTTCTCGACCCGCCGCGATTCCGGTTTCGAGATCGGCACCCGCAGCCCGGTGGTGCGGTTGTCGCGCCCCCATTCCAGGTTGATCGGCGCCGCGAAATCAGGGACATAGCGGCGATAGCTGTTGACATAGGGCGCCAGCAGCGCCACCGCCGCCGGCAGGTGCTTCTGCATGCCGGCGATGAAATGCATGAAGGCCGGCGTCTCGCGGCCCTGCTCGTCGGAAAAGATGTTGCGCCCGTCGCCGATGCCGACGACCGAGTGGTGGATATGCATGGCGCTGCCCGGCTCGCCCTCGATGGGCTTGGCCATGAAGGTGGCGAAGCAGTCGTGGCGCAGCGCCGCCTCGCGGATCAGCCGCTTGAAATAGAAGATCTGGTCGGCCAGGGCGACGGGGTCGCCGTGGTTGAGGTTGATCTCGACCTGGCCGGCGCCGCCTTCCTGCAGGATGCCGTCGATCTCGAAGCCCTGGGCTTCGGCGAAGTCGTAGATGTCGTCGATGACCTTGCCGTATTCGTCCACCGCGGACATGGAATAGGCCTGCTTGGCGGCGGCGCGGCGGCCGGTGCGGCCCATGGGCGGCATGATCGGCTGGTTCGGGTCGATGTTGCGCGCGACCAGGAAGAACTCCATCTCGGGCGCGACGATGGGCCGCCAGCCGCGCTGCCGGTAAAGATCGACCACCCGTTTCAGCACGTTGCGCGGCGCGATGGGCACCGGATTGCCGGACTGGTCCGAGACGTCGTGGATGACCTGCAAGGTCACGTCCGCCGTCCAGGGCGCCGCCGTCGCGGTCGAGAAATCCGGCGTCAGGATCATGTCCGGCTCGGTGAAGGCGCCCGAGGGGTTGTCGGCCCAATCCCCGGTGATGGTCTGCAGGAAGATCGAGTTCGGCAGGTAGAACCGTTCCTGATGCGCGAATTTCGAGGCGGGCATGGCCTTGCCCCGCGCCACCCCGGCGATGTCGGCGACGATGCATTCCACCTCGTCCAGCCGCCGCCCGGCGACATAGTCCTGGGCGGCCTGCGGGGTTTCCTCGATCCAATGCGGTCTCATGCGGCCCCCTGCCGGATTTCTGCGCTGAAGGCGCGCGGCGCCTTGAAGAAGGCCTCGATCCGGTCGGCGATGCCCGGCGATTGCCGCGGGGTGCCCATGCGGGCGCGGGCCTGGTCCAGCAGCGGCTTGGGCACCGCGCCGCGGCCGCGATGCTCGATCAGCCCCTGGATGAAGGCGTCGTCGAACTCGGGGTGGGCCTGCACGGTAAAGGCGCGATCCTCATAGACCAGCGCGGCGTTTTCGCAGAACTCGTTTCGCGCGACGATCTGCGCATCCCTGGGCAGGGCGATGACCTGGTCCTGGTGCCATGCGTTCAGCGTGACCTTTTCGCCGCCGAAATCGTAGTCATGCGCGCCGACCGCCCAGCCGCCGGGATGCTTCGTCACCGTGCCGCCAAGCGCCTGGGCGATGATCTGGTGGCCAAAGCAGATGCCGACCAGCGGCACATGCCGGGCATAGGCGGTGCGGATGAACTCCTCGAGCGGCGGGATGAAGGGATGATCCTCGTAGACGCCATGGCGCGAGCCGGTCAGAAGCCAGCCCTGGGCCGCGTGGACATCCGGCGGGAACTCCATCCTTTCAACGTGATAGCTGGTGAAATCGAAGCCCCGCCCGGCAAGGAGCCGCTCGAACATGGTGTCATAGTCGCCCAGATCGCCGCGAAGTTCCTCGGGCGATTGGCCGCATTTGAGAATGCCGATACGCATGGTGACTGGCCTGTCGGTTGTTCCCCCTGAAGCTAGTCGGGCGCGGCGCGGCCGGCAAGGGGCTGCTGCGGGCTGCCGCTTCGGTAGGGCTGGCCGTGTGGACGAGGGCGCGCTAGGCTGCCGGCAAAACCAGCAGAAAGGATCGGCCATGCCCGGACTTCGCCCCGATGTGGACCCCGAGGGATTGCAGGAATTCTCGGTCGTCTTCACCGACCGCTCGCTCAACCACATGTCGCAGAAATTCCAGGGCGTCATGCGCGACATCTCGGCCACGCTGCGCGAGGTCTATGGCGCCGATGCGGTGGCGCTGGTCCCCGGCGGCGGCACCTGCGCCATGGAGGCCGTGGCGCGCCAGTTCGGCCGCGACGCCCATGCGCTGATCGTCAGGAACGGCTTTTTCAGCTATCGCTGGAGCCAGATCTTCGAGGCGGGCGGTTTCGCGCGCCAGACCACGGTGATGATGGCGCGGCCGCAGGGCAACGAGCCCCGCGCCCCCTTTGCCCCCGCCGCCATCGAGGAAGTGGTGGAAAAGATCCGC
Organism: Paracoccus ferrooxidans; assembly: GCF_029909815.1. Classification (NCBI taxonomy): domain Bacteria; kingdom Pseudomonadati; phylum Pseudomonadota; class Alphaproteobacteria; order Rhodobacterales; family Paracoccaceae; genus Paracoccus; species Paracoccus ferrooxidans. The sequence continues at coordinate 563,847 of NZ_CP038198.1, read as the reverse complement.
GACACCCGCCCCGATGCCGTCTTTGCCCCGCATGTCGAGACGGCGGCGGGCATGATCCTGCCCGACGACTATATCAAGGCGCTGGCCGATGCCGCGCATGAGGTGGGCGCGATCATGGTGCTGGACTGCATCGCTTCGGGCGCGATCTGGGTCGACATGCGCCAGACCGGCGTGGACGTGCTGATCTCGGCGCCGCAAAAGGGCTGGTCGGCCTCGCCCTCGACCGGGATGGTGATGCTGTCCCCGCGCGGGATCGAGCGGCTGGAGACCACGGTCAGCGACAGCTTCGCGCTGGACCTGAAGAAATGGCGCGCGATCATGAAGGCCTATGAGGACGGCGGCCATGCCTATCACGCCACGCTGCCGACGGATGCGCTGCTGGGCCTGCGCGATGCGATGGACGAGACGCGCGCCTTCGGGCTCGAGGCGGCGCGCGAGGCGCAATGGCGGCTGGGCGATGCGGTGCGCTCGGAACTGGCGCGGCGCGGCCTGCGCTCGGTCGCGGCCGAGGGCTTTGCCGCGCCGGGGGTGGTGGTCTGCCATACCGACGACCCCGAGATCTCGACCGGGCGCAAGTTCCTGGCCGCCGGCTACCAGATCGCCGCGGGCGTGCCCCTGCAGGTCGGCGAGGGCGAGGGATTCCGCAGCTTCCGCATCGGGCTTTTCGGGCTCGACAAGCTCAAGGATGTCGAGGGCACGGTGGCGCGGCTGGTTTCCGCCTTTGACGCGGCACTTTGACGCTGCGGGCAGGAAATCGCGGCCGGTCCGGGAACGATCTGCGGGTTTCGGGGTTTGCTTTTCCGAAACCGATACAGCCCTGCGAAAGGACAAGATCATGGCGAACCACGAAGCCACCGCCGATGAACTGAAAGCCAAGGCGCGCGAGGCCGCTGACGATGTAGGCCGCCACGCCAGCCGTGCCGCCGACGAGGCCAGCGCAGCCTATGAGACCGCCCGCGAGAAGGGCGCCGAGCTTTACGAGACGGCGCGCGAAAAAGGCGCCGAATTCGTCGAGGACGCCAAGCGCCGCGGCGCCGAATATGCCGAAACCGTCCGCGAGCGGGGCCATGAATATGCCGAGCGCGCCCGCGACGAAGCCCGCCGGCTTTACCGGCAGGGCGAACGGCAGGCGCATGAGGTCGCGGCCCATGCCGAGGAATATTACGACGAGGTCTCGGGCATGGTGCGGCGCAACCCGGCGCAGGCGCTGGGGATCGCGGCCGGCATCGGCTTCCTGCTGGGCCTGATCATCGCGCGGCGCTGAGTCTCGGCGGATGTTCGACTATACCAGGAAACTCCAGCTCGCCCTGACCGACAAGCTACGCCGTGCCGGCCTGTCGGCCGGGGCAGGCGCGGCCCTGCTGATCGGGGCGGGGTTCCTGCTGGCGGCGCTGTGGACCTGGCTGGCCGATCACCTGGGCTGGGGGGCGCTTGGCGCCTCGCTGGCGATCGGCCTGGGCTTCGTGCTGGTCGGGCTGGCGGTGATGCTGATGGCGCGCAAGGAACGCCATCCCGTCCCCACCACCGACGAGCTGAAGGCCGAGGTCGAGCAGCGGCTGATGCTGGCCGCCGACATGGCCGTCGAAAAGGCCACCGGCGCCGCGGATGCGGCACTGGAGCGCGCCTCGCAAAAGGCCGGCCAGCTGATCGACCAGGCCGAGCAGCGGGTGCATTCGCTGACCGACAGCCTGGCCTACAAGGCGGACCGGATGGCCGACCGCGCCGAGGCGAGCGTCTATGGCGCCGCGCGCCGGGCGGGCGAAAGCGCCGTCGGCACGCTGGGCCTGCCGCCCGATACGCTGCGCCGCGTCGCCGGGCAGGTCCAGGGCGCCTCGCAGTCGCGGGCGGCGGCCGTGGCGCCGCTGATCGGCGCCTTTGCGGTTGGGATGACCCTGGCCTCGCGCCTGCAGCACTGGCGCCACCGCGACGAGCCGGACTGGGAAGAGGTCGAGGATTGGAGCGAAGATCCCTATTGAGGATCGTCCCGCAACCCATTGACAACAAAAGACCCCGCCGCCGGCGGGGTCTTTTTTCCTGTCGCGTCGGCTGCGCCCGCGCTCAGGCGTTCGCTTCGCGGATCTTGTTGGCGGCATCCTTGTCATAGGTCACGCCGGCCTTGTCGAACAGCTGGTCGAGTTCGCCCGAAAGCGTCATCTCGGTGACGATGTCGCAGCCGCCCACGAATTCGCCCTTGACGTAAAGCTGCGGGATGGTCGGCCAGTCCGAGAAATCCTTGATGCCCTGGCGGATCGTCTCGTCGGCCAGCACGTTCACGTCGCGATACTGGACGTTCATGTAGTTCAGAACCCCGGCCACGCGGCTTGAAAAGCCGCATTGGGGCATCTCCTTGGTGCCTTTCATGAACAGGACGACATCGTCTGCGTCGATCGTCTCCTGGATTTGCTGGCGTGCATCGGTCATTTCGTCCGGTCCTTGCTGAAGCGCCGCCTGGTCGCGACGCTTGCGGTTGATCTTAATCGGGTGCCTTGGTGGTCAGCGCAAGGGCATGCAGCGCGCCGTTGGGGCCGTCCATATGGCCCTGCAGCGCCGCATAGACGGCACGTTGCTGCTGAACGCGGTTCTGGCCGCGGAAGCTTTCGTCGATCACCTCGGCGGCATAGTGGTTTCCGTCCCCGGCAAGGTCGGTGATCGTGATCTTGGCATGCGGAAATGCAGCGCGGATCAGGGCTTCTATATCCTGGGCTTCCATCGCCATGGCGGATCCTTTCTTTGTTCTGCAAGATGTAGGGGAAGCCCACGCGGGCCGCAAGATCGACCGGCCTGCGCAATCGCTCCGCCCCGCGGGGGCGGGGCAGATCCACCCGCCGTCCTGCGGGTCTGGTGGCCTTGCTTGCCCGCGGCAGGCGCCGCCGGGATCGCGGCCCATGCCCGGCCTGCGGGCGGATGGAAAAAGGCCGGTCCAGCTTCCTGGCGACCCCGCCTTGGCTATTGCACCAGGGTCTTGCGATGCTGGGCGTGGCGCACGGCCAGCTTGCGCCCCATCCGGCCCGAGGCCAGAACGCGCGCGCCCACCGGCACCTCGTCCTCGGGCCGGTCGCGCAATTCGGGGAAAAGCGCAAAGATCTCGGCCTGGGCCTGGCGGCCGACGGATTTCAGCGCCTCGGGCCCGGTATGAAGCGATTCGGTCTCGGCGCCCTCGGACAGGACGATCTCGTGCTGGTCGAAGAGGAAGTGGAAATATTCCACCGAGGGCAGGTCGTCGGCGATGTCGATGCCCTCGATCTGCAAAAGCTGCTTGGCGGCGACCAGAACCTCGGGCGTGCCGAACATCTTCAGCGCGATCCTGGAACGCACCAGGATCCGGTGCTGGGGCGAGACGACCAGGTTGCGCAAGGGCAGCCCCTTGCCGAGCGCGCCGGCCCTGATGCGGATCGGGCGCAGGTTGGGGCTGGCGTCCAGCGCCTTGCTGCCCAGCACGCGCGAGCCGATCCAGCGCACCGGCTGCAAGCCGTTGTCGCTGGTCACGACCAGCATGCCGGGGGTCAGTTCCTCGACCGGCCGCGGCCCCTGGTCGGTTTCGATCAGCGTTCCGCGGACGAAACAGGGAAAGCAATGCCGGTCGGTGAAGATGCCGTGGTAGTCCAGCTCGTAATTGCCGGCCCCGGCGGGAAACGAGACCGAGACGATGGGCCGCGTGGTCAGCGTCTCGATCTCTTGCAGCGAGGCGCCCTTGGGCGGCGGCATCAGGAAGGTGTTGCCGGCGGTGTCCTGCATAATGCGGACCGGCAGGACCAGCGTCTCCTGGCTGCCGTCGGGATTGGCGAAGGTGACGGCGGTGTTCTTGACGACGAAGGTCGAGTCGACCTTGTAGCTGGCGATATTGCCGTCGCCGTCGGCATCGTGGCGGATCGGCTCGGCCAGAAAGCCGAAGGGGCCGTTGGTGCGGATGATGCCGTCCTGGTCCAGGTCCACGGCGCTGACCTCGACCAGCTGGCGCGACAGCGGGTCCGCCTGCGATCCGAAGCTGGCGCCGGCCAGTATCGTGCTGGCCCTTCCTGCGCCGGGGACAAGCTCCCAGGGGTCCATGTCGGGAAGCTTTCCCAGGAAGATCATCTTCTCGCAGTCGGGTCCGGCGGGACCGCAATGATTGTCGCCGGCATGATTGAAAGACATTTTAACACTCACCACTCAGATACGAGCCCCTGCCGGGGGCCGCGTAATCGGTTACCCCGCGTGTCCGGCTTCCAGGCAGACGAAGACCATCACTGGGATCGGCATTGCCGGCCCCAAGGCCGGGGCGATCCGTCAAGAGCCGCGACGCGCAGTATCGGGCCAACAGGGCGCCGACCAATTTTGTCTAAAAGATATGAGCATCATGACAAGCGGAAAAACTGAACAGTTCTTTTTAAAAGATAAGCGATCCCGGTGGGTTAACGCGCTCCTTGGCGCCTCTGCCGGCCGAAGGCGGGCTGCGGGATATGCATTCCCGCATCTGCCGGGACGGGCCGTCGCGGCAAGGGGGCGATCTGCCGATGGCCAAGGCGCCGTCCCGCGTTCAAGGCGTGGGGCGGCGCGGTCGGGTCATCCTTCAGGCCCCTGCGCCGAAGTCTGCCCGATCCACCAGCAGGGTGCGAAAGCCGCGTGCTGCGAGTTGGCGTGCGGTGGCGCAGCCGACGGCGCCGGCATTGCGCGCCCAGGCCACGTTGGCATGGCCGTGGTAGTTGGTCTGCGGGGCGCTGCGATTGAGCAGCACCAGCTCGCCCGGCGCCAGGATGCCGCGCGCGAGCAGCCCCGCGCCGAGCGCCGAGCCGAGCCAGCCGGTGGCGCCGATCAGGCCGACCCTCATGCCTGCTGCCCGTCATGCCGCCCGTCATGCTGCCCGCCATGCTGGCCGGTATAGGCGTTGATCGCGGCCTGGAAGGGGATGACGCCGATGGCCCGGCCCTGGGGGTCCTGGACCCGCAGCGCCTGCAGCCGGCTGGCGGCCATCTGCTGCAGCGCCTCGGCGATGCTGGCCTCGGGGGCAATGGCGGCTTCGGGGGCGTCGAAGCCGTGCCGGGCCTGCATCACCGCGCCGACCTTCAGCACCTTGCCGCGGTCGACATGCTGGACGAAATTCGCCACGTAATCGTCGGCCGGGCGCAGCACGATGTCCTGCGCCGTGCCCTGCTGGATCACCGAGCCGTCGCGCAGAAGCGCGATGCGGTCGCCGATGCGCAGCGCCTCGTCGAGGTCGTGGGTGATGAAGACGATGGTCTTCCTGACCTCCTGCTGCAGGTCCAAGAGCACCGTCTGCATGTCGTAGCGGATCAGCGGGTCGAGCGCCGAATAGGCCTCGTCCATGAGCAGGATCGGCGCGTCGTTGGCCAGCGCGCGCGCCAGGCCCACCCGCTGCTGCATGCCGCCCGAAAGCTGGCTCGGATAGCTCTTCTCGAAGCCGGAAAGCCCGACCCGCTCGATCCAGCGCATGGCGGTGCGGTAGCGCTCGGCCTGCGGGATGCCCTGCACCTCGAGCCCGTAGGCCGCGTTGTCGAGCACGGTGCGATGCGGCAGCAGGCCGAATTTCTGGAACACCATCGCGGTCTTGTGGCGGCGGAACGCGCGCAGCTCCGCCTGCGGCATGGCGACGACGTTGCGGCCCTCGATCACGATCTCGCCGGCGGTGGGCTCGATCAGCCGGTTGATGTGGCGGATCAGCGTCGACTTGCCCGATCCCGACAGGCCCATGATGACCTGGATGCTGCCCGGCGCGACCTGGATGTTGATGTCGCTCAGCCCCAGGACGTGCTGGTGGCGGGCCTGCAGCTCGGCCTTGGTCATGCCGGCGCGGACGGCCGCGACATGCGCCTCGGGATTGGCGCCGAAGATCTTGTAGAGATTGCGGATCTCGATGCCGATGGGATCCGTGGTGGCGGGATCAGGGGTGGCGGGATCAGTCATGGCTGGCCTCCTGGTGTTTTTGCAGCCGCTTGCCCCAGGCCTGGCTGATGCGGTCGAAGAGGATGGCGATGCCGACGATGGCGAAGCCGTTGAAGAGCCCGAGCGTGAAATACTGGTTCGAGATCGCGCGCAGCACCGGCTGGCCCAGCCCCTGCACCCCGATCATCGAGGCGATCACCACCATGGCCAGCGCCATCATGATGGTCTGGTTGATGCCGGCCATGATCGTGGGCAGCGCCAGCGGCAGCTGCGCCTTGACCAGCTTCTGCCAGGCCGAGGAGCCGAAGGCGTCGGTCGCCTCCAGCACCTCGCGGTCGACCTGGCGGATGCCGAGGTTGGTCAGCCGGATCATCGGCGGCAGGGCATAGATCACCACCGCGATCAGGCCGGGCACCCGGCCGATGCCCAGCAGCATCACCACCGGGATCAGGTAGACGAAGCTGGGCATGGTCTGCATGATGTCGAGGATCGGGCTGATGATGCGCTGCACCCGCTGCGAGCGCGCCATCAGGATGCCGAGCGGCAGGCCGATGGCGATGGACAAAAGCGTCGCGGCCAGCACCATGGAGATGGTCTTCATGGTGTCGTCCCACATGCCGAAGAGCCCGATCAGCACCAGGGTCAGCACGGAGCCGATCACCACGCGCAGGCTGCGGCTGGCGCCCCAGGCCAGGGCGGCGACGACGGCCAGGACGAGCAGCCAGGGGGTGCCCAGAAGCAATCGCTCGAACCAGATCAGCATGGTCTGCAGCGGGCTGAAGAGGCCCTCGATCATGTCGCCGTGGCTGCGGGTGAAGCTGCGAAAGCCGTCGTCGATGACGCGCTGCAACTCGCGCAGCCAGGCGCTTTTCAATTGGGGGAAGGAGGTGAGCCAGGTCATGGGATCCTCGCGCATGGGGCTGGGGGCCGGCCTGGGCGGCCGGGACCGGGAAAGGGTGGCGGCATCGGGCCGGGCCGGGGTCGGGGCGGTCCCGCGGACCGGCCCGGAGAGCCGGGCCGAGGGGTGGTCAGGGCCCGACCCGAGAGCCGGACCGATGGGGTGTCAGGGCCCGGACCCGAGCGCCGGCTGGGCCAGGGACCGGAACCGGGAGCGGGTCCGCGGGCCCGAGAGCCGCTCCACGGGGCCAGTCCTGGGCCAGTCCTGGGCCGAAACCGAAGCCGGACCGCGACCGCGGGCCCGAGAGCCGGAGTCTCGCCAGACCAAGACCGGACCCGAGAGCCGGAGGGCGGGCCGGGGCGGACTTTCGGCCCACCCAGCCCGGCCGCGGGGCGCGCGGTCAGAGCGCGGCCTTGATCCTTTCGGCCGCCTCGGGCGTGACCCATTCGGTCCACGTCGCCTCGTTCTCGCGCAGGAACTGCCGCGCGCCCTCCTCGCCCTGCGCCTGGTTCTCGGTCATCCAGGCCATCAGCGCGTTCACCGTCGCATTCGTCCAGCTCCGCTTGGAAAGATAGTCCATCACCTCGGGCGGGGCGCTGTCGGCGAAGCGCTTGGCGACGACGGTCTGCACCTTGTCGGCCGGCCAGTCGTTCTTCCTGGGCTCGGCGCAATCGGCGTTCGAGGTGCAGCCCTGCCATTCGTCCATGTCGAGCGCCACGCCGTGCTCCAGCTTGACCATCTCGTAGCGGCCCAGCAGCGCGGTCGGCGCCCAGTAATAGCCGACCCAGCCCTGCTGGCGTTCATAGGCGCGCGCGATCGAGCCGTCGAGCCCGGCGGCCGAGCCGGTGTCGACCAGGTTGAAGCCCGCCGCCTGGGCGCCGAAGGCCTTGTAGAGCTGGCTGGTGATCACCGTGCCGCCCCAGCCGGCCGGGCCGTTGAAGATGGCGCCCTTCGCGGGATCCTCGGGATCGGGGAACAGGTCGGGGCGCTTGAGCACGTCCTCGATGGTCTTCAGCTCGGGATTGGCCTCGGCGAGGTATTTCGGGATCCACCAGCCCTGCACGGCGCCGTCGCTGAGGATGTCGCCGGTGACGACGATCCGGTCCTCGGCCAGGCCGGACCGGATGACTTCGGGCACCAGGTCGACCCAGCCCTCGGGGGCGATCTCGGGCTGGCCCTTCTCGACCATCGAGGTCAGCGTCGGCACCGTGTCGCCCTGGATCACCTCGGCGCTGCAGCCGTAGCCCTCGTTGAGGATGAAGGCATCCAGCGCCGCCGCAAGCTCGGCGCTCTGCCAGTTCATGCTGGCAATCGTCGGACTGCCGCAATCCGCCCAGGCCGCGCCCGAAAAGCCCACAAGCAAAAGCGCCGCACCGCAGGAAACAAACCGTCTTCCCATTCTCTTTCTCCCTGGCGCGAACATGGCCCCCAAACCCCAGCCGTCGCGCAAACCGGGGAGGCTTCTTGGGCAGGAGCCGGTTCCTGCCGGTTGTCGTCTCGGCCCGCGGTTCCGGTCCGGGCCGCAGGGGCGAACCCGACAGGCGGACCGGGCATGCAGAAGCCGGAGGGCGCCGAAAGCGGCGCCGGTTCGCTGCCCGGCAAGGCGACGACCGGCGGTCCGCGCGCCGCCCATGGCGCATCATCCCCGGCCCGGCGCATCCCGGATGCAACGATAGCGGCATGTCTTGCGACAATATCGTCAGCCGGCCCTGGCATCCGCGGCCGGGCAGGGCGGCCGAGCCGGGACATGCGGGCATCCGCTTCATGGCGCAGGCAGAGGGGGAAGCGTGCCGTCTGTCGCTGGCCGGGGCGGATCCGCGCGGTGGCAGGGATGGGCGCCGGCCGGCTTGCAGCGCCTTGCGCATCCAGACGAGGCCGGTCGGCGCTGGGGAAAGGGTCCGGGTGCTCCGAGATGGCCGTGGTGCGGCGGCATTCTGGGCAGCGGCTGGCGAAGCGCGCCGTCAAGGCGTCCACCTGGCGGCCCTGCACAGCCCGGCAGCGCGGCGCGCATTCGGGCCGCGCCTCGAAGGCCCTGGGGAAGCGGGCACGCACATCCGGTGCCGCCCCGCCGTCACCGAAGAACCGGCGGAACCCGGCGCGCGGCAGGCGCCGCCGCCGGGCCGGCGGCGGGATCGTCACCGCGCCGATGCCGCCGTCGACCAGCGCCCGGCCGGCGGCCTCGCGCCGTCCCGCCTTGGGGGGAGCAGGGTTTTCCATACCCTTTCATAGCCCCGGCGGCGATTCGCCTCAACCGGACTGGCCAGCAATGCATACCAAAGGATCATGGGTGGCGTTTTAGTAGACATGGATGAACAATTCGTGCCTGGCTGCCCGCCTGCGCAGCAAAAGGCCCCGCCGGGCGATTGCGCCGGCGGGGCCGAAAAGGAAGCTCCGGGATGCTTCCGGCCTTATTCCCGGTTGCCCAGGAATTGCAGCAGGAACATGAACAGGTTCAGGAAGTCCAGGTACAGCTGCAGCGCACCCATGATCGCGGCCTTGCCCAGGAAGTCGCGGTCCGAGTTGGCCAGCTGCAGATAGGTGTTCTTGATGTTCTGCGTGTCGAAGGCGGTCAGCCCGGCAAAGATCAGCACGCCGATCGCCGAGATGGCGAATTGCATCGCGCCCGATTTCAGGAAGATGTTCACGATCGAGGCGACGATCAGCCCGATCAGGCCCATCATCAGGAAGGTGCCCATCCCCGACAGGTCGCGCTTGGTCGTGTAGCCGTAAAGCGACAGGCCGGCGAAGGCGATGGCGGTGATCAGGAAGGTCTGGATGATCGAGAAGCTGGTATAGGCGGCGAAGATCCAGCTGATCGAGATGCCCATCACCGCGGCGAAGGCATAGAACAGCGTGGTCGCGCCCTGCACCGACAGCCGGTTCAGCGCGGCGCCGAAGGCAAAGACCATGACCAGCGGCGCGAACATCACCACCCATTTCAGCGGCGACAGATACAGCGTCTTGCCGAACTCGGTCAGGTAGTGGCCATTGCCGAGCGCCCATTGCGTCGGCGTGTCGGAAAGCGCCAGGCCCGCCATGCCCCAGGCGGCGCCGGCCGTCACCAGCATGCCCACGGCCATCAGGCCATAGACCTTGTTCATATAGGCGCGCAGGCCCTCATCCACGGCAGCCGAGCGCGTCGCGGTCCCGGCCGTGCGGATCGAATTGTAGTCTTGCATAGGTTCTCCCCGGTCGAAAATCGCGGTGCGGCCCGCATGGCCGACCATCCACGCAGATATTGGCAAAGCACGCCGGTTTTTCAATGCAGAACCGGCGGTTTTGGCCCTGGCTGACGAAAATTTCAGATGCTAACGATCACCTTTCCGGTCGAGCGCCGGCTGGCCAGCAGGTCATAGCCCTCGGCCAGCCGGTCGAGCGGCAGGGTGGCGCCGACATGCGGGCGCAGGCGGCCCTGTTCGTAAAGCGCGAACAGCGCGGCGATGTCCTGGCGCAGCTGTCCGGGGTCGAGCTTGCGATAGCCGCCCCAGTAAAAGCCGTGGATGGCGATGTTCTTGACCAGCGCGTGGTTGAGCGGCAGGGCCGGAGGCTTGCCGCCGGCAAAGCCGATCACCAGGAAGCGGCCGCCGGGGCGCAGGGCGCCGAAGGCCGCCTCGCCGGGCGCATCGCCCACGGGATCGTAGACCACGTCGACGCCCCCCATCTCGCGCAGCGCGGCGCGCAGGTCGGGGCAGGTCTCGCTGTCGATGCAATCCGCGGCCCCCGCCGCCCGCGCCACCGCCAGCTTGTCGGCCCCGCGCGCCACCGCGATCACTCGCGCGCCCAAGGCGGCGCCGATCTCGACCGCGGTCAGCCCGACCCCGCCCGCGGCCCCCAGCACGGCCAGGGTCTCGCCCGCGCGCAGGCCCGCGCGCAGCGTCAGGGCGAAATGGCTGGTGCCATAGGCGATCAGGAAGCCCGCCGCCTCGTCATAGCTCATGGCGTCGGGGATCGGATGGCAGCTTTCGGCGGGAAACAGGTTGGCCTCGGCCATGGTGCCCTGGCCTTGCACGACGACGCGGGTGCCGGGCGCCAGCGCCACGCCTTCGCCCGCCGCCAGCACCTCGCCCGCGCCCTCGAGTCCGGGGATGAAGGGCAGGGGCGGCGTCTCCTGATACTGTCCCTTGGTCATCAGCAGATCGGCGAAATTCAGGGCGGCCGCGCGCAGGCCCACCAGCACCTCGCCCGGACCGGGCGCGGCCAGCGACAGCCTGCCCACGACGGGAGAGCCGGCCATTTTGTTGATTTGCATCATTTTCCAGGTCGTATTCATGATTCCTCCCACCGCTTTCCGCCTGCTTCCGGCCCGGCTTTTTCCCATGTTTCCGGGGGGTTCGGCCAGAGGCTTTCGGTGCCCGCAACCGATTGTCTTTTTGGACAAGTGGCCATTATCGACCTCGAAAATTGCGCCGTTCTGATGTAGCGCCCGTTTAGATTGAGTGAGGTGTTACCATGAAACATAACGTGGATGTCCATGTCGGAAAGCGGATCCGCCATCGTCGATGGATGATCGGCATGACCCAGCAGCAGCTGGCCGAAAAGGTCGGGATCAAGTTCCAGCAGATCCAGAAATACGAGACCGGGATGAACCGGGTCTCGGCCTCGCGGCTTTGGGACATCGCGCGGGCGGTGGACGTGCCGATCAGCTTCTTCTTCGAAGGGCTCGAGGACGGCCATGTCCAGAACTCGGTCGAGGGCGACATCCTGGCCGACAAGGAGGCGCTGCAGCTGGTGCGGGCCTATTACGCCATGCCCGAGGCGCAACGCCGCCAGATCTTCGAACTGGCCCGCGTGCTGTCGGACGCGGCCTGATCCGAACCCGCCGCGTTCCGGGGCTTTCGCTTGCGGAATACTGCGGCTAAACCTGCGCCCGAAGCATATCCGCGGGGGCAGGTCATGACGAGCGCGAACAAGACCAATCCTGTCGAAGACGCCGAACGGATCGTCGCCGTGGCGCATCGCCTTGCCGATGCCGCGCGGGCCGAGACGCTGAGCCTGTTTCGCAGCCCGGCATTGCGGCCCGACAACAAGGCCGCGACCGGCTTCGACCCGGTGACGGAAGCCGACCGGGCCAGCGAACGCGCCATGCGCGCCATCCTGGCCGCCGAGCGGCCCGAGGACGCGATCCTGGGCGAGGAATACGGCGCCCAGGCCGGGCGAAGCGGCCTGACCTGGGTGCTGGACCCGATCGACGGCACCCGCGCCTTCATGGCCGGGGCGCCGAGCTGGGGCGTGCTGATCGGGCTCAGCGATGCGCGGGGCCCGATCTACGGCATCGTGGACCAGCCGCATCTGGACGAGCGGTTCGAGGGCGGGCTGGGCCATGCCCGGCTGATCTCGGGCCGCGGCACCGTGCCCTTGCGGGCGCGCCGCGGCGTCGCGCTGGCCCAGGCGACGCTGATGACCACCTATCCCGAGGTCGGCGACCCCGCGGAACATGCCGCCTTTTCCCGCGTCGCGGCGCGGGCGCGGCTGGTGCGTTACGGGCTCGACTGCTATGCCTATGCGCTGCTGGCCGCCGGCCATGTCGACCTGGTGATCGAGGCCGGGCTGCAACCCTATGACGTGGCCGCGCCCATCGCGGTGATCCAGGCGGCGGGCGGGGTCGTCACCGACTGGCAGGGCGGGCCGGCGCATGGCGGCGGCACCATCCTGGCCGCGGGTTCACAAGAATTACATGCCGAGGCGCTAGCCCTGCTCAAGGGCGATTGAGGCCCCGGCGCGGGCCCCCTATGGTGCCCCGACCGACTTTCCCGACCGCCATCCTCGTCGCAAGACCCGAACCCCGAGGAGCCAGCCGATGACCGAGCCGCGCGAAACCGACACGGATGCCCCCGAAGCCGATTTCCAGCTGAGCCGGCAGGACATCGACGCGATCAACAAGGCCGTGGACGACGGCGACGGCCCGGCGCTGGACGCCGCGCTCGAGCCGATGCACGCCGCCGACATCGCCGACCTGATCGAGCAGCTGACGCCGGCGCGCCGGCGCGAGTTCCTGCATCTCTATTCCGGCGAGATCGACGGCGAGATCCTGTCCGAGATCGACGAATCCATCCGCGACGAGGTCATCGAGCAGCTGCCGCACGAGGTGGTGGCCGAGGCCGTGCGCGAGATGGACAGCGACGACGTCGTCGACCTGATCGAGGACATGGGCGCGCCCGAGCAGCAGGCCATCCTGGCCGCGCTGGACGAATCCGACCGCGCCGCCGTCGAACGCTCGCTGACCTGGCCGGAATATTCCGCCGGCCGCCTGATGCAGTCCGAGGTGGTGACGGCCCCCGAGCATTGGAGCGTGGGCGAAACCATCGACTTCCTGCGCGCCGAGGAATGGCTGCCAGACCAGTTCTATCACGTCGTGCTGGTCGATCCGCGCCGCCACCCCACCGGCTATGTCACCCTGGGCAAGCTGCTGGCCTCGCGCCGGCATGTGCTGCTGGGCGACATCCGCGAGGACAGCTTCCGCACCATCTCGGCCCGCCAGGACGAGGGCGATGTGGCGCATGCCTTCAACAAGTATCACCTGATCTCGGCCCCGGTGGTCGATGACGACGACCGGCTGGTCGGGGTCATCACCATCGACGACGCCATGTCGGTGCTGGACGAGGAACACGAGGAGGACATCCTGCGCCTGGCCGGCGTCGGCGAGGACAGCGCGATTTCCGATACGGTGGTCGAGACCATGCGCCAGCGCGTGCCCTGGCTTGCGGTGAACATCCTGACCGCGCTGGTCTCGGCCTCGGTCATCGCGTTCTTCGAGGACGCCATCGCCCGGCTGGTGGCGCTGGCGGTGCTGATGCCGATCGTCGCCTCGATGGGCGGCAATGCCGCGACCCAGACCCTGACCGTCGCCGTGCGCGGCCTGGCCACCAAAAGCCTGACCCGCACCAATGCGCTGCGCATCGTGCGCCGCGAACTGGCGGTGGGCCTGGGCAACGGGCTGCTGTTCGGCCTGGCGCTGGCGGGCGTCACCTATGTCTGGTTCCGCGATCCCAAGCTTAGCCTGGTGATCGCCATGGCCATGGTGGTGAACCTGTTCGTCGCCGCGCTGGGGGGCATCCTGATCCCGCTGGGGCTGGAAAAGGCGGGGGCCGATCCGGCGCTGGCCTCGGGGACTTTCGTGACCACCGTGACCGATGTGGTGGGCTTCTTCACCTTCCTCGGCCTTGCCGCGGTGATCCTGCTGTGAGCGCGGACCCGGCACTCAAGCACGCGCTGCGCCAGGCGGCGCTGGCGGCGCGGGCCGGGGGCGGCGACGATGTCGCGCTGACGCGCCACCTGGTCGCGGCGCTGGCCCCCCATCGCGGCAAGGTGCTGGCCGGCTATTGGCCGATGCGGGGCGAGGCCGATCCGCGCCCGGCCATGGCGGTCCATGACGGGCCGGTCTGCCTGCCGGTGGTGATCGGCCCGGCCCGGCCGCTGGAGTTCCGCGCCCATGGCGACCGGCTGGAGCCGGGCCGCTTCGGCACCCTTCATCCCCCCGCCGATTCGCCGCTGCTGCGCCCGGATGTGCTGATCGTGCCCCTGGCCGGGTTCGACCGGGCCGGGCACCGGCTGGGCTATGGCGGCGGTTTCTACGACCGCACGCTGGCCCGGCTGCGCGCCGAGGGGGCGGTGGTTGCCATCGGGCTGGCCTATGCGGCGCAAGAGATTCGCGCCATCCCCGCCGAGGCGACCGACCAGCCCCTTGACCTGATCGTGACCGACCGGGGCGTCATCCTGCCGCAGCCGGAAAAATCGCAGGACGCGAGTGCGGGAACGAACTTGCAACCCTGACGCCTTGCGGCTGGGGATAAGCCTGTGGAAACCGGGTGAGCGGCTGCAAGGAACCCTGCCAGATCGCTTGGCTTTTCGCCGCCGGCCGCGACGAGGCAGTTGTTAACAGTGCATTTGCAGCGAATCTCATGACGTCCCAAGGGTCGGGATCGGCGGCGAAGTCCAGCAAAAATTTTGATTGAAATGCGTGCTGTCTCGGGTCAATTTGTGGCCCAGGCTTTCGGCGCCACCAGATCTTGTGTCTTTTTCGACAAGTGATCCGGTCCGGCGGCGGGGGCGAAGATCAGGAAAAATGCTTCGGGGTGCCGTGCGATCCGGCCGCCTGGGCCCGTGCCTTGGCGCGGGTGGCGGCGGTCGGCATGCGGCCTTGTTGCGGATGACGGGGGACAGTCAGGATGCGGATCGAACGGCGCTTCACCACGGTCGAGAGCGGGGCTTACGGCGCGCTTTCCTTTACCACCACCAGCAGCGAGATCCGCAACCCGGACGGCACCGTCGTCTTTCGCAACGACGCGGTCGAGGTGCCCCAGGGCTGGAGCCAGGTCGCCTCGGACGTGATCGCGCAGAAATATTTCCGCAAGGCCGGCGTGCCGGCGCGGCTCAAGCGCGTCAAGGAAAAGGGCGTGCCCGAGTTCCTGTGGCGCTCGGTGCCCGACGAGGCGGCGCTGGCGGCCCTGCCCGAGGAGGCGCGCTTTGGCGGCGAGAGCAGCGCGCGGCAGGTCTTCGACCGCATGGCCGGCGCCTGGACCTATTGGGGCTGGAAGGGCGGGTATTTTTCCAACGAAGAAGACGCCCGCGCCTATTACGACGAAATGCGCTACATGCTGGCCAGCCAGATGGGGGCGCCGAACAGCCCGCAATGGTTCAACACCGGCCTGCATTGGGCCTATGGCATCGACGGCCCCGGCCAGGGCCATTTCTATGTCGACTACAAGACCGGCAAGCTGGTCCGGTCGGACAGCGCCTATGAACATCCCCAGCCGCATGCCTGCTTCATCCAGTCCGTCGCCGACGACCTGGTGAACGAGGGCGGCATCATGGACCTGTGGGTCCGCGAGGCGCGGCTTTTCAAATACGGCTCGGGCACGGGCACCAATTTTTCGTCCCTTCGTGGGGAGGGCGAGAAACTGTCGGGCGGCGGGAAATCTTCGGGACTCATGGGCTTCCTGAAGATCGGAGACCGCGCAGCCGGCGCGATCAAGTCGGGCGGAACGACCCGGCGCGCGGCAAAGATGGTGATCTGCGACATGGATCACCCCGACATCGAGCAGTTCATCAACTGGAAGGTCATCGAAGAACAGAAGGTCGCCTCGCTGGTGGCGGGTTCGAAGATGCATGAGCGCGAGCTGAATGCCATCTTCGCCGCCATCCGCGCATGGGACGGCAGCGCCGAAGATGCCACCGATCCCGCCCGGAACGCCGCGCTGAAGGCGGCGATCCGCGGGGCGAAGCGCGTGATGATCCCGGAGACCTATATCAACCGGGTTCTTCAATATGCCCGCCAGGGCTTTGATTCCATTGAGTTCCCGACCTATGATACCGATTGGGACTCGGAAGCCTATGTCTCGGTCTCGGGGCAGAACTCGAACAACTCGGTGCGGGTGACGGATGCCTTCCTGCGCGCCGTGCGCGACGACCTGCCCTGGGAGCTGGTGCGGCGCACCGACGGGCGGGTGACGAAGACCGTCTCGGCGCGCGAGCTGTGGCAGCAGATCGGCCATGCCGCCTGGGCCTGCGCCGATCCGGGCATCCAGTTCCACGACACCATCAATGCCTGGCACACCTGCCCCGAGGACGGGCCGATCCGCGCCTCGAACCCGTGCAGCGAATACATGTTCCTGGACGACACCGCCTGCAACCTCGCGTCGATGAACCTGCTGAGCTTCTGGCAGGACGGCGAGTTCGACGCCGACGGCTATGTCCATGCCTGCCGGCTGTGGACGGTGACGCTGGAAATCTCGGTGATGATGGCGCAGTTCCCCAGCCGCGAGATCGCGCAGCGCAGCTATGACTTCCGCACGCTGGGGCTGGGCTATGCCAATATCGGCGGGCTTCTGATGAACATGGGGCTGGGCTATGACAGCGAGCAGGGCCGGGCGCTGTGCGGCGCGCTGAGCGCGATCATGACCGGCGTCTCCTATGCCACCTCGGCCGAGATGGCGGCGGAGCTGGGGCCGTTCCCCGGCTATGGCAAGAACGCCGGGCACATGCTGCGGGTGATCCGCAACCATCGCGCGGCGGCTTACGGGACCGGCGCCTATCAGGGCGTGAACGTGGCCCCGGTGGAGCTGGACGCCGCGAATTGCCCCGACCCGCGGCTGGTGGCCCTGGCGCAGGGCGCCTGGGACGAGGCGCTGACCCTGGGCGAGGAGCACGGCTATCGCAACGCCCAGGCGACGGTGATCGCGCCCACCGGCACCATCGGGCTGGTGATGGATTGCGACACCACCGGCATCGAGCCGGATTTCGCGCTGGTGAAGTTCAAGAAGCTGGCCGGCGGCGGCTATTTCAAGATCATCAACCGCTCGGTTCCCGCGGCGCTTGAGGCGCTGGGTTACGGCTCGGCCCAGATCGAGGAGATCATCGCCTATGCCGTGGGCCATGCGAGCCTGGGCAATTGCCCTGGCATCAACCATGCCAGCCTGGTCGGCCACGGCTTCGGCCCGCGCGAGCTGGAAAAGATCGACGCGGCGCTGGCATCGGCCTTCGACATCCGCTTCGTCTTCAACCAGTGGACGCTGGGCGAGGCCTTCTGCCGCGAGACGCTGGGCATCCCGGCCGACAGGCTGAACGACCCGAGCTTCGACCTGCTGCGGCACCTGGGCTTCACGCGGGCGCAGATCGAGGCCGCCAACGACCATGTCTGCGGCACCATGACGCTGGAGGGCGCGCCGCATCTGAAGCCGGAACATTACCCGGTCTTCGACTGCGCCAATGCCTGCGGCAAGAAGGGTACCCGCTACCTGTCGGTGGACAGCCATATCCGCATGATGGCGGCGGCGCAGAGCTTCATCTCGGGCGCGATCTCCAAGACCATCAACATGCCCAACAGCGCAAGCATCGCCGATGCGCTCGCCGCCTATGAGCTGAGCTGGTCGCTGGGCATCAAGGCGAATGCGCTTTATCGCGACGGCTCGAAACTGTCGCAGCCGCTGGCCTCGGCGCTGGTCGAGGACGACGAGGAGGCTGAGGAGATCCTGGCCAGCGGCAGCTTGCAGGAAAAGGCCGTGGTCATCGCCGAGAAGGTGGTCGAGAAGATCATCGTCAAGGAAGCCGTGCGCAGCCATCGCGAAAAGCTGCCGCAGCGCCGCAAGGGCTATACCCAGAAGGCGATCATCGGCGGGCACAAGGTCTATCTGCGCACCGGCGAATATGACGACGGCAAGCTGGGCGAGATCTTCATCGACATGCACAAGGAAGGCGCGGGCTTCCGGGCGATGATGAACAATTTCGCCATCGCCGTGTCGGTGGGCCTGCAATACGGCGTGCCGCTGGAGGAATTCGTCGATGCCTTCACCTTCACCCGCTTCGAGCCGGCGGGGATGGTCCAGGGCAATGACAGCATCAAGAACGCGACCTCGATCCTCGACTACGTGTTCCGCGAACTGGCCGTGTCCTATCTGGACCGCACCGACCTGGCGCATGTGAAGCCGCAGGGCGCGCGCTTCGACGACCTTGGCGGCGGCGAGGCCGAGAGCCAGCCCAATGTCGCCCCGGTCAGCGAGGGCGCCTCGCGCTCGCTCGAGATGCTCAAGCAGATCAGCTCGACCGGCTATCTGCGCAAGCGCCTGCCGCAGGATCTGGTGGCGCTGCAATCCGGGGTCTCGGTTGCCGCGGTGGCGACGGCCGAGGGGGCCGCGGCTGCGGTGGGCGTCGTCGCCATGGATGCGCGCACCAAGGCGCGGATGCAGGGCTACGAGGGCGATCCCTGCGGGGAATGCGGCAATTACACGCTGGTGCGCAACGGCACCTGCATGAAGTGCAACACCTGCGGCGCGACCAGCGGTTGCAGCTGAGGCGATCGGGGTCCGGGCGCGGAAACGGCGGCCGGATCCTGGCCAGGACGAAAGGCAGGACATGGAACTGATCGTCGGCACCAGGCGCATCGCCGCCGCCGCCATCCATCCGATCCCCGGCGGGGTCGAGGCCGAGTTGCGGGGCGACGCGGTCCTGCCCTTGCTGGACGCGACCTTCCACGGCGCCGGCCGGGTCGAGATCCTGGGCGGCGGCATGGACCGCCGACCGATGGACGTGGCCGGCATCGAGATGCGCGGCGCCTCGACCCTGGTCACGCTGCTTTGCGCGGGCGAGGCGGCGGCGCTGCACTGAAGGATCATCGCTGCGATGAAACCTGTTCCGCGTCCTTTGGCCGCGGAACTTTTTTATGCTCAGGCGCTTGCGCCCGGCATTGCCTGCAAGTCACGATCAGTTCATCCTTTGCGAGCGTGGTTCATTTGCAACGGGCTCGAAAATCCCCTTGAACATGAGCATATTGCCAGGAGACCGGGTAGCGCCGCCCCGGCATGGAAGGAGACAATCCAGATGAACAGACCCTCTTCCCGCCATTTCCTGACCGCTTCGGGGCTTGCGCTGCTGATGGCCCTGACGCCGGCCGTCGCGCAAGAGCCGGCGACGCCCGGCGCCGATGCCGCGCAGGAGGCCGCGAACAGCAACCAGCCGCTGACCGCACCCGACAGCCAGGCCCGCCAGCAGCAGGTCATGCCCGAAAGCTTTGCCGACCTGGTCGAGAAGGTCAGCCCGGCCGTCGTCAACATCACCACCACCTCGACCGTCTCGACGCCGCTGGTGCGCGGGCCGCAACTGCCCGAGGGCAGCCCGTTCAGCGACCTGTTCCGCGAATTCGGCTTTCCGGGCTTCCCGCCGGGCGAGGGCAATCCCTTCCAGCGCGGGCCGCAGCAGCGCGAGCAGCGCTCGAACGCGCTGGGGTCGGGCTTCGTGATCTCGCCCGACGGGCTGATCGTGACCAACAACCATGTCATCGACGGTGCCGACGCGATCGAGGTCGAGTTCTTTTCGGGCAACCGGCTGCCCGCCAAGGTGATCGGCAAGGACGACAAGACCGACATCGCCGTGCTGAAGGTGGAAAGCAGCGATGCCTTGCCCTTCGTCAAGTTCGGCGACAGCGACCGGGCGCGGGTGGGCGACTGGGTTCTGGCGCTCGGCAACCCGCTGGGGCAGGGCTTCTCGGCCTCGACCGGGATCGTCTCGGCCCGCAACCGCGCGCTTTCGGGCACCTATGACGATTTCATCCAGACCGATGCGGCGATCAACCGCGGCAATTCGGGCGGGCCGCTGTTCAACATGGACGGCGAGGTGATCGGGGTGAACACCGCGATCCTGTCGCCCAACGGCGGTTCGATCGGCATCGGCTTCTCGATGGCCTCGAACGTGGTCAGCAAGGTGGTCGAGCAACTCGAGGAATATGGCGAGACCCGGCGCGGCTGGCTGGGCGTCAAGATCCAGCCTGTGACCGACGACATCGCCGAATCGCTGGGCCTGGCCGAGGCCAAGGGCGCCATGGTCACGGATGTTCCCGCCGGCCCCGCCGCCGATGCCGGGATGAAGGCGGGCGACGTGATCACCCGCTTTGCCGGCGGCGCGGTCGAGGATCCGCGCGACCTGGTGCGCCGGGTGGCCGATGCGCCGGTGGGCGAGGCGGTCGAGGTCGTGGTCCAGCGCGACGGCGAGCCGGTCGAGCTGAAGGTGACGCTGGGCCGGCGCGAGCTGGCCGAGGGCACCGGCGGCGGCAAGGTAGACAGCGCCGAGGAATCGGCCAGCGATCTGATGGGCATGACGCTGGCGCCGCTGACGCCCGAGATCGCCGCCGAACTGGGGGTGTCGCGCGACATGCAGGGGCTGGTGGTGCAATCGGTCGAACCGACCGGGGCCGCCGCCGACAAGGGGCTGGCCGCGGGCGATGTCATCACCGAGGCCGGCCAGCAGCCGGTCGCCACGCTGGCCGATCTGGAGGCGCGCATCAAGGAGGCGCGCGATGCCGGGCGCAAGTCCATCCTGGTCATGGTGCGCCGCGCCGGCGAGCCGCGCTTCGTCGCCCTGCCGGTGGGATGAGCGCATGAAAAGGGCCGGGGATGACCCGGCCCGTCCTTTGGTCGGGGCGCCCTGCGGCGCCCCGTTTTCGTTGCGGCTTACTGCTGCTGCGGCGCCGCGGCCGGGGCGGCTGCGGGGGCCGGGGCCGGCGCGGCGGCGAGGCCCTTGTTCGCCTCGGCCAGCGCGTTCATGCCGGCGGTGAAGCCGGTCAGCGACAGCGGCAGCTTGACCATCTGCTCCTGCGGCGCGCCGAAGGGCAAAAGCGACAGGGTTGCGGCCTTGCCGCGCTTCAGCGGGCCCAGGTCGGATTCGGCCAGGCCCACGCGCGACACGCAGCCGACCTGCGCGCAGAGCAGGAAGGGATAGCGCGATTCCTTGCCGGCATCGACTTGCAGCCCCACGCCGGCCTGGAGGTCGGTCTCCAGGGGCGCGATGAAGGTGATGACGGCCTGGACCTCGCCGGTCATCGGGATGACCGAAGCCTCGGCCACCGGCGAATCCTTGTCGTCCCTGAGCAGCTGGTAAAGCTCGCAGGGATCCTTGCCGTCCTGCGTCTTCATGCAGCGCAGCGTCCAGTCGCCATGGGTCGCCCTGGCATAGGGCTGGCCCACCTGCGGCTCGCCATCGCCGGCGGCCTCGGCGGCAGGCGCTTCGGTGGTGGGGGCTTCAGCGGCGGGTGCCTCGGCTGCGGGGGTTTCGGCGGCGGGCGCTTCGGTGGCGGCCTCGGCTGCGGGGGCTTCGGCCGCAGGGGCCTCGGCTGCCGGCTGGGCCGGGGTCTGGGTGCTTGCGTCCTGCGCCATCACGCCGGCGGCGCTGCTAGCCAGCGCAACAAGGGCGGCAACCAGTGCCGCGGATGTCCTGTTGACCATGTTCTCTTCCTTTGGTCCATGCATCGGCCCCGGTCCTAACATGGGCATCGCGCCTTGTCAGGGCGGATCGCATCGCGCGGCGTCACCTTTGCGTTGGCATGGATGCGGGACGCCGCAAACACAAGGATCCGGGGCGCGCAAGACCGCTGCCCCGGATCCCATGGCTTACCTTCCCTGCCGGACTGGCCGGTCATCATTGCGCGGAAGGCTAGATGCAGCGGGACAGGCCGTCAACTGTCCTAAAGGTCAAATATGACATCGCCGCGACGCATGCGCCATCTGACCGCATCGCAGGCAGCCTGGGCGAAAAAATGCCGCGCCCGAAGGCGCGGCAGTCCAACAGGGAGGAAGCCGGCCATCCGCCGATGCGGGGTCCGGCAAGGAACAGACTGGCACAAAATCCTTGCGATTGTATTGTCCTTTCGTCCTAGCCTTGCGCTTTTTTGCCGATCCGTGGAGGAAACATGACAGGCATCGTCGATCTGGACGCCGGAACCGTCTTCGTGGGCGGCGGCGGCCCCGGCCACGCCCAGCCGCAAAACCTGCTGCTGAAATATGCCAATCGTCACGGGCTGATCGCCGGCGCGACCGGAACCGGCAAGACGGTGACGCTGCAAACCCTGGCCGAATCGTTTTCCCGCGCCGGCGTGCCGGTGTTCATGGCGGATGTGAAGGGCGACCTGGCCGGCATCGCCCGGCCCGGCGATCCGAACGGCAAGCTGCATGGCCCCTTCCAGGCCCGCAGCGAAACCATCGGCATGGCGCTGGACTACCAGGATTTCCCCGTCACCTTCTGGGACATCTGGGGCGAACGCGGCCACCCGGTCCGCACCACCCCGGCCGAGATGGGCCCCCTGCTTCTGTCGCGGCTGCTGGGGCTGACCGATGCGCAGGAGGGGGTGATGAACATCGCCTTCCGCGTCGCCGACGAGCAGGGGTTGGCGCTGCTGGACATGAAGGACTTGCAGGCCATGCTGGTCTGGGTCGGCCAGAACGCCAAGGACCTGTCGCTGAAATACGGCAATGTCTCGACCGCCTCGGTCGGTGCGATCCAGCGCGCGCTGATGGTGCTGGAGAACGAGGGCGGCGCCCGGCTGTTCGGCGAGCCGGCGCTGGAACTGGCCGACATGATGCGGCTGGATGCCTCGGGCAAGGGCATGGTCAACATCCTGTCAGCCGAGCGGCTGATGAATGCGCCGCAGCTTTATGCCACCTTCCTGCTGTGGCTGATGTCCGAGCTTTTCGAGCAATTGCCCGAGGTGGGCGACCCGGACAAGCCGCGCATCGCCTTCTTCTTCGACGAGGCGCATCTGCTGTTCGACGACGCGCCGCCGGCGCTGGTGGACAAGATCGAGCAGGTGGCGCGTCTGATCCGCTCCAAGGGCGTCAGCCTGTGGTTCATCAGCCAGAACCCGGCCGACCTGCCGGATGCGGTGCTGGGGCAATTGGGCAACCGGGTCCAGCACGCGCTGCGCGCCTTTACCGCCAAGGACCAGAAGGCGCTGCGGCTGGCGGCGCAGAACTATCGCCCGAACCCCGATTTCGACACCGCCGAGGCGATCCAGGCCGTCGGCACCGGCGAGGCGGTTACATCCCTGCTGGAGGCAAAGGGCGTGCCGGGCATCGTGCAGCGCACCCTGATTCGCCCGCCACTGTCCCAGCTTGGCCCGATTTCGGATGCCGAGCGGGCGGCGATCAATGCGGCCTCGCCCATGGCGCTGAAATACGGCCGGGCGCTGGACCGCGAATCGGCGGCCGAGATCCTGGCCAAGCGCGCCGAGGCGGCGGCCGCGGACAGCGCCGGGGCAGGGGCCAAGGGGGCGGACGACGACCTGTGGCAGATGGACCGCGAATATACCCGCGCGCGCCGCTATGACCCCGGCCTGCGGGTTCCGGCCGAGCCCAAGCCGCGCGCGCGCAGCTCGAACAGCGATTCGATCGCCGTGACCTTCGGCAAGAGCCTGGCCCGGCAACTGGGCACCAGGACCGGGCAGGCGCTGGTGCGCGGCGTGCTGGGTTCCTTGTTCAGGGGCAAGTGACCCGGTTCGGCACCGGGCGGGGCGCGGCCTCGGCCGTCTCGGCCAGGATCGCGATCAGCAGCATGACGTGGCGGTGCATGTCGTAGCCGGCCTGGCCGCTGCGGCGGATCAGGTCCAGCCGCTCTTCTTCGGCCAGAAGCCGCGGCAGGGCGATGCCCGCGGGCGGCGGCGCGTCGCATTTCAGCACCCGGCGCAGGTCGCGCCGGCGGCTCCAACCCGCCAGCCCGGCCCTGGCGGCGCGCACCAGCAGGCGCGGGCGGCGCAGAGGCGGCTGGCCCAGGCGCGGCTGAAAGGCGATCACATTGCTCATCATCGTCATGGCGGTTTCCTCTGCCGGTCGAATCCGGTGGAATTATTTGCAACCTTGGGATGTGTTGCGCCGCCCGCCCGTGCTGCGCGCGCCGCAGCAAGGAATCGTTAGGAATTCTTAGCAAATACTGCCGCACCCCGCCGTGGTCCCGCTGTGCCGGACCGGGGCGGAGATACAACCCATCGGCGAGCCTCTGCCCGCTCGTCTGCAGGAAGCGAAGGAATGACCATGACGATTTTGACGGGAGATTTCGCGCCGGACGCCCTGATTGCCGCCCTGCCGGCCGGCGTCGAGCCCACGGACGGCAATCCGCCCGAAACCGCGCTTGTCCCGCAGGCCGAGGACGGCGATCTCAAGCTTTACCTGCGCCATGTCGAGGGTGGGGAAACGATCCGCTCTCTGGCCCGCGAAACGGGCTGCCACGCCTCGACCATCCTGCGCCGCATCCGCCGGTTCGAGGCGCGGCGCGACGACCCGCTGGTCGATCGCGCAGTCGAGCGGGCGGCAGAAAAGGGCAGGGGCAGCGGGGCAAGCCCGGCCGATCCGGGGCAGGCGGGCAGCAGGCAGATCACCCGCATCCTGCGCCGCCTGGCCGAGCCGGGGGCGCAGATGGTGGTGGCCGACGGCATGGAAAAGGCCATCGTCGTGCGCGACGACATCCGCACCGCCATCCTGGACCGCGAATTGGCCGAGCATATGGCGATGCGGGCCTGGGTGCATCTGCTGGGGCAGGGCAGGATCAACCGCTATGCCATCTCGGCCCAGGGGCGCGAGGCGCTTCGGGCGATGCTGGCCGCCCGGCGCGGCGGCGCCCTGCCGCGGGTCGAGGATTTCGTCCTTGCCGCCCCGGTCATGCCTCCGGCGCAGGGCTGCGCCGAGGATGCTGGCGCCTTCAGCCATGCCGACCGGCACCGGCAATGGGACGAGCGCGAGATCACCGACCCCGAGGACGGCCGCCGCCGCCGCGCCCGCGTCAATATCGCCGAGAGCCCGCTGCTGATGCTGGCGCGGCGGCGCGAGCCGGACGGGCGGCCCTTCCTGGCCGCCGAACTGGTCGCGGCCGGCGAACGGCTGCGCGAGGATTTCGAGCTGGCGCAGATGGGGCCGCGCGTCACGCAGAACTGGGACCGCTTCCTGACGGCCGGCGTCGATGTCTCGCGCGTCTCGGCCGGCCATGGCGGCGGCTCGGAAGGGGCGCGCAACCGCGTCGCCGCCGCGCTGCGCGAGCTTGGCCCCGGCATGGGCGACCTGTGCCTGCGGGTCTGCTGCTTCCTGGAGGGCATCGAGATGACCGAGCGGCGGCTGGGCTGGTCGGCGCGCTCGGGCAAGATCGTGCTGCGCCTGGGCCTGATGCGGCTGGAACGCCACTATCGCGAAACCTACGGCTCGGGCGCGCCGCTGATCGGGTGACGCCGGGGCAGGCCAAGGGGGAACGGCCATGAAAAAGGGCGCCCGGCGGCGCCCTTTTCGCATCGTCCCTGGCCCTGGCCCTAGCCCTGGATCAGGCCGCGGCCTTGGCCGGATTGGCGCGCAGCCAGTCCAGCACCGCCTCGGGCGCGGTGGCGCCATAGGGATCCTCGGGGCAGTCGTCCATCCGGCCGGGCTCTTCGAACCAGGCCTGGACGCGGCCGTCCTCGACGATGGCAGCATAGCGCCAGCTGCGGGCGCCGAAGCCCAGGTTGTCCTTGCGCACCAGCATGCCGACCTTTTCGGTGAAGGCGCCCGAGCCGTCCGGGATCACCTTGACGTTCTTCAGGTTCTGCGCCTTGGCCCATTGGTTCATCACGAAGCTGTCGTTGACCGACATGCAATAGATCGCGTCGATGCCCAGATCGGCCATCTCGTCCGCCGCCTTCTCGAAGCCCGGCAGTTGATAGGTCGAGCAGGTGGGCGTGAAGGCGCCGGGCAGCGAGAACAGCACCACGCGCTTGCCCTTGAAGTAGTCCGCGGTGGTCATCGCCTGCCAGCGATAGGGATTGTCCCCGCCCACGGATTCGTCGCGCACGCGGGTCTGGAAGGTCACTTCGGGAAGCAGATCGCCTTGTTTCATCATTCGTCCTTTCATCATCCGCTCCTCCCTTGGTCGATGCCGCGCCGCAGCATCGAGGGGCATAGATGCACCCTGCATTGGCGTTGATCAAGACCCGAAAAACCCGTAAGTTCGGCTGACTCCCAGCAAAGGATGCCGATATGGCGGACATGCCCCCGGTTCTGCGCCACCCCGAGAAAGCCCATCGCCCCGACCAGCCCCAGCCCAAGAAGCCGGACTGGATCCGCGTGAAGGCGCCGACCAGCCAGGGCTACAAGGACACCCGCGACATCCTGCGCAACAACCGCCTGTCCACGGTCTGCGAAGAGGCCGGCTGCCCGAACGTCGGCGAATGCTGGAGCCAGGGCCACGCCACCATGATGATCATGGGCGAGATCTGCACCCGCGGCTGTTCCTTCTGCAACGTGATGACCGGCAAGCCGAATGCGCTCGACGTGTTCGAGCCGGGCCGCGTCGCCCATGCCGTGCAGAAGCTGGGGCTGAAGCATGTGGTCATCACCTCGGTCGACCGCGACGACCTGGACGACGGCGGGGCCGAGCATTTCGCCCAGACCATCCGCGCCATCCGCCACCGCTCGCCCGGCTCGACCATCGAGGTGCTGACGCCCGACTTCCTGAAGTCCAAGCCCGGCGCGCTGGAGGCGGTGGTCGAGGCCCGGCCCGACGTGTTCAACCACAACCTGGAAACCGTGCCCGGCCTTTATCCGACGGTCCGGCCCGGCGCGCGCTATTTCCACAGCCTGCGGCTGTTGCAGCGGGTCAAGGAACTGGACCCCAGCATGTTCACCAAGTCCGGCATCATGGTCGGCCTGGGCGAGGATCGCCAGGGCGTCCTGCAGGTCATGGACGACATGCGCGCCGCGGACGTGGATTTCATCACCATCGGGCAATATCTGCAGCCGACGCCCAAGCATCACCGGGTGGACCGCTTCGTCACCCCCGAGGAGTTCAAGGGCTACGAGAAAGCCGCCTATGGCAAGGGCTTCCTGATGGTCTCGGCCACGCCGCTGACGCGCTCCTCCTATCATGCCGGCGACGACTTCGCGCAGCTGCGCGAGGCGCGGCTGGCAAAGCTTGGCCAGGCCTAAGTCGGGGCTTGCAAAACGCTGCGTTGCGCCTTAGGCGGAGCGCAGAGACGGCCTTGATGCCGGGCGGCGGATGTCCATGTTCCGAATGCCCGCCGGGGGAAGCATTGCCCCTTGCGCAGGGCGATGCCGTTTCGCCGGGCCAGGCCGGCCTGGACAAGGGCGCCACGGGGGTGTGGCGGAATGGTAGACGCGCCTGACTCAAAATCAGGTTTCGCAAGAAGTGTCGGTTCGAGTCCGACCACCCCTACCAGCGCCCTTTTCGGCCTTCGCTTCCGTCCCGTATCGGTCGGACTGTGCCGCATCCTCACCACCCCATGCCCCTGCGGCATATCCTTTGGTCGCATTAAGGCTTCGCCTGACGGAGCTGCTGGCCGGCCTGTATCCTGCCCCCGTGACCGGCTTTCGGCCCCGACGGGCCTCGCACGTTCGGCCATCCATGCGCAGATTTCCGCAGACAGGTTCCCGGCTCCCCGTGAAGCTGGGTTCGCGCACCGTCGCATGGCCGGAGACTTGGCTGCCGGCCGCCGCCACGCGCAAAGTGAGGCCAAGGCGGTCAAGGCGCTGAGGATGCGGCTTGCGCTGCTGCTGGCAGGATGGTCCTTTGGCTGCGGCGGGACGATCCGACGCTGGATGCGCGGGAAGCGGGCGCCGGGTTGCTCGTGGATGCGAGCGAGATGCTGTCCGGGGCCAGCGATGACCACCCTGATCGCGGCCTCAACTGCTACCTGCCGCCTTGGCCGCCGAAGCGGGCGGGATGGTCCCGAATGCGCCTCTGATCTGGCGCATCAATCCGGGGCGATTTCGAGGCCCCCTGGCCTCCAAGCGTCCGGCGAAACCCAGCGGGATCTTTTTTCGGGTATGGGGACGAGCATGGAGTAACGCACAACGGAACTCGCCTAGGCGGCTGATAGTCAACCAGAATGTGCGAGTGAATTGGTGGAGCCAAGGGGAGTCGAACCCCTGACCTCTTGAATGCCATTCAAGCGCTCTACCAACTGAGCTATGGCCCCACCGGAGGTCTCGGGCGGCGTCTCCGTCGCCCGTGTGAGGCGTCGTATAGGAGGGGGCGTCGGCGGGTGCAAGCGGAAAAATACAGCCTCGGGGAAAAATTCTCGCGCCGCCGGATAAGCCATGGAATCAAAGCGGTTTTCTCGGAAAATCTGCGCGCTGCAGCCGCGCGCGGGCAGGGCGTAGGACCTTGCCCGGCTGCTGCCTGGCCAGGGCCGCCCGCAGGATCGCCCTCCGGCCGCAGCGGCATGGGCGGGCGTTGGCCTCCGCCAGATGGGGCGGCTTCGCGTGTCGGACAAAGGGGACTGCCAAGGCCGCCTGTCTCAGCCCCGGCCGTGCGGTTCCTGCCAGTCGATCAGCGGGTTGATCGGGATGATGCGATGCGGGTTTATCGTGGCGTGGCTGTAGTGATAGTGGCGCACGATATGGTCGAAATGCACCGTCTCGGCCACGCCCGGCCATTGGTAAAGCTCGCGTGTCCAGCCCCAGAGGTTCGGATATTCCCGCAGCCAGCGCCGGTTGCATTTGAAATGCGTGTGATAGACCAGGTCGAAGCGCAGCGCGGTGGTGAAAAGCCGCCAATCGGCCTCGGTGATCCGCTCGCCGCAGAGATAGCGGTTGCCGGCCAGATGGCCCTCGAGCCAGTCCAGCGTCTCGAACAGCGGGCCGGCGGCCTCGTCATAGGCCGCCTGCGAGGTGGCGAATCCGGCCTTGTAGACGCCGTTGTTGACCCGGTCGTAGATGCGCCCATTCAGCGCGTCGATCCGGTCCAGCAGCCCGGCCGGACAGTAATCGTCGCGGTTGCCGGTCAGCCCGTCGAAGGCCGAATTGAACATGCGGATGATCTCGGCGCTTTCGTTGCTGACGATGGTCTCCTGCGCCTTGTCCCACAGCACCGGCACCGTCACCCGGCCCGAGGCCCTGGGGTCCACCCTGAGGTAGAGGTCGCGCAGATAGGGCAGGCCGTGCAGCCGGTCCCCGGTCGCGCCGGGGAAATCGGTGGCAAAGGTCCAGCCCTCGGACAGCATGTCGGGATGGACGGCCGAGACGCCGATATGCGCGGCAAGCCCCTTGAGCGCGCGAAAGATCAGCGTGCGATGCGCCCAGGGGCAGGCATAGGAGACATAGAGGTGATAGCGCCCGCTTTCGGCGGCAAAGCCGCCCATGCCGCTGGGTCCGGGACTGCCGTCCGCGGTGATCCAGTTGCGATAGGCCGTCACGCTGCGCTGGAAGCGCCCGCTGCTGCTTTCGGTGTCATACCATTCGTCATGCCAGGTGCCGTCGATCAACTGGCCCATGCTGCCCCCTCGCGCGTTTCCGTCCGGCCCCCAGCATAGCCGAGCGGGCAGGGCGGGCAACCGCCCGGTTCAGTCGCGCAGCTGCGCCCGCGCCCAGCCGGCGATCGAGGCGGCGTCCATGGCGCCCGATTGCCGCGCCACCTCGCGCCCGCCGCGATAGAGCAGCAGCGTCGGGATGCCGCGGATGCCCAGGGTGGCGGCAGCCTGCGGCTCGGCCTCGGAGTTCAGCTTGACGAGCCGCATCTCGGGCTCCAGCATGCCGGCGGCGCGGGCGAACTCGGGCGCCATCATCCGGCAGGGGCCGCACCAGGGCGCCCAGACATCGACCAGCACCGGGATCGAGTTGCGGTCGATCTGGCGCCGGAACATCGCCCCGTCCACATCGGCGGGATGGGCAGAGAACAGCGCCGCGCGGCATTTGCCGCAACGCGCCTCGCGCGCGTCGCGCCCGGGCGGCAGGCGGTTGGTCGCGCCGCAGGCGGTGCAGACGATCTGGCGGTCGGCGTCGGACATGGTCAACCTCGGGGTTCCGGGGGCTGTCCCAGATATATTCGCAGGCGCGTATATAAACAAGGCCCGGCCCCTGCCGGACCCTATCCGCCCCGCAAAAGCCGCGCTGCGTCGCCGTAACAGGCCAGCCCGGTTTCCCGCGCCGGGCTGGCATCCGGCCCCAGGTCGCGCCGCAGCTGGCAGATGGCCTCGTGCTGGCTCAGGAACACCTGGCCGGACAGGTGGCGCAGGAAATCGCTGCGCCGCAGCCGGTCCATGACCGGCCCCTTGACCTCGGACAGGTGCAGGCGGATCCCGCCCTCGGCCAGGCGGCGGTTGATTTCCTCCAGGCTTTCCAGGGCGCTGGCGTCGATGTCGTTGACGGCAGGGCACATCAGCACGACATGGCGCAGGCGCGGCCGGTCGGCGACCAGCGCGGCGATGCGGTCCTCGAGAAAGCGGGAATTGGCGAAATACAGGCTTTCGTCGACGCGCAGCGACAGGATCTCGGGCCAGACCAGCACGCGGTGGCGGTCGACGTTGCGGAAATGCTCGGTCCCCGGCACCTGGCCCACGACGGCGGAATGCGGCCGCGAGCTGCGGTAAAGCTGCATGACCAGCGACAGTAGCACCCCGGCGCTGATCCCCGGCTCGACCCCGACCAGCAGCGTGACCAGGATGGTCGCTGCCATGGCCAGGAAATCGCGCGGCGAATAGTCCAGCACCCGGCGAATGGCGCGGAAATCGACCAGCGACAGCACCGCCAGGATGATGGTCGCCGCCAGCACCGCCTGCGGCAGGTCCGCCAGCAGCGGCGTCAGGAACAGCGCCGCCAGCGCGATGCCGATGGCGGTGAATACCCCCGCCGCCGGGGTCTGCGCGCCGGCGTCGTAATTCACCACCGAACGCGCAAAGCCGCCCGTGACCGGATAGCCGCCGCCCAGCCCGGCGGCGATATTGGCCGCGCCCAGGCCGATCAGCTCCTGGTCCGGGGCGATCCGCTCGCGCCGCCGCGCGGCCAGCGTCTGGCCGACCGAGACCGATTCGACGAAGCCCACGACCGAGATCAGCAGCGCCGCCGGCGCCAGCGCCGCCAGCAATTCAAGCGACGGGATGGGCAGCGACAGCCCCGGCAGGCCCTGCGGGATGGCGCCGACCAGCGCCACGCCGCGCCCGCCCAGGTCCAGCGCCTTGGCCAGGGCGATGGCGGCGGCGATGGCCAGGATCGGCGCCGCCCGCGCCAGCATGTCGGCCAGCCAGCCGGGCAGGCCGGCCCGCACCAGCCCGTGCCGGCCCCAGCGCCGCGCCGCGTAAAGGAAGGCCAGCGACCCGGCGCCGATGGCCAGCGTCCAGGGATTGGTCCGGGGCAGGCCGGCGAAAAGCGCGGGCAGGATCTCGGGCAGGGTCGAGCCGCCGCCGCCCACGCCCAGCAGATGCCGGATCTGCCCGGCCGCGATCAGGATGCCCGAGGCGGTGATGAAGCCCGACATCACCGGGTGGCTGAGGAAATTCGCCAGGAACCCCAGCCGGAAGATGCCCGCCGCCACCAGCATCGCGCCCGAAAGCAGCGCCAGCGCGACGGCGGCGGTCAGGGCATCGGCCAGCCCCGCCTGCACCACCGGCCCGATGGCCGAGGCGGTCATCAGCGAGACCACCGCCACCGGCCCGACCGCCAGCACCCGCGAGGTGCCGAAGACCGCATAGGCGACCAGCGGCAGGATCGAGGCGTAAAGCCCGACCTCGGGCGGCAGGTTGGCCAGCATGGCATAGGCCAGGCTCTGCGGGATCAGCATGATGGTGACGATCACCGCGGCCAGCAGGTCGGCGCTCAGCACCGCCCCGCCATAGCCGCGCGCCCATTGCAGCATGGGCAGGCGGTGGATCAGATGCATCTGCGGCGAAGCCCCTGCCCGATTTTGACCATTGCGATTCCGGCGGCCATTGTTGCGGTGAAGAGGACGGGTTCGGGGCGGATGAGGCCGATGGCGGGGATGGCGCCGCCGGGGCAGAAGCCCGACAGCCCCCAGCCCAGGCCGAACAGCGCCGAACCCCCGACCAGCCCGGCGTCGATGTCGCGCCGCTCGGGCAGGTGGAAGCGCAGCGCCAGCACCGGCGCCGGCCGGCGCAACACCAGCCGGTAGCCCGGATAGGCCACCAGCAGCGCACCGCCCATCACGAAGGCCAGGGACGGATCCCAGGCCCCGGCAATGTCGAAGAAATTCAGAACCTTCGCAGGGTTGGCCATGCCCGAGACCGCAATCCCCGCGCCAAAGACCAACCCGACCAGCAAGGCCGACAGCAAGACCATCTCAGAACCCTCCCGCAAGATGGCGCACCGCATAGACCGTCGCCCCGGTCGCCAGCATGAAGCTCAGCGTCGCCACCAGCGACCGCGCCGACAGCCGCGCCAGCCCGCAGACCCCGTGGCCCGAGGTGCAGCCGCCGCCATAGCTGACCCCGATCCCGACCAGCAGCCCGCTGAGCGCCGTCCAGCCCAGCGGCACCGGGCTGTCGAAGCCGATCTCGACCCCGCCCAGCCGCACCAGCAGCAAGGGCGCCGCCACCGCGCCGGCCAGGAAGGCCAGCCGCCAGCCGCCGCCCGGCGCCAGCGCCCCGGCCAGGATCCCGGTCATGCCGGCGATGCGGCCGTGCAGCGCCATCAGCAGCACCGCCGCCAGCCCGATCAATCCGCCGCCCAGCAACGATTGCACAGGGGTGAATTCGGTCATGCCCCGCCTCCGTCCCGACGATCCCCGTTTTCGCGATCTCCGTCCCGACGATCCGCGCCTTCGCCTTCAGAGCCGCCTTCGGAACCGCCTTCGGAACCGCCGCCTTCCAGCCCGCGGCCGATGCCCAGCAGCGCCCAGACCGGGCAGAAGCGCAGCGCCGCGGTCGCCAGCAGCACCAGCCCGGCAACCGCCGCCGCCCAGCTCCACGCCGGCGAAAGCCCGGCCAGCAAGGCCAGCAGAACCAGGCCGAGGCCCAGCACCAGCCGCAGCACCCGCTCGGTGCCTGCGATATTGATCCGCATCCTTCCTCCTCCTCCTCAGTCCCAGGGCGCCTGCAGCAGGTCAAGCGGGATCTTCAGGTAGCGCCGACCGTTCGCCTCCGGCGCGGGCAGCCGGCCGGCATTGGTGTTGACCTGCAGCGCATGCAGGATCAGCTTGGGCATCGGCAGGGTGCGGTCGCGCGCCTGCCGCGCGGCGACGAACTCGGCCTCGGTCAGGTATTGCGCCATGTGGCTGTTGCGCGCCTTCTGCTCGGCCACGGTCGATTCCCAGGCCGGCGCCCGCCCGCCCTGGCAATAGTCGTGGCCGGTGAAGACCCGCGTCGCCTCGGGCAGGGCCAGGATCTCCTGGATCGAGCGCCACAGCGCATGCGCGTCGCCGCCGGGGAAATCCGCCCGCGCCGTGCCGCTGTCGGGCATGAACAGCGTGTCGTGCACGAAGGCCGCGTCGCCGATCACATAGGAGATCGAGGCCAGGGTATGGCCGGGCGAGAACAGCACCCGCGCCGGGATCGAGCCGAGGCGGAAGGTCTCGCCCTCGGCGAAGAGCCGGTCCCATTGCGAGCCGTCGGCGGGGAAGTCCGGCCAGTTGTAGAATTCCTTCCACAGTTTCTGCACCTCGACCACCTTCTCGCCGATGGCGGTGGGGGCGCCGGTCTTGCGCTTGAGGTAGTCGGCGGCCGAGAAATGGTCGGCATGGGGATGGGTGTCGAGGATCCATTCCAGCCTGTAGCCGCGCTCGGCGATGAAGGCGAGGATGCGGTCGGCCTCGATGGTGGCGGTGGCGCCGGATTTCTCGTCATAGTCCAGCACCGGGTCGACGACGGCGCATTGGCCGGTCGCCGGATCGGCCACCACATATTGCACCGAGCCGGTCCGCGCCTCGTAAAACCCCGTCACCTCCGGCACAGCCGCCAGGGCCGCGGCCACGCCTGCGCCAGAACCGGGGCCAGGATCGGAATGCGGATCGGAATGCGGATCGGCGGCCCGGCCGGGGCCGGAATCACGATCACGGGTATCACGATCACGGGTATCACGATCAGGGGCCGCGCCCTGGCCGGGCGTCGAGGTCGAGGTCGGGGCATGGCTCATCGGATACTCCTCCTGCGCGCAAACTGTCCTTCATCCATGAGATATTCGAGTATGCGAATATATGCAAGGGTGGCGAGCGGGGGGAAGCTTGCGCCCTGGCGCTTGACGGCGGCAGGATCTTCGATTCTTCTGGGAATCCGGGGCGTCCTTGTGCGCCGGCGCGCCTTGGCGGGGCTTGATTTCGCAGCATCTTGCGGAAAGCCAATGCCAGACTGGCGCCGGGAGTTCCGAAAACCAGCAGGAGGAGAAGGGAATGAGGATCGGCTGCCCCAGGGAGATCAAGCCGCAGGAATTTCGCGTGGGCCTGGCGCCCGCCGCCGCCGCCGAGGCCGTCCTGCGCGGCCACCAGGTGCTGGTCGAGGCCGGCGCCGGCCTGGGCGCGGGTTTCGCCGACGAGGATTACCTGGCCGCGGGGGCGCGGATCGTGCCGGATGCGGCCGCGGTCTTTGCCGAGGCCGAGCTGATCGTCAAGGTCAAGGAGCCGCAGGCGCCCGAGCGCGCCATGCTGCGGCGCGGGCAGGTGCTGTTCACCTATCTGCACCTGGCGCCCGATCCGGCGCAGACGCGCGAGTTGCTGGCTTCGGGCGTGACCGCCATCGCCTATGAGACGGTGACGGATGCGCGCGGCGGGCTGCCGCTGCTGGCGCCGATGTCCGAGGTGGCGGGGCGGCTGGCGCCGCAGGTCGGCGCCTGGGCGCTGCAAAAGGCCAATGGCGGGCGCGGCGTGCTGCTGGGCGGGGTGCCGGGGGTCAGGCCGGCCAATGTGCTGATCATCGGCGGCGGCGTGGTGGGCGCGGCGGCGGCGCGGGTCGCGGTCGGCATGGGCGCGAACGTGACGGTGATGGACCGTTCGCTGCCGCGGCTGTCCTGGCTCGACGATCTCTTCATGGGCAAGCTGACCACCCAGCACGCCAGCGCGGCCGCGACCGCCGAGCTGATCCAGCGCGCCGACATGGTGGTCGGCGCCGTGCTGGTGCCGGGTGCGGCGGCGCCGAAGCTGGTGTCGCGGGCGCAGCTTGAAACCATGCCGCGCGGCGCGGTGCTGGTCGATGTCGCCATCGACCAGGGCGGCTGTTTCGAGACCTCGCGCCCCACCACCCACCAGGATCCGATCTACGAGGTCGACGGCGTGATCCATTACTGCGTGGCCAACATGCCGGGGGCGGTGGCGCGGACCTCGACCCAGGCGCTCGGCAATGCCACCTTGCCCTTCCTGCTGGCGCTGGCCGACAAGGGCTGGCGCCGCGCGCTGGCCGAGGATGCGCATCTGCGCGCGGGCCTGGCCACGCATGAGGGGCAGCTGACCTCGCCGCCGGTGGGCGAGGCGCTGGGGCTGGCGGCGATCACCCCCGACCAGCTGCTGGCGGGCTAGGCCACCCTAGCGCCAGAAGCGCTTGGCATCGACCAGGGCCTCATGCGCTTCGGCGGCGGCCTCGACCAGGGCGCGCTTGTCGCGGTCGGTGCCCAGCAGCGCGGCCGCCGCGGGGTCGCCGGCCAGCCCCAGCCGCTCGACAAGCGCCGGGGCCGCCGCCAGGTCGTTCAGCGCCCCCATGCGGTCCTGCAACGCCTCGAGCGCGGCCAGGAAGCGCGCGGCCCGGCGCCTGCGGCGCTTTTCCGCATAAAGCGGCGCGAAGAACTCGGCGGCATAGCGCAGCTTCTTGGCGTCCTTGCGCAATTCGTGCCGGGTCTCGTCATCCACATCGGCAAGGCCGATGCCGTCCTTCTTGACCTTGCGGCGCAGGCGGTCGAGCGCGGCCGAGGCGAATTCGCGCAGGGGCAGGTCGCGGATCTCGGCGGCCGAGGGCTGCGTCGTCCAGGGGCCGATGGCAAGATATTCCGCCAGGTCGAGCATCAGCAGCCGCGCCCGGCGCGAGCCGAGCGCCGTCCGGGCCTGGGCATAGGCCGCCATCCGCGCCGGCTCCAGCCGGGCGCGCAGCGCATCCGGCCGGCAGCGCAGGCGCAGCACGTCCAGGTCGCGCGCCTCGCCCAGCATCCCGGCCAGCCAGCGGCTTTCACCGTTCAGCCGCGCGGCCGTCTCGTCCTGAAGCATCGGCTTGAAGATGGACAGGGCCGAGCGCAGCCGGCGCAGCGCCACCCGCGCCTGATGCACGGCCTCGGGGTTGCCGGGATCGACCAGCGGCTCGTTGAGGCGGAACTGCCGCAGGCAGGCGGCGCCGATCTGGCGAAAGCCCTCGGCCGCCGCCATGTCGCGGTGCAGGGCTGTCGGCGCGGCCTTGTGCATGCGCAGCACCGGGCCCAGCAGGCGAAAGCCGTGATCGGCCTCGCTCAGCACGCCCAGGCGCAGCGGCGCGATCTCGTCCAGCCGGCGGGCCAGCGCGTAAAGCGCGGCGGGCGCGCCTTCGCGCAGTGCCAGCCGAAGCTCGCAGCGCGCCGAGCGGCGGTCGGCGGCCGTCACCTCGCCCCGGTCCAGCGCCAGCTCGATGTCGGCGCCCTGCCAGGACAGGGACCAGAGCTGCCGCTGGATGTGCAGGTCGAACAGCGGGCCGATGTCGGCCACCTTTGGCCCCAGCAGCGCGCAAAGCGGCGTGCGCTCGTCCAGCACCGGCCTGTCACCTGCGACGGGCTGGCGCCATTCGGGCAGCACGAACAGATCGGCGGTGCTGCCGGTGGCCCGGACGGTCTGGATGCGCCCGGTTTCGTCCTCGCCTTCGCCCTCGGCCAGGCTCAGCGTGAAGCCGGCGGCCGCCAGGTCCCGGTCGGGCGTGTCGAAATAGGTGGCATGGAGCGGCAGGACGGCTGGCTCCCCCGGCAGCAGATCCGAGGCGCGCAGGGCCTCGGCCGCCTCGGGCGCGATCTCGAGCATCAGCTCCGGCACGGAGACCATGGTTTTCTGTTGCGGCATTTTCGACCTTCCATCGGGCGCTTCCAGACATCGTGCCGGCCCGTCCCGGAACGGGCGGCGGCGGATGCAGGATAACCGACGGCTGAAACACCTCCATGTCGGTTTTCGTCGAAACGCCGAAACTGCCGCAACCCCAGCCGCACCGTGCCGGGATCAGAGGCAGGGATCGGGCGGGCTGACCAGGCCGTGGCCGAAGACCTCGTCATGGCCGGCCTTGCCCAGATCCCGCGCGCTGGATTGCAGGCGCGCGCGCACCTCGGCCGGGGTCAGCCCCGGTTCCTTCTGCATCAGCAGCGCCGCGGCCGCGGTAACGAAGGGCGTCGCGAAGGAGGTGCCGGTCTTGGTCCGCGCCCCGCGGATCGAGGCGGCGGTCCAGACATCCACCCCCGGCGCCGCCAGGTCGATATGCCCGCCCCGGTTCGCCCGGCGATAGACCTGGGCGCGGCGGTCCACCGCCGTGACCGCGATCACCTGCGGATAGGCGGCCGGATAGGCCGGCTTCGCCGCCGGCCCGCCATTGCCCGCCGCCGCCACCAGCACGATCCCGTCCCGGTCCATGCGCCGGACCTGCCCGGCCAGGGCGTCGTTCGCCGGGCCGGCCAGCGACAGGTTCACGATCCGCACCTGCTGCGCGGTCAGGTAGTCCAGCGCCTCGACCAGCGCGAAGGCATCGGCGCGCTCGTCCTGGCGCTGCTTGTGAAAGGCATCGACGGCGACCAGCGGCGCCCCCGGCACCAGCCCCGGCGTGCGGCCGTCGGCGCGCCCGACCAGCAGCGCCGCGACCGCGGTGCCGTGCATCTGGTCCGAGGCCGCGGCCTCGGCGTCCGAGGCGATGCGGTGCAGGCTGATCCGCGCATCCTCCAGCGCCTCGTGCCGGATGTTGAGCCCGGTATCCACCATGCCGATCCGGGGCGGCGTGCCGCAGGTCGCGCCATGCGCCGGCCAGGCGATCATCTGCCGGGCGGGGCAGTCGGCGCCCCGGCAGCCCGGCGCATTGCCCGGCCGGTAGTAATGGTTGAAATCGGCCGCCGTGGCCGAGGCCATGGCGCGCACCACGTCCCGCGCCTGCTCAAGGGGCATGGCGGCGGGCTTGCGCAGCCGGTGCATCGGCTCGCCCGCGCTGAGCCGGGTTTCGTGCAGCACCTCGAAGCCCATGTCCTGCAGCTGCGCCAGATCGGCCGGCGACAGGCCGCGCGCGATCACCTCGTCCGGGGCGCGCTGGGGCAGGGGCTCGGCGCGGACCCGCGGCTGGGCCGGCGGCGGCGCCCGGCGGCGGGGCGCATCGTCATCGTCGTCG
The DNA here is from genome assembly GCF_029909815.1 of Paracoccus ferrooxidans. Classification (NCBI taxonomy): domain Bacteria; kingdom Pseudomonadati; phylum Pseudomonadota; class Alphaproteobacteria; order Rhodobacterales; family Paracoccaceae; genus Paracoccus; species Paracoccus ferrooxidans. Next base: position 525,820 of record NZ_CP038198.1, on the reverse strand, counting down.
TCATCATCATCGTCGTCGTCATCGTCGTCATCGTCGGCCCAGGCGGCGGCGGGCGCCGTCCAATCGGCGCCGGGGCGCAGGTCGGCCAGCAGCATGGCGGCCAGCACGGTCACGAACAGCAGCAGGCGCGGCATTTCCCTTCCTCCATGAAGCCGGTTTCTGGACATTCTACGCCCGACACATTCTATTATTCCCCGCCCAGGTCAATTTTCCCGCCCGGAGGACTTCATGGATGCGGCTTTCGGCGAAGCCCTGATCGCCCTTTTGCCGAACCTGCGGCGATTCGCGCTGTCGCTGTCGCGCCGCGCCGATCTGGCCGACGACCTGGTGCAGATCACTGTCGAGCGCGCCATCACCCATGCCGCCGGCTTCGACCGCCGCGCGCGGCTGGAGCCGTGGCTGTTTCGCATCATGCGCAATGCCTGGATCGACCAGACCCGGCGGCAAAGGACCGCGGGCACCCAGGTCGACATCTTCGAGATGCCCGAGGCGCTGCCGGTGGATCCGGCCCCGGCGCTCGAGGCGCATCTGATGCTGCAATCGGTCGAGGCGGCGATGGCCACCCTGCCGCCCGAGCAGCGCGAGGTGCTGCATCTCGTCTGCGTCGAGGAGATGAGCTATGCCGAGACCGCCGAGGTGCTGTCGATCCCGGTCGGCACGGTGATGAGCCGGCTGTCGCGGGCGCGGCTCGCGCTGGCCGGGAAGTTGGGAATAGAATGACGGGCGGCGCGTATACGGCGGGCAACCCGGCGGGAGGACAGGCCCATGCAGATCGACGATGAGACCCTGATGGCGCTGGCCGACGGCGAGCTGGAGCCCGACCGGGCCGAGGCGGTGCGCCGGGCCGTCGCCGCCGATCCCGAATTGCAGCGCCGGCTGCGCCGCTTTGCCGAGACGCGGCGCCTGCTGGGCGGCCTGCGCACCGGCGCCGGCGGCGAAGACCCGCTGGCCGGCATGATCCGCGCCGCCACCGCCACCGCCGCGCCTGCGCCTGCTCCTGCGCCGCAGGCCGCGCCAAAGGCCCCGGCCGCGAACCTGAACCGCCGGCCATGGCTTGCGCTGGCGGCCTCGGCCGCGCTGGCCGCGCTTGGCCTTGGCTGGTGGGAATGGTCGGGGCGGGGCGCCGATGGGCTGCCGGGGGCCGAGCTGGCGGCGCTGGACGAATTGCCCTCGGGCGAGGTGCGGGTGCTGGCGGACGGCACCGAGATCAGCATGATCGCCTCGTTCCAGCTGGCCGGGGGGCAGTTGTGCCGCGAATATGAAACCGCCCGCGCGCGCGCGCTGCGCACCGTGCTGGCCTGCCGCGACGCGGATGGCTGGCAGGCGCGCTTCGCCGCCCAGGCCCAGGCGGATGGCGCGGACTACCGCCCGGCCTCGGGCCCCGAGAGCATCGAGGCGGCGCTTGCCGCCCTGGGCGCGGGCGAGCCGCTGACCCCCGAGGACGAGGCGCTGGCCCTGCGCGCCCTGCCGGGGGAATAGTTCGGAGCCCGCCGCGTAATCCTGTGGTCAGACAGGAGAACGCCATGACCGCCCGGACCCTTCTTGCCCCGACCCTGCCGCTTCCCCGGCCGCGCCGGCTGATCGCCGCGCTGCTGGCCCTGGCCATCATCGCCGCCGCCTGGGGCTTGCCCGCCACGCTGGAGCCGCGGGGGCGGATGACGCTGGCCGTCTCGGCGCTGGCGGTGCTGGGCTGGGTCGGCACGCGCCTGCCGGAATCGCTGGTGGCGCTGGCCGCCGTGCTGGCGCTGGTGCTGGGCGGCGTGCTGAGCGAGGCGCAGCTTTTCGCCGCGCTCGGCAGCGAGCTGATCTGGCTGCTGCTTTCGGCCTTCGTCATCGCCGCCGTGGCCAGGGATGCCGGGCTGACCCAGCGGCTGGTCGCGCCGCTGATGCGCCGGGGGCTGCGTTTCGCGCCCTTCGCCCTGCTGCTGGCGCTGCTGGTGGCGGCGACGGCCTTCGTGCTGCCCTCGACCTCGGGGCGGGCGGCGCTGCTGCTGCCGGTCTTTGCGGCGATCGCCGGCGCTCTGCCCGATCCGGCGCTGCGAAAGCCGCTGGCGCTGCTGTTTCCGACGGTGATCCTGCTGTCCGCCGGCGCCTCGCTGATCGGGGCGGGCGCGCATCTGCTGGCCGCCGCCAGCATCCGCAGCGCCACCGGCTTGCAGCTGGGCTATCTGGACTGGGCCATGCTGGGCCTGCCGTTTTCGCTGGCCGCCAGCCTGGCCGGGACCGCGCTGATCCTGCTGCTGTTCGTGCCGCGCGCCTTGCTGATGGTGCCGCTGCCCCGGATCGAGACGCCGCGGCCGGACCCCGCGACCCGCCGCCGCCAGGCGCGCATCGCCCTGGTGCTGGCGGCGGTGGTCGGGCTGTGGCTGACCGCGCCGCTGCACGGCATCGGCATGGCGCTGGCGGCGCTGGCCGGGGCGCTGGTGCTGCTGACCCCGCCCTTTGTCACCCGCAAGCCCAAGGAGATCTTCCGCGCCGTCGATGTCGAGCTGCTGCTCTACATGGCCGCGACCGTGCTGATCGCCCAGGCGATGACGGCGACCGGGACGGATCGCTGGCTGGCCGGCCATGCGCTGGCCGCGCTGCCGCCCGCGCTGACCGGAAATCGCGCCGCCGTGGTGGCGCTGCTGGCCGCGGCATCGGTAGCGGCGCATCTGGCGATCACCTCGCGCTCGGCCCGTGCGGCGGTGCTGATCCCGGCACTGGCGCTGCCGATGGCGGGCTGGGGCCACGATCCGGCGCTGATGATCCTGGTCGCGGTCATGGGCACCGGCTTTTGCCAAAGCATGATGGCCTCGGCCAAGCCGGTGGCGATCTTCGGCCATGCCGAGGGCGCGGGTTTCGCGCAGCGCGACCTGATGCGGCTGGCGCTGCCGCTGGCGCCGGCCGTGACCGCGCTGCTGGTCGGCTTCGCCCTGCTGGTCTGGCCCGCGCAGCTGGAGCGGATGCGCGGCGGGGCGCAGGAAGCCCCGGCCTCGGTGTCGGCTCCGGCCCCGACCATTTCCGCCACCCGGCCCGCGCCCCGGCCTGCTCGACTTCCGGCCGAGCCGCGCCACCCCCGCGCCATGGGCGAGTTGCAGCGGCTGCAGCACGAGGTGAACCGCGCCCTGCGCCCGGTGGGCCTGCGCATCACCATCCGATAAGATCGTTTCGGATCAAGGGGAAAGGGCGGCTCCGGCCGCTCTTTTCGCTTCCTGCCACAAATTTTTCGCATCGCGCCGGAATAATCCGCGGGTCCGGGCCGTAATCCTGCCAGACAACAGAAAAAAGGATGCCGGATATGTCCCTGACCGTTCTGATCGCACCCTCGGGGTTCAAGGAATCGCTTTCCGTCAATCAGGTGGCCGAGGCCATCGCCCGCGGCATCCGCCGCGCCGCCCCGCATGCGACCATCCTGACCGCCCCCATGGTCGATGGCGGCGAAGGCACGACCGAGGCGCTGGTCGCCGCCACCGGCGGCCGCATGGTCGCCACCACCGTCACCGGCCCCCTGGGCCAGCCCGTGGCCAGTTTCTGGGGCATGATGGGCGGCGACGGCCCGCGCAGCGCGGTGATCGAGATGGCGGCGGCCGCCGGCCTGTCGCTGGTCCCCCGCGACCGGCGCGACCCGACGCTGACCACCAGCCGCGGCGTCGGGGAACTGATCCTCGAGGCGCTGGACCAGGGCGCCACGCGCATCCTGGTCGGCTGCGGCGACAGCGGCATCAACGACGGCGGCGCCGGCATGGCGCGGGCGCTTGGCGCGCGCTTCCTGGACGCCCAGGGGCGCGAGCTGCCCGAAGGCGGCGGCGCGCTGGAGCATCTGGAACGGATCGACATCGCCGGGCTCGATCTCCGGCTGGCGGGGGTGCGGATCGACGCGGCGGTGAACTGGCACAACATGCTGCTGGGCGCGCGCGGCGTCGCCCGCGTCTTCGGCCCGCAAAAGGGCGCCACGCCCGAGCAGGTCGAGGCGCTGGACCGCGGCATGACCCGCCACGCCGCCGCGATCCTGGCGGCGACCGGGCGCGACGTGGCGGGGATGGCGGGCGCGGGCGCCTCGGGCGGGCTGGGGGCGGGGCTTGCCGGCCTTGCCGGCGCGACGCTGCATCCGCGCTTCGACATCATGCTGGACTACCTGGATTTCGACCGGCTGCTGGCCCGCGCCGACCTGGTCATCACCGCCGAGGGCGCGCTGGACGGGCAAAGCCCCTATGGCAAGGTGCCCTGCGAGGTCGCGCGCCGCGCCGAGGCGCTTGGCGTGCCGACCGTGGCGCTGGCCGGCACCATCGGCAAGGGCGCGCGCCAGACCTATGAACACGGGATCGCCGCCTATGCCTCGATCATGCGGCGGCCCTGTTCGCTGGGCAAGGCGATCGACGAGGGCGGCAAGCTGCTGCGCGCGGCAGCCGAGAACACCATGCGCATGCTGCTGGTGGGCCAGCGCCTGGCCTGGCGCGCCCGCGACGCCTGATGAACATCGCGACTTGCGCCCCCGGTCGAACCGGCAACCGGGACGCGCGGGGAACGGCCGCCCAAGGCCGCTCCGATCCTGCCGGTCCAACGCAAGTGACGGAGAACGACCATGGCAAAGATACGTGGCAACGACGACGACAACCGCCTGCTCGGCACCAGTGTCGCCGACCAGATCTGGGGCATGTCCGGGGACGACAGCATCTTCGGCTACCAGGGCAATGACAGCATCTATGGCGGCGCCGGCAACGACCGCCTGGATGCCGGACAGGGCCATAACCGGGTCTGGGGCGGCGAGGGCAACGACGTGATCCTGGCCGGTGCCGGCAACGACACCATCGACGCGGGCAGCGGCAATGACGTGGTGCGCGCCGGCAACGGCAACAACCGCATCACCCTGGGCGAGGGCAACGACCAGGCCTTTACCGGCAACGGCCGCGACCATATCGCCGCCGGCGACGGCAACGACGTCGTCCGCGCGGGTGCCGGCGCCGACACGCTGATGGGCGGCGAGGGCGACGACCGCCTGTTCGGCGAGGCCGGCAACGACCGGCTGGCCGGGCACGAGGGCAACGACACGCTGAACGGCGGTGCCGGCAACGACACCATGACCGGCGGCGAGGGCGCGGATGTCTTCGTCTGGAACGGCGGCCGCGACCGGATCACCGATTTCGACAGCGACGACGACCGCATCAACCTGTCGCATTACGCCCGGTTCGACGGTTTCGGCGACATCCGCGCCGCGGCGAGCCAGGTCGGCAACGATGTCGTGATCCGCGCCGGCAACGACCGGCTGGTGATCGAGGACATGCGGCTGGGCCAGTTGGGCGGCGACGATTTCATCTGGTAGGCGGCTTGCCCACGGCAAGCGACGGCGGCGCGGGCAGGTCCGCGCCGCTGCGATGCTGCGCGCCCCGCGGCCCCGGATCAGGGCCCGGCATCGTCGGCAGGACGCCCCGACCCAAGGCCCATGCCGGTGCCCATGCCCCCGCCCATGCCGCCACCGCCGCCCTTGCCGCCTTCGCCGCGCCCGCCCTTGGACGAGCCGCCAAGCTGGCGGGCCGGACCTTGCAGCGGGATCACCGCATCGGGCGGCACCGGCGCAAGGTCCAGCGCCTTGCGGATGAAATCGCGCAGCGAGACGACCAGCTCGGCGGTGTGGATCGGCCGGCCGGCGGCCATCTCGGCGGCAGCATGGCTGGCCAGGCGCACCTGTTCCTCGGTCCCCAGCAGGATGATGTCGGAAAGCGCCGCCTCGACCGCGTCGCGGATGCGCCGGGCTCGATCCGAGCCGCCGGCCTCATCGCCGCCCGCCTCTTGCGCGCGCTGCCGCAGGTCGCGCAGATGCGTCGGATCGACCAGCAACTCGCCGGTGAAGGAACCGCCCAGCACCTTGTAGGCGGCGATCAGCGTGCGCAGCCGCTCGTTGATCTGCCGGTTCATCCGCTGCTGGCGCTGCTGGATGGTCAGCAGCATCAGCACCCGGATGCCGACGCCGATCAGCGTGAACAGCGCAAGGCCCAGCAGGGTGGTCAGGATCCCCTGCCAGGTGCTGAAGTCGAAATAGCGCATCGGAAACTCCCTGGCCCGGCCGCGATCCCCGGCCCGTTTATCCCACCGCTTTGCCGCGATGCGCCAGAGGGTTTTGCGGCCAATGCCGCGAAAGGCCGGCGTCGCTTGTCGCCGGCGCGGCCGCGCGTCTGGAAGGCGGCCGATGCCTCTGGGGTGGACCGGCCGGCGTTTTTCCGCAAACTGCCGGACCATGGCGCGCCGGCGGTCGCCCGGCTGCGCCATGGTCGATCTTCGTGCTGCCGGGGCGATCCCGGCATGCCAACCCCTTCGGAGGCCGAAATGACCAGGACCGTCGAAACCCCGCGCCCCAGCCGCCCGGCCTTTCTGGGCGAGCTGTTCGAGGTGCTGACGAACCGCGGCCGCCGCCTGCTGGGACGGCGCGGTGCCGGCGCCGCCACCGAGTCGCCCGACCTGTGCGAACTGGGCGAGGCGCTGCTGTCGCGGCGGGGCGAAGCCTCGGGCGTGGCCATCGCCCAAGACCTGCTCGCCGCCTTCGAGGATGCCGACGAGGCGACGCGGCTGGCCTTCCTGCACGACCTCGCCGAGCGTTTCGGCCCCGATCCGGCGGCGGTCCGCGCCGCGCTGGAGGCGGTGCAGCGCGACCCCGAGGATGCGCTGGCCATCGAGGCGCTGCACGAGGCGACCGAGCCGCGCCGGCAGGAGCTGCTGCGTCGCCTGAACCTTGCCCCCGGCGGCACGGCGGCGCTGGTGCGGATGCGCGAGGAGCTGCTGGCCCATCTGAAGGGCAACCCCGCGCTGCGCCGGGTGGACCTGGATTTCGCGCATCTCTTCGCCTCCTGGTTCAACAGGGGATTCCTGGTGCTGCGCCATATCGACTGGAACACGCCCGCCAGCATCCTGGAAAAGATCATCCGCTACGAGGCGGTGCATGCCATCCAGAACTGGGACGACCTGCGCAACCGCCTGCAGCCGACCGACCGGCGCTGCTACGGCTTCTTTCACCCGCAACTGGTGGACGAGCCGCTGATCTTCGTCGAGGTGGCGCTGACCGAGGAGATCCCGGACAATGTCGCGGGCCTTCTCGACCTCGACCGCCAGCCGATCGAGGCTGAGCGCGCCAGCACCGCGGTGTTCTACTCCATCTCGAACACGCAGCGGGGCTTGGCCGGGGTGTCCTTCGGCAATTTCCTGATCAAGCAGGTGGTCGAGGAACTCAAGGCGGAACTCCCGAACATCCGCAGCTTCGTCACGCTGTCGCCGGTGCCCGGCTTTGCCGCCTGGCTGGCCCGGCAGCGCCAGGACGAGATGTCCGAACTGATCGGTGCCGACCAGCGCCTGGCCTTCGCCCTGCTGGACGATCCCGACTGGCACCGGGACCGGGCCGCGGCCGAAAGCCTGCGCGCGCCGCTGCGGGCCGCCGCCGCCACCTATTTCCTGCGCGCCCGCGACGGCAAGGGCCGCGTCGTCGATCCGGTGGCGCGCTTCCACCTGGGCAACGGCGCCCGGCTGGAGCGGCTGAACTTCCTGGGCGACGTCTCGGCCAACGGGCTCAAGCAGTCGCATGGGCTGATGGTGAACTACCTCTACGACCTCGACCGGATCGAGGCGAACCACGAAGCCTTCGCCGAAGGCAGCGCCATCGCCGCCTCGGACAGCGTGACGCGCGCGCAGCCGATTTCCAACGCATGAACCACGGGGACCATTCATGAGCGACAACCTGTTCGACCTTCTCGCCACCCGCATCCGCGACCCCGAGGCCGTGGCCATCGAGACGCCGGCGGGCGAGCGCATCCGCTACGGCGACCTGATCGCCCGCAGCGGCCGCATGGCCAATGCGCTGGCGGGGCTTGGCGTCCAGCCCGGCGACCGGGTGGCGGCACAGGTCGAGAAATCGGTGCAGGCGATCATCCTCTATCTCGCCACGCTGCGGGCGGGCGCAGTGTTCCTGCCGCTGAACACCGGCTACACCTCTGCCGAGATCGGCTATTTCCTGGGCGATGCCGAGCCCAGGGTCTTCGTCTGCGATCCCTCGCGGCAGGAGGCGCTGTGCGAGCCCGCGGAAGCCGCCGGCGCCCGCATGGTGACGCTGGACGCCGAGGGGCAGGGCAGCCTGACAGAGGCGGCCGATGCTGCCCCCGAGGCTTTCGCCACCGTGGCCCGCGACAGCGACGACCTGGCCGCGCTGCTTTACACCTCGGGCACCACGGGCCGCTCCAAGGGCGCGATGCTGACCCATGGCAACCTGGTCTCGAATGCCCTGGTACTGTGCGACGCCTGGCGCTTTACCGCCCAGGACGTGCTGATCCACGCCCTGCCGATCTTTCACACCCACGGCCTGTTCGTCGCCACCAATGTGGTGCTGTTTTCGGGCGCCTCGATGATCTTCCTGCCGAAATTCGACCCGGATCGGGTTCTCGGGGCGATGGCGCGGGCGAGCGTGCTGATGGGCGTGCCGACCTTCTACGTCCGGCTGCTGCAGGAACCGGCGCTGGATGCCGCGGCCACCGCGAACATGCGGCTGTTCATCTCGGGCTCGGCGCCGCTCCTGGCCGAGACGCATCGCGAATGGCAGGTCCGCACCGGCCATGCCATCCTGGAACGCTACGGCATGACCGAGACGAACATGAACGCCTCGAACCCCTATGACGGCGCGCGCATCGCCGGCACCGTCGGCCTGCCGCTGCCCGGAACCGAGATCACCGTCACCGACCCCGAGACCGGCGTGGAACTGCCGCGGGGCGAGATCGGCATGATCGAGGTGCGCGGCCCGAACGTGTTCAAGGGCTATTGGCGCATGCCGGAAAAGACCGCCGCCGAGCTGCGCGAGAACGGCTTCTTCATCACCGGCGACCTGGGGAAATTCGACGAGCGCGGCTATCTGCACATCGTCGGCCGCGGCAAGGATTTGATCATCACCGGCGGCTACAACGTCTATCCCAAGGAGGTCGAGGCCGAGATCGACGCGCTGCCCGGCGTGGTCGAATCCGCCGTGATCGGCCTTCCGCATGGCGATTTCGGCGAGGGGGTTACGGCGGTCGTGGTCCCGACCGGCAGTCCTGCGCTGGCCGAGGCGGGGGTGCTGGCGGCGCTGGCAGGGCGGCTGGCCAGGTTCAAGCAGCCCAAGCGCGTGCTCTTCGTCGAGGAACTGCCGCGCAACACCATGGGCAAGGTGCAAAAGAACCTGCTGCGCCAGCGCTTCGCCGGGCTCTACGACCAGCCGAGAAGGCGCTGAAGGCCTGACAGGGCGCGGCCTGCGGTCGCCAGGCCGTCTCCGTCTTCCAGGGCATGAAAATCTTCGGGTAAAGGACCGGGGGAGGGCTGTGGCCTCTGCCAGGAAAAGCGCATGGCCTTGCATGGGCCCTGGGCCGGCCCGTCCTTTCCCGACGGGTTCCCGGCCCCAGCCCGGCCCACCCCGGCCCGGTGCGGCCCCAGCCCGGCCCAGTGCGGCCCCGGTGCGGCCCCGGTGCGCGGCAAGGCCCTTGTTTTGGCGCGGTCCGCCCGCGAAAAAGGCCGCCCCCTGCGGGGCGGCCCGGTCCTAGCCGAAGGCGGGTCGGCTTACATCATGCCGCCCATGCCGCCCATGTCGGGCATGCCGCCGGCGGGGGCCTTGGGCTCGGGCTTCTCGGCGATCATCGCCTCGGTGGTGATCAGCAGGCCGGCGACCGAGGCCGCATCCTCCAGCGCGGTGCGAACCACCTTGGCCGGGTCGATCACGCCGAACTTGAACATGTCGCCATATTCCTCGGTCTGCGCGTTGAAGCCGAAGGCCTTGTCCGAGGATTCGCGCACCTTGCCGGCAACCACGGCGCCGTCCACGCCGGCGTTCTCGGCGATCTGGCGCATCGGCGCCTCCAGCGCACGGCGGATGATGGCGATGCCGGCTTCCTGGTCCGAGTTCGCACCGGCCAGCCCTTCCAGCGCCTTGGCCCCCTGCACCAGCGCCACGCCGCCGCCGACCACGATGCCTTCCTGCACCGCGGCGCGGGTCGCGTTCAGCGCGTCGTCCACGCGGTCCTTGCGCTCCTTGACCTCGATCTCGGTCATGCCGCCGACGCGGATCACCGCCACGCCGCCGGCCAGCTTGGCCACGCGCTCCTGCAGCTTCTCGCGGTCGTAGTCCGAGGTGGTCTCCTCGATCTGCTGGCGGATCTGGGCGACGCGCGCCTCGATCTCGGCCTTCTCGCCGGCGCCGTCGACGATGGTGGTGTTGTCCTTGTTGATCGAGATCTTCTTGGCCCGGCCCAGCATGTCGATGGTGACGTTCTCCAGCTTCATGCCCAGGTCTTCCGAGATCACCTGGCCGCCGGTCAGGATGGCGATGTCCTGCAGCATGGCCTTGCGGCGGTCGCCGAAGCCCGGCGCCTTCACCGCGGCGATCTTGAGCCCGCCGCGCAGCTTGTTCACGACCAGCGTCGCCAGGGCCTCGCCCTCGACGTCCTCGGCCACGATCAGGAGCGGCTTTTGCGACTGGATCACGGCCTCGAGCAGCGGCACCATCGGCTGCAGCGACGACAGCTTCTTCTCGTGCAGCAGGATGTAGGCATCCTCCAGCTCGGCGATCATCTTGTCGGCGTTGGTGACGAAATAGGGCGAGAGATAGCCGCGGTCGAACTGCATCCCCTCGACGACCTCGACCTCGGTCTCCATGCCCTTGTTCTCTTCGACGGTGATCACGCCCTCGTTGCCGACGCGCTGCATCGCCTCGGCGATCTGCTGGCCGATGAAGGCCTCGCCATTGGCCGAGATGGTGCCGACCTGCGCCACTTCCGAGCTGTCGTTGACCGGGCGGGCGGCGGATTTGATGGCTTCCACGACCTTGGCGGTCGCGACGTCGATGCCGCGCTTGAGATCCATCGGGTTCATGCCGGCGGCCACGGCCTTGAGGCCCTCGCGCACGATGGCCTGGGCCAGAACGGTGGCGGTGGTGGTGCCGTCGCCGGCCTCGTCATTGGTGCGCGAGGCCACTTCGCGCACCATCTGCGCGCCCATGTTCTCGAACTTGTCGGAAAGCTCGATCTCCTTGGCGACCGAAACGCCGTCCTTGGTGATGCGCGGCGCGCCGAAGGACTTGTCGATCACCACGTTGCGCCCCTTCGGGCCCAGCGTCACCTTGACCGCATCCGCAAGGATGTTCACGCCCTTCAGCATCCGGTCACGCGCGTCGCTGTTGAACTTAACTTCTTTCGCAGCCATCTGGCTCACTCCTTCCTGAGCAGCATTCTTGGGTTGGATCCTGGGGAATGGCCGTCAGGCGGCCTTTTTCGCGCTGGCCGGGGCCTCGATCACGCCCAGCACGTCGCTTTCCTTCATGATCAGCAGATCCTCGCCATCAAGCCGGATCTCGGTGCCAGACCATTTGCCGAACAGGATGCGGTCGCCGGGCTTGACGTCCAGCGGGTGCAGCGTGCCGTCTTCGCTGCGCGCACCCGGACCCGCGGCCAGAACCTCGCCTTCCTGAGGCTTTTCCTTGGCGCTGTCGGGAATGATCAGCCCGCCGGCCGTCTTTTCCTCGGCATCGATGCGGCGGACCAGGATACGGTCGTGGAGTGGACGGAACGTCATATCGTTCTCCTCATGGACAAACAGATTGCGAGAGGTTCCTCCGCACCGGCCAAGCGACCGGCACGGGGCTTGCGCGACCCGGATGGCATCGCGCGTGAGAGGAATTGGCACGCTAGGCGGCGGTTTCAAGGGGGTGGCGCGAAAAATTTCGGCACTTGCCGAAGACGGCTGCCAACACATGAGGTTTGCGTGCAATATCGAGTGATTTCAGCTGCCTCGGATCCATGCGGGGTCTTGACCTGCGGCGGGACTGCGCCAAACTTTTCCTTATGGAATGGTTTCGTTCAGACTGATGCCGAGGGGTTTCATGACGGACACGTATATCTCTGCCGCCCGCGACCTGGTGATCGAGGGGATGCGCGAAAGCCAGGTCGTCCTGTCGTCGGAGCTGGAATATCACCTTGCCTCGACGCTGGCGCGCTACATGCATCGCCCGATCGCGCCCGACCGCCTGACCGTCCGGCTGATGGACGCGGCGCAACGGCGGGCGCACCGGGGCGAGTCGCGCCAGATCGGGGACGAATGCCTGATCTCCTGCGCCTTCTTCGCGGCGCGGCTGACGCGGCGGGGAGGCTCCATCGTCCATTATGCCGGGCTGGGGCAGAGCGCCTATGAGATCGCGGGGATGCCGGACGTGGCGCTTGGCTTTCCCGACATGCTGGACGTGCTGCAGGCCAGCGGCCCGCATGTCGAGGACCGGCCCGCCCCCTCGAGGGAGGGCGAGGGCGAGCCGGAGAGCAGGATCCTGCTGCTGTCGCCCAGGTTCCGGCACTGAACCCGGCGCTATTCCTCGGGGTCCGGCTCGGCCGCCTCGAGGATGGCGAGCAGTTCGGCGACGCGGCCCTGGGGCAGGGGGCGGCCCTCGTCGATCATGGCCTCGTCGGCATGCAGCCAGCCCCAGGCCTCGGCCAGTTCCTCGGCCGTCGCATCCGTCCGGCTGATCTGAGCGATCAGCGTCTCGTCCACCGGCCCCAGAACAGCCCTGATGTCCTCAAGTCGCATGGCTGTCTCCTGTGATGTTCCTGCGGTTCGTCCCTGTCAGATAGGGGCTTTGCGGGCGGGGAAAAGGGGCGGCGCGCGCCCCCTTGAACCGCCATGCCCTCGCCCTAAATCGTGACTCGCCGGAAGCCCTTGACGGGACCGGCATGCCGGACGGGCGCCCAGCCCTGCCGGCAGAACGCTTGTACCCATGTTGCTCAACGGAGGATGTGGCTATGAGAACCACTTTCGATTTTTCCCCGCTCTATCGGTCGAGCATCGGTTTCGACCGGATTCTGGACGCGCTCGAGGCCGCGAGCCGCGTCGAAACCATCGACACCTGGCCGCCCTACGACATCGCCAAGACCGGCGAGGACGACTATCGCATCACCATGGCGGTGGCGGGTTTCTCGCCCGACGAACTGGCCATCACGCAGGAACAGACCATGCTGGTCGTGTCGGGCCAGAAGGCCGGCGAGGACAAGGCCGAGTATCTGCATCGCGGCATTGCCGAACGCTCCTTCCGCCGGCGCTTCCAGCTGGCCGACCATGTGAAGGTGACGGGGGCCGAGCTGCAGAACGGCCTGCTGACCATCGACCTGCGGCACGAGATCCCCGAGGAGATGAAGCCGCGCCGGATCGAGATCGCGGCCAGACCCCGGACCGAGCCGAAACGGATCGAGGCCGGGAAAGAGGCCGCCTGAGCCTGTCCGCCACGCAAACGGCGCCGGGCACCGCCCGGTGCCGGACCCGTTGCCCAGAAAGGAGGAAAATCATGAACGTCCGTGATCTGATCCCCTGGAGCCGCAACGGCGGCAACCAGCTTCCCACCGCTTTCCGCGAGGGCGACCGCGATCCCTTCCTGTCGCTGCATCGCGAGGTGAACCGGCTGTTCGACGACATGTTCCGCGGCTTCGGCGCCGGGCTGCCGTCCCTTGGCGCGGCCCCCGCATTCCGGGGCGGCTGGCCGAGCGTCGAGATCTCCGACAATGAAAAGGAGATCACGGTGACGGCCGAGGTGCCGGGCCTTGAGGAAAGGGACATCGAAGTCCTGCTGGATGACGGCGTGCTGACGCTGAAGGGCGAGAAGCGCTCGGAGGTCGAGGACAAGGACCGGCAATTCTCGGAACGCTTCTACGGCCGTTTCGAGCGCCGTATCCCGCTTGGGGCCGAGATCCGCGAGGACGAGGTCGATGCGCATTTCAGGAACGGCGTGCTGACCGTGACCCTGCCGAAGACGGAAAAGGCGCAGGCGCAGGTCAAGCGCATCGCCATCAAGGGCTGAGCCATCGGGGCGGCGACAACCGCCGCCCCGCCCTTGCCGGGATCGGCTGCCCCTGACCCGGCCGGATCACCTTTTGCGCTGTCCCGCCATGCGGATTGCCGCGCGCAGGGCCAGCGCCGATGCCAGCAGCAATTCCCGGCCCGGCGAGACCTGGTCGGGCGAAACCTTGTCGGGCGAAAGGGGCGCGGCCTTTCCCGCTGCGCCTGCCTCTGCGCCGTCGCGATGGTCCATTCCCGGCGGTGGCGTGTCCGCCTTGACCGCGCCGCCCCGGCCCATCGGCTGCGGCGCGCCCGTGGTGGTGTCGCGGGCGGTCTGCTGTTCGATCTCGGCATTCAGCTCGGCCCCGGCCAGGACCACATAGGCCGAAAGCCACAACCAGGTCAGCAGGACGACGACGCCGGCCAGCGTGCCGTAGGTCTCGGTATAGCGGGCGAAATTGCTGGCATAGAGCGAAAATCCCAGCGAGGCGGCGATCCAGACGCAGACCGCCAGCGCCGCACCCAGGCTGAGCCACCGCCATTTCGCCGCCTTGCGCGCCGGGCCGAAGCGATAGATCACCGCCAGCCCCAGCACCCCGGACCCCGCCAGGATCGGCCAGGCGATCCAAGAGATCGCCGCCTGCACCCCGTCGCCCAGATGCAGCAGCCCGGCGGCCAGGGGCAACACCACGATCAGCCCGATGGCGACGGTCAGGCCGACCACCAGCCCCAGCGTCAGCGCAAATCCGGTCAGGTAAAGCCGCAGCAGGCCCCGCGTCTCGTCCTCGTCATAGGCGATGTTCAGCCCCTCGATCAGCGTCATCACCCCCTTCGTCGCGCCGTAGATCGCGACCGCCAGGCCCGAGATCGCGACCAGCCCCGTCTGCGTGCCGCCGTCCGTCACCTTGACCAGCTGGTCGCGGATGATCCCGGCGGCATCCGGCGGCAGCAGGGTGAAGAGCCGCTCCATCGTGCTGCCCAGATCGGCCGGATCGAGGACCAGCCCGGAAATCGCCACCAGCGCCGCGATGGCCGGGAAGATGGCGATGAGGCCGTAGAAGGCGATGCCGGCGGCGACCACGCCGACATGATCCTGGGCGATCTCGGCCCGGACCCGCCGGAAGATCTGCCTCCAGCCGGGCAGGGGGATCCCGGCGGGGGTTTCGGCGGCATGGCCCAGATCGTCGGCAAGGCGGGCACCATCTGTCGGCATCGGGGAATCCTCGTCCAGTTCGGGATGATCCAGGCGGAACGCGGCAAGCGGCCGCTTGGGTCCAGGGTTCGTTCTGCCGGCGAAAGCTGAGCGTCGTCTATCGATCCCGCGCCAAGCGACATGCCCGCATGCCGCAGCGGTCGTGGAACCCCTGGCCGCCCGGCAGATTGGTTTCAGGCGAGGACTCATCCCAAGCATGATCGCCAAACTGCGGCCCGGCGATCCCGAAAGGAGAAGATCATGGCAAATGTCCCGAAACGCGCCGCGCTTTACCGCATGGTGACGGCGGACCATATCTGTCCCTGGGGGCTGAAGTCGCTCGACCTGCTGAAGCGCCAGGGCTACGAGGTCGAGGACCACCACCTGACCTTGCGATCCGAGATCGACGCCTTCCAGGCGCGGCACGGCGTCGAGACCACGCCCCAGGCCTTCATCGACGGCAAGCGCATCGGCGGCTACGACGATCTTCTGGCCTTCTTCGGCAAGGAGGTGAGGGACAGGGACGCGCCGACCTACCGGCCCGTCATCGCGCTTTTCGCCATGGCCGCGCTGATGGCCCTGGCGACCAGCTGGGCGGCCTTCGGCAACCTGCTGACGGTGCAGGCCGCCGAATGGTTCGTCGCCATCGCCATGTGCCTGCTGGCGCTGCAGAAGCTGAAGGATGTCGAGGGCTTTTCGACCATGTTCCTCAACTACGACCTGCTGGCGCGGCGCTGGGTGCCCTATGGCTACGTCTATCCCTTTGCCGAGGCGCTTGCCGGGGTGCTGATGATGGCCGGGGCAATGATGTGGCTGTCGATCCCGGTGGCGCTGTTCATCGGCACGGTGGGCGCGGTTTCGGTCTTCAAGGCGGTCTATGTCGACGGGCGCGCGCTGAAATGCGCCTGCGTCGGCGGCGACAGCAACGTGCCTTTGGGCTTCGTCTCGCTGACCGAGAACCTGATGATGGTCGCCATGGCGCTGTGGATGCTGCTCAAGCCCGCGGGCATCGGGCTGGGCCATGGCGCCGCGCCGGGAATGTGAGGCGGTGCCCTGGCCGCGCAATGCAGGCGGCACCAACCCGCCCGCCTGTCACAAACCCCGCCGCCATCTCGTCATGGTTCTGCAGGAAGCATTGATGGAGAAACCAACCATGACCGCACGTCTCGACTATTTCAAGGCGGCGCCCGCGGCGATGAAGGCGATGCTGGCGCTGGAGACCGCCAGCCGCCAGCTTGCGATTCCCGCGGCCCTGCGCCAGCTGGTGAAGATGCGGGTATCGCAGATCAACGGCTGCGCCTATTGCCTGGACATGCACGCCCCCGAGGCCCGCGAGGCGGGCGTGCCGCAGCAAAAGCTGGACGTGCTGGCGGCCTGGCGCGAAAGTCCGGCTTTCGACGCCCGCGAACGCGCCGCCCTCGGCTGGGCCGAGGCGCTGACGCGGCTGGAGACGACGGGGGCGCCGCAGCGGGACTACGACGCGCTC
This sequence comes from Paracoccus ferrooxidans, assembly GCF_029909815.1. Lineage (NCBI taxonomy): Bacteria > Pseudomonadati > Pseudomonadota > Alphaproteobacteria > Rhodobacterales > Paracoccaceae > Paracoccus > Paracoccus ferrooxidans. The sequence continues at coordinate 509,354 of NZ_CP038198.1, read as the reverse complement.
GCCGCGCAGTTCGGCGAGGCCGAGCGGGTCGAACTGACCCTGGTCATCAACACGATCAACGCCTGGAACCGCTTTGCGGTGGGGTTCCGGTCGCAGCATCCCGAACGGACCTTGGGCGATGGAAGCTGACCGGCATGCGCAGATCTTCCAGGGCCAGCGCCGCCGCCTGGCGGGGCTGGCCTATCGCATGACCGGCTCGGTCGCCGATACCGAGGACATCGTGCAGGATGCCTGGCTGCGCTTTGCCGGGCAGGATCTGCGCACCATCGAGCGGCCGTCGCGCTGGCTGGGCGCGGTGGTCACGCGGCTTTGCCTCGATCACCTGAAATCCGCGCGGATGCGGCGCGAGACCTATGTCGGCGCCTGGCTGCCCGAGCCGCTGGTCGAGGACGCCGCGGCGGGGGCCGAGCAGCAATGGATCGTGACCGAGGACGTGGGCATCGCCCTGATCCTGACGCTCGACGCGCTGTCGCCCGAGATGCGCGCGGCCTTCATCCTGCGCGATGCCTTCGACTACGATTTCGAGGAGATCGCCGCGGTGGTGGGCCGCAGCCCGGTCGCTTGCCGGCAGCTCGTCTCGCGTGCGCGGCGCAGGCTGGCGGGGGCCGCGCCCGCATCCCCGGTTCCGCCGGGCGAGGCATTGCCCATCGTCACCGCCTTCTGGCAGGCCAGCCGGCAGGGCGACATGGAGGGCCTGCTGCGGCTTTTCGCCGAAGAGATCGAGGTCCATACCGATGGCGGCGGCAAGGTGCCCGCGGCCATCAACGTCCTGCGCGGGCGCCGGCGGGCGGCCGGGTTCTTTGCGGGCATCGCGCGCAAATGGCCGCATGCGGCCGATGCCGTCCCGCACCTGTGCCGGATCAACGGCTCGCCCGGCTTCGTGCTGGTCAAGCCGGGGGGCGTGGTGCAGACCACGGCGCTGGCGATCCGGGAGGGCCGGATCGCCGCCATCTGGATCATGCGCAACCCCGAGAAGCTGCGGCACCTATCGCCGCGGGTCATCGCCGGCTAGGACCGAAGGCCATGCCGCCGCGACGCGCGGATCGGCCGGACGCCGCCCCCTGGGGACAGGCTCGGGCACGCCTGTCCGCCCGTTTCCCGCACGGCCAGGAACATCCTGCGGGTTTCCTTGTTGCCTACCCGTTGCCGTTGAAGGCGTGAACCCTGCAACAGGAAAGGACCATGACATGCGCAAGATTGCCGATGCCCGGATTCTCATCCTCGCCACCGATGGATTCGAGCAATCCGAACTGGAAGTTCCGCGCGACCGGCTGAGCGAGGCGGGCGCGACGGTCGAGATCGCCTCGCCCGGCGGGGAAAGCATTCGCGGCTGGCAGGGCGAGGATTGGGGGCAGAGGGTCCATGCCGACCTGGCCCTGTCCTCGGTCGATGCCTCTGCCTATGACGCGCTCGTGCTGCCGGGCGGCCAGATCAACCCCGACAAGCTGCGCATCGAGCCAGGGGCGGTCGACCTGGTGCGGCGCTTTCACGACGAAGGCAAGATCGTCGCCGCGATCTGCCACGGCCCCTGGCTGCTGGTCGAGGCGGATCTGATCCGGGGCCGCAAGGTGACATCCTACAAATCCATCCGCACGGACCTGGTGAATGCGGGCGGGGTCTGGGTCGACGGCCAGGCGGTGACGGACGACCGCATCATCACCGCGCGCAGCCCGGCCGACCTGGATGCCTTCTGCGACGCGATCCTGGCCGAGCTTGGCTGACGGGGGGCAGGCGGATCGCGCGCGGTCTCGGCCGTCCCGGAATCCTCGCCGTCCTGGCCCCGCAACCATCCGCGCAACCATCCGCGCAACCATCCGCGCAACCATCCGCCCCGGCCGGCGTTGAGCCCGCGACCGTCAGTCGGATCACCAGATGCCCAGGGACACGCCCGCCCCTTCGGACCCCGTCGCGGCCGCGAAACAGGCCGGGCTGGTGCATGTCAGCGACGACATGCCCGGGATCACCCGCATCCGCGCGGGCAAGGGGTTTTGCTATCGCGATCCCCAGGGCCGGCGGATCACCGACAAGGCCGAGCGCAGGCGGCTGGCGGCGCTGGCGGTGCCGCCGGCCTATACCGACGTCTGGATCTGCCCCGATCCGCGCGGCCATATCCAGGCCACCGGCAGGGACGCGCGCGGGCGCAAGCAATACCGCTACCACCCCGGTTTCCGCGCCTTCCGCGACAGCGCCAAATACGATCACATGCTGGCCTTTGCCCGGCTTCTGCCCAGGATCCGCGCCTGCGTCGCGCGCGACATGGCGCTGCGCGGGCTGCCTGCGCAAAAGGTGCTGGCGACGGTGGTGCATCTGCTCGAGACCACCATGATCCGCGTCGGCAACGGCGACTATGCCCGCCGGAACAGGTCGCACGGGCTGACCACCTTGCGCAGCCGGCATGTCAGGCTGGAGGGCAACCAGCTGCGGTTCCGCTTTCGCGGCAAGGGCGGCAGGGAATGGAACCTGGGCATCCGCGACCGCCGCGTGGCCCGGATCGTGCGCAGCATGCAGGATCTGCCCGGCCAGGCCCTGTTCCAGTATCTGGACGAGGAGGGCGCCCGGCAGAAGATCACCTCGACCGACGTGAACGACTATCTGCGCCGGATCTCGTGCAGCGAGGTGACGGCCAAGGATTTTCGCACCTGGACCGGGACGGTCCTGGCCGCGCTGGCCCTGTCGGCATATCCCGCCTGCGACAGCCAGGCGGCGGCGAACCGCAACATCCGCGAGGCCATCGAAACCGTCGCCGGCCATCTGGGCAATACGCCGGCGATCTGCCGCAAATGCTATGTCCACCCCCGGATCATCGAGGCTTACCTGGCTGGCGAACTGAAGCTGGGCCCCTGCCGCAAACCCGCCGGCGACCCGCAAAAGCCGGGGCTGCGGCACGAGGAAAGGCAGGTGCTGAATTTTCTCGGCCGCCGGCTGCGCGCCTGACCCGGACATTCGCGGGACAGGCACGCGAAGGCCGCAGCCGTCGGGACCGCGACTTCCCAGCGCCGCGCGGCGAGGACGCGGCCCTTCCCGGCGCGGCGCTTTGGCCGAGGGGCGGCAGGGCGGATTCCCACCCTGCAATCCGGATGTTCGGTCCGCCCGCGCAACAGACCCACGCAGCGTCTTTGGAAAAGCCCGGCGAGAACCGGGCCTTTCATGCGCGGCTCAACCCTCGGCCTTGTCGCCGATCTTGTCCTGCGTCCTGGTCAGGAAATCCGCGGCATCGTGGCGTTCCCAAAGCTGCCTGGCCGGATCGCCCGAGGTCTTGTTGACCATGATGCCGCGCCGAACCGCGGGACGCGCGGCGATCTCGTCCTGCCAGCGCCGGACATGGCCATAGATCCCGGCATCGAGGAAGGTCGCCGCGTCGCCATAGACCTTGCCCGCGATCACCTGCCCATACCAGGGCCAGATCGCCATGTCGGCGATGGTATAGTCCTCGCCGGCCATGAAGCGGTGATCGGCCAGGTGCCGGTCCAGCACGTCGAGCTGGCGCTTGACCTCCATCGTGTAGCGGTCGATGGCATATTCGATCTTGACCGGCGCATAGGCGTAGAAATGCCCGAAGCCGCCGCCGAGGAAGGGGGCCGAGCCCATCTGCCAGAACAGCCAGTTCAGCGCCTCGGTCCGCGCCGCCGGGTCACGGGGCAGGAAGGCGCCGAACTTCTCGGCCAGGTAAAGCAGAATCGAGCCGGATTCGAACACCCGCCGCGGCGGCGCGACCGAGCGGTCCATCAGCGCCGGGATCTTGGAGTTGGGGTTCACCGCGACGAAACCGCTGCCGAACTGGTCGCCATCGCCGATGCGGATCAGCCAGGCGTCGTATTCGGCGGCGAAGCCGGCTTCCAGCAATTCCTCCAGCATGATCGTGACCTTCTGGCCGTTGGGCGTGGCCAGCGAATAAAGCTGCAAGGGATGCTTGCCGACCGGCAGGTCCCTGTCATGCGTCGGCCCGGCGATGGGACGGTTGATGCTGGCGAACTCGCCGCCGTTTTCCTTGTCCCATGTCCAGACCCTGGGCGGGGCATAGTCGTCGCTCATGATCGCTCCTGTCGCTGCATGGCCCCAGGATGCGGGGGATGGGGCCGGACATCAACCGCGGCCGGGGACAACCGGAAGATCCCGCCCACAGGTTTCCAAAAAATAGAACAAAACATATGAAATTATATAATTGTGAGCATGATCCGGCTTGGATACGTTAGGGAAACCGCATGAGGAGGCTTGCGGTAAGGCGATATTCAGTCAGCGCGCAGCGGCGGCATCCGGTCGGGCATGTCGGGGCAACCCGGCATCCCTTCGCGGCCGGTCGCCTGGGCGATGGCGGTTAGGGAGGATGAATGCAGCACGCCGTGCGTCTGGATAATGTCGACATCAGTTTCGGCGGGACGGGAAAAACCGTGTTCCGCGCGGTTGCCGGCGCCAATCTCAGCGTTGCCGAGGGCGAGTTCGTCGCCATCGTCGGGCCGACCGGCTCGGGCAAGTCGACGCTGCTGAACGCCGCCGCCGGGCTGCTCAAGCCCTCGGCCGGGACTGTCGAGATCCAGGGCCAGCCGCTCGAGGGGCTCAACGGGCGCGCGGGCTACCTGTTCCAGGCCGATGCGCTGATGCCGTGGAAGACCTCGCGCGACAACGTGGCCATCGCGCTGGAAATCTCGGGCACGCCGCGGCGCGAAGCCCTGGAACGGGCCGAGGAATGGCTGGAAAAGGTCGGCCTGAAGGGCTTCGGGCATCGCTATCCCCACATGCTCTCGGGCGGCCAGCGCAAGCGGGTCGCCATGGCGCAGGTGCTGATCCGCGACCCGGAAATCCTGCTGATGGACGAGCCCTTCGGGCCGCTGGACGCACAGACGCGGCTGATCATGGGGGATCTGCTGCTGGACCTGTGGCAGCAGGACCGCAAGGCGGTGATGTTCGTGACCCACGACCTCGAGGAAGCCATCGCGCTTGCGGACCGGGTGGTCATCATGTCGACGGGACCGGACGCCAAGCTGATCGGGGATTTCACCATTCCCCTGGCCCGGCCGCGGGACGTGTCCGAGATCAAGCTGTCCCCCGAGTTCCAGGAGCTGCACCGCGACATCTGGCACCTGCTGAAAGAGCAGGTGCTCAAGGCCTATGGCAACCAGAACCGGGAGGAGCGGGCATGAACAGAGCCGTCCTGACAACCCTGCAGATCCTCGTGGCGGTCGTTGCCGTCGCGCTGTGGTGGGTGATCACCAAGACCTCGATCCTGGGCGATCCGGCCCGGATCCAGTTCTTCTTCTCGACCCCCGCCGACGTGTTCTGGCAGATCGTCGCCTGGTTCAGGAGCGGCGAGATCTGGCGGCATCTGTGGATCACGCTGGTCGAGGCGGCGCTGGCCTTCGTCATCGGCGCGGTCGCCGCGATGATCGCCGGTTTCTGGCTGGCGCGCCGGCCGAAACTGGCCGCGGTCTTCGACCCCTATGTCAAGGCCGCCAATGCCTTGCCGCGCGTGGTGCTGGCCCCGATCTTCACGCTGTGGTTCGGCCTGGGCATCTGGTCCAAGGTGGCGCTGGGGTTCACGCTGGTCTTCTTCATCGTCTTCTTCAACGTTTACCAGGGCGTGAAGGAGGTGAACCGGACCGTGCTGCAGAACGCCCGGATGCTGGGCATGACCGAGCGGCAGCTGCTGCGCCACGTCTACCTGCCCTCGGCGCTGAGCTGGGTGTTTTCCTCGCTGCATGTCTCGATCGGCTTTGCGGTGGTCGGCGCGGTCGTGGGCGAATACTTGGGGTCATCCGCCGGGCTCGGCTATCTGATCGCGCAGGCCGAGGGCATGTTCGACATCGCCGGCGTGTTCGCGGGGATGTTCGTCCTGTCAGCCTTTGTCCTTCTCATCGACTGGGGGGTGACGATGGTGGAAAGGAAGCTGCTGGTCTGGCAGCCCGACAACAATCACTGAAGGGAGGAGCAAAGATGACGATGCTCAGGACTATCCTTGCGGCGGCGCTGGTGGCGGGCGCGACGCCTGCGGCGGCTGAAACCGTCAAGATCGCGATCGGCGGGGCCAGCTGCGTCTGCTACATGCCCGTCGTCCTGGCCGAGCAGCTTGGCCTTTACGAAAAGCACGGGGTCGATGTCGAACTCGTGGATTTCAAGGGCGGCTCGGCGGCGCTGAAGGCCGTGGTCGGCGGCAGCGCGGACGTGGTCTCGGGCTATTACGAACACACGATCACGCTGGCGGCCAAGCAGCAGGAGCTGTCCTCGTTCGTGCTGATGGGCCGGCTGCCCGGCATCGCCGTGGCCGTGGCGCCGGGCAAGGCCGGCGAGGTCAAGACGATCAAGGATCTTGCCGGCAAGACCGTCGGGATCAGCGCGCCGGGTTCCTCGACCGACTTCTTCCTCAAATACATGCTGTCGCAGAACGGGCTGGAGCCGAATGCCGCGTCGGTCGTCGGCGTCGGCGTCGGCGCCACCGCGGTCGCGGCGCTGGAGCAGGGCCGGATCGATGCGGTGGTCACGCCCGATCCGGCGATCACCCAGTTGCAGAACCGCCATCCCGATCTGCCCGTGCTGGTCGATACCCGGAAAGCGGCGGACACCCACGCCCTGTTCGGCGCCGACTATCCCGGCGCGGCGCTTTATACCCGCACGGAATGGCTCGACCAGCATCCCGAACAGGCGCAGGCCCTGGCCGCCGCCATCGTCGAGACGCTGCAATACATCCACAACACCCCCGCCGAAGAGATCGCGGCGAAGATGCCGCCCAACCTGGTCGGCGCCGACCCGCAGGTCTATATCGAATCGCTGAACAACAGCATGGAAATGCTGTCGGAAACCGGGCTGGTGGATGCGAAGGGCGCCGAAGCGGTGCAGACCATGCTGAGCTTCAACCTGCCCGAGGTCGCCGGCGCCAAGATCGACCTGAGCAAGACCTATACCAACGCCTATGTCGAAAAGGTCTCGGCGCAGCAGTAGGCCGGTGAAACCGATGCGAAAGCCCCGTCCGCCCGGACGGGGCTTTCGTCATTCCGCTTCGACCAGCCTTGCCGGCCAGATGCCGTCCTTGACCGCGCGGACGATCAGGTCGCGGATCAGGTCGCGGATCGTCTCCAGCGCGATGGTCGGCGGCCGGTCCGTCTGCTCGCACAGATAAAGCGTCCTCGTCAGCGTCGGCGAGATGATTGGCCGCCAGTGCAGCCGGCCGGACTTGATCTCGTCGCCCATGAACAGCGTCGTCCCGATGGTGCAGCCCAGCCCCTCGCGGACCGCACCGGAAATCGCGTGGACCGAATTCATCTGCAGCTGGCTGGTCGCATAGATCTGTTCCAAGGTCTTGTGATGGTCCAGCAGCGCCCGCGCGGCCATGCCCTGGCGCAGCATGATGATCTTGAAATCCAGCAGTTCCGACACCGTCACCGGCTCGGACCCGCTGCCGATGATCTCGCGCTTGCCGATCAGGACCAGATCCTCCTCGAGGATCGGCGTGGCCTTGAAGGTGCTGGTCAGCGGCGGGTTGTAGGCCAGGCCCAGGTCGGCATCGGCCGAGGACAGGTGCAGCAGGGTCGTGCTGGAAAGGCTTTCGATCATGTTGAGCTGCAGGTCCGGGTAGTCCTCGACCACGACCTTCGCCAGCTGGACGCCGATGGCCTGGATCGCGGAATAGGCCAGGGCCAGCGACACCTCGCCCGAGACATTGTCGCGAAAGGTGGACAGATCCCTTTTCGCCACCTCGACCGTCTTCAGGATGGTCCGGGCATGCAGGTAAAGCCGCTCGCCCGCCGCCGTGGCCTCGAGCCCGCGCGGCTTTCGGGTAAACAGCGGCGCGCCGATCTCGGTCTCGAGATTGGCGAGATGGTAGCTCAGCGCCGAGACGGCGATCCTCTCGGCTTCCGCCGCGGCCGACAGGCTCTTGCTGTCGTAGATGCTACAGAAATACCGCAATTGCTTCAGGTCCAAGGGCGCCTCGCATGGATGCTAATTTTTAGAACATAGCTATAAGTATTATATAATTGTAAGAACAGTCAGGCAATCCTATCCTTTGCCCATGGGATGGGAGGCCGCATGACTGCCGAGTTCAAACCCCTCGCGGGGATCCGTGTCGTTGAGATGAGCCATATGGTGATGGGGCCAAGCTGCGGCATGTTCCTGGCCTTCCTGGGCGCCGAGGTGATCAAGGTCGAGCCGCCCGGCGGCGACAAGACGCGCCAGCTGACCGGCATGGGCAGCGCGTTCTTTCCGCTGTTCAACCGCCGCAAGAAATCCGTGGTCCTGGACAGCCGCACGCCGGCCGGCAGGAAGGCGCTGGACCGGCTTCTGGCCTCGGCCGACGTCTTCATCGACAATTTCAAGGACAGCACCCTGAAGGGGATGGGGCTGGATGCCGAAACCCTGCAGGACCGCTTTCCGCACCTGATCTGCGCCAGCCACAAGGGTTTCCTTTCAGGGCCTTACGAGCGGCGCACGGCGCTGGACGAGGTGGTGCAGATGATGTCGGGCCTGGCCTACATGACCGGCCCCAAGGGGCGGCCGCTGCGCGTCGGCACCTCGGCCAACGACATCATGGGCGGGCTGTTCGGGGCCTTCGCCGTCATCGCCGCGCTGTTCGAGCGCGGCAAGACCGGCGAGGGGCGGACCATCCGCGTCGGCCTGTTCGAGAATTGCCTGCTGCTTGTCTCGCAGCACATGGTGCAGTTCGAGCTTGAGGGCAGGGACCCCGAGCCGATGCCCGAGCGGGCCTTCAGCTGGCCGATCTATGACGTCTTTGCCGATGCCGAGGGGGGGCAGATCTTCATCGGCGCGGTCAGCGACGGCCATTGGACCCGGCTTTGCACCTATCTCGGCCTGGACGACCTGCTGCAGCACCCCGAACTGCAAAGCAGGATGGCCCGCATCAACGCCCGCTCCTGGGTGGTGCCCCTGGTCGCGGCGGCGGTCGCAAGGCGGCCCATGGCCGAGCTTCTGCCGGCGCTGGAGAAGATGGAGATCCCCTTTGCGCCGGTGGCCAAGCCCTCGGACCTGTTTCGCGACCAGCATGTCATGCGGCAGGGCGGGCTTGCGCTGTCGCAGACCCCGGATGGCCGGAGCTTCCGGGCGCCGGCCCTGCCGATCGAGATCGACGGCGCCTCGCTGGCCGGCGGGGGCGATGTGGACCGTCTCGGCGGGCACAACGCCGAGATCCTCGGCAGTCTCGGCCTGACGCCCGAGGAAATCGCCGCGGCCGCCAAGGCCCCCTCGGGCGAGGCGGCGTGACATGACCGGCCCCGAATCCGCACCGGGCAGGCAAGTCGCCGTGACCGAGGTTTCGCCCCGCGACGGCCTGCAATCCGAGAAAGCCTTCGTTCCGACCGAGGACAAGATCCGGCTCGTCGAAAGCCTTGTCGCGGCCGGCATCCGCTCGGTCGAGCTGACATCCTTCGTCTCGCCGCGCGCCGTGCCGCAGATGCGCGATGCGGCCGAGCTGGTGCGGCATTTCCGCGGCCGGGCCGGTGTCCGCTTCAGCGCGCTGGCGCCGAACCTGCGCGGTGCCGAAACCGCCATCGAGGCGGGGATCGACGCGGTGGTGATGTTCGCCTCGGCCTCGGAAAGCCACAACCTGAAGAACGTGAACCGCTCGCGCGCCGATTCGATTGCCGGGTTCCACGAGATCGCGCGCCTCGCCCAAGGGTCCGGGGTCGCGCTGCATGGCGCCATCGCCACGGCCTTCGGCTGTCCCTTCGAAGGCGACGTGCCGGTGGACCAGCTGGTCGAGCAGGCCATGCGGTATCGCGACCTCGGCATTTCGCGCATCACCCTGGGGGACACGACCGGCATGGCGACGCCGGGCAATGTCGTGCCGGCGCTCGACGCCCTGCGCAAGGCGGTGCCCGAGGTGGGGATCGCGCTGCATTTCCACAACACCCGCGGCGTCGGCCTGGCCTGCGCCTATGCCGGCCTGCTGCACGGCATCCGCGATTTCGAGGCGAGCGTGGGCGGGATCGGCGGCTGCCCGTTCGTGCCGCGCGCGACCGGCAATATCGCCACCGAGGATTTCGTCTATCTGTGCGAGGAATCGGGTTTTCCGACCGGGATCGACCTCGGCAGACTGATCGAGGCCGCCCGGACCGCCGAGCGGATCCTGGGAAGGGAACTGCCCGGCCAGGTCATGAAGGCCGGGCCGCGCCTGGCGCTATCCAGCATGGATGCCGTGCGGACCGCCCATGGCTGAGCCCGATCCCGATGCCCGCGGTGCAAGCTGGGGGATCGAGGGCGCTTCTGCGGCACGTTCCATTTGCGAACTGCGCCGGCGGGGCCGCCGGGGATCATGTCCGCATGTTCCCGTTCCTGCGTTTTCGGTTGACCGGCTTCAGCCTTAGCCGAGAGATCGGCAAGCGTCCGCACGCCAAGAAAACCCATCGCCGCCCGCATCTCGGCCATTGCCGGCAGCGCCGCGGCCCCAGCCTTGCCGCCGGCGGCAGGATCCCGTAACGGCGCGCGGCCAAGCTGCACCGCCGAGGGCCCGGTGTTTCAGCACGCACGAACCGCGCCGGACGCCGCTCTCGGCCAGCAGTTCGGGAACCGTTCGCGGATTGGCGGCGAGGCGGGGCAGGGCTGCGGCGGGCAGCGGCAGGCCGTCGAAACTCCGCCCGCCATGGGTCGAGACCACGATGGCATCGGCGCCCTCGGCGAACAGCCCGCCTTTCAGGCACAGCGCGCGGAAATCCCGTCCCGTCAGCGCGGGATCAACGCGCAACTCCTCGGCCATAGCCGGCGACAGCAGGCCGGCGTGGACCTCGGGCGGGTAATGGCCATAACTCGGCATCCGGCGCCGCAGGGCCGGCCGCAGGATCACGTCCCATGGCCAGCGCGGATGGCGCAGCATGTCGACGAGGTTCCGCAGCGTCGGCCGAAAGGGTGCGCCGAAGCCGTTGCGCTGGTTTCTCTTCGCGCTTGGGCGGCATCTGCCTGTCCACGGTCAGGACCAGCCTGTCGCAATCGCAGGCCGCGACCCGGCGCAGCAGACCATCTCAAGCAGGACGGTTGCTGTCTCTTCGTCCCAGGATGCGGGATGGCCGATGGCATTGCGACGGTCCTCTCGGCGCCACCGGGAAGGGTGGGCCGTTCACCGACAGCGCGGTTCGTGGCGACGGTGATGGACATCTGCCCGTAAAGTTTGCCAAACTTGGCCTCACCGCTCGACCCGGAACCAATCTGGGGGAATTGCCGCCGCATTCGACACGACCTTACGGTGGGCATGCCCCCGGCTCAGAATCCTCTCCGTCACCCGAAGTCCAGGCCCGATGATGCATCGCCGACATATCCGATCCCATACGGCGCTGCGCGGAATAGCCGCGTTGCTGGTGGTTCTCTATCACTATCGCCACGCCTTTCCCTGGGGCGCGGCCATCGACGGCAGAACCGGCTTCGTGATGAGCGCGACGCATATGGTCGACCTGTTCTTCATGCTGAGCGGCTTCGTGATGACACTCGTCTATGCCGCCGACGGTTTCGACAGCCGTTTCAGTCCGCGCGATTTCCTGCAAAGCCGGTTCGCACGGATCTATCCGCTTCATCTGCTGACGCTGGCGTGGATGTCCCTGCTGGTGCTCTATGGCGGTCCCTTTTCGGCCGAGCTTTCGCAGGAAGCGTTGCGAACGGTAGCGTTGGTGCAGGCCTGGGGGTTCCAGGACCAGTTCTCCCTGAATTTTCCAAGCTGGTCGATCAGTGGCGAGTTCGCCGCCTATCTGCTGTTTCCGCTTCTGGGTTGCGGCCTGCTCATGCGCCTGCGCCCTGGGCCCGAGGTCTTCGTCGTGCTGGCGATAGCGGGGCTCGCGGCGCATGAGATCCTGATGCAGCATTACGGGCTGCGCTGGGAACGCATTGCCCTGCTGCGGGCGGTGCCGGGGTTCCTGCTTGGATATGCCCTGTGCCACTATCGTCATTCCTGGACCGGATTGTCGGACAGGGCGCTGTCGCTGATTCAGCTGTCTTGCGTCGTTGCGCTGGCAGGCATGATGCATGCCCGTCTCGAACTGCTCTGGATGGTGCCGCTCTTTGCCATCTGCATCCTGTCCACCTGGGAGGACCGGGGCGTTCTGGGCCGCCTGCTGTCCGCCCGCGCGCCGGTCTGGCTCGGGGACATCTCCTATACCATCTACATGCTGCATGTCCCGGTCATCAGCGCGGGCTACCTTGCCTGGCCGAAGCTGGCTGGATTCCTGCCCGACACGCTCCGGCAGGCCTTGTTCGTGCCGGCAACCCTGCTGGTCACGCTGGGGCTTTCGGCGCTGGTCTACCGCCATTTCGAGGTTCCGATGCGCAGCCTGCTCCGCGCCCGGCAGCGGACTCGGGCCGGCGTGGACTGAGGTTTGCCTGTATCCGATCAAGCCCGCGCGCCGGCCAGAGGGGCGGTGCAGACAAAGCCGGCATGGCTTTCCATCCGGCGCCATTGCGGGCCTTCCTTTCGGGGGCCGGGGGCGGGGTCTTGATGCGACGGCTGTCGTTTCCGCTTGGGCGGACTAAGCCGCGGTTCCTGAACTGGCCGTCGGGTCCGCAAGGTCAGCTTTGGGCGCCTTGCGTCAATCGCGATCGCCGGCGGACCTGATTGCCCTGTATCGCGGCAGGGCGCAGCGCTCCAGGACCCGGCTGGCAACGGCTGCGGTTTCCCGCCAGCCGGGCAAGGCGTCGCCGGCCCGGCGCGCGGCGTCGCGCAGCTGCGCGTGCAGGGGCGCCTCGCCCAGCAGCCGGCGCAGCGCGGCCGCAAAGGCCGGCGGGTCGTCGGGCGGCACCAGCAGCCCGGCGGCCGCGGGCACGGTATCGGGGACGGCGCCCGTCGCGCAGCCGACGATCGGCAGGCCATGCGCCAGCGCCTCGTCGAAGACCAGCCCGTGCCCCTCGTATCGCGTCGCCAGCGCGAAGATCGAGGCGCTTGCGTAAAGCTGTTCCAGCCGCTCGGCATCCACCCGCCCCGCCAGCACCACCCGATCCGAAACCGGGCTTTCGGCCAGTTGCCGGGCCAGCGCGGCGGCATGGGCGCGGTCCCAGGGATTGCCGACGATCACCGCCTGCCAGTCCATATCTGCCAGCTCTGCCAATGCCTTGATCAGCACGTCATGGCCCTTGCGCGGATGCAGGATGCCCACCGACAGGATCAGCGGCGGGGTCAGGGGCGCGGGGACGAGCCATGGCCGCTCGACCCCCGGCCGGGCGATGGTGATGCGGTCGGGCGGCACGCCGTAGCGTTCGGTCAGCAGCGCGCGCGTATGGGGGCTGGGAACCAGCACGTGGCGCGCAAGCCGCAGGTTGTCGCGCTCGGTCCGGTAGAGATGCGCGCGCCGCGCAGGATCTAGGCCGGTCTCCATCGCCAGCGGGTGATGGATCATCGCCACGATGGGCGCGCGGACCTGGGCGAGGCCGGCGGTGTCGATGGCGCCGAAGACCAGCCCGTCGACGATCAGCGGGCGGTCCTCGGCCACCAGCGCCGCGACGGCCGCCGCCATCTCGGACGGGGCGGGGTCGGGGAAGCTGGCGGGCAGCTGCAGGTGGCGGACGTCGTGGCCCAGGGCGCGCAGCCCCTCCAGCAGCCGGCGTTCATAGATATAGCCGCCGGTCAGCGTGGCGATGTCGCCGGGGATGGCGAAGGCGGCGTCGCAGGGTGGGGTCATGGGCGCACCTGTTCGGGGGCATAGCGGGCCAGCACGCGGCGCTCGGCCGCGCCGACGCCTGCATGGCCCAGCCATGAGAGCAGCGTGACCAGCACCACCGAGGACCAGAGCATGTCGTAATCCGAGACCGAGGCCGACAGCGCCATCAGCCCGCCGATGCCGCCGCCCGTCGCCAGCCACTCGACCACGGTGACGGCCAGCACCGCGGCCGGCACGCTCATCCGCGCCGAGGCGAAAAGCGCGGGCAGCATGGCCGGGATGCGGACATGGACCATCTGCCGCCAGCGGCCGGCGGCATAGGTGTGGAACACGTCGAGGATCTGGCCCGGCGCCTGCCGCAGCCCGTGCTGGCAGGCGACGAAGGTCGGAAAGAACACCATGACCGCGACCAGCACCACCACCCCCGCCGCGCCGCGCCCGACCAGCAGCACGATCAGCGGTGCCGTGGTCACGATGGGAATGGCGCGCAGCGCGATGGCAAGCGGGGTAACGAGTGCCGAGAGCGCGGGCAGCAGCGCCAGCAGGACGGCGAGGCCCGCGCCCGCCGCCAGCCCTGCCGCATAGCCCGGCAGCACATGGGCGCCGGTCTGCGCCAGCGCGCCGGCCAGGGTCTGCCGGGTCTGGGCGGCATCCGGGGCCCAGGCCAGCGCCGCCAGCACGTCGCCCGGCCGCTTGGCGAAGAACGGGCTGAGCCCGGCCAGCCGCAGCCCCGCCCACCACGCGGCAAGCACGGTCGCGACCACCGCGAGCGTCGAGACCAGTGCCGCGCGGCGCGAGCCGGGCGCGGCGCCCGGCGGGGCCAGCAGCACGGGCGGCGATCCATCCAGGAAGCGGCGCGCCGCCGCGCCGATCAGCGCATAGGCCGCGACCGCGACGGCGGCGGCCAGCGCGGCGATACTCCAGAGCGCGGGCACGTCCAGCGCGCGGGTGAAGCGGATGGTCAGCACGCCCATCCCGCGCTCGGCCCCGGTGAACTCGCCCACCAGCGCGCCGAGGAAGGCGGCGGGGGCCGAGATCTGCAGCCCGGCGACCAGATAGGGCAGGGCGGCGCGCAGCCGGACATGGCGCAGCTCGGCCAGGCGGCCGCGGCCATAGACATGGACCAGGTCCAGCCAGGCGGCGGGCACGGCGCGCAGGCCGGCCAGCAGCGGGATCAGCGTGGTGTAATAGACTGCCAGCGCCGCCAGCGCGATCTGCGGGCCTTCGCCCGGCCCCATCATCACCCGCAGGATCGGCCCGGTCGCCACCAGCGGCAGGCAAAAGACCACCAGCGCCAGCCCCGAGACCAGCCCGGTCAGCCGGGGCCAGAGCAGTGCCACACCCGCCAGCGCCACCGCGGCCAGGTTCCCCAGCAGGAAGCCCGCCGCCGCATTGGTCCCGGTCACGGCCAGCGCCCGCGACAGCAGCCCGGCATGGGCGGCGGTCCATTGCGCGACCTCGACCGGGCCGGCGATCAAGTAGCGGCCCGCCAGGGCCAGCGCCGCGGCCTGCCACAGCGCAAGCAGCAGGATAAGCCCGGCCAGCGCATTCCTCATGGGCAGGCCGCGCCGGCGGGGGCAGAGAGCGCCGCCCGCGCCTCGGCCTCGATGCGGCGGAAGGCGGGGCTGTCGGCCAGTCCGGGACGGCGCGGACGGGGCAGCGGCACGGCGATGTCGGCGATGATCCGCGCCGGGCGGGGTGACAGGACCAGGATGCGGTCGGCGAGCCACACCGCTTCGGCCAGCGAATGGGTGACGAGCAGCGCGGTGGTGCCCTGCGCCTGCCAGAGCGGCGGCAGATCCTGCGCCAGCTGGCGGCGGGTCAGTTCATCGACAGCGCCGAAAGGTTCGTCCAGCAGCAGCACCTGCGGCGCGGTGACAAGCGCGCGGGCGATGGCGGCGCGCTGGCGCATGCCGCCCGACAGCGCCGCCGGGCGGGTGGCGGCAAAGCCCTCCAGCCCGACCAGTCGCAGCAGATGCGCGACCTTGCCCGGATCGGCGTGCTGGCGGGCGAGCTTTTGCGCCAGCGCCACGTTCTGCGCGGCGCTGAGCCAGGGCAGCAGCGAGGGATCCTGGAAGGCGACCGAGATTGCGCCCCGCCGGCGCTGATGGGCCGGGTCCAGCCCGCCGATGCGCACCTGCCCGCCGTCCGGCAGATCGAGCCCCGCGACCAGCCGCAGCAGCGTGGACTTGCCGCAGCCCGAGGGGCCGATCAGCGCCGTGGTCTGGCCCGCGGCGAAATCGGCGTCGAAGCCCGCAACCGCCTGCACGCCGCCGGGCCAGGTCTTGGTCAGCGCCCGGCAACTGATCCCGGCGCTGCTATCCTGCATGGACCGCCTCCAGGATCGAGCGGTCCCAGAGCGCGGGCGTCACCTCGCGGCCCAGCAGCGAGAGGGTGCGGATATTGGCCTCGACCGCCTCGTCGCTCCACCAGCCGAAACCGTGCGTCTCGGTCAGCTCCGAGAACATCAGCGGCAATTGCCGGCGCGCCTGCAATTTCTGCGTGGGCAGGTCCAGCCCGGCATCGGGGAACAAGGCGACGGTCAGTTCGGCCGCCGCATCGCTGTCGGCGCGGCACGCTTCCCACCCCCGCGCCTCGCCGGCCATCAGCGCCACCAGCGCCTCGCGGCGGTCGGCCAGGCTGTCCTCGGTCGCGATATAGGTCTGGGAATGCAGGGCATAGCCGTGATCGGCCATCAGCATGGTGCGGGCCTCGATGCCCTGGATCGCCATGGCGACCGGCAGGTCGGTTTCCCAGCAGAGCAGGCAGTCCACCTCGGCCGCGATCAGCGGCTGGGCGGAATATTGCGTGGGCACGATACGGATGGCGTCGAAATCCACGTCGTTCAGCTTGCACAGCGCCTGCAGGACGGGGGTGTTGGCGATGGCCATGCCAATGCTTTTCCCCGGCAGGTCGGCAGGGGTTTCCACGGGATTGCCCGGCAGCGAGGCGATGGCGAAGGGGTTCTTCTGCATGGCGACGCCGATGATGCGGAACGGCGCCCCCCGCGCCACCGCCGCCGCGGCATAGTCGGCGGCCGAGATGCCGACCAGCGCCGTGCCCGCCACCACCGGCGGCTCGACCGGCGCGTTCGGGCCGCCCTGCAGCAGCGAGACCTCCAGCCCCGCCTCGCGCCACCAGCCGTTTTGCAGCGCGATGTAGCTGCCGGCGAATTGCACCGAATGCAGCCAGGACAGTTGCAGCGCCACGGCCTCCTGCGCCCGCGCCCGGTGCGGCAGGCCCGAGAGGCCGAGCGCCAGCCCCGCCGCCCCCGTCTGCAGGATCCGGCGGCGTGTCGGCGGGGAATGGGTCATCGGGGCACCTCCGTTCGGGTCATGGTGGGGCAGGGGACGAACGACCGTGGCGGGCGAGGCGTTCCCTCGACCCCGCATCCGGCGCGGCAAAGCCTTGCAGGATCAGGTCGCGCATCCGGTCCATCGGGATCGCGGGGCTGTCCGCGCCAGGGACCAGGCCGGGGGCAAAGCCCCATGCGGCGCTGCGTTCGACCAGCGCCGCGGGGCCGATCACATGCATGGGCACGTCGCGCCCGCCGTCCGGCGCGATGCGTTGCGCGGCCTGGTGGTCGCCCAGCACCAGGATCAGCGGCGCGTCACCCGCATGGCGCAGCGCATAGGCCATGACGGTCTGCAAGGCATAGTCGATGGCGTCGCGGTAATGCCGGCGGATGTTGTCGCGGTCGCGCCAGACCTCTTGCGGGCTTTCCCCGGCGACGGCCATGGCGGCGAAGGCGGAACCGTCCCCGACCTCGTCCCAGCCGATCAGCCGCGGCACCGGCACCCAGGGCGCATGGGACGAAATCAGCGCCACCTGGGCGAAAAGCGGGTCGCCCCCATCATGGCGCAGCAGGCGGTCGGCGGCGGCCAGGGTGAACTGGTCGGGCATGGTGACCCAGTTGAAGGGCAGCCCGCGATAGCCCAGGTCCGATGCGGCCAGGATGCGGTCGAAGCCCATCTGCGCCGCCTCGGGCCAGGGGCGGGTGATGGCGGGCATGACGGCCGCGGTGCGAAAACCGGCGCGCTGCGCGTGGTGGAACAGCCCCTGCCGCCCGCTGGCCAGCGCGGCCTGGTAAAGCGACTGGTCGCCCACCCAAAGCCCCGAGGCGAAGGTCGCATGCGCCAGCCAGCTTTGCCCGCCCTGCGTGGGCGAAACCAGATACCCCGAGCGCATGGCAAGGCCGGCGCGCGCCAGATCGGCCTCGGCCCGGCGCAGGGTGGCGAGATGGGTTTCGGCGTAGAAGGGGGTCGCGAAACTGGCGCGGCCATAGCTTTCGACAAAGATCACCAGCACGTCGCGGTCGATGGCACCCAGCAGTCCCGGCCGGCCCGCCATCGGGTCGTTTGCCGCCGCCGCGCGGAAGTCGCGCAGCGCGGCGAAGGTGCCGGCGGCCAGCCGGGCGCGTTCAAGCGCATAGCGCGCATTCTCCGGCCTTGGGGCCATGGCGGGCAGCAGGACCAGCCCGATGGCCGCGACAAGGGCGATGCGCGCGCCTTGTCCCGCGACGGGGCGGGCCCAGAGCCCCGTCGCCCACCACAGCACCGCGGCGATGCCCGATGCGGCAAGGGCAGCGGCCAGGACGAGGCCGAGACCCGCCAGCGGGCCGAAGGTGCCGCCCGTCAGCCGCACCGCGGCGTCCAGCAGCGGCAGGTCCGCCGCGACGTTGAAGGGCCGCCCCAGCGCCGAGACCATGGCAAGGTCGGCAATCTTCTGCATCGCCAGCAGCGTAAGCGCCGCCGCGACCGGCAGGCGCGCCACGCCGCCGCCCAGCACCAGCAAAAGCAGCAGCGCAGGCAGTTCGGGCGTCGGGCGGATCGCGGCGCCCGGCACGATCAGCGCCAGCTGGATCGCCAGCGCCGACAGCAGCAGCGGCAAGGCCCTGCGCATGGTCATGGCCGGCGCCGCCACAGCCAGCGGATGTCGAGCGCAAAGGACAGCACCACCGCCGCCGTGGCGAACCAGGCCAGGAACTCGGCCTGCGCATGGCTCGGCAGCGGCGTTTGCAGCAGGATCAGCGTGCCGAGCTGCAGCACGCAGATCGCCTTGCGCCGCAGCCGCTGCGGCAGCTCGGCCCGCAGCCAGGGCAGGGCGAGGCCGGCGGCGACGAAGCCATAGCGCAGCACCCCCAGCAACAGCACCCCCGGCCCCAGCGTGGTGCCCAGCCAGGCATGCAGCGCCAGGGCCAGGGCGAAAGCCGCGTCCACCTCCATGTCGAAACGCGCCCCGAAGCCCGAGACGAGCCCCGACCGCCGCGCCAGCCAGCCATCGACTCCGTCGAGGACCAGCGCCAGGCCCCCGGCGACCGCGACCGCCCATCCTGCCGCCACGCCATCCGCAAGCGGCGCCAGCAAGGCGCAGGTGATGGCCGCGCGCAGCAGCGTCACCGCGTTGCAGCCGCCGATCCGGTCATGCGGATAGCTGCGCCGCATCTGCGCCAGGATCATGGCGCAGCAGCCCAGATAAAGCGCGCTTGCGGCAAGCCAGCCCCCGGCCGCGCCGCCGATCCCGCCAAGCCGCAGCGCCTGCATCGCGAAAACGCCCATCGCGGCGCCGGCGGCGACCTGCGCCGGTATTCCAGCCGCCGGGCGGGGCGGCTGCGCAAGCGGGCCGTGATCGGGGTCGGTCATGGGAAAATGCTACGCCAAGCGTGGGTTCCGTCAAGATGCTACGGCTTTGCGCGGGGCGGGGTTTTGCGATAGGATAGTGAAAAGGAGCCAGCCGATGCGCGAGCCCCCCTTGGGTTACAGAACGCCCGCCCGCCTGTTTCACTGGATCGTCGCGCTTGCCGTGCTGCTGATGATCCCGGCGGGGCTGACCATGACGCGCGAGGGGCTGGACCGCGGCTTGCAGGACGCGCTGTTCATCTTTCACAAGAACACCGGCACGCTGCTGATCCCGGTGATCCTGGCGCGGATCGTCTATCGCCGGCTGCATCCGCCGCCGCCCTTGCCGGCCTCGGTGCCCGGCTGGCAGAGGCGGGCGGCGGCCGCCTCGCATCTGGCGCTTTACGTCCTGCTGGTCGTCATGCCGCTGAGCGGCTTCGTCCGGGTGCGGGCCGGCGGCTTTCCCATCGAATTGCTCGACGCCATGGGGGCAGGGCCCTGGCTGCCGAAATCCGAAGCCCTGGCCGCCGCCGTGCAGGGGCTGCATTTCATCGCGGCCCTGCTCTTGATCGCGGTGCTGGCGGTGCATGTCGGCGCGGCGCTGCAGCACGCGCTGATCCGGCGCGACGGCGTGTGGCAGCGCATGTGGCCGCCCGCGGGGGGCTGAGGGCCGGGGGCTGAGCGCCGTCTGGCCGGCTGCAATGCGCCTTGCCCGGCGGCACCGATCGGCAAGACTCGGCCAATGCGGGATCGATGCCTTGAAATGCTGCCGCAGCTGGGCCCCGATGGCAAGCGACTGAATCACCTGATCCTTGGGGCATCATGCATTCGCAAAAACTCTTTCGCCGCACCGTGCTGCAGGCCGCCCTGGGCGGCGGCGCCTTCTTCCTGCTGCCGCGGATCGCGCGCGCGGCGGACGGCATCGCCGGCGATGCCGAGCCGGAGGCGTTCTCCTTCGATATCCTGACCGAGCGGGCGCGGGCCTTGGCGCAGGCCGCCTACCAGCCGCCCGAGATCGAGGAGGCCGATATCCTCGAGCAGGTGGATTACGACCGCCACAACGAGATCCGCTTTCGCCAGGACCAAGCGCTCTGGGGCGACGAGCCGGCCGCCTCGCGGGTGCGGTTCTTCTTTCCCGGCCGCTATTTCAAGCAGCCAGTCCACATCCATGCGCTCCGGGACGGCATGGCAAGCGAGATCCCGTTTTCGCTGGATCTCTTCGACATCCCCGACGACAATCCGGCGCGGCGGCTGGCCCGGACCGACGGCTTCGCCGGCTTCAGCGTCATGGATGCGCAGACCGGGCGCGACTGGATGGCGTTCCTGGGCGCCTCCTACTGGCGGACCTCGGGCTACAGCGGCCAGTTCGGCCTTTCGGCCCGCGGCCTGGCGATCGACACCGCCATCCCCGACGGGCCCGAGGAGTTCCCGCTGTTCACCCATTTCTGGCTCGAGCCGGAAACCGACAGCGGCATGACCACCTATGCGCTGCTCGACAGCCCGCGCGCGACCGGCGCCTATCGCATCGTCTCGCGCCGCGGCAAGGGCATCGAGCAGGACGTGACCGCCCGTATATTCCTGCGCGAGGGGGTCGAGCGGCTGGGCATCGCGCCGCTGACCTCGATGTATTGGTTCGGCAAGAACACGCCGCATATCGCGCCGGACTGGCGGCCCGAGATCCACGATTCGGACGGGCTCGAGATCCTGACCCATGCGGGCGAGCGCATCTGGCGGCCGCTGAACAACCCGCCCCATACCATGGCGAACACCTTCACCGCGCCCTCGGTCAAGGGTTTCGGGCTGATGCAGCGCGAAAGGAATTTCGAGCAATATCAGGACGACGGCGTCTTTTACGAAAAGCGCGCCAGCGCCTGGGTCGCGCCCCGCGGCGACTGGGGCGAGGGCACGGTCACGCTGGTCGAACTCAGCACCGATGACGAGATCCACGACAATATCGTGGCCTTCTGGCAGCCCGCCGCCCCGCCCAGGGTCGGCGGCGAATACCGGCTGGACTACCGGCTATCCTGGCTCGAGGACAGCCCGCTGGCCGGCAGCACCGGGCAGTTCGTCGCGGTCCGCATCGGTGCCGGCGGCGTGCCCGGCCAGCCGCGCCCGCAGGAGACGGTGAAGATCGTCTGCGACTTCACGCCCCATTCGCTGGCCCCCGGCGACAAGCCGCATCTCAACATCACCGCCTCGCGCGGGGTGGTGTCCAACGACGCGGTCTATCCGGTCGTCGGCCGCCCGACCTGGCGCGCCATGTTCGACCTTGGCTTCGGCGGGCCCGAGGAGCTGGTGCCCCGCGACGACAGCCCCATCGACCTGCGGGTCTTTGTCGCGAAAGCCGAGGACGCGGTGACAGAGACCCTGCTGCTGCAGCTGTTTCCCACGCAGTTGCGGTCCCTGCTGGCCAGCAGGCCGTGACCTGTGCGGGCGCGCGGCCGCCCCGCCCGTAGCATGGAGCATGGAGCATGGAGCATGGAGCATGGAGCATGGAGCATGGAGCATGGAGCATGGAGCATGGAGCATGGAGCATGGAGCATGGAGCATGCGCGTCGAGGGGATCGGCGTCCAGGCCGCCCTCGAAACCCTGGCCGCGGCAGGACCGCGGCGAGGCCGGAGGGGAAGGCAAAAGGTATTGCCAGGACGCATCGTCCTTGCGGACGATCACCGGCGTTTCGGCATGGATTGCGGCGTTTCGAGGCCGTGAGCTTTATCAGGACCCATGCCCCGGCCCAGAAGGCATGCGACCTTCCCGCCGGCCCGCTGTTTCCCGACATCGCCGTCGGCGGCCGATAAGAGCCGCCCCCTGCGTCACGGAAGACAGGCGGCACGGCGTCCTCGGCAAGATCATCCGGTCGCCAAAGCTTGCGGGGCAGGGGCCGATCATGACCGGCCTTGGGCGGCGGTCGTTGTTGCGAAACAGGACCGTAGAGCGGCAGAGCTGGCGCCTTCATGACGCATGTGCTTGGGCCCGGCTGTGCGACGGAGAGTCTTTTAAGTTATCTTTTAAAATCACTAGTTTGCGGGGAAATCCAAGTCTCCGAGTCAGGGCAGGGAACAGCAGCATCGGGTCGCATGATGGTATCCTGCGGGCATAGCGCCGCCGTTCGGAAAAGCGGCGCTTCCCCGGCGCTTCGACGAGGTTTCGCAGGCCCGGAAGCGATGGCGTCGGGCGGATGCTCGTCACGTCCCGCAGCAGTTGCCAGAACCTTGACAGCGGCCTTCCAAGTCAACCTGCCGGATCCCGGCGCCAGGACACGGCGCCTGGTGTCAACGCCATGCGCTGGATTCCAAGCAAACCCTTGCAATAAAATGATTATGTTGAAACCTTGCCCGCACAGTGGACATTAATCGCGCGTATAATGGCCATTGAGAGGGTTCCGTATTGTGGTAACTGATTGATTTTACGTTATCTCATGGATGCCTGTTTTCCCGCTTTGACCATTCTACGCGCGATTATTGACCATCGAAATGTTGCGTGACGGCCAAAGAAAAAGGCCGCCCGGAGGCGGCCTGACGAAGTCTGGCATCTGATGGAGGGCAGGGCCGGACTGGGCCTGCCGATAGCAGATCAGGATTCCGCCGTGCTCTCGATATGCTCTTCGAAGCTTCTGCGGAACGGGCTGCCCGGTGCGGGATGGTGGAGTTCGTCGAGCAACGAGCCGAAGGCATCCCATTTGCTGCCCCGCCTCGGCATCGGCGTGGGGTCAAATCCGGTCTGAAGGATCTGCAATGCGCCGCGGATTCCCGCCACCCCTTTGGCGGTGTAGATCCAGCCACAAGTGGTTGCAGCATCTGATCCTGGACTGATAGGTCGTCGAAAGCGGCATATGGCCCGAACTCCATAGCGGTGCCCAACAACTCCGTCACCCGGATACTTTGTTCGAGCGGCAGGCTGTCCAGCCATGCAGGGCCATGAATACCTACAAGCCGGTTGGCGATATAGGTCTGGAGCGGGGAAGCCGGACAGGATTTGGCACAGCCCGCAAGATCCCGCAGCATGGTGGCGGTTTCCGGCACGCTGCCGGCGAAGACGCCCTTCCCAACCATATGGTCAGGCCTGTCCCGGCGGATCAGGGGCAGCCTATGTGTCGGACAGGAACGGATCGGCTTCAGCCGCCAGATCAGCCGTTCGCGCCGGTGGATGGCGATATTCTGACCTGCCACCTTGGCGACCGCATCGTCCTCGGCCAGACAGGCCGGACAAAAGCGCAGATCCTGCTGCGGGCGCAGGCTGTCGATCAGGATCTCCTCACCAAGCCGCCAGCTCCGGCTGGTGTGCCGCATCAGGGTGTTGCGCAGCACCGGTCCCGGATCCTGCCCGGCGGTTGCGCAAAGGCGGTTCAGCTCATCCGGATCGCCGATGGACAGAACAAAAGGATCAAGGCCGAGATCACGCAGGAAGGTCTCGATGGGGCCGCGGATATGGAAAGCGGCCATGCGGACCGCCCAGGACCAATGGGTCTCGTCCGCCCGGAACGGCAGCAGGGGAAAAAGGCGGGCCATGCTCAGGCCCGCCGCCGCCGGGCCCGCGCGCGAGCAGGCGGATCGTCGGCCTCGTTCCGGTCGGGGTCGATCTGCGGCCAATCCGGGGCGAGGAAGACATTCCCGCCGGGCGGGCAGCCCTCCTGCATCGCCCAGAATTCCGCAAAATGGGCGATGTCCAGACGGGATGCCCCCGCCTCCAGGGCAAATTCGATCGCGCCGACCAGAGTCTCGATGCAGCGGCCAAAGCGATAACGCGCGCCATGGAACAGGCGCGGGATCAGATCTGCGTCAAGCGGCGGCTCAAGCCCCGCAATCCGGCAATATTCCCGGATCACCCGAACGACGCTTGCCCCATCCGTCACTTCTGAGACCGGCGGCAGGATCAGCGTCGAAAGCCGACGCTGGACCTGCGGATCGGAACGGACGATCTCGTGCAGCCTCTCGGTGCCGGACAGGATCGGGATGACGGCCTCGTCCCCCTGCATGAGGGATTTGAGGGCGCGCAGGATCAGGTGGCGATCGGCGCAAAACAGGTCATGCGCCTCGTCGATCCAGAGAACAACGATACCCAGATCCTTGAGCCGACCCCGGAGGGTTTCCCAAAGGCCCCAGCCTTCGCGGTTGGCGGTGATCACCGGGTAGCCGCTGCGCTGCAACAGCGCGCCGGTCATGCTTTTGAAGGTCGCAGGGCTGGGCACGCTGGCATCGAGATAGTGCCGCCCCGTCGCTCCGGACAGAACCGGGTGCCGTTCCAGGGCGCGGGAGATCAGCGTGGTCTTGCCGCCACCGGCGCCATCCACCACCATCACACCGCGGGTCTCTCGCCCGGCGGAAAAGCGCTGCGGCTCGGGCAGCAGGTTGCCCGCCTCATCCCGGCAGAGCAGCCGGTTGAGATGGGTGATGAATGCGGCGTCCCTTGGCGTATCGACGCGGAGTTTGCGCAGTTTCTGAAGGATCCGGGCGGCCTCGGTGGGATTGGGCATGGGGTTACTCCGTGATGGACCAGGGCTGCGTTGCGGGGGCCGCGTCGGGCAGGTCTGGTTGCGTGGGGGCAGGATCAGTGGCCGGCATCACCGGCAAGGTCGCCGGGCGCGGCGCCTGCGCTTCCGGGTCCGGAATGGAACGGCCAAGGCCATCAGCAGCCGCAGGCCGCGCCGGTCTGTCGCCGCCCGCATTGAAGCCGATATAGAGGCTGGCCTCCAAATCCCGGATCCGCTCGGGCGTCCATTCGTCGACGAGCAGCCCGGCCATCCGCGTCGCCGCGGTGCTGCGCCCTTCGATCGCCGTGATCGCGGCATGGATCATCTGGCGGTCATAGGATTTGCGACCCGCATTCGCGGCTTTCAGTTCCCGGGTTGCAGCGACCCACTGGCGGGCAGACACACCGTCGAAACCGGGCAGGACCGTGCCGACCTCGAATTTCTGCTGCCCGGCATAGACGGTCACCGTGCCGATATCGTCGGGATGCCAGCGCACCTCGACATCGCGCTCTTCCCGGTTGGTCATCAGTCGTGCCAGCGCCTCGGAGTGATAACGCAGGCCCAGGACGGTCACGCCCTCCCGGGACAGCTTGCGCGGCAGTCGCTCCCCGAAGATGGCGCGATGGGTGTCCATATCCGGCGGGGGCTGCACACCCCATTCGGCGGTCAGGCGACGCCAGCAATGAAGCGGGGTTTCGCCACCCAGACCGGCATGCGGGGTATTGTGGTAGATGTCGACGATCCAGCGCACCAGGCAGAAAGCCAGATCATCGAAGGTCAGCGCGGCGCGCCCCTCCGGATCTGCATTCCCCTTCTCGCGAATGCTGCCGAAGGTGCGGCCCGGCAGGCGGGGCAGCAGGCCGGTGTTGAGGCTATCGAAGAAGCGCTCGTTGCGGGCGCGCATCTGGGCCAACCCCGCCGGCGCCCGCAGCGTGGTGATGCCCAGATCCGCGCAGGCCACCCGGAAGCGCTCCGACTTGAAGGCCGCGCCATTGTCGGTGACGATCAGGGCAGGCGTGCCATGCATGTCCCAGGAGCCGAGGGAGCCGGCCGCATCAGCCCATTTGCCCTTGTCGCGCAGGATCATCTGCAGCACCTGCAGAGAGGCATTGTCCTTGGCCGAACGCGAAAAGGCCATGCCAAGGATGCAGCGCGTCGTGGCACAGATGGCGACGGTCACGAACCAGCGCGCCTTGCTGCGATCCAGGCCGAGGATTTTCTGCTCCTCCTTGGTCAGCAGTTCACGCAGCCCCCAGGATTCCGTCAGCGAGATGATGTCGATGATGTTTTCATCGATTTCCACCCGCTCGAGCGGCCGGGTCAGCCGCAGACCCTGGCCGACCGGCATGAATTTCTTGCGCGCCTCCTCGATTCCGTCACGGGCGACCGCGACCTCGAACGGATCGAGCATGTGGATCGCCCGGCGCACGGTTTCGTAACTGGGAATGGGAAAGGGGTGCAGCCCCTCCGCCACCCGGGCCTCGTTGCGAGCGTCGAAGGCGACGCTGACGTTTTCGTGGATCGTCTTCATGCTCGGCCGGTCTTCGCTGGCATAGCGCCGGACCTCGCGCATCATCAGGGCAAGCTGTTCGGGACCCATCAGGCGGTTGCGGTTCCCGCGCCGATTCATGGCATCGACGAGGCCGCCAATCCCCGATGCCCGATGATCCGCGTGCCACCGGCGCAGTGTTCTGGGCGACGGATCCTTGTTGAAGTCCTGCGATTGCTGGACGTTTTCGCCGCCCCGAAACTGCGCCGCGTAATCCATAGCGCGGCCACGCAACTCGAACCGGTTGGCCAGAATGGCCGCGTCGGTGCGGTTGATGCGCTTCTCGCGCTCCATCTCCAGGAATGCTTCGATATAGGCGTTCTTCTTCGTCAGCCGAGCGGCCGATTTCGCCTCCAGTTCCGAGATCAGCACATCTCCGGTGAGGAGACGGCGCTTTGCGATCTCGGGGGCATGGAAATTATGCTCGACCCGGATACGCTTCATCGACCCCAGGCGGCTCAGCTCCTGATGCGTGAAGCTGCCGCAGCGGCCGGAACCGTCATCCAGTTCCAGCAGCCAGCCTTCTTCGTTCCGGCTATGGGGCAGGGTCCTGTAGGTCTGACCTTCGATGGTGATGCGATCATATTTACCGAAGGCATAATGGTGGCGGTCGGCATCAAAGCTGAGATTGTGCATATGCATCAGAGGTCGCTCCTCTTGTAGGCCAACGTGGCCGGAGTAATGCGTTCATTCTGAACGGGGCGAAGCTGACCGCTGCGGACAAGCCGCAGCAGGGCCCGGAAGCCCGCGGCACCGCAGCCGGTCCTGGCGGAGAGATCCGCAAGAGAGGCGGTGCCGGTCATCTCGGACAGAACCTGGGCAGCGGCGGCATCGGCCGGCGGATCACCAGCGCGAACGCCGTGAAGGAGCCAGGCGTTGTGCAGCTCCACCGGGTCGAGATCCGCGTCGGTCAGCAGGCGGACGTCATCGGCGAAGCGGCTGCTGCGCGCCTGGTCCGCGATCCGCGCCATCTGCCGGCCGAAGCGGCCGCCTGTCCGTGCGACGGGACGGATGGCGCAGGCGATCCGGGTTCCGTCCGTTCTGGTGATGAACAGGTCGAAGTAATGGGTGCGATATTCGCCATGCTCGTCGAACCAGTCGAAACCCACCTGTTCGCGCAGGTCGGCGATGTCGGGGCGGAGCGACAGACAAAGGCACCAGCAGAGTTCGAGATGGCTCTCGACTTGCACGACCCGGGCCGGCGCCGGAAGCGGTGCCGCGGCCGGAGCCGTCGCCGATGACGAGATGGCCGCAGAAATGGGCCTTGGAACTGAGCGTCACGGAACGCTGCGCGGAGCTGGGCAGAGGCGTAGTGAATCCGCCAGGGCTTTCTTCGATGGGATAGTGCATTGGGGTTTCCTCACGGGATATCGGTTCCCGCCCGGCCTGGGCAGAAGCGGTCGCGCGTCGGACCGGCCAGGGCCGAGTCCGGGAGCCGCTTTCCGGGGCGCGGGCATAAGGGGACCGCTCCCAACCGGTCCCGTTCAGGGATTAGGCCGGGCCAGGCGCTCTGCCGAGCCGGAAGGCGCATATGGGGAGGAGGGCCGCCGTCCATGCAGATTCCTTGCGGCGGGCCGCGGAATCTGCTAGAGAACCTAGTATCAGTTGGTGGACTACGGTCTGCCTTGAACGATTGCACCGGGATGTTGGCGCATTCCGGTGCTCGTTTTTCCAGGATTAGTTCTTCATGGTTTTGTCCCTTCGTTTGCAGCCCGAAAGCGGCGGCACTCTATCGCATTTCGCATTCATGTAAAATAATATCAATTATTACAACGCGTTACTGGAAATCTGGGAACTCCCCCGATTTTCGCACAACCCTTCCGACCAGGAAGGGAAGGTCTTGTAGACAGGCACTTCCAACCCACGACAGCCGGTTCCTCCACGCCGTTCGGGAGCGGACGCAGAGCTTTGCGAAACGGCGGGGCCGGTTCACAAAGTTTCAAGCACAGTCAGCGAGGGTGGCTGTCAATCGGCACGCAACTTTGACCCCCTTTCGGCGCCCAATAATGACCCCGCTTGGTCAGCACGGGTAGCTGGCCCGATGCGGTGTAGCCTCCATACAGCGCAACCGGATCGGGCCAGCGGCGTCTCGGTCATTCCCGCGTCTTGAAGCGCCAGCTCTCGTTGCCGGTCTCGACGATGTCACAGTGATGGGTCAGTCGGTCGAGGAGCGCCGTTGTCATCTTCGCGTCTCCGAAGACGGTCGGCCATTCGCCGAAGTCGAGGTTCGTCGTCACGATGATCGAGGTGCGTTCGTAAAGGCGACTGATGAGGTGGAACAGGAGCTGGCCACCCGTCTGGGCGAACGGCAGATATCCCAACTCGTCGAGGATCAGGAAGTCGAGGCGGCACAGGAGATCCGCAGTGCGTCCCTGTCGGTCGGCGCGGGCTTCGGCGTCCAGCTTGTTCACCAGGTCCACGACGTTGAAGAAGCGGCCGCGCTTGCCACGGCGGATGCAGGCCCGGGCGATGCTGACGGCAAGGTGGGATTTGCCGGTCCCGGTGCCGCCGATGAGGACGACGTTACGCTGATGCTCGAGGAACTCTCCGGAGGCCAGATCGCGCACCAGCGTTTCGTTTACGGGCGTGTCTTCGAAGCTGAACTCGTCGACTTCCTTGGCCAAGGGCAGCTTGGCGATGGTCATCTGGTATTTGATCGAGCGAGCTTGTTTCTCGCTGATCTCGGCGTTCAGCAGGTCGCCCACGATTTGCTGCGGTTCGTGCTGTCGCTTCACCGCCGTGGCGATGATCTCATCGTAGGCGGCCTTCATGCCGTAGAGCTTCAACTGGCCCATCGCGTCCAGCACCTGTGATCTTTCCATGGCGGGGTCTCCTGAGGCTGTCGTAGCGTTTGCAGTCGGCCACGGGCTCGCAGGTCAGGCGCAACGCGTCCGGCGTGGCGATGGTCAACGGAGGTGGTGGCTCGCGATGTCGGGCCAGGATGTTCAGAACGACCGATGCCGCCGGGGCGCCTTCGGTCAGGGCCTCGACGCAGGCAGCCTCGACGGCTTCCAGTCCATCCGTTGGGATCATGCTCAGGATCTGGACCATCTGACGGTCACCGTTCGGCACGCGCCCCAGCTTACGCTGGACGCGTCGTATCGCCGGCGGCAGTTCCCATTCCTTGAAGGGAGCGCCGTTTCGAAGGGCGCCGGGCTTGCGGGCCAGCACCGGGATGTAGTGCAGCGGGTCATAGATGGCCTTGTCGCGCCCGAAGGCGCGGTCGTGCCGGCCGACGATCTTGCCGTCCTGCCAGACCTCGACCCGCTCGGCATAGGCGCGGATCTCGACCGGACGGCCGACGGCGCGACCATCGACCGAGTAGCGGTTCTTGTCGAACCTAACGAGGCAGGTCTTGGACACCGAGGCCGGCACGGCATGGAATCCGTCGAAAGGGCCGACGTAGGGCACCAGGCTCGCCCGCTCATCCTGGAACACGTCCCAGATTGTCCGATCACGCAATTCCTGGTGCGGATGGGCCTTGGCCCAGGCAATACAGCGATCCTGAAGCCAGGCGTTGAGTTCCGCGTAGCTCTTGAAGCGCGGCCGCGGCACGAAGAACCGCCGCCGGACAACGCCAACCTGGTTCTCTACTTGTCCCTTCTCCCAGCCGGACGCGGGGGTGCAGGCGACGGGATCGACAAGGTAGTGTCCGCACATCTGCTGGAACCGGCGATTATACGCGCGGTCGCGGCCGACGAAGATCGTGTCCACCGCCGTCTTCATGTTGTCGTAGATCCCACGCGCACAGGCGCCGCCGAAGAAGGCAAAGGCCTTGTCATGGGCATCGAACACCATTTCCTGCGTCTCTCGCGGGTAGGCCCGGACGAACAGCATCCGGCTATGACAAAGCCGGACGTGAGCCACCTTCACCGTGGTGGTCACGCCGTCGATCAGAACGACCTCGTGACTCCAGTCGAACTGGTAGGCTTCACCCGGATCGAAGCTCAGTGGCACATAGGCGGCGGCTGACGCTTCCTGCTCCGCCTGCGACCACGAAGCCGCATAGCGTCGGACCGCGTCGTAGCCGCCGTCATATCCGAGGGCCCTGAGCTCTTCGAAAATCCGGATGCGGGTCAGCCGCTCGCGCTTCGGCTTGCGCGCATTCGCCGCCAGCATCTCGTCGAGCTTGCCTTTCCAGGGACCGATCTTCGGCTGCGGTTGGACGGTTCGCTCGTAAGTCATCTCCGTTGCGCCGGACCGGATCACCTTCCGAACCGTGTTCCGCGATACCCGCAGCTCTCGGCAGATATGCTTGATCGACTTCTTGTCCTGGAAATACGCCCGGCGGATCTTCGCAATCGTCTCCACAACCAGCATCCCACACTGTGCCCCCCGATAGCCTCGGAGGCATCATGACCATCAGCGTAAGGGGGGTCATTTTTGGAAGCCGATTACCCCGTTACGGGGTCAATTTTGCACGCCGGTTCACAGCCAGGGCGCGGTCAGGCGGTTCGCACGACCGACGAAGGAAGCGACAAAGGGATTGGCCGGGGCTTCATAAATCTCGCGTGGGGTGCCGGCCTGCATCAGCTTGCCAGCCTGCATGACCACGATCTTGTCGCACATCGCGAGCGCTTCGACCTGGTCATGGGTCACAAACAGCGCCGTAATACCGGTCTTCTGCTGGATCTCGCGGATCTCCCGGCGCATTTCATCCCGCAGTTTCGCATCAAGATTGCTGAGAGGTTCATCCAGGAGCAGGATCGAGGGCCGCACCACCAGCGCACGTGCCAGGGCAACACGCTGTTGCTGGCCGCCAGAAAGCTGCGTGGGCTTGCGGTCTTCCTTGCCTTCCAGATGGACCATCCGAAGCGCGTCCCGCACCCGTGCCTTGATTTCATCCTTGCCGATCCCGCGCATCTCAAGACCGAAGGCGACGTTTTGGGCGATCGTCATGTGCGGGAAGAGGGCATAGGACTGAAAGACGAGTCCCATGTCGCGCTGATAGGTGGGGGTAGAGGTCACGTCCCTTCCGCCCACGAGAATCTCGCCGGAGGTCACTGGGATCAAGCCAGCCACCATTCGCAGTGTGGTGGTTTTCCCGCAGCCGGACGGGCCGAGGAGTGCGACCAGTTCGCCTCCCTGGATGTCGAGGTTCAGGTTATCGACCCCAACGAAATCCTGATATTTCTTCGTGAGCCCGCGAAGGTGAAGCGGAACACCCGTTCCCGCGGTCCGCGAGGGGCTCGGTTGGTCTGAAGGCATGGGTCATTCCCCTGTCTGGATCGCGCTTGCGCCACGCTTGGGATGGGTTGAAGCGGCCGGCTGTCCGGCCAGATAGCTGGCCGGGCCCCTCAGGGGCCCGGAGGCTTCATTCAGCGCGCAATCACCTTGCGGCGCCATTCCTGCATGATCCGCTCGCGGGCTGGCTGCCAGCCGCAGGCACTCCCAGCACCATCCAGAGGCTGGATGGGTGGAGCACGATCCGGATGAGTTGTTGAAGAACATCCGGGCGGTCCTTGCTGCCGCAGGACGGGTTGATGCCATTGCGCTCGCCAATCAGGGCGAGAGTTGCCTTGCCTGGGATGCGCAATCCGGCGAGGCGCTCTCGGTGCGCTCCCAGCCCTCATCGGCGAAAGGGTCCACGCCGCGCAGTTTACCTAGATGCCGGAGGAACCGATCCTCGAGCGAGGCGAGCGTTTCTCCGGGATCGAAGGTTCGGACGAGAAGGAACGGGATGCGGGGCATGCGGGATTCCTTTCGGCAAAGCCGGGTCGTTGACCGGGGTCAGCCGGCCGTGCGGTGAGGCAGGATAGGGGCGGGTTCAGGGCAAGGGGCGCACGACCGAACGCCGGCGGGTTTTCACTCAGCGCATGTGAGCGGGCCGTGTCGGCCCTGAAGCCTGCAGCAAAGCCTTGATGAAACGCGTGTTGCTGCGGCATCGTGATCGCTTTCGAGACACGGCTCCGTCGTTCGGAAAAGCGGCGCTTTCCGGCGGGATCGTGAGGGTTTGGAAACTCCGGAGATCCGGCAGCCGTCAGGCCGCGCCATCGCTCCGGAACGGATTGAAACGACCTTGCCGGGCAGCGACTCGACCGTCAACGGGTCGGATCCGGGCCTGTGCAGCAGATCACGATCACGGGCGGCGATTGAGCGCTTCCAGGTAATGCATTGAAATTGCCGAATTTATTGCAGAGCCAGTCGAAGCGATGGACAGTAATTGGTTGTAGAAAGGACAAAAAGGGGCCCGAATGGTCATTATTTCGGTTGTTCGACATCCTAGATCACCCTATGGTTGAATTTCCCCGATAACCGGAGTTATGTAACCAAATATACCCCAACTCCCGCCATCACCATCCGGCTTCAGCCGCGCAAATTCCGCCGTTCCCCGGCTGATCCACCTTCATGATGGCGTGATCGTCGGTTGCGCCGTATTCCCACCCGGCAAGCAACCGCTCGAGCTGTTAAGGAATGCCCGTGCGCGGGCGGCCCTGTCGGAGCCGCTACAACCAGACGGCTCCTAAAAGCACCATCTCGCAGCGGTCCGATCATCATGCGCCCGAGGGCCAGGACAGGCCGCATCGACGCGCAGGCGCGGCATGACGCAAAAGCGCATGCGAACGGATCGGGCCAAGGGAAGCCGGCCCGATCAAGGGCTTCAGGCCATGTTCAGGGCCTGCTTGTAGATTTCCAGCACCGCTTCTTCTTCAGCGACCTGGTCCTTGTCCTTCTTTCTCAGCGAAATGATGGACCTCAGCGCCTTGGTGTCGTAGCCGCGCCCCTTGCTCTCGGCGTAGACCTCCTTGATCTGCTCGGCGATGTCCTTCTTTTCCTGCTCCAGATGCTCGATCCGCTCCACGAACTGACGCAGTTCGTCCGCAGTCACCTGATACGAATCCATTTGCTGCTCCATTTGCTGTTGCGGATCGCGATGCGCGGCGCGCAAGGCCGCGACACCATCTCCATGCTTTCCGCCGCGGGTCTAGGCGGTCTTGCGGCCGGGCGCAATCGCCGCTAGGCCGTCGCTGGCAGACGGAGGCGGAAGATGACGATCTGGGACGGGCTGATCTGGGGCGGAACCGGGCTGACGGTGATCGGGCTCGTTGCGCTGGCATGGTGCATCGTCACCGCCGCGCGGGCCAAGGCGCGGATCTCGGACGACGACCAGATGCGCGCCACCATGCGCAAGGTGGTCGCCGTGAACATGGCCGCGCTGGCCGCGTCGGTCCTGGGGCTGATGCTGGTCGTGCTGGGCATCATGCTGGGCGGCTGAGATGCGGGCCCTGGTCCAGCGTGTCGCCGAGGCCCAGGTCACGGTCGCGGGCCGCAGCATCGGCCGCATCGGGCCGGGCCTGCTGGTGCTGGTCTGCGCCATGCGCGGCGATCCCGAGGACGCGGCGGCGAAACTGGCCGCGCGCGTGGCCAAGCTGCGCATCTTCCGCGACGAGGCCGGCAAGATGAACCGATCGGTCCAGGACATCGGCGGCGCGGTTCTGGTGGTCAGCCAGTTCACGCTCGCCGCCGACACCAGCACCGGCAACCGCCCCGGATTTTCCACCGCCGAGGCGCCCGAGCGCGGCGAGGCGCTGTATCTGCGCTTTGCCGAGGCGCTGCGCGCACTCGGCCTGCCGGTCGAGACCGGCTCCTTCGGCGCCGACATGCAGGTGTCGCTGGTCAATGACGGTCCGGTGACGATCTGGATGGATTCCGCAGACCGCGCTTGACTTTCGCGGCAGGAACCCTCATTTGCGACGGGTTGCCGCCCGCTGCCGCGTGAGCAGCCGGCGCCCTTGCGCCAAGGTCGGCACCGATTTTCCAGTTTCCCATTCACGCGGGGAGGCTGCGGGCATCACCGTATCCACGCCCGCCCCTCGCAACCAGCCGTGCGATCCGCGCGGCCCCAGCCATGCGCGCCGATACGCGGGCGACCTGGCCGAAAGACGACATGACGAACGAAACCACCCGCCCGAACCGTTCGGGCAACCCCCGCGCCCAGCAAGGCGGCAAGCCGCGCTTCCGCAGCGACAAGCCCAACACCAACCACCGCCGTCACCGCGCCGAGCCGGAAGAGAAGTTCATCCGCCGCGCCATCCCCGAGATGGACACCGCCTTCACCCGCATGGGGATCGACCCGCGCGTGGCGATCAACCTGCCGGGCCTGGGGATCGAGACCCCCTCCCCCATCCAGGAGAAATCCATCCCCGGCATCGTCGCCGGCCGCGACCTTCTGGGCCTGGCGCAGACCGGCACCGGCAAGACGGCGGCCTTCGGCCTGCCGATGCTGACCCGGCTGCTGAACATCGGCCGCAAGCCCGAGCCCAAGACCTGCCGCGCGCTGATCCTGGCGCCGACGCGGGAACTGGCGACCCAGATCGCCGAGAATATCGACAACTATGCCATCGGCACGCCGATCCGGCAGTTCCGCGTCGTCGGCGGCGCCTCGATCAACGTGCAGACCCAGCGGCTGGAACGCGGCGTCGACGTGCTGATCGCGACGCCGGGCCGGCTGATCGACCTGATCGAGCGCGGCGCCGTGGACCTGTCGCAGACCAAGTATCTGGTGCTGGACGAGGCCGACCAGATGCTGGACATCGGCTTCATCCACGCGCTGCGCCGCATCGCCAAGATGCTGCCGCGCGAACGCCAGACGCTGCTGTTCTCGGCCACCATGCCGAAGCTGATGGAGGAGCTGGCCGACAGCTACCTGAACGATCCCCTGCGCGTGGCGGTGAACCCGCCCGGACAGGCGGCGGAAAAGATCGACCAGGGCGTGCATTTCGTCAACCAGGGCGACAAGGCGACCCTGCTGGCGGAATACCTGTCGAAACATGTGGACGAGCTGGCCATCGTCTTCGGCCGCACCAAGCACGGTTCGGAAAAGCTGTCGAAGCTTCTGGAGAAATGGGGCTTCAAGGTCGCCGCGATCCACGGCAACAAGAGCCAGGGCCAGCGCGAGCGGGCATTGGCGAGCTTCCGCGCCGGCGAGACCAAGGTGCTGGTCGCGACCGACGTGGCGGCGCGCGGGCTCGACATTCCGCAGGTGGCGCATGTCTATAACTACGACCTGCCGAACGTGCCGGAAAACTATGTCCACCGCATCGGCCGCACCGCCCGCGCCGGGCGCGACGGCCGCGCCATCGCCTTCTGCTCGCCCACCGAGATCGGCGAGCTGCGCGCCATCGAAAAGGCGATGAAGGCCAAGATCGCCGTGGTCGGTGGCGAGGAACCCTTTGAGGCGGCCAAGATCCGCGAGCGCGGCGGCCCGGCCGCCCGCCCGGCCCAAGGCGCGGCGCGCAAGCGCCCTGCCCGGCGCCCCTCGCGCGCGCCGAAATCGACGCAGCGCAGCTGATCCCGCCGATATACGCGCAAACGTGAGCCGCCGCCCCGTCGCGGCGGCTTGCGACCATCGGGCCGTCGCGGCTATCTGCCGGCATGGCCAAGCTTTACTTTCATTATTCCACGATGAACGCCGGCAAGAGCACGCTCTTGCTGCAGGCGTCCTACAACTACCGCGAGCGCGGCATGGCGACGCTGCTGCTGACCGCGGCGCTGGACGACCGCGCCGGCAGCGGCCGCATCGCCAGCCGCATCGGCATCGCCGAGCCCGCGCTGGGTTTCACCCCCGAGGCCGATCTTTTCGCCCTGATCGAGGCCGAGGGCCGCGATGCCGCCTGCATCTTCGTCGACGAGGCGCAGTTCCTGACCGAGGACCAGGTCTGGCAACTGGCCCGCGTCGCCGACGATCTTGGCCAGCCGGTGATGTGCTATGGGCTGCGGGTCGATTTCCGCGGCCGGCTGTTTCCCGGCTCGGCGGCGCTGCTGGCCTTGGCCGACGACCTGCGCGAGGTGCGCACCATCTGCCATTGCGGGCGCAAGGCCACCATGGTCGTGCGCCAGGACGAAGGGGGCCGCGTGCTGCACCAGGGCGCCCAGGTCCAGATCGGCGGCAATGAAACCTATGTCTCGCTCTGCCGGCGCCATTGGCGCGAAGCGATGGGAGAAATCCGATGAAGGCCAGCAATACCGACCGCGCCTATGGCTGGGTCGCCCGCTTCTTCCACTGGACGGTCGCCGTCCTGATCCTGGCCGCGATCGCCGTCGGGCTTTACGCGGACAACCTGCCCGAGGGCGGCGACGCGCAGATGCAGGCGATCTTCGCCGCCTATTCCCTGCACAAGACCCTGGGCATGGCGGCGCTGGTCCTGGTGGCGGCGCGGTTGCTCTGGACGCTGGGGCAGCCGAAGCCCGGCCCCCTGCACCCCGAGCGGCGGCTGGAGACCCTTGGCGCCGAGGCGGTGCATTGGGCGCTGTGGATCGGCATGATCGTCATGCCGCTGTCGGGTTGGCTCTTGCATTCGGCGGCGCCGGGCGGCTTTGCCCGCATCCTCTGGCCCTTCGGGCAGCGCCTGCCCTTCGTGCCCGAGGACGTGGCCCTGTCCGAGCGTTTCGGGGTCTTTCACGAATTGGGCTGGTGGCTGCTGGCCGGGCTGATCCTGCTGCATGTCCTGGGCGCGCTGAAGCATGCGGTCATCGACCGCGACGGCACCATGCACCGCATGGCCGGCGATCCCGCGCTCGCGCCCGAACCGACCGCCCCGGCCTCGGGCATCCTGCCGCATCTGCTGGCGGCCGTGGCGGGGCTGGGGCTTTGGGTCGGCATCGCCCTGGTGCCGGCCTTGGTGTCGACCTCGATTCCGGCCGACGCGCCCGCGGTGCAGCAGCCGGCGGCATCCGTGCCTGCGACCGCCTCGGGTGCGGGCTGGGCGGTGGACCAGGGCAAGCTGGAGATCGAGGTTGTCCAGGCCGGCAATCCGGTCGCGGGCCAGTTCGGCCAATGGCAGGCCGATATTTCCTATGACCCGGACAGCCGGACCGGGCAGGTGCGGGTCGAGGTCGACATCGCCTCGTTGACGCTGGGCGCGGTCAGCGACGCCGCCAAGGGACCGGATTTCCTGGATGCCGCCGCCCATCCGACCGCCGTCTTCGAGGCCGAGATCCTGCCGCCCGCGGCCGAGGGGCAGCCGCATGTCGCGCAGGGCCGGCTGACCGTCGCCGGCCAGGCGGTCGAGGCCGCCCTGCCCTTTGAGCTGGTCATCGAGGGCGACGTGGCGCAGGCGCAGGGCCGGATGCAGCTCGACCGCCGCGATTTCGGCATCGGTGCGAGCTATGCCGACGAAGGCACCGTGGGCTTTGCCGTGGCCGTGGGGTTCGAGCTGAGCGCCAGGCGGCAATAGGGCAAGGGCCGCCTCGACGGGCGGCCCTGCCTTGGGTATTCGGGAAACGGTGACGGCGCGGCAGGAAAAAGGCCGCCTCGGTGGGCGGCCTTTTCCGATGGGTATTTGGGGAACGAAGAAGCCGGGCTCAGCCGACCAGTTCGAGGCCCGAGAAGAAGAAGGCGATCTCGCGCGCCGCGGCTTCGGGGCTGTCCGAGCCATGGACCGAGTTTTCGCCGACCGAGAGGGCGAATTCCTTGCGGATGGTGCCCTCGTCGGCATTGGCCGGGTTGGTCGCGCCCATGACTTCGCGGTTCTTCAGGATGGCGCCCTCGCCTTCCAGTACCTGCACCACCACCGGCTCGGAGGTCATGAATTCGGTCAGCTCGCCGTAGAACGGGCGTTCCTTGTGTTCGGCATAGAACTGGCCGGCTTGCGCCAGCGTCAGCTGGATGCGCTTTTGCGCGACGATGCGCAGGCCGGCTTCCTCGAACTTGGCGTTGATCTTGCCGGTCAGGTTGCGCTTGGTGGCGTCGGGTTTGATGATCGAAAGCGTGCGTTCGATGGCCATGGGATCGTCCTTTTCCTTGTTCCGGCCGCAGGTGGCGCGGAAATCCGCGCCCCGTTAGCATGGGCGGCGGCGCTTGAAAAGCCGGCGCGGCCCCGGCCCGCGCCTTGGCACGGGGCTTTGATGACGGCATTGACGGCGCGCGCGGCTTGCGCCATGCGGGGGCGCATGCTGCGCATCGACGACATATCCTATTCCATCGCCGGACGGCCGCTGTTCGAGCACGCCTCGGCCACCATCCCCGACGGCCACAAGGTCGGCCTGGTCGGCCCGAACGGCGCCGGCAAGACCACGCTGTTCCGGCTGATCCGGGGCGAGCTGGGCCTGGACGGCGGCGCCATCACCCTGCCGCCCCGCGCCCGCATCGGCGGCGTCGCGCAGGAAGCGCCCGGCACCGCGACGAGCGTGCTGGAGACGGTGCTGGAGGCGGACGCCGAGCGCGCCGCCCTGATCGCCGAATCCGCAAGCGCCGCCGATCCCGCCCGCATCGCCGAGATCCAGACCCGGCTGGCCGACATCGATGCCTGGTCCGCCGAGGCGCGGGCCGCGACCATCCTGCGCGGCCTGGGCTTTTCGACCGAGGACCAGGCCCGGCCGACCAGCGACTATTCCGGCGGCTGGCGCATGCGCGTGGCGCTGGCCGGCGTGCTGTTTTCCCAACCCGACCTGCTGCTGCTGGACGAGCCGACCAACTACCTGGACCTGGAAGGCGCGCTGTGGCTGGAAAGCTACCTGGCGAAATATCCCCATACCGTCATCGTCATCAGCCATGACCGCGACCTGCTGAACCGCGCCGTCGGCCATATCCTGCACCTGGAGGATCGCAAGCTGCTGCTTTACTCCGGCGGCTACGACACCTTCGCGCGGACGCGGGCCGAGAAGCGCGCCCTGCAGGCCGCCGAGGCCAGGAAGCAGGACGCCCGCCGCGCCCATCTGCAAAGCTTCGTCGACCGTTTCCGTGCCAAGGCCACCAAGGCGCGCCAGGCCCAGGCCCGCATCAAGATGCTGGAAAGGATGGAGCCGATCACCGCCCCGGAAGAGGCGAAGTTCCACCGCTTCGGCTTTCCGCAGCCCGACCAGCTGTCGCCGCCCATCGTCTCGCTGGACGGGGTTTCGGTCGGCTATGACGGGCGCGCGGTGCTGCGGCGGCTGAACCTGCGCATCGACCAGGACGACCGCATCGCGCTTTTGGGTCGCAACGGCCAGGGCAAGTCCACGCTGTCCAAGCTTCTGGCCGGGCGGCTGGAGGCGATGGAGGGGCGGATCGCGCGTTCGGGCAAGCTGCGCATCGGCTATTTCGCCCAGCACCAGGTCGACGAGCTGGAACTGATGGACACGCCGCTGGACCATGTCCGCCGGCTGCGCCCGGACGAGCCGCCGGCCCGGCTGCGCGCCCGACTGGCCGGCTTCGGGCTGATGGAGGCCCAGGCCGAGACCCGCGTCGGCCAGCTGTCCGGCGGGCAGAAGGCGCGGCTGTCGCTGCTGCTCGCGACCATCGACGCGCCGCATCTGCTGATCCTGGACGAGCCGACCAACCACCTGGACATCGAATCGCGCGAGGCGCTGACCGAGGCACTGAACGACTATACCGGCGCCGTGGTGCTGGTCAGCCATGACATGCACCTGCTGAACCTGGTGGCCGACCGGCTGTGGCTGGTGGACCAGGGCGGGGTCAGCCCCTGGCAGGGCGACCTGGACGACTATCGCCGCATGCTGCTGGCCGGCGAGGAGAAGTCCGAGCCGAAGCCCGAGGCGAAACCGGCGCCCAAACGCCCCGCGCGCGAGAAGGTTCTGGAGCTGCGCGCCGAGGCCCGCCGGGCCGAGGAGCGGGTTGAAAAGCTGACCGCCATGCTGGAAAAGCTGGATGCGATCATGGCCGATCCCGCGACCTATGACGACGCGCAGAAGGCCGAGGCCTGGGGCCGCAAGCATGCCGAGGCCAGCGAGGCGATGCAGCGCGCCGAGGGGTTGTGGATGGAGGCGCTGGAGCGGCTGGAGGAAGCCCAGCGGGCCTGAGCGCAACACCCGCGAATTATTGTCTAAAATTCGCTAGACTCCGCTTGCCCTGATGCCGGGTTTCGACGCAGGGTGCCGACCGATTTGATAAGGATTCGCCATGACCCGGATTGCCGCGCTTGCGCTTCTTGCCGCCACCGCCCTGACCTCGCCCGCCGCGGCGCAGTCGCTGGGGCTTGGGCGCGGGCTTTCGGTCGATGCCGGGCTGGGGGTGAAATACAGCCCCGAGTTCATGGGGTCGGACAACCTGGACGCCTCGCCCTGGATCATCCTGCGCAACGGCGATGCCGACCGCGGCAAGAAGGACGGGATCTCGATCCTGCCCTCGCTGAACTATGTGGGCAAGCGCGATGCCGACGATCACGAGGATCTGCGCGGCATGCGCGACATCGGCCGCGCCGGCGAATTCGGGGTGAAGCTGTCCTGGCGCATGGGCGACATGACCAGCTATGGCGCCATCCGCAAGGGCTTCGGCGGCCATCACGGCGTGGCGGGCGAACTGGGCGCGAAATACCGCTATGAGGTCAACGACAGGCTGACGCTTTGGACCGGGGCCGAGCTGGGCCTGGGCGACCAGGATTTCGTTGGCACCTATTTCGGCGTCGACGGGAACGAATCGCGGCCGGGCCGCGCCGCCCACAGCCCCGACGGCGGCGCCTATATCGCCCGCGTCAGCGTCGAGGCGCGTTACGAATTCATGCCCGACACGGCGCTGATGGGGCGGCTGACCTATGGCCGGCTGCTGGGCGATGCCGGCGATTCGCCCCTGGTGCAGACCCGCAGCCAGCCCTCGATCAGCATCGGCGTGGCGCGGCGGCTGAACTTCCGCTTCTAAGCGGCTCTGGACCCCGGAAGGCACAAGTCCTATATCATTGCCAAGATTTTACAGGACACGCCGCATGAGCACCGAGAATCTCAAGGAAGGCGACCCGCTGATCGCGCCTTCGACGACCGACCATCCCCTTTACGAAAGCGTGGTCGAGGCCTGCAAGACGGTCTACGACCCGGAAATCCCGGTCAATATCTTCGACCTGGGGCTGATCTATACCATCGCCATCGACAACGAGAATGCGGTGCGCATCGTCATGACCCTGACCGCGCCCGGCTGCCCCGTCGCGGGCGAGATGCCCGGCTGGGTCGCCGATGCGGTCGAGCCGCTGCCCGGCGTCAAGCAGGTCGATGTCGAGATGACCTTCCTGCCGCAATGGGGCATGGACATGATGTCCGAAGAGGCCCGCCTGGAGCTTGGCTTCATTTGACGGCGCGCGAGGACATGCTGGCCGGCCGGCCCTACAATCCCGGCGATGGCGAGTTGGTGGCGATGCGCAAGGCCGCGCAGGGATTGATGCGCGACTACAACGCCACCATTATCGGCGACAAGACCCGCGCCCGCACCCTGACGCAATTGCTGGGCACCTGGAACGGCGCGGTGATCCGCACGCCCTTTCATGTCGATTACGGCAAGCACATCCATTTCGGGCCGGATTGCTTCGTGAATTACGGCTGCTTCTTCATGGACATCTGCGAAATCCGCATCGGCGCGCGCTGCCAGTTCGGCACCGCCGTGCAATTGCTGACCGAGGACCGCCCGCGCGAGCGCGACAGCCGTGCCAAGGGCGTCGAATGGGGCAAGCCCATCACCATCGGCGATGACGTCTGGGTCGGCGGCGGCGCGGTCGTGCTGCCGGGCGTCAGCATCGGCGACGGCGCCATCGTCGGCGCCGGCGCGGTCGTGACCCGCGACGTGGCAGCCGGCGCGACCGTGGTCGGCAACCCTGCCCGTCCCTTGCCGGCGAAATCCTGAGCGTCAGAGAAACATCCGGTGCCGGCCGCGGCTGACCAGGTGCAGCCCGCCCTGGCTGACCGGCATTTCGGCCAGCCGCTCCAGCGGCAGGTCCATGGCCACCAGCCGCAGCATGCGCAGGGTGATGCCATGCGTCACGATCAGCGCCGGGCCGTCCAGGTCGTCCAGGAATGCGCGCACCCGCGCCTCGAGCCCGGCGAAATGCTCGCCCCCCGGCGCCAGGTCATACCAGTCCAGCGGCCCGCGGGCGAAGGCTTCCGGGTGCGCCGCGTGCAGTTCCGACGAAAGCCGGCCGCTGAATTCGCCGATATCGATTTCATGCAGGCGCTCGTCCAGGGCAAAGCCCTGCCCGCCAAAGGCGATGCGCGCGGTCTGCTGCGCCCGCCCCGCGGTGCTGGCAAGCCGCGCCATGCCGCGCAGATCGCGCACCAGCCAGGCCAGCCGCCGCGCCTGCGCCTCGCCCAGCGGGGTAAGCGGGGAATCCAGCCGGCCCTGCATCCGCCCCTCGGCGTTCCAGACCGTCTGGCCGTGCCGCATCAGGTAAAGGTCCGGCCAGTCCGGCATCAGGCCCATTTCGCCATGGGCGGCAGGCTCATCAGCACCGCCTCGGGGTCGTGGCCGGTGGCCAGGCCGAACTTGGTGCCGCGGTCATAGACCAGGTTGTATTCCGCATAGAGGCCGCGATGGATCAGTTGCGCGTCCTTGTCCGCCTCGTCCCAGGGCCGGGCCATGCGCTTTTCGGCCAGGGGCAGGAAGGCGGGCAGGAAAGCCTCGCCCACCGCCCTGGTAAAGGCGAAATCGGCATGCCAGTCGCCGCTGTTCAGGTCGTCATAGAAGATGCCGCCCACGCCCCGCGCCCTTCCGCGATGCGGGACAAAGAAATACTCGTCCGCCCAGGCCTTGAAGCGGTCGTAGTAATCGGCGCCATGCGGGGCGCAGGCAGCGCGCAGGGTGTCGTGGAAATGCGCGGTATCCTCGGCATATTCCAGGCAGGGGTTCAGGTCGGCGCCGCCGCCGAACCACCAGGCGCCCGGCGTCCAGAACATGCGCGTGTTCATGTGCACCGCCGGCGCATGCGGGTTCTGCATATGCGCGACCAGGCTGATCCCCGAGGCCCAGAAGCGCGGGTCCGCCTCGATCCCCGGCACGCCGCGGGCCGCCATGGCCTGGCGGGCGGCAGGGGACAGTTCGCCATGCACCGCCGACCAGTTCACGCCGACCTTTTCGAAGACCCGGCCGCCGCGCATGACCGACATCAGCCCGCCGCCGCCATCCTCGCCGCGCCGGGTCTCGCGGACCTCGAAACGGCCGGGCGCGGCGCTGCCGGGGCCGCGATCCTCCAGCGCCTCGAAGGCGGCCACGATGCGGTCGCGCAGCTCGCGGAACCAGGCCGCGGCCTTCTGTCGCTCATCGTGCATTTCCATGGGCTTGCCTCCGCATTCGTGAATTGCCCCACCTGGGGGACGGGCTTATGCTTCGGACGAAACAACTAGAGATCCCGGCCATGACCCGCAACATCCTGCTTGCCCTGATGCCTGTTCTGGTTGTCGCATCCTGCGGAACCCCGCAAGAGCAATGCTTCAGCCGCAACACCCGTGAATATCGCACCGTCTCGAACCTGCTGGCCGAAGTCGAGGCCAACCTGGCGCGCGGCTATGCCTGGGAAGAGCGCACGGTGATGCGCACCCAATGGGAAGATTGCCGCTATGTCTGGGTGGACAAGGACGGCAACCGCCGGCTGGGCTATCGCCCCTGCCTGCGCGACGTCGCCGATACCGAGCGCTACCGGGTGCCGATCGACCCGGCGGCCGAGACGCGCAAGCGCGACAACCTGCTGGCGCGCAAGCAGGCGCTGATGCCCGCCGCCCGCGCCGCGGTCGACGCCTGCAAGGCCGCCTATCCCGAAAAGGACGGATAACGCTCAGTAGACGCCGGGCGCCAGCGGGTCGCCCAGGCTGCGGCCACCATCGACGCGCAGGATCTGCCCGGTGACAAAGCTCGACGCCTCGCTGGCCAGGAACTGCACCGTCGCCGCCAGTTCGTCCGCCCCGGCGATCCGGCCCAGGGGCGTCGCCGCGATCATGCGGTCGCGCAGGCCCGGATCCTCGCGCAGCTTCAGCTGCAGGTTGTTCGACATGATGCTGGCGAAGGCCACGCCGTTCACCCTGATCCGCTTGGGCGCCAGGGCCGAGGCGAGCGAGCGCGTCGCCTGCGCCTGCGCCGCGCTGGCGATGGAATAGGCCAGCATCTGCGGCTGCGGCCAGTCGGCGGCCAGCGAGGTGACGTTGACGATGGCGCCGTGCTGGATCGCCTCCTCGCCCGCCTCCTCGGCCTGGGCCATCATCCGCTTGGCGACCATCTGCGACAGGCGCAGGCCGGAACTCATGTTCTGGCGCAGCATGTCGCCCAGCAGGTCGTCGTTTACCGTCAGCGGGTCGCAGCCCTGCACCATGCGATGCGCATTGACCAGGATGTCCACCCGGTCGAAGGCGTCGATGGTGGCCGAGACCAGGTTCGCCAGCGTCAGCTTCTGCCCCAGGTCGCCGGCAAAGGCGCGCACCGGCCCCTCGGCCGCGGCCTGGTCGCCCAGTTCGGTCATCAGCGCCGCCTCGTCGCTGTCGGCGAACATGACATTGGCGCCCGCCTCCTCGAAATGGCGGGCGATGGCCAGGCCGATGCCGCGGGCGGCGCCGGTCACGATGGCGGTCTTGCCCTGGATGGACAGGCTCATCTTTTCCTCGCTCTCGACAGGGGGGCTTTCGACTGCGGGCCTTTCGACTGGGGCCGCCCGGCACCGCCGCGCCGCGCGCCCGAGGCGGTCAGGATCTTGAACCGCGCGTCTCCGCCCAGCTCGGTGACTTCGGCAAAGCATTCGCGCAGCGCCTGCTCATAGGGAAGGTGGCGGTTGGCCACCATCCACAGCCGCCCCGCCCCGGTCAGCAGCCCCGCCGCCGCACGGATGA
Organism: Paracoccus ferrooxidans; assembly: GCF_029909815.1. Lineage (NCBI taxonomy): Bacteria > Pseudomonadati > Pseudomonadota > Alphaproteobacteria > Rhodobacterales > Paracoccaceae > Paracoccus > Paracoccus ferrooxidans. The sequence goes on along the minus strand of NZ_CP038198.1, from coordinate 464,635 downwards.
AGCCGGCACCGAGCCTCGGGTCGGCCGCCCGCCCCTCGTGGAAGGGCGGGTTCATGATCACGCCGTTCACCGGCTCGGGCAGGCGGAAATCCAGCGCATCCGCCCAGTGAAAGCGCGCGCGCGGATCGGCAATGTTGCGCCGCGCGCAGTCCAGAGCCGCGGCATCGGCCTCGACCAGGTGCAGCAGCTCGACGCCGGGATGGGTCAGGATCTGCGCCGAAAGCCAGCCCCAGCCCGCGCCCAGGTCGACGATGCGGGTCGGCAGTTTCTCGGGCAGCGCCGCCGCCAGCGCCTGCGAGGCGGGGTCCGGCCCGTCGGCCGAGAACACGCCCGGCCGCGTCACCATGCCGGGTGCGGCCAGGTGATCCTGCGCCGCCCAGCCCTCGGGCAGCCAGCCCGGCTGGGGCAGCGTCACCCGGAAGATCTTGCCATGGGCGCGCGACTGGACCTCGTCCACCGGGGCCAGGGCGCGCATCTCCTTCATCACCGCATCGACGCCGTCGGTCTTTTGCCCGTCGATCCACAGCGGGGCGCCTGGCGCCAGCCGCGCCGCGGCCTCGGCGATGCGCGCCCGCGCCTCGGCCCGCGCCCGCGGCAAAAAGACCACGGCGCCGTCGAAATCGCCCGAGGCCGCCGTCTCGACGTCGTAGCCTCGCGATTTCAGCGCCTGGTGGTCGGGATAAAAGCCCTGCACGATCTGCACGCGGGCAGGATCGAAGGACGAAAGATCGGTCGCGGCGCCCGCGCCGATCAGCAGCATGCGCCCTTCGGGCGGCGTGCCGCCAAAGACAAGTTCCAGCCGTGATCCAGCCAATTTCTACTCTTTTTCCATGGTGCATTGCAGCGGATGCTGCTGGCGGCGGGCCAGTTCCATGACCTGCGCCACCTTGGTTTCGGCGATCTCGTGCGAGAAGACGCCGACGACGGCCACCCCCTTGCGATGAACCGTCAGCATGATCTCGATCGCCTGGGCGTGGTTCATGTTGAACAGCCGCTCAAGCACATGCACGACGAATTCCATCGGCGTGAAATCGTCGTTCAGCAGCAATACCTTGTACATCGGAGGCCGCTGCGTGCGGGGTCTGGTCTTGACCCCCAGTTCGACCTCTTCGCGGTCCCCAGGTCGGTTGGTCATCTGCGGTTTGGTCACGACGCTCGTATCAGGATATGGACGGTTCTGGGACCGAATATAGAGCCTTTCCCCGCGCTTGATAAGCCCCGCCCCCGCCGCCGGGATGCGAAAGCCCCGGCAACCTGCGGCAGATTGCGCGGCATGGGCGCAAACTTGCGGTTTCCGAACACGGGAATGCGTGTTATTGTCATTTCATTAATGAAGGGCCCGCATAATGAACGGACCCTCAGAGGCAGAAGAGACCGGGACAGTGAGCAGAATCACCAGAAAAGTCCGCTTGGGACTGATGATCCTATTCGCCTGGGCATTGCCCATGGCGGTGGCCGCCGCCCCCTTCGCGGCCTTCGTCATGGATGCGCGCACCGGGCAGGAAATCTATGCGCAGAACGCGGATACGCGGCTTCATCCGGCCTCGCTGACCAAGATGATGACGCTCTACATGGCCTTCAGCGCCGTCGAGCGCGGGCAGGTGCGGCTGGACAGCAAGTTCCTGGTGTCCAGCCATGCGGCCGCACAACCGCCCTCGCGGCTGGGGCTGAAGCCGGGCCAGCGGATCGAGCTGCGCTACCTGATCCGCGCGGCGGCGGTGAAATCCGCCAATGACGCGGCCACGGTGATCGGCGAGGGGCTGGCGGGATCCGAGGCGAAATTCGCCGCGCAGATGACCCAGATGGCCCGTGCCCTGGGCATGCGCAACACGCATTTCCGCAACGCCAACGGCCTGACGGCCGAGGGGCATTATTCCACCGCCCGCGACATGACGGTCCTCGGGCGGCGACTGTTCTACGATTTCCCGCAATATTACTCGATCTTCTCGCGCCGCTCGGCCGATGCGGGGATCGCCACCGTCGCCAGCACCAACAAGCGCTTCCTCGACAGCTACGAGGGCGCGGACGGCATCAAGACCGGCTATACGCGGGCGGCGGGCTTCAACCTGACCGCCTCGGCCAAGCGCGGCTCCAAGCGGATCATCGCCACGGTGCTGGGCGGCACCTCGACGGCGCATCGCAACCAGGTCATGGCCCAGCTGCTGGACGCCGGCTTCGGAAAGGCCCCCACCCGTGTGCGAGAGGTGAAGCCCGCGCCGCCGCAGCTGGTGGCCGAGAAGAAGGTGCGCCGCACCGTGCAGGTCGCCCGCACCGAACCGCAGCAGGCGGCGACCGTGCGGCTTGCCAGCTCGGACCGTCCGGTGGCGCGAGCCTCGACCGTGGCGGTGGTGACGCCGGCGGCGATCTCGGCCGCGGTCTCGCGCGCCCAGGCGGCCGCGGCACCGGCCCCTGCCCGCAGCGGCAGCTCCCTTGCCGCCAGCGCCCGGCCGGCGCGCAAGCCCGGCACCGGCCAGTTCGCCAATGTCGCGACCGATCCCGAACTGCTGGCCCGCGCCGCCCGGCCCGAGGCGCGGCCGGAAGAAGGCGATGCCTCGGAACCCGCGGCCGTGCCGGTGAATGCCGTCCGCCCTGCCCCAGCGCCGCGCGACGACCGTTCGGCCGGGCTTTCCGCGCCGGCGGCGGGCTCGCCCTCGCTGTTCGTGCAGGCGACCCAACCGCAGCCGGAAAGCATGGCGCTGCTGGCCTCGCCGGCCCCGGCGCAGCGGTCCGAGACGATCATCCTCGCCTCGCTCGACCCCGAAGAGGATGCCGCGCCCGCGCCGACCGAGATCGTCGCCCGCGGATCGGATTCGGGCGGCAAGGGCTGGGGCGTCTCGCTGGGCCTGTTCCGTTCGCAATACGAGGCCGAGCAGATGCTGCTGAAAACCGCGCTTCAGGAAAGCGGCGCGCTTGGCAGCGCGCTGAGCCGCGTCGCCAATACCAAGCGGGGATTCGAGGCGAATTTCGTCGGGATGAACCGGGAAACCGCGGAACTCGCCTGCGGCCGGATCGCCGCGCGGCAGCAAAGCTGCCGGGTCCTCGGCCCCTGACCCCACCGGCCGAGGGGTTCGCCGCCGCCAAGCAACGAGGGCGCCATGGTCCGGCAGGACCAGGCGCCCTTGGCATTCCGCCCTTGGCATTCCGCCCTTGGCATTCCGCCCTTGGCATTCCGCCCTTGGCATTCCGCCCTTGGCATTCCGCCCTTGGCATTCCGCCCTTGGCATTCCGCCCTTGGCATTCCGCCCTTGGCATTCCGCCCTTGGCATTCCGCCCTTGGCATTCCGCCCTTGGCATTCCGCCCTTGGCATTCCGCCCTTGGCATTCCGCCCTTGGCATTCCGCCCTTGGCATTCCGCCCTTGGCATTCCGCCCTTGGCATTCCGCCCTTGGCATTCCGCCCTTGGCATTCCGCCCTTGGCATTCCGCCCTTGGCATTCCGCCCTTGGCATTCCGCCCTTGGCATTCCGCCCTTGGCATTCCGCCCTTGGCATTCCGCCCTTGGCATTCCGCCTTGGCATTCCGCCCTCCCTGCAAGCCGGACCGCTTGGGCAACCTGTAACCGCTGCATAGCGGGCACGAGGCCGCGCGGCCGGCTGCATTCCCGCGGCAAGCCTGCGTTTCCAGATGCGCGGGCCCGACAGCCGCCGGGCTAAAGCGGCCCCGGCCGGCGTTCTTCTGAAAGCATGACATTGGCCTCGACCTGGCCCACGCCGGGCAGGGTCATGATGCGGCGGCGCAGGATGCGCTCGAAATCGGCGATGTCGCGGGCATGGATGCGCAGGCGGTAGTCGAACTGCCCCAGCACGTGCTGCACAACCTGCACCTCGGGGATCGCCGTCACTGCGCGCTCGAAATCCTCCAGGCTGACGCGGCCCTTGGCGGCCAGCCGGATGCCCAGGAACACGGTGACGCCGAAGCCCAGGGCGGGCTTGTCCACCACCACCCGGCGCCCGGCGACCACCCCCGCCTCGGTCAGCCGGCGGATGCGCCGCCAAGCCGCGGGCTGGGTCAGGCCCAGGATCCGGCCGATCTCGGCCGCGCCGCGCGTCGCATCCTCGGCCAGAAGCCGCAGGATCGCCAGATCCGTCGCATCGGGGTGAAAGCTCACAGCGGCAGCTCCTGCACGTCCTTGATGGTCGAGACCAGCATCAGCGCATCGCTGTCGGCCACATGTGGCAGGGTCAGGATGCTTTCGCGATAGAGCTGCTGCCAATGCGCCATGTCGCGGGCGATCACCGACAGCCGCAGATCGACCGAGCCCAGGAAGGTCTGGATCTCGGTCACTTCCGGCACGCGCCGGGCGGCGGCGATGAATTCGTCGAAGGCGCGGGGATGGGTCTTGTCCAGGGTAAAGCGCAGGCTGACCTGCACCTCGTAGCCAAGCCTGCGCCAGTCGATGCGGGCTTCGGTGGCGCGGATCACCCCCGCCTGGCGCAGCCGTTCCAGCCGGCGCCACAGGCTGGCCGGCGTGACCCCTGCCCGCTCGGCCAGATCGGCGTTCGCGATGTCGGGATCGGCCAGAAGCTGGCGCAGGATGCGGCGGTCGGTCGCGTCGGGCATGAATTTTTCACCTCTATGGCATTCTTAGCATGATTGTCGCCAAACTTCCAGGACATCCGCGAAGATTGCACAGAACTGCTGTCGGAACGCTGCTAGAACCCTCGCATCGAAACGAGGGAGATCCCGATGCGTGTCTATTACGATCGCGACTGCGATGTGAACCTGATCAAGGACAAGAAGATCGCCATGCTGGGCTATGGCAGCCAAGGCCATGCCCATGCGCTGAACCTGCGCGATTCCGGCGCCAAGAACCTGGTCGTCGCCCTGCGCGAGGGTTCCGCCTCGGCCAAGAAGGCCGAAGCCGAGGGGCTGAAGGTCATGGGCATCGCCGAGGCCGCCGCCTGGGCCGACCTGATCATGTTCACCATGCCCGACGAGCTGCAGGCCGAGACCTATCGCAAATACGTGCATGACAACCTGCGCGAAGGCGCGGCCATCGCCTTTGCCCACGGGCTGAACGTGCATTTCGGCCTGATCGAGCCCAAGCCCGGCGTGGACGTGATCATGATGGCGCCCAAGGGCCCCGGCCACACCGTGCGCGGCGAATATGTCAAGGGCGGCGGCGTGCCCTGCCTGGTCGCGGTGCATCAGGACGCCACCGGCAAGGCCATGGACATCGGCCTGAGCTATTGCTCGGCCATCGGCGGCGGCCGCTCGGGCATCATCGAGACGAACTTCCGCCAGGAATGCGAAACCGACCTGTTCGGCGAGCAGGCGGTGCTGTGCGGCGGCCTGGTCGAGCTGATCCGCATGGGCTTCGAAACCCTGGTCGAGGCCGGCTACGAGCCGGAAATGGCCTATTTCGAATGCCTGCACGAAGTGAAGCTGATCGTGGACCTGATCTACGAGGGCGGCATCGCCAACATGAACTATTCGATCTCGAACACCGCGGAATATGGCGAATACGTCTCGGGCCCGCGCGTGCTGCCTTATGAAGAGACCAAGGCGCGGATGAAGGCGGTGCTGACCGACATCCAGACCGGCAAGTTCGTGCGCGACTTCATGCAGGAGAACGCCGTGGGCCAGCCCTTCTTCAAGGCGACCCGCCGCATCAACGACGAACACCAGATCGAGAAGGTCGGCGAGAAGCTGCGCGGCATGATGCCCTGGATCTCCAAGGGCAAGATGGTGGACAAGGAGCGCAACTGAGCGCGATGCCATGGAAAGCCCCGCCCCGGCGGGGCTTTTCCATTTCGCGGGCGCAGAGGCGCGCGGCGGGAGCCGGCATATCGCGTCGGGCGAGCTTTCCCGATCGCGGAGGCCGCAGGCCACGCCGCCCTTGGCCGGGCATGTGCTAGCCCGGCAGGCCGGGCGTTTTCAGGGCAAGGAACATGCGGATCATCGACAGGCAGGCCGTGCGGGCCATTCTGCTGACGCCCGAGGACCGGGTGCTGCTGATGCGGGTCGATTACGGCGGCGGCGACTGGTGGATCACCCCCGGCGGCGGCACCGAGCCGGGCGAGACGCCGGAACAGACCCTGCGCCGCGAATTGGCCGAGGAGCTGGGCTTGGCCCTGCCCGCCCTGGGCCCGCTGGTCTGGCGGCGCCGCGTGACCATGACGCTGCACCGGCAGCGCTGGCGGCAGTCCGAGGATTATTTCCTGGTCGAGACCCCCGGCTTCACCCCGGCGATCCAGGACGCGCCCGAAGCCGCCACCATCCGCGAATTCCGCTGGTGGAGCCTCGCTGAGATGCGCCACACCTCCCAGCGCCTGGCCCCGGCCGGGCTGGCGCGCATCGTGCTGGACTATCGCGAAAGCGGGCCGCCCGGCAGCCCGCCCGAGATGGAAATTATCGAGGATTGATCGCTAAGAAGCGAAAGCATCGTCGAAAAACGCCAGTTCCAGCGTAACGGCGCGGCGGAAGAAGTCCCGCGCCTGCTCTGCGGCCTCGGGGCCTGCCCGGTCGAATTCGTCGCGCAGGAAGCCGACGAAATCGCGGAAGAAGGGATTGTCGTGCAGCGTGATCCATTCGGCATGGACGAAATTCGCCGGCAGCGGCTGGGTCGCGCGCATGGCCCAGTCGAGATAGAGCCCCTCGGCCACGTTCAGCACCGCCAGAACGGCGGGATAGGCGCGCGTCTCGGCCGCCTCGCGCATCAGCGCCTGGAAACCCGCGGTAGGGGCGCTGTCGGGAATTGCGGCGCGGTCCGCCTCGCCTACGCCGAGCGCGGCAAAGGCGCGCAGGAAATAGTCGTTCTCCTCGCCCGAGACCATGCCGGCGAAGCGGCCGAAGCGCAGCCGCGATTCGAAACGGTCGGCCGAGGCGATGGCGGCGCCCAGAAGCGTCAGGAAGGCGTCGAGGAAACGGTGGTCCTGCACCAGGTAGCGCGCCATCGCCGCATCCGCGATGCTGCCGTCGCAAACTTCGCGCACGAAGCGGTGGCCGACGGCGGCGGACCATTCCGTCGCGCATTCCCGGCGCAGGGTCTCAAAGAAACTTTCGGTCATCATGCCCTCATGGCTTGGGGGCGAGACCGTCGGTGCGGCGGCCTCGCGGTGAGGCCGGCAAAAGGCAGGTGCGTCATTCCCATTCCTCCGCCGGCATGATCCGGGTCAGGTTCAAAGGGTCACCGCGCCGCCCGTTGCAGGTCGCGCCGGGCCAGCGGTTTCTCAGCCCCTTGCCGGGGCTCCCCTTGGTGGCGCCAGGTTAGCGCGGATGGCCGCGGCTGTCACGCGCCGCCCACAGGATCGTGAGCCGGGAAATCCGGGAGCGGCCGGGCCCGAGGCGGCATTCCGTCTTGCAGCCGGGGGCCAGATGTTATCTCGTTGCGACAGGGCGGGCGCGCGAGCCGCCCGCAGTCAGGACCGGGAACCATGACGACAGGCGAAATGCCGAAACCCACGACCACGACCGAGCCGAACCCCGCCGCTGCCCTGCAGCAAAGCCCGAAACAGGTCGGTCTGCGCCTGCACCGGCCGCCCCTGCTGACCAATATCTCGGCCGCGCGCTGGCTGCTGCTGGCCATCGTGGCGGCCTCGATCTACTTCTTCCACGGCTTCCTGGTGCCGGTGCTGGCGGCCATGGTGATCGCGCTGGCCAGCTGGCCCCTGCGCGAGCGCGCGGCCCACCAGCTGAACCTGGGCCGCACCGGCGCGGCCACGCTGCTGGTGCTGGTGCTGGTCTGCTTCCTGCTGATCCCCATCGCCATGGCGCTGATCTATGCCTTCCGCGAGCTGCGCGACTGGATCAACTGGGCGATCGTGGTCAACAGCTCGGGCGCGCCGACGCCGGGCTGGATGGTCGAGCTGCCGCAGGTCGGCGACTGGCTGGACGAGAACTGGCAGACCTATGTCGGCCGCCCCGGCGGCATCAGCGAGATCGTGCAGCTGGTCAGCGGCTCGAACATCGGCGCGATCTATCGCGGCGCGGTGACGGCGGGCACGCTGGCCTTCCACCTGGCGCTGACGCTGCTGTTCATGCTGATCACGCTGTTCGTGCTTTACCGCGACGGCGACAGGATCGTGGCGCAGATCGACCAGGTCGGCCGCCGCATCCTGCCCGACCGCTGGAGCCGGCTGTCGCGCGTGGTGCCCGCCACCATCAGCTCGACCGTGACCGGCATGACGCTGATCGCCATCGGCGAGGGGGTGATCCTGGGCATCGCCTATTGGCTGGCGGGCGTGCCCTCGCCGGTGACATTCGGCGTCATCACCGGCTTCATGGCGCTGATCCCCGGCGGCGCGCCACTGTCCTTCACCCTGGTCTCGGCCTATCTGGTGGCCAGCGGCACGCCCTTTGCCGGGGCGGCGCTGTTCATCTGGGGCACCTGCGAGCTGTTCGTGGTGGACAAGACCATCCGCCCGGTCCTGGTCGGCGGTCCGGTCAAGCTGCCCTTCCTGCCGACCTTTTTCGGGTTGATCGGCGGGGTCAAGACCATGGGCATCGTCGGGCTGTTCGTCGGCCCGGTGCTGATGGCGCTGCTGGTCTCGATCTGGCGGGAATGGCAGCGCGAATTGTCGGAAGAGGAACAGCGGCAGGACAGCAAGCTCATCGGCCTAGAGTGACCGTCGGCCCCCGGCATGAAAAAGGCGGGACGCAAGCCGCGTCCCGCCTTTCCTTTTGCGCTGTTCGTCCCGCGGATCAGTCGGCCGGCGCCGGCGTCGCGGCGGGCGGCACCACCGGCTCTTCCTGCGGCGGGCTGGCCAGCGATTCCGGCAGCGGCGTCAGCGTCACCCCGGCGCTGGAGCCCAGGGGCTGGCCGGTGCGGTCGGTTTCGGCCGGCGCCGGGGTCTCGCCCGGTTGCAGCGCGCCTTCGGTCTGCGGCTCCTCCTCCGACTCGGACTCCGACTCGGGCTCGGTGGCGGCGGGCGTCGGCACCGGCACCGGATTGGCCCGGTCCGCGCCGTCATTGCGCAGATAGTCGAAGAACTCGCCCTGGGGCTGGATCACCAGCGAGCTGTTCTCGCCCTTCAGCGCCCGCTCATAGGAGGTCATCGAGCGGGTGAAGGCAAAGAACTCGGGATCGCGGCCGAAAGCGTCAGCATAGATGGCGTTGCGGCGGGCATCCGCCTCGCCGCGCACCACCTCGGCCCGCTTGCGCGCTTCCGAGGTCAGCTCGACCACGGTGCGGTCGGCGGCGGCGCGAACGCGCTGCGCGGCCTCGCCACCGCGGGCGATCTCGTCGGCGGCCTCGCGCTCGCGCTCGGCGCGCATCCGGGCATAGGTCGCGGTCAGGTTCTGCTCGGGCAGGTCGGTGCGGGTCAGGCGCACGTCGATGACCCGGATGCCCAGGTCGCGGGCGTCGTCGCGGGCCAGGTCGCGGATGCGGTTCATCAGCGGCGTGCGGTCGTCCGACAGCACCGTGGTCGAGGGCACCGAGCCCAGCACCTGCCGGATCGCATTGGTCACGATCGGCTCAAGCCGGCGCTGCGCGAATTCGATGCCGCCAGAGCCCACCGCGCGGCGGAACTGCACCACGTCGGTGATCTGCCAGCGCGCGAAGGCATCGACCACCAGGCGGCGGTCGTCCAGCGGCGTGACCTCCATCGGCGGGGTCGGCAGGCCCAGGATGCGGGCATCGTATTTCACCACATTGTCGAGGAAGGGCACCTTGATGCCCAGGCCCGGCTCCTCGCGCACCTCGACCACCTCGCCGAAGCGCAGGACAAGCGCCTTTTCGCGCACGTCGACGATATAGAGCGCGGCGATGACCAGGACCGCCACCACGACCAGGAAGGGCAGCGCCAGAAGCGAGATTGCACGGTTCATCACTGGTTCCCCCCGCCGGTATTGGTGTTGCCGGAGCCCGAGGCCCCGCTGCGCAGCTGATCCAGCGGCAGATAGGGCACCACGCCCTGCCCGGCCTCGCCATCGAGGATGACCTTGTTCACCCCGCCCAGAACCTTCTCCATGGTTTCCAGATACATCCGGCGGCGCGTGACCTCCGGCGCCTTGACATATTCGTCATAGACCGAGTTGAAGCGCGCGGCCTCGCCCTCGGCGTTGTTCACCGCCTCGGCGCGATAGGCCTCGGCGCGTTCGATCACGGCGGCGGCCTCGCCTCGGGCGCTGGCCAGCACGCGGTTGGCATAGGCGTCGGCCTCTTTCTCCAGCCGGTCGCGTTCCTGCTGGGCGGCCTGCACCTCGCGGAAGCTGTCGATCACCTCGCGCGGCGGGTCGGCGCGGTCCAGGTTGACGCGCAGCACGTTGATCCCGGCCTCGTAGTCGTTCAGCGTGTTCTGCACCGCCAGCTTCAGGTCGTCGGCGATGGCGCCGCGGTCGCGGTTCAGGATCGGCGCCAGTTCCGAACGCGCCACGATGTCGCGCATGGCGGATTCCGAGACGGCGCGGATGGTGTCGTCGGGATCGGCCAGGTTGAACAGGAATTTCTCGGGGTCCGAGATGTTCCAGACCACCTGATAGGCCATGTCCACGATGTTCTGGTCGCGGGTCAGCATCAGCCCCGAATCCATCGGCCCGGCGCGGCCGGTGCCGATCTCCGTGGTCCGCTCGCCCGAGACCTGCACCACCTCGGCGGTGACGACGGGCCAGGGCGCGAAGTTCAGGCCCGGCTCGCCGGTGCCCACGGGCTTGCCGAACAGCAGCTCGACCGCGCGTTCCTCGGGCTTGACGGTGTAGAAGCTGGAAAAGGCCCAGACCGCGAGCACGGCCAGCGCCGCGATGCCCCAGGTGCCGCGGCTCATCTGGAATTGCGGGCCCTGCGGCCGGCGCGGGCCGCCGCCGCGGTTGCCACCGCCGCCGCCCTTGCCGCCCATCAGCACCCGCAGCCGGTCCTGGCCCTTGCGCACCAGTTCCTCGATCTCGGGGATCTGGTCGCCGCGGCGCGGACCCTGCGGCCGGTCGTCCCTGCCGCCGCCCGGACTGCCCCAGGGAGGCTGGCCGCCCCCTTGCGGCGGCTGCTTGCCGCCCTTGCCGTCATCTCCGCCGCCGCCCCAGGGGCCTTGTCCTGCCATACCTCTCGTGCCTCGCTTGATGTCTGTCTGGTTGAAACTGGTGCCTTCGGCCGGAAAATCAAGCCGATGCGGCGGGTTTGTCCATTTTTGCCGCCCCCACGCGGCGCGAAGGCTTGCGCATGGTCACAAGCTCTTCCGCCAGCGTCGGATGCACGGCGATGGCGGCGTCGAAATCGGCCTTGGTCGCGCCCATGCCGAGCGGGATCGCGATCATCTGGATCATCTCGCCCGCCTCGGGGCCGAAGATGTGGCAGCCCAGCACCTTGTCGGTCTCGCCATCCACCACCAGCTTCATCACCGCCCGCGCATCCGAGCCGGCGAAAAGCGAGCGCATGGGCCGGAAGCTGGCGACATAGATGTCGGCGGGACCGCAGGCCTCGGCCTCTTCCTCGGTCAGGCCGATGGTCGCCACCTCATGCGGGCGGGTATAGACGGCGCTGGCCACCAGCCGGTGGTCGACCTTGCGCGGCCGGGCGCCGAAGACCGTGTCGGCAAAGCTGTGCCCTTCGCGGATCGCGACCGGGGTCAGGTTCACCCGGTCGGTCACGTCGCCCACGGCATAGATCGACGGCACCGAGCTTTGCGACCATTCGTCCACCGCGATCTCGCCCCTGCGGCCCAGCCGGACGCCGGCCTCCTCGAGCCCCAGCCCCTTGGTATAGGGCGCGCGGCCGGTGGCGAACATCACCGCGTCGAAGATCTCGCTGCCGCCATCCTCGAAGGTGACGCGGACGCCCGCCCCCTCGCGGTCCAGCCGCGCCGGGTTGGTGCCCAGCCGCACGTCGACGCCGATGGCGCGCAGCTGCTCGGTGGCATGGCGGCGCATCTCGGCGTCGAAGCCGCGCAGCACCGCATCGCCGCGATAGGCCAGCACGGTGGCGCTGCCCAGCCCCTGCAGGATGGTGGCGAATTCGCAGGCGATGAAGCCGCCGCCCACCACCAGCACCCGGCCCGGCAGCCTGTCGAGCGTGAACAGGTCGTCCGAGATCAACCCCAGTTCCTTGCCCGGAATGTCGGGGCGCTGCGGCCGGCCGCCGACCGCGATCAGGATATGCTTGGCGCTCAGGCGCTGGCCGTCGGCCAGCTCGACCGTATGCGCGTCGTGCAGCCGGGCGCGCTGCATGTGGACCTCGGCCCCGGCATTCACCAGCCCCGAGGTATAGGCGCCCTCGAGCCGGTCGAGTTCGCGCAGGAGCTTGCCGTGGAACTCGGCCCAGTCGAAGCGGCCCTCGCCCGCGCCCTGCCAGCCGTAGCCGCGCGATTCGGCCGCCGCGGCGCCGGCTTGCGAGGCGAAGATCATCAGCTTCTTGGGGACGCAGCCGCGGATGACGCAGGTGCCGCCCATGCGGCTTTCCTCGGCCAGGCCGACGCGGGCGCCGTATTCGCTGGCCGCGATCCGCGCCGCGCGCACCCCGCCCGAGCCGCCGCCGATGACGAAAAGGTCGTAGTCGAATTTCATGCCATGTCCTCGCGCCGCAACTCCACCACCGACCCGTCCGGGCAGCCGATGATCGCCAGCTCGCAGATATTCAGGAACAGCCCGTGTTCAACCACCCCGGCGATCGCGGACAGCTCGGCCGCCAGCGCCTCGGCATCGGGGATCGATTCCAGCGCCAGGTCCAGCACCAGGTTGCCCTCGTCGGTGCGCAGGGGCGCATCGGCCCGCTTGCGCAGCAGGATCGGGCGCTGGGTCAGCTCCAGCCGGTCCAGCGCGCGCTGGATCAGCGTCCTGGTCGCCTGCCAGCCAAAGGGAATCACCTCGACCGGCAGGTGAAAGGCGCCCAGCCGGTCCACCACCTTGCCCTGGTCGGCGATGACCACCATGCGGTCCGAGGCGGTGGCGACGATCTTTTCGCGCAGATGCGCCGCGCCGCCGCCCTTGATCAGGTTCAGGTCCGGGTCCACCTCGTCGGCGCCGTCGATGGTCAGGTCCAGCCAGCCGATGGCGTCCAGGTCCTCGACCGTCAGCCCCAGCGCGGTCGCCAGCTCCGCCGTCGCCTTCGAGGTCGCGGCGCAGCGCAGCGCAAAGCCTTCCTCCTGCACCCGCTGCGCCAGGCGGCGCACGAAGATCGCCGCGGTCGAGCCGGTCCCCAGCCCCAGCCGCATCCCCGGCTCGACCAGCGCCACCGCGGCGCGGGCGGCGGCATCCTTGGAAAGATCGGTGACGGCGGGATCGGTCATGACGGGAATCCTTGGCTGAATGGCAGGCGGCACATGGCCGTCCTTATAAGCACAAGCCGCGCCATGGGCCACTACCGGCTGCGTCTTTTGGCCGCGACGAAACGCCTGACCGGCGGCGATTGCCTCGGGGCGGCGGCTGACCTACATCTGGCGGCTATGACGATACCCGCCACATATGCCGCCATCATCACCGCCGCGGGCCGCGGCACCCGCGCAGGCGAGGGCCTGCCCAAGCAATGGCGCGGCCTGGCCGGGCAAAGCGTGCTCGAGCGCAGCATCGCCGCCTTTTCCGGCTTCCCGCGCATCGTGGTGACGCTCGCGCCCGAGGACATGGCGCGCGGCCTGGCCGAGCTTGCCGGCCCGGTGGTGCTGGTCGCCGGCGGCGCGACGCGCAGCGACAGCGTGCGCGCGGCGCTGGAAAGCCTGGAAGGCAGCGGCGTGACCCATGTGCTGATCCATGACGGCGCCCGGCCGCTGGTTTCGCCCCGCGTGATCGACGGCGTGGTCGCGGCGCTTGCCGCCGGTGCGCCCGCCGCCGCCCCCGCCCTGCCCGTCACCGATGCGCTGTGGCGGGCCGCGGACGGCCGCGTCACCGGCACCGCCAGCCGCGAGGGGCTGTTTCGCGCCCAGACCCCGCAGGGCTTTGCGCTGGACGCCATCCTGGCCGCGCATCGCGCCCATCCCGAGGGCGCGGCGGACGACGTGGAGCTGGCGATCCGCGCCGGCCTGCCCGTCACCGTGACGCCGGGGGACGAGGACAACCTGAAACTGACCTGGCCCGAGGATTTCGCGCGGGCCAAGCGTATCCTGGGGGACGCGATGGACATCCGGCTTGGCAATGGTTTCGACGTGCATGCCTTCACCACAGGCGACCATGTCTGGCTGTGCGGGGTGAAGATCCCGCATGACAAGGCGCTGCTGGGCCATTCCGACGCCGACGTGGGGATGCACGCGCTGACCGACGCGATCTATGGCGCCTTGGCGCAGGGCGACATCGGCCGGCATTTCCCGCCCTCGGACCCGCAATGGAAGGGCGCGGAAAGCCATATCTTCCTGCGCCATGCCGCGATGCTGGCGCGGCAGATGGGCTATGAGATCTCGAACGCCGACGTGACGCTGATCTGCGAGCGGCCCAAGGTCGGGCCCCATGCCGGCGCCATGGCGCTGCGGCTGTCCGAGATCGTCGGGGTCGAGCCCGACCGGGTCAGCGTCAAGGCCACCACCTCGGAACGGCTGGGCTTCACCGGGCGCGAGGAAGGCATCGCCGCCATTGCCACCGTCACTTTGGTCAAGGGGTAATCATGGACAAGTTGATCGCGACATTCTTCGGCATCGGCCACCTGCGGCCGGCGCCCGGCACCTGGGGCTCGGCCGCCGCGGTGGTGCTGGGGGTCGCGGCCTATGAATGGCTGCATCCGATGCTGGTGCCGGCGGGTTTCGTGCTGGCGACCGTGCTGGGCTTCTGGGCGGTGCCGCGCGTACTGGCGCAAAGCGCCGACGGCGACCCGTCCTGGGTCGTCATCGACGAGGTGGCGGGGCAATGGCTGGCCATGTGCTTCACCGTGATCCCGCTGGCGCAGAAGGGCGTCTCGATCCTGGCGGCCTGGCCGGGCTTCGTCGCGCCCTTCCTGCTGTTTCGGCTGTTCGACATCTGGAAGCCCTGGCTGGTCGGGCGCGCGGACCGGCGCGGCGGCACGCTGGGCGTGATGGCGGACGACCTGTGGGCGGGCCTGTTCGCCGGCGTGGTCTCGGTCATCCTGGCCGGGCTTTACCATGCCGTGCTGGAGCCGATGCTGTGACCGACCCGGCCGAAGTCCTGGACCTGGCGCGCAGGCGCGGGGTGATGATCGCCACCGCCGAAAGCTGCACCGGGGGGCTGATCGCCGGGCGGCTGACCGACGTGCCGGGCTCGTCGGACGCGGTGGACCGGGGCTTTGTCACCTATTCCAACGCCGCCAAGGTCGAGATGCTGGGCATCCGCCCCGAGACGCTGGAGGCCCACGGCGCGGTCAGCGAGGAAATCGCGGCCGAGATGGCCTCCGGCGCGCTGGCCCGTTCGCAGGCCGGCGTCGCTGTCGCGGTCACCGGCATCGCCGGCCCCGGCGGGTCCGAGCACAAGCCCGAGGGCCGGGTCTGCTTCGGCATCGCCGATGCCGACGGCGTCAGCACCGAGACGGTGGATTTCGGCCCCCGCGGCCGCGCCGCGGTGCGCGCCGCCACCGTGGAACACGCGCTGGCTTTGCTGAAGGCCGCGCTGACCTAGGGGTGCGGCAATGCGGGGGCGAATGCCGGACGGTATACCCACACAGCAAGATCAGGTCGCGCCCGCCGGGCTGCCCAAGGCCAAGGCGACGCCGCCGCCCGCCGGGCCGCGTCAGGCCAGGGCCTGCAAGGCGCCGGTCACGTCCTCGAGCCGCGTGTCCCAGCCGCAGACCAGCCGGACGCCGACCGGCTCGTCATCCTCGGCCTTCCGGCTGTGCGGCCAGAGGTGATAGCAAAGGCCGCCGGCGCAGGCGCGGCGATGCAGATCGGCCGGGATGGTGGCGAAGACCGCGTTCGATTCGACGCGCTGGTCGATGCGCACGCCCGGCAGCCGCGCCAGACCCAGCGCCAGCTCATGCGCCATGGCATTGGCGTGGCGCGCCAGCTGCAGCCACAGGTCGCCCTCGAGCCAGGCCAACACCTGCGCCGCCAGATAGCGATGCTTCGAGACCAGCGCCCCGGCCCGCTTGCGGCGGAACTCGAACTCCTCGGATTTCGCGGGGTCGAAGAGCAGCACCGCCTCGACCCCCATGCAGCCGTCCTTGGTGCCGCCCAGCGACAGGATGTCCACGCCCGCCCGCCAGGTCAGGTCGGCCGGCGCCACGTCCAGCCCGGCCAGCGCATTGGCAAAGCGCGCCCCGTCCATATGCAGCCCCAGCCCGGCATCGCGGGCGACGGCGGCAAGGGCATCGACCTCGTCCGGGGTGTAGACCGTGCCCCATTCGGTCGCGTTGGTCAGGGTCAGCGCAGCGTTCCGCCCGGCATGGACCGAATCGCGGCCATGGACCACCAGCGCCTCGGCCAGCGCCTCGGGGGTGATCTTGCCGCCGGCGCCGGGCACCGGGACAAGCTTGGCGCCGCCGGTCATGAACTCGGGCGCGCCGGTCTCGCTGGTCTGCACATGGGCGTCGGCATGGCAGAAGATCTTGCCCCAGCCCGGCGCCAGCAGCGACAGGGACAGCGCATTGGCCGCGGTGCCCGAGGCCACGAAATGCACCGCCGCCTCGGGCGCGTCGAACAGTTCGCGCAGGCGGTCCTGGGCGGCGCGGGTGATGCTGTCCTGGCCGTAGGAGGGCACATGGCCCTCGTTCGCGGCGGCAAGCGCGGCCATGATGCGGGGATGCACGCCGCCCGCATTGTCCGAGGCGAAATTCATGAAAGATCCTCGATGATATGCTCGTCCCAGTCGTCCTCGGTCACGGAAAGCTCGCTGACGGTCCAGCCGCGCACCGAGGCGCCGGCGCGATGCACCGATTCGCGATCGCCCGAGATCAGATAGTGCCAGTCGTAAAGCGGCTTGCCCTCGGCGCGCAACCTGTAGGCGCAGGTCGAGGGCAGCCACCAGGCGATCTCCTTGAGCTTTTTGGGCGTCAGGACGACGCAATCGGGAACGAAATCATGGCGGTTGGCATAGCTGGAACATTGGCAGGTCTCGCCGTCCAGCAGCCGGCAGGCGACGCGGGTAAAGGCCAGCTCGCCCGTATCCTCATATTCGATCTTGTTGAGGCAGCACTTGCCGCAGCCGTCGCAAAGCGCCTCCCATTCCTCCTTGTCGAGGCGCGCCAGCGGCAGTTCCCAGAACCGTTCGCGCATCAGCGGGTCGCCAGGATCTCGCGGGCCTGGGCACTGTCGCGGTCCATCTGCGCGACCAGCGCGTCGAGCGTGTCGAACTTGGCCTCGGGGCGCAGGTATTCGACCAGGGCGACCGACAGGTGCTGGCCATAGAGGTCGGCGGCGAAATCGAAGACATGCACTTCCAGGTTGGGCCGGTTCTCGCCGAACATCGGCCGCACGCCAAGGCTGGCCACGCCCTTGTAGCTGCCGCGGTCCGGCCCGGTCAGCACGTCGACCAGCACGGCATAGATGCCGAGCGCCGGCAGGTGCAGCCCCTCGACCGCCATGTTCGCGGTCGGATAGCCCAGGTCGCGGCCGCGCTTGTCGCCATGCAGCACCTCGCCGTCGATGCGGTGCCAATGGCCCAGCATGCGCTCGGCGTCGCGGGTGCGGCCCTCGGTCAGCGCCTGGCGGATCGCGGTCGAGCTGTATTGCACCGCGCCATCGCCGATCAGCGGCGCCACGGTGACGCCGAAGCCCATCTCGCGGCCCAGCCGGGCCAGGGTCTGCGCATCGCCCGACCGCTTGCGGCCGAAGCAGAAGTCGGAGCCGACGGTGACATGGCGCACGCCCAGCCCCTCGACCAGCACCTCGCGCGCGAAGGCCTCGGGCGCAAGCCCGGCCAGCACCGCGTCGAAGGGCAGTTGGTAAAGATGGTCCACCCCCAGCCGCGCCAGCCGGTTCGCCCGCGATTCCACGTTCATCAGCCGGAAAGGCGGCGCGTCGGGGGCGAAGAATTCGCGCGGATGCGGCTCGAAGGTGATGACGCCGAGCGCCGCGTCGCAGGCGGCGCGCGCCGCGTCGATCACCGAGCGATGGCCCAGGTGGACGCCGTCGAAATTGCCCATGGCGACGGTGGCCCCGCGGGCATCGAGCGGCAGAGCTTTCCAGTCGTGATGGATGCGCAATCGGGCCCCCGGTGGGCCGGCGGCCGGCCCTGTCAGTCGAATTTGCGGCTTGGCGCCAGAACGACCGCCTCGCCTTTCAGGACGACCGTATCGCCGACGAGGCAGCGGGTTGCAAGGGTCACGCGGCGCTTTGCGTGGTCGATCGCCTCGACCGTGACCTCGGCGCGCACCATGTCGCCGGGCCGGACGGGGGCCATGAATTTCAGCGTCTGGCCCAGGTAGACCGTGCCGTGGCCGGGCAGCTGCTCGCCGATCACGGCCGAGATCAGCCCGGCGGTCAGCATGCCATGGGCGATGCGCCCCTCGAAGATGGTGTCCTGCGCATAGGCCTCGTCCAGATGCACCGGATTGCGGTCGGTCGAGACCTGGGCGAACATCTCGATATCCTCGTCGGTCACTACCTTCTGCAGGTAGCGCATCATCCCGACCTCGAGATCCTCGATGACGATCGTGCCGCGCGGAAGGTTGTCCAGCATCATTCAATGCTCCCGATGAGTGGCTTCATGCTGCATAGCAGCAAAAGCATGGGCGCGCAACAAAATAACACGGGCACCATCCGAAAGGACGGATTGTTACCGAACCGTTCAGCGCAGCCGGCCGATGGCATAGGCCGGGTTCTGCGACCGCAGCGCCAGCCATTCCCCAAGCCGGGCCGGGTCGGGGTTTTCCACATCCGCGCCGAACTGGTCGAAGGCAAGGCCGCCGGTGATGAACAGCGCGTCCAGCCCCTCGCCCGTCGCGCCGGCGATATCAGTGGCGATGCCGTCGCCGATGGCCAGGATGCGGGCATCCTCGCCCAGCCCCAGCCGGCGGCGGGCAAGGTCATAGATCGGCGGATGCGGCTTGCCGAAATACAGCGAGGTGCCGCCCAGATCCTCGTAAAGCTCGGCCAGGGCGCCGGCGCAGTAAAGCCGCTTCTCGCCCAGGTCCACCACCACGTCCGGGTTGGCGCAAAGCAGCTTGAGCCCGCGTTCGCGCGCCAGCATCAGCCGGGCGCGGTAATCCTCGGGCACCTCGACCAGGTCGTCGAAAAGCCCGCAGCAGACGATGCCCTCGGCCTCGTCCAGCGCGACGCGGGAAATGGCCGGGGCATCGCGCCATTCCTCGGGGATGTCGGTGAAGAAGCCCTCGTCCTTGGGCTGGGCGATGGCCCAGACCCGGCGGCCGACGGCGCCGGCGAACATCGCGTCCTGCGCCGCATCGCCCGAGCTGACGATGGCGTCCCAGGCGTCGCGCGGCACGCCCATGGCGTCCAGCTGCGCCGCCACATAGCGGCGCGGGCGCGGCGCATTGGTCAGCAGCACCACCCGCCCGCCGCCGGCGCGAAAGCCCTGCAAGGCGGCGACCGCGGCCGGGAAGGCCGCGACGCCATTGTGCAGGCAGCCCCAGAGATCGCAGAACAGGACGTCGTAATTCGGTGCGATCTCGTCAAGCGAGCGGATGATCTGCGTCATGGAACTGCCCTTCGGTCAGACGGCCAGGGCCGGAATGATCTGCTTCTTGCGCGACATGACGCCGGGCAGCACCACGCTGTCGCCCGAAACCGTGGCGTTGAAGCTTTTCTCGGCGACCTGACGGACGAAATCGTTCGGCACCAGCAAGGTCGCTTCCTCGTTCAGGATGTCGACGATGAACAGCAGCACCTCGTCGGCGCCATCGGCGGCCGCAACGGCGGGCATGGCGGCCATCAGCGCCGCCTTGCGGTCCAGCAGCACCTGCGGCGCGGTCGTCTCCAGCACCGAGACGCGCAGCTGCTTGCCGCCCAGCTCGTATTCCTTGCTGTCCATACGCAGCAGGGCTTCCTCGGTAAAGGCCGACACGTCCGACTTGGCCGCGAACATCTCGGCCGCGTATTCGGGGATCGAGACGCCCAGATCCTTTGCCAGCTTCTCGGCCACGAAACGGTCGTGGGGCGTGGTGGTCGGGCTGCGGAACTCCAGCGTGTCCGACAGGATGCAGGTCAGCATCGCGCCCTTGATGGCGCGGGGCGCGCGGGCCAGATCCTCGTCGCCGATCAGGTCGTGCATGATCGTCGCGGTGCAGGCCAGCGGGCGGATGGTGATGTTGATCGGCAGGCGCGTGCGGATGCCGCCGGCCAGCAGGTGGTGGTCGATGATCTCGATCACATCGGCCTCGGCCAGCGAATCGGGCAGCTCGGCGGGGTTGTTGGTGTCCACCACCACGCATTGCTCGCCCGGCGCCACGTCGGCGATGATCTGGGGCTGGTCGAGGCCCCATTTCGCCAGCATCCAGGCGGCCTCGGTGTTCGGCTCGCCCTGAAGCACGGCCTGCGCGGGGGTCTTGCGCACCTCGGACAGATACCAGGCCCAGATGATGGGCGAGCCGGTCGAATCGGTGTCGGGGGCCTTGTGGCCGAAAACCTTGATCATGGGGATCCCCTGAAGCTTGGGCGGAAAATTCGCCGGGGTTATAGGGGCGCGGCCCGGCAATGTCTATCAACCCGGCGAGACGGCCGCATTCACCGCCAGCGCCAGCAGCACGGTGTTGTAGAAGAACGAGAAGGCCGAATGGAACAGCGTCACCCGCCGCATCCGCGTGCTCAGCGCCGTCACGTCCGCGGTCTGCGCCGCCATGCCCAGCGTGAAGCTGTAATAGAGGAAATCCCAGATCCCCGCATCCGCGTCCGGGGCCAGGCCCGGAAAGCCCAGGCCCCGCGCCTCGGTCCCGTCCGGGCCGGGCGCATACCACAGGCTGGCATAGTGGAAGGCCATGACGGTATGGATCATCGCCCAGCCCAGCGGCACCGAGGCCAGCGCCAGCACCGGGCGCAGCGCGATCCCGGCATGGGGGTCGCGGATCGTCAGCAGGATGGCGGCCAGGCTGATCGCCACCGCGCCGACGGCCAGCGGCACGATCAGGATCATCCCCTCGTCGTCGCGGTCGGCCTGGCCGCGCAGATCCTGCGCGCTGATGCCCCGCATCAGAAGCCCGGTCAGCAGCAGGTAGCCGGTGCAGAACAGCACGGAAAAGACCAGCAGCCGGTCCACCGGCTGCATGCGGTAAAGCGCCAGCCCCGCGGCAAGGCCAAGCGCAAAGCTCAGCAGGAAGCGCAGGTGCCTGCGCAGGTCTTGCAGCATCAGACCGGGGTCTGCTGGTGCTGCAGGATGCGCCAGTCGCCGGCGCGGCGGATCCAGGTCGTGGTGCAGAGCGCGCGATAGGTCTCGGCCCCGGCGCGGCGCGCGGTGGCGCGATAGGCCAGCACGCAAACCTCGTCGGTCTCGATGCTGGCGCGGTCGGCCATGGTCACTTCCTGCCAGCGCGGGGCGGATTGCAGCGCGGCGATCACCGCGGCGCGGTTCATGATGCCCCTGGGCTGAAAGGCCATCAGGCAGGAGCCGTCAAGCTTGCGCGCCGCCTCGGCCACCCCGGCCAGCCAGAATTCGCGTTCCTCGCGCCAAAGCTCATCCGCCATCGCCCGTCCCCTCCTCCAGCATGATCGGGCTGATGCTCCAGCCCCTTTCCTCCAGCAGCCGCAGCACGCCATGCTCTCCCGGCAGGTGCAGCGCGCCAAAGCCGATCACCACGCCCTTGCCCTGCCCGGCCGCCTCGGCCGCCGCCTGCTCAATCGGTTCGATCCAGCTTTCGTTCCGCCGGTCCATCAGCTTTTCCTGCGCCAGCCGCATCTGCTCGTCGACCGCGGCCCGGCTCAGGCCGGAATGGTCATAGGCGTCGAAACGGCCGAACTCCCAGATCAGCCAGCTGTCGCCGGCGAAATAGGTATCGGCCAGCGTCACCGCGTAATCGTCGGCATATTCGGCGGCGGGCATGGCGGCGCGGATCATGTCCTCTTCTTCCCTGGGGGTCATGTCCGCGAACAGGGTCAGGACCGTGTCCCAGGGCTCCAGCGCGCGAACCGGCACCCCGGCGGCCTGGGCGCGTTCCACCAGCAGGTGATCGAGCCCGCCGGGATCGCCCCTTTCCTCGATCAGCCGCATCATGCAGGGCGAGACCCCCAGCATGACCGCCACATACCAGGGCCGCAGCCGGCTGGCGATCACCGCCGGCAGGCCCCGCGCCTCCAGCGCGGCCGCCAGCGATTTCCACTCGGCATCGGTGAAGCGCTCGGGCAGGGTCGGCCCCTCGGGATCGACCAGCAGGGACGGGTCCGCGGCCATGGCCTGGGTCAGCCGCGCCTCTTCCTCGGGGCCGGCCTCGACCATCAGCAGGGCGGCTTCGTCGAGTTCGGGGCCGAAGCGGTCCATGGCGAGGCCGTGGCGCAGATCGGCGAAGTGATAGGTGCCCAGCAGCGTCACCCGCCGCTCGCCCTTTTCGGCCCGCCAGAACAGGCCCTGGCGATAGGGCACGCCCTCGGCGGCCGCGTGCAGTTCGGCCAGCCGCGCGGGCGGCATGCGCTCGAACAGGTTCTGGCCCACGCAATCCTGCGCCGCCGCCGGCAAGGCCAGGGTCGCGGCGGCGAAAAGGGCGGTCAGGATCGGCTTGAGGCGCATGGGATCGGTTCCGGCATCGAGGATGGCGGCAGCATGGCACGGGCGCGCGCAGGGCGCCAGCCTAGCGCGGCAGCGGCAGCTCCTGCGGCGGGGGCGCCCCGGCCGCGACCGCGCGCCAGATGCGCTCGACCTGCGCGGCCTTGGCGGCCCAGGTGAAATCGCGCATGACGCGGGCCTGCCCCGCCGCCGCCATCGCGGGCAGCACCGCCGGATCGGCGGCGATGGCCTCCAGCCGGGCGCGCAGCCCCGCCACCAGATCGGCGCGGCGGCCCATCGGAATGCGGAAACCCGTCGCGTCGTCGACCAGCTCGCCCGGTCCCGCGTAATCGGCGATCACCGGCACCACGCCAAGCGCCATCGCCTCCAGCACCACGCCGCCGCCGAACTCGCGCACCGAGGGGAACACCAGAAGCTGCGCCTGCGCCGCGACGCCCTGCACCTCGGCATGCGGCAGCCAGCCGTGGAAACGCACCGCCTGCCCCACCGCTTCGCGGGCGACCAGGTCGCGCAGCGCCTCGGCCTGCGGGCCGTCGCCGACGATGTCCAGCACCATCCGGCCGTCGCGCAGCAAGGGCAGCGCCGCCTCGATCGCCATGTCGGCGCCCTTGTAGGGCACCAGCCGGCCGATGAAGCAGCCGCGCAGCGGCAATGTGCCGGGCTGCGGCGCGGTCAGGCTGAAGCGCGAGGGCTCGATGGCGTTTTCCGGCAGCCAGACGGTCTTGGCCCGGTAGCGCGCCGGGATCTCGCCCAGCGTGTGCAGCGAGCCGCAGAGGATGGCCGAGGCATGGCGCAGCATCGCGCCGCGGCCCGGCAGCGCCTTGTAGGCGCCGCGGACATAGGACAGCCATTCCCTTTCCCGCCGCCGCTCGCTGTCGAACCCCCTGGGCCAGGGCACGCCGCCGTTCAGCGGCCCCAGGACGAAGGGCACGCCCGCGCGGGCGCAAAGCGGCGCGATGCGGCTGTTCGCCGTCGGCGTCAGCGGCGTCACCCGATGCACGACATCGTATTGCCCGGCGCGGATCGCCGGGCCGAAGGCGCGCCAGACCAGCCGCTCGAAATAGCCGTAGCCCAGGGTCGAGACCGCGGTCTTCATCGTCCAGCCCACGCCCTTGCCCATGCTCAGCCGCTCGGCCAGCCGCCACATCGGCGCGGCCAGCTTCTCGCTGTCGATGGCGGTGAAATCGCGCCCCTCGACCAGGCCGGCGCGCAGGATCGCCTCGCGGTTGCGGACCTGGGTGACGATATGCACATCGGCCACCCCGCGCAGCGCATGGGCCAGCGACCAGCCGACCAGCGGCACCGAGACCCATTCCGGGTTCGCCGCCTCGGCGATGACAAGGGCCTTCAGACGCCGTTCCACCATAAGCTCCGCCCCCGCTGCTTTCCCTTCGGCCTAGCCGCGCCGCGGAAAGCCCGTCAAGCGGATTTCATGGCCGATTTCGCGATTGCAGACCGTTGACAGGCCGCGGGCAGGCGCCTAGATGGTTCGCCATTGGCACTCACCCGATCCGAGTGCCAACAGCTGCAACACTGCAACCTGAAACACCGGAGTGTTCTACAATGGCTTTCAAACCGCTGCACGACCGCGTTCTGGTCCGTCGCGTCCAGTCGGACGAGAAAACCAAGGGCGGGCTGATCATCCCCGACAGCGCCAAGGAAAAACCCGCCGAGGGCGAGATCATCGCCGTGGGCGAAGGCGCGCGCAAGGATTCGGGCGAGCTGATCGCGCCCGCGGTCAAGGCCGGCGACCGGGTGCTGTTCGGCAAATGGTCGGGCACCGAGGTCTCGGTCGATGGCGAAGAACTGCTGATCATGAAGGAAAGCGACATCCTGGGCATCATCGCCTGATCGTCCCCTTCCGATAACCCATTCAAGGAGCAGAACAGATGGCTGCGAAAGAAGTTAAGTTCAACAGCGACGCGCGTGACCGGATGCTGAAGGGCGTGAACATCCTTGCGGATGCGGTCAAGGTGACGCTGGGCCCGAAGGGGCGCAACGTGGTGATCGACAAGTCCTTCGGCGCGCCGCGCATCACCAAGGACGGCGTTTCGGTCGCCAAGGAGATCGAGCTTTCCGACAAGTTCGAGAACATGGGCGCGCAGATGGTGCGCGAAGTGGCCTCGCGCACCAATGACGAGGCCGGCGACGGCACCACCACCGCCACCGTTCTGGCCCAGGCCATCGTGCGCGAGGGCCTCAAGGCCGTGGCCGCCGGCATGAACCCGATGGATCTCAAGCGCGGCATCGACGTCGCGACCGCCAAGGTCGTGGAAGCCATCAAATCCGCCGCCCGCCCGGTCAACGACAGCTCGGAAGTGGCGCAGGTCGGCACCATCTCGGCCAATGGCGAGGCCTTCATCGGCCAGCAGATCGCCGAGGCGATGCAGCGCGTCGGCAACGAGGGCGTGATCACCGTCGAAGAGAACAAGGGCATGGAGACCGAGGTCGAGGTCGTCGAGGGGATGCAGTTCGACCGCGGCTATCTCTCGCCCTATTTCGTCACCAACGCCGACAAGATGATCGCCGAGCTGGAGGATGCCTACATCCTGCTGCACGAGAAGAAGCTGTCGTCGCTGCAGCCGATGGTGCCGCTGCTCGAGGCCGTGATCCAGTCGCAAAAGCCGCTCCTGATCGTGGCCGAGGACGTCGAGGGCGAGGCCCTGGCGACGCTGGTCGTGAACAAGCTGCGCGGCGGGCTCAAGATCGCCGCGGTGAAGGCGCCGGGCTTCGGCGACCGCCGCAAGGCCATGCTGCAGGACATCGCCATCCTGACCGGCGGCCAGGTGATCTCGGAAGACCTGGGCATGAAGCTGGAGAACGTCACCATCGACATGCTGGGCCGGGCCAAGAAGATCTCGATCAACAAGGACAACACCACCATCGTCGACGGCGCCGGCGAGAAGGCCGAGATCGAGGCGCGCGTCGCCCAGATCCGCCAGCAGATCGAGGAGACCACCTCGGACTACGACCGCGAGAAGCTGCAGGAGCGCGTGGCCAAGCTGGCCGGCGGCGTGGCGGTGATCCGCGTCGGCGGCATGACCGAGATCGAGGTCAAGGAGCGCAAGGACCGCGTGGACGACGCGCTGAACGCGACCCGCGCCGCGGTGCAGGAAGGCATCGTGGTCGGCGGCGGCGTGGCGCTGGTGCAGGGGGCCAAGGCGCTGGAAGGGCTGGCCGGTGCGAACTCGGACCAGGAAGCCGGCATCGCCATCATCCGCCGTGCGCTGGAGGCGCCGATGCGCCAGATCGCCGAGAACGCCGGCGTGGACGGCGCCGTGGTTGCCGGCAAGGTGCGCGAATCCTCGGACAAGGCCTTCGGCTTCAACGCGCAGACCGAGGAATATGGCGACATGTTCAAGTTCGGCGTGATCGACCCGGCCAAGGTGGTTCGCACCGCGCTGGAGGATGCGGCCTCGGTCGCCGGCCTGCTGATCACCACCGAGGCGATGATCGCCGAGAAGCCCGAGCCCAAGGCCCCCGCCGGCGGCATGCCCGACATGGGCGGCATGGGCGGCATGATGTAAGCCGACCCGCCTTCGGCTAGGACCGGGCCGCCCCGCAGGGGGCGGCCTTTTTCGCGGGCGGACCGCGCCAAAACAAGGGCCTTGCCGCGCACCGGGGCCGCACCGGGGCCGCACTGGGCCGGGCTGGGGCCGCACCGGGCCGGGGTGGGCCGGGCTGGGGCCGGGAACCCGTCGGGAAAGGACGGGCCGGCCCAGGGCCCATGCAAGGCCATGCGCTTTTCCTGGCAGAGGCCACAGCCCTCCCCCGGTCCTTTACCCGAAGATTTTCATGCCCTGGAAGACGGAGACGGCCTGGCGACCGCAGGCCGCGCCCTGTCAGGCCTTCAGCGCCTTCTCGGCTGGTCGTAGAGCCCGGCGAAGCGCTGGCGCAGCAGGTTCTTTTGCACCTTGCCCATGGTGTTGCGCGGCAGTTCCTCGACGAAGAGCACGCGCTTGGGCTGCTTGAACCTGGCCAGCCGCCCTGCCAGCGCCGCCAGCACCCCCGCCTCGGCCAGCGCAGGACTGCCGGTCGGGACCACGACCGCCGTAACCCCCTCGCCGAAATCGCCATGCGGAAGGCCGATCACGGCGGATTCGACCACGCCGGGCAGCGCGTCGATCTCGGCCTCGACCTCCTTGGGATAGACGTTGTAGCCGCCGGTGATGATCAAATCCTTGCCGCGGCCGACGATGTGCAGATAGCCGCGCTCGTCGAATTTCCCCAGGTCGCCGGTGATGAAGAAGCCGTTCTCGCGCAGCTCGGCGGCGGTCTTTTCCGGCATGCGCCAATAGCCCTTGAACACGTTCGGGCCGCGCACCTCGATCATGCCGATCTCGCCCCGCGGCAGTTCCACGCCGGTCTCGGGGTCGGTGACGGTGATCTCGGTTCCGGGCAGCGGCAGGCCGACGGTGCCGGCGATGCGCGCGCCTTGTCTTTCCAGTCGAGGAGGACCAGACACGGCTGACAGTCGGGATCGCCGATAGACGAGGATGAAAATTCCTCGAAATGACTGAAGATATTCATCTCAATATATTGTTTTCCTGTATTAATATACCTCAAGATAATCAACCTTTCCGGCGGATCGCGACCGGAAACGCGATGGCCGACACGCAAAATTCTCTGCCAGAGGCACTTTATCTCCCGTTCCCAGCCGCGGGCTTGCGGGCGGGCATGACGAAGCGCAGGCGCTTCGGGATGCGGTCCTCGGCATCGATGACGATCCTGAAGATGTGGCCGTCGTGATGGAAGGTCAGGCGGTGCAGGCCGATGTCGCTGCCTGCGCCGCGCTCGGTGCGGCTGGTGGTGCCGCCGCCGCGCATCAGGGCTCGGGTGGCCTCGGCCGGCTGCCGAAAGCCGCGGCAAGCAGGTCCGCGCCGACGACGAAGCGGCCGTCGGCAATCTCGATCCGCTCGGCTTGCTCAGCTTCGGCCGCAGGGGCGCCGTGCCCGCCTTCCCCCTTCGTCGCCGGTCATCAGGACGCGCCATGCCGCCCCATCCAGACCCTTGAACTCGCGGTTGCGCAGCGCCCACAGGAAAGCCGCAAGCCCCGAAAGGCCCAGGGCCAGCGACAGCGGGATCAGCAGGGCCAGGCTCATGCCCGATCCCCCCGGCTGGCACGGAACAGGTGCCAGGTGCCGTGGCCCGGGACAAGATCAGGATCAGCTCCAGAAGCCCGGTCGCGACGCTGCGCGCGATGCCCTGCGTGACGATCCCGCCCCAGGCCAGCGAGGGGCCGGGATTGCGCGCCAGCATCGCAAAGCTGAACCCCGGCGCGGTCAGCGCATCGCGCCGCTCGGACATCAGCATCGGCAGGGCATAAAGGCTGATGCGAAGGCGAAGCCCGCGAACAGCTCACCGACCAGTCTGCCGGTCAGCAGCAGCATCCAGCCGTGCAGGGTGGTGAAGGTGTCGGCCAGCGCCTCGCCCGCCCCCGGATAGGATCGCAGCCCGAAGAACAGCGCGTAAAGCAGGTCCGCCGTGCGGCAGCCAGAACAGCAGCAGGCACAGAAGCAGTCCCGCATAGGCAAGCTGCGCGCCCGCAGCGGCGCGGGAATGGCGCATGTCGGCCAGATACGCGCCTTCGCCCCGTGCCAGCGCGCGAAAGCCCGATGGCCAGGACAGGCCCCAGGATCATGCGCCCGCCAGCGCGGGCAACACCAGGTATATCAGGCAGAAATGCCACAGGGCCCAGACCGCCGCGACCGAAAGCAGGAACAGCGCTACCCCAAGGTTGGCCAGGGGGTTGCGGCGGAAATCGCGCCAGCCCGCCGCAAGGCAGTCCAGCGCCACCCGCGCGGACAGGTTGCGGGCCAGCGTGTCCTGGGGCCGCGGGGACGCGCGCCGCATGGGAAGGGGTTCCAGCATTAACGCCCCTAACAGTTGTGCCGGTCGGGCGAGATCGCGGCGCATTCGGGCTGCGAGCGAAAGGCCACGGCGACCAGATGGACATTGGCGGCGGCAAAGACCAGCAGCGCCACTGCCGCGGCACAGATCGCCAGCCGCCTTTGCGACCCCGGCAGGCCGGCGACGTAAAGCGCCAGCAGGTTGCGCTCGACCTCGCTCAGCCGGCCTTCCCATGCCGGCAAGACCCCGGCGCGGCCGTTCATCAGCGTGGCGCGGATCGCGCCGGGCGTGCCGCCATAGATCCATTGCTCGTCGGCCTATGAGGGCGCACCGATGCTCATGCCGCCCTCGCCCCGCTCGCCATGGCACGAGGCGCAGTTGTCGGCGAACAGCGTCGCGGCGGGGCTGCCGGGATCGGCGGTGCCGTCGAAGGCGATGACATAGGGCACCAGCTGCTCGATCTCTGCGCGCGACAGCATCCCGTCGCGGCCGAAACCCATGATCTGGACGCTATTCGTCTCGGGGTGGTTGTTGTTGACGCCGACGCAGATCAGCTGGGCAATATCGGCGGGGTCTGTGGACCGCAGCCAGTCGCCGTCGTCCAGCGCCGGGAAACCCGTGCCGCCATGGCGGTCCCTGCCCTGCCCCTCGGCGCCGTGGCAGGCGGCGCAATTGTCGACAAAGAGCCGCGCTGGCGCCGGGCGGGCCACGGTCATCAGACCGGCATCCGCCGCCAGCGCCTTGAAATCGCCCGTGGCGAAGCGGTCCTTCCAGCCCGCGCACAGGGCGGTCATGCAGGCATGGCCGGCCTCGGTCTCGGTGGCCTTGGTCGATGCCCAGTAGGCCGCGGGTATAGTCGCGGCCCAGGGGCCAGGCGGGCAGCAGCACCCAGGCGACGACCGAATAGGCGAAACTCAGCGCCGGCGCCCAGATCACGATGCGCGGAAAGGGCGTGTTCAGCTCCTTGATGCCGTTCCAGTCATGGCCGGTGGTTTCGTGGCCGGTGACGGGGTCGATCTCTTGCTTGCCGCTCATCCCCGGCCCCCTGCCGCGCCGAGGGGCGCCAGGCCAGCCACAAAGCCACGCCGAAGAAACCCATCATCCAAAAAGCCCGAAGGTCTTGGCCATCAGGACCAGGAAATCATGCAGCGCCATCACCCGCCCTCCCCGCTGGCGACCCCGGTCAGCCGGCCCAGGGATTGCAGATAGGCGGCCAGCGCATCCATCTCCGTCAGCCGCCCCGGATCGCCGTCGAAGGCGCGGATGGGCGGCCGGTCGCCGTGGCGTTCCGCAAAACCCGCCGCGTCGCCGTCGGGCATAGCCTGCCCGGCGGCGTCGCGGGCGGCATGGGCGACCATCCCGTCGTCATAGGGCACGCCAAGCCGCACCAGCACGGCGATCTCCAGCGGCCGCATCAGCCAGGGACAGGCCGGCATGATCGAGGCCGGCACCAGCTCGCGCGCGCGACGCGCCAGTCGTCGGAATACTTGCCCCCCAGCCGGGCGATATCCGGCCCGGTGCGTTTCGATCCCCACGGCATCGGGAAATCCCAGGCGCTTTCGCCCGCGACCGAATAGGGGCCGTGGCGGTCGATCTCATCGGCCGGGGTGCGGATCATCTGGCTGTGGCAGGCAATGGCAGCCCTCGCGCATGTGGATCTCGCGCCCCAGTTCCAGCGGCGTCGGCGGCGCAGATCCGCGGGGATCTCGACCGTGCGCTGGATGGTGAAAAGCGGCGCGATCTCGACGATGCCGCCGGTCGAGGCCGCGACGATGATCCCCGCCACCAGCCCCATGGACAGCTTTCCAGGCTGCAATGCAGCCTCAGCATCGCGCTCCTCCGCCGCCATGGTCGCGTGGACTTGCTCACGCGCGCGGCGCTGGCGGAAGGTGGCGAGGGTATTGGCCACGCAGATCAGCACCCCAAGCAGGAACAGCGCGCCGCCGAATGTGCGCAGTAGGTCATAGGGCGCCATCGCCATCACCGATTGCAGGAAGCCGTGGGACCGCGCGCCACCTGCGTCATGATGCGCCACATCAGCCCCTGGGGGATGCCCGCGTTCTACATGGCGACGACATGGACCAGCGTCCCCGCCACCCCCAGTCGGAAATGCCGCTCGACCGCCCGCGGCCAGCGCATCCTGTCCTGCCCGGCCAGATGGGGCACCAGCGTATAAAGCGAGCCGAAGACGATCATCGCCAGCCAGCCAAGCGTGCCGGAATGGACGTGCCCGACCGTCCACTCGGTGCAATGCGACAGCGCGTTGACCGGCCGGATGGCCAGGAACAAGCCCTCGAAGGCCAAGAGCCCGTAGAACGCCGCCGCGACGAACATGAAACGCAGCGTGGCGTCGTCGCGCACCTTGTGCCCGACGCCGTTCAGCGTGGGTTGCGCCCGTCAGACAGCCCGTGACCGCCCCGGCAGCAGAACAGGTTGTAGCCCTGCAGCAGCACCCAGGGCCCCCGGCAGCCCCGCGCGCGCGTTGCGCTGGACGACATGGAACAAGGCCGGGATCAGCGCATTGCCGCCAAAGCCGAAGAGGATGCCGGTGGCATGGGCCGGCCGCAGCGGCCCGAAGCGGGTGGCGGGCCAGGGCGGCGTCGCCTCGGGCCAATAGAGCAGCCCCGCCCCCGTCAGGCTCGCGCAAGGCGCCGCCATCGCGGCAAGATAGCTCCGCCGGCACGGACCGGCGACGCACGCGTGTCCGGCCGGGGCACCCCCCCCCGCCGCGCTAGGCGGGCGCGTATGTCAGCCGGATCACCTCCCCGCCGATGCGGTCGCTGGCGACAAGGCGCAGCGGGGGCCGGGGGCCGGCGAAGAACGGCTTGCCGCGGCCCAGCACGACCGAGTGGACGTAGAGCCGATATTCGTCGATCAGCCCCCACTCGCCCAGGCTTTGCGCCAGCTCCGGCCCGGCGATGTCGATCTCTCCGGCGCATTCCGCCTTGAGGCGGCGGATCCGCGCCTCGATGTCATCCGAAACCAGCGTCGCATTGGGGCCGACCGAGGTCAGCGAGCGCGAGACCACCCATTTCGGCTGGCGCCGCCAGGCATCCGCGAAGGCGCGGTCTTCGGCGCTCCATTCGGGATGGTCCTCGTCCCAACAGCGCATCACCTCGTAGATGCGGCGGCCGTAGAGGCTGCCGGCCAGGCCGCGCACCTGCCCGGTCCAATGGTCAAACAGCACCGGATCGGGCGCGAAGGCGTCGTGATCGACATAGCCGTCCAGCGACAGGTTCATTCCGAAGACGAATTTCGCCATGCTGCATATCCTCCCTGGCCGTTGGTTCAGCCCGCCGTGATCCTGCCGCAAGCGGTCCCTGCTCAGCCATTCGATGCCGTGAACACCGCCCGCTGCGCGTCGAAGGCGCGCTGATAGGCGGGACGCGCCTTGCCGCGCGCGACATAGGCGCAGAGGTTCGGAAATGCGTCCAGCATGCCGCTGCCCTCCAGCCTGCGCAGCACCGTCACCATCAGCAGGTCGCCGGCGCTGAAGTCCCCGTCAAGCCAGTCGGCATCGCCGAGCCGGTTGGACAGTTGTTCCAGCCGGCCATGGATGCGTTTTTCCAGCAGGGGAAGGCGGGCCCGGTGCCAGGGCTTGTCGTGTTCATGGTAACGCGCCTGTTCGTGCTCGACGATGGGCGGCTCCATGGTGTTGAGCGCGGCAAAGATCCACATGATCGCCCGCGCCCGCGCATTCGCCTCCTCTGGCAGCAGGCCCGCATGGCGCGCGGCGATGTGCAGCACGATGGCGCCCGACTCGAACAGGGCCAGATCGCCCTCCTCATAGGTCGGGATCTGCCCGAAGGGGTGAAGCGCCAGATGCGCGGGCTGTTTCATCTCGTCGAAACTGACCAGCCGGACATCGTAAGGCTGGCCGACCTCCTCCAGGGCCCAGCGGACGCGCATGTCGCGCGCCAGCCCCTGGCCACGGTCGGGGGATTGCGCGAAGGCGGTGATGGTGGGGGTCATCGGAAAACTCCCGCGCCTATTGGTCGATTTCGGGCTCGACCAGCTTCGCCAGCTTGCGCAGCGAATCCTGCCAGCCGAGATAGCAGGCCTCGGCGGGGATCACGTCCGGCACGCCCTGCTGCTCGATGGTGATCTCGGTGCCGACGGAGACCTGTTTCAAGTCCACCGTGACCTTCATCTCGCCCGGCAGGTTGGGGTCGTCGAACCCGTCGGTATAGACGAGGCGCTGGCCGGGGATCAGTTCCAGATAGGTGCCGCCAAAGGAATGGCTCTGGCCGGTGGTGAAGTTGCGAAACGACATCCGGTAGCGGCCGCCGACCTTCGCCTCCAGTTCGTGGACGGTGCAGAGAAAGCCCCAGGGCGGCAGCCAGCTTGCCACCGCGTCGGGCTCGAGGAAGGCGCGATAAAGCTTTTCGGGCCTGGCCGCGATGACGCGGTGCAGTCGGATGGTGCTAGGCATGGTGTCCTCCGTGTCTACCTTGGATATTCCAGTTGCATGGCCACCGCGTCGGCGGTGCCTGCACCGTAACGCGCGGCGATCGCGGCAAGGGTCCGGTCGAGGGCCTCGGCGGGCGGGCTCTCGGGAAAGATGGGGACGCGCCGCGCCTCCGGTCCGTCCGTGCCCTGCCGGTCGGGGATGAGGCGGATGCCGTTCCGGGTCTCGACCGTGCCGCTCGGGGCATATGCCGTCACCGTCGACCGATAGGTCCGCGACCAGGCATCGGCTGCCAACGCCAGCGAGACCTCGTCCATGCCCGGTGCAAGGGCGATGCCCAACTCCTCATGGTTCCAGAAAGCCAGCCGGTTGGCCAGAACTGTCACCGCGAAAGGCCGGCTCAGCGCGAAGGCGCCGCTGGCATGGCGTGCGTCCCATCGGGCGATGCCGAGATCGCGGGCGACCGCTTCCGCCCTGGGCCGGCCGGCGATGGCCTCGATCAGGGTCAGCATCATCGGCATCGAGGCAGTGATGCCGGTCGTCGTCACCACGCCGCCATCCGCGACCATCCGCCGGTCGGGGGCATGGGCGATGGTCGGGTCGATCTTCCGCAGCCGGTCCAGGTAATACCAATGCGTCACCGCGCGCTTGCCCTTCAGCAATCCGGCGGCAGCGACGACCTTGGCGCCGGCGCAGATGCCGACGATCACCGCGCCCTTCCTCGCCTGATCCCGCAGCCAGCCCGTCACCACGGGGTCGTCGTCGCGGCTCATGGCGGGGACGATCACGTAGTCCGCGCCGCGCGGATGGGCGGCGTCGAATGCCGCGATGGTCATGTCGGGCTGCACGGTCAGCGCGGGAAACAGCCGCACCGGGCCGGGGCCGGTGGCAAGCGAGACCACCTCGGCCACATCGGCGCGCTTCAGGATGCCAGGGGGCAGCAGGTAATCGGTGGTCTCGGTCGCATCGTTGAGGCCGACGATGGCGATCAGGGGACGAGGGCGTTTCGGCTTCAGCGCAGCAAGCAGGGCGTCGGTCTCCGCTTGCGGCACCGGCGGGGCCAGGGCCACGGATGCGGGCGGCAGCGAGGCGATCCAGAGGCCGAAGCCCGCCGTCGAGAGAACGGCCAGTCCCAGGATGGCCCCCAGGACGAGGCGACGTTTCATCGGCTTGCTGGGCCGTGCCGGGCGGTCAGGCTGCAGGTCGCTCATGCCGGTTGCTCCTTCCTGCGCGGTGGCGGTCAGCTTTCGGCGATGGGGCAAGGATAGCAAGGTGCGCCTCTGGCAGAAATGACAGAAATGCCGTATTTTCGGCCAATGCACCAGGTCGCCTTCATCCTTTATCCAGGTTTCGAACTGCTGGACATCTCGGGGCCGGCATCGGTCTTCAACGGCGCCAATCGCGCCCTGGGCCAACGCGGCAGGCCGGCATTCTACAAGGTCGTGCCCCTGTCGGCCCAGGGCGGGGCCGTCGACAGCAGCAGCGGCA
Organism: Paracoccus ferrooxidans; assembly: GCF_029909815.1. Classification (NCBI taxonomy): domain Bacteria; kingdom Pseudomonadati; phylum Pseudomonadota; class Alphaproteobacteria; order Rhodobacterales; family Paracoccaceae; genus Paracoccus; species Paracoccus ferrooxidans. The sequence continues at coordinate 430,483 of NZ_CP038198.1, read as the reverse complement.
TCGCCCTGGAAACCCGCCCCATCGCCGAACTGCCGGGGAAAGCCGGGACCGTGCTGGTGGTGGGCGCCGAACGGGAGCCCCTGCTGCAGGCGATGGCCGACCCCGTCCTGCGCTCCATGCTTCCGCGGCTGACGGCAGAGGCCGGGCGCTTCGGCTCGGTCTGCACCGGCGGCTTCGTCCTGGCCGCGTCCGGGCTGCTCGACGGGCACCGGGTCGCCACGCATTGGGACGCCTGCGAAGCCTTCGCGCGGGCCTTTCCCGGGGTCGCGGTCGAACCCGAGGCGCTTTACCTGGCCGAAGGCAGGCTCTGGACCTCGGCGGGGGTGACGACGGGCATCGACATGGCGCTGGCGATGGTGGCGCATGACCTCGACGCGGGGATCGCCGGCGAGGTGGCCAAGCGGCTGGTCCTCTATGCCCGGCGGCCCGGCTACCAGTCGCAGTTCAGCCCCCTTCTCAGGGCCCAGGCGCGGGGCGACAACCCGTTCGGGGATCTGATCGGCTGGATGCAGGCGAACCTCGACGCGCCCCTGGACGTGCCGTCGCTGGCAGCCCGCGCCGGGCTGTCCGAGCGCAGCTTCCACCGCAAGTTCACTGCGGCGACGGGCCAGACCCCGGCCCGCTTCGTCGAGACCGCCCGGCTGGATGCCGCGCGCCTGCTCCTGTCCCGCGGGCTGCCGCTGAAGACCGTCGCCGCGCAGGTCGGCCTGTCCCCGGCCCCGCGGTTCGTGCAAGCCTTCGAGCGCCGCTTCGGCATCACCCCGCGCCTGTTCCGGGACATGCATATGGACCCGCCGGCCGCAGCGGACGCGATCGGCTGAACCGTCGCCATGCCGCAGCTTTGCGGACCCGCGCATCGGTCCCTCGATTGCAGGAGTTTCGAGGGTTTATAGGGCAAGAACTTGATATTACTTCTTGCCTTGCACTCCATGGACGCTCTCGAATGACGAAGGGCATCGAGCCCTCCGCGGCGGCCGGAGCTATGCCCAGGTATCGCCGACGGTGAAGCCTTCGGTGAAGGGATCGTCATGATCCAGCACCAGCGTGTTGAGCCCGTAGATCCAGCTGGTCCCCGAGATTTCCGGCACGACGGCGCGCCGGCCCGCGATCTCGGTCTCCTCGACCAGCCGCCCGGTATAGACATTGCCCAGGATGCTCTGGTGGCGGAAGCTCTGGTCCAGCGGCAACTCGCCCTTGGCATGCAGCACCGCCATCTTGGCGCAGGTGCCGGTGCCGCAGGGGCAGCGGTCCAGCGCGCCGGTCCAGGTCGCGGGATTGTCCCAGGAGAAATCCCCCGAGGCCATGGTGACGGCGTTCCTCCAATCCGCGTTCGGATCGTCCGTCGGCCCGGAAAGCTGCGAGATGGTGATGCCCACGCCCGGATAATCGGGATGCTCGACCGGAAGCTGCTCGATCGCCGCCTGCCGGATCATGGCCGAGATGCGGGCGATCTCGCGGCCATGCTGGGGGATGAGCTCGAGGCCGGGAAACTGCCGGACATCGGCAATGGCATAGAACATGCCGCCCCAGCCGACATCGACGCGGACCTTGCCCAGATGCGGCACCTCGATCTCGGCGTCCAGATGGGCGGCGAAGGCCGGCACGTTGCGGAAGGTCACGCTCTTGACCTTGCCGCCCGCGCATTCGGCGCGGACCCGGATCAGCCCCGCAGGCGCCTCCAGCACCAGTTCGGTCATGGGCTCCTTCATCGGCAGCAGGCCCATTTCCAGCAGCACCGTGACGACCGAGATGGTGTTGCCGCCGGACATGACCGGATATTCGATCTGCTCCATGATGATGTATCCGGCATCCGCCTGGGGATGCGAGGGCGGCACGATGATGTTGCAGCAATGCGCCGAATAGCCGCGCGGCTCGCGCAGCATCAGCTTGCGCAGCTGGTCGTCGTTGGCCTCCAGCCATTTCATCTTCTCGTAGACCGAGTTTCCGGGGATATGCGGAACGCCCCCGGTAATCACCCGCATCGGCGTTCCGGCATGCGTATCGACGGCATGGATCATTCGCTTGAACGCCATTCCTGTTTCTCCTGAGGCAATTGTGTCGGGATGGGTTGGGACAGAGAGGGTTCGGTTCGCCCGAGGAATGTCCGGGCGAACCGAGGGTTTTCATTCGCGGCCCTTGATCGCCCCCGCCGCTCGGCGCGGCCGGGCGGCGAGTGCGGTCAAAGCGCGGCTTCGATCTTTTCCGCGACCTCGGCCGGCACCCATTTCGTCCACATGTCCTTGTTTTCCTCAAGGAAGTGGATCGCGCCATCCTCGCCCATGGCCTGGCTCTCTGCCTGCCAGGCCATCAGTTTGGCCACGGTTTCGTTGCTCCAGCCGCGGGTGTTGAAATAGTCCAGGATCTGGGGGCTGGTGCGGTCGGCGAAATCCTTGGTCAAGACCGTCATCACCGTATCGACCGGCCAGGCCGTGACCTTGGGATCGGGGCAGTCGAGGCTGGTGATGCACCGCTTCCATTCGGCCGGATCGTGTTCCTGCGAGGCTTCCAGCAGCACCAGCTCGTATTTGCCCAGCAGCGCGGTCGGCGCCCAGTAATAGGTGATGAAGCCCTCCTGCCGCTCATAGGCCCTGGCGATGGCGCCATCGAGGCCGGCGGCCGAGCCCGGCCGCATCAGGTTGAACCCCTTGCTTTCGGCCTCGTAGGCCTTGAACAGCTGCGCGGTGACGACCGTGGCGCCCCAGCCTTCGGCGCCGTTGAAGATCACGCCCCTGTCGGGGTTTTCCGGGTCGGGGAAAAGCTCGGGATGGGCCAGGGCATCCTCGACCGTCTTGATGTCGGGATGCGCGTCGGCAAGGTATTTGGGAATCCACCAGCCCTGGATGCCGCCGTCGGGCAAGGCCGGCGCGCCATAGACGATCTTGCCCTCCTCCAGCCCGCGCGGCACGATTTCGGGCAGCAGGTCCACCCAGGTCTCGGACGAAACGTCGGGCGAGCCCTTCTCGACCATCGAGGTGGTCGAGGGCACGGTGTCGCCGGGGATGGTCTCGACGCTGCAGCCATAGCCGTTCTCAAGGATGAACTTGTCGACATAGGTCAGCAGCTCGGCGCTTTGGACGTTGTGGAGCGCAAGCGTCACGTTGCCGCAATCCTGCGCCGAGGCCGACCAGGCCCCGCCAAGGAAGCCGGCGGCCAAAACGGTGGAAGCGAGTAGTCTTTGCACGTTCTTTCTCCCTGCATGCGGCGATTGATCGGGACAGGGCGCCGCTTGGTTCTGTCCCGTATGGGCGGCTGCATCTTCCCCAACAGGCTCGGGTGCGTTGGGGTCTTATTTTCGTATACGATATTTCAGATACGAAACTTTGCTCGCGTGCGCGATTCTGTCAAGCCGTTTTCCGGCCTGCCCGCCGCAGATCCCTGCGGCCGGCCCTTGACCTTCCGGGGGTGGAAAGCCCTATTCCTGTAGGCTGGAACGCAACGCAGGAGGGTTTTCCCATGAACTTCACGCGTCAAGGCCATCACCCCCACCCGACGCGGCCGCAGGAGGGTCGGATGAACCGGCTGGCACCGATCCTTGCCGCGGGCGTCCTCGCGATCTCGGCCGGGCTTGCCCTTGCGCAGGATGGCGACGCCCATGGCGATCACATGCACGCCGATGCCGACGGCGCCGCGACCCAGGCCTATGTCGCGGCGATGGAGCGGATGCATGACGACATGATGATCGAGCATACCGGCGATGCCGATGTCGATTTCATGCGCGGCATGATCCCGCATCACCAGGGCGCCATCGACATGGCCAGGATCGTGCTTGAGCACGGCTCGGACCCCGAGGTGCGCAAGCTGGCCGAAGAGGTCATCAAGGCCCAGGAGGCCGAGATCGCCATGATGCGCAAATGGCTTGAGGAGCGCGGCGAGTAAGGCGCCGGACCGTGCCCGCCCTGCGACGTCACCCGGCCCGGACCGCGAACAGGGGCTGCCCGCCCGATCGCCGGGCGCGCGGGGCGTTCGGGGGGACGAAGAAGCCGCCGCCGGCCCGGACCCGGCCCTAGCCGTCCTTGCGGAACTGGCCGGGCGAGAGGACCGGGTAGGTCTCCTCGGGCGCGTGCCGGTGGTCGGGATGGCGCGTGTGCGGGGCGACCAGGCCGAGGCCCGGCCACAGGCCGCGGCGCTCCTCGAGGCCGCCGGGGCGCAGCCGCATGGCATTGGCGGGGCTGTCCGCGACATTCGCGCTGGCGTTGGGGGCGCCGTTGCGCCGGCGCCAGCACAGCAGCGGCGACAGCGCCCGCAGGGCGGCCAGGTCCGCCTTGGCAACGGGTGGTCCCGCGCCGCCGCCAGCCAGCTGCGGGCCGGCAGCGTCGCCGGGCCGGCGCCGGCCTGGCCCTCGGCCCCAAGCGCCCCGGCGATGCGGCAGAGCGAAGCGGATGCCTGAATCGCCGGCAGGGCCGGATCGCGAAAGTCCCGCAGGGCTTGGGCTCGTGCCATGCTGATATCCCCCGTCGCTGTCGCCATCTTCCGGCCGCGCCGCGAAGCCGGTCGCGGCCGGATGCCTCGCCTCACAGATCCTTGACCAGCCGCAGCGCGTCGTAGATCGCCGCATGGGTGTTGCGCGCCGCCACCGCGTCGCCGATGCGGTAAAGGCGGAAGCGGCCCTCGGGGTTCTTGCGAACCTCTTGCAACCCGCCGGTGGTCAGGGCCTCGTAATCGACCTCGCCCAGGTTCGAGGACAGCGGCTTCAACTCGAAATACAGGTCGTCCAGCGGCCTTGTGCCATGGTTCACGACGACCTGGTCGACGATGCGCTCGCGGGTGAAATCGCCGTAGTCGCTGCCCAGGCGCGCACGCAGCTGGTTGCCCTCGCGCGCCACCGACATGAGCCGCCAGGTGACGGTGAAGGTGGTGTCGCGCTTTTGCAGGTTGCGCATATAGGGCACCAGGTTCATCGCCATCACCTCGGGCGAGAAGCTGCGGTCCGGGGTCACGATCTCGACCGCGGCGCCGGTGGCCGAGATCAGGTCGGCGGCCTGCAGCGCCGCATGGTCGCCCGCGTCGTCGAAGATCAGCACGTTGCGGCCCGGCTTCACGTCGCCCGACAGGATGTCCCAGGCGGAACAGACAAGGTCGTTGCCCTGCTCCAGCACCTCGGTATGCGGCAGGCCGCCGGTGGCGATGACGACCTCGTCCGGCTCGGTGGCCAGCACATCCTCCATCTCGGCGAAGGTGTTGAAGCGGAACTGGACGCCGTGCTTGTCGCACATCGCCTGCCGCCAGGCGATGATCGAGATCATCTCGCGCCGGCGCTCGTCCTGCGCGGTCAGGCGGATCTGGCCGCCGGGCTGGTCGGCGGCCTCGAAGACCGTCACCGCATGGCCGCGCTCGGCGGCGACGCGGGCGGCCTCCATGCCCCCTGGACCGGCGCCGACGATGGTGATGCGCTTCTTGACCGGCGCGGCGGGGATGCTGTGCGGCATGGTCTCTTCGCGCCCGGTCGCGGCATTGTGCAGGCAAAAGGCCATGCCGCCCTGGTAGATGCGGTCAAGGCAGTAGTTCGCGCCGACGCAGGGGCGGATGTCGTCCTCGCGCCCCTCGATCACCTTGCGGACCAGGTGCGGGTCGGCCATATGCGCCCGCGTCATGCCGACCATGTCCAAGAGCCCGGCGGCGATGGCATGGCGCGCGGTCGGCACGTCGGGGATCTTGGCCGCGTGGAAGGTGGGGAAATTCGTGGCCTTGCGGATGGCGCCCGCGAATTCCAGGTGCGGGGCGTTCCTCATGCCCTGGATCGGGATGGTGTCGGTGATGCCCGCATCGGTGTCGATATGGCCCTTGACCACGTTCAGGAAATCCACGAGCCCGCTGTCCTTCAGCCGGCGCGAGATCTCGATCCCGTCCTCGGCGGTCAGCCCGCCCGGCAGGTCCTCGTCGCCGGTATAGCGCACGCCCAGGATAAAATCCTCGCCGCAGCGTTCCCGGATGCCGCGCAGCACGTCGAAGGTAAAGCGCAGCCGGTTGTCCAGGCTGCCGCCATAGGGCCCGTCCAGGTCGTTGGTCAGCGGCGACCAGAACTGGTCCATCAGGTGGCCATAGGCCTGGATCTCGATCCCGTCCAGCCCCGCCGCCTTCATCCGCTCGGCCGCATCGACATAGTCGCCGATGACCCGTTCGATGTCCCAGTCCTCCATCTTCTTGGGAAAGGCGCGGTGGGCCGCCTCGCGCTCATGCCCCGGCGAGATCACCGGCAGCCAGTCGGCCTTGTCCCAGCGCGTGCGCCGGCCCAGGTGGGTCAGCTGGATCATCACCGCGCAACCGTGGTCGTGGCATTCGTCGGCCAGCCTCTTCATCCAGCCGACCACCTCGTCCTTCCAGGCCAGGATGTTGTTGAACACCGGCGGGCTGTCGCGCGCGACCGAGGCCGAGCCCGCGGTCATGGTCAGCGCCACGCCGGCCCTGGCGCGCTCGACGTGATAGGCGCGGTAGCGGTCCTTGGGCATGCCGTCCTCGGGATAGGCCGGCTCGTGGCTGGTGATCATGATGCGGTTGCGAAGCGTCAGGTGCTTCAGCCGATAGGGCTGCAGGAGGGGATCGTTCGACATCGGATCTGCCTGTGAAAGGTGGGGAGTCGCATCTCAGGATCAAAGTAATGTTCATCTGTGTCAATTAAAAAATCAAACATGAACATACCGGGATCATCCCAGGACATTTCTCCTTGCAGCGAATCGCGGGGCGGGCTAGGGCTGGGACATGAGAAATCGTGCAGCAACGGCGGAAACTGGATGGCGCGGGTCGCGCGAGGGCTGGCTTGAAACCGGCTATCAGGCGCTGATCGACGGCGGCATCGACGCGGTCAAGATCCAGCCCCTGGCCAAGCATCTGAACCTGTCCCGCACCAGCTTCTACTGGTTCTTCGAGGATCGCGAGGCGCTGCTGACCGCGCTGATCGACGGCTGGGAGGAAAGGACGACCGCGCCGCTGGTCCGCGCGACGCAGGAATATGCCGAGAGCCAAGCCGAGGCGATGCTGAACGTGCTGGCCTGCTTTCTTTGCGGCATCTTCGACAGCAAGCTGGAATTCGCCGTGCGCAGCTGGGCCTTGCAGGACGACAAGGTCGGCGCCCGCGTCGCCGCCGCGGACGAAACCCGGCTGTCGGCCCTGCGCGAGATGCTGATGCGCTGGGGCCACCAGGAACAGGGCGCCGATGTCCGGGCGCGCACCATCTACCTGACCCAGATCGGCTATATCTCGATGCGGGCGCAGGAAGAGGTGGATACCCGGCTTGCGCGCATCCCCACCTATGTCGAAATCTATACCGGGCAGGCTGCCGAGCCGCGCGAGATCGCGCGCTTCAATGCTCGGGTGAAAAGCTCGGCCAACCCGCCGTCATAAGAGCGGTCCGTCACCGATAAGGGGCGCGCGCGCCCCTTCCAGCCCCCGGTTTGCGCGACGGCTGGGGTTTGGGGGCCATGTTCGCGCCAGGGAGAAAGAGAATGGGAAGACGGTTTGTTTCCTGCGGTGCGGCGCTTTTGCTTGTGGGCTTTTCGGGCGCGGCCTGGGCGGATTGCGGCAGTCCGACGATTGCCAGCATGAACTGGCAGAGCGCCGAGCTTGCGGCGGCGCTGGATGCCTTCATCCTCAACGAGGGCTACGGCTGCAGCGCCGAGGTGATCCAGGGCGACACGGTGCCGACGCTGACCTCGATGGTCGAGAAGGGCCAGCCCGAGATCGCCCCCGAGGGCTGGGTCGACCTGGTGCCCGAAGTCATCCGGTCCGGCCTGGCCGAGGACCGGATCGTCGTCACCGGCGACATCCTCAGCGACGGCGCCGTGCAGGGCTGGTGGATCCCGAAATACCTCGCCGAGGCCAATCCCGAGCTGAAGACCATCGAGGACGTGCTCAAGCGCCCCGACCTGTTCCCCGATCCCGAGGATCCCGCGAAGGGCGCCATCTTCAACGGCCCGGCCGGCTGGGGCGGCACGGTGATCACCAGCCAGCTCTACAAGGCCTTCGGCGCCCAGGCGGCGGGCTTCAACCTGGTCGACACCGGCTCGGCCGCCGGGCTCGACGGCTCGATCGCGCGCGCCTATGAACGCCAGCAGGGCTGGGTCGGCTATTACTGGGCGCCGACCGCGCTGCTGGGCCGCTACGAGATGGTCAAGCTGGAGCACGGCGTGGCGCTCGACATGGACGAATGGCAGGGCTGCACCTCGAACGCCGATTGCGCCGAGCCCAGGAAGAACGACTGGCCGGCCGACAAGGTGCAGACCGTCGTCGCCAAGCGCTTCGCCGACAGCGCCCCGCCCGAGGTGATGGACTATCTTTCCAAGCGGAGCTGGACGAATGCGACGGTGAACGCGCTGATGGCCTGGATGACCGAGAACCAGGCGCAGGGCGAGGAGGGCGCGCGGCAGTTCCTGCGCGAGAACGAGGCGACGTGGACCGAATGGGTCACGCCCGAGGCGGCCGAAAGGATCAAGGCCGCGCTCTGACCGCGCGCCCCGCGGCCGGGCTGGGTGGGCCGAAAGTCCGCCCCGGCCCGCCCTCCGGCTCTCGGGTCCGGTCTTGGTCTGGCGAGACTCCGGCTCTCGGGCCCGCGGTCGCGGTCCGGCTTCGGTTTCGGCCCAGGACTGGCCCAGGACTGGCCCCGTGGAGCGGCTCTCGGGCCCGCGGACCCGCTCCCGGTTCCGGTCCCTGGCCCAGCCGGCGCTCGGGTCCGGGCCCTGACACCCCATCGGTCCGGCTCTCGGGTCGGGCCCTGACCACCCCTCGGCCCGGCTCTCCGGGCCGGTCCGCGGGACCGCCCCGACCCCGGCCCGGCCCGATGCCGCCACCCTTTCCCGGTCCCGGCCGCCCAGGCCGGCCCCCAGCCCCATGCGCGAGGATCCCATGACCTGGCTCACCTCCTTCCCCCAATTGAAAAGCGCCTGGCTGCGCGAGTTGCAGCGCGTCATCGACGACGGCTTTCGCAGCTTCACCCGCAGCCACGGCGACATGATCGAGGGCCTCTTCAGCCCGCTGCAGACCATGCTGATCTGGTTCGAGCGATTGCTTCTGGGCACCCCCTGGCTGCTCGTCCTGGCCGTCGTCGCCGCCCTGGCCTGGGGCGCCAGCCGCAGCCTGCGCGTGGTGATCGGCTCCGTGCTGACCCTGGTGCTGATCGGGCTCTTCGGCATGTGGGACGACACCATGAAGACCATCTCCATGGTGCTGGCCGCGACGCTTTTGTCCATCGCCATCGGCCTGCCGCTCGGCATCCTGATGGCGCGCTCGCAGCGGGTGCAGCGCATCATCAGCCCGATCCTCGACATCATGCAGACCATGCCCAGCTTCGTCTACCTGATCCCGGTGGTGATGCTGCTGGGCATCGGCCGGGTGCCCGGCCTGATCGCGGTGGTGATCTATGCCCTGCCGCCGATGATCCGGCTGACCAACCTCGGCATCCGCCAGGTCGACCGCGAGGTGCTGGAGGCGACCGACGCCTTCGGCTCCTCGGCCTGGCAGAAGCTGGTCAAGGCGCAGCTGCCGCTGGCGCTGCCCACGATCATGGCCGGCATCAACCAGACCATCATGATGGCGCTGGCCATGGTGGTGATCGCCTCGATGATCGGGGTGCAGGGGCTGGGCCAGCCGGTGCTGCGCGCGATCTCGAACCAGTATTTCACGCTCGGGCTCTTCAACGGCTTCGCCATCGTCGGCATCGCCATCCTCTTCGACCGCATCAGCCAGGCCTGGGGCAAGCGGCTGCAAAAACACCAGGAGGCCAGCCATGACTGATCCCGCCACCCCTGATCCCGCCACCACGGATCCCATCGGCATCGAGATCCGCAATCTCTACAAGATCTTCGGCGCCAATCCCGAGGCGCATGTCGCGGCCGTCCGCGCCGGCATGACCAAGGCCGAGCTGCAGGCCCGCCACCAGCACGTCCTGGGGCTGAGCGACATCAACATCCAGGTCGCGCCGGGCAGCATCCAGGTCATCATGGGCCTGTCGGGATCGGGCAAGTCGACGCTGATCCGCCACATCAACCGGCTGATCGAGCCCACCGCCGGCGAGATCGTGATCGAGGGCCGCAACGTCGTCGCCATGCCGCAGGCGGAGCTGCGCGCGTTCCGCCGCCACAAGACCGCGATGGTGTTCCAGAAATTCGGCCTGCTGCCGCATCGCACCGTGCTCGACAACGCGGCCTACGGGCTCGAGGTGCAGGGCATCCCGCAGGCCGAGCGCTACCGCACCGCCATGCGCTGGATCGAGCGGGTCGGGCTTTCCGGCTTCGAGAAGAGCTATCCGAGCCAGCTTTCGGGCGGCATGCAGCAGCGGGTGGGCCTGGCGCGCGCGCTGGCCAACGACGCGCCGATCCTGCTCATGGACGAGGCCTATTCGGCGCTCGACCCGCTGATCCGCTACGACATGCAGACGGTGCTCTTGGACCTGCAGCAGGAGGTCAGGAAGACCATCGTCTTCATCACCCACGACCTCGACGAGGCGCTGCGCATCGGCGACCGCATCGCGCTTCTGCGCGACGGCTCGGTGATCCAGCAGGGCACGGCGCAGGACATCGTGCTGCGCCCGGCCGACGATTACGTGGCGAATTTCGTCCAGCATGTCGACCGCGGCAAGGTGCTGAAGGTCGGCGCGGTGATGCAGGCCCGGCACGGCTTCGACGCCCCCGAAGCCGCCCCGCCCGACGCCGCCCTGCCCGAGGCCGCCATTGCCCCCGAGGCCAGCATCGCCGAGGCGCTGCAGCAGATGGCCGCCAGCCGGCTGCAGGCGCTGCGGGTCCAGGACCCCCAGGGCCGGGCCATCGGCGTCATCCCCTTCCAGGCCGCGATCAACGCCTATACCGGCCAGCATGGCGGGCAGCATGACGGGCGGCATGACGGGCAGCAGGCATGAGGGTCGGCCTGATCGGCGCCACCGGCTGGCTCGGCTCGGCGCTCGGCGCGGGGCTGCTCGCGCGCGGCATCCTGGCGCCGGGCGAGCTGGTGCTGCTCAATCGCAGCGCCCCGCAGACCAACTACCACGGCCATGCCAACGTGGCCTGGGCGCGGGACGTGGCCGAACTGGTGGCGCAAAGCGACGTGATCGTGGTCTCGGTGCGGCCCGAGGACTGGCCGGGGCTGGACCTGCGCGCCGGGGGCCGGCTGGTCCTGTCCTTCATGGCCGGGATCGGGGCAGCCACGCTGGCGTGCTGCGGCGGCCGGATCGTGCGGGCGATGCCCAATGCCGCGGCCGAGATCGGCGCCTCCTATTCGCCCTTCTGGGCCGGGCCGGGCGTGACCGCCGCCGACCGCGCCACGGTGCGCCGCCTGCTCTCGGCCATCGGCAGCACCGACGAGCTGGAGACCGAGGCGCAGATCGACCTGATGACCGCCCTGCCCGGCTCGGGCGCGGCCTATCCGGCGCTGATGGCCACGGCGATGGCCGCTTTCATGCGCGCGCGCGGCATCCCCGAGGCCATCGCCTGGCGCGCGGCCGAGGCGGCGGTGGTCGGCGGTGCCCGGCTGCTGGAAGACCGCATCACCGAGGCCCCCGCCCTGCTCGCCGCCTACCGCGCCTATCGCGGCACCACCGCCGCCGGCCTCGACGCCGCCGAGGCCGCAGGCTTCCCCCAAGCCATCGAGACCGCCCTCGCCGCCGCAACCGAAAAGGCCCGGACCATGACGCAGACCACGGCCCCCACATGACCCGCAAGACGATCGAAACCCTCCACGACACCGACTACGACACCATCGTCATCGGCGCCGGAGCCGTCGGCTGCGCCACCGCACGCCAACTCGCAGCACGCGGCTTTCGCACCCTGCTCGTCGACCGCGGAGACTTCGGCGCAGGAACCTCGTCGCGATCCAGCCGGATGCTCTATTCCGGGCTCGGCTATCTCGCCGCGCGCTATCCCTTGTGGCAGATGCCATTCCGGCCCGCCGACATGATCCGGCGGCTGCTCTATACCCGCGAGGTCATGCGCTGCCGGGCCGAGCTGGTGCGCGACATGCCGGGCCACCTGACGAAACATCGCTTCCACTACCCGTTCCGCAGGGGCGACCGCTATCCGCCCTGGCTGGTCGACCTGGGCTTTCGCTTGGTCGAGGCGCTGGACGGCTGGCGGGTGCCGCTGGCCTATCGCCGCCTCGCCCCGGCGCAGGCGGCCGCGGACAGCGCCATGGCCGCGGCCCTGGGCGGGCCGCTGCGCGGCGTGGGCGTGTTCGAGGAATACATGTATGCCTGGCCCGAGCGCATCTGCGTCGATACCGCCCTGGATGCCGAGCGGCGCGGCGCCACCATCCGCACCTATGCCGAGGTGACGGCGATTGCGCGCGAGGGCGAGGACTGGCTGGTCACGCTGGAGGAACGCGCGCCCGAGATGCAGGGCCGGGCGCAGGTCCGCGCCCGCATGGTGGTGAACGCCGCCGGCCCCTGGATCGACCGGGTGCCGGGCGGCGGCTCGGGCCGGCGGCGGGTGATCGGCATCAAGGGCGTCAACGTCATGGTGCGCCTGCCCGAGGCGTTCCGCGGCCAGGGGCTGGAAGCCTTTTCCCGCAAGGGCGAGCCCTATTACGTCTTTCCCTGGCGCGATTTCCACTTCATCGGCCCGACCGAGACCGAAGTCACCGCCAACCCCGACGACATCCACGTCGAGGAGGCCGAGGTCGACTATATCCTGGGCGAGGCCAACCACCTGTTCCCCGGCCTGCAGCTGACGCGCGCCGACGTGCTGCATTGCTGGTGCGGGGTGCGGCCGACCTCGACCCGCGACGGCCGCACCACCAGCCTGCCGGTCGAGGTGGCCGAAGACCCCGCGATGCCCGGCCTGCTGGCCGTCACCGGCTCGACCATCATGCTGCATCGCCACGCGGCGCGGCAGGTGGCGCGCCGCGTCGAAGGGCGCCTGGGCAAACGCGGCCCGGCGCCGGAGGGGATCATTTCGCCGCCGCAGGACCAGGGCATCGGCCAGATGGCGGCCGCCGAACATGTGGTGCGGCTTGCCGACCTGATCCGCCGGCGGCTGCCCGACGGGCTGGAGCCCGACCTGGGCCGGGCCCGTGCCGAGGCGCTGTCGCGCATCGCCGCCGCCAGCCTGGGCTGGTCCGAGGCCCGCCGGCAGGACGAGTTGCGCCATTTCGAGGAGGACACGGCCCGGGTCTATCGCCAGCCCTGACCCGGCTCAGCCCGCCGCCAGCCAGTCTGCGAACAGCCTTGCCCGTGCGGAGGCGCGGGGACTCTCGGGCACCAGGCTGACCAGGCGGCCGGCTTGCAGGACGCGGGCCATCAGCCCCTCCCAGCCCAGCACCGCGCCGACATCGTCCTCGGCCGCCTGCAGGGCGATCATGTGGTTGTTGACAAACAGGCTGCGCCCGGAGGGCGGCGGATGGCCGAGCTCGCGAAACCAGTCGGCCCAGCCTGTCCAGGCATTGTGGTCGTCGTTCATGTGGACCAGCGGCGCGCGCAGCAGATCCTTGATTCCCCGGATGCCGTGTTCCCTGGCGAAATGCGGCGTGCCATAGGCCAGGATGCGGTCGCGGAAGATTTCCCGCCATTCGTCGCCGTCATCGCCGGGAACCGCATAGCCGATGTGCAGGTCGTGCCGGCTGGCCGCCGTGGCCACGTCGCTGATGATCTGCGAGACGGTGATGCCGGGGTGGATCTTCCAGAAGGCGGTGATCTTGGGGGTCAGCCACAGCGCGCTGACCGCGGTGGTGGTGCGGATGGTCACGTCCACGGCATCGGGCCGGTCGCGCAGCCGGCTGACGGCGTCCGAGATCGTCTCGAAGCCGCGTTGCAGCGCAACCAGCAGGAAGGCGCCCTTCTCGGTCAGCTCGACCCCGCGGTGCCGGCGGATGAACAGCGCGCAGCCCAGGTTCCGCTCCAGCGCCTTGACCTGGTGGCTGATCGCGGCGGGGGTGACGTTCATCTCCTGCGCGGCGGCCTTGAAGCTCATGTTGCGGGCCGCCGCCTCGAAGCAGATCAGCGCGGTCATCGAGGCGAAGTCATGGGGATTGGGCATGCCGGGCCGTATCCAGGTTACTTCACCTAATCCAGGATGAATTTTTATGCCGTTGTCAACGGGAAACGAGTCGGCGGAATATTAGGCCAGTTCAACCTCAGCGTGGAAGCCGACAATGACAGCCACCCAACCGAACATCCATGACCTGCTTGCGCGCCGCCGGCCCGGACATGCGCTGGAACAGCCCTTCTACACCTCGGCCGAGATCTATCAGCTCGACCTGGAGAATATCTGGTATCGCGAATGGCTCTATGCCATCCCGGCCTGCCAGCTGGCCAGGGCGGGCAGCTACGTCACCCTGAAGATCGGCGATTACAACGTCATCATCGTCAAGGGCCGAGACGGCGAGATCCGCGCCTTCCACAACTCCTGCCGGCACCGCGGCTCGATCGTCTGCAAGGCCCGCGAGGGCCAGGTGGCCAAGCTGGTCTGCCCCTATCACTCCTGGACCTACGACCTCGACGGCCGGCTGGTCTGGGCCGACAAGATGAATGCCGATTTCGACCCCTCGCAGCACGGGCTGCGCAGCGTCCATCTGCGCGAGGTCGGTGGCCTGGTCTATATCTGCCTGGCCGAGAACCCGCCGAACTTCGAAACATTCGCGCAAAAGGCGGCGCCTTATCTGGACGTGCACGACCTCGGCGACGCCAAGGTGGCCTATACCTCCTCGATCATCGAGAAGGGCAACTGGAAGCTGGTGTGGGAAAACAACCGCGAATGCTATCATTGCAGCGCGAACCATCCGTCGCTGTGCCGATCCTTCCCGCTGGACCCGGAAATGTCCGGCATCATGCCCGACGGCAGCGTCTCGGAAAAACTGCAGGCGCATTTCGACCGCTGCACCGCGGCGGGCGCACCCGCGCAGTTCTACCTGGGCGAGCACGGCCAGTTCCGGCTGACCCGCGCCCCGCTGGAAGGCGATGCGGTCAGCTATACCATGGATGGCAAGGTCGCGGTGCAAAAGAACCTGGGCCGGGTGCCCTTTGCCGACGCCGGCCCGCTGATGGTGTTCCACTACCCGACCACCTGGAACCATTTCCTGCCCGATCACTCGCTGACCTTCCGGGTGATGCCGATCAGCCCGACCGAGACCGAAGTGACCACCACCTGGCTGGTGCACAAGGATGCGGTCGAGGG
This sequence comes from Paracoccus ferrooxidans, assembly GCF_029909815.1. Taxonomy (NCBI): domain Bacteria; kingdom Pseudomonadati; phylum Pseudomonadota; class Alphaproteobacteria; order Rhodobacterales; family Paracoccaceae; genus Paracoccus; species Paracoccus ferrooxidans. The sequence continues at coordinate 415,397 of NZ_CP038198.1, read as the reverse complement.
GGTGGACTACGACCTCAAGCGCCTGACCGAGGTCTGGATCGCCACCAATGACGAGGATCGCGAAGTGGTCGAGACCAACCAGCTTGGCGTCAGCACGCCTGCCTTCGTCCCCGGTCCCTATTCGGACTATTGGGAAAGCGGCGTCATCCAGTTCGTGGACTGGTATGCGGATGCCATGGAGCGTGCGCTCGGCCCCAGCCGCATGGCGGCCGAGTGACGATGAACGCAGCACTGAAACCGACGCTGGCCTTCTGGACCGACGCCGAGGAGCTGGAATGCGTCTCGTTCCTGCCCGAGGCGCCGGAGGTGATGACCTTCTGCTTCCGCAGCCCCTCGGGCGCGCTCTTCAGCCATGAGCCGGGGCAGTTCCTGACGCTGGAGCTGCCCCTGCCCGGCGGGCCGCTGCATCGCACCTATACCATCTCGTCCTCGCCCTCGCGGCCGACCTCGCTGACGGTGACGGTCAAGGCGCAGAGGGATTCCATCGGCACGCGCTGGATGTTCGACCACCTGCGGCCGGGGATGCGGATCCGCGCCAGGGGACCGGCGGGCAAGTTCTCGATGATGCGGGATCCGGCCGCGAAATACCTGTTCATCTCGGCCGGATCGGGCATCACGCCGATGATGTCGATGACGACCTTCCTTTACGATTCCGGGCGGGCGCCGGACATCGTCTTCGTCAACTGCGCCCGCCGCCCGTCCGAGATCATCTTCCGCGAGCGGCTGGAGCACATGGCGACGCGCGTCGCCGGCATCGACCTGAAATGGATCGTCGAGGAACCCGACCCCTATCGGCCCTGGACCGGCTATCGCGGCATGGTCAACCAGCTGGTGCTGGGCCTGGTCGCGCCCGACTACCTGGAGCGCGACGTCTATTGCTGCGGCCCCGAGCCCTTCATGCAGGCGGTGCGCGACATCCTGCACGGGCTGGGCTACGACATGGCCCGCTATCACCAGGAAAGCTTCGGCGGCCCGCCGGCCGAGGCCGAGGCGGTGCCCGAGGACGTGGTGCCGCAAGAGGACGCGCTGGCCGAGGTCAGCTTCGCCGCATCCGGCAAGACCGCCCGCTGCGCGCAAACCGAGACCATCCTGGCCACGGCGCGGGCCGCGGGCATCCCGATCCCCTCGGGCTGCGGCATGGGCTTCTGCGGCACCTGCCAGGTGCTCAGGCTCTCGGGCCAGGTCCACATGGTCCACAACGGCGGCATTACCGACGAGGATGTCGAGGCGGGCTATATCCTCGCCTGCTGCTCAAGGCCCATCGGAAACGTTACCATCGACCTGTGACGGGTTTCGGGGGCCGCCGCGCCCCCGAAAGCATTTCTCAAGCAAAATGACAGGGACAGGCCATGAAGATTGCCGAAATCCACCTGTATGCCCATGACCTGCCGGTCAGGGACGGCCCCTATGCCATCGCCAGCTCGACGGTCTGGTCGCTGCAGAGCACGCTGGTCAAGATCGTCGCCGACAACGGGCTGGTGGGCTGGGGCGAGACCTGCCCGGTCGGCCCGACCTATGCGCCCAGCCATGCGCTTGGCGCCCGTGCCGCGCTGGCCGAGATGGCGCCGGGCCTGATCGGCGCGAACCCGCTGCAGCCGCTGGTCCTGCACCGCCGCATGGACGGGCTGCTTTGCGGGCATAACTACGCCAAGGCGGCCATCGACATCGCCGCCCATGACCTGATGGGCAAGCATTACGGCGTCCGCGTGGCGGACCTCTTGGGCGGCGTCGCGGCCGAGCGCCTGCCCTCCTATTACGCCACCGGCATCGGCCAGCCCGACGAGATCGCCCGCATCGCCGCCGAGAAGGTCGCCGAGGGCTTCCCGCGCCTGCAGATCAAGATCGGCGCGCGCCCGGTCGAGATCGACATCGAGACCGTGCGCAAGGTCTGGGAGCGCATCCGCGGCACCGGCACGCGGCTGGCGGTGGACGGCAACCGCAGCCTGCCCGCCCGCGACGTGCTGCGGCTCAGCCGCGAATGCCCCGAGATCCCCTTCGTGCTGGAACAGCCCTGCAACACGCTGGAGGAGATCTCGGCCATTCGCGGCCGCGTCCAGCACGGCATCTACCTGGACGAGAGCGGCGAGGATCTGTCCACGGTGATCCGCGCCGCCGGCCAGGGGCTCTGCGACGGGTTCGGCATGAAGGTGACGCGCATCGGCGGGCTGCAACCGATGGCGGCGTTCCGCGACATCTGCGAGGCGCGCGCCCTGCCCCATACCTGCGACGACGCCTGGGGCGGCGACATCATCGCCGCTGCCTGCACCCATGTCGGCGCCACCGTCCAGCCGCGGCTGAACGAGGGCGTCTGGGTCGCCCAACCCTATATCGCGCAGCCCTACGACCCGGAGAACGGCATCCGCATCACGGGCGGCCATATCGACCTGCCCAAGGGTCCGGGCCTCGGGGTCATTCCTGAAGAAAGCCTGTTTAACCCGCCGGTTGCATCCTTTTCCTGAAGCGGTTTCACTAGAGACTCGCGCGGCCACCTGCCGGTCATGTCTCAAGGGCCACGATCATCCGCCGGGTCGGGCGATATGCGCGGGAAAGGACCGGCCGCGTATTGCGGCCGGTTTCTCCATTGGCCACAGGCCCGGCCGATGAATGCCTAAGTCCGGCGGCCAAGCCCGATGGCCTTGAATGCGGTTTCACGAGCAGCTCATACGGCCGCCTGCCGGTTCTGTCGCAAAGGCCACGATCATTCGCCGGGTCGGGCGGTATGGGCGCGAAAGGACCGGCCGCCTATCGCTGCCGGTTTCCCCCTTGGCCGCAGGACCGGGCCGATGGACACCCCGGCCCGGCGGCTAAAGCCCGATGGCCTTGTAGGCCTGCGCCACCTCGTCGATGGCCAGCACGTAGGCGGCGGTGCGCAGGTCCGGGTAGCTGCCGTCGGGGCGGTTCCACAGCGCGCTCATCCGGCGATAGGCGGCGCGCATGATGTCGTCGAGGCCCGAGCGGACCAGCGCGATCTCGCTGCGCGCCTCCAGGAAGCGGGCATGCTCGCGGGGAAAGTCCCGGCCGGTCATCTGCTCCAGCGAGCGCGCCAGCAGCCGGTGCTCGTCCTCTTCCAGCCGCCGTTCCATCAGGCCGAAGGGGATGTGGCTGAGGTTCTTCACCCATTCGAAATAGGACACCACCACGCCGCCGGCATTGGCGAAGAGGTCGGGCAGGATGATCTTGCCGGCCTGGCGCAGGATGGTGTCGGCGGCCTTGGTCGTGGGGCCGTTGGCGGCCTCGACGATCAGCGCCGCCTTGATGGCGGCGGCATTCTCGGCCGTGATCGCGCCCTCGGCCGCGGCGGGGATCAGGATGTCGCAATCGTCGGCCAGCGCCCCCATGTCGGGCGGGCTGACCGCGCCGCCGGCAAAGCCCTCGACCGAGCCGGTCTGGACCAGATGCGCCTTGAGCGCGTCGATGTCGATGCCGTCGGGGTTGCGCACCACGCCCGTGCGTTCGATCACCGTGACGATGCGCACCCCGTCCTCCTGCGACAGGAACTTGGCGGCGTGGAAGCCCACGTTTCCAAGGCCCTGCACCACGCAGGTCAGGCCGGACAGGATCTCGGACTGGAAGCCGGCGCGGGCGCGGTCGGCGGGATGGCGGAAGAATTCGCGGATCGCGTATTGCACGCCGCGGCCGGTGGCCTCGGTGCGGCCCTCGATGCCGCCGCCGCCGACCGGCTTGCCGGTGACGCAACCCAGCGCGTTGATGTCCTGCGGGCGGGCGCGGCGGTATTCGTCGGCGATCCACATCATGTTCAGTTCGCCCGTGCCCATGTCCGGTGCAGGCACGTTGGCGGCCGAGCTGAGGAATTCATGCGCCATCAGCTCCTGCGCGAAGCGGCGGGTGATCTTTTCCAGCTCGGTCTCGGTCCAGTCGGCGGGGTCGATCTTCAGCGCCCCCTTGGAGCCGCCGAAGGGCAGCCGCACCAGCGCGCATTTGTAGGTCATCAGCGCCGCCAGCGCCTCGACCTCGTCCTGGTCGGCATTGGGGGCAAAGCGGATGCCGCCCTTGGCCGGGCGGCTATGCGTCGAATGGACGGCGCGCCAGCCGGTGAAGGTATGCATGCGCCCGCGCAGCCGCACGCCGAAGCGGGTGACATAGGTCGCGTTGCAGACCTTGATCTTCTCGGCCAGCCCCTCGGGCAGGTCGCAGCGCGAGGCCGCGACGTCGAACATCTCGTTCACATCGGCCAGGAATGATTGATTGCTCATGGAACGCCTCCTCCGGGCTCTTTCTGGAAAACAGGGGGCCGCGGCGGGCCCCCTGCGGTCATCTCAGCCGGCCAGCAGCGCGGCGTTGCCGCCCGCGGCGGTGGTGTCCACGCAAAGGTGGCGCTCATGCGCGACATGGGCGAGGTCGGGCATGGCGCCGATCAGCGGCACGATGGCGCCTGCACGCGCAGCCAGCGCCCGGGCATAGGCGCGGCCCTGCGCCTCGTCGCCCCACCACAGCACCGCCGAAAGCTGCGGCAGCCGGGTCAGCGCCTCGGGCGGCAACTCGCCCTCGGCGCCGACGGCCTGGCCGCCAAGCGCCTGGACCGCCGCCACCTGCGCCGCCACCGCCTGCGGGCCGGGGCCGAGGCAGAGGACCGGCGGCCGGCTATGCGCGGAAAGCCGGTTCAACTCGCCCGTGGGGCCGGGCATCAGCCGCTCCTCGATCCTTGCCGGGACGGTGGCGGACAGCACGCCGCGCAGCCGCGCCTCGTCGGCCGGGCCCTGCCAGCCGCCCGCCGGGGCCGCGGGCTCGGCCGGCGCGAAGAAGCGCGGCAGGTAAAGCGGGCCGCCCGCCTTGGGCCCGGTGCCCGACAGCCCCTCGCCGCCAAAGGGCTGGCTGCCCACCACCGCGCCGATCTGGTTGCGGTTGACGTAGATATTGCCGGCATGGATGGCGTCCGACACCTCCTGCACGCGCGAATCGATGCGGGTGTGCAGCCCGAAGGTCAGGCCGAAGCCGCGCGCGTTGATCGCGGCGACGACGCGCTCCAGCTCGCCGGCGCGGAAGGTCGCGACATGCAGGACCGGGCCGAAGACCTCGCGCTCCAGGTCGTCGATGCCCTCGACCCGCAGCAGCACGGGGGCGATGAAATGGCCCTGCTTCGGCGCCCAGATGCGATGCAGGATGCGGTTCGCCTTGCTCTCCAGGTAGCGCTCGATGCCGGCCTGCGCCTCGGCGTCGATCACCGGGCCGACATCGGTCGAAAGCCGCCAGGGATCGCCCAGCCGCAGCTCGTCCATCGCGCCCTTGATCATGGCGATCAGATGCGGGGCGATGTCCTCCTGCACGTAAAGGCAGCGCAGCGCCGAGCAGCGCTGCCCGGCCGAGCGGAAGGCCGAGGCGACGATGTCGCGCACCGCCTGTTCCGGCAGTGCGGTGGAATCGACGATCATCGCGTTCAGCCCGCCGGTCTCGGCGATCAGCGGCGTGCCGGGGGCCATGTGCTCGGCCATGGCGCGGGCGATGGTCTGCGCCGTCTCGGTCGAGCCGGTGAAGACCACGCCGTTGATCCGCGAATCCGCGGTCAGCGCCGCCCCCACCGTGCCGCCCTGCCCCGGCAGCAGTTGCAGCGCGCCGGCCGGAACGCCGGCCTCGTGCAGCAGCCGCACGGCGATGGCGGCGACCAGCGGCGTCTGCTCGGCCGGCTTCGCCAACACGGCATTGCCCGCCATCAGCGCCGCGGCGATCTGGCCGGTAAAGATCGCCAGCGGAAAGTTCCAGGGGCTGATCGCCGCGATCACCCCGCGCGGCCGGCCGGTCGCCCCTTCGCCCTCGGCGGCGTAATAGCGCAGGAAATCGGCGGCCTCGCGCAATTCGCCCACGCAATCGGGCAGGGTCTTGCCCGCCTCGCGCGCCAGGGCGGCGAAGATCGGGCCGAAATGCGCCTCGTAAAGGTCGGCGGTACGGCGCAGCACCGCGGCGCGGGTGGCGGCGGGCGCGTCCCAGGGCCGGGCGTCGTCGATGGCGCGGGCGACGGTCTCGGCATCGGCCTCGGTCACATGGGCGACCAGCTCGCCCGTGGCCGGGTTCGCGACCGCGACCCGCGTGCCCGAGCCGGCGGAAACGGTCAGCGGCGCCGCATCCGGCACCGGGCCGTTGCGGGCGGCCTCGATCCGGGCCAGCGTCGCCTCGTCGCTCAGGTCGAAGCCCCGCGAATTGCGCCGGGCCTCGCCGAAGATCGCCGCGGGCGCGGCCAGCCCGGCTGGCGGACGGGCGCCGGCCAGCGCCTCGAACGGGTCGCGCGCGACTTCCTCGGGCGAGACGGATTCGTCCACGATCTGATGCACGAAGCTGCTGTTCGCGCCATTCTCCAGCAGGCGCCGCACCAGATAGGCCAGCAGGTCGCGATGCGCGCCGACCGGGGCATAGATGCGGCAGCGGCCGTTATAGTCGCGCAGCACGATGTCGTGCAGCCGCTCGCCCATGCCATGCAGGCGCTGGAACTCGAAGGGGATGTCGCCGGCCATTTCCAGGATCGCCGCGACGGTCTGGGCGTTATGGGTGGCGAATTGCGGATAGATGCGGTCGGCGTAGCCGATCAGCTTGCGGGCATGGGCGATATAGCTGACGTCGGTCGCGACCTTGCTGGTGAACAGCGGGAAGCCGTCGAAACCCTCGACCTGGGCACGCTTGATCTCGGTGTCCCAATAGGCGCCCTTGACCAGCCGCACCATGATGCGCCGGTCCAGCCGCTCGGCGGTGGTGTAAAGCCAGTCGATGACCTGGCCCGCGCGCTTGCCGTAAGCCTGCACCACCACGCCGAACCCGTCCCAGCCGGCCAGCGAGGGGTCCGACAGCACCGCCTCGATCACCTTCAGCGAGATCACCAGCCGGTCCTGTTCCTCGGCGTCGATGTTCATGCCCATGCCGGCGGCCTTGGCCTGGCGGGCCAGCGACAGCACCACCGGCACCAGCTCGGCCATGACGCGGGTTTCCTGCGCCACCTCATAGCGCGGATGCAGCGCCGAAAGCTTGATCGAGATGCCGGGGTTCATCTCGACCGAGCCCTTGTCGCAAGCCCTGGCGATGGCGGCGATGGCGTCGGCATAGGCGCGGGCATAGCGCGCGGCGTCGAGCCCGGTCATCGCCGCCTCGCCCAGCATGTCGTAGCTGTAGGTAAAGCCCTGCGCCTCGCGCTGCCTGGCGCGCTCCAGCGCCTTCTGGATGGTCTCGCCCAGCACGAACTGCCGGCCCATTTCCTTCATCGCCCGGCCGACGGCGGCGCGGATCACCGGCTCGCCCAGCCGCCGCACGGCGCCGCGCAGGGTGCCGGCGATGCCGCCCTGGTCGTCGTCCAGCACCTTGCCGGTCAGCATCAGCGCCCAGGTCGAGGCATTGACCAGCGACGAGGACGCCTCACCCAGGTGCCGGCCCCAATCCGAGGGCGCGATCTTGTCCTCGATCAGCGCGTCGATGGTCATGCGGTCGGGGACGCGCAGCATCGCCTCGGCCAGGCACATCAGCGCCACGCCCTCGCGCGTGGACAGGCCGTATTCGGCCAGGAAATGCTCCATCATCGTCGGCTTGGCCTCGGCGCGGATGCGGCGCACCAGGTCGGCGGCGCGACCGGTGATGGCGGCGCGGGCCTCGGGGCTCAGCGCGGCCTGCGCGACCAGCCGGTTCAGCAGTTCCGCCTCGTCGGCGAATTTCGCCTGGGTGGAAAACGCGTCGGAAAGCTCGGTGGGGTTGACACGTATCATGCCGATCTCCTTATTCGATAGGACAGGAATACCAGATGGCTGCCAGGCGGTGCGCCTGAATATCGGCCAGCAGGTAGGCCGATGGAACAAATTCGAGGCGATTTTCAGTATGGACCCGGATCTGGACACGCAGGACCGCAAGATCCTGGCGGAGCTGACGCAGAACGCGCGCATCCCCATCGCCGAACTGGCGCGCCGGGTTGGGCTGTCCAAGACCCCGGTGGCGCAGCGCATCCGGCATCTGGAAGAGATCGGCCTGATCACCGGCTATCGCGCCATCCTGTCGCCCCTGAAGCTGGGCCTGACCCATGTGACCTATGTCGAGGTCAGCATGAACGACACCCGCGAACATGCGCTGCAGCAGTTCAACGCCGCCGTCCGCGCCATCCCCGAGGTCGAGGAATGCTACATGATCGCCGGCGGCTGCGATTATCTGATGAAGGTGCGCTCGCGCGACATGGCCGATTTCCGCCGCATCCTGGCCGAGAAGATCTCGACCCTGCCCCATGTCAGCAACACCTCGAGCCATGTCTCGATGGAGGCGGTGGTCGAGCAGAACTTCCGCCTGGGCTGAGCGCTTACGCCGCCATCACCCGCGCGATCCAGGACGCGATCATCAGGTCCAGATGCGCGCCGCCGCCGTTCTTGAACACCGTGATCTCGTCATCCGAGCGGCGCCGGCGGGCACCGGGGTGCAGCAGGTCGTAGAAGTCGCCCAGCACGCTTTCGGCCGTGATCGCGCCCGAGGCGATGGGCATCGTCAGCTCGCCGATATGGCCCAGCGTGGTCGCGCGGCTGTCCACGAACAGCGCGGCCTTGGCCATCAGCGCATCGTCGGCCTCGCGCATGTCGGCCTTGAAGGCGCCGATCAGGTCGACATGGGTGCCGGGCCGGACCCAGTCGCCCAGGATCACCGGCTGCCGCGCCATGGTGGCGGCCGAGACGATGTCGGCCTGCCAGACCGCCGCGCGCAGGTCCGGCACCGCCACGAGGTTGGCTGTGACGCCGCCCAGCCCGGCCACCAGCGCCTGCGCCTGTTCCGGCCGGCGCGACCAGACCGAGACGCGCTCGATCCCCGGCAGCACCGCGGTATAGGCCCTGACCAGGCTGGCCGCGACCGTGCCCGCGCCGACGACCAGCAGGTGCCGGCTGTCCGGCCGCGCCAGCAGGCTGGCGCCCAGGACGGAATCGGCGGCGGTCTTGATCTCGGTCACAAGCGGGCTGTCCACGATGGCCTGCAGCGCGCCCGTATCCTTGTCGAAGACCAGCATCGCCCCCTGCACCGTGGGCAGCCCCTTGGCCGCATTGCCGTCGCAGACGGTGAAGGTCTTGGCCCCGTAGCCCAGCCCCTCGATGAAGGCCGAGCGGCTCATCATCGTGCCGGTGGGCGGGCCCAGGAACACGTCCCGGATCTCGGCCGGGGGCAGCGCATGGCCCTGCCGCAGCGCCTCGACGGCATCGGCCCAGCTTAGCCGGCCGATCGCGGCCGCGTAGGACAGGAATTGCGGAACCTTCGTGCCCGTCATCGTGTCATGCCTCCGTCACATGCCCATCGGTCAGGTATCCGACAGGCGATAGCCGCCCTGGAAAGGGTCGGCGGGATCGACCATCAGTTGCCTGGTGCCCACCACCCAGGCGCGGCCCGAGATGATCGGGCTGATCGCCGGCCTGCCGTTCACCTCGGTTTCGCCGTCGATGCGGCAATGGAACTCGGTCCCGGACCGTCTCGCCGGGCGGTGGGGCCACCCCGCCGACGATGACGTCGCCGACCTCGCCTTCCGCATGGCAGGACACGACATGCACGAGTCTGGAGCTGCGCATCTTTTCCTCGATCCGGGGAACGGGTTTGGGGTTGTATTTCGTATACCATATTCCAAACCCAGCCTGCCGGTTCCGCCCCGACCTGTCAAGCGGCTGGGGCGCGCCCCTCCCTTGCGGCCGAATATCGGCTACCATATCTTTCGCTGGCGGCCGAGGCCGCGGAATTGCGGGAGAGCGGAATGCCATTCAAGGACGCAGAGGTTCCCAACCTTGGCAAGGCGCCCACCGCCTCGGACATCATCCTGAAATTCATCCGCGATTCCATCGCCGACGGCTCGCTGGACGAGGGCGAGCCGATCCGCCAGGACGATGTCGCCAGGATGTTCAACGTCAGCAAGATCCCGGTGCGCGAGGCGCTGAAGCGGCTGGAGGCCGAGGGCCTGGTCGAGTTCCAGCGCAACAAGGGCGCCATCGTCACCGCGGTCTCCGAACCCGAGATCGCCCAGATCTTCGAAACCCGCGCCATCCTCGAATCGAACGCCATCCGGCTGTCGGTGCCGCATATGACGCCCGAAACCTTTGCCGAGGCCCAGGCTTTCTGCGACGCCTTCGCCGGGGAAACCGATGTGGCGCAATGGTCGGCGCTGAACTGGCAGTTCCACAGCCGCCTTTATCTGGATGCGCAGCGCCCGTTCCTGGTCAGCACGATCCGCGCGGTGAACGACCGGCTGGAACGCTATCTGCGCATCCAGCTGTCCCTGTCGCACGGGCAAGGCACCGCCGACCACGAGCATCGCGAGATCCTTGCCGCCTGCCGGGCCGGCGATGCGGAAAGGGCGGGCGAACTGGTCTATGCCCATATCATGGGCGCCTGTTCCTCGCTGCTGCACCACCTGCCGGCCGGCAAGGGCGCAAGCTGACGGCCACGGCACGGCTTGCACATGGCCGGGCCGGGAACGCCCCGGCAGCTTCGGCCGCCTATTCCTCCAGCACCTCCAGCACGCCGGGGATCACGCGCAGGGCCTGGCGGGCGGGCGTGGTCAGCGGCACGTCCTCGGCGATCTCGATATCCACCAGGTCGGCCCCGTCCTTCAGCCGCAGCGCGATGGGGCCGCGGGCGCGCGGCGGCACGTTCAGCTCGGCCAGGATGCGTTCCAGCGCCTCGGCGACGGCGGGGACGGCGTCCAGCCCGGCGATCTCGACCGCCAGGCGGTTCGCGCCGGCATCGGCCACCGCCTGCTCCAGCGGCATGACCGAGCGCGCCAGCAGCTTGACCTGGTCGCCCGAAGGCTCGACCTGCACCTGCAAGACCACGTTCTCGCCCGGCTCCAGGTGCTGGCGATGCGCATCCAGCGTGTCGGAAAACACCGTGACCTCGTAAAGCCCGGTCGGGTCGGACAGGCCGACAAAGGCGAAACGGGTGCCGCGGGCGGATTTCTTTTCCTGCCGGTGCGCCACGGTGCCGGCCAGCTGCGCCACCAGCGCGCCGTCCTGCGCCGCCTGCGTCACCTCGGCGAGCGTCTGCACCCCCTTGCGGCGCAGCGCCGGCTGGTAGTCGTCCAGCGGATGACCGGACAGGTAGAAGCCCACGGCCGCATGTTCCTCGGCCAGTTTCTCAGCCGGCATCCAGACGGGCGCGGCGACCGGGCGCGGCGGCGGCAGATCCTCGCCCCCGCCGAAAAGCGAGGACTGGCTGGAGGCCGCCGCCTCCTGCACCGCCGCCGACCAGGCCACCAGCCCGTCCAGCGCCTTCAGCACGCGGGCGCGGTTCGGCTCGAGCGCGTCGAAGGCGCCGGCGCGGGCCAGCATCTCCAGCGGCCGCTTGCCGACGCGGCGCATGTCCACCCGGCGGGCAAAGTCCTGCATGTCGGCAAAGGGCCGGTCGCCGCGGGCCTGCACGATCAGGTTCATCGCCTCGACCCCCACGCCCTTCAGCGCGCCAAGGGCATAGAGGATCTTGCCCTCCTTGACGCTGAACATGGCTTCGGAGCGGTTGACGCAGGGCGCGACCGTCTCGATCCCCATGCGGTCGGCCTCGCGCTTGTAGACGGCGAGCTTGTCGGTCAGGTGAATATCGCAGTTCATCACCGCGGCCATGAACTCGACCGGGTGGTTCGCCTTCAGCCAGGCGGTCTGGTAGCTGACCACGGCATAGGCCGCGGCATGGGACTTGTTGAAGCCGTAGTTGGCGAATTTTTCAAGCAGATCAAAGACCTCTCCGGCCTTCTTCGCGTCGATTCCCTGCGCCTTGCAGCCTTCGACGAACTTGGGCCGCTCCTTGGCCATCTCTTCGGCGATCTTCTTGCCCATCGCGCGGCGCAGCAGGTCGGCGCCGCCCAGCGAATAGCCGGCCATGACCTGCGCGATCTGCATCACCTGTTCCTGGTAGACGATGATGCCCTGGGTCTCGGCGAGGATATGGTCGATGGAAGGATGAATGGATTCAAGGGGTCGCAGGCCGTTCTTCACCTCGCAATAGGTCGGGATGTTCTCCATCGGGCCGGGGCGATACAGCGCCACCAGCGCCACGATGTCCTCGATGCAGGTGGGCTTCATGCGCCGCAGCGCGTCCATCATGCCCGAGCTTTCGACCTGGAACACCGCGACCGTGCGGGCGCTGGCGAACAGGTCGTAGCTGGGCTTGTCGTCCAGCGGGATGGCGTTGATCTGGTTCTCGGCCCCTTTCGCCGGCTCGTAAAGCACCCGACCGTCGGCCGCGACATGCAGCGGCCGGCCGCCCGCGTTGATCAGGTCCACGGCGTTCTGGATCACCGTCAGCGTCTTGAGGCCCAGGAAGTCGAACTTGACCAGCCCCGCCTGCTCGACCCATTTCATGTTGAACTGCGTGGCCGGCATGTCGGAGGCCGGGTCGCGGTAAAGCGGCACCAGCCGGTGCAGCGGCCGGTCGCCGATCACCACGCCGGCGGCATGGGTCGAGGCGTTCCTGAGCAGCCCCTCGATCTTGGCAGCATAGTCCAGCAGGCGGCCGACCACCTCCTCGCGCGCGGCCTCGCGCAGGCGCGGCTCGTCGGCCAGCGCCTTGGTGACGCTGACCGGCTTGACCCCTTCGACCGGGATCATCTTGGAAAGCCGGTCCACCTGGCCGAAGGGCAGTTGCAGCACCCTTCCGACGTCGCGCACCGCCGCCTTGGACAAAAGCGCGCCGAAGGTGATGATCTGGCCGACCTTGTCGCGGCCGTATTTCTCTTGCACGTATTGGATCACCTCCTCGCGGCGATCCATGCAGAAGTCGATGTCGAAGTCGGGCATCGACACCCGCTCCGGGTTCAGGAACCGCTCGAAGAGCAGGCTGTAACGTATTGGATCAAGGTCGGTAATCGTCAGAGCATAGGCGACGAGCGAACCCGCGCCCGAGCCCCGGCCGGGCCCCACCGGGATGCCGTGTTCCTTGGCCCATTTGATGAAATCGGCCACGATCAGGAAATAGCCGGGAAAGCCCATCTGCTCGATGATGCCCAGCTCGAAGCGCAACCGCTCCTCGTATTCCTCGACCGAGGCGGAATGCGGGATCACCGCCAGCCGGGCGCGCAAGCCGTCCCAGGCCTGGCGGCGCAGTTCCTCGACCTCGTCATCCGCAAAGCGCGGCAGGATCGGCTTGTGCTTCTTGACGGCAAAGGCGCAGCGGCGGGCGATCTCGACGGTGTTCTGCACCGCCTCGGGCAGGTCGGCGAACAGGGTCGCCATCTCGGCCGCGGACTTGAAGTAATGCTGCGGCGTCAGCCGGCGGCGCGGCGCGGTCTGGTCGACATAGGCGCGTTCGGAGATGCAGATCAGCGCGTCATGGGCGTCGAAAAGCTCGGGCTTGGGGAAATAGACGTCGTTGGTCGCGACCAGCGGCAGGTCCAGCGCATAGGCGATGTCGATCATGCCGCCTTCGGAACCCGCCTCTTCGGGGACCGGCTGGCCCTCGGCGTCGTGATGGCGCTGCAGTTCGACGTAAAGCCGGGTCGGGAAGGCGGCGGCGAGCCTTTCCGCCAGCGCGCACGCCTCGGCCTGCCGGCCTTGCAGCACCAGCTGGCCCAGCGGGCCGCCGGCGGCGCCGGTCAGGCAGATCAGCCCCTCGGCATGGGCTTCCAGTTCCTCGACCGTCACATGCGGCAAGGCGTGGTCGTCGCGCAGGTAAAGGCAGGTCGAAAGCGCCATCAGGTTCAGCCAGCCGGCCTCGTTCTGCGCCAGCAGCACCACCGGGCCGGTGACATCAGCCGCCAGCGTGACCTGGCAGCCGATGATCGGCTGCACCCCCGCGTCCTGGGCCTTGACCGAAAATTCCAGCGCCGCGAACAAGGCGTTGCTGTCGGTCAGCGCCACGGCGGGCATGCCGTTTTGCGCCGCGAGATCGGCAAGTTTCTTGACCGGCACCGCGCCTTCCAGCAGCGAATGTTCGGAATGGGTGCGCAGGTGGATGAATCGGGGGGAATTTTCAGGCATGGCGCCAATCTAGGGGCGACCTGCCTAACTGTGCAATTGCCCCTCGGCGGAAAACCGCTAATCTTGCGCAAAAAGCAGCGAGGCGCGCGACAGTGACGAATGTTTTCCGGGCCGAGGGCCTGGGCAAGACCTATCCCGGCGTGCGCGCCAATGACGACATCTCGTTCGGGGTCGAGGCGGGCGAGATCCACGCCCTTCTGGGCGAGAACGGCGCGGGCAAGTCCACGCTGGTCAAGATGATCTATGGCCTCGTGCGGCCGGACGAGGGGCATATGGCGCTGCTGGGCGCGCCTTACGCCCCGCATGACCCGCGCGCGGCCCGTGCGGCGGGCGTCGCCATGGTGTTCCAGCATTTCAGCCTGTTCGACGCGATGACGGTTGCGGAAAACATCGCGCTGGGGATGGAGAATCCGCCGCCCCGGCCCGAGCTTGCCCGCCGCATCGCCGAGCTGTCGCAGGGCTACGGCCTGCCGCTGAACCCCGCCCGCCGCATCGCCAGCCTTTCGGCGGGCGAGCGGCAGCGGGTCGAGATCCTGCGCTGCCTGCTGCAGAACCCACGGCTGCTGATCATGGACGAGCCGACCTCGGTCCTGACCCCGCAGGAGGCCGAGATCCTGTTCGCCACCCTGCGGCAACTGGCCGGGGCTGGCACGGCGATCCTGTATATCAGCCACAAGCTGGAAGAGATCCGCAGCCATTGCGACCGCGCCACCATCCTGCGCCAGGGCAAGCTGGTGGGCACGGTCGATCCGCGCGCCCATTCCGCCCGCGAACTGGCGGCGATGATGGTCGGGGCCGAGATGCGGCTGGTGGACCGTTCCGGCCGCAAGCCCGCCGCCCCGGTGCTGGAGGTCCGCGGCCTTTCGACGCCGGGCGGCGAGGGCATGGCGCTGAAGCAGATCGGCCTGACCCTGCGCTCGGGCGAGATCCTGGGCATCGGCGGCGTCGCCGGCAACGGGCAGGAGGAGCTGCTCTCGGCGCTGTCGGGCGAGACGCTGACCGCCCCCGGCACCGTCGCGCTGGAGGGCCGCGACCTGTCCCGCGCCGGCCCCGAGGCGCGGCGCCGCGCCGGCCTGCTGGCCGCGCCCGAGGACCGGCTGGGCCATGCCGCCGTGCCCGAGTTCAGCCTGGCGGAAAACACGCTGCTGACCGCAGGCGCCCGGCAGGGCCTGATCCGCCGCGGGCTGATCGACCGCAAGGCCGCCACGGGTTTCGCGCAAGAGGTGATCCGCGCCTTCGACGTGCGCACCCCCGGCCCGGATACGGCAGCCGGCGCGCTGTCGGGCGGCAATCTGCAGAAATTCGTCATCGGCCGCGAGGTGCTGGGCCGGCCGCGGGTGCTGGTCGTCAACCAGCCGACCTGGGGCGTCGATGCCGGCGCCGCCGCCGCCATCCGCCAGGCGCTGCTGGACCTGGCGGCGCAGGGCGCGGGGCTGATCGTCATCAGCCAGGACCTGGACGAATTGCTGGAGCTTTCGGACCGCTTCTGCGCCCTGAACCAGGGCCGGCTGTCCGCGCCCCGCCCGACCGAGGGGCTGACGGTCGAGGAGATCGGGCTGATGCTGGGCGGCGCCCATGGCATGGAGGTGGCGCATGTTCCGGCTTGAGCCCCGCGCCAGCGCCCCGCTGCTCTGGCAGGTGGCGACGCCCATCCTGGCCGTCCTGTCCACGATGGTGGTCGGCGGCGGGCTGTTCGCCGCCATGGGCTTCGACCCGCTGGCCGCGATCCGCACCATCTTCTGGGATCCGCTGTTCGGCCCCGCCGCCGGCTATTCGCGCCCGCAGCTTCTGGTCAAGGCCGGGCCGCTGATCCTGATCGCCTCGGGCCTGGCGCTGGGGTTCCGCGCCGGGATCTGGAACATCGGCGCCGAGGGGCAATACATCATCGGCGCGATCTGCGGCGCGGCGGTGGCGCTGGCCGCCTATCCGCTGGACGCCTTCTGGATCTTTCCGGCGATGATCCTGGCCGGCGCGGCGGGCGGCTGGGCCTGGGGCATGGTCCCGGCGATGCTGCGCAACTGGTTCGGCGCGTCCGAGATCCTGGTCTCGCTGATGCTGGTCTATGTCGCGCAGCGCATCGCGGCCTGGATGGCCTTCGGCCCGATGAAGAACCCCGAGGGCTTCAACTTTCCCGGCTCGCGCAACCTGCAGCAATACGAGCCCGCCTCGAACCCCGAACTCATCGCCAATTCCGGCCTGCATTGGGGCGGCGTGGCGGCGATCCTGGCCCTTGCGGCGACCTGGTTCGTCATGTCGCGCCATGTCCTGGGCTTTCACATCCGCACCGCCGGCGCCGCCCCCCGCGCCGCCCGCTTTGCCGGCGTCCGCCCCGAGCGGCTGGTGGCGCTGTGCCTGGGCGTCTCGGGCGCGCTGGCGGGGCTGGCGGGTCTCTTCGAGGTCGCGGGCCCGGCCGGGCAGATCACCGAAAGCTTCGGCTCGGGCTACGGCTTTACCGCGATCATCGTGGCCTTCCTGGGCCGGCTGCATCCGCTGGGCATCCTGCTGGCGGGACTGCTCATGGCGCTGACCTATATCGGCGGCGAGCTGGCGCAGATGATGCTGAACCTGCCCGCGGCGACGGTGCAGGTCTTTCAGGGGATGCTTCTGTTCTTCCTGCTCGGCTTCGACCTTCTGACCCGCTACCGCATTCGGAGGCGCGCATGATGATCGACCCGCTTTCCGTCTTCATCCTGCTGCTCGGCGCCGCGACGCCGATCCTGTTCGCCGCGCTTGGCGAATTGGTGGTCGAGCGCGCGGGCGTGCTGAACCTGGGCGTCGAGGGCATGATGATCACCGGCGCGCTGGCCGGTTTCGCCGCCGCCCATGCCAGCGGCAGCCCCGCCCTGGGCTTCCTGGCCGCGGCCCTGGCCGGTGCGGTGGTGTCCATGACATTCGCGGCGCTGACCCAATTCCTGCTGTCGAACCAGGTGGCGACGGGGCTGGCGCTGACGCTGTTCGGCCTGGGCCTGACCGCGATGTTCGGCAAGCCCTATGAGGGGATGAAGGCCCCGGCGATGATGCCCGGCCCGCTGGGCCTGAACTGGATGATCTGGCTGGGCATCGCGCTGGTGCCCGCGGTCTGGTGGTTCCTGGCCCGCACCCGGCCGGGCCTGATCCTGCGCGCGGTGGGCGAAAACCACGACGCCGCCCATGGTCTGGGCTATCCGGTGCGGCGGATGCGCGTCCTTGCCATCGGCTTCGGCGGCGCGCTGGCCGGGATGGGCGGCGCCTATATCTCGATCGCCACCGTGCTGCAATGGACCGAGGGCATGACGGCCGGCGCCGGCTGGATCGCGCTGGCCATCGTGGTCTTTGCGCAATGGAACCCCTGGGGCGTGCTGGCCGGGGCCTGGCTCTTCGGCGGCGTCACCGTCTTGCAGCTGCGGCTGCAGGCGGCCGGGGTCGCGGTGCCGGTGCAGCTGCTGTCCATGGCGCCCTATCTCGCCACGATCTTCGTGCTGGTGCTGATCTCGGCCCGGCAGAAATTCGGCCGCTCGGGCGCGGGCGCGGCCCCCGCCAGCCTGGGTCGGCCCTTCCACGCATTGAAATAGGCACAACCTGCAAGGAGCATGACATGAAACGCAGAACTCTTCTTGGCAGCGCCGCGGCGCTGGTGGCCAGCACGGCCCTGCCCGCCTTCGCGCAAGAGGAAAAGCTGAAGGTGGGCTTCATCTATGTCGGCCCGGTGGGCGACGGCGGCTGGACCTATCAGCACGACCTGGCCCGGCAGGCGGTGGAACGCGAATATGGCGACCGGGTCGAGACCACCTATATCGAAAGCGTCCCCGAAGGCGCCGATGCCGAGCGCGCCATCACGCAACTGGCGCTGTCCGGCCATAAGCTGATCTTCACCACCAGCTTCGGCTTCATGGACGCCACGATCAACGTCGCCAAGAAGTTCCCGGATGTGAAATTCGAGCACGCCACCGGCTACAAGACCGCCGAAAACGTCGCCACCTATGACGCCCGCTTCTACGAAGGCCGCGCGGTGCTGGGCACGATTGCCGGCCGCATGACCAAGTCGAACAAGATCGGCTATATCGGCTCCTTCCCGATCCCCGAGGTCGTGCAGGGCATCAACTCGGCCTATATCCACGCCAGGAAGGTGAACCCGGATGTCGAGATGAAGGTGGTCTGGGCCTATACTTGGTTCGACCCCGCGAAAGAGGCCGATGCCGCCGCCGCGCTGATCGCCGAGGGCGTGGACGTGTTCATGCAGCACACCGACTCGACCGCGCCGCTGGCCAAGGCGCAGGAAGCGGGCGCCTTCGGCTTCGGCCAGGCCTCGGACATGGCGAATTTCGCGCCCCAGCCCCGGCTCGCCTCGATCATCGACAATTGGGAGCCCTATTACATCAAGCGCGTCGGCGAGGTGCTGGACGGCACCTGGAAATCCCAGGGCGTCTGGCTGGGCATCGGCGACGGCGAGGTGGTGATCGGCGAGATCACCGATGCCGTCCCCGCCGAGGTCAAGGCCGAGGCCGAGGCGCTGCGCGACAAGATCGCCGCCGGCGAATACCACCCCTTCACCGGGCCGCTGAACAAGCAGGATGGCTCGGCCTGGCTGGCCGAGGGGCAGACGGCCAGCGACCAGGAACTCTCCTCGATGAACTTCTATGTCGAGGGGATCACCGCGCCGATGCCGAAATAGGCCGCGGCGCAAGCGGCAAACCGGGGCCTCGGCCCCGGTTCACCTGGCGGAAAGCCTATTCCAGGTGGCTTTCCAGGAACCACAGGTCCTTGTCCGCCGTGCGCGAGGCGGCGGTGAACAGGTCGGCGGTATCGGCATCGCCGGCCTCGTCGGTCGCGTCGATGGCGGCGCGCACCTTCTCGCCATAATCGCGCATGCGCTCGCAGACGGCCTTGATGTGGTCCTCGGCCTTGGTCAGGTCGGTCGGGTATTCCTTGAGCGTGCTGGCCTTGGCCACCTTCTCGACCGTGCCGACGGCGACGCCGTCCAGCACCTGCACGCGCTCGGCCATCATGTCCACATGCTCGTCCAGCCGCGCCTTCACGGTGTCGAACAGCTCATGCACGGCGATGAAGTTGCGGCCCTTGACGTTCCAATGCGCCTGCTTGATCGCCGCCGACAGCGCCAGCGCGTCGGCCAGGCGGGCATTCAGTTCGGCGATTGCGGTCTTGCGGGCATTGTCGCTGAGCCCTTTGACATTCACGGCCATGAAACTCTCCTTCGTCAGGTCCGCCCTTGAAACGACATGGGCCTTGCGGCGGTTCCCCGCGACGCTGGGTCAAACCGCCGCAGGCAAAGAAAAAGGGCGGCGCTTTCCACCGAAAGCACCGCCCCGAAAGCAGGTCAGAGCAGGATCAGACCGCGCCCTGGATGAATTTCACGGCATCGCCGAAGGTCTGGATGGTCTCGGCCGCATCGTCCGGGATCTCGATGCCGAACTCTTCCTCGAAAGCCATGACCAGCTCGACGGTGTCCAGCGAATCGGCGCCGAGATCGTCGATGAACGAGGCGGTCTCGGTGACCTTCTCTTCATCGACACCCAGGTGCTCGACGACAATTTTCTTCACGCGATCAGCGATATCGCTCATGTCTCTTCCTCGTTTTCGCGGGCAATCCGCCCAGATGTTCCAGCGATTGCCGGTCAGAGCCCAGGGCGGTTCCCCTGCGGCCTTGTTTGCGGGATATAGCACGGGAACGTGATCTTGCAACCCGCATAAACCACGTTCAGATCATCGCCATGCCGCCGTTGACATGCAGCGTGGCGCCGGTGACATAGCCCGCCTCGGGGCTGGCCAGATACAGCACGGCGGCGGCGATTTCCTGGGCGGAACCCATGCGCCCGGCGGGGATCTGCGTCAGGATCCGGCCCTTCTGCTCGTCGTTCAGCTTGCCGGTCATCGCCGTCTCGATGAAGCCGGGGGCGACGCAGTTCACGGTGATCCCGCGCGAGGCGACCTCATAGGCCAGGCTCTTCGACATGCCGACCAGCCCGGCCTTGGCGGCGGCGTAATTGCCCTGCCCCGGATTGCCGGTGGTGCCGACGATCGAGCCGATGTTCACGATCCGGCCCCAGCGCGCCTTCATCATGCTGCGCAGGACGCCCCGGCACAGCCGGAAGCTCGAGGTCAGGTTGACCTCCAGCACCTGCGCCCATTCCTCGTCGGACATGCGCATGAACAGGTTGTCGCGGGTGATCCCGGCATTGTTGACCAGGATGTCGACCGAACCCATCGCCTCGGCCGCCGCCTTGGGCAGGGCCTCGACCGCCGCCGCATCGGCCAGGTTGGCGGTGACCACATGCGCCCGCCCGCCCAGCCTCTCGGCCAGCTCGCGCAACGGCGCCTCGCGCGTGCCCGACAGCGCCACGGTGGCACCGGCGGCATGCAGCGCCTCGGCCACGGCGCCGCCGATCCCGCCCGACGCCCCGGTCACCAGCGCATTCCTGCCCGTCAGATCAAACATCACGCTCTTTCTCCGTTGTCCAAATACCCCGGGGGAATCCCGCAGGGATGGGGGCAGAGCCCCCTCATGCCTTCAGCGCCGCAATATCCGCCGGGACACCGATATTGCGCACCGCCGCATCCTTGGCGATGCGCTTGATCATGCCCGACAGCGCCTTGCCGGCGCCGATCTCCCAGAACTCGGTCACGCCCGCGCCGGCCAGGAACTCGACCGACTCGCGCCAGCGCACGGCACCCGTCACCTGCTCGACCAGCAGCCGGCGGATGGCGCCGGGCTCGGTCACCGGCTCGGCGCGGACATTGGCCACCAGCGGCACGGCCGGCGCGGCGATCTCGACCGCGGCCAGGGCCTCGGCCATCACCGCCGCCGCGGGCTGCATCAGCGCCGAATGGAACGGGGCCGAGACCGGCAGCATCAGCGCCCGCTTGGCGCCGCGCTCCTTGGCCAGCGCCGCGGCGCGCTCGACCGCCTCCTTGTGCCCCGAGATCACCACCTGCGCCGGATCGTTGTCATTGGCCGCCTGGCAGACCTCGCCCTCGGCCGCGTCGCGCGCGATCTGGTCGACCGCGGCGAAATCCAGGCCCAGGATCGCCGCCATGGCGCCCTGCCCCACCGGCACCGCCTCCTGCATGGCCTGGCCGCGCAGGCGCAACAGCCGCGCGGTGTCGGCCAGGCTCAGCGCGCCCGCCGCGCAAAGCGCCGAATATTCGCCCAGCGAGTGGCCGGCGACGAAATCCGCGTCCCGGATGCCGAAGCCCTCGGCCTCCAGCGCCCGGAAGGCCGCGATCGAGGTCGCCATCAGCGCCGGCTGCGCGTTCCGGGTCAGGGTCAGCGTCTCGATGTCGCCGTTCCAGACCAGGTCGGACAGGCTCTCTCCCAGCGCCTCGTCGACCTCGGCAAAGACCTCGCGCGCCGCCGGATAGGCCTCGGCCAGCTCGCGCCCCATGCCGACGACCTGTGCGCCCTGCCCCGGAAATACGAATGCCCGCATCGCGGAATCCCTTCTGTCCTATGTCCTTGCGACAGCCTTAGCCCGCGACGCCCCTTGCCGCAACCGCGGCCGTCAGCGCGGAATCACGATCTCGGCCCGCAATCCCCCCAGCCGCTCGCCCTGGCCCAGCCGCAACTGCCCGCCATGGGCGCGGGCGATGTCGGCGGCGATGGACAGGCCCAGCCCCACGCCCTGGCCGCGGTTCTGGTTGCGCGCGGGGTCGAGCCGGGTAAAGGGCTTCAGCGCCTCCTCGCGCCTCTCGGGCGGGATGCCGGGCCCGTCGTCCTCGACCGAGATGCGGAAATAGCTCGGCCCCAGCGCCGCCTCGACCTCGGCGCGCTCGCCGTAGCGCACGGCATTGCCGATCAGGTTCTCGACGGCGCGGCGCAGGCTGTCGCGGCGAAAGGTGGCGCGGCCGGCGCCGTCGCCCGCGACCGAATGCAGGACCACCCGCTGCCCGCCGCGCTGCGCATCGGCGACGATGCCGCGCACGAAATCCAGCGCCGGCACCGGTTCGGGCGGGGCATCCTGCGCCGCGTCGCGGGCATGGTCCAGGAAGGCGTCGACCATGGTGCCCATGGCCGCCACGTCGCTTTCCAGCGCCGCGATCTCCTCGGGTTCGGGCGGATAGTCCGGGCTCAGCATCGACAGGCCCAGCCGCAGCCGCGTCAGGGGCGTGCGCAGGTCGTGGCTGACGCCCGAGAGCATCTGCTTGCGCTGCTCGTTCTGGCGCTCGATGCGGGCGCGCATCTCCAGGAAGGCGGTGCCGGCGCTGCGGATCTCGCTGGCGCCGGCCGGGCGGTAGGAAATGATCCGCCCCTTGCCGTATTCCTCGGCCGCGCGCGCCAGCCGCCGGATCGGGCGCAGCTGGTTGCGCAGGAAGATCGTCGCGATCGCCGTCATCAGAAGCGAGGTGCCCACCATCAGCACCAGCAGCTGGTGCGGGTTCGAGGCGCTGACCCGCAGGCGCGGAAACACCAGCTGGTAATGCCCCCAGCGGCCCTGCAGCGTCACCCGCACCTCGCGCCGGTGGCTCAGGTCGACGGCGCGCACGGCGGGCACGCGCTCGTGCAGCTCGGCGATGACGATGCGGCCCGACAGGTCGTAGAAGGCCCGCCATTCCACGCCCGGCTCGGCCGGCAGCTGCAGCTCCAGCCCCAGCGGCACGACCACCTCGCCGGCAGAATCGCGCGCCGCCTGGACATCGGGCGCCGCCTCGATCCGGGCCGCGACCAGCGCGACCTCATGCGCCATGCCCGAGGTCATCTGCCGCGCCACGTCCTCGAAATGGCGCTGCAGGAACATGATGGTGACGACGATTGTCACCACCACGACCGGCAGGAACAGGATCAGCGCCGCCCGTCCGTAAAGCCCGCGCGGCATGGTCCGCTTCAGCCAGTCGAAATTCATTGCCTCATGCCCCACCCGGCCCTTGGAATACGGGCCCTGCCATGGCTAGGTTAGCCCCATGACAAGCGCCGAGAAAGCCCTGCGGATCATCACCGCCGACAATCCCTCGCCCTTCACCGGGCCGGGCACCAACACCTTCCTGCTGGGACGCGAGCGGATCGCGGTGATCGACCCCGGCCCGGACCTGGCCGCGCATCGCCGGGCGATCCTGGCCGCCGCGGGGCCGGGCCGCATCAGCCATATCTTCGTCACCCATGCGCATCTGGACCATTCCGGCGGCGCCCGCGCCCTGGCCCAGGCGACCGGCGCGCCGATCCTGGGCTTCGGCCCCGCCGAATCGGGCCGCTCGGCGGTGATGGAGCGGCTGGCGCGCGAAGGCGCCATCGACGGCGGCGAGGGGCTGGACCGCGGCTTCGCCCCCGACATCGCCCTGGCCGACGGCGCGGCGGTCGAGACCGACGAGTGGCGCCTGACCGCGCTGCACACGCCGGGCCATTTCGCCGGCCACCTGGCCTTTCGCCAGGACGAGACGATCTTTTGCGGCGACGTGGTGATGGGCTGGTCCTCGACCATCATCTCGCCGCCGGACGGCGATCTGGCGGATTACTTCCGTTCGCTCTCGCGGCTCGATTCGGCGGGGGCGCGGGTGCTGCTGCCCGCGCATGGCGATGCGGTGCGCGACCCGGCGGCACGGCTGGCCGAGCTTGCCGCGCATCGGCGCGAGCGCACGGTGCAGATCCTTGCCGCGCTGCGCGACGGCCCGGCCACGGCCGAGGCGCTGGCACGGCGAATCTACCGCATCCCGCCGGCGATGATCCCGGCGGCGATGCGCAACGTGCTGGCGCATCTGATCGCCCTGTCCGAGCTTGGCGCGGTCTCGACCCCCGGCCCGATCGGCTCGGATTCGGTCTTTTCCGCGCATTGACCGGGGCCGGCGGGGGATTTTCCGGATGGGTGAAAAAAATGCGCAAACCCCTCTGGACGACCCCGAAGAGCGCGGCTATACACCGCCCCGTGTTCCGGCGTAGCTCAGCGGTAGAGCAGTTGACTGTTAATCAATTGGTCGTAGGTTCGATCCCTACCGCCGGAGCCATAAAAATCAAGGTGATGAAGGGCGTCCTTCAGGTGTTGCGGACAGTTGTCCGACGCCGGGGATGAGGCCCGCATCTGCGGCGATTGCGAGATCGTTTCGAGCGGTTTCGGGGTGGCGCATTGCGTCCCGCGTCATCCGAGCTTCCGCATTCGATCAGGCGCCTTCGGGCAAGGCCGTCCGCATCGCCAAGTGCCGGCCCGTGGAAAACACTGCAGACGGGATAGCCAGCGGGACCGAGGCCGCGAACCGTGAAACCGGCGGCCTGCCCCGTTCATCCGCCAGGATGAGGGCACCTAGGCCCGCGTCGTTCTCAAGCCCCCGTCTCGACGGCCAGCCCCGCCGCCTTCCATTCGGCGAAACCATCTTCCAGCCGCATCGCCCTGAAGCCCCTGGCGCGCAGCGCGGCCACGGCCTCGACCGAAAAGACGCAATAGGGGTCGCGGCAATAGGCGATGATCTCGGTATCCTTGGGCAGCTCGGTCATCAGCCGGTCCAGTTCCGAAAACGGGATATTGCGCGCGCCCGGAAGATGGCCCTGCGCG
Organism: Paracoccus ferrooxidans; assembly: GCF_029909815.1. Taxonomy (NCBI): domain Bacteria; kingdom Pseudomonadati; phylum Pseudomonadota; class Alphaproteobacteria; order Rhodobacterales; family Paracoccaceae; genus Paracoccus; species Paracoccus ferrooxidans. Next base: position 391,021 of record NZ_CP038198.1, on the reverse strand, counting down.
AACTCCTCGGCGGGACGGACGTCCAGCACCGTGACCAGACCGGCCTCGATCCGCTGGGCCAGATCTTCGCGCGACACCGCCTCCATCGAATCCCGCGCATGGAAATAGTCGTCCAGCACGCGGTTGACCTCGGCGATATTGCGCTCTCCCACCCGGCTGAGCGCGCTGACGAGCGCCACCGCCTCGGCATCGCCGGCAAGGCTGTAGATCACATGCTTGCCGCGCCGCTCGATCTCGACCAGCCGCATGCGCCGCAGGATCTGCAGACGCCGCGAGGTGTTGGCAAAGGACATGCCCGACAGCGCGGACAGTTCCTCGACCGGACGGCGGCCCTGCGCCAGGTATTCCAGCAGTTCCAGACGGTGCGGATGGCCGAGCGCCTGCGCCACCTCGGCCAGGCTTGCGTGCCGGGAGTGTGGATCGCCGCGAAATAGTGCTTCGATCCGGTGCGGGCCTGGATCTCTTCCCGGCCGAGCCAGCGGTGCTCCTTGCCGATCTGCTTCAGCGCCACCGACATCTCGGTCAGGCATTTCTGCCCGCGCTCGGTCGCCGCGGCGTGGTATTTGCCCGAAGGGTCCCAGTCGCAATCGACGCCCAGTTCCTCGACCGCCTGGCGAAGATAGTCGATCCCCTCGCTGTTGACGTGGAACTCTTCCTCGTTGCCCTTTTTATCCTCGGCGAAGTGCTTGTTGCGCGGATTATGCGCCAGATCGATCGCAAAACCGGCGCAACGGCCGGCCGCGCCGTCGCCTATACTGCCGGCATCGACAAGAACGACGCGGGCGTCGGGGGCGAGTTCGCCCAGCCGGCGGGCACAGTGGAGCCCCATCCAGCCGCCTCCGACGACGAGATAATCGCATGCGATATCAGTATTCAACCGATTGGCTGCGGGCCGCGGACCCAGGGCGGCGAACCAACCGGAACGGGTCGGCTCCATATGGACAGGCATGATTTTCATAGCAGGACCGGGATGATTTTTCTGGTCCGAACCTACATCAACGGGCCAGCCGGCGTGATGCTGGAAATTTCCCGCTCAGTATAGAATGGATTTATGAATTCTCCCTGCATGGACAGGGGTCGCCGCATCGCGGCCAACGCGCACCCCGGCTGAACTGGCCGCTAGTAGATCGGCGGAGAGACGATCCAGATGGCGATGGCGGGTTCGTCGCCATCGTTGCGCCAGGCATAGTCCGTCTCGCGGAACTGGAAGCTGTCGCCGGGTTCCAGCCGGATCTCGCGGTCGCCGATGATCAGGGTCAGGCGGCCCGAGATCAGGACGCCGCCGTCCTCCTTCGGCCGCGCCTTTCGCCGTCCGCCGCTGGACGAGCGCGGCGCGAAGGTCGACTTGATCATCTCGAACGAGCCGCTGAGCGTCGGGGACAGCAGCTCCTCGACCAGCCCGCTTTCCTGCGAGCCGATGGGCGTCCGGTCCGCCGCGCGCAGGACCAGCCCGCGTTCCTCGGGCGCCCGGCTGGCAGAGCGGAAGAAGAAGCTGATGTTCACCCCCAGCCGGTCCGAGATCTGCCCCAGGTCATGGACCGACGGCGTGGTCTGCCCGCGCTCGACCTGGCTCAGCCAGCCGACCGAGCGCCCGACATCGCCCGCAAGCTCCAGCAGCGTCATGCCCCGCGACTTGCGCAGCGACCGGATGTCTTCACCCACATGATGGCTCATCGGCTCTCCTTCAGAGGATGCCGGCAAGGTGCAGCAATTCCGCTGAAATCTCAACACGACCGCAGCCGGTAAATGAAATTCCTGGATAGATCGGACTAAAAATGAAATTTTTAATTGAAATTTCATTCTCGCCATGGATAGTTCCACCCTATCGGAAAGAACGGAATCGCCCCCCCTTCCCCGGCGACCCCCCGGCCCTGCACAGCTCACCCAGTCCAACAGCGGATAACCATCATGGTCGAACTTCCCAGCCAAGCCCGCGTCGTCATCATCGGCGGCGGCATTTCGGGCTGTTCCGTCGCCTATCACCTTGCCAAGCTCGGCTGGACCGACATCGTGCTGCTGGAACGCAAGCAGCTGACATCCGGCACCACCTGGCACGCGGCGGGGCTGATCGGCCAGCTGCGCGCCAGCCAGAACATGACCCGGCTGGCGAAATATTCCGCCGACCTCTACACCAAGCTGGAGGCCGAGACCGGGCTTGCCACCGGCCTGCGGCAATGCGGCTCGATCACCGTCGCCCTGACCGAAGAGCGGCGCGAGGAGATCCTGCGCCAGGCGGCGCTGGCCCGCGCCTTCGGCGTGGACGTGAACGAGCTTTCGCCGCGCGAGGTGCTGGAGCTTTATCCGCATCTGGAGATCTCCGACGTGGTTGCCGGCGTCCACCTGCCGCTGGACGGCCAGGCCGATCCGGGCAATATCGCGCTGGCGCTGGCCAAGGGCGCGCGGATGCGCGGCGCCCGGATCGTCGAGCAGGTCAAGGTCACGCGCATCACCACCGCCAATGGCCGCGTGACCGGCGTCGAGTGGGAAGCCGGCGGCGAGCGCGGCCATATCGCCACCGAAAACGTGGTGAACTGCGGCGGCATGTGGAGCCGCGACCTTGCGGCGCAAAACGGCGTCACCCTGCCACTGCACGCCTGCGAGCATTTCTACATCGTCACCGAGAACATCCCCGACCTGGCCCAGCTTCCGGTCCTGCGCGTGCCCGACGAATGCGCCTATTACAAGGAGGACGCGGGCAAGATACTGCTCGGCGCCTTCGAGCCCAAGGCCAAGCCCTGGGGCATGGCGGGCATCCCCGAGGATTTCTGCTTCGACCAGCTGCCCGAGGATTTCGATCATTTCGAGCCGATCCTGGAAAAGGCGGTGGCCCGCATGCCGCTGCTGGGCCAGGCGGGCATCCACACCTTCTTCAACGGCCCGGAAAGCTTCACCCCCGACGACCGCTATTACCTGGGCGAGTCGCCCGAGCTTGCCGGCTACTGGGTCGCGGCCGGCTACAATTCCATCGGCATCGTGTCCTCCGGCGGGGCGGGCATGGCGCTGGCGCAATGGATGGAGGACGGCGAGCCGCCTTTCGATCTGTGGGAGGTCGATATCCGCCGCGCCCAGCCCTTCCAGCGCAATCGCCGCTATCTGAAGGAACGGGTCAGCGAGACGCTGGGCCTGCTTTACGCCGATCATTTCCCCTATCGGCAGATGGCGACCTCGCGCGGCATCCGCCGCTCGCCCCTGCACGAGCATCTCAAGGCGCGCGGCGCGGTCTTTGGCGAGGTCGCGGGCTGGGAGCGTGCCAACTGGTTCGCCGCGGACGGGCAAGAGCGCGAATACCGCTATGGCTGGAAGCGCCAGAACTGGTTCGACAACCAGCGCGCCGAGCATATGGCGATGCGCGAGGGCGTGGGCCTGCTGGACATGACCAGCTTCGGCAAGATCCGGGTCGAGGGGCGCGATGCGCTTGCCTTCCTGCAGCGGCTTTGCGCGAATGACATGGACGTGGCGGCGGGCCGCATCGTCTATACGCAGATGCTGAACCACCGCGGCGGCATTGAGTCCGACCTGACGGCGACGCGGCTTTCCGAAACCGCCTTCTTCCTGGTCGTGCCCGGCGCGACCTTGCAGCGCGACCTGGCCTGGCTGCGCCGGCATCTGGGCGATGAGTTCGTCACCATCACCGACATCACCGCGTCGGAAGCCGTGCTGCCGCTGATGGGCCCGCGCTCGCGCCAGCTTCTGTCGCTGGTCTCGCCCGATGATTTCTCGAACGAGGCGCATCCCTTCGGCACCGCGCGCGAGATCGAGATCGGCATGGGCCTGGCCCGCGCCCATCGCGTGACCTATGTCGGCGAATTGGGATGGGAGCTTTACGTTTCCACCGACCAGGCCGCACATGTCTTCGAGGTGCTGGCTGAGGCGGGCGAGCAGGTCGGCCTGAAGCTGTGTGGTCTGCACGCGATGGACAGCTGCCGCATCGAGAAGGCCTATCGCCATTTCGGCCATGACATCACCGACGAGGACCATGTGCTGGAGGCGGGCCTGGGCTTCGCGGTGAAAACCGACAAGGGCGACTTCATCGGCCGCGACGCGGTGCTGAAGAAGCGCGAAACCGGGCTGGAGCGCCGCCTGGTCCAGTTCCGGCTGAAGGATCCCGAACCGCTGCTGTTCCACAACGAGCCGGTCCTGCGCGACGGCAAGATCGTCGGCTTCCTGACCTCGGGCAATTACGGCCATGCGCTCGGCGCCGCGATCGGCCTGGGCTATGTGCCCTGCCGGGGGGACGAGACCGCGGCCGAGATGCTGGCGTCGGATTATACCATCGACGTGGCAGGCCGGATCGTGGCTGCCGAGGCCAGCCTGGCGCCCCTCTACGATCCCAAGTCGGCGCGGGTGCGCGGCTGAAACCGAACTCGTGGAAGGACGGGAGCCATGAAGCTCCTGGTCCCCGTGAAGCGGGTGATCGACTACAACGTGAAGGCCCGCATTCCGGTGACAGCATCCGGCTGAACTTCTCGCAGGACCATGCGGCGGCGACGGCCGCGGTCGAGCGCCTGGCGGCGCTGGTCGAACGGTATCGCGCATGAGCGCGGCTCCCGGACAGGGCAACCCGGTGCCGCAGGGCGATTACGTCGCGGCAACGCGGCACGGATCGCTGATCTTCACCGCCGGGATGACCCCGCGCGTGAACGGCCGGCTGATGTTCAGCGGCCCGGTCCGCAGGGACCAGCCGCTGGAAGCCTGGCGCGAGGCGGTGGTGCTGGCCTGCAGCAACGCGCTGCGGGCCGCGCGCGCGACCCTGGCGCCGGGCGAGGATCTGGCGGCCGTCCTCAGCCTGACCGTCTATGTCGCCGCGGAAGCGGGGTTTGCCGCGCATTCCGCGCTTGCCGATTTCGCCTCGCAGTTCCTCAAGGAACAGCTGGGCGCAGGTGGCATCGGCAGCCGCTGCGCGGTGGGCGTGGCGACGCTGCCGGGGAATGCGCCGGTCGAAATCCAGATGGTGGCGGCGGTCTGATCTCCCGCGCCGCGCGTGTGGGTGCCGGGCTTTTGCTTTGGGGCGGGCTGCGGACATTGCAAGGAGAATGGCTTATGGGTGCAAGGATCATCGACGGGCGGGGCTTTGCGGCCGGGGTGCGGGCGCGTGTTGCCGAGGCTGTGGGCCGGCTGCGGTCTGGGCACGGGTTGGTGCCCGGGCTTGCGGTTGTTCTGGTGGGCGAGGATCCTGCGAGCCAGGTCTATGTCAGGAACAAGGCGGTCCAGACGCGCGAGGCGGGGATGGCGAGCTTCGAGCACCGGCTTGCGGCCGAGACGCCGCAGGCGGCGCTGCTGGCGCTGGTCGCGCGGCTCAATGCCGACCCGGCCGTGCACGGCATCCTGGTGCAGCTGCCGCTGCCCGCGCATATGGACGCCGGGGCGGTGATCGCCGCCATCGACCCGCGAAAGGACGTGGACGGGTTCCATGCGCTGAACGTGGGGCTGCTGGGGACCGGGCAGAAGGCGCTGGTGCCCTGCACGCCCTCGGGCTGCCTGATGCTCTTGCGCGAGACGCTCGGGGATCTGTCGGGGCTGGAGGCGGTGGTGGTGGGGCGCTCGAACATCGTGGGCAAGCCGATGGCGCAGCTCTTGCTGGCCGAGAACTGCACGGTGACCATCGCCCACAGCCGCACCCGCGAGCTGGCGGCGGTCTGCCGGCGGGCGGACATCCTGGTGGCGGCGGTGGGCCGGGCGCGGATGATCCGGGGCGAGTGGATCAAGCCCGGCGCCACGGTGATCGACGTGGGCATCAACCGCATCGAGGAGGAGGGCCGGTCGCGGCTGGTCGGCGACGTGGACTTCGCGGGCGCGGCGCAGGTGGCGGGCGCGATCACCCCGGTGCCGGGGGGCGTGGGGCCGATGACCATCGCCTGCCTGCTGGCCAATACGCTGGTGGCCTGCTGCCGGGCGCATGGCCTGCCCGAGCCGGATCCGGGCCGGGCCGAAGGCGCGGCGGCCTGAGGGATGGCGCGGGACGGCGGGGGGCGCTGCCCCCCGCTCCTGCGGCCCCCCGGGATATTTGCACACGGAAGAAACCAGGGCGCTTGCCCTTTCAGTGGAGAGCCAGATGAAGAAATACACGCTGACGGTCGCCTGCCCCTCGACGCGCGGCATCGTCGCCACCGTGGCCGGCTTTCTGGCCGAGCACGGCTGCAACATCACCGACAGTTCGCAGTTCGACGATACCGAGACCGGGCGCTTCTTCATGCGGGTGAGCTTCGTCTCGGAGGAGGGCGTGGGGCTGGAGGCGCTGCGCGCGGGCCTGGCCGGCCCGGCCGAGCCCTTCGGCATGGACTACGCCATCCATGACGAGGCCGAGAAGATGAAGGTGGTGATCATGGTCAGCCGCTTCGGCCATTGCCTGAACGACCTGCTCTATCGCTGGCGCATCGGCGCGCTGCCGATCGAGATCGTGGCGGTGATCTCGAACCACATGGACTACCAGAAGGTGGTGGTGAACCACGACATCCCCTTCCACTGCATCAAGGTCACGCGCGAGAACAAGCCGCAGGCCGAGGCGCAGCTGATGGCGGTGGTCGAGGATTCGGGGGCCGAGCTGGTGGTTCTGGCGCGCTACATGCAGGTGCTGTCGGACGCATTGTGCCGCAAGATGTCGGGGCGGATCATCAACATCCACCATTCCTTCCTGCCGAGCTTCAAGGGCGCCAACCCCTACAAGCAGGCCTTCGAGCGCGGGGTGAAGCTGATCGGGGCGACCAGCCATTACGTGACCGCCGACCTCGACGAGGGCCCGATCATCGAGCAGGACACCGTCCGGGTCACCCATGCGCAATCGCCCGAGGACTATGTCAGCCTCGGCCGCGACGTCGAAAGCCAGGTCCTGGCCCGCGCCATCCACGCCCATATCCACCGCCGGGTGTTCCTCAACGGCAACAAGACCGTGGTCTTCCCCGCCTCGCCAGGAAGCTACGCATCCGAAAGAATGGGGTGAAACAGCGCCCCCCACCCCCACCCCGCCCCGGTCTTCCGTGGACAAATATCCCCGCCGGAGGCAAGCAGCGGGGAAACCGGCGAAGGCCTTGCCTACCTGTTCCCGTGTCGCGTCCCAACCTGCCATCGCTTCGCTTCCGAAGCACCGCCGTCAAGCTCATACCCAATCGTGATGACCACGGAATCTACGGTTTCCATCCGAGGTGCCGAGGGAGGGCAAGGGGCTCCTTTGCTGACAGGCAACGGATCCTGCGCCCGGCGGCGGAGAAGATCGGCGCGGCATGGGGTCCAGCCCGCAGCGATGGCCCGGATGAGTTCGGGGTCAGCATGGTCCTGCGCGATCGGCACGACCGCTCCCTGCGTGGCGGATTGGCCGCGACGCCCCGAAGCTCGTGCGCCTTGCCGGCGACAAGCCTGGGGCAAGGCTCAACAACCGGGCCGTTCCGACGGGCGGCTCTAGGTCGCCATCGTTTCCCTTGCGCGCTGGACCAGCCCGCGCAACTCATCGAGGCTGTATTCGCCGAAAGCGCCTTCATCGCCGGCGACGAAGGTGGGGGTGCCGATCAGCCCCATGTGCTCGGCCAGCATATGGCTCATGGCGATGTGACGCTCGACCGGCTCGGCTGCCATGTCGCGCTCCAGCCGCGCGGTATCGAGGCCAATGTCGCGGGCGGCGCGCATCGTGGCGGCCTCGGTCACTCGCCCCCTGGTGCGGAACAGCGCGGTATGGAACTGCCAATACCGCCCCTGTTGCAACGAGGCCAGCGAGGCCCGTGCCGCGAAATCCGAATCCTCGCCGAAGACCGGCCATTCGCGAAACACCACCCGCAGCTTCGGGTCGGAGGTGATCAGCCGGTGCATCGGCTCGACCATCTTGCGGCAGAAGGGGCAGTTGTAGTCGAAGAACTCGGACAGGGTGATGTCGCCCTGCGGGTTGCCCAGAACCGGGGCGGTCGGGTCGCGTTCCAGCGACTGGCGCAGCGCCTCGGGCATCGGGTTGGCGCGCTCTTGCGCCAGGCCCGTGCGGGGCAGGACCGGCAGGGCCAGCAGGCTCGCGCCCGCAAGGACGAGGTGACGGCGTTGCATGATCTCTCCTTCATGGTTCCGCCCCCGGCGGGTGCGCCGGGAAGCGATGGCGGCGGGGATGTCCCGCCCTTTTTAGACCATCCTGCTCAGGACGTCCGCCGTGCCTGGGCGATGGCACCGCGCAGGCGCGTCTCGTCCAGCGCGCCGGGATGGATCGTCCGGCCGATGATGAAGGCCGGCGTGCCGCGCAGCCCCAGCGCCGCCGCCTGCGCCGAGTTGCGCGCCAGCAGCCCGTCCCATTTGTCGCGCTCGGCGCGATAGGCGGCCAGTGCCGCGCCGGTGTCGATGCCACCGTCGCCCAGCACCTGCCGGATCCGATCCTCGGAGAGCCTGGCTTCGGTCGCCATCAGCGCCTTGTGGGCCTGCGCGTAATCGCCCATCGCGGCCGCCCCGAGGACCAGCTGGCTGGCCAGGACCGAGGGCGCGCCGAAGATCGGCCAGTCCTTCATCACCAGCCGGATGTCGCCGTCCTCGCCGACCACGCGGGTCAGCATCGAATGGCCCATCTTGCAATAGGGGCATTGGTAGTCGAAATATTCGACGATGGTCAGCGTGCCCGCGGGGTTGCCCAGGACCGGGTTGTCGGGGTCGTGCAGCACGTCGTCGGCGGTCATCTCGGCCGCGGCGGTGCCGCTGGCGCCGTTCCCGCCTCCCCTGCTCCGGGTCAGCAGGACGGCTCCTCCAACAAGGCCCGCCAGGCCAAGGCCGGCTGTTCCGGCCAGGACGTGACGTCGGGTGATGCTCATGTCGTTCCTCCTGTCTGAACGGGGCCGGCAGCCAGCGCATCCGCGGGCGCGGGTTGCGGCAAGGGCTGGCCCGGCGGCACCGTGCCCTTGCCGGATTCCGCCTCGCTCAGCACGACGACCTTGGTCATGCTGCCGGTCTGTCCGGCCAGGTGGATGATGTCCTGATTGAACAGCCGGATGCAGCCCGCCGAGGTCGCCTGCCCGATCGAGGCCGGGTCCATGGTGCCGTGAATGCGGTAATAGGTATCGCCCCGGCCGTTGTGCAGATAGAGCGCGCGGGCGCCCATCGGGTTGTCGATGCCGCCTTCCAGCCCCTTTTCCACCGGGCCGTAAAGCTCGGGCTGGGTCGCGACCATGTTGTCGGTGGGCTTCCAGCTTGGCCAATCGCGCTGATAGGGGATATGCGCCTCGCCGGTGAAGCCGTAGCCGGCCGCGCCCACGGCGACGGCATAGCGCATCGCCTGGTTGCCGGGCCGGACCTGGTAGAGATAGCGCGCATGGGGATCGACGATGATCGTGCCGGGCTTTTCGTCGCTCCAGTAGTCCACGACCTGCCGCGCCTTGTCCTCGGTCAGCAGATTGGGATCGACGGCGGGGATGTGGTGGCCGTTATCCTCCATCGCGCCATACATGGCCGCCAGTTCGGGGCGGATGGCAGGCGTCGGCTCGGCGGGGGCTGTCGGTTCGGTCGAGGCGCAGGCGGCCAGTGCCAGCAGCATCGCGCCCGCCCATGCGGCATGTCCTCTCATCGCGAATCTCCTGTCGCCTGCGCGATCATCCGGGCCAGGGCGGCGCGCGAGATCTCGCCCGTCTGCGCCGCGACCAGCCGTCCCTTGGCGTCGAAGACCAGCGTCGAGGGCAGGCCGACCGCGCCCAGCGCCTCCATCAGCCGGCCATGCGGATCGCGGATCATGCCTTCGCGGGGCAGGTTCTCGTCTCGCAGGAACGCCATGATCCGGGCCGCTTCCTCGCCCTGGTTGGCAAAGACGAACTCGACGCCGGGCGTATTCGCAGCCAGGTCGGTCATCATCGGCATCTCGCGCCGGCAGGGCGGGCACCAGGTCGCCCAGAGGTTCAGAACCACCGGCCAGTCGCGTCCGCCCAGGTGCACGCCGCGCCCGTCCAGCGCGATCAGCTGCATGTCGGGGATGGTGACGGAAGGGCGCGGCAACGCGGCGATGACGGCCTGATGCCCGGCCAGCGCCGCAGCGCCGCCCAGGACCAGCGGCAGGGCTGCGCCCCGCACCCGGCGCAGCAGCGCCAGCGACAGGACGGCGATGCCCCCGGCCCAGCCGGCAGCGGGCAGGAAACCGCCTTGCCAGAGCTTGAGCGCGTCCAGCGGATGCGCGGCGAATGCAGGCCAGTTGGCGATGACGAAGCCCACGCGCGCCCCGACGATCCAGGCCAGCACGGCGATGCCGGCCCATCGGCCCGCGTCGCCTTTTTGCAGCCGCGCCGCGATCTCGATTACCGCGAAGAACAGCAGCAACGCCACGACTGCGGCGAAACGCGCGCCGTCGAAGACCAGCGGGCCGATCGAGATCGCGTTCATCGGGCCACCTTCCCGATCGAGGCCAGCAGCGCGGCGCTGTCCATTGCGCCGACCAGGCGGCTGCCCGCGGCCTCGGCGCGGCTGGCGTCGAGAAAGACCATGGTCGGCGGCCCGGCGGCGGCAAGATCCCGCATCAGCGCCTGCGCCTCGGCGTCGAAGGTGCTGACATCCAGCTTGATCGCCGCCAAGCCGGCCAACGCGGCATGGACGGCGGGATCGGCCAGAGGCCCGCGCTCGATGGCGCGGCAGGTCACGCACCAATCGGCGGTGACGTAAAGCAGCGCCGCCCTGCCCTCGGCCAGCGCCAGCGCCCGATCCAGCCCTGCGCGGGTGGTGACGGGGGCGAATTGCGCCTCGGCCGGCGCGGCGCCCGCCAGCGGCGCCAGCGGCCGCAGCGGATCTTGCGCCCCCAGCGCCGCGCCGAGACCCTGCACCAGACCGGCCAACAGCAGCAGCACCGCCAGCGTCGCGCCAAGCCGGCGGCCCCGCGAAGTATCGCCCTCCAGCCGGTCCAGCGCCCCCAGGAACACCGCCGTCCCGACCAGCAGCGCCGCCCAGAGCGCCAGCGTGACCGACCCCGGCAGCACCCGCCCCGCCAGCCAGATCGCAAAGCCCAGGAAGATCACGCCGAAGGCCCGCTTCGCGCCCTCCATCCAGCCACCGCCGCGGGGCAGGATGCGCGGGCCGAAGAGCCCGATGGCCAGCAGCGGCAGCTCCTGCCCCAGCCCCAGCGCGAACAGCGCCGCCGCGCCCAGCATCACCTCGCCGGTCTGCGCGATATAGAGCAGCGCCCCGGCCAGCGGCGCGGTCACGCAGGGCCCGACGATCAGCGCCGAGGTGAAGCCAAGCAGCATCGCCCCGCCGACCGAGCCGCGGCGGCCGCCGATGCGGCCCAGGCGAGCTTGCAGCGCCTGCGGCAGTTGCAGGCCGTAAAAGCCGAACATCGACAGGGCCAGCGCGACAAAGATCGCCGCGATCACGCCGATGGCTATCGGCGATTGCAGCACCATCTGCAAATTCGCCCCCGACCAGGCCGCGGCGATGCCCAGCAGCCCGAAGGCCGCCGCCATCGCCAGCACATAAGCGCCCGTCAGGGCCAACCCGCGCCTTGCAGTCAGGCTCTCGCCCTGCCCGGCCAGCATTCCGGCGACGATGGGAAACATCGGAAAGACGCAGGGCGTGAAGGCCAGCAGCAGCCCGAAGCCCAGGAAACCGGCGACCACCAGCGCCCCGCCGCCGCGCGCGGCCAGACCCTGCACCAGCCCCTCATCCTGCGCCAGCGTCAATCCCGTATTCGTTTGCGCCGCGCCGGCTGGATCGGACGCACCCTGCGTCTGAGGGCTCCAGCCCGAACCGCCGGTATCCCCGTCGGCCAGCATCCTGCCATCCGCATCCAGCTGCGCGCTTTGCGGGGCATAGCAGATACCGTCCTGCTGACAGCCCTGCCAATGCAAGGTGACCGGCTGGCCCGCATGCGCAAGCCGCGCCGTGACCTCGCCGCGATAGATCTGGCCCTCGCCAAAATACGGATCTTCATAGGCCTCGCCCTCCGGCAGGGACAGCGGCAGGCTCTGGCCATCCGCCTCCGCCGCGAAGGTGCCGCGATAGAGATAATAGCCCTCGGCGATGCGCCAGTTCAGCACCAGCGCACCATCCTCGCCTTGACTTACGCTCAGGGCGAAGGCGTCTTCGGGTTGCAAGGGCTGCGCCTGCGCCGTCGCCAGGAAACCGGCGATCAGCAGCGAAAGCGCGGCCATCAGGAAAGCAAACATTCTCGTCATCATGCCGGGCTGGCTAGAGACGCCACCTTAAGCCCAGCTTAAGCTTGATCGACGAAAGCGTGATCGTCAAGCCAAGGGAGAACGCCATGCGCCTGCTGATCGTCGAGGACGACCCGGTCCTGTCCGATGGGCTTACCGTCGGGCTGGGCCTGTCGGGCTTCAATGCCGATGCGGTCGGCACCCTTGCCGATGCCCGCGCGGCGCTGGCGGGCGGCGGTTTTGCGGGCGTGGTCCTGGACATCATGCTGCCCGACGGCTCGGGGCTGGAGCTGCTGGCCGAATTGCGACGGGCGGGCGAACGGCTGCCGGTGCTGCTGCTGACCGCCCGCGACCGGGTGCGCGACCGGGTCCTGGGGCTGGACGCGGGGGCGGACGACTACCTGGGCAAGCCCTTCGACCTCGACGAACTCGCCGCCCGGCTGCGCGCCATGCTGCGCCGGCAGGAGGGGCGCGCGGCGGCGGTGATCGAGTGGAACGGGCTGCGGTTGGACCCCGCCACACAGGCCGGGCGGATCGGCGGGCGCGAGTTGCGCTTTTCGCGCCGCGAATTCACCATCCTGCACGCCCTGGCCGAGCATCCGGGCCGCATCCTGTCCAAGACCCAGCTGGAAGAGCGGCTCTACGGCTGGCAGGAGGATGTCGAAAGCAACACGGTCGAGGTCCATGTCCACCACCTGCGCGCCAAGCTGGGCCGGGCGTTCATCGAAACCGTCCGCGGCGCGGGATACCGGCTGGCGGCGGCAGAGGAAGGGCAGCGGACATGATCTCGATCCGCAGGCGGCTGCTGACCATCCTGCTGCTGGCGACCGGAGCGATCTGGCTCTGCGCCGTCATCTGGATCCAGCATTCGACCCGCACCGAGGTCGGCCATGTGCTGGACCGGCGCCTGCAGGAATCGGCGCAGATGGTCGCCTCGCTGATCCGCCGGGGCGGCGGCATCGCCGGCCCGGAGGCGGCGGCGCTGGCCGAGGCCGCCCCCGCCCTGGCCGAGACCGGGCGCGGTTTCGCCCGCCAGCTGATCTGCCAGGTCTGGGGCTTCGACGGCCAGCTGAAAAGCCAATCCGACGGCGCGCCCGCGGGGCAGCTGGCCCGGCAGGAAGGCTTCAGCGAGCGCGAAGTCGATGGCGAGGTCTGGCGCGTCTATACCCATGTCGACCGGGACCTGGGCATCCGCGTCATGGTCGGCGATGCGCGGTCCATGCGCGACCGGCTGGTGCATGGCGTGGCGATGGGGCTTCTGGCCCCGGCCATGCTGGTCCTGCCGCTGCTGGCGGCGCTGATCTGGCTGGCGGTGCGCAGCGGGCTTGCGCCGCTGGACCGGCTGGCGCAGGCGCTGTCGCGCCGCCCCGCGACCGACCTGAGCCCGCTGGGAGAGACCCGCGCGCCCGCCGAACTGCGCCCGATGATCGAGGCGCTGAACGGGCTGTTCCACCGCGTCGAGGGGCTGCGCGAGCGCGAGCGCAGCTTTACCGCCTTTGCCGCGCATGAGCTGAAGACGCCACTGGCCGGGCTGAAGACCCAGGCGCAGGTCGCGACGCTGGCCCCCGATGCCGCAACGCGCGACCGGGCGCTGGCGCAGATCGCGCAAGGCGTGGACCGCACCGACCGCATGGTGCGCCAGCTTCTGGACATGACCGCGGCCGAGAATGCCGTCGACGGCACGGCTCCGGCCGAGGACGGCGCAAGGATCCTTGCCGATGTGGCCGACGAACTGGCCGGGCTGGCGCAGGCGCGCGGCGTCGCGCTGCGGCTGGAAACCGGCGGGACCGAATGGCGCAGCACGCAGGGGCCGCTGCTGGCGCCGGCGCTGCGCAACCTGCTGGAGAATGCGATCCTCGCCTCGCCCAAGGGGGCGAGTGTCGAGGCGCGGCTGACGCGCGAGGGCGAGAGGATCCGCTTCAGCGTGCTGGACCGCGGCCCCGGCATCGCCGAGGCCGACCGCCCCCATGTCACCGAGCGCTTCTACCGCGGCGCGGCCAGCCCTTCGGGCGGCGGCAGCGGGCTGGGCCTCGCCATCGTCGCGGCGGCTGTCGAGGCGATGGGGGGCGAGCTGCGCCTGTCGCCGCGCAAGGGCGGCGGCGAGCAGGCCGAAATCATCCTGCCCGCCGCGCCTGCTTGAGCCTCCCACGCCCTCCAGAGCGGCATCCCATGCTTGAGGCGCTGCGCGAAAGCTCCGAAAGCCGGCGGTTGACCGGCAAGCGGGCCGTCGCGGGGCGGTTCCTGGTCCCACCGGCCATCCGGCGGGGCCATCTGCGACGCATCATCGTCGCGAAGGTCGAAGGCCCGGCCCTCGCGGCGAAGTCACGCCCCTGCCCGCGTCAGCTTCTCGATCTCATCCGCGGCCAGCGTCAGCGCCGCGGCCTTGGCGAAGCTTTCGACCTGCGCCACCGTCGTCGCGCTGGCGATCGGCGCGGTGACGCCGGGCTGCGCCATCAGCCAGGCCAACGCCACCTCGGCAGGCTTCGCACCATGGGCGCCGGCGACCTCGTCCAGCGCGGCAAGGATCGCCATGCCCCTGGGCGTCAGGTATTTCCCGACCCCGCCGCCGCGGGCGGATCGGCCCAGGTCGGCCGCCGAGCGGTATTTCCCCGACAGGAACCCGGCGGCGAGGCTGTAATAGGTCACGACGCCGATCCCCTCGGCCAGGCAGAGATCGCGCAGCGGCCCCTCGAACCCGTCGCGGTCATAGAGATTGTATCCCGGCTGCAGCACCTGGTAGCCCGGCAGGCCGGCGTCCCGCGCGGCCCTGAGCGACTCCGCAAGCTGCGCCGCATCGACATTGGACACGCCGATGGCGCGGATCTTGCCGGCCTGCCGCAGCTTGTCGAAGGCCCCCAGCGTTTCCTGATAGCTGGTGCCGAGCGGGTCGGGCCAATGCGCGAAGTAAAGGTCGATGGCCTCGATCCCCAGCCGCTGCAGCGAGGCGTCGCAGGCGGGCAGGATATGCGCCTCGGTCAAGCCGCCCTCGTGCGGGGCGCCGGTGATCGAGCCGACCTTGGTGAAGATCGTCACCCGGTCGCGCATGCCGGGGCGGGCCTTCAGCCAGTTGCCGATGATCGTCTCGGATTCGCCGCCCCTGTTGCCGGGCGCCCAGGCGGAATAGCAATCCGCCGTGTCGATGGCATCGAAGCCGTGATCGACGAAAGCGTCCAGCACGGCGAAGCTCTGCGCCTCGTCGATGGTCCAGCCGAAGACATTGCCGCCGAAGACCAGCGGCATGATCCTCAGCCCGCTCCTGCCCAGATCGCGACGTTCCATGGGGGCCTCCATCCGATGTTGGTTCCGAAGGCCAGTTCCACCACGTCCGCGCGCCGGCGGCAAGCGCGGCAAGCGCGGCAAGAAGGCCGGCGGCTTTCATGCAGGCCTTCGCCAGGGGCTAGTCGCCCCTGGGTAATGGCGACAGCCGGCCCATGGGTCGCGATGGCGCCGGATCGCTCCGGCGCCATCCCCTGGTCGCGTCAGTGCGACCGCCCGTGGACGATGCCGTTGGGCCGATCACCGACCGGGATCGTCCGAATGACCGTGCCGCTTGCCGCCTCGATCACCGAGATGCTGTCCTCGGCGGTGTTGGTCACGAAGACATGCGCCCCATCGGCCGAGGCCGACACGCCATGGGCGCCCTTGCCGGCGGTGACGGTCCGCACCACCCGGCCGCTCGCCGTGTCGATCACCGAGACGGTGTCGTTCGGCTCTGCCTCGCTGCCCTGGTTGGCCACATAGACCCAGCGGCCGTCCGCGGTCGCCAGGACCTGGATCGGACCCGGCCCCACATCCACCTTGCCGGTGACCTGGCGGGACCGGGTGTCGATGACCGCCACCCGGTTCTCGTCGCGAAGCGAGACATAGACCTGGTCGCCCGAAGGCGTGAAGCCGACCTGAACCGGCCCGGCGCCGACCGGAATGCGGGCGAGTTCGGCCAGCCCGGCCGTATCGATCACGGACACCGACCCGTCCCGGACATTGGCGACGTAGAGCTGCGCCTCGTCCGGGCTGAGCCGCAGGCCGTGCGGATAGCCGCCCGTCGCGATGCGCGCGACCACCTCGGCCCGCGCCAGATCGACCACGGCGATCGCGTCGCCGCCGGCCAGGGACACATAGGCGCGCCCCAGCCGGTCGGCGACCACATGGGCCGGATGCAACCCCACCGCGACCGCCGCCGCCGGCGCCGCAAGGTCTTGCGGATCCAGGATGACGAGCAGCCCTTCGCCTGCGTCTGCGTCTGCGCCAACACCGGCGCCATGCCCGTGGCCCTGCGATCCGTGGTCGCCCTGGGCCGCGGGATCGCCGACCGCCAGCAGCAGCCCGCCGTCCGGCGTCAGATCGACGTTATGCGGGGCGATGGGAAGCGAGACCGTGGCGGCCGCCCCGGTGCCCAGGTCGACGGCGCTGATGGAATTGCCGCCTTCGTTGGCGGAATAGACGGCGCCCCCCAAAGGCGCGGCGGCGGCCGCTTCCCCGCCCGCCCTGGCCTCCAGCCAGGCTTGCATCTCGGCGATCTCGCGTTCCTGCGCCTCGATGATCTGGGCGGCCCATGCCTGCGTCTGCGGATCGTCCCCGTATTGCCGGACGATCCTGGCCATGTCGATCGCACCCTGATGGTGCGGGATCATGCCCTGGACAAAGGCCAGGTCGGGGTCGTCGGCCATGATCCCCTCCATCATCGGCCCATGCATGTCGTTCATCGCCGCGACATTGGCCTTGGTGAAATCGGGAAGGTCGGCGGCGGCGGGCGACACCGCGGTCTGGGGCGCCTGCCCGATTTGCGCCGGGGGGTTCCCGGAGTGATGGGCGTCATGCCCGGCTTGCGCCAGGGCAAGGCCGGGCAACCCGGCCAGCAGCCCGACGGAAAGGGCGATTGCGGCTTGTCTCATTGTTGTCATCCTTTGGCAGCGCGGAACCGGCGCCGCCTTGGGGCGCGGGATTCCGCCTTCGTCTGATTGGACCGGCAGAGGGGGACACCCTCTGCCATGCGCGATTCAGGCAGTCGCAATCGGACGTGGCGGCCTCAGGATGCCCGCGGGGATGCGCCCCTGGCGGTCCGGCCCCGTGACGCCAAGGTGGCCGTTTTCCGGCGAGGGCGGCAGGGCCTGGGTTTCGGGAAGGATGGCAGCCGCCAGGCAGGCCTGGCAGCAATCGAACAGGCCCGGTCCGGCCGGGTCGGGATCGCAATGATCGGCGGCAGCCCCGTCGCCCGGTCCATGGGCATGCGGGCAAGGCTGCGCCATTGCCGCGGCGGCGACGTCATGATGCAGGGAATACCCGTGCGGACCGGCATGCGCCACCGGCAGCAAAAGGACGCCGCCCAGGGCCAGCAGCAGCAGCGCGACCGACAGAAGGCGCAACCGGAACGCCGCCCACAGGCGCGGGCCGGAACAGGATCGGGGCGGTCTGGTCACGGGGCGGGCGATCATGGCGGCCTTCGATCAGATCTCCTTGGCGCCGTGGAAGCGGGCATAGGTCTTGCGGCCCGAGGCATCGAACAGCAGCACGTCGTAGGATTCGGGCTCGGTGCCGGGCAGGTCCATGCCGGGCGAGCCGGCGGGCATTCCCGGCGCGGCAAGGCCGATGGCCTGCGGCCGCTCGGCCAGAAGGCGGCGGATGGCCGTTGCCGGGACATGGCCCTCGATCACATAGCCCGCGACCTCGGCCGTGTGGCAAGAGGCCAGGTCGGGCGGCACGCCCAGCCGCTCCTTGAGGGCGAAGACCTCGTCCGAGTTCACCGCGCGGACCGGAAAGCCGGCGGCGCGCATGTGGTCGATCCAGCCGCCGCAGCAGCCGCAACCGGGATCCTTGGTCACTGTCACCAGCGGCAGCGTCTCGGCCCGCAGCCGGCCAGGCAGGGCGAACGCCAGGGGAAGGACGGCCGCGGCCATCAGGACGGCGCGCCGGCTCAGGGTGTGATTTCGCATCGTCAAACCTCGCTTGCGGATGGCATTCTTCCGCCATGCCGCGCGGGACGCCAGCCACGATAAGGTGAACGGGCGCCCGCATTCCGCGGCATGGTGTCGCGAGCGCCCTGGGGCCGGCGGTCCCGCCCGATCCCCAGGGCCTGGGCCATCGCTTCCAGCAGTTCGGTGCCGTTCTTGCCGGCGGCATCCATCTCGGCCGCCCATTCCTGCGCCGCCTTCAGCAGCCGCTCGCGCCATAGCTGGACCTCGGCCTCGGGCAGTTCCGACACGGTCAGCTCGCCGCTGGCGATCAGGCTTTGGCGGATGTTCTCGTCATCCTCGTCCGTCCAGGCGCAAAAGCTCTGCTGCACGGGAAGGCCGGCCGCGGTGATCGCCTGCTGCACGTCCTCGGGCAAGGCCGCAAACCGGCTTTCGCTCATCCCGACGAACCAGCTGGAGACGCCGAACTTCACCCCGCCGACCTCATGCCCCAGCTTGCCGCCAAGCTTGTAGGCGTTGGTGCTGGAATAGGGGAAAAGCGCCCCGTCGACGGTTCCGCGCGACACGGAATCGTAAAGCTCCGACGCGGTGATGCTGATCGGGATGCTGCCCACGGCCCGCAGCGCCCTGGGCAGGGCGGAGCCCGCGGCATAGATCTTGAGCCCGCCCGCGTCGCCAAGCGAGGCGACCGGCTTCGATGACGTCATGTAGCGCTGCGGCGCCGTGGTCATCGCAAACACCACCCGCAGGCCCTGCGCGCCATATTCGGCCGCATCCAGGGCGCCGCCGGGCCTTGCCAGTTCCCAATATTTCTCGGCCGCCTCGCAAGTGGTGTCGTAGAAGCTGGAAAACTCGGTCACGCCGGTCAGCGGGAACTTGTCGGGCGCGTAAAGCGGCACGATCATCGCCATGTCGGCGATCCCCGAGCGCAGCAGCCCATAGGCATCCCGGCCCAGCTGGTTGGCGGGATAGACCTCGAACTGCACGCGCCCGTCGGTCGCCTCGGTGATGGAATCGAGCATCTTCTTGATGCCCAGTTCCCAGGAATAATGGGTCTCGGGCAAGGGATGCGCCACTTTCAGCGTGATCGTCTCTTGCGCCACGGCGGGGGTGCCGCCCAGGGCAAGGACCATCGCCGCGACGCGAAAGGCGGGGAAAACAACCGATCTCATTCATTCCTCCCTATGAGCTGGTCTTGTGGTCAAGCGCGCGCAGCACGGAAAAGCCGCTTGCGCGCTCGATGATCTTGCCCGCGGCCAGCAGGACGTCCTCGCGGAACCACCGCGCGACCAGCTGGACGCCGACCGGAACGCCATCCGCCAGGCCGGTCGGCACCGCCAGGCCCGGCAGGCCGAGCGTGGCCACCGTGGTCAGGCAGGACAGGTCGCGGATCATCTCGCGATAGCGTTCGGGCGTGTGCTGGTCCTCGTCCAGCGGAATGCGGTGGCGCCACGAGACGGGGGTCAGCATCAGGTCATGATCGGCAAGATGCAGCGACCAGGCGCGCGCGATGGCAAGCTTGCGCTGATAGGCGGCAAGCGCCTCGTCGGTGTCGCGCGGCGCCGACATCTGCAGGATGTTGTCGAACACCTTGCGGGCCATGCGGTCCCCGGTCTTGTCGATGCCGGCCTGCGCCCGCCGGCTGTCGTCGACGGCCATGCGGTTGCGCATCTCTTCCAGCTCGTCGAAATGCGGCGGCATCCCCTCTTCGACGATGCAGCCCGCCTCGCTCAACGCCGCCGCCGCCTGGTCCAGCGCCGCCGCCACCGCCGGGTCGGCGCCGCGGTCCCCCCAACGGCGGAACAGCGACACCCGCAGGGGCGCGCGGATCGCCTGCTCCAAGGGCGCCGGAACCCATTGCGGATCGCGCGGATCGGGCTGGCCGAAGACCGCCAACGCCAGTTGCGCATCGCGCACCGTGCGCGTGATCGGCCCCCAGACCGAGGTCAGCTGGTTGGTCAGGTTCCGCTCGGCCCTTTCGCTGGCGTTGCGGACCGCGACCCGCCCCGCCGTCGGCCGCAGGCCCACGACGCCGCAGGACCAGGACGGCAGCCGAATGGAACCGCCCCGGTCGCTGGCGACATGGATCGGCCCCAGCCCCAGCGCCGCAGCCGCGGCCGCCCCGCCGCTGGAGCCGCCCGCCGAGGCGGTCGCGTCGAAGGGATTCAGCGTCCGGCCGTAAAGCTCGTTATCGGTGAAGCCGCGCATCGAGAAGCACGGCGCATTGCTTTTCCCGATATAGATCGCACCGGCGCGGCGCAGGTGGCCGACAGCCGGGGCATCCTCGGCCGCCAGGTTGTCGCGCATCGCCGCCGAGCCGAAATCGGTGATCTTGCCGGCCACGTCGGTATCCAGCTTGACGGTAAAGGGAACCCCGTGCAACGGCCCCGCCGGCCCATCCTGGGCCAGCCGCCGGTCGGCGTCGCGGGCCATGGCGCGGGCCTCGTCGGCCTCGACCGAGGTCAGGGCGTTATGGGCCGCGTTCACCTCTTGCACCCGGTCCAGGACCGAATCGACGGCCTCGGCGCAAGAGATTTCGCGCCGGCGTATCCGGTCGGACAGTTCAGCCGCATCCATCATCCAGAATGGAAGCATGAATCACTCCTCCGCTGTGGCTAAGCGATGCAAACGCATTGCAGGATCGACGAGATCGCAGAGGGGTGGCCGGTTCCTCCGCGATGTCCTGACTTCTTTCGGCGCCCTTGCGCCATCCCAGGCATCATCTACGGCGGTCAGGCTATTGCCCGGCCCCGGTCTCTTCAATTTCCTTTTCCGAAAGCCGCAATTTTGCAGGACAGAATTCGGCTTGGCCGCATGGGTGCGGGCCAGCTCGACATGGCCGATGTCAATGCCGCGCAATGCCGCCATGGGTGCCGCCATGGGCCGGCACCAGGACGGCGGCGAAGATGATGAAGATCTTGCGCCCGCCGGATCCGGGGCCGCCAGCCGATCAGCGCCGAGAGTCCCGTCCTGGGGACGCCCCTGGATACGGCGCTGCGACCAGCGCCGCGGGCCGGTCCGGCAACAGCCCGGCCGCCCCGCCCCGCCTTGGGAAACCGGCTTCTACGACGCCAGCCAGTTCTGCGCCGCTGCCGGGCGGCGATCCCGGCCAAGGGTCGCGGGCGTCATATGGTCTTCGATGTCGAGCCGTCTCAGCGCCGCGAGTGCGCTTTTCGCCATTTCGGGGGAAACCCGGCCGGTGGAATCGCCACCTGCAATTCGGATCAGCGCCTGGGTGATGGTATCCGCGCCGATCGGCGTTCCGGCCCGCGCAAGACGCAGAATCACCCGGCCGAGCGTGAAGGCAATCATGTCAGGGTTATTAGTGTAAAGCAAATCGTCACCCTCCCAATAATGTCAACCGCTTGCAAAGAATCCCCAAGCGAGAACCAATCTATAGTTGCATGTTTGCCAATCCATTCATCCAAGGCAACCATGTTGAATGCCGGGAAACCTGGAGAAAAAGGCAAGTCGCGCGCAAGGTTGAGGGAAAATGTTCATGCCGGCACAACCCAGGCGATAGCCGGGCAGGCATCCAGGGGGCCGCAGGACGCGCAAGGGCGATGTTTACTTGACGTCACGCCTGAACCACTCGGTGGATCGAACTTGGCATTTATGGTATTCAGCGCCCCGAACTGTTAGCGGAAACTCTCAGCATATGTTGGCATACATCCTGGCCGGCGTCATCGGAGGCATGACGTCGGCGGTCATCACTCTTGCACTCGGCTGCGCCTGGGTTGCGGCACTCTTGTGTTACGTCGGCTTCGGCATTGCCGGGCTTACCCTGGCGGCGCTGCCGCGGATGGCGGTCCCGTCCTGGGCAAATGGCCGGACCGGGTCGCCGGAATGCGGCCCGATGAACGATCTGGGACGGGCCGGATAATCGCCCCCCTGCGATGACGGGCGGATGGCGCCCTTGGATCGCGCCGAATCCCGCCGATCCCAATACAACCGGAAAGATATACATTTAGCCAGCTACACGCTTCGGGAGACGGGAGCATAATGGATCTATTCATTATGCTCCGTTTCACCGTGTCGTGGTTTCCGATTCTCGCGAACTGGCTGTTATTGGAGTAGACCATGACCTACCAAAACCGCGGCAGCAGGAATCTCTGCACCGATGCGACCAGCGCCTTTCGCAAGCTGCTGACCAAAACCGGCCGCCCGCCCAGCCTTGACGAGGTGGCGGCGGCGCTCGAGATCCCGCCCGAAACCCTGGCTTCCGTCTTTCGCGACGAGGCGCATCTGATGGAGATGGCGGTCGAAAGCGCGCTGCTGCGCCTGCACGACCGCTGCATCCGGGCGACGACGGTGATCGACGGCGCCGACCCGATGGCGCAGCTCAAGGCCCTGGCCGACGCCTATATCGACTGGGCCATCGACCATCCCGGCGTGTTCCTGGCCCTGCATTCGCCGACGCTGGGCGCGCTGCGAAAGAACGCCCGCGTCACCCGCTTCGAGCAGGCGGTGATCGCGCTGATGCAGCGGCTGATCGCCCGCGCGCAGCAGGACGGCCTGCTGGCCGGGCGGGACGATCCGGGGATGCTTGCGGAACTGATCCGCTCGTTCATCTGCGGCGCGCTGCACAAGGCGATGCTGGAACGGCTGCCGGGGGAAAAGCCCGGTCCGGGGGATCTGGCCGAGATGCGCGAAAACCTGCGGCTGCTTCTGCAGCGGCTGACCGCCTAGCCCGACAATCGACGCGCCGGGCGCGATCTAGGGCAGCCGCGCCTGGATCAGGCGCCACCAAGCCTCGATGCTGGGCTCCTGCAGCAGTCCCCGCGCGCCAAGCGTGATGCCCGCCTGCTTCAGCTCCCCCACCAGCGTCATCACGGAAAGCGAATCCAGGCCCGGAAACAGCAGGTTCTCGTCGGCCGGGCTTGGCGCGGTCGAGGAACCCGAGGGCTGTTATTTCGACTACCTGGGCCGGCTGGGCCCCGACCCGGCCGAGGCGGCGGACCGCGGCTGGTGGCGCGCGCGGCTGCGCGACCTGCCGCCCCCGCCATCCCTGCCGCTGAACGACGCGGCGCCGGCGCCGGAAAGCACCCGGCTTTCGGCCCTGCTTTCGCCGGCGCAGGCCGCTGCGCTGCGGGGCCTGGCGCGGGAACTGCCGGTCACGCAAACCTCGCTTTACCTGGTAGTCTTTGCCGCCGTTCTGGCGCGGGCGACGGGCGACCGGGCCTTTCGCCTGACGCTGCCGGGCTTTTCCGCGCCCTGGTGATGCGCGACGCCTCGCGGCTGGTCGGGGATTGCACCGATATCCTGCCGCTTGGCCTGCGGGTGGGGCCGGAGGCCACGCTGGCCGGGCTGGCGCGCGAAACGGGGCGCGAGATCGCCGAGGCGCTGTCGCACCAGGCCTGCCCCGGCGTCGCCGTGCTGCGCGAGATGTCGCGCGGCGGGCAGGGCGTGGATTCCGCGCCGATGGTCTTTATCAGCGGGCTCGACCTGGACGGGGCGCAGCGCCAGCTGCTCAGCCCCCGCGTCGGCCGGCTGTTCGGGCGGCTGGTCTGGAGCGTCTCGCAGGCGCCGCAGGTGGCGCTGGACGTGCGGGTGGCCGCGCTGGCCGAAGGCGTGCTGCTGAACTGGGATCTGCGGCTTGACGCGCTGCCCGAGGATTGGGTCCACGGCGGTTTGGATGCCTGTCATGCGGCGCTGCGCCGGCTGGCCGATGCGCCCGCCCTGGCGGCGGCGCCGCTGTCGGACTGGCTGCCGGCGCCGATGCGGATGCGGCGGCTGGGCGACCTGCAAAAGGCCTATCTGCTGGGCCGCGAGGGCGAAGTGCCCCTGGGCCGCACCGCCATGCAGGAATATCGCTGCTATCGCGGCCTGCTGGATGCCGGGGCCCTGGCGATCCGGGCCAGGGCGCTGATCGCCCGGCACGAGGCGCTGCGCAGCCGGCTCGACCCTGCCCATTCCGCGCTGCGCGTGCTGGACGCGGCCGAGGTGCGGCTCTCGGCCCTGCGGGACGAATTCGCCCACGCGCCGCTGCCGCTGGACGGGCTGCTGTGCCGGCTGGTGCTGGTGGACATGCCGCAGGCGGATGACCAAGCGCTGCTGGTCAGGATGGACGCGCTGGAAGCAAGCCCCCCGGTCTCGCGGGGGCTTGCGGCGCTGTCCCGCTCGCCGGCGGCGGCCTATTACCTTTACACCTCGGGCACTACCGGGCGGCCGAAATGCGTGGTGCTGAACAATCGCGCCACCGCCAACGTCGTCGGCCATACGCTGGACGCCTGGGGGATCGGCGCCAAGGACGTGGTGATCTCGGTCACGCCGGTGCATCACGACATGTCGGTCTTCGACCTGTCCGGCACGCTGGCCGCCGGCGCGCGGTTGGTCATGCCGTCGCCGGCCGAGGAAAAGGACGCGGTCGCCTGGAACTGCCTGGTGCGCGACCATGGCGTGACCATCTGGCGCTCGGTTCCCGCCATCGTCGAGATGCTGCTGGCCTGCGCGCCCCAGGACGGGCTCGGCTCGCTGCGGCTGGTGGCGCGGGGCGGCGACTACATCAAGCCCGCGGTGATCGACCGGCTGCGCCGGCTGCGGCCAGATGCTGCCCTGTGGTCGCTGGGCGGCCCGACCGAGACCATGATCTGGAGCGTCTGGCACCGGATCGGCCCCGAGGACGACCGCATCATCCCCTATGGCCGCGCCTTGCCCGGCAACCGCTACCTGCTGCTGAACCCGCAGGGCGAGCCCTGCCCCCAGGGCGTGGCCGGCCGCATCCACACCACCGGCGTGAACCTGGCCCTGGGCTATCTGCGCGACGGCGCGCCGGAACAGACCGACTTCACCGAGGTCGAGGACACCCGCGCCTTTCGCAGCGGCGACCTGAGTCGGCTGCGCGGCGACGGCACGATCCTGATCGACAGCCGGGTGAACGGCTATGTCAAGGTGCGCGGCGTGCCCATCTCGTTGGCGGATGTCGAGGCCGAGCTGGCCGCCCATCCCGCCGTCGCGCAGGCGCTGGTCGTGGACCTGCCCGACGCGCGGGACGAGACGGTGCTGGCCGCGCTGATCGCCGGCCGCGCCCTGCCCGAGCCGGCGGCGCTGCGCGCCTTCCTGCGAAAGCGGCTGCCGCAATCGCACCTTCCCGACCGCATCCTTGCGGTCCCGGCCCTGCCGCTGTCGGCCAATGGCAAACCCGACCGCCGCCGCGCGCGCCAGATCGCAGCCGAGCCCGGCCCCGAGCCCGCCGCGCCGCGCCGGACACCGGGCGACGCGCCCGCGGACGCGGACGAACTGGCGGGCCTGATCCTTGACGCCTTCCGCGAGGCGCTCGGCGCGCCGGGGATGGGGCCCGAGGACGATTTCTTCAACCATGGCGGGCATTCGCTGGTCGCGACCCGCATCATCGGCAAGTTGCAGGCCGAATACGGCATCATCCTGCGCTTCATCGACATCTTCCGCCATCCGACCGCCCGTGCGCTGGCGGATGTCGCCACCCGCAGCGCGCCGGCCGCGCCGCCGCCCGCAGCCGGCGAGAACGCCGCCGAGGCCCAGGCGGCGCTGTCCTTGGCCCAGCAATCGCTGCGGAAGGCCTATGCCGCCTTCGGCCATGGCGGCATCTTCAACCTGCCTTTCGCCTTGCGTTTCCCGACACCGGTGGACGAGACGGTCTTCGGCCTGGCTTTCGGCGACCTGATCCGCCGCCATCCCGTCCTGCGCAGCCATTTCCGCGAACGGGACGGCCAGCCGCTGCAAGAGGTGGTCGTGGCCGAGCGGCTGGGCGACTACCGCTGGTTCTGGACCAGCGCCGAGGCCGGCGATGCCAGCCGCCGGACCGAGGCCGGCCATGTCTTCGACCTTGCCCGCGAATTGCCGCTGCGGCTGCGCTTCTTCCGCGAGGGGAACGAGCAGGTGCTGTCCATGCTGTTCCACCATGTCGTGCTGGACGAATGGTCGCTGAACCTGCTGATGGACCAGCTTGGCCACGCCTATCGCCAGCGGGCGGCGGGGCTGGCGCCGGAATGGCCCGACCAGCCCCCGGGCTTCCACCGCTTCGCCACCGCGCAAAGGGCGGCGCAGGCGGACCGCGCGCATCTGGACTATTGGCTGCATCACCTGCGCGGCGCGCCCCGCGCCCGGCCGATCCTGGGCGATGCGCCGGGCGGACGGGATCCGCAGGGCGGCTGGACCCGGATCGACCTGCCGGCGGAAATCGCGCGCGGGCTCTATGCCACGGCGCGGCGAAACGCGGCTTCGCTCTTCGCCACCGCCTATGCGGCGATCGGCGTGGCGCTGGGGCGCCTGGGCGGCATCGGCGACCTGGTAATCGGCACCTCAGCCTCGGGGCGCAACGATCCGGCTTGGTTCGATACCGTGGGCTATTTCACCACCATGACCGCGCATCGCCTGGCTTTGGGGGCGCAGGACACGCCCGCCGCGCTGATCGCGCAGGTGCGCGACCGCATCGCCCGGTCGCTGCCGCACTCCGAGATTCCGCTGGATCAGGTGGCCGAAGCGCTGACCGGCAATCCCGTCACCCGGCTGGACGAGATGTTCGAAGTCTTCATCCAGATCCACGCCCGGAACCGGATGAACGGCGCCATCGCGTTGATGGACGGCAAGTCGCGTCGAATACCGGCAGATCGACCCGGACAAGGCAGAGACCCTTCTTGGCCTCCAATTCGAGATCGTCGAGGACGTGGCGGGCGAGACCGTCGGCCTGCGCATCATGATGAGCCATCGCGCCGACCGCTACGGCCCGGCCAAGATCCGGCAGATCACCGCGGCGGTCCAGGCGATGCTGGCCCACTTTGCGCAACCCCAGGACGATCAGCCGCTGGCCGCCGGCCTGGCAGACCCCAGTGGCGCGGCCAGCGCCCCGCCGGCATGGGCCTCGCGGGATCGTATAGGGGCCGTGGACCTGCAGCTCGCCCGGCTCGCCGATGGCGGCCTCGCGCCTGTCGGGGCGGATGATGCGCAGCTCGTCCCAGGGCGACATCGGCCGGCCCTGGGTGTTCACGATGCGCTCTTCGCTGTCGGGCGGCGCGGTAAAGCAGACCAGCCCCTCGGCCATGCCGAAGACCTGCTGCAACTGGCAGCCCAGCCCGGGCCGGATGCGAATCACATCTGGCAGCCAGCACCCGCCAGCCCGCAGCTTCTCAAGAGGGTTTGGAGATGAATGGACGCAAGATCCCGGCATGGGTCGGCACGGGCACCCTGCTGGCATTGGCCATCGCCCCGGCGCTTGCCCAGGACGGCCAGGGCGCGACCGAGACGATGCGGCTGGACGAAATCGTCCTGACCGGCGAAAAGCAGGCGCGCAGCGTCAAGCACACCGCCTCTTCCGTGGCGATCCTGACCGCGCGCGACCTTGAGGAGAACGGCGGGCAGGACAGCGTCGCCGATGCGGCGACGGGCATCGCCAACGTGACCTATGTCGCCTCGGGCGGACAGGGCGGCGCGCCCACCATCCGCGGCCAGGACAGCGAAGGCGCGCATTCGGGCGCGGTGGCCTTTTTCGGCGGCACCGCGCCGCGGCTGGCCTTCACCCTCGACGGCCATTCCCTGGGCTATAACGAAATCGTCTGGGGCAGCCAGGCGCTGTGGGACGTGGAATCCATCGAGGTCTTCCGCGGCCCGCAGACGGCGGCCCAGGGCGCGAAGTCGATCGCCGGGGCGATCATCGCCAGGACCAAGGATCCGACCTTTCAGCCCCAGGGCGCCGCGCAGATGGAATACGGCAGCCACAGCCGCCTGATGGCCTCGGGATCCTTGTCCGAGGATCTGGCCGGGCGCATCGCCGTCGATGACTGGGCGCGCGACAACTGCATCGACTATACCAATCCCGCCTTCACGGTCGGCTCGACCGACCGGGACCATGAATCGCGCACCATTCGCGCCAAGCTGCTGTGGCAGCCGCAAGAGATCCCCGAATTCCCGGGCAAGCTGACCTTCTTGCACGGCATGACGAACCGGCCGGACTGGGAGGCCGCGACCGAACCCTATGAGGACCTGGAAAGCGCCACCGCCTCGAACCCCAGCTGGCGGCTGCGCACCAACACCACGATCCTGGACCTGAGCCATGATTTCGGCAACGGCTGGACGCTGTTCAACCAGCTGCAATATTCCGACATCCGGATCAAGCGCTCGACCGAGCCGGTCAACTCGGGCACGGTGGTCCTGGACCAGGACGTGACCTCGAACGAGACCCGACCTTCGGCACGCCCGAGGATCGGATCAGCGGCGTGACGGGGCTGTTCGTCTCGCACACGGATTCGGACGAGTTGCTGGATTACCACGGCACCACCCCCTATGACGACCGCAAGGACAGCCTGGGGCTGTTCGCCGAAGCCACCTGGCGGACCGCTGGAACCTGACCGGCGGGCTGCGCTATCAGCGCGACGATATCACCCGGCGCGGCGTGTCGAGCTTTACCCCCAACCTGCTGGACTACGACGAAAGCTTCGACGCCTGGCTGCCCAAGCTGGCGCTGGCCCATGACCTCGACCGGTCGACCCGCATCGGCGTCATGGTCAGCAAGGGCTACAACCCCGGCGGGGTGACGCTGAACCTGACCAGCGGCGAATACGTGCCCTTCGATGCGGAGATCTCGTGGAACTCCGAGATTTCGGCCGCATCCGGTTGCTCGACGACCGGATCGGGCTGACCGGGAACCTGTCCTGCACCCGCCTGCACGATGCGCAGCGCTATGTCGTGACCAGCCTGCCCGAGAACATCGGCAGCGCGATCACCGTCAATGCCGAGCGCACCAGATCCTATGGCCTGGAAATGGGGATGGACGATCTGCTGCGCGACAACCTGCGGGTCAAGGCGGGGCTGGGCCTGCTGCATGCCGAGATCGGCCGCTTCACCAGCGCGGCGGCGGATTACCAGGGCCACCGCTTCGGCCGCGCGCCCGACTATACGCTTTCGCTGGCGGCCGATTGGGACATCACGCCGCAATGGCGGCTCAGCGGCCAGCTACGCCATACCGACGGCTATTATTCCGACGACAACGAGGACCGCGGCACTTGGGTCGATTCCTATACCGTCGCCAATGCCCGGCTGACCTGGCAACCGCGCGAGAACCTGCAGGCCTTCGCCTATGTCAACAACCTGTTCGACGACCGCTCGGTGACCTATCTGCGGGCCAGCCGCTCGATCGGCGGCTTCGGGGCCACCGTGGTCGAGCCGCGCCAGCTGGGCATCGGCCTGAAGGTGACGTTCTGGTGCAAAGGGTGCCCCGGCAGCGACCGGGCCGCCCTGCCCCAGGGTCGCGCTGCGGCAGGCGGGTCAGGCGCCGTCCAGCCCGCCCAGGCGGCGGATCTCGGCCACGACCTCGGCCACGCCCTCGCCGGTGCGCAGGGAGCAGAAGCGCACCGGGCGCGCGCCGCGTTGCCGGGCCGCGTCGCGCGCCATGCGGTCGCGGTCGCAGCCCACCGCCTCGGCGATGTCGATCTTGTTGACGACCAGCAGGTCCGAGCGCGTGACCCCCGGCCCGCCCTTGCGCGGGATGTCGTCGCCCATGCCGCAGTCGATCTGATAGACCGTCAGGTCCGCCAGTTCCGGCGAGAAGGTGGCCGACAGGTTGTCGCCCCCCGACTCGATCAGGATCACGTCGAGGTCGGGAAAGGCCGCCCTCAGCTCTTCGACGGCGGCAAGGTTGATCGAGCAATCCTCGCGGATCGCCGTATGCGGGCAGCCGCCGGTCTCGACGCCGCGGATGCGCTCCAGCGGCAGGGCCTGCACGCGCATCAGGTATTCGGCATCCTCGCGCGTATAGATGTCGTTGGTGATCGCGGCGACGGACAGGTCTTGCGACAGCGCCCGGCAAAGCGCCTCGGTCAGGCGGGTCTTGCCCGCGCCGACCGGGCCGCCGATGCCGATGCGAAGCGGGCCGTTCGGGCTGGTCATGTGCGATAGATCCTTGGTTGCAGCGTTTCGTGGCGGATGGCGGCCAGGTCGCCGCGCAAGGTGCAGCCGCCCAGCTCGTCCAGCGTCGCGACCTCGGCCTCGGCGGCGATCTCGCGGATCAACGGCATCAGGGCGGCCAGCACGCGCTGGCCCTGAGTCGGGCCGATGGGCACGGACTTGACGCAGGCCGTGACCAGGTTCGAGGCAAAGGCCTGCAGGAAGAGCGCCAGCGTTTCGGCAAGCGGCACCCCCGCACGGGCGGCCGCCATGCCGATGGCGACGGGATAGGGGGCGGGTGGCAGCGCGCCCTCGACGGCCGAGAGGGCGCGGGCGAAGCTTGCCCCCTGCTCGGCCGCCTCGCGGCGACGCTCGGCGCAACCGGACAGCGCCAGGGCAAGCTCGGCCACATCCTCGCCCCGCCAGGCATGGGCCAAGAGGATCGCGTCATTGCGGCCCGCGCCGTGGCGCAGGATGTCGGCGATCCAGTCCCGCACCGCGTCCGGCCCGGTCAGCCAGCCATCGCCGATGGCCTGCTCGATGCCGTGCGAATAGGCAAAGCTGCCCACCGGCCAGGCGGGCGACAGCCAGGCAAACAGCCGTTGCAGCGCGGCAAGCTCAGCCATGGGGGTGGGGGTGGCCATGCGCATGCTGGTGCCCGTGCCCGTCCCCATGCCCATACCCATGCCCATGCGAATGGCCCATGACCTGGGCCGGACCATAGGCGCCGCCTTCGGGGATGAAAGGCTGCCGCGCCTCGGTCACGGTCGCGCCCAGGCCCTGCAGCATGGCGCGCAGGACGTGATCGGCGCGGATGACCAGGTGGAAGGGCTCGATCTGGCAGGGGGTGTGGCGGTTGCCGATATGCCAGGCCAGGCGCGGCAGGTCGCCGGTGACGATCAGCACCGGCTCGGCTGCGGCGACGACCTCGACCGGGCCGGAATCGGTCAGCAGCGCATCGCCATGGGCCAGCGCGGTGACTTTCGGCAGATCGACCAGCAGGTCGGCGCCCGAGCGGGTGCGCAGCAATTTGCGGCGCAGGAAGCGGGCATCATAGTCCAGCTCGACCCGGTCGATGGGCCGGGCGGCAAGCGGCGGGTGAAGGACGGCGGTAGCTTTCATCGTCAGAACAGGAAATAGCGTTGCGTCATGGGCAGGCTTTCGGCGGGCTGGCAGGTCAGCAACTCGCCATCCGCGCGCACCTCGTAGGTTTCGGGGTCGACATGGATCTCGGGGGTGGCGTCGTTCAGCACCATCTGCGCCTTGCCGATGCCGCGCGTGCCGCGCACGGCGACCGTGTCCTTGGCCAGCCCCAGATGGCCCAGCTCGGCATCGCGGCTGACGAAGGTCACGGCGCTGCGTTCGACCGAGCGCCCGAAGGCCCCGAACATGGGCCACGAATGCACCGGCTGCGGCGTCGGGATCGAGGCGTTGGGATCGCCCATCTGCGCCATGACCACGGTGCCGCCCAGCAGCACCATCTCGGGCTTGACGCCGAAGAAGGCGGGGTTCCACAGCACCAGGTCGGCGCGCTTGCCCGGCTCGACCGAACCGATCTCATGCGCCAATCCATGCGCGATGGCCGGGTTGATGGTGTATTTCGCGACATAGCGGCGGACGCGGAAATTGTCGGCCGGGCCATCGCCCAGCACGCCCCTTTGCACGCGCATCTTGTGGGCGGTCTGCCAGGTGCGGATCAGCACCTCGCCCACCCGGCCCATGGCCTGGCTGTCGGACGAGATGATCGACATGGCACCGATGTCGTGCAGGATGTCCTCGGCCGCGATGGTCTCGCGCCGGATGCGGGATTCGGCAAAGGCGATGTCTTCCGGGATCGAGCGGTCCAGGTGATGGCAGACCATCAGCATGTCCAGATGCTCTTCCATCGTGTTGACGGTGAAGGGCCGCGTCGGGTTGGTCGAGGACGGGATCACGTTCGCCAGCCCCGCCACCCGGATGATGTCGGGCGCATGGCCGCCGCCCGCGCCCTCGGTATGGAAGGCATGGATGGTGCGGCCGGCGATGGCGGCGACGGTGTCCTCGACAAAGCCGCTTTCGTTCAGCGTGTCGGTGTGGATCATCACCTGCACGTCCATGCGGTCGGCGACGGAAAGGCAGCAGTCGATGGCGGCGGGGGTGGTGCCCCAGTCCTCGTGCAGCTTCATCGCGCAGGCGCCGGCGCGGACCTGTTCCTCCAGCGCGGCGGGCAGCGAGGCGTTGCCCTTGCCCGCAAACGCGAGGTTCATGGGGAAGGCGTCCGCGGCCTGCAGCATCCGGCCGATATGCCAGGGCCCCGGCGTGCAGGTGGTGGCCAGCGTGCCATGCGCCGGGCCGGTGCCGCCGCCCAGCATGGTGGTGATGCCCGAATGCAGCGCATCGTCGATCTGCTGGGGACAGATGAAATGGATATGCGCGTCCATGGCGCCGGCGGTCAGGATGCGGCCTTCGCCGGCGATGATCTCGGTCCCCGGCCCGATCAGCACGGTGACGGCGGGCTGGGTATCGGGGTTGCCGGCCTTGCCGATCACCGCGATGCGCCCGTCCCGCAGGCCCACGTCCGCCTTGTAGATGCCGGTCGCATCCACGATCAGCGCGTTGGTGATGACGGTGTCCATCGCGCCCTCGGCGCGGGATTTCTGCGACTGGCCCATGCCGTCGCGGATGACCTTGCCGCCGCCGAACTTGACCTCCTCGCCATAGGTGGTCAGGTCGCGCTCGACCTCGATGACCAGTTCGGTATCGGCCAGGCGCACGCGGTCGCCGGTGGTGGGGCCATAGATCGCCGCGTAATCGGCGCGGGACAGCGTGGCGGGCATCCTACAGCTCCCCCATGACGGCGGCGCGAAAGCCGAAGACCCGGCGGTCGCCCGCAAAGGGGATCAGGCCCACGTCGCGGGTCTGGCCCGGCTCGAAGCGGATCGCGGTGCCGGCGGCGATGTCGAGACGCATCCCTCGCGCGGCCTCGCGGTCGAAATCCAGCGCCGGGTTGGTTTCGGCGAAATGGTAATGGCTGCCGACCTGCACCGGGCGGTCGCCGGTATTAGCGACGGTCAGGACCAGGCGGGGGCGGCCGGCGTTCAGCACGATCTCGCCCTCGGCGGGGATGATCTCTCCGGGGATCATCTCAGGCCACCGCCAGCGCAAGGCCCGCCGCGGCGGTCGCAGCGCCCAGCCAGCGCGCCAGCGGCAGGCGCCCCAGCGCGATGCCGATGCCGTGCAGGCCCGCCGTCGCCAGCGCAAAGCCCGCGGCATAGGCGGCCAGCCCCTGCGCCGGGCCTTCGATCCCGTGCGCAT
The DNA here is from genome assembly GCF_029909815.1 of Paracoccus ferrooxidans. Lineage (NCBI taxonomy): Bacteria > Pseudomonadati > Pseudomonadota > Alphaproteobacteria > Rhodobacterales > Paracoccaceae > Paracoccus > Paracoccus ferrooxidans. The sequence goes on along the minus strand of NZ_CP038198.1, from coordinate 357,882 downwards.
GGCCGTGCATCATGCCGAAGACCGCGATCACCGGCAGCACCATGGCCAGGCCCGGCCGCAGGGCCAGCGCGATCGCCGCGCCGATGACGATGGAAGAGGCCAGGATCACCGGCTCGACCAGCGGCAGGCCGACCCCCGCCGCACCCAGCGCGCCGCCCGCGACCATCGCCGCCACGAAGGCCAGCGGCAACGCCCAGATCGCGCGTCCGCCGATGCCGGCCGCCCACAGGCCCACAGCCAGCATGGCCAGCAGGTGATCGGCCCCGCCCAGCGGGTGGGACAGCCCCGCCACCAGGGGCGCGCCCCCGCCGTGGCCGGTATGGGCAAGGGCCGCGGTCGGTGCCAGCAGCAGGGCGACAAGAAGCTTTTTCATCGCGAAGTCCTTCAGCGGATGGGATGGTGGACCGTCACCAGCTTGGTGCCGTCGGGAAAGGTGGCCTCGACCTGGATCTCGGGGATCATCTCGGGCACGCCTTCCATGCAATCCTCGGCGCGCAGGATCTCGGCGCCCCAGGACATCAGGTCGGCGACCGAGCGGCCGTCGCGGGCGCCCTCGACCACGGCGTCGGTGATGATGGCGACGGCCTCGGGGTGGTTCAGTCTGACGCCGCGCGCCATACGGTTGCGGGCGACGATGGCGGCCATGGCCACCAGCAGCTTGTCCTTTTCGCGGGGTGTCAGGTTCATCTCTCGCCTCACAATTGCCAGACGCGCGGCGGCGGGCCGGCGCGGAAATGCGCGATGAGCGGCACCAGCGCCGCCCGCAGGGCCTGGGCCGAGGGCGCCAGGAACCGCGCCACCAGCAGGCCCGGCAGCGCGCTGACCCCGGCCTCGGCGCCCTGGGGGATCGCCGCGCGGGCCGCGTCCAGCCCATGCTCGGCCCCCGGCGCGGCAAGGATCATGGTGGCGGCGGCGCGCACCCCCGCCAGGGTGGCGGGCCCCGTGGGCATCCCGTCCAGCCGCATCGCCTCGGCATGGATCAGGCGGTCGCCGCGGCGGATGCGCCAATGGTCGCGCAGATGGAACCGGCGCAGCGTTTCCCCATGCGCCGCGCGCCCGAAGACCACGCTTTCGGCGGCCAGCAGCGTCGCGCCCGGCGCCATCTCCACGGTCAGCCGCCGTTCGAGGGCCGAGCCCTCGAACAGGATCGTCTCCTGCGGCAGCCAGTCGATGCGGGCGCCTTCGTCAAGCGTCAGGAGGTTCGACACCTGTCCTGCCCCGCCGGCACTGCGATAGACGCGCTCGGCCGCCTGCGTCGTCACCGTCAGGCTTTCGCCCCGGCCCGCATGGATGCCAAGCGCCAGCCGGTCGCCGCCGGTGATGCCGCCGGCGGTATTGACCACCACCGCCTCGCAGCGGTTCCGCGGCATCAGGATCTTGAGGCAGCCTTGCTGGTGCAGGCGCCGCAGCCGCCCTTCGGCACGCGACAGCTGCGCCGCGCCGTGGCTGCGCGGCAATGCCTGAACCGAACTGGAGATGTCCAAAGCCATGAGCGGATCCCGATGCGTTGCCCCGACCTCGGCCATGAAACAGGGCGGCGATCAACCGATGGGCAGCCGCCGCCAAGCGGCCGGGACAAAACGCCCGGCAACCTGCCCGGATATTCGCCACGGCGACGGGTTTTTGGGCAATCGCCGAACGCCTGCCGCCCTTTGGCCGCCGGTGCCGGACCTGGGCCGGGAAAACCGACCGCCCCGGCCCTGCTTCGATCCATTTCTGCCCGTTCGGCAAGCGATCGCCCGCGGAACTGGCTGAAACTTCATCACCGCATGTCGCCCGGCGCCGCGCCGCGGCATGGGATTTGGCGCGGTGCCGCCGATGGCCTCTAGTGCCCCTGAACCCGCTGCCAATGACACAGGGAAGGGAAGACAGGGATGAAGAGGATTATCAGCGCAGCCGCCGCACTGGCCGTTTCGACCGGCCTTGCCGGCACCGCGCAGGCACAGGAAGGCGAGCCGATCAAGATCGGCGTGCTGCATTCGTTGTCGGGCACGATGGCGATTTCGGAAACCACGCTGAAGGACACCGTCCTGATGATGGTCGAGCGCCAGAACGCCAAGGGCGGCCTTCTGGGCCGCCCGCTGGAGGCGGTGGTGGTCGATCCCGCCTCGGACTGGCCGCTCTTTGCCGAGAAGGCGCGCGAACTGCTGACCGTGTCCGAGGTGGACGTGATCTTCGGCTGCTGGACCTCGGTCTCGCGCAAGTCCGTCCTGCCGGTGCTCGAGGAACTCAACGGGCTGATGTTCTATCCCGTACAATATGAAGGCGAGGAAAGCTCGAAGAACGTCATCTATACCGGCGCCGCCCCGAACCAGCAGGCGATCCCGGCGGTCGATTACATGACCGAGGAGCTGGGCGTCGAGAAATGGGCGCTGCTCGGGACCGACTACGTCTATCCGCGCACGACGAACAACATCCTCGACGCCTATCTGAAGGGCAAGGGCGTGGCAGAGGGCGACATCTTCGTCAACTACACGCCCTTCGGGCATTCCGACTGGTCCAAGATCGTCGCGGACGTGGTCGCGCTTGGCGCCGACGGCAAGAAGGTCGGCGTGGTCTCGACGATCAACGGCGACGCCAATGTCGGCTTCTACAAGGAGCTGGCCGCGGCGGGCGTCTCGGCCGAGGACATCCCGGTCATCGCCTTCTCGGTCGGCGAGGAAGAGCTTTCGGGGCTGGATACCACGAACCTCGTGGGCCACCTGGCCGCCTGGAACTATTTCCAATCCGCCGACACGCCGGAAAACGCCGCATTCATCGAGGACTGGCACAAGTTCATCGGCGACGACAAGCGCGTGACCAACGACCCGATGGAGGCGACGGTGATCGGCTTCAACGCCTGGGTGGCGGCGGTCGAAAAGGCCGGGACCACGGATGTCGATCCGGTGCTGGACGCCATCGTCGGCGTCGAGGTGCCGAACCTGACCGGCGGCACGGCGACGGTCCTGCCCAACCACCACCTGACCAAGCCGGTGCTGATCGGCGAGATCCGCGAGGACGGGCAGTTCGACATCGTCAGCCAGACCGAGCCGGTGCCGGGCGACGCCTGGACCGACTTCCTGCCCGAATCCGCGGTGCTCGAGGCCGACTGGCAGGACAGGAAATGCGGCATGTTCAACACGCAGACCGACAGCTGCGTGCAGATCCAGTCGAATTACTGACAGATTGCGGGGGCGGTTCCGCCGCCCCCTTCCTTGGACGGGAGCGCCCATGACCTGCCGCCTGATCGCCCTTTTGCTGACGCTGCTTCTGGCCCTGCCTGCCGCCGCCAACCCGGCGCTGGAAGCCGTCGTCGCCGACAACCTCGACCAGATCGAAAAGCCCTCGCGCCGCACGGTCGAGCCGCTGGTCGCCGAAATCGCCGCCACCGGCCCCGAGGGGTTGGCCTTACTGTCGGCCTGGGCGGGCCGCGCGCTTGGCCTGGCCGGCGGGCGGCTGGTGATCGTGAACGGCGACGGCGCCACCGATGCGGTGACGGGACAGCCTGTCGCGGACGCGGAGCCCAGGATGCTGCGGCCCAATTCCGGCGTGCGCGGGGTCATCGAATCGGCGCTGGTCGCGGGCGAGATCGCCAGCCCCGACCGCGCCCGCCGCGCCGCCGCGCTGGCCAGCATCGCCCGCGACGGCACCGCCGCGCATCTGGCCGCCCTGCGCTCGGCCGCGCCCGAGGTCGATCCCGTCCTGGCCGCGCGCCGCGACCGGATCGAAAGGCTGCTGACCATCCGCTTCGATACCGACCCCGCCGCCCGCGTGGCCGCCATCCAGCTGATGGCGGGCGATGTCGGGCTGGATTTCCGCGCCGCGCTGAACCCGCTGCTGGCGACGCGCCGCCTGGCCGCGGCGGAGGAGCCGCAAGCCAATATCGCCCGCGAATTGCGCCCAGGCTCGGATGATTTCCCGCGCGAGGCCGCCGTCGCCCTGCTGACCGCCGAGGGGCTGATCCAGCCGCGCCTGACGCCCGCCGACCAGCGCGCCGCGCTGGCCGCGCATGTCGCCCAGGGCCGCGTGGGCGGCGTTCCCGTCGCAGAACTGTCCGACCCGCAAGCCCGCGACCGCGCCTATGAGGCGCTGGAGGCCGCGGGCGCCGTCCCCCCCGCCGCGACCGAGGCCGAGACCGAGGCGGCGCTGGCCGGCACCCGCTTCTTCGAGGTCTATGCGGAGGCCGACCCCGACGTGACCGACGCTGCCCGCGCCGCGCAAAGGGGCGCGGAATGGCGGTTGGCGGCGATGTCCGGCATCGACCTGGGGCTGGACGCGCTGTCCCTGGCCTCGATCTATTTCCTGGCCGCCATCGGGCTGGCGATCACCTTCGGCGTCATGCGCGTCATCAACATGGCGCATGGCGAATTCATCATGATGGGCGCCTATACCGGCTATGTCACCCAGACCATGATCGCGGATCGCACCCTGTCGCTGGTGGTGGCGCTGCCGCTGGCCTTTGCAGTGACCTTCGCGGCCGGGGTGGCGCTTTACCGGCTGGTGATCCGGCACCTGGCGCATCGCCCGCTGGAGACGCTGCTGGCGACCTTCGGCGTGTCCATCGCGCTGCAACAGCTGGCCAAGAACATCTTCGGCACCCAGGCCCGGCCGCTGACCGCGCCGGCATGGCTGGAGGGGGCGATCACCGTGAACGACGTGATCTCGATCTCCTCGATCCGGGTGGCGATCCTGGTGCTTGCGGTGCTGTTCCTGGGGCTGTTCCTGTTCATCATGAAGCGCACCCGGCTGGGGCTCGAGGTGCGCGCGGTCACGCAAAACCCCGGCATGGCCGCCAGCATGGGCATCAACCCCGACCGCATCGCCATGATGACCTTTGGCCTCGGCTCGGGCATCGCCGGGATCGCGGGGGTGGCCATCGGCCTTTTCGCGCAGGTCACGTCCGAGCTGGGCCAGCAATACATCGTGCAAAGCTTCATGACCGTCGTGGTGGGCGGCGTCGGCAATATCTGGGGCACGCTGGCGGGCGCCGGGCTGATCGGGGTGCTGTCGAAGGTGATCGAATCCTTCAACCCCTCGAACACGCTGGCGGCGCAGACCTTCATGATCCTGTTCATCGTGATCTTCATCCAGTTCCGTCCGCGCGGCATCATCCCGCAGCGCGGCCGTGCGGCGGAGGCCTGACATGACCCGGCAACCCCTGATCCTGCGCAACCCCTCGGTGCTGGTCGTCCTGGCGCTGCTGGCCGTCTTTACCCTGGCCGTCACGCTGCTGAGCCAGGCCTACGGCTCGGGCGTCGTGCCGACCTCGACCGTCAAGATCCTGGGCAAGACGCTGTGCCTGGCGCTGGCCGCCCTGGCGATGGACCTGGTCTGGGGCTATCTGGGCATCCTGTCGCTGGGGCAGATGGCCTTCTTCGCGCTTGGCGGCTACATGATCGGGCAATGGCTGATGTATGCCAGGACCGAGGCCATCGTCGCGGCCGCGATGGCCGGCAACCCGATCCCGCCCACCGCGCAGGAACTGCGCGAGGCCGTCGCCAACCAGATCTTCGGCGTCGTCGGCTCGTCCGAGCTGCCGCTGGCCTGGGCCTTCGCCCACAGCCTGACGGCGCAGCTGGTGCTGGTGGTCGCGGTGCCGGGGCTGCTGGCGCTGGCCTTCGGCTGGCTTGCCTTCCGCTCGCGCGTGAACGGGGTCTACCTGTCCATCCTGACCCAGGCGATGACGCTGGCCCTGGCCTTGTGGCTCTTCCAGAACGACAGCGGCTTTCGCGGCAACAACGGGCTGTCGGGCCTGCAGAACATCCCCGGCCTGGACGGCGTCCCGCAGGCCACGCTGTCGGTCTGGTTCCTCTGGGCCTCGGCCGCGGCGCTGGCGCTTTGCTACGTGCTGGCCGCCTGGCTGGTCAGCGGCAAGTTCGGCAGCGTCATCCGCGCCATCCGCGACGACGAGACGCGGGTGCGCTTCCTCGGCTATCCGGTCGAGGGCTTCAAGCTGGTCGTCTTTACCCTGGCCGCGATGATCACCGCCGTCGCCGGCGCGCTCTATTACCCGCAGGCCGGCATCATCAACCCGGCCGAGCTGATGCCCATCGCCTCGATCTACCTGGCGGTCTGGGTGGCGATCGGCGGGCGCGGCCGGCTTTACGGCGCGATGATCGGCGCCATCGCGGTGTCGCTCATGTCAAGCTGGTTCACCGGCGGCCGCGCGCCCGACCTGCCGCTGCCGGGCTACACGGTCAAATGGGTGGATTGGTGGCAGGTGGCGCTGGGCCTCAGCTTCGTGCTGGTCACGCTGTTTGCGCCCAAGGGCATCGCCGGCATCTTCGACCGGCTGGCGGGCGTGCTGCCGCCGCGCCGGCACGGCCGCGACCTTGGCCCCGGCCAGGGCGCCTTGCAGGAAAAGGAGGCCAAGGCATGAGCGCGCTTCTGGAGGTCGACGGCATCTCGGTCAGCTTCGACGGGTTCCGGGCGATCAACAACCTGTCCTTTGCCATCGGCGCGGCGGAACTGCGCGCGGTGATCGGCCCGAACGGCGCCGGCAAGACCACCTTCATGGACATCGTGACCGGCAAGACCCGACCCGATTCCGGCGATGTCCGTTTCGGCGAGACCTCGCGCTCGCTCTTGCGGATGAACGAGGCGCAGATCGCCCGCGCCGGCATCGGCCGCAAGTTCCAGCGCCCCACCGTCTTCGAGGACCAGAGCGTCGCCGCCAACCTGACCATGGCGCTGAAGGCGGGCCGCGGCCCCTTTGCGGTGCTGTTCTGGAAACCCTCGGCTGCATCGGTGGCGCGGGTCGCGGAACTGGCGGCCGAGGTCGGGCTGGCCGAACACACCGGCCGCAAGGCGGGCGAGCTGAGCCACGGCCAGAAACAATGGCTGGAGATCGGCATGCTCCTGGCGCAAGAGCCGCGGCTGCTGCTGGTGGACGAGCCGGCGGCGGGCATGACCCTGGCCGAGCGCGAGCAGACCACCGCGCTTCTGGTGCGGCTGGCGCGGACCCGCGCCGTGGTGGTGGTGGAACATGACATGGATTTCGTGCGCCGGCTCGACTGCAAGGTGACGGTGCTGCACCAGGGCGCGGTCCTGGCCGAGGGCACGCTGGACCACGTGACCCGCAATCCCGACGTGATCGAAGTCTATCTGGGGCGCTGAGAGATGCTGGAAGCCAGGAACCTGACCCTTCACTATGGCGGCAGCCAGATCCTTCACGGCATCGACATCGACGCCCGGCCCGGCGCGGTGGTCTGCGTGATGGGCAACAACGGCGTGGGCAAGACCTCGCTGCTGAGCCTGCTGGCCGGGCGGCATCCGCGTTCGGGCGGCACGATCCGCCTGGACGGGCGCGAGCTGGGCCGCGTCAGCGCGCAGCAGATGGCGCGGATGGGCGTGGGCTACGTCCCGCAGGGCCGGGCGATCTTCCCGATGCTGACCGTGCGCGAGAACATGGAGACCGGCTTCGCCTGCCTGCCCCGCGCCGAGCGCCGCATCCCCGACGAGATCTTCGACAGCTTCCCGGTGCTGGCCGAGATGGCGCATCGGCGCGGCGGCGACCTTTCGGGCGGCCAGCAGCAGCAGCTGGCCATCGCCCGCGCGCTGATCACCCGGCCGCGCCTTTTGCTGCTGGACGAGCCGACCGAGGGCATCCAGCCCAACATCATCGCCCAGATCGGCCGGGTGATCGCCGCGCTGCGCGACCGCGGCGACATGGCCATCGTGCTGGTCGAGCAGTATTTCGACTTCGCCTGGGATCTGGGCGACGACTTCCTGGTGCTGGAGCGCGGCCGGGCGGTGGCGCAGGGCCCCAAGCCGCGGCTGCGGCGCGAGGATCTGCACGCGCGGCTGGCCGGCCACGCGGCCGCCTGACGGGTCCAGGGTCGCCCGGCCTGTCCATGCGGCGCCATGGGACGGGGTTCGCGGCGACATGCCGGCCCGGTTTTGCAAAGGCGCTCCGGTCCTCTCGCATCAACGCCGGCCGTCCTGTGCAAGACATGCGGTTTCGGGACGCGACAGTCAGGCCGGACCCACCGGCACGGCGTTCCGGCCGGCCGGGAAAGGCGTCGGGACGAGCAGGAATTTCTGGCTGGATTGCGCGATTTGGACTATCATCGTCCCATTGCAACGGGGGCGGCAAAGATGCGTATCCTGGCCCTAACTCTCTCGACAGCAGCAATCGCGCTCGTTTCCGGCTGTGAGGAGGTTCCCACTTCCTCCGCAACCGGCCAGCAGGCGCAGCCGGCCGTTTCCTCGGCCGGGTCAACGGGCGGAACCGGCGGCGGCCGGGCAAATGAATCCGGCGGCGGTGGCTCGAGCGGCGGCAACAGCGGCGGCTCGAGCGGCGGCAACAGCGGCGGCTCGAGCGGCGGAACCGGCGGCGGTGGCTCGGGCGGCGGAACCGGCAGCGACTCGGATGACGGAGCCGGCGGCGATGACGGCGGAGGGGGCTGGGGCTAGCGATGTCGGCCGGGCGACCAGCTAGGTCTCTGCTGCTGGCTGCGGCGATGTCGCTGGGCCTGACCACCCTGGCCGGGGCCGAAGGCGCCCGCATCGCGCTGGTCGTCGGCAACGGGGACTATCAGCGCGCGCCCTCGCTGGACAATGCCGTGCGCGACGCCCGCGACATCGCCGACATGCTGCGCGGCTTCGGCTTTACCGTGCAGGAATCCCACGACCTCGACCGGACGGGCTTCGAATCCTTCCTGCGCACGGCCTTGCTGAACATTCCCGAGGGATCGGAGCTGGTCTTCTTCTATGCCGGCCATGGCATCCAGATCGGGCGGCGCAACTATCTGCTGCCGACCGACGTGGCCTTCGAAAGCATCTACGACCTGCCGGTGCAGTCCATCACCCTGGACCGGGTGGTCGAGCTGCTGTCGGCCCGCGGCTCGACCCATGTCGCCATGATCGACGCCTGTCGGGAAAACCCCTTTCCGAACCTGCGCCTGGCGGCCAATCTTGATGCGACGCTGTTCGAGACCAAATCCGGCTTCGAGGTCTTCTCGACCCCGATCAATTCGCTGGTCGCCTTTTCGACCTCGCCCGGACAGGTGGCCTATGACGGCGAGGCGGGCGGGAACGGGCCCTATGCCCAGGCCATCCTGGACGCGGCCGGGCAATATTCGGATGAAAACATCCTGACCATGCTGGCCGACGTGCGCCAGCGCGTCTATCAATCGACCAGCGGCCGGCAGGTGCCCTGGGAAAGCTCGACCCTGGTGCAGCCCTTCTACCTGGTCCAGGGCGGGACCGCCGCCGCCCCGCCGTCCGCGGATTCCGCCGTCTCGCAGCCCAACCGCAGCGCCGCGCCCGCGCGGGAACAGGCGGTCGACCTGACCCTGCCCTTCGCGCGCGAACTGCCGCTGGGCGAGCGGCTGGCCGAAGGGATCGGCGGCCCTCTGGGCGATGTCTCGGTGATCGAGGCGCCGCAGCATGGACAGATCGACCTTGCCGGCGGGGCCCCGACCTATCGCCCGCACCTGGCCGAGACCCCGATGGCCGGCAGGACCGAGCATGTCGTCCGGGACCGCTTCACCCTTGGCATCGGCGGCGCCGAGCCCGGCGTGCTGACGGTCTCGGTCCAGATGCCCGCCCTGGCCTGCGACGTGCAGGCGGGCGATGCGCTGGACCTTCAGGGCGTGGGCCTTTACCGGCTGCCGAACCAGATCGAGCCCCGGCGCGCGCTGGCCGATTGCATGCAGGCCGTGGCCGAAAACCCCGGCGTCCCGCGGCTGCTCTACCAGCTGGGCCGCGCGCAGCAGGCGTCGGGCGACCTGAAAGCGGCCTATGACAGCTTTCGCGCCGCCGCCGCGGCCGGCCATGTCCGCGCCGGCCATGCCGCCGCCATGCTGCTGCTGAGCCCGCGCGTGGACCGCGCCGCGGTGCCGATCCCGCTGGACGAGGCGCAGGGCAACGCGCTGCTGGACCAGGCCATCGCCAGCGGCGATCCCTTTGCCATGCACAGCCGCGGCCTGCGCCTGCTGCGCAACGGCCCCGCCGAAGCCGACCGCCAGCGCGGCTTCGAACTGCTGGAGCGCGCCGTAGAGCTTGGCCATACCTATTCCATGAACGAGCTGGGCGCCTATTTCCTGGACCCCGACAGCCGCTGGTTCCGGCCCGAGCGCGGGCTGACCTATCTGCGCGCCTCGGCCGAGCGCAAGGACATCTACGGCTATAACAACCTGGGGCTGGTGGCGCTGCGCGGTCATGGCGACGTGAAGCCCGATCCCGCCGCCGCCCGCGACTGGTTCGAGCGCGCAGCCCAGGGCGGGCATCCCTTTGCGCCCGCGAACCTGGGCCGGATGATCATGCGCGGCCAGTTGGGCAAGCCCGATCCGCGCGCGGCGCTGCGCTGGTATGACATGGGGCTGGCGCGGGGCGACGGCTGGAGCGGGGCCAACGGCGCCGGCATCATCCTGGGGGGCGACGCCCGGCCGCTGGGCCCGGCCGATGCCGCCCTGCGCGCCGCCAAGGCGCTGCACCTGCCCTCTGCCGAGGCGGCCGCCCGCGCGCGCGAACTGCTGGAGGGGGTGGCCGCCGCCGACCTGGACCGGGCGACGCAGATGATCCTGAACGAGCTGGGCGAAGCGGTCGCCGTGGACGGGCGGGCCGGGCCCGCCACCATCGCGGCATTGGCGCGGGCAGGCAGCCGCGCGGGGCTGGAAGCCTTGCCGCCCGGCGCCGGCCCGCGGGAGCGGCTGCTGATGGCAGCCCGCGCCTGGTGGACGCAGAACCCGCCCCGCGTCGATCTGTTCTGAGGCGACCGGGACGGGCAAGCACCCCGCCCCGCCGGTCCTGGCTTTTCTGCCGGTGCGCTGCGTCCGCCTGCCCCCAGGCCCAGCCGACGGCTGCCCCGTCAGCGCATAGCTCGTTTGCAATCTCATGCGTTGCGGCGAATTGGTTTGGATGCCATCTATTTCTGCATCACAGCAGGATCTCCCCGATGTCCGAAGACGACGAGCAGGGCCGGCCGCCCCGACTGGGCAGGCTGATCGGCCTGGCGAGCCGCCGCTGGCGGCAAGCCATCGACCACAGGCTGCAGGGCTGCAAAGTCACCGATGCCGGCCTGGCGCCGCTGGTCCAGCTGGCCCGCGCAGGCGAGCCGGTCCGGCAAAAGGAACTGGCCGCCGCGCTGTCGCTGGACAGCTCGTCCCTGGTCCGCATCCTCGCCCGGCTCGAGGCCGACGGGCTGGTGCGCAGCGAACCGGACCCGCGGGACGGCCGCGCCAAGGCCCTGAGCCTGACCCCGGCCGGAGAGGCTTTGGGCCGCCGCGCCCTTGCCGTCTCGCGCGAGCTGGAGGCCGAGGTGCTGGCCGGCATCGACGAGGACCGGATCGCCGCCGCCCGCGACGTCCTGCAACGCATCCTTGACCGGCTGGCGCCGGAACGAACCGACAAAGGCAACGCCCCATGACCATGGCCACCTGTCACGAGCCGCAAGGCTGGCGAACCGCCCCGGCGCCCGCGCCGCTGTGGCTGCTGGCCATGCTTACCCTGGGCGGCACCATGGCGATCCATATCTTCGTGCCGGCGCTGCCGATGGTGGCCGCGGCCTTTGGCACCACCGCCGGCGCGGCACAGATGACGCTCAGCGCCTATGTCGTCGGTCTGGCGCTGGCGCAGGTCGTCTACGGGCCGATAGCCGACTGTTTCGGGCGCCGCCCGGTGCTGATCGCGGGCATGGTGATCTATGCCCTTGCCGGGGCGACGGCATTCCTGGCCCCGACCATCGAGATGCTGATCGTCGCGCGCTTCTTCGAGGCGATCGGCGGCGGCTCGGGCCTGGTCCTGGGCCGGGCGATGCTGCGCGACGGCCATTCGCACGAAGAGGCGGCAAGGAAGCTGTCGCTCATGAACCTGATGGTCATGGTCGGGCCGGGCCTTTCGCCGCTGGTCGGCGCGCTTCTGGCCGAGGCGACCGGCTGGCGCTCGATCTTCCTGGTCCTCTGTGCGCTGGGGCTGGTAAACCTGCTGCTGGTCTGGCGCCGCCTGCCGCATGGCCCCGACCTGCACGGCCGGGATCTGGGCCGGGTGATGCGCAGCTATGCCGGGCTTCTGGGCTCGCGCCGCTTCCTGGGCTATGCCATCGGCGGCGGCTTCGCCACGACGGCGATCTATGCCTATCTGGGCGCCGCCCCCTTCATCTTCGTCGACCAGCTGCACCGCCCGGCCAGCGAGGTCGCCTTCTACCTGGCCTTCAACGTACTGGGCGTATGGTTCGGCAGCCTTGCCGCCAGCCGGCTGGCGGGCCGCATTCGCATGGGGCGCCTGATGGTGGCGGGCAACCTGATCAGCTGCCTGGGGGCCGTGCTGTTCCTGCTGGCGGTCCTGAGCGGCACGCTGAGCGTGGCCCTGGCGATCCTGCCGATGCTGGTGCTGAGCTTCGGCGCCGGGCTCGCCTCGCCCATGGCGCTGTCCGAGGCGCTGAGCCTCGACCCGGCCGCCTCCGGCTCGGCCTCGGGACTTTACGGCTTCATCCAGATGGTGATCGGCGCGGCCTGCGCCGCGCTGAGCGGCATCGGCGGCAATCCGGCCCTGGCCGCGGCGCTGGTGCTGACGGCGGCGGGCATCCTGGCGCAGCTGTCGTTCCACATCGCGCATCGCAGCCGGGCCTGACGCGGCGATCCCGGACCGAGCCGGCGGCGGCCGGCCCGCGCGGCCTTGCCGGGGGCTGGCTCAGGACGTGCTCAGGACGTGCTCAGGACGTGCCCTGGCGCTTCAGGATCGACACGAGGTCAAGCGCGTTCGTGGCACGGCCGGACAGGTCCAGGTCGCGCTTGATCTGGGCCAGATGCTCTTGCATCAGGCGCGCGCCTTCCTCGGCATCGCGCCGGCGGATCGCATCGACGATCCGGGAATGATCGTGGTCGCGGCAATCGGTCATGTCCTGCGCGCCGAAAATCCCGATGATCAGCGAGGTGCGCGTGATCAGCTCGCGCATCATCCGCAGCATCACCGAATTCCCTGCCACCTGCGCCAGAAGGCCGTGGAACTGGCCCGACAGGCGGATGGCGTCGCGGCGCCTGCCGATGTGATGGGCCTCGTGCTCGCGCTCGATATGGGCGGCGAGCATGGCGATTTCGGCATCGGTCGCGCGCTGCACCGCAAGGCGGGTGATCGAGGGTTCCAGCATTAGCCGCGCCTCGAAGACCTCATGCGCCTGTTCCGCGGTCGGGCTGGCGACGAAGGCCCCGCGATTGGCCTGCAGATCGACGATCTGGCGGCTGGCCAGCAGCAGCAGCGCCCGGCGGATCCGCATCCGCCCGACGCCGAACGCGTCGCACAGGGCCGATTCGGAAAGCTTGGTGCCGGGGGGCAGGCGCTGTTCTATGACTGCTTCGAAAATATGCTCGACGATGTCTTCTTCACCAATCTCGGTGCTTTCGTCCTGTGCTGCTGCGAACTCCATCGACAGTCAATTCCCCGGCAATGCCCTTCTGTTCCCCCGAAAATAGGGTCTAACCCAGGCTACAACAAGAATCCGACGTGATCCAGATTGTTAACATAATTGTTGACATATCTGTTAACGGGTTCACGATGGGCCTTGTCGAAAATCGCAAAAGCACCCGCGCGGCGGCCTGGAGCAGCTGCCCGGACAGTCAACAGACAGGGAGAACTGAACTCATGCTGCGTCGTAGCTTTCTGAAATCCACCGCATTGGCCGCCGTCGCCACCCTGGCGCTGATCCCGGCGGCCCATGCCGAGAATGCCAAGCTGAAGATCGGCTTCGTGGGCGTGACCTCGGGCCCGGCGGCCGCCTGGGGCATTTCCAACCAGCGCTCGATGGAGGCCCGCGCGGCCTGGCTGAACGAACTGGGCGGGGTGCAGATCGGCGACACGACCTATGACGTGCAGATCGTCGCCTTCGACGACCAGAAGGATCCCAAGCGCGCCATCGCCGGGATGGAAAAGATGGCGCAGGACGGCGTGCATTACGTCGTCGGCCCGAATGTCGACGACGGCGCGGCCGCCGTCCGCCCGGTCGCCGAGCAGAAGGGGATCATCTATTTCCCCTATGCCTTCCCCAAGACGCTCTATGTCGCCCCCGCCTCGAACGCCATCCTGGGCATGGTCGCGAACTATCAGTCCGGCCCGGCGATCTACAAATACCTGATGGAGAACAAGGGCGTGAAGAAGGTGGCCTTCGTCGCCGCCAATGAATCCGACCCGCTGAGCCAGCGCGATTCCGGCATCGAGGCGGCCAAGGCGCTGGGGCTCGAGGTGGTGTCGGACAAAGTGACCTACCAGGTGGACACCACCGACTTCACCCCGGTCCTGCTGCCGGTGCTGCAGGCGCAGCCCGACCTGCTGGTGCTGTCGGGCGTGTCGCCCGCCAACGCGCCGCAGCTGATCCGTTCGGCGCGCGAACTGGGCTACGAGGGGCTGATCTCGACCGAGACCGCGCAGGATGCCAGCGTGCTGGCCGAGGGCGCGGGCGACCTGGCCGAGGGCTTCATCTCGGTCGGCGGCGCCTCGACCGAGGAGCTGGCCTCGGACGCGATGCGCGAATTCGTGGAGCGCTATACCAAGATGTTCGGCGAATATAACGACGAGTCGAACACCAAGGTCTATGCGCTGGAATACATCATCGAGACGCTGAAGGCGAACCCCGCCGCGATCAGCGACGTCGAGGAGTTCAAGAAGACCATCGACACCTTCGAGGCGCCCAACCCCTTCATGGTCGGCGATGCCAAGCTGCGCTATGTCGGCGAAAGTTCCTTCGGACAGAAGCGGCAGCTTTCGGTGCCGCTGGTCGTGAACGAATACCGCGGCGGCAAGTTCGAGACCCTGTTCGTGGCCGAGGTCGACTGACGCCGCATCGCGTCGGGGGCCTTGCGACCGCATGGCCCCGGTTTCACACACGAGGACGGGATGGAACAGATCATCGCAAACGGCCTGTATCTGGGTGCGCAATACGCCCTGATCGCCCTGGGCCTGACACTTATCTTTTCACTGATGAACGTGCTGAACTTCGCGCATGGGCAGATGTATGTCCTGGGCGGCTTCGTCTGCTACACCGTCGTGGCGCAGCTGGGGATGCCGTTCATCGTCGGGCTGGTCGCCTCGGCCCTGGTGCTGGCGGTGCTGGGCGGGCTGATCGAGCGGTTCCTGTTCCGCCCCGTCATCCGCCGCTCCAAGCGCGACGAATCCACCATGCTGCTGGCGGCGGGGATCGCCTTCTTCCTGGACGCGGTGATCCTGCTGCTGTTCGGCGAAAAGCAGCGCGGCGTGCCCAAGGTGGTCAACGGGGTCTTCAACTGGGACTTCCGCATCATCATACCCTATGACCGCATCCTGATCGGGATGCTGGCCATCGGCCTGATCGTCGCCTTCATCCTGTTCATGCAATATTCCAAGGCCGGCCGCGCCATGCGGGCCCTGGCGCAGGACCGGGTGGCGGCGCAGCTGATGGGCGTCGACGTGGACCGCTATTCCATGATCGGCTTTGCCATGGGCGCGATGCTGGCCGGGCTGGTCGGGGCGCTGCTGGTCACGATCACCGGCGTCAACCTGGGCATGGGCGGCCCCACCTCGATCAAGGCCTTCCTGATGATCATGATCGGCGGCGCCGGGGTGATCTCGGGCGCCATCGCCGGGGGGTTCATCCTGGGGATGATGGAAAGCGTCGGCCTGTCGGTCTTGTCCTCCTATGGCGACGTGACCTATCTGGTGATCTTCGCCACCCTGATGATCTTCCTTGCCATCCGGCCGCAGGGCCTGATGGGCAAACCCTGGGGCTGAGGCGATGACGATGCAAAACCAACCGCACGCCGCGCCCTTGGCGGCCGGCAAGGGGCTGACGATGCCCAAGATGCTGGGCGTGGCCGCCTTCCTGGCCTTCGTCTTCGCAGCCGTGCCCATGTTCATCGCGGCGACCGGCCGCTGGGACTTCTACTATACGCTGACCTCGGTGGCGCTGCTGTCCATCGGGGCGGCGGGGGTCTGGCTGACCTTCTATATCGGGCGGATCAACATCGGACAGGGGGCCTATGCGCTGGCCGGCGGCTATGTCTCGGCCGTGCTGATCACGCAGGCGGGCGTCAGCTTCTGGCTGACCCTGCCGCTGGCGGGGCTGTTCTGCGCGCTGATCTCGGTGCTGATCGGCCTGCCGATCCTGCGGCTGCGCGGCGTCTATTTCGCCATGGTCACGCTGGTGCTGACCGAGGTGGCGCGGCTGACCGCGCTGGCCCTGCCGGTGACGAACGGGGCCAAGGGCATCACCTCGATCCCGCTGCCGGGGGGCGTCTCGGCCTTCGGCATCACCCTGATCCCCGATTTCGCCACGCTGCAGAACCCGCGCCAGGCGTTCTATTTCGCCGCCATCGGCCTGATGATCCTGGTCTACGTGATCCTGTGGCGGATCGTGAACTCGCGCCTGGGCCACCTGTGCCGCAGCCTGCAGCAGAACGAAGAGCTTTCGGCCTCCATCGGCGTCAACACAGCATGGCTGCGGATCATGGCCTATGCCATCTCCAGCTTCTTCGGGGGTGTCGCGGGGGCGATGTTCGTGTCGATCTCGCAATCCATCTATCCCTCGTCCTTCGTGGTGCAGGACAGCGTGAACTTCATGCTCTACTGCTTCCTCGGCGGCCTGGGCTATGTCTTCGGCCCGATGCTGGGCACGCTGCTGCTGTATTTCGGCTGGGATCTGCTGTCGGTGGCCGGGAAATACCAGCTGCTGATCTATTCGGGGGCGATGATCACGCTGATGCTGGTGCTGCCGAACGGCGTGCTGAGCCTGTTTGACCGGAAGGAGGGCGGCAAATGAGCCCGATCCTGGAAATCCGCAACGTCACCAAGAAATTCGGCGGGCTGACGGCGAACAACGACATCAGCTTCGACGTCGCACCCGGCGAGATCCTGTCGGTGATCGGGCCGAACGGCGCCGGGAAATCGACGCTGTTCAAGCAGATCGCCGGTTTCGAGAAGCCGACCACCGGCGAGGTCCGCTTCAAGGGCGAACGCATCTCGGGGCTGGCGCCGCACAGGGTGGCGCGGCTGGGCGTGGTGCGCACCTTTCAGGAAACCACCATCTTCCGGTCGATGACCGTGCGCGAGAACGTCATCGTCTCGCATCACCTGCGCTCGCGCGCCAGCCTGCTGGGCTATTTCCTGGGCACCGCCACCGCCCGCGCGGACGAGGCGGAATTCGCCCGCTCGGCCGACGAGATCATCGACTTCCTGGGCCTGGGCGCCATCCGCGACGAGCTGGCCTCGAACCTGCCGCAGGGGCATCTGCGGGCGCTTGGCATGGCCATCGGCCTGGCCACGCAGCCGCAGGTCATCCTGCTGGACGAACCCTTCGCCGGCATGAACCACGACGAAACCATGCGCATGGTCGCCCTGGTCCGCAGGCTGCGCGACGAACGCGGCGTGACCGTGCTGCTGGTCGAACACGACATGCCCGCGGTGATGAAGATCTCGGACCGGATCGTCTGCATCAACTTCGGCGAGAAGATCGCCGAGGGCAGCCCCGCCGAGATTCAGGCCAACCCCCGCGTCATCGAAGCCTATCTCGGCTCGGAAGACGCGGCCATCGGGATGTAAGCGCATGACCAGGATGCTCAGCTTCGACAATGTCGAGCTTTACTACGACCATGTCTATGCGCTGAAAGGCGTGTCCATCGAACTGAACGAGGGCGAGACCGTGGCGCTGATCGGCGCGAACGGGGCCGGCAAGTCCTCGATCCTGCGGGCGATCACCGGCCTGCGCAAGATCAAGTCCGGCCAGATCACCTACATGGGCGAGCGGCTGGACGGCACCTCCGCCCCCGAGGTCGTCAGGAAGGGCATCGCCATGGTCCCCGAGGGACGGCGCGTCTTTCCGCTGATGAGCGTCAAGGACAACCTGCTGATGGGGGCCTTCACCCGCAGCGACAAGCCCGGCATCGAACAGACGCTGGAAAGCATCCTGACGCGGTTTCCCCGCCTGCGCGAACGCTTCAACCAGCAGGCCAGCACGCTTTCGGGCGGAGAGCAGCAGATGATGGTGATCGGCCGCGCGCTGATGGCCAAGCCCAGGCTGTTGCTGCTGGACGAGCCCTCGCTGGGGATCGCGCCCAAGCTGGTGCAGGACATCGCCCGCGCCATCGTCGCCATCAGCCGCGACGAGGGGGTGTCGGTCCTGCTGGTCGAGCAGAACAGCCGCATGGCGCTGTCCATCTCGAACCGGGCCTATGCGCTGTCCCTGGGACAGGTCGTCCTGTCGGGCAATTCGCGCGAGCTGCTGAACGACCCGCGCGTCAAGGCCGCCTATCTGGGCGGGGATGTCTGAGGAAAACATGCGCATTCTGGTTCTGAACCCCAATACCACCGCTTCGATGACCGAAAAGATCGCCGCCGCCGCCCGGCGCGCGGCCTCGCCCGGAACCGAGATCGTGGCGGCCAACCCCGCCCGCGGCCCGGCCTCCATCGAGGGTTTCTATGACGAGGCGATGAGCCTGTCGGGCCTGTTGCAGGTGATCCGCGAGACCCCCGATGTCGATGCCGTGGTGATCGCCTGTTTCGACGACACCGGCCTCGATGCGGCGCGCTGCCTGACCGACATTCCCGTGGTCGGCATCGGCGAGGCCGCCTATCACATGGCCTCGCTGATCTCGAACAGGTTCTCGGTGGTCACGACGCTGGCGCGCTCGGTCCCGGCGCTGGAACACAACCTGCACCGCTATGGCCTGTGGTCGCGATGCGGGCGGGTGCGCTCGTCCGAGGTCGCCGTGCTGGAGCTGGAAGAGCCGGGCAGCAACGCCAGCGCCCGCATCGGCCGCGAGATCGCCCGCGCCATCGCCGACGACCGGGCCGAGGCCATCGTGCTGGGCTGCGCCGGGATGACCGACCTGACCGAGCGGCTGGCCGCCGAACATGGCGTCCCCGTGCTGGACGGGGTCAGCTGTGCCGTGACCCTGTGCGAGGCGATGGTGCGGCTGAAGCTGCGGACGTCCCGCCTGGGCGGCTATGCCCCGGTGCCGCAACACAAGCTGGCCCCGGCCTGACCCTGGCGCGCCCCGCGCATCCTGATCCCACGGAGGTAAGACAGATGAAACACCGCACCCATCCGGTTTTGGCCGCGCTGATGCTGACCCTGGCGACCGCCCCCCAGGCGCTGGCGGAAACGCCCGCCATCGTGCTGATCAACCCCAATTCCAATGCCGAGGCGACCAGAAGCATGGCCGATCTGGCCCGCGGCGTCGCCGGCGACCGCGCCACCATCGTCGAGCGGACGAATGCAGGCGTTCCCGCGCTGCTGACCACGCCTGAGGACATGGCGAATGCCGCCAGGGGCGTCGCCGCCATCGGGCAGGAGGTTGCAGCCGAGCCCGGCGTCGCCGCGGTCATCGTGGCCGCCTTCAGCGATCCGGGCCTGCCGGAGCTGCGCCAGGCCGTGACCGGGATCGGTGTCTTCGGCATCGGCGAAGAGGCGTTCCACGAGGCGGCGCGGGATGGCCGGCCTTTCTCCATCGTGACCATCACCCCCGACGAGGGGCTGCTCGAATCCTTCCGCCTGCGGGCCGAGGAGCTGGGCTATGCCGACCAATACCGGGGCGTCACGGTGACGGAGGGGGATCCGAACGAGCTGGTCAAGGATGCCGATGCGCTGGACGCCGCGCTGGCGGATGCGGTCGAACGGGCCATCGCGGAAAAGGGCGCGGCGGCGATCATCATGGGCGGCGGCCCGCTGTCGGCCCCCGCGATGCGCATCCAGGACAAGTTCCAGGTTCCGCTGGTCGTGGCGGTGGCGGCGGCGACAAGGGCCGCCCTGGCCGGGATCGACTAGGACCGTCGCCGGCCGCGGCCGGGTGATCCGCACGGCAAGCCGGCCGCGGCCTGGCGCGCCCGTGATGCCGGCCAAGGCGGATCGCCGTCGCGGCAAGCCTGCGGAACGGCCGGGCCTGGCGCCGCTCAGGCGCCGGCGGGCCTGCGGGTCATGCCGAGCGCCCGCCGATGCCGCATCGAGCGGACGAGGACCGCGATGGTCGTGCCGTTATGCAAGAGCGCCGTGGTCGCGGGCGCAAGCAGGCCCGTCGTCGCCCCGGCCAGGATCGCCGAGTTCACCCCCACCGCGACGCGGAAGTTCGAGCGGATCAGCGCCATGGTGTCCTGCGCGATCTCCAGCACGTCGGCCAAGGCGTCCAGCCGGTCCTCGACCAGCAGCACGTCGGCGGTTGCCCGCGCGATGTCGGCTGCGCGCGGCATGGCAAGGCCCACATCGGCCACCATCAGCGCCGGCCCGTCGTTCACCCCGTCGCCGACATAGGCGACCTTGGCGCCCTGCGCCTTGAGCGCGGCGATCAGGCTGGCCTTGTCCTCGGGCTGCTGTTCGTAATGCACCTCGTCCATGCCCAGCACGCGGCCGAAGGCCAGCGCCTTTTCGCGCGCGTCGCCGGTGATCATCACCATGCGCCGGATGCCCATCGCCCGCAGCCGCGCCAGCACCGGCGCCGCCTCGTCCCGCAGCCGGTCGCGCAGGGCGAACATCGCCAGCGGGCGGTCGTCCTGCGCGGCATAGAGCATCGACTTGCCCTCGGCCTTCAGCGCCTCGACCCGCGCGCGTTCGGCGGCGAAGGAGACATGCTCGTCGTCTTCCAGGAAATGCCGGCTGCCGAAGCGGATCACGTTGCCGCCGATCCTGCCCTCGACGCCGTGGCCGACGATGAAGTTCACCTCTTCATGCGCGACATGGGCCAGATGCCGGGCCTGCGCCAGTTCCACCACCGCGCGGGCGATGGGATGGGCGGTGTGTTCCCCCAGCGAGGCGACCATGGCCACGGCCCGCTCTTCGTCCACGCCCCTGGCCAGCGGCACGATGTCGGTGACTTGCAGCGTATTGTGGGTCAGCGTCCCTGTCTTGTCGAAGACCAGCGTATCGACGCCCGCCAGCGCCTCCAGCGCCTGGCCGGACTTGATCAGGCAGCCCTGTTTCGCGGCGCGATACATCGCGCTCTTGATGGCGATGGGGGTGCCCAGCTTCACGGTGCAGGAATAATCGACCATGAAGACCGATTCCATCCGCCGCCAGTCGCGCGTCGCGGCAAAGACCCCGGCGGCCGAGGCCAGCGTGATGCCGATGCGCTTGTCGGCAAGCTGCTCGGACACGGTCTCGATCTCGGCCGGGCGTTCCAGCGCCTCCTGGATATAGCGGGTGATGCGGCCGGTGGTGGTGGCGTCGCCCACCCGGTCGGCGCGGATCACCAGCCGGCCGTCGGTGACGATGCTGCCCGACAGCGCCACCTCGCCCGGCATCCGCGACAGGGGCAGGCTTTCGCCCGTCACCGCCGACTGGTCGACATAGCCCGCACCCGCCAGCACCAGCCCGTCGACGGGCACGGTCTCGCCCATGCCGACCACGACGCTTTCGCCGCCCTGCAGGCTGTCGAAGGGGACGCGGACGGTCTGGCCGCCGCGCTCGACCCAGACGTCGTCGGGGCGGCGGTGCAGCAGCGTGCGCAACAGCTCGTCCGAGCGCTGCTCGGTGCCCGCCTCGATGTAATTCGCCAGCTCCATCAGGAAGCGGGTGAAGTTCGCCGTGCCGTATTCGCCGCGCAGCGCCGGCAGGCCCATGGCGATGGCGTCCAGCACCTCGACCTTCAGCCCCTCGGTCAGCGCCGCCCCGGCGCCGGTCAGGACCGGCCGGGCGACATTCGCCCAGGTGGCCAGCGCGGCCAGGGGGCGCGGCAGGGCGAAGGCCCCGGCGACCGAGCCAGCCGCCAGCGCCAGGTCCAGCCCGTCCGCCCCCTCGGGCGGCACGAAGCCCTCGGCAGGGGCGGGCGGGTTGGCGGCGGTGGCGAGGATGCGCGCGCGCAGGCCGGGGCGGCCGTCATGAAGGACCACGACCGAGCCGCCCCGCCGGTTCACCCGCAGCCCGGTCACGCCCGGCAGGGCGCGGATCGCCGCCCCCGCCCGCGCGATCAGCGCGGCATCGGCCGGCAGCCGCAGGCGCAGGCGGCCGGGCAGTTCATGGGCGATCCGCATGGCCTAGCCGTTCACCGGGCGCGGGCCGCTGCGGTCGGCCTGGGGATCGACCGCCGCCTGGGGCTCAGCGGGGGCCTCGGGCGTCGCCGGGGCTTCGGCGGCCGCTTCGGCCTCGGCGTCGTGATAGCGTTCCTTCAGCTCCTCGATCCCGCCCTGCAGCGTCGCCCAAAGCTGCACCGCGGTGCGCATGATGACGCGCTGCGCCGGCTCGCTGGTCAGAAGCCAGGCCGCGCCGGCGCCGACCGCCAGCCCCTTGACCAGCGAATCCGCCTGCGGATGCGGGTGCGGATTGGCCATGCCCGGCGCGGGCTGGCCGGGCTGGCCGCGATAGCCGGGAAAGGCCGGCGGGCCGGCCCATGGCTGGGGTTGCGGCTGGGGCTGAGGGGCCATCTGCTGGGCCGGATCGGGCGCCGGCCAGCCCTGGCTGCCGTAGAAGTGATAGTGATAATGCACCCCGCCGTTATCCTTGCTCGACATGCTCACCCCTCCTGACCGGGCTTGTGAAAGACGTGCGAGACGACCTCGCGCAGTTCCGGCTTGCGGGCCAGGACCACCACGCCGGCGCCGATGGCCGCGCCGAGCCAGAATTTCGAGCCGCTGGCCCGCGCGATCCGGCCGAGGTTCGACAGGCTGAGCCCGTCCTGCATCACCCCCTCCAGCACGTCCAGCAGATCGACCCGGCGCGGACCCGGTCCCGGACCCAAACCATAGCCATAGGGCCCGCCCTGCGGCCCCTGGCCATAGCCCCAGCCGTGGGGCTGGCCGGGGCCGGATTGATAATCGTTGCTCATGGGATGCTCCTTTGCGACTGGTGCGGGGACGCGCCGTCCCCAAGCTGGCGGTTCAGGGCCGCGGCGATCTCCGCGGCCCCTCCGTTCAAGATGACCTGCCAATCCGCCGCGCCGATCACCTGCGGATCGTATTCCACCACCACCGACAGCGCCGCCGGGTTGAGCCGCGCGATCCGCACCGGCAGGCGGTGCAGCAGGTCGAGGAACGGCGCCGGATCGGCCGAGGGCATGTCCCTGAGCGCCGCGGGCGCCAGCTTCAGCCGGATGCGGCCGGCAACGTGATGGGCCACGGTGACATGGCGGCGCAGGTGCAGGAAAGGGGCCAGATCGGGCATGGGATCAGCCATGGGGCACCTCGCGCGGGATCCATTCCCAGACCTCGGGCAGCATCTCGGCCACCGGGCAGGTGCAGCATACCGGCCCCTTGCCGCAGGAACCGCAAGCATCGGCCACCAGCCGGGCACGGCCCTTGGCGGCCCAGATCTGCATCATCGCATGGGCGTTGTCGCGGCTGGTCTCCAGCGCGATGGACAGGTCGGTCAGGCTGGCGCGATGCGCGCGCTCCATATAGTCGCGAAGGGCGGTCAGCGTGGTCATGCAGCACCTCCGATCCGGCCCGGCAGCGGGGGGCGCTCGGGCAGCCGCCTGCGCGCGACCGAATGGCCCACCGCCCAAAGCGCGGCCATCGACCCGGCCAGCAGCGCCAGGCAAAAGGCGATCCAGAGCGTCGCCTGCGCCGGGTCGCGGCCGAAGCGCGCGCCCTGGTAGAACAGCGTCGCCGCCGTCCAGCCCAGACCCGTGGTCCAGCCGGCCGAGAACGCGGTCCAGCGCCAGCCGACCTCGTGCCAGATCGCGCCCACCGCGGCCACGCAGGGCATGTAGAGCAGGATCATCAGCAGATAGGCGAAGGCGCCGGCCTGCCCGTCGAAACGCGCCTCCATCGCGCGGAAGGCGGCGGGGGCGACCTCAAGCTCCTCGGCCACCGCATCCTCGCCCTCGGCCGTATAGGAGACGTCGATCCCCAGCGGATCGCCGGCCGAGCCGAAGGCATCGGCCAGGTTCGCGGGAATTGTGGCAAGGGCGGTCGCGATCTGTTCGCCGATGCCGGGCGCCTCTTCCTCGGCCGCCTCGCCGCCGGCTTCCGCGACGCCAAGCTGGGTGTAAAGCGCGTTCAGCGTGCCGATCACCGCCTCTTTCGCCAGGATGCCGGTAAAGACGCCCACGGCGGCGGGCCAGTTGTCGTCGGTCATGCCCATGGGGCGGAACACCGGCACGATGCCGCGCCCGATGGCGGACAGGACCGAATCCGTCTCGTCCTGGTGGCCGAAGCTGCCGTCGGTGCCGACCGAATTGAGGAAGTTCAGCACCACGACCACCGGCACGATCACCCGCCCGGCCTTGACGATGAAGGCCTTGAGCCGGTCCCAGGCGCGCAGGATCACCGTGGTGAAGGTCGGCAGGTGATAGGGCGGCAGTTCCATGATGAAGGGCGAGGCATCGCCTTTCAGCACCGTGTTCTTCAGCAGAAGCCCGGTCAGCACCGCCGCGGCGATGCCGATGACGTAAAGCAGGAAGACCAGATTCTGCCCGGTTTCGGGAAAGAAGGCGGCGGCGAACAGCGCATAGACCGGCAGCCGCGCCCCGCAGGACATGAAGGGCGCCATCATCACCGTCAGCAGCCGGTCGCGACGGCTTTCCAGCGTGCGCGTGGCCATGATCGCGGGCACGTTGCAGCCGAAGCCGACGATCAGCGGCACGAAGCTTTTTCCCGGCAGGCCGATGAAGCGCATCGCCCGGTCCATGACGAAGGCCGCCCGCGCCATGTAGCCCGAATCCTCCAGCACCGACAGGAACAGGTAGAGAAAGGCGATGATCGGGATGAAGGTCGCCACCGTCTGGATGCCGCCGCCCACCCCGTCGGCCAGCAGCACCACCAGCCATTCCGGCAGGCCGATCGAGGACAGAGCCCGGCCGAAGCCGTCGACCGCCACCGCGCCCACCGCGATGTCGAAGAAGTCGATGAAGGCGCCGCCGATGGAAATGGTGAAGAAGAACATCAGATACATCATCGCCAGGAAGATCGGGATCCCCAGCCAGCGGTTCAGCACCACCCGGTCGATCCGGTCCGACATGGTGCGCGAGACGTCATGCGGCCGGGTCAGCACCGCAGAGACGATCCCGGTCACGAAGCCGAAGCGGGCATCGGCGATCAGGATGTCGCTGTCCTCGCCCAGCGCGCGCTCCAGCCCGTCGCGGGCGGCGGCGATCTGGGC
The DNA here is from genome assembly GCF_029909815.1 of Paracoccus ferrooxidans. NCBI lineage: Bacteria > Pseudomonadati > Pseudomonadota > Alphaproteobacteria > Rhodobacterales > Paracoccaceae > Paracoccus > Paracoccus ferrooxidans. The sequence continues at coordinate 332,915 of NZ_CP038198.1, read as the reverse complement.
TTCCAGCTCGCCCCCGGTCCCGGCCAGCGTCGGCGGATCGCCCTCGATCAGCTTCAGCGCCCGCCAGCGGCTGCCGGCATGGGGCATCAGCGCGGCGACGGCGGCCTCGATCTCGGGCGCATAGCGCGGCTGGGTGCCGGGGCCGGGGGCGGCGGTGATCGCGCGCTTCAGCGCCTCGATGCCGGTCCCGCGCGAGGCCACGACCTCGATCACCGGGCAGCCGAGCGCGCGCTCCAGCCCCGCCCGGTCGATGGCCAGCCCCCGCCGCGCCGCGATGTCGACCATGTTCAGCGCGACCACGATGGGCACCTGCATCTCCAGCAGCTGTGTGGTGAGGTAGAGGTTGCGTTCAAGGTTCGAGGCATCGACGATATTGACGATCACCTGCGCCGCGCCCGACAGCACGAAGTCGCGCGCGACGCGCTCGTCCTCGGACACCTGCACGGTCGCGCCCAGCGAATAGACGCCGGGCAGGTCGACCAGCTCATAGACCCGGTTCTGGTGGCGGAAGCGGCCGGTCTTTTTCTCGACCGTCACGCCGGGCCAGTTGCCCACCTCCTGCCGCGCGCCGGTCAGGATGTTGAAAAGCGTGCTCTTGCCGCAATTGGGGTTGCCGACGACGCCGATGACGATGGTCATTGCAGCTTCTCCACCGACAGAAGGGCGGCCTCGGCCTTGCGCAGGCTCATGGCAAAGCCGCGCAGGCTGATCTCGACCGGATCGCCAAGGGGCGCGACGCGGGTGATGGCGAATTCGACGCCGGGCGTCAGGCCCATGGACATCAGCCGCTGGCGATAGCCTGCGGCGCCATGGCCCAGCCCGAGGATCCGCGCCCTGTCCCCCGGCACCAGGTCGGAAAGCGTCAGCGCCGGCATCGCCGGCTCCAGCAGCCGCACCTTGACCCGCCGCGCGGTGTCGAGGCCCAGCGTCAGCCGCGCATCCTCGTTGATGGACACCAGCAGCCCTGCCCCGCTGCGCTGCACCACGCGCAGGCGGCAGCCGACATGCAGGCCAAGATCGGACAGGCGAAGCTGTTCTTCGGGCGGGGCCTCGATGGCGCGCACCCCAAGCGCGCCGTCCGGGGCTTCGTCAAGGGATACCGCGCACATGGATGACCTCGTTGGCAAGGAGGAAACGAGCTGGCGGCGGCTTGCCCGGATCGTTTGATCCTAGCCCGATTCGCCCTTGCCGTCCTTGATCCGCATCAATCCAGGCGCGCCGTGCCCGGCCCGGCCGGGCCAAAGGGGTCTGTCCCGCGCCGCGCGGCTCAGCCGTTTCCGGGTGGCGGCGCCATGCCCATGCCGCGCCTGGCGGCGAAATCGACCGGGATCGCCAGCCTTCCCGCATAGCCGCCCGCGGGATTGCCGCTCGGCACCACGGTCTGCCGCCCGCGGCGAGCCGTTCCTCTGCACCCGTCCCCGCGCCTGAGCCGACGGATCGCATCGCCGAGACCGCGTTTCCCAACAGCCCCCAGATGCCGCCCCGCGCCGCAGGCGAGAAACCGCGACCGGCCTTTCCTCTGAACCCGTCCCGGTGCCGAAGCCGACGGATCGCCGCCAAGGCACCGTTTCCCAGCAGCCCCCTTGGGACACCGACCTCCGCCTCACGCACCGAGGCGAGATGCGGCTTCTCGTCAACGATCCGGCCGCCCTGCGCGAATAGCAGGACGATCGAGATCGTCGCAGGCAATCGCAAGCCGGCTTGGCCCGACACTCGACACCGACGGGGCCAAGGGCCCTGCCCGCCCTTATCCCGCGGTTCCCGCCTGGCTCGCCTGCAACTCCCCGATCAGCGCCTCGATCCTGCGCTTTCGCTGCCGCGCCTCGGCGATCAGCGCGTCCACCGCCTCGCGCTTTGCGCTCAGCAGGCGGATCGCCTCGGCACAGGAGATCGGATGCGGGCCAGGGCTGACCTCGACACTGGCGATCTCGCGCAGGGTGAAGCCCAGCCCCTGCGCCTGCTCGATGAAACGCAAAAGCGCAACCAGTTCCTCGGGGTAGTCCCGATAGCCGTTCGGCCCGCGTGCGGCAGGCGCGACGATGCCGCGCTTTTCGTAGAAGCGGATGTGCGAGGTCGTCACGCCTGCTGCTTTCGCGATCTCACCGATCTTCATTCTGGCCCCTTGACCTTAAACCTAGGTTCAAACCCTATATCCCGATGCGACACGACAAGAAAGGATCGCGCCGCATGCCGGATATGTCCCAATCCCCGCTGTTCCAGCCGCTTCAGCTGCCCAGCGGCCAGACCATCCCCAACCGCATCGCCAAAGCGGCGATGGAGGAGAACATGGCCGACCTGCGCCACCTGCCGGGGGAACGCCTGGGCCGGCTTTACCGGCAATGGGCCGAGGGTGGCGCCGGGCTGATCGTCACCGGCAATGTCATGGTCGCGCCCGATGCGGTGACGGGGCCTGCCGGGGTTATCCTCGACGCAAGCCAGCCGCTGGCGCCGTTCAAGGACTGGGCGGCGGCGGGGCGCGTGAACGGGGCGCGGCTCTGGATGCAGATCAACCATCCCGGCCGCCAGGTCTTTGCCCGCACCACGCCCGAGGCCATCGCGCCCTCAGCGGTGCCGATGCGGATGGAGGGCGCCTCGCGCCTGTTCGCCAAGCCCCGCGCCATGACCGGGGCCGAGATCGCCGAGGTGATCCGCCGCTTTGCCGAGACCGCCGCGCTGGCCGAACAGGCGGGCTTCGACGGGGTGCAGATCCATGCCGCACATGGCTATCTGCTGAGCCAGTTCCTGTCGCCGCTGGCCAACCTGCGGACCGACGAATGGGGCGGCAGCCTGGAGAACCGCGCCCGGCTGCTGGTCGAGATCGTCCGGGCGGTGCGCGCGCGGGTCTCGCCCGGCTTCGGACTGGGGGTCAAGCTGAACTCCTCGGATTTCCAGAAGGGCGGGTTCGGGGCCGAGGATGCGGTCGCCGTGGTGCGGATGCTGAACGACCTACCCGTTGACCTGGTCGAGCTGTCGGGCGGCAGCTACGAAAGCCCGGCCATGCATGGCCGGCCCGCCGCCGCCAGCACCGTGGCGCGCGAGGCCTATTTCGTCGATTTCGCCCGCGACGTGGTGGCGGTGGCGCATATGCCGGTGCTGGTCACGGGCGGGATCCGCCGCCGCGCCACGGCCGAGGCCGCGCTGGCCCCCGATGACAGCCGCCCCGGCGTGGCCATGGTCGGCCTTGCGCAGGCGCTGGCCTGGGCGCCCGACCTGCCGAACCGCTGGCGCGCGGGAGAGGCGGTGGCCGAGGTGCCAGGGGTGCGCTGGAAAAGCCGCCCGCTGGCGAGCCTCGCCACCATGGCGCTGGCCAAGCTGCAACTGCGCCGCATGGGTGCGGGCAAGGCACCGACGCCCCGCGCCTGGGCGCCCGGCGTGGCGGTCCTCGACCAGGTCAGGACCGCCTGGCGCAGCCGCCGCTATCGCGCCTGGTTGCAGGCCCGCCGTCAGGCGTGAGAGGATCGGCCATGAAACGCATCCTGCATGTCATGACCAATGTCGCGCATTACGACGACCCGAGCCACCCCACCGGGCTGTGGCTGTCGGAACTGACCCATGCCTGGGACATCTTTGCCGCCCAGGGCCATGCCCAGCACCTGGTCAGCCCGCAGGGCGGCCGCGCGCCGCTGGAACCGCGGGCGCTGAGATGGCCGCTGCTGGACGCCTCGGCACGGGCCTGGCGGGACGATCCGACCCGGATGGCGCTGCTGGAAGAGACCGCCGCGCCCGACCGGATCGACCCGGCCGATTACGACGCCATCTATTTCACCGGCGGGCATGGCGTGATGTGGGATTTCCCCGACAGCGCCGGATTGCAGCGCATCACCCGCGAAATCTGGGAGCGGGGCGGCATCGTCGGCGCGGTCTGCCACGGCTATTGCGGGCTCTTGAACACCCGGCTTTCGGACGGCCGGCTTCTGGTGGCGGGCCGCCGCGTCACCGGGTTTTCATGGCGCGAGGAGATCCTCGCCGGGGTGGCCAAGGCGATGCCCTTCGATGCCGAGGCCGAGATGGCCCGGCGGGGCGCGCTCTACCGCAAGGCACTGCTGCCCTTCGTCCCGCATGTCGTCGCCGACGGGCAGCTGGTGACGGGCCAGAACCCCGCCTCGGCCAAGGCCACTGCCCGGCACATCGCTCGGCTGCTGCGGGAATGATTGGGGAAGCGCCACGCTATGCCGCTGGGCCGGTGGGTCATGGCGAATGTCCTGCGGCCTTCATTCCGCCGCAGCGGCGTGGCGAGGCTGTCCTGCGGAAGCCAGGCGCTTCAGCGCCTCGGCCAAGGCCATGGCGAAACGGATCGCCCGGATGCTGCGCGGCTGATTGGGGAAGCGCCACACCATGCCGCTGGGTCGGTCATGGCGAATGTCCCGCGACCCTCATTCCGCCGCGGCGGCGCGGCGGGGCTGTCCTGCAAAAGCCAGGCGCTTCAGCGCCTCGGCCAAGGCCATGGCGAAACGGATCGCCCGGATGCTGCGCGGCTGATTGGGGAGGCGTCACACCATGCCGCTGGGCCGGTGGGTCATGGCGAATGTCCTGCGGCCCTCATTCCGCCGCAGCGGCGTGGCGGGGCTGTCCTGCGGAAGCCAGGCGCTTCAGCGCCTCGGCCAAGGCCATGGCGAAACGGATCGCCCGGATGCTGCGCGGCTGATTGGGGAAGCGCCACACCATGCCGCTGGGTCGGTCATGGCGAATGTCCCGCGACCCTCATTCCGCCGCGGCGGCGCGGCGGGGCTGTCCTGCAAAAGCCAGGCGCTTCAGCGCCTCGGACACCTCCACCCGGCGATAGGTCTCGGTCGCCAGCCCCTCGGGCGAGCGCAGGGCCTGCCGGGTCTGCAGCGCCCTTTCCCGCTCTTCGGGGGCGATCTCGGCGTCGCAGGCGACCAGCCAATGCGCATAATCGTCATCGGCTTCCTTGATCGGGATGCCGCTGCTCGAGACCGCGCCGGGCGCACGGCGCATCGCGACGATCTCGGAAACCGGGCGCAGCACCTGCGCAGGATTGAACTCGGTGCGCCTGTCGGTTCCCGCGATCTCGACATCGCCACCCGTCACCCGCCCCGAGGCGTCATAGACGAAGGCAGAGGCGATGCGGTCGAGCGCCGCCTCGACCTCTTTCGGGCGATGCACCACCTCGCGCAAGGGGCGGTCGGGAACGGCGAGGCGGGTGATGCCGCGGTCGTTGATCGCATCCAGCACCTCGCGGTGATCGTCGGTACGCAGGATCACCTCGCGCCGGGCGGGCCAGAAATCATAGGGCGCATGGGCGCCGTGGCACTTGCCGATATGGAAGGCATAGATCTCGGGATAGACGGCACGGCTGCTGCGACGCGAGGGCTTCGCGTCGTAATAGGCCATCATCGCGGATTGCAGCAGGTGGGTGGCGCCGACCCCGCCCACGGGCTCGTCGATCACCAGGCCGAAACGGTCAAGCTCGGTCCAGCCGGGGAAAAGCTCGTCCAGCCCTGCGGGCCTGCCGCCGATGCGGATCGCGAACATGTCGGTGCGAAGCAGCGATACAACATGCATGATTCATCCTCCTGCATTGCGCTGGACCACTATAGGCGGCGCGAGCGGCCTGTCATCGGGCAATGAGGTTGCACGGGGCAAGACCGCGAGAGCCAGCTCAGCCCGCGAAACCGCCAGCGGGAGCGGATCGCATGGTCCCGATCGGCGCTCGCGCGGTTCACGGTCCCCGTCTGGGCGACCTGTCACCGGGCGATGAGGCCGCACGGGGCACGAGCGCGACCGGCCCGCGAAACCGCCAGCGGGAGCCGGATCGCTATCCCGATCCTGCACTCGCGCAGCTTGCGGCCGGGCGGCCGGTCATTCCTCCAGATGGCCGCGCAGGGTGTCGGCCGAGTATCGCGGCCGAAACAGCCCCTCCTGCACCAGCCGCGGGATCAGCGCCTCCAGCAGCAGGTCCAGCGAGCGGATCGAGCCGCCCGGCACGGCGATGAAGCCGTCGATGGCGCCGGCGCGGAACCAGGCGGCGATCTCCTGGACCGCATCCTCGACCGTGCCGATCACCTGCCAATGCACCGAGGCCAGGATCTCGGGCCGGGCCAGCAGGTCGGCGGGCGTCGGACGCTGGTCGCGCACGATGCGGCGCAGCGCCTCGCAATGGCTGGCGCAGCGGGACGAGCGGTGGTCGGCCGGCAGGTCCGCCGGGGTGATCGGCCGGTCCTCGGGCCAGTCCCGCAGGTCGAGGCCCAGGAATTCCTGGGCCAGCCGCATGCGCTGGCGGCGGTCGATCCGGGCATGGGTGGCCAGGAACAGCGCCCGCGCCTCGTCCCGCGTCTCGCCCAGGTAAAGGCTCAGGCCCGGCAGCAGCCGCACGTCGCGCGGCTGGCGGCCATGGGCCAGCGCGCGTTCGGACAATTGCCGCCGCATCTCCAGCGCGGTCGGCATGTCGGGCGTCATGCCGAAGACCATGTCGGCGACCTGCCCGGCGAAATCCACCCCCAGGCTTGATCCGCCGGCCTGCATCAGCGGAATGTCCGGGCCGGGATATTGCGGCAGGTTCATCGGCCCGCTGACCTGGAACTGCGGGCCGTGGTGGTCGATGGGCAGGATCAGGTCGGTATCGGCATAGCGGCCGTTCTCGCGGTCGACCAGCAGCGCCTCGGCCGGGAAGCTGGCCCAGAGCCGGCGCACCACCTCGGTGAACTCGGCCGCGCGGGCATAGCGCGCCTCGGACGAGGGCATCTCGGGCAGGCCGAAATTCTCGTTGCCCTGCAAGGCGGTGACGACGTTCCACCCCGCCCGGCCCCGGCTGAGCCAATGCAGCGACATCAGCTGGCGCGCGGCGTGATAGGGATGGCCGAAGGTGGTCGAGATGGTCGTGACCAGCCCGATCCGGCGGGTTTCGCGCGCGATCGAGGCCAGAAGCAAGGTCGGGTCCAGGCTGGAAAAGCCGAAGGACTGCGCCATCACCGGCAGGGGCAGGAAACTGGCGTCGGGGCGAAAGACGAAATCCATATGCGCCGCCTCGGCCCGCCGGGCCACGTCCAGCGCCAGGTCACTGGAATAAAGCCCCTCGATGCCGCTGTCCCTGTGCCGCCAGCCTTCGCCGCTGAGCCATGTGGGCGCAACGGACATGCCGATGCAAAGTCTTGGTCGGAGCATCATTCGCCCTGCCTGCCTGTCAAAGAAGACCGGCGCCACGGGGGCGCCGGCCGGAATTGCGCGGTGCAGCCGCCTAGAAGGTGCCGCGGATGCCGATGCCGACCATGCGCGGCGAGGTCATGCTGCCCTGGGTAAAGACCACATTCCCCCGCGCCGCTTCAAGCAGCGTCGGCGTGCGTTCGTCCAGAAGGTTGTTGACATAGCCGTAAAGCTCGACCCGGTCGTTGACGCGGTAGCTGGCATTGACGTCGACCAGGGTAAAGCCGTCCACCGCATAGGCCGGGGTGTTGGCGGTGTTGGAATAATAGCCGTCGATATAGCGCAGCTGCCCGCCCAGGTTCAGCCGGTCGGTCGCATCCCAGCTGGCGCCCAGCGTCAGCATCTTGCCGGGGGCGCGGGCGAATTCGTTGCCCTCGTAGGCGGGCATCTGGTCAAAGCGCTCGAACTTGGTATGCAGCAGGCCCATGCTGCCGCGCAGGGTCAGCGCATCGGTCGCGCGCCAGTCCGCGGCCAGCTCCAGCCCGTAGGCGCGGGCATCCTGGGCGTTCACGGTCTGCAGATAGGTCACGCCATTGACCAGATGCGCGATATTGTGCTGCGCATCGCTGTAATCCATGTAGAACAGGTTGCCGGTCAGCATCAGCCGCCCTTCCAGCAGTTCGGCGCGGGTGAACAGCTCGTAGTTCCAGACGGTCTCGGCGTCGAACTCGGTCCATTCCTTGGAATAGCCGAAGTCCAGCGAGATGCCGCCGGGGTTGTAGCCCTTGCTGACCAGCGCGCCGACGCTCCAGTCCGGCGTCGCCTGATAGGCCAGCGTCAGCCTGGGCAGCAGCGCGTCGAAGGTGTGGTCGTAATCCACGTCGCTGTTGGCGAACAGCGGCGAGACGTCGCCCTGCCGGCGGATGTGGTCGCGCTGATAGCGCAGGCCCGCCGACAGCGTCCAACGCTCGTCCATGCGCCAGTTCACCTCGCTGTAAAGGCCCAGGTTCGACTTCTCGTCGCGGAAGGTCGAGATGCCGCCCTGGTTCAGCCATTCGTCCTGGTCGGTGAAGGCGACATAGATGCCGGCCACGCCGCTAAGCCCGTCGGCCGGCGTGCCGAAGGTCAGCTTGCTTTCGTTCGAGTAGTTGTCCTGCGCGACATTCGCGTCGCCCATGGTCGGCGTGCCGACGCGGCGCTCGACATCCGAGGTCGAATATTGCGTCCTGCTGCTCAGCACCATACCGTTGCCGATGTCGTAATCCACGTCGAGGATCGCGGTGTCGGTGGTCTGGTCCCAGCCCGGCATCCAGGTGGCGATCGATTCCAGCTCGTCATAGGGTTCCGAGGCGCCCTCGGCGCTGGGGCGCTTCATCCGGCTGTGGCTGTAGGTCAGCTTGGCGGACAGGCCCGGCAGTTCGGCCGGCTGCCACAGCAGCTTCAGCCGCGCATTGGCGTTCAGGAAGTCCTGCCCGATCTCGTTCTGGATGAAGTTCGAGCCGACATAGTCGATGAAGGTGTCGCGGGCCGAATAGTCCAGCGAGACCCGCGCGGCCAGTTCCTCGGTGATCGGCCCCGACCACATGAAGGATGCGGCGCGCTGGTTGTAGTTGCCGCCTTCCAGCCGATACGCGCCCTCGGGGGTGAAGCTGGGATCCTTGGTGTTGACGATGATCGCGCCGGCGATGGCGTTCGCGCCCTGCGCGGTGGTCTGCGGGCCGCGGAACACCTCGACGCCGTCCACGTCCCAGGTCGAGGTCGCGCCGAAGTAAAGCTCGTTATAGCTGAGATAATGGCCGTCGAGGTTGATGGTCGCGCGCGGCACCGATCCGGCGAAGAAGGCGTTGGCGCCGGTATGCGGCCCCTGCGCGTCCTGGCCGCGGATGACCGGCGTGCTGACGTTGTCGGTATAGAGCACGTTCGGCGTGCCGGCGATGACGCCGCGGACCTCGGCCTTGCCGGGCTTTTCCTTTTCCAGCTCCTCGGCCGTCACCACGGAAACCGAACTGGGGGTCTCCATCAGGTCGCGGGTGATGGTGTCGCCGGTGATGATGACCGTCTCCAGCGTGATGGCTTCGGCGGGGGCTTCCTGCGCCTGCAGCGGCGCTGCGACCAGAAGCGTGACCAGGCTGACCCCTTGCGTCAGCCGCCTGCGATGATTCTTGGGCATGGGTTCCTCGGGCTTGTCGGCAAAAGCGCGGGCTGGCAGGGGAACCTTGCTGGCGGCATGCGTGCCACATTGCGCAATGCATTCCGCATGTCAATCACATAGCGCGCCCGCCCCTTTGCCATCGCCGCCGCGCCGCGCTAGTGTTGCGCCGCTGCCGCACGCCCGATCCGCGGGCCAGCCGCAAGCGCAGGAGAAACCGCCCATGATGGAGTTCGAGCCCTTCCTTGACGAGGATGCGAAGCTCTCGGGGCAAAAGCGGTCGGGGACGATCCAGTCCATCACCATCGCCATGCGTTTCCTCAACATCCTGGCCGGGGCCGAACGCGCCCTGCCGCTGGCCGAGATCGCGCAGCTGTCGCGCACCGGCCGCTCGACCGCGCATCGCTACATGCAGAGCCTGGTGAAAGAGGGGCTGGCGGTGCAGGATCCCGCCTCCAGCCGCTATGACCTTGGCCCGGCGGCGCTGAGCCTGGGCGTCGCCGCGCTGCGCCGGGTCGATGCGGTCGAGATCTCGGGCACGCAGATGAAGCAGCTGACCGAGAATCACGGGCTCAGCTCCGGCGTCTGCATCTGGACCGAGCGCGGCCCGACCATCGTGCGCTGGTATCGCAGCGCGCATTTCGCCATCACCGCCGTCAGCCTTGGCGACGTGCTGCCGGTGGACAACACCGCCTGCGGCCTGGTCTTCCAGGCCTTCCTGCCCCGCGCGCAGATCGAGGCCGCGCGCCGCCTGCAACCGGCCAGCTTCCGCGGCACGCCACCCGGCAAGGCGGCGATCGACCGCATCCGCGCCGAGGGCTGGGCGGAACTGACCAGCCACCTTCTGTCCAACGTCACCGGCCAGGCCGCGCCGGTCCTGGATGCGCAGGGCGAGCTGGTCTGCGTCGTGACCACGGCCGGCAACCTGGGCAAGCTGGATTCGCCGCAGGCGGGGCTGGCGCTGCGCGACGCGGCGCGGCTGATCAACCGCGCGACCGGCGGGCAAAGCACCTTCGACTGATCAGCCGCCGCCCAATTCGCCGCGCGGACGCGGGATCACCATCGGCCGCCCGGTCAGCGGATCGGGCTGCACCAGCGCATCGAGGCCAAAGACCTGCCGCATCAGCGCATCGGTGACGATCTGGTCGGGCGCGCCCTCGGCCACCACGGCGCCATCGTTCATCGCCACCAGATGCGAGGCATAGCGAAAGGCCAGGTTCAGCTCGTGCAGCACCGCGACCACGGTGCGGCCCTGCGCGTTCAACCCGGACAGAAGCTCAAGCAATTCGACCTGATGCACGATGTCCAGGAAGGTCGTCGGCTCGTCCAGCAGCAGGATGCCGGTTTCCTGCGCCAGCGCCATGGCGATCCAGACGCGCTGGCGCTGGCCGCCCGACAGCTCGGCCACCGGGCGCCCGGCCAGGGACAGCGTGCCGGTGGTTTCCAGCGCCGCGCGCACGGCCCGCTCGTCCTCGGGCGACCATTGCTGCAGGAAGCTTTGGTGCGGAAAGCGGCCGCGGGCCACCAGCTCGGCCACGGTCAGCCCGTCCGGCGCCACCGGCGACTGCGGCAGCAGCCCCAGCCGCCGCGCCACCTCGCGCGAGGGCAGGCCCAGGATCGCCTTGCCGTCCAGCACCACCTGCCCCGCATCGGGCACCAGCAGCCGCGCCAGGGCGCGCAGCAGCGTCGACTTGCCGCAGGCGTTGGGCCCGACGATGGCGGTGAACGACCCGTCCGGTATCGCCAGCGACAGGTTTTCCGACACCACCCGCGCCTGGTAGCGCAGCGTCACCGCATCGGCATGCAGGCGATGGGACATTCCCGTTCCTTCCCTTGGGCCGCCTTTTTCCGGCGGCATGTGTATTGCATTGCGGAATGCGCTCTGCAATATGGTTTCAGCCATTGCGCCGGAGCCCGGTCCGGCGATCAGCCATCCCTGCTTTTCAGACCAGCGCCCGCGACATGCTGCAGGCGGAAAGGATGCCATGGCCAGCCCGAACACGGAATCCGTCGAAGATCCTGACGACCTGCTGTCGCAGCAGGATCACATGCGCGACATGGATCGCGTCCAGCTGGAGGTGGCCGAGATCCGCCGCCCCTTTCCCTCGGTCGCGCAGGTGGTCGGCCGCATCGACGCGGCGGACCCCGCCGCCTGGCTGCCCGCGAACCTGGCCGTCCGCATCGAGGTCGAGACGCCCCAGGGCCAGCGGCCGGTCTCGCGCATCTACACGATCCGCAGCTTCGAGCCCGCCAGCGGCACGGTCGAGATCGACTTCGTGCTCCATGACGACGACAGCCCGGCGATGCGCTGGCTGAAGGCCGCCCGCGCCGGCACCCGCGCCTGGATGATCGGGCCGCGCCAGCACCTGGTCCCCGGCCACGCCCCCGGCAAGCGCGCGGCGATCTTTGCCGACGAAACCGCGATCCCCGCCGTCCACGCCATCCTGGGCGCATGGCCGCAGGACACCCCCGGCAGCCTGTGGATCGAGACCGCCGAGCCCGGCGCATTCGAGGAACTGCCGCGCCTGCCCGGCATTGACTATCACCTGATCCGGCGGGACCGGCCCGCGGGCACCACCGGCGCGCTGCTGGCCGCCGCGCGCAATGCCATCACCACGCCCAAGGGCTGGACGCTCTGGGCCGCCGGCGAGCGCCAGGAAATGCGGGATCTGCGCAGCCATTTCCGCGCCCTCGGCCTGGCCCGAGAGGACGTGCGCGTCTTCGGCTACTGGAAGCACGGCGCCAGCAGCTCCGAGATCGACCGCATCCGGCTGCGCGAATATGCCGAGATCCGCAAGCGCGGGCTGCGGCTGGAAGACCTTGACGACGCCGAACTGCCGATCTGAGGAATGCCCATGCCCACACGCCTCGCTCCGCTGCTCCTTGCGCTGATCCTGCCCGCCGCGGCGCTTGCCGACGAAGGCTGGCCGCGCAGCATTCCCGACGCCCTGGGCGAGGCGAAGGTGGCAGCGCCTCCGCAGCGCATCGTCTCGACCTCGCCCAGCCTGACCGGCATCCTGCTGGCCATCGACGCGCCGCTTGCGGCCACCGCCTCGGCCATGGTCGGGCCGCTGACCGACGACAAGGGCTTCTTCACGCAATGGGCCGCCACCGCCGACCAACGCGGGGTCGAGGTGCTGTATCCGAACCTGAATTTCGACATCGAGGCGCTGATCGTGCAGGAGCCCGACCTCGTCGTCGCCTCCTCCGTCGGCGGCGACAGCATCCTGCCCTATCTCGACCAGCTGCGCGCGCAGGAGGTGCCGGTGATCGTGCTGGACTACGCCAACGACGGCTGGGAGGAACTGGCCCACAGCCTGGGCCGCGCCACCGGGCACGAGGCCGACGCCGCCCGCATGACCCAGGATTTCGCCCGGCGGGCGGCCGAGGCGAAGGCGGGGCTGTCCCTGCCGCCGGGCGATGTCAGCATCGTGTCCTACAATTTCTCGGGCACCTATTCGGTCGGCAAGCCCGAAAGCCCGCAGGCGCGGGTGCTGGCGGCGCTGGGGTTCTCGGTCGCGGGCCTTCCCGACGAGATGCGGGGCGAGGTCTCGCGCTCGGCCGATTTCGATTTCGTCTCGCATGAGAACCTGCCCGCCGCGATCACCGGCGACAGCGTCTTCCTGCTGAACGGGACCGAGCAGACGGTGCGCGAATTCAGCGCCGATCCGGTGCTGGCCAACCTGCCCGCGGTGCGCGAGGGCCGGGTCTATCCGCTGGGGCCGAACTCGTTCCGGGTGGATTACTACTCGGGCCTGCAGATCATCGAGACGGTCGCGCCCTATTTCGCCAAATGACGCCGCTGTTGCGCCCGGCGCCGGCAGGGCGGCAATACGCGGCCGGCGCGGCGGTGCTGGCGCTTCTGGCGCTGGCAAGCCTGGCCGTCGGCTCGCGCCCGGTGCCGCCCTCGCAGGTGCTTTCGGCGCTGTTCGGCTTCGACCCGGCGAACGACCTGCATCTGGTGGTGCGCGCGCTGCGGCTGCCGCGCACGCTGCTGGCGATCTTTGCCGGCGCGGCGCTGGGGCTGGCCGGGGCGGTGATGCAATCGGTGACACGCAACCCGCTGGCCGAACCGGGCCTGCTGGGGGTGAATTCGGGCGCGGCCATCGCGGTCGTCTTGGGGGCCTCGGCCTTCGGGCTGACGCAGATGGCGCAATATGTCTGGTTCGGCTTTCTGGGCGCCGGGCTGGCGGGGGTCGCGGTCTTCCTGCTGGGCCGGGCGCATGAAAGCGGCACCGACCCGGTCCGGCTGGTGCTGGCGGGGGCCGGGATCTCAGTCCTGCTGGGCGCGGCGGCGAGCCTGGTGATCCTGAACTCGGGGCTCGAGGTGCTGGACCTGTTCCGCAACTGGGGCTCGGGCGCGCTCGAGGGGCGCGGGCGGGCCGTGGCGGCGACCATGGGCGTGGCGCTGGCGCTTGGCGGCGGGCTGGCGCTGGCGCTGGCGCCGGGGCTGAACGCCATGGCGCTGGGGCATGACAGCGGCCGGGCGCTGGGGCTGCGGCCGCAGCGGTTCTGGGCGCTCGCCTGCCTGTCGGTGATGATCCTGGCCGGCGCCGCGACGGCCGCGGCCGGGCCGATCGGCTTTGTCGGGCTGGTCGCGCCGCATCTGGCGCGCGCCGTCACCGGGCCGGACAACCGCCGGGTGCTGCCGCTTTCGGCGCTGTTCGCGGCCTCGGTCCTCTTGGGCGCGGACATCATCGGCCGCGTCGTCGCGCCGCCGGCCGAGGTCGCGGCCGGCATCGTCGCGGCGATCCTGGGCGGGCCGTTCTTCGTCCATGTCGTGCGCCGCTTCCGGCTGGCGCGGCTATGATTCTGCCCGAGACCCGCGTCCTGCGACTGGGCCGCGCCTCGCTGCTGTGGCGGCCGCGCGCGCTGGCGGTCTGCCTGGCGCTGCTGCTGCTGTGCCTGGTCCTGGCGCTGCTGCTTCTGGGCACCGGCACGGTGCGGCTGTCGCCGGCGCAGGTGGTCGAGGGGCTGGCCGGCACCTCGGGCGAGACCACGGTGACGCGGGTGCTGCGCGGCATCCGCCTGCCGCGGGTGCTGACGGCGGCGCTGGTCGGCGCCTCGCTGGGCATGGCCGGGGCGGTGTTCCAGTCGCTGTCGCGCAATGCGCTGGGTTCGCCCGACGTGATCGGCTTCACCACCGGGGCGGCGACCGGGGCCATCGTGCAGATCGTCCTGTTCAACGCCGGCACCTTCCAGGTCGCCTCGGCGGCGGTGGTCTCGGGCCTGGCGACGGCGGTGGTGGTGCTGGCGCTGGCGCGACGCCGGGGGACCGAGGGCGGCTATCGCCTGATCCTGGTCGGCATCGGCGTGGGCGCGGTGCTGACCGGGGTCAACAACATGCTGATGGTGATGGGCAACCTCGACCGCGCCATGTCGGCGCAGATCTGGCTGGCCGGATCGCTGAACGCGCGCAGCTGGTCGCATGTCTGGCCGGCCCTGGCGGGGCTGGCGCTGTTCGCGCCGCTGCTGGTGCTGAACGCGCGCCGCCTGGCCGTCCTTGAGCTGGGCGAGGGCATGGCGGCCCAGCTGGGCCTGAACATCGCCCGCACCCGCGTGCTGCTGGTCATCGCCGCCGTCGGGCTGACCGCCGTGGCCACCGCCAGCGCCGGCCCCATCGCCTTCATCGCGCTGGCCGGGCCGCAGATCGCCCGGCGCCTGACCCGCGCGCCGGGGGTGCCGCTGCTTTCCGGCGCATGGACCGGCGCGGCGCTGCTGCTGGCGGCGGACCTGATCTCGCAGCGCGCGCCGCTTGGCCTGCTCTTGCCCATCGGCAGCATGACCGGATTGTGCGGCGGGCTCTACCTGGTCTGGCTGCTGGGACAGGGTGGCGCGGGGGCCGGCAAGCGGTGAACCTTTGTCCGGCCATCCGCAGAAACAGGGGATCTCCTCATGCACGAGGCGCGGGCAACGCGCGCGGCCGTTGCAGCAAGGCTTGACCCTTTCTCGATGATGGACAAGCCTGTGGCGGGCGCCTTGCGCGCCGTTCGATACCGGGAATTTCATGCAAGTTGCTGTTTCCATGGCCGAGTGCCGGCAGACCCTGCTGTCATTTGGCTGGCTGGCGCAAAAGCCGGGCGCGTTCCAGTCCGCCCTTCTCGACGAGGCGAGGCTGCGCCATTACGAGGCCGGCCAGTATACCCATCACATCGGCGACGGCCTGGGCGGATTCTACGGGATCGTCCGGGGCAGCTTTGCCGGGCTTGGCCCGACCCCGGATGCCGGCATCGCCATGGGGCATATCTTCCGGCGCGGCGACTGGGTGGGGGAAGGGCCGATGGTCTCTCGCCAGCCGCGGACCCTATCCTTTCGCGCCATGGAGCCGGCCGCGGTGCTTTACGTCTCGCTTGCGGCCGTGGACAGGATTTGCCGGCGCCTGCCCGAGGCGGCGCTGCATTTCGGCTCTCTTTCGGAATACAACCTCGACATAGCGGTCCGCTGCATGGCCGACCTGCTGATCCGGCGGGCGGATCGCCGGACGGCGGCGGTGCTTTTGCGCGTGGCCGGCACGGGCCCCTGCGAGGACGCGCCCGAGACCTGCCGGCTGACGCAGAACGACCTGGCCGAAATGGCGAACGCCTCGCGCCATATCGTGAACGAGACGCTGAAGAAGCTGGAGGCCCTCGGCTGCATCGAGGTCGGCTATGGCCGGATAACCGTGCTGAGGCCACAGGGCCTGCGCGCCTATGTCACCGGGACCGAGGGCTGATACCCCCGGCCATCCGCTCTCGGGCCGGGCCTTCTCAGGCCCTGTCCTTTCAGGCCACGTCGCGCATTCGCCCGCGCTCCAGGCCCTCGGTGCCGGAAAGGGCGTCCTTGGCCATCTCGGGCGTCACCCGGCCTTCGGCGCGGCCCGCAGCGATCTGGCGCAGCCTTCCCTTGATGGTCTTGATGTCGGCGGGCAGGTCGTCGTGGATAAGCTGCAGCACGACCCATCCGATGGTAAAGGCGATCATGTCGGGATTCCGGGTATGGCGAAGGTTTTTGCTCATAATCGCGCCTGTGCAAATCTGGTGGGGACAAGGGGCGCCCGTGGGCGCCGTCTCCGGGTATAAGCGGACGGCCGATGGCCGGAATGTTGAGAATTCGACATTTCGGAAAATATGCGGCCGCCGCCCTGCCCGGTTCCTGCCCGGCTCCTGCCCCGGCCGCGGGGGATGCGGCCCGCGGAAGCCCGTCCAAACATTGGGGAAAACGCCGCGGCTCATGCAACTGCATGTTGAAAAGGCCGAACGCTCGGGCCATGGTGGTCCCATCTTCCTGCTCCCGGCGATCCTGCGAGGCGTCCATGACCGGCAAGGCCAATCCCGACCTGATAGATTCGCTGGACCGGATCGCGCGGGAGGGGACGGGGCTGTTGGGCGCGGCCGGGGTCGCGCGGGCGGGCGCGCTGCCAGCATGGTTCCTTGGCCCCAAGGCCGAGAACGAAGCGGTGCTGCGCGAACTGGTCGGGATGGCGATTTCCGGCCATGTCGCCGCCCGGCGGGACTATGCGCCGCAGGATCCCCGGCTTGGGCCGGACCGCGTCTTCGAAAGCGACGCCTATCGCGCCACGGTCGAGCGCATGCGCGCCTGTCTTGCCGAGATGATCGGCAAGCTGGCCGGGTCCACGCCGCTTTCCAGCTATCGCAACCAGTCGCACATGTATTGGGACATCACCCTGCCGGGGGTCGCGGGCTATATCGCGGCGCTGCTTTTCAACCAGAACAATGTCGCGGCCGAGGCCTCGCCCGTCACCACCTTGCTGGAGATCACCGTCGGGCGCGAGTTGTGCCGGATGGCCGGCTTTGACGATGCGCAGCGCCCGCCCTGGGGCCATGTCACCTGCGACGGCAGCGTGGCCAATGCCGAGGCGATCTGGGCGGCGCGCAACCTGAAATACCTGCCCTTCGCCGTGGCGGAGGCGCTGCGCGAAGTGCCGGCCCTGGCCGCGGCCCGCGAGCTGGAGGTGCGGACCGGACAGGGGCAGGCCCGGCTGCTGGAGCTGGACGCCTGGGGGCTGATGAACCTGCCGGTGCGGACGGTGCTGGACCTGACCGGCGATCTTGCCCGGTCGGCCGGGGTCGAGCCCGAGGCGGCGGTCGCCGCGCTGGCAGGCCACACCGTGCAGGATCTGGGCCTGGCCGAGATGCACCGCCGCCATGCCCCCGACCTGCCGGTGCCGCTGGTCCTTGCCCCGGCGACGGCGCATTATTCCTGGCCCAAGGGCGCGGCGCTGCTGGGCCTGGGGCGCGCCGCGCTGCGCAGCGTGCCGGTGGACGACAACGGCCGCATGGAGATCCGCGCGCTGGAGCGGATGCTGGCGGAATGCCTGGACCAGCGCCGGCCGGTCATGCTGGCGGTCGCCGTGCTGGGCACCACCGAGGAGGGCGCGGTCGATCCG
Organism: Paracoccus ferrooxidans; assembly: GCF_029909815.1. Taxonomy (NCBI): domain Bacteria; kingdom Pseudomonadati; phylum Pseudomonadota; class Alphaproteobacteria; order Rhodobacterales; family Paracoccaceae; genus Paracoccus; species Paracoccus ferrooxidans. Next base: position 315,279 of record NZ_CP038198.1, on the reverse strand, counting down.
CTGGACCGCATCGTCTCCCTGCGCGAGGCGTTCGGCGGCCGCGGCCTGGGCTTTGCGCTGCATGCCGACGCCGCCTGGGGCGGCTATTTCATGTCCATGCTGCGCCAGCCGCCGCTGGGCAGTTCAGACCCCAACCACATGCTGGACATCGACGACGACGACGCGCCGCCCGGCATGCACCTGAACCCGCGGGTCGAGGCGCGCCTCGAGGCGGCGCGGCATTGCGAGACGCTGACCGTGGACCCGCACAAGGCGGGGTTCATCCCCTACCCCGCCGGCGCGCTTTGCTATCGCGACGGCGCGATGCGCGATCTGGTCAGCTTTGCCGCGCCGGTGGTCTTTCACGACGGCGTGGTGCCGACGGTCGGCATCTATGGCATCGAGGGCTCGAAGCCCGGCGCCGCGGCGGCCTCGGTCTGGCTGTCGCATCGGGTGATCCCGCCCGACCAGTCGGGCTATGGCCGGTTGCTGGCGAAATGCATCTTTGCCAGCCGCCGCTTCTATGCCGCGCTGCGGGTCGGGTTCCCGGCCGACGGGCCGGTCGCCGTCACCCCCTTCCAGCGCCTGCCGGCCGAGCGCCGCGGCCTCGACCCCCAGGCCGTGGCCGAGCAGGAGCGGCGGCTGCACGACGAGATCGCCTGCCTCGACAACGATGCGCTGGTCGACCGGCTGCTGGCCGATCCGACGCTGATGGCGTTGTTTCGCAGCATCGGCTCGGACACCAGCATCGTGCCCTATGCCTTCAACTTCCGCAGCGAGCGCGGGCTCAACACGGACCTGGGGCTGATGAACCGGCTCAACGACGCCATCTTCCGCGCGCTGAGCCTGGAAGAGGCGCCCGTTTCGGGACCGCCGCCGAAGCCGATGTTCGTCACCGCCTCGGAATTCGATCCCGCCGTCTATGGCGAGGGGTTCGTCGCGCGCTTCGCCCGGCGGGCCGGGGTCGAGCCGCAGCCGGGCATGGGCGTGCGCTTCCTGATCTCGACCCAGCAGAACCCGTTCCTGACCGCGACCGAGGACGGGGATTTCATTCCGCGGCTGATCGCGATCCTGCGCGAAACCGCCACCGAGGCTGCCGGGGAAATCTGCCGGGCCGCCGGATTGCGTCTGAAGAAAGGATGAAGATGGATCATTGCCCCGAACACGATCCGGCCGGGCCGCCGATCAGCAACATGGCGCATCAGCACGCCTTCACCATCGTCGGCGCCCAGACGCTGTTCGGCGTCCACATGACGCAATACCATACCGAGATGCACAAGTATCAGCTGGTGCTGCGCTTTTCGGTCCCGGTCGAGGTCGCCGCCGCCCTGCGCGAGATCCGGGCGCGTTATCCGCGCGACATCTTCGTGCTGGCCAACGACGAAAGCGACGAGTTCAACATCCCCTCGGTCGCGGCCGGGCTGAAGCCCACCTTCACCGGCAACATCTTCCAGGGCATCCCGCCCTTCGGTCCCGAGGACGAGAAGGACCCGCATTTCTTTCCCTGGCAGCTGACGCGGGTGCGCCCGGTCTTCGGCAAGATCCCGGTCACGGTCGAGCGCGTGGTGTATTTCCGGCCCTTCTCCCATGCAGAGCCCCTGCCCGAGGTCGCGCATTACCTGATGTTCGGCCGCGGCGCCGAGGCGCATATGACCGACCTGCAGACCGCGCCCGTCGCCCTGGCCGCGGACGGCGGCATGCTTTTCGGCCCCGGCTACGACCATGTGCTGAGCCTGGCGGGGACGCCCGGCTGGATCGCGCCGGACATGCTGGAGGCGGGGATCGTCGTCACCGTGCCCTCGATCCCCTTGCGCGGCCCGGCCGGCCGGCCGCATATCCCCTGCGCCATCCCCATGGCCGAGGGCGAGGCGGTGGTGCTGGATTATCGCGGCCTGCCGCGCGACCCGCCCCTGACCGCCGTCGCCGGCCCCTCGTTCTTCTGCGCCACCGCGGTCTGCAACAGCGAGGGGCTGGACGTCTGCCCCGAGGATCAGTCGATGCACGCCTCCGAAACCCCCGACGAATACCTGGTCAGGCCCGATGTCCGATAGCGCCTCGCAGCCCGAATTCGGCAACGAGCAGCTTTGGCTGCAGATCTTTCGCGACGGCCACCCGGTGCTGATGGGCAAGCAGCGGCGCTACCGGCGGCTGCCGGGCCTGCCGCGCTGCAAGCTGTGCTTCGCGCCCTTCGGCGGCTGGGGCGGCTGGGTGGCCCGGCGGATCGGCCTGCGCCCGTCGAACCGCAACCCGCGTTTCTGCAACGCCTGCGACAGGTTCATCGAGCAGTTCCCCGGCGGCGCCGAGGTGCCGATCAGCATCCTGTTCTGCGACCTGCGCGGCTCGGTCGCATTGGGCGAAAGGCTGGGCGCGGCCGCCTATGCCGCGACGGTGGCGCGGATGCGCGACACGGTGGTCGCGGCGCTGTGGCAGCATGACGGCTTCGTGCTGGAGTTCCAGGGCGATTCCGTGATCGGCGTCTGGCCGCCCGGCTTTTCCGGCAAGGACCATGCGCTCAAGGCCGTCGCCGCCGCCCGCAGCATGGCCCGGACGCTGGCGCGGCAGGAGGATGCCGGCGACGACCCGATCCGCGCCGGCATCGGCCTGCATACCGGCACGGCCTTCCTGTGCACCTTTTCGGCGGCCAGCGGCCTGCTGCAAGAGGTCGGCGCCTTCGGCCAGGCGATGAACATCGCCGCGCGCCTTTCGGCCCTGGCCGAGCCGGGGCAGATCCTGGCCACCAGGGCCGTCTGCGACGCCGCGCGGCAGGCGCCCCCGCCGCTGCGCCAGGTCACGCTGAAGGGCATCGACGAGCCGGTGGAGATCACGGCTCTGGCCTGATCTGCTCGCCCGTGTCCAGCGCGGCGGCCAGCCTGGCGCGCGAGGGCACGTGCAGGCTGCGGCCCCGCCTTTCCAGCACCCCCAGCCGGGCAAGCCGGCTCATCTCGCGCGAGACCGCCTCGCGATGGGTGGCGATGCGGGCGGCCAGCTCCATATGGCTTGGCGCCGGGTCCAGCAGATGCGGCCCGTCGCCCGGCGCGGCCAGCAGGCGCAGCAATTCGCGCACCAGCCTTTCGCGCACCAGGAGCGTGCCGAATTCATAGACCCGCTCGGACAGGCCGCGGATGAGGCCGACGAAATGCAGGTGGATCGCACCGGCAAAATCCGGCTCTCGCATCAGCCGCTGGAAATCCTGGGGCGAGACCCATGCCGTGCGCCCCGCATCCCGCGCCACCACGCTGGTCGAGCGCGCGCCGCCGTCGATGGCGGCCAGGATGCCGACCAGGTCGCCGGGCACGACGCGGGAAAACAGGACCATGCGCCCCTCGGGCGAATGGGCCAGAACGTCGGCCTCGCCCGCCAGCATCAGGAAGACGCGCCGGTCCCGGTCGGCCTCGCGGATCAGTTCGGCGCCGGCCGGGTGGCTGCGCTGATGCGCGGACGCCATGAACATCGCCCGCGCCTCGCCGCTCAATTGCATCGCCTCTCTCCCATCGCGCGAATGATCCACAACCGGCGCGATTATTCCCCGGCGCTGTGGCAAATGCCACTGCGTCGATTCGCGGAATGCGCGAAACAGGTCTTACCCAAGGCGGCAACGCCGCGGACCATTTCAGACCCGCGATTTCGGAGGAAAATCATGTCTCTGCAGAAAGTCGGCAATTTCAGCCTGCACAATGGCGGCGGCTTCGTCGCCCGGATGAAGTTCGCCTATATCGACGACGAGGGCCAGAAGAAGAGCACGCGGGAAACCGGCGACATCCTTCTGGGCCAGACCAAGACCGCGAAACTGGAAGAGTTCGACATCCCGGACGGCGCGCTCGTCTATCTGCATGTCGACGTGGTCTGGGGCAAGGACAACGAGGCCGCGCGCGCCTTCACCTACGAGCGCGGCAATACCTGCACGGCGGCCTATACGATCACCGGCACGACGCTGTCGAACACGCTGGGGCTGATCGACGTGAACTGCTGAGCCCTTCCTTCAGGAAGATTTTCCATGACGCTGCAATATCTCGACACGCTTGGGCTTGGCGCCATCATCGTGGATGCCTGGCAAAATCACCTTGAAACCGAGAAGGACCCGGCCGGCGGCCAATGGTTCGCCAACGGTCCCGGCAACAACGGCGGGCTGTTCGGCAAGCTGACGGACACGCTGGCATCCGAACTGGTCTTCGACGTGCCGGCGCAGACCTTCAGCGTCTACCAGTCGGCGGCGGCGACCGGGATCGTGGACAACCGCAACGGCCTGACGCCCGAGCAGACGGTCGGCCTGTCCTGCACCTTCCAGGACACGGTGACGACGACGCATTCGGTCAGCAAGGCGGTCAAGACGGGCACCACGGTCTCGATCAAGGGCACCATCGACGCCAAGGTGGTGAAGAAGGAATTCGGCATCAGCTTCACCGCCGAATATTCACATTCCTGGACGGATGCGACCGCCGTGTCGAAATCCGAGTCGCGCAGCTTCAGCGTCTCGGTGCCGGTGCGCAACGTGCCCGCCGGCCGGGTCTGGCAGGTCGTGCTGATGGCCAACAAGAAGGAACTCAGCATGCCCTATCGCGCCGACATCATCCTGAAGGGCAGCACGGTGGCGAATTTCCTGTCGCCGATCCGTGGCCAGAAGATCTGGCAGGCCGATGCCGGCACGCTGTGCGAATGGATCAACCGCCATGGCTCGGCGGGCGACGAGTCCTGGAGCTATGGCCGCGATCCCGCCGATCCCACGCAGGGGCGCATTTCCCTGCTGGGGACGCTGAAGGCGGTCCATACGGTCAATTTCACCGTGCGGACGCTGGATGTGACCGAAAGCTTCCGACCCGATGGCGACGGTGGTCTGGTCCTTGCGACCAACGCCGGGTCGGAAGCGCCTGTTGTTGACGAGGTTCTGGTTACCGAGCTTGCCGCTGCCTGAATCTCCTGGCAGGTTGCGGCGGCCCCGCCCCTTTCCGCAGATGGCAGCTGCGGAAGAGGCGGGGCTTTCCCCTTTCGCCGGGCTCGGGTTTCCCGGCCCGCCGCCTTGCCGCCGGTCACGGTTCGAGCGGAAAGAACATCGGCAGGACGACGATCCCGACCAGCAGAAGCGCCCAGCAGGCGCGCGGGAACCATATGGCCAGCAAGACCCTGCGCCGCGCATCCCTTGCCGGGACCAGGGTCAGCCAAAGCAGGGCCGCGCCAAGCGCATAGGCGGCATGGACCACCCAGTCGCGCACATGGACGACCCGCCCCGCGGGCCAGTTCGCCTCCTGATAGGCGGTCGTATGCGCGACCAGCAGGATGAAGGCCAGCGACCCGAGGCTGTTCATTGCGGCGGCAAGGGGCAAGGCGTCGTCTCCGTTGCAAGGCGATGAGAACCCGGAGCCTTACGGCCTGTGCGCCTGGGGCGCAATCCGCCCGCAGCCGTCGCCGCCTGCGATGCCGATGTAAAGCATACTTGACATCCGCAGCCTGCGGCCCGACTGTAAAGCGTGCTTTACATCGAGGACATGAAATGAGCCGGATAGCCCCATCCTTCATCCTGGGCATGCTGGCCTATATGGTCACGCTGGCAGTCTCGTTGCGCCTTTTGAACGGCAACGACCGGGGCCAGACGATGCAGATCGTCGTTTCGATGGCGCCCATGGTTCCGGCCGTCCTTCTGTGCTGGTCGGTCGTTCGCGCCATCCGCGCACTGGACGAATTGCAAAGGCGCATCCAGTTCGAGGCATTCGCGCTGGCCTTTGCCGGCACGGCATTGCTGACCTTCAGCTACGGGTTCCTGGAAAATGCCGGCATGCCTCGGCTGTCCATGTTCGCGGTCTGGCCGCTGATGTGCGCGCTCTGGATCCTCGGGCTGGTCATCGGCCGGCTGCGCTACAAATGAACAACCGCGTGCAGCAGCTGCGCCAGGAAAAGAGCTGGTCGCAGGCCGAACTTGCCGCGAAACTGAATGTCTCGCGCCAGACCGTCAATGCGATCGAGCGCGAGAGATACGATCCCAGCCTCGAACTTGCCTTCAGGATCGCACGTCTCTTCGACCGGAAGATCGAGGAGATCTTTCTGCCCTGATCCCGGTTCGGCAGGCCACGCGGCCTGATCCAACCGGGCCTGGTGCCTGACCGGATGCCTGGCGGAGCAGGCCGGGGGCGCTGCCGGTCGGCACGCCGCGATGCAGCGGATCACGCGCCCGCCATCCGGTGCCGCCCGATGGGCAGCATCATCGGGCGCCCCGAGGTCGGGTCCGCGATGATCCGGCTGTCCAGCCCGAACACCGCCCGCACATTCGCCGCCGTCAGCACCTCCTCCGGGCTGCCCGACACATGCAGCCGCCCCGCCGCCATCGCCACCAGGTGATCGGCATAGCGCGCGGCAAGGTTGAGGTCGTGCAGAACCATCACGATGGTCGTGCCGCGGCGCTGGTTCAGGTCGCACAGCAGGTCCAGCACCTCGACCTGATGGGCGATGTCCAGGAATGTCGTCGGCTCGTCCAAGAGCAGCAGGTCGGTTTCCTGCGCCAGCGCCATCGCGATCCAGACGCGCTGGCGCTGCCCGCCCGACAGCTCGTCCACGGCGCGCTCGGCCAGGTCGGCGGTGCGCGTGGCCTCCAGCGCGGCGGCGACGGCCTGGTCGTCGCTGCGGCTCCAGCGGGACAGGATGCCGTGATGCGGATGGCGGCCCCGGCTGACCAGATCGGCCACGGTGATCCCCTCGGGCGCCGTGGGCGATTGCGGCAGAAGGCCCAGCACCTGCGCCAGCTTGCGCGGCGCCATGCGATGCACCGCCTTGCCGTCCAGCAGCACCTGCCCGCCACGCGGCGCAAGCAGCCGCGACATCGACCGCAGCAACGTCGATTTCCCGCAGGCATTGGCCCCGACGATCGCCGTCATCCGGCCCGGCAGCACGTCGAGGTCCAGCCCCTCAAGGATCAGCCGGTCGCCATAGCCGGCCGACAGCTGCTGCACGCAAAGGGTATGGGCGGTCACAGCGAGCCTCCGGTGCGGTTGACGCGGATGATGAGATAGATGAGGTAAGGCGCGCCCAGGGCCCCGGTCACGACGCCCACGGGATAGCGCCCCGGCAGCAGGAACTGCCCGGCGTAATCGCCGGCCAGCACCAGCGCCGCGCCCACCAGCGCGGCGGGCAGCAGGGCCGAACCGTTCGGCCCGACGATCCGCGCCGCAATCGGCCCGGCAAGGAAGGCGACGAAGGAGATCGGCCCGACCACCGCCGTCGCCACCGCGATCAGCCCGACCGCCGTGACCACCACGAGGGCGCGTGTCCGTCCGACATCGGTGCCCAGCGCCGAGGCCGCATCATCGCCCAGCCGCAGCGCCTCGAGATCGCGCGTGCGCAAGACCAGCAGCCCGCCGAAGACCAGCAGCGACAGCAGCACCGGCACGGCCTGCGCCAGCTGCGCGCCGTTGAGACTGCCCGCCAGCCAGCGGATCGCCTCTTGCAGATCCCACGAGGGCGCGCGCGACAGCGTGTAGGAGATGAAGCTTTGCATCATCGCCTGCACGCCGATGCCGACCAGGATCAGCCGCGTGCCGGCGACGCCGCCGCGAAAGGACAGCGCATAGATCGCGATCGCCACGCCCAGCCCGGCAAGGACGGCAAAGACCGACACCGCCGCGCCGTCGAGGCCCATCACGACGATGGCAAAGACCGCCGCGGCGCTGGCGCCCGAGCTGATGCCGATGATGTCGGGGCTGGCCAGCGGGTTGCGCAGCATGATCTGGAACGCCGCGCCGCCAAGGCCGAAGGACAGGCCCGCCAGGATCGCCATGACCGCGCGCGGCAGGCGCAACTGCCCGACGGTGAAGGAGGCGCCAGGCACCTCGTGCCCGGCCAGCACCCGCAGCACGTCCTGCGGCGGGGTGAAGCTTTGGCCCAGCATCAGCGTGACGGCGAACCCCGCCGCCAGCAGCACGAGCGCCGTCCAGATCACCCGGCTGCGGTAACGCGCGCGGCGCAGGCGCCCGGCGGTGACGGCATCGGCGATCATAGCTCGCGGACCCTCTGGCGGCGGACGATCCAGATGAAGAAGGGCGCGCCGATGAAGGCGGTGACGATGCCGACGTCCAGCTCTCCGGGGCGGGCGATGATGCGGCCGACCACGTCGGACGCGACCAGCAGCGCCGCCCCGGTCAGGGCCGAGAACGGCAGAAGCCAGCGATGATCGACGCCCACCAGCAGGCGGCACAGATGCGGCACGATCAGCCCGACGAAGCCGATGGGGCCGCAGACCGCGGTTGTCGCCCCGCAAAGCAGGATCGCCGACAGCGCAGCCGTTGCGCGCGCAACCGCGACACGCTCGCCCAGTCCCGCCGCCATCTCATCCCCCAGCGCCAGCGAGTTCAGCTTGCGCGCGGATGCCATCGCCAGCAGCAGCCCGACGGCAAGGAAAGGCAGCACCGGCTGCATCCGCGCGAATGTCGCCCCGCCGACGCCGCCGATCTGCCAGGCCTGCAAGCCCCCGGCGATGTCGCCGCGCGTCAGCATCACCGCCACCACCAGCGAGTAGAAGGCGATCGAGGTCGCCGTCCCCGCCAGCGCCAGCTTCAGCGGCGTCGCGCCGCCTCGGCCGAGCGAGCCGATGGCATAGACGAAGACCGCCGTCGCGCCGGCGCCGCAGATCGCGACCCAGATGAAGCTGTGCGCGGCGCTGATCTGGAACCAGGCGACCGCGATGACCACGGCCAGCGCCGCCCCGGTATTCACCCCCAGGATGCCCGGATCGGCCAGCGGATTGCGCGTCACCCCCTGCATCAACGCGCCCGAAAGCCCAAGCGAGGCCCCGGCCAGCGCCGCAAGCACCGTGCGCGGAATGCGGGCCGAGACGGCGGCCTGGGCAATCGTTCCGACCTCTCCGCGCAGCCCGGCCAGGATGTCGTCAAGCCCCACCTGCCGGGTGCCGATGGCCACCGACAGCGCGCCAAGCAGCAGCAGCGCGGCCAGGACCACCGCCAGCCACAGCAGCCGCGCCCGCGCGGCGCGCCGCGGCAAGATGGTCGCGGGTTCGGTCATTCGGCTTTCTGCGCGGCCTCGGCCAGCATGGCGACGTAATCGTCCAGCACCCATGCGATGCCCAGGGGCGTCGGATTCGCCGCGTTCCCGACCGGATCGTTCTTCAGCATGACGATGCTGCCATGGGCGACGGCGGGCATGTGGCTGACCAGAGGATCGGCCTTCATCGCGGCCAGCAAAAGCAGGTTGCCATAGGTCACGACGATGTCCACATCTTCGAACGCGTCGATATTCTCGGCACTGACCGAGCCCGCGAACTTGCCCGGCTGCGTCGCATCCACGACGCTTTTCGGCATCGACAGGCCAAGATCCTGGAAGAACTTCACCCGCGTATCGTTGGCCGTGTAGAAATTCACGACGCTGAGGTTCGTGGTGTCCAGATGGGTCACGAACATCGCGGTCTTGCCCTGCAGGGCGGGATGCGCGGCAAGCGTGTCGGCGATCTGCGCCTCCATCCTGGCGATCAGCGCATCGCCTTCGGCCCCCATGCCCATGCCGGCGCTGTTCATCTGGATCATCCGCCGCCAATCGGTCGTCCAGGGCGAATCCGGGTAGGCGACGACCGGCGCGATTTGGCTCAGCGTGTCGTAATCGGACTGCGTCAGCCCGGAATAGGCGGCAAGGATCACGTCGGGGTCCACCGCCGCGACGGCCTCGAAATCGATACCGTCGCCTTCGTCGAACAAGGCCGGCGTGTCCGCGCCCAGTTCGGCCAGCTTTTCCTCGACCCAGGGCAGCACGCCGTCGCCGTCGTCGTCGCCGTAATTCGCCGCCGCCATGCCCACCGGCACGACCCCCAGCGCAAGCGGCACCTCGTGATTGCCCGAGGCGACCGTCGCCACGCGGAGCGGCTTTTCCGTGATCGTCGTGGTGCCGAACGCGTGCGGGATGCTGACGGGAAACCCGGCCTCATCCGCAAGGGCGGGGGCGGCGGCCGTCATCAGGACCAGCATCGCAGGGCGCAGAATCCGCATCGTCATGGCCTTTCCTGGCAGGTTCGCCTGCGGATTTCCCGCGCAAGCGGGCATGCGTCAACCCGTGCCGACCAAGGTATCCGCTTTTTCCCAAAGATTCCGACAAAAAAAGTGGGATTCTACAAGACAGGTTCGCGCCATCGGCCCTAGAAGCCCCGCCAGCATGACCGCCACGCCGTCCCTGCCCCAGCCTCGGGCACCGGGGGGCTGCCGTCATTCCAAGACCAGCCAGCCTCGGCCCCTCCTCTGATCCGCAGGCAGCCAGCAGCAACGACAACATCCATGCGGGACCTTGAACCATGGCACATGACATCCGGCGCGGCCCCCGCCGCCACCTTACAGCCCTTCTGCTGGGCTGCACCGCCCTGATCGCATCCCCGGCCCTGGCCCAGGATCCCGCCCCGCCGGATTCCGGGGCGGGAACCGAGGAATCGCCCTATCGCCTTTCCCCGATCATCATCAACGCCAGCGGCCCGTTCGATGACGACGCGAACACGATCGTCGCCAGCGAATTGTGGGTCGGCGGCAAGGTAGCGACCAGCATCCTCGACACCCCGGCCTCGGTTTCGGTGATCACCGAAAAGGAGATGCGCGACCGCAGGGCCACCACGCTGGAAGAGGTGCTGAGCTATTCGGCGGGCATCCACACCGACTATTGGGGGACGGACGACCGCAACGACTATGTTCTGGTCCGCGGATTCCAGGCGACCAGCTATCGGGACGGGCTGACGCTCGGCTCGATGCGCGGGGTGCGCGAGGATCCCTTCATCTACGAGCGCGTCGAGGTGATCCGGGGCGGCAACTCGACCCTGTTCGGCACGGCCGATCCCGGCGGCACGATCAACTTCGTGACCAAGACCCCGAAATTCGAACGCATCGCCGACACGTCGCTGTCCTACGATTCGAACAACACCGCCACCCTCGGGCTGGATTTCGGCAATGCCCTGAATACCGAGCAGACCCTGGCCTGGCGCTTTGCCGCCAAGGTGCAGGACGGCGAGCGCGAGTATTCGCCCTCCAAGGACGATGCGCAGATCTACATCGGCGGCCTGACCTGGGAGCCGGACGACGCCACCCGGCTCAGCGTCGTGGTGGACTATCTAAACCGCGATGCCAGCCCCAACAGCGGCGGCTATCCGAAGGATCGCGAATACGATCGCGCGGATTTCTTCGGCGTCGCCGACTATAACTACCAGGATGTCGAACGCAGCAGCATCACCGGCCTCTTCTCGCATGATTTCGGCGGCGGGCTGCGGCTGAGCGCGAATTTGCGCTACAGCGACCTCAAGGACAATTACGGCTATATCTATCTGAACGACTCGGTGGACCGGGTCGGCACCGTCGTCGGCCGCAGCTATATTCAAAGCGAGGGCACTGCGAAGGAACTGATCGGCAACGTCATCCTGCAATATGACGCGAGATTCGGCCGCTTCGACAGCAGCACCCTTGCCGGGCTGGAGTTCCGCGACGCCGAGACGACGACGCTTTCGGCGTTCGACGCGGATGCCGGCACCATCGACCTGAGCAATCTGGATCTGGGCGGCGCGCCGACGAACCTGTCCTATTACAATGACAGTTCGGCCGAATACACGACCAAGTCGGTATTCCTGCAGCAGAACCTTGCCTTCGACGACCGTATCGTCGCGACCATCGGCCTGCGGCAAGATTGGCTGGATCTGTCGGAGACGAACAAGCTTTCGGGCACCCCGATCGAGACCAGCGACGATTTCTCGGAAAGCTCGGTCCGGGGCGCGCTGACCTGGCCTGACCCCATAGGGTGGTCCGGTTTCAATCTTAGTTCATGATCGGCCTTGGGGCTATTGCCTGGGCAGATGACGGTGCTGCTCCGCTTGCTGGCGCAGGCCAGATGATGGCCTCGGGTGCCGGTGGCTTGTATCCAAGCGACGAGTGTGGCCTCTTGGTGTTGTAGTATCGCCGCCAGGCTTCGATGATGATCTTGGCCTCGGCGAGGCTGTAGAAGATCTCACCGTCAAGCAGTTCGTCGCGGAGCTTCGAGTTGAAGCTCTCGCAGTAGCCGTTCTCCCAAGGGCTTCCTGGTTCGATGAACGCTGTCTTTGCGCCGACGGCTACGATCCACTCCCGTACAGCCTTGGCGATGAACTCCGGGCCGTTGTCGGAACGGACATGGCCCGGCACGCCGCGCAGGATGAACAGGTCCGACAGGGCGTCGATGACGTCGGTCGAGTTGAGCTTGCGATCGATGCGGATTGCAAGGCATTCCCTGGTGAACTCGTCGATGATGTTGAGCATGCGGAATCTCCTGCCATCGTGGGTCCGACCCTCGACGAAGTCATAGGACCAGACATGGTTAGGGTGCTCGGGCCGCAGCCGGACGCACGATCCGTCATTCAGCCAGAGGCGACCCCTCTTCGGTTGCTTGTGGGGAACCTTGAGCCCCTCCCGCCGCCAGATTCGTTCGACACGCTTGGCGTTCACCCTCCAGCCCTCGGACCGCAGCATCGCCGTGATCCTGCGGTAGCCGTAGCGCCCATACCGGGAAGCAAGCCGGATGATATCAGCCGTCAACGCATCCTCATCGGCTCGGCCATGCGGCTTCTTGCGCTGGGTCGAGCGGTGTTGGCCGAGAACCTTGCAGGCAAAGCGCTCCGACACGGAGAACTTCGCCATGACATGATCGACGCAACGGCGACGGCGAGCGGGGCTCAGAAGTTTCCCGAGGCAGCCTCTTTCAGGATCAGCTTCTCGAGTGTCAGGTCCGACACCGCCTTGCGCAGCCGGTCATTCTCTTTCTCAAGCTCTTTTAGGCGCTTTACCTGGTCACCCTTCAGGCCGCCGAACTCCTTGCGCCACCGATAGTATGTAAACTGCGTCACGCCGATCGAACGAACCGCTTCTCCGACCGATCGGCCTTGCGACAACAACACGTCGACCTGGCGCAGCTTCGCCACGATCTCTTCAGGTCTATGCTTCTTCTGGGGCATTCAAACGTCCTCCTACGGCTCAATAGCCTACTTCAGGGAGGACCACTTTTCAGGGGGCAGACCACCACCGGCTGCGCGCCCGAGCCGGCGACCAGCACATGCACCGGCCCGCCGATCCTGGCCGCGGCCGTCAGCGCCTTGGCGGTGGCATCGGACAGGGTGGAATTGTCGTGATCCGCGATCAGAAGAATGGCCATCAGAGAACCCCCGCTTCCTTGAGTTTGCCGACCAGCTCGGGCACCGAGCCGAGTTTGATCCCCGCCTGCCGCTGCGCCGGCTCGCTGGTCCTGACCACCCTGAGGCGCGGCGAGATGTCCGCGCCAAGCGCCTCGGGCGTCGTCTCCTCGACCGGCTTCTTCTTGGCCTTCATGATGTTCGGCAGGCTGGCATAGCGCGGCTCGTTCAGCCGCAGGTCGGTGGTGACGATGGCGGGGGTCTTCAGCCGCACGGTCTGAAGCCCGCCGTCGACCTCGCGCGTGACGGTCACTTCGCCGTCCCCGATCTCGACCCTGGACGCGAAAGTGCCCTGCGCCCAGCCCAGCAGGGCGGCCAGCATCTGGCCGGTCTGGTTGTTGTCGCCGTCGATGGCCTGCTTGCCCAGGATGACCAGGCCGGGGCCCTCCTTCTCGGCCAGCGCCTTCAGCACGCGGGCGACGCCCAGCGGCTCGACCGCCTCGTCGGTCCTGACCAGGATCCCGCGATCGGCACCCATGGCCAGCGCGGTGCGGATGGTTTCCATCGCCTGCGCGGGGCCGACGGAGACGGCGATGACCTCATCGGCCTTGCCGGCTTCCTTCAGGCGGATAGCTTCCTCGACGGCGATCTCGTCGAAGGGGTTCATCGACATCTTGACGCTGGCGGTATCGACGCCCGAGCCGTCCGCCTTGACGCGGACCTTGACGTTGAAATCGACGACACGTTTGACGGGGACAAGGATTTTCATGTCCGGGATTGTCTCCATGACGGGCACCGGCGAACGCCGGCGCGGGTTGCAATGGGATGCGCCTGGCCTAGCCGTCGCGGGCGACGACCTGCTTGATCAGTTCATGGCGCTGGAACTTGCCGGTGGGCGTCATCGGGAATTCCTCGAAGATCTCCAGCCGTTCGGGCAGCTTGTAGATCGCCACCTCGTTCTTGAGGAAATCCACGAACTCCTGCAGCGTGGCGCTCTCGCCAGGACGCGGCACCAGGCAAAGGCAGTTCGACTCGCCCAGGCGTTCGTCGGGCAGGCCGATCACCGCGCAATGCAGCACCTTGGGGTGGGTGTAGAGGATCTCCTCGACCTCGCGCGGATAGTATTTCTTGCCGCCACGGTTGATCATCTCCTTCAGCCGCCCGACGATGCGCAGGTTGCCGTCCGCGTCGATCATGCCCAGGTCGCCGCTGCGGAACCAGCCGTCCTCGGTAAAGGCCTCGGCATTGGCCTCGGGGCGCTTGTAATAGCCCATCTGCGTGGCCGGGCCCTGGCTCTGGATCTCGCCCGGCTCGCCCTGCGGCACCGCGCCGGTGCCGCCGATGGGCGAGATGCGCAGCCGCATCTCGGTGCCGCATTTGCCGACCGAGCCCGCAACCTTTTCCGGGTCGTCGCTGCGCCGGGTATAGGTGTGATAGCCGCCGCATTCCAGCATGCCGTAAAGCTCGATCAGGTCGCCCTGGATGCGGGCGCGGAAGGCGCGGATGGTTTCCAGCGGGCAGGAGGTGCCGCCCGAGATCACCGTCTTCAGCGAGGAGAGGTCATATCGCTCCTGCCCCGGCACGTTCAGCATGGCCACGATGGACGCCGGGGCGGTGGCGACATAGGTCACGCGCTCGGCCTCGATCACCTGAAGCGCGGGCTCGGCGGCGAATTTCTCCATGATGACCAGCTTGCAGCCCGCCAGCACGGTCTGCAGCACCGAGAGATAGCCCCAGTTCAGCGCCAGCGGCAGGTAGAGGAGCATCACGTCGTCCTCGCCCACCTCCATGTCCATGTTCAGCATCCGCGCCGGCCACAGCGAGGTGTTGTGGTTATGCGTCACCCCCTTGGGGCTGCCGGTGGTGCCCGAGGTGAACATCATCCGCATCATCGCGTTCGGGTCGGTCCCGACCTCGGCAAAGCCCTGGGGCCGCCCCGAGGCGGAGATCACCGGGTCCAGCGCCACCGCGTCCCCGGTCGGCTGCCCCCGCACCACGCCCACGAATGCCAGCTCGGGCAGATCCTTGCGCAGGGCGTGGACCATCGCCTGGTGGTCGAACTTCTTGTATTCGGCGCAGGTGATGATGCCGCGCGCCCCGGTGGTGCGCAGGACGTAATCGACCTCGCGGGCGCGGAACTCGATGCTGACCGGCACGCCGATGGCGCCGATGCGCTCGATGGCGAAATAGGCCGGGATGAACTCGATCCAGTTGGGCAGTTGCACCGCCACGATGTCGCCGGGACGGATGCCGCTGCGGGCCAGTAGGTCGGCGACGCGGATGATCGCATCCTCCAGCTGGCGATAGGTCAGCCGGGCCTTGCCGTCCGTCACCGCCTCGCGGTCGGGATGGGCGGCGGTGCGGGCGCGCAGCACGTCGGCGAAGGTCTCGTCGGGCCAGACGCCGGTCGCGCGGTAATGCTGCTGGTCGGCAGGGCTCTGCCTCAGAATGACGTCCTGCATCCAAATCCTCCCTCTACAGGCTTCGTAGGGCCTTGGACGCGGCCCCGGCAGGTCATTTCACGGCCTTCGCGCAAGGTGTCAGCCGGGCATCCCCAGCAGGGTCTTGGCCAGGATGTTGCGCTGGATCTCGCTGGCGCCGCCGTAGATCGTGGTCGGCCGCGACAGGAAGTAATAGCCCAGCGGGTCCACCTCGGCCCCGCCGAACCGGGTCGGGCCAAGGGCCGAGCCGTTTTCCTGCGCCACGTCCAGCATGAATTCCGAGATGCGCTGGTAGAGGTCCGGCCCCCAGAGCTTGAGGATCGAGATCTCGGGCCCCAGCGCGCCGCCGCCCTTCAGCGTCTCGGCAAAGCGGGCATAGGTGGCGGTCAGGTCGGCAACGTCCAGCGCGAGTTGCGTATATGTGGCGGCAAAGGACGGGTCGTCGAAAATGCCCAGCTCGCGGCCCATCGTCTCGAGCCGCAAGAGTGCCATCTGCGCGAATTTCGGGCTGCCATGGGTCAGGCGTTCGAAACCCAGCAGCGCCTTGGCCATGGTCCAGCCGTCATTGACCGCGCCGACGATATTGTCCCTGGGCACCCGCACGTCGTCGAGGAAGACCTCGCAGAACTCGGCATCGCCGGCCAGGGTCTTGATCGGGCGCACGGTGATGCCGGGCGTGTCCATCCGCGCCAGGAAGAAGCTGATGCCCTGCTGCTTCTTGGCCGCGGGATCGGTGCGCGCCAGGATGAAGATGTCGGTCGAATCCTGCGCCAGCGTGGTCCAGATCTTTTGCCCGTTGATGACCCAGTGATCACCGTCCAGCACCGCCGAGGTCCGCAAGCTGGCAAGATCCGAGCCGGCGCCCGGTTCGGAATAGCCCTGGCACCAGACATCCTCGCCCGCCAGGATGCGCGGCAGGTAATGCGCCTTTTGCGCCTCGGTGCCGAAGCGGACCAGCAGCATCCCCAGCATGACGATGCCGATGTCGGGATGGCGGGCGACGCCGGCGCTGTCGAATTCGTCGTGATAGGCCAGCATCTTCTCGACGTTCAGGCCCATGCAGCCATGCTCGACCGGCCAGGCAGGCGCCAGCCAGCCCTTGGCCGACAGCTTCAGGAACCAGTCCCTCGCCTCGTGCCAGTTGACGCGGCGGGCCTGGTTGATCAGGTGCGGCGGGCATTCGGCGGCGATGAAATCCCGCAGCATCCTGCGGAAATCCTGCTCGTCCATCGCATTGTAATCAATGGCCATTGGCTTGCCCCCCGGCGTTGTGCAATTCGAACCAGCGCGCGCGATGGGCGCGCGGATTGCCGAGCCATGCCGCCAGCGCCAGCGCCCGGTTGACGTAAAGGCTGAGGTCGCATTCCTCGGTATAGCCGATGGCGCCATGCAGCTGGATGCATTCCTTGACCACCAGCTGCGCGGCATCGCCCGCCCGGCTTTTCGCGGCCGAGACATGGGCGGCCCGGCTGGCCGCATCGGCATGAGGATCGTCCATCGCCGCCGCGGCCCGCAGCAAGGCCGAACGCGCCATCTCGATATGGACGTAAAGGTTCACCGCCCGGTGCTGGATCGCCTGGAACGAGGCGATGGGCTTGCCGAACTGCACCCGCTGCTTCATGTAGTCCAGCGTCATCTGGAACGCCGCCTCCATCACCCCCTGCAACTGGGCCGAGACGGCCAGCCGGGCGATGTCGAGCAACTGGTCGAGGATCGCCGCCCCGCGGTCGGGAAAGGCGATGACTGCGCCGGGATCGACCTTGACCCCGTCGAGATCGACCGTCGATTGCCGCGATCCGTCGGTGTGGGCGGTGGTCTGCACCACCTTGGGCGACTGGTCGATCCAGGCCAGCAGGATGCCCGCGCCGGTATCGGCAGCCACGGCATAGCCGCCGGCCTCTTGCGCCAGGGGCACGAACAGCGCCTGGCCCGACAGGGTCCAGCCCTCGCCCTCGGGCGCGGCCTTGGGCCCCACGGCGCCCGAACCCATCGCCCCGGCGCGGCCCTGCCAGGCCAGCGTCGCCAGCAGGTCGCCGCCCATCAGGCCGGGCAGAAGCCTGTCCTTCAGCGCCTGATTGCCGCCCAGGACCAGCGCCTGCATCGCAAGAATGCCAACGCAAACAAGCGGCTCCGGCAGGGCCGCGCGCCCGGCCTCGTGATGCAGCGCCGCCAGATCCGCATGTTCCATCGCCAGGCCGCCGTCATCCTCGGGGACCAGGATGCCGGTCCAGCCCAGCTCGGCCATGGTCTTCCAGCGTTCATGCGAAAAGCCCGCCTGCGTGGCCAGCCCCGCCCGAGTCGCGGCAAGCGTGGCCTCTCGATTGGCGAAATCCGCAACGCTTTCCCGAAGCTGTTGCCTGTGGTCGGGTTCCTCCGGCCTGCTGAACAAATCGCGCCTCCCGCAGCATGGGTTGATGTTGACAGGCTGTTTAAACCAACCAATCTGGTTTTGCAATGCAGAATTACATTTTGCATACTGGCGCAGCCCGCGGCCCCCGGCTGCGTCTTTCGCCTGGCAGAAGCTTGTTTCTGGCAGAAAACCGACTAACGTGGGACAGAAGCCCGCAACAAAGCAGGAGTTCAGCTTGGCCAGGTCTTTCAAAACCCTCTTGTCCCTGCCCGGTCCCGACGAGGAAAAGACCGACCGCCAGTTCATCACCGCGCTGGCGCGCGGGCTGGAAGTCCTGCGCGC
Source organism: Paracoccus ferrooxidans (assembly GCF_029909815.1). Lineage (NCBI taxonomy): Bacteria > Pseudomonadati > Pseudomonadota > Alphaproteobacteria > Rhodobacterales > Paracoccaceae > Paracoccus > Paracoccus ferrooxidans. The sequence continues at coordinate 297,056 of NZ_CP038198.1, read as the reverse complement.
CTTCGAACCGGGCGACGGCTTCCTGGGCAACCTCGAGATCGCGCAGCGCACCGGCCTGCCCAAGCCGACCGTCGCCCGCATCGCCCATACGCTGACCACGCTGGGCTATCTGGAATACAACGCCCGGCTGGAGAAATATTCGCTGGGCACCCCGGTCCTGTCGCTGGGCTACGCCTATCTCGGCAGCATGAGCCTGACCCGCGTCGCCCGCCCGCACATGCAGGAGCTGGCGAATCACGCCAATATCTCGGTGGCGCTCGGCAACCGGGACCGGCTGAACCTGGCCTATCTGGAACTGGCGCATGGCAGCGCGACGGTGTCGCTGCGGCTCGAGGTCGGCGCCCGCATCCCGATCGCGCGGTCCGCCATGGGCATGGCCTATCTGCACGCCCTGCCGGAAAGCGAGCGGGATTTCCTGGTCGAGGCCATCGAGAAACACGACAAGGCCGACTTCCCCAAGTTCAAGAAACGCCTCGCCACCGCGTTCAAGGAACTCGACGCGCATGGCTATTGCGTCTCGCTGGGCACTTACGAGCGGACGGTGAACGGCGTCGGCGCGGCGCTGAAGACGCGCGACGGCGGGGTCTATGCCTTCAACTGCTCGGGCCCGTCCTTCCACCTGACGGAAGAGATGATTCGCAGCGACGTCGGCCCGCGCCTGGCCGTCATGGTCAGCCGGATCGAGGCGGAACTGCTGGTGCATCCGGTCCGGGTCTGAGCCCGGCCCTGGGCCCTCGTCCCTTCGGCGCGGCGAGGGCGCATTCATAAGGCCAGCTAATCACGGCATCCCGATTGAGCGGTCTAATTGCGACTCGTCGCCGGCGCTATCTTCGTCCCCATCGCATGACAGAGGAGACGAAGATGAAATCCGTGACCTTCAGGAACGGCGCGCTCGAGATGGCCGCGCATCTGCACCTTCCCGCCGGCTTCGACGAAAGCAAGACCTATCCCGCCATCGTCGTCACCCACCCCGCCGGCGGCGTGAAGGAGCAGACGGCGGGCATCTATGCCGGCAAGCTTGCGGCCGAGGGCTTCGTCGCCATCGCCTTCGACGCCTCCTGTCAGGGCGAAAGCACCGGCGAGCCGCGCCAGCTTGAAAACCCCCATGCGCGGGTCGAGGACATCAGCGCCGCGGTGGATTACCTGACGACGCTGCCCTATGTCGACCGCGACCGCATCGGCGCCATGGGCATCTGCGCCGGCGGCGCCTATACCGTGACGGCGGCGATGAGCGACCGCCGCATCAAGGCGGTGGGCGCGGTCAGCGCCACCAATTACGGCGCGATCCTGCGCAATGGCTGGGAAGGCCGCGACGACCTGACCGGCGCCTTCGCCATGCTGGAAAACGCCGCCAACGCCCGCACCGCCGAGGCGAACGGCGCCGAGACCGGCTATTATCCGATCGTGCCGCAGAAGCCGGAGGACGCCCCGAACGCCGACCTGGCCGAGGCGGTCGAGTATTACCGCACCCCGCGCGCGCAATGTGCCAGCTCGCCCAGCATCGCGCCGGTGCGCAGCCTGGCGCAGCTCGTCACCTTCGACGCCTTCCACCTGGTCGACCTGTTCCTGACCCAGCCGATCCAGATCGTCGCCGGCGAGGATGCGGGCACGCGCTGGATCAGCGAAGACCTGTTCCGCCGCGCCGCCAGCAAGGACAAGCACCTGCACATCGTTCCGGGCGCGTCGCACCTGGGCCTCTATGACAAGCCCGACCTGGTGGGCGAGGCGATGGCGAAGCTCGGCCCCTTCTTCAGGGCCAGGCTCTGAAACACCGGCGCCGCCCTGGCATCATGCCTGGGCGGCCTTTCCATGCGGGGCCGAAAGCCCCGGAACCTGCCGCCGAGGCGGCGCGCCCCGACCGGCATCGCCGCCTCGTGCCGAACCGGCTTGCCTGTGCCGCGCCGCCGGAATGGTTCGACCAGGCAGCCCAGGCATCCGCGGCCGGTCGCGAACACATGCGCGCCACGGCAGAACCCGGACGATCTCGCGGGGCTGCCGACCCTGCCGACCCTGCCGACCCTGCCGACCCTGCCGACCCTGCCGACCCTGCCGACCCTGCCGACCCTGCCGACCCTGCCGACCCTGCCCGGAAGGTCGCGGCCCGCGGCCCAAGGCACAAGAGCAGCCATCGGCGCCGGGCATGGGGCCCCGCAGCCGCAGCCCCATGCGGAACGCCGGCCGGCCGAACGCGTCAATTCGGCTCTGCCGAAGCGGCGGTTGGGAAAATGTCAATTGGCTTCGCACCGCCCCGATCCTAACGTCAAAAGCAGAATCTAATTTTGCATACCGGAATAATGGCCCGCCTTACTGTGGATTTAGGAGGATGGAATGGACAGGAATTTTCTGGACGAGGGGCAGGCGCTTTGGCTTGAGACGGTGAACCGTTTCATGGATGACGAGGTGACTGTCGAATATATCCGCAAATGCGACATGAACCGCGACTATCCCTATGAAGCCTATGACAAGATCGCCAGGCAGGGCTGGCTGGGGCTGCTGTTCAAGGAAGAGGACGGTGGCGCCGGCGGCGACATCTTCGACTACACGCTGATGGCCGAGGGCCTGGGCAAATACGGCTTCGACTTCGCCGCCGCCATCCTGGTGCCGACCTTCACCGCGATGAACATCCAGAAATACGGCAGCGAAGAACAGAAGGCGCAATACATCAAGCCCTTCATCGACGGCAAGATCCGCTTCTCGGTCTCGATCTCGGAACCGGGCGCGGGGTCGGACGCCTCGAACACCGCCACGCGGGCGCGGCGCGACGAGAACGGCGACTGGATCGTCACCGGCTCGAAGCTGTGGTGCTCGGGCGCCGCGGCCAGGGACACGGTCATCGCCATGCTGGTGCGCACCGATGCCGACGACAAGCATGGCGGGCTGTCGATCCTGCTGATCCCGAACGACACGCCGGGCATGGTCATCAACAAGCTGCCGACGCTGTCGCGCCACGCCACCGGCACCACCGAGATCTTCCTCGACGAAGTCAAGGTGCCCGGCAACGCCCTCCTGGGCAAGGAAGGCCAGGGCTGGGAAATCATCCTGGCGCATCTGGAGCTGGAACGCTGCTCGGTCGCCGCCGCCTATGTCGGCAACGCCCAGACCGCGGTGAACAAGGCCACGCAATACGCCCATGAACGCATCCAGTTCGGCCGCCCGATCTGGGACTTCCAGGTGCTGCGCCACATGCTGGCCGAGCGCCAGACCGAAGTCGATGCCGCACGCCTGCTGTGCTATCGCGCCGCCCGCATGGCGGCCGCCAAGATCCCCTGCTCGCGCGAGGTGTCGATGGCCAAGCTTTATGGCTCCGAGACGCTGAAGCAATGCGCGCTGACCGGGATGCAGGTGCTGGGCGGCCACGCCAACCTGCCCGAGGCCGACATGGAGCGCTACCTGCGCGAAAGCGTGCAATCCACGATCGGCGGCGGCACCTCGCAGATCCAGAAGACGATCATCTCGAAGTCGATGCGGCTCTGACCCGCGTCGCGCGGCGCCGCCGGTCGCCTCCCCGCCGCGGCGCCGCCTCCCCCAAGGAGGATGCAACCCATTGAAAGGATGAAGCCATGATTGCGGACAATCGCGTCAACACCCCGCTGGACGAGCTGGAAATCGGCCATGTCTTCCGCTCGCCCGGCCGCACCGTGACCGAAACGGATGTGGTCAATTTCTGCATGCTGACCGGCAACTGGATCGAGATCCACTCGAACACCGAATATTCGTCCAAGACCCGCTGGGGCGAACGCATCGTGCAGGGCCAGCTGACCTTCTCGCTGATCTCGGGGCTCCTGCAGTTCGGCCCGGCGATCCAGGCCAATTACGGCGTGGACAAGCTGCGTTTCCTGCACCCGGTCAAGATCGGCGACACGGTCTATGCCACCGGCGAGGTCATCGCCAAGAAGGACAAGGACGACAAGTTCGGTGTCGGCACCTTCCTGATCAAGGCCTATAATCAGAACGGCGACGTGCTTCAGCGCAGCGAATGGTCGATCCTGATGCTGCGCAAGCGTGCCGACCTGGAAGAACTGATGGCCCAGGCCACGCCGATCTTCAAGGACTGACGCCATGAGCCCCAGCCCCGCCACCGGCCCTGTCGCCGCCATCGTCGGCATGGGCGATGCCTATGCCAGCCGCGACAACCGCAAGGATCCGATGCGGCTGGCGGTCGAGGCCGCCCGCGCCGCGCTGAAGGACGCCGGCATCGGCCGGCAGCAGGTCGACGCGGTCTTCACCGGCCGCTCGCCCTGGGCCGACAAGCGCTCGCAATGGTCCAACATCTTCATCTCGCACATGCAGATGCCGGTGACGATCAACAGCGAGCTGACGATGCACGGCGCGGGCCTGACCGCCAGCCTGGGCATGGCCGCGCAGATGATCGCCGCCGGCAAGGCCGAATACGTGCTCTGCCTGCAAAGCGACGCCACCGAGCTTTTCGTCGACGCGGTGGCCATGGGCGCCGAGGCCGATGCCGACCCGCAGTTCGAGATCCCCTACGGCCCCACCATCCCCTCGCTCTATGCCCAGGCGGCCTGCCGCTACATGCACGAGTTCGGCGTGACCGAGGAGGATTTCGCCCAGGTCGCCATCGCCAACCAGGCATGGGGCGTGAAGCATCCCCATGCCGCCAAGGCCCGCTTCGGCGAGATCGACGCGGAGAAGGTGCTGGCCTCGCCCTATGTCTCGAGCCCGCTGCGGCGCTGGATGTGCTCGACCTGGGGCGGCGGCACCGGCGGGGCGCTGGTGGTGACCTCGGCCGGGAACGCCCGCAACTTCGCGGCGCCGGTCTACCTGCTGGGCTACGGCTCGGCCTCGACCCATGAATACCTGGGCGACCGGATGAACATGCGCCGGGCGCGCTTCGACACGCTGGGCCCGCTGCCCAACATCACCCATACCGCGACGGCCGAGGCGGCGCGCCAGGCCTTCGCCCAGGCCGGCATCGGCCGCGACGACATCGACATGGCGCAGATCTCGGTCAATTTCGCGCATATGGGGCCGATCCTCCTCGAGGACCTGGGCTTTGCCGAAAAGGGCAAGGGCGCGCGGCTCTACCGCGAGGGGCGCACCGGCATCGACGGCGACCTGCCGCTGGACACCAACGGCGGCTGGCTGTCCTTTGGCCAGCCGGGGATTTCGTGCAACATGGACAGCTATGTCGAGGCCATCCGCCAGCTGCGCGGCACCGCGCTGGGGGCGGCGCCGTCGAAGCGGCCGCAGACGGTGCTGGTGCAGGGCTCGGGCGGCATGCTGGCGGCCGGCGCCGTCGCCATCCTCGGCAACCGGACCTAAGGGGAAAAATGCCATGGAAATCGAATATGTCGACGGCTTTCCGCAGCCTTATGCGCAGATGGACGCCGCGCCCTACTGGCAGGCCTGCGCGCGGGGCGAGCTGACCTACCAGCATTGCACCGGCTGCGGCGCGGTGGTGTGGCCGGCGCGGTCCTTCTGCCCGGAATGCGACGGCGAGGCCTTGGAATGGCGGCGCTCCTCGGGCAAGGGGCGGATCTATTCCCACAGCACGGTGGGCCGCGGCCCGACCCCGGCCTGGCAGGCGATCGCGCCCTACACCGTCGGCTTCGTGGTGCTGGAGGAGGGCTATCACCTCTTCACCCAGATCGAGGGCAAGCCCGAGGACATGCGCATCGGCCGCCCCGTCGAGGTCGCCTTCATCAAGCGCGGCAGACAAACCCTGCCCGTCTTCCGATGCGCAGAATGAACAAGGCACACCACACCACAGGGGGCGCCGCAGGAATGGGAGGAGGAAATCATGATCTGGGAAGGAAGGCACGACCGGCTTTTCATCGGCGGGGAATGGGTGCGGCCGCATTCGACGGCATTCGTCGATGTGATCTCGCCCTTCACTGAGGAAAGGCTGACCAGCGTCGTCACCGCCGATCGCGCCGATGTCGACAGGGCGGTGGCGGCGGCGCGCAACGCCTTTGACCAGGGCCCCTGGCCGCGCATGCCGCTGGCCGAGCGGCGCGAGATCCTGCGCCGCCTGAGCGACGGGCTCAAGGCGCAGGAAGACCTGATCGCCCAGCTCGTGACCGAAGAGATGGGCAGCCCGATCACGCTGTCGAGATGGATGCAGTCGGCGGGCGCGCGGGCGATGCTGGACATCGCGCTGGATGTCGTGGACCGCTATCCGTTCGAGGAACTGCGCCAGTCGCCCTCGGGCTACGGGCTGGTCCTGCGCGAGCCGCTGGGCGTAGTCGCGGCGGTGGCGCCGTGGAACGGCCCGCTGGTGGTGGCGATGCTCAAGCTGGCGCCGGCGCTGCTGGCGGGGAACACCGCCGTCTTCAAGCCGGCGCCGGAAACCCCGGTCGACGCCTATCTGCTGGCCGAGCTGTTCGAGCGGGCGGGCCTGCCCAAGGGGGTGGTGAACGTCGTCCCCGCCGACCGCGAGACCAGCGAATACCTGTGCCTGCATCCGGGCGTGGACAAGGTCAGCTTCACCGGCTCGACCGCGGCCGGGCAGCGCCTGGGCGGGCTTTGCGGCGCCGAGATCCGCCGCATCACGCTGGAGCTGGGCGGTAAGTCGGCGGCGATCATCCTGGACGGCGCCGACATTCCCAAGGCGGTGGAATCGCTGCGCGTCGCCTCGCTGCGCAATTCGGGCCAGATCTGCAGCAACAAGACCCGCGTGCTGGTCGCGGCCAACCGCAAGGCCGAGTTCCTGGACGCCTTTTCCGCCATGGTCGCCTCGATGCCGGTGGGCGATCCGATGGACCCGGCGACCGAGATCGGCCCCATGGTCAGCGCCCGCCAGCGCGACCGGGTCGAAGGCTATATCGCCAAGGGCAAGGCCGAGGGCGCGCGCCTGGTCCTGGGCGGCGGCCGGCCGGGCCACCTGAACCACGGCTGGTTTGTCGAGCCGACGATCTTTTCGGACGTGGCGCCGGGGGCGGCCATCGCGCAGGAGGAGATCTTCGGCCCCGTCATCGCCGTGATCCCCTTCGACGGCGAGGACGAGGCGGTCGAGATCGCCAACGGCACCCAATACGGGCTGCATGGCGCGATCTTCGCCGCCGAGGATGAACACGCCCTGCGCCTCGCCCGCCGCATCAGGACCGGGGCCACGGACATCAACGGCGTGGGGCCGGGATATTACTGCCCGGTGGGCGGCTTCAAGAAATCCGGCATCGGGCGCGAGGCGGGGCTGGAGGCCTTCGATTCCTATGTCGAGGTCAAGTCGGTGGGCATCCCCGCCGGGCTGGCCGGAAAGCTGGAGGTTCCGCTGCGGGACTTCCGGCCTGCGGGGTGACGGCGCACTCGGTCCGGCCGCTTCCCCCGACGCATCGCGAAAGACCAGAACTCTCGGAGAGGAGACGAGAATGGCACGGTTTGAAGGAAAGACGGCATTCATCACCGGCGGCGGCAGCGGGATCGGCGCGGCCACGGTCCGCAGGCTGTTCGACGAGGGTGCCAATGTCGTCGTCGCCGACCTGCAACAGGAAAACGCGAACCGGGTGGTGGCGGAACTGGGCGGCGGCGACCGGCTGCTGGCGGTGGCGGTGGATGTCTCGGACGACGGCCAGGTGGTCGCGGCCTTCGAGGCGGCAAGGCAGCGCTTCGGCGCGGTGGACTATCTGGTCAATGCCGCCGGCATCAAGGGCTGGGGCAGCGCCTCGGACACCACGGACGAGTTGTGGCGCAGCAACATGGCAGCGAACCTGGACGGCTCCTTCCATACCTGCCGGGCCTATGCCCAGGCCAGCGAGGGGCGCGACAGCGGCGCGGTGGTCAATATCTCGTCCCAGGCCGGGCTCGAGGGGCTGCCCGCCCGCCTGCCCTATGTGACCTCGAAACATGGGGTCATCGGCCTGACGCGGGCCGCGGCGATGGACCTGGCGCCGCGCGGCATCCGGGTGAACTGCGTCGCGCCCGGCATCATCAACTCGCCCTTTACCGAGGCGATGTTCGCCGACCCCGAACGCGCCCGCAAGATGCGCGCCGCCCATCCGATCGGGCGCGAGGGGCGCCCCGAGGAGGTCGCCTCGGTCATCGCCTTCCTGCTGTCGGAGGATGCGAGCTTCATGACCGGGGCCGTCGTTCCCGTCGATGGCGGGATCACCGCCGGCGCCGCCTCGTTCTAAGCGCGCCCCAGCGAATGCGGGCGGCGTCCAGCCGCCCTGCCCTGAACACGCACCGCGACGCCACCGGAGCCGAGCTTCGGAAAAGCGCCTGATCGGCACCAGGACCGGCTTGCGCCATCCTTGTGAGACGGCATCGCATGGCGTGATGCGAAATGCCTGCCGTTTCCTCGTATCGCAGCCGGGAATGACCGCGACGCCGCCCCCTGGGGACGGCGGGCAACAGACAGACCGTTGAGCGAAAACGGCTTCATCCCAGCATATTGGAGGAGAAATGCTGCACAAGACGACGAAAATGGCCGCTGTCGCGATGGCGGGCGTCCTGGCGCTGGGGCAACCGCTGCAGGCGCAGGAAGAGGTGAAGCTGCGCTTTGCGCATCCGCTTTCCTCGACCCATTACGCCTGGGTCGAGGGGCTGGGGCGCATGGCGGATGCCGTGGTCAAGGCCAGCGACGGCACGGTGTCCTATGAGGTCTATCCCGCCGGTCAGCTTGGCAAGGACTATGTCTCGGTCCTCAACAGCAAGCTGGCGGATATCGTGGTCCTGATCCCGTCCTATGCATCCGACAAGATGCCGCTGACGACCGTGGCGGAACTGCCGGTGAAATACGAGGACGCCTGCGATGCGACACGCAAGCTTTGGGAAATCGCCAGGCCCGGCGGCGTGCTTTCCGAAGCGGAATACAAGCCCCAGGGTATGCGCGCGCTGTTCGTGACCATCCTTCCCGGCTACAAGGTTCCCACCACCACCAAGCCGGTCCGGTCGCTGGCCGACCTTCAGGGCCTGAAGATCCGGGCCTCGGGTGCCGCCATGGAGCAGACGGTCCGTGCCCTGGGTGCGGTTCCGATCCAGCTGACGGCCAGCGAGATCAACGATTCCCTGCGCCGCGGCACCATCGACGGCGCGATCTGGCCCTATCACGCCGCGCCGCCCTATGAGCTTGAATCGCTGTTCAAATACGGCGCCGAGGGGCCGAACCTGGGTTCCGCGACCATCGTCTTCGCCATGGCGGAAAGCAAATGGCAATCCCTGCCCGAAAACATCCGGCAAGAGATCACCGCCGCCGCCGCCGAGGCGCAGGAGAACCTGTGCCGATGGACCGAGGGCGAAGAGGCCAGGGTCCGCCAGGACATGATCGACAAATACGGCTATCAGCCGACGGTCCTGAGCGACGAGGAGATCGCGTTGTGGAACGAAAAGACCGCGACGGTGGCCGAGGGTTGGGCGGCGCGCATGAACGACAACCGCAAGCCGGGCACCGAGATCCTCGAGGCGTTCCGGCAGGCTGAATGAATGCGCTCCGGGACGCGCATCCCGTCCCGGAACCGCCGGGAAAAAGGAAGGCGCGGCATGCTCGAAGTCGATCTGGCCACGGGTTGGGAGCCGGTCGCCGGCACCGCCGGCATATTCGTCAAGCCGCTCAGCGGCGCCTGGGACGAGGCGGAAGCCGAGGGGTTTCGCACCCGCCATGTCCGCTTCGAACCGGGCGGCGAGACCTTCGCGGCCTTCACCCATCCGCATTGGGAAGAGGCCCTGCTGATCGAGGGCGCGCTGACGCAGAAGGAAAGCAGCATCACCTTGCGCGCCCCGGCCTATGTCATCCGCCCGCCGGGAACGCCGCACGGGCCGCTGGTCTCGGCGTCAGGCTGCCTGATGATCGAGATGCAGTATTTCGCCCGGCGCCGCCTGGGCCTGGCGGATTATCTCGACGCCAGGGCGCCCCAGGGTCCGGCCGGCTGAACCCGGCGATCCGGCCGCTGCGACAACCCCTTGTCGGGCCGGCTTGTCCTGGCCCGGCGAATTCGTAACCAGCGGGAGGAAAAGGCGATGAAAAGACCGGCGAAGCTTGCCGCCCTGGGCCTCTTGCCGCTCATGACCGCCGGAAATGCGGCGGCGCAAGCGCTCGAGGTCTCCGATCCGTGGCCGGCAAGCAACTCCATGCGGCAGGAGGGTGGCCAGGTTCTTGTCGATGCCGTGGCCGAAGCGACCGGCGGCCGGGCCGGGTTCCATGCCGGGCAGCTGGGCAAGGGCCAGCTTTCGGTGCTGTCGTCGGGCATGGCCGACGTCGCCCTGGCTCCCGCGCCCTCCAGCCCGGACAGGATGCCGCCGAGCGGCGGCCTCGACCGGCCGCGGATCACCAGGGACACCTGCGACAGGCTCGGCCGGCCGCGGTCGCCGGCGCAGGAAGGCGGCCTGCTGGGCATGCATGCGCTGTTCGCGACCGCGCCGCCGGGCGTGAAGGGGCGCCGGAACGCGCGCATCGCGTCGATCGAGCCCGACGGGGCCGCCTCCGGCAGCCAGAGGCTCGAGACCCATATCGCCGCCGGCGAAACCAACTGACGGGACGAAACAGGACAGCCCGGACGCATCCCCATGCGTCCGCCATTCCGGGAGGGGATTGATATGGAACCATACGATTATCTCGTTGTCGGCGCCGGTTCCGCCGGTTGCGTCATGGCGAGCCGCCTGTCCGAGGATTCCAGGAAAAGCGTCCTGCTGATCGAGGCGGGACCGTCGGCGGATTATTTCTGGATCAACACCCCCGCCGGCATGGGCCCGCTTTTCCTCAACAAGCGCTACAACTGGGCCTTTACCACCGAAACCGTTCCGACCCTTGGCGGGCGCACGGTCTATTGGCCCCGCGGCAAGACGCTGGGCGGATCGAGTTCCGTCAACGGCATGGTCTATTCGCGCGGCCATCCGATGGATTACGACCATTGGGTCAGCCTCGGCAACGAGGGCTGGAGCTACCGCGATGTCCTGCCCTATTTCAGGAAATCCGAGTGCAACGAGCGGGGCGCAGACGCGTTTTTCGGCGGCGACGGCCCGCTGGCGGTCAGCGACCCGGTGATCCGCCACCCCTCGACCGAGGATTTCGTCGCCGCCGCCGTCAGGAACGGCATCCCCGAGATCCGCGGCCTGAACGCGCCGCCCTACGAAGGCGTCTCGTATCAGCAATTCACCATTCGCGGCGGCCGCCGGGAATCCGCCTATACCGCCTTCGTCAAGCCGGTCCTGCATCGCCGCAACCTGACCGTGCTGACCGGGGTCCGGGTTCTGCGCATCGTCCTCCGAAACGGCGAGGCGACCGGCGTCGAGGTGATCCAGGACGGCGCCAGGCGGATCATCCACGCCGCGCGCGAGGTCATCCTGTCCGCCGGCGCGCTGGCCTCGCCGCATCTGCTGATGCATTCAGGGATCGGCGATGCCGGGCAGCTTCGCAAGTTCGGCATCCAGGCGGCAAGGCACCTGCCCGGCGTCGGGCAGAACCTGCAGGACCATTGGTTCGCCCCCTTCCTGATGCGGGTGACGCCCGACAGCTCCTATAACGGCCACCTCGTCGGATGGCGCAAATATGTCGAGGGGATGCGCTACCTGCTGACCCGTCGCGGCTACCTGGCGATGGGATCCTCGGCGGTCAGCGCCTATGTCCGGTCCACGCCCGACCAGCCGCAGCCCGACCTGCAACTGGCGATCCGGCCGATGACCTCGAACTTCCTGCCCAGCGGCCAGGTCGTCGTCGACCCCGAGCCGGGGATGAGCGGGGCGACGGTGCTGGTCGGCCCGAAATCGACCGGCCATATGGCGCTGAAATCCGCGGACCCGCTGGCGGCCCCGGCCTTTCACCCGAACTATCTGGGCGACGAGGACGACATCCGCCGCACCCTGATCGGCATGAGGTTGTTTCGCAGGATCCTCGCCACCGAGCCACTGTCGCGGCGGATCGTCAGCGAACTGGCGCCCGGACCCGATGCCGTCACCGACGACCAGCTGCTGGACCATCTGAAACAGGCCGGCAGCACGGGCTGGCACCAGACCAGCACCTGCAAGATGGGCAGGGACGAGATGGCGGTGGTCGATCCGCAGCTGCGCGTTCACGGCATCGGCCGGCTGCGCGTGGTGGACGCCTCGGTCATGCCGCGGATCACCCGCGGCAACACCAGCGCCCCGACCATCATGATCGCCGAGAAGGCCGCGGACATGATCCGCAAGTCGCCGTTGCCGCCTTGGCAGGCTGCGCCGCGCTGAGGCGCATCGGATCGCGGCCCGGCCGGCCAGGCGGGCCCGCCCGAAGCCCGGCGACGCAAAGCAAGGCGCGGGCCGCAAGCGCATCCCCTGCGCGGCGGATCAGGCATGGAAACGGGGAACCGATCAGAGGCAGAATGGAAGCCGGGCGTCTAGCGCCTGATATTCAAAGCATTTCTTGATAGGATGGCGACCCCGCCAGGACTTGAACCCGGAACCTAGCGCTTAGAAGGCGCTTGCTCTATCCAGTTGAGCTACGGGGCCGCATGGCGGCAGTCATGGCGCAGGACGGCGGCTGAATCAACCGTTCAATCCGAACCGCGCAGCGCAATCGTCATGAAGACGCTGTTCGGATCGGGGTGGTAGTCGCCAAAGGGCGGGCATTCGACGAAACCCGCCCGCGCATAAAGCCCGCGCGCGGCGATGAAGGTCGGCTGCACCCCGGTTTCCAGGCTCAGCCGCGCCATGCCCTCGGCCCGCGCATGGGCGACCAGCGCCTCGAGCATACGGCGGGAATGGCCGCGCCCGCGGGCCTCGGCCAGCACATGCATGGACTTGATCTCGCCATGATCGGGGGCGATGCGCTTGACCGCGCCCATGCCGACCGGCACGCCGCCCTCGCGCAGCACGAAAAAGGCGATCTCGGGGCCCTCCAGCGCGGCGCGCGGCAGCATGTGGATCGATTCCGGCGGCGTGTCGGCATGCATGTCGGCGGTATGGCGCCGGAACAGCAGCGCCAGATCCTCGCCCAGGGGGCTTTCCCGCCCGATCACCAGATCCCCGCCACCCATCGCGCCATCCCTTTGCTGCTGCGCGCCGGACCCTAGCAGCGGCCGGCGCGATTGCGAAGCCCCGCGCGGCCCGGCGGCATGAAAAATAAGGAAGAATGCGCGCGCCAGCCCCTTGCGGCCCGGACGCTTTCCGCGCCGGGCCGGCGGCAGGGGAACAGCGGTCCGCCGCCCGGCCAGCCTTGGGAAAACATTCGCCGCCCGCCAAGGCGGCCGGGGCCCGCCCGGCTTGCCCGGCCCCGGCCCGCCCGCTACCTCTGGCGCGGAAACGGAGGCGCCCATGTCCATCGTCATCGAGCACATGACCAAAAGCTTCGACGGCACCGCTGTCCTGCGCGGCATCGACCTGACCATCGAATCGGGCGAGCTGGTGGCACTGCTCGGACCCTCGGGCTCGGGCAAGACCACGCTTCTCAAGATCATCGCCGGGCTGGAATGGCCGAATTCCGGCAGGCTGGCGGTGCATGGCGCCGACTGGCTGCACCTGGCGGCGCAGGACCGCCGCATCGGCTTCGTCTTTCAGCATTACGCACTGTTCCCGCATATGAGCGTGCGCGACAACATCGCCTTCGGCCTGAGCGTGCGCCCGCGCGTCCAGCGGCCGGGCAAGGCGGTCATCGCCGCCAAGGTGGACCAGCTGCTGGAGTTCCTGCAGATCGCGCATCTGGGCGACCGCTACCCGGCGCAGCTTTCGGGCGGCCAGCGCCAGCGGGTGGCGCTGGGGCGCGCGCTGGCCATCGAGCCCACGGTGCTGTTGCTGGACGAGCCCTTCGGCGCGCTCGACGCCGCCGTGCGCCGCGACCTGCGCGCCTGGCTGCGCCAGGTGCATGACGAGACCGGCTCGACCACGATCTTCGTCACCCACGACCAGGAGGAAGCCTTCGAACTGGCCGACCGCGTCGTGGTGATGGGCGAGGGCCGGATCGAGCAGATCGGCAATGCCGACCAGATCCACGATCATCCCGCCAGCCCCTTCGTCGCCCGCTTCATGGGCGCGACCATCGAATTGCCGGTGATGCTGCAGGCCGGCCGGGCCGAGGCGCAGGGGCTGGACCCGAGCCGCCTGCCGCGCCGCGCCCTGCCCGACGGGCCGGCCACGCTGTTCCTGCGCCCCGCCGACGTGACGCCCCTGGCCGATCCCGCCGGGCGCTGGCAGGTCGCCCATCGCACCAGCAACGGCGCCCTGCTGCGGCTGGAGCTGACCGACGGCACCGGCCAGTTCGGCATCGACCTGCCCCGCCGCGCGCCCGAGGCGCAGGGGCTGGTCCCCGGCGCCCGCGTCAACCTGCGCCCCGAGGCGGGCACGATCTTTCCCGGCCCGCGCGCCCTGGCTTCGCAGGCCGCCACCGCCGTATTCCCCCGCAAGGAGAAAAGCCTATGACGATCCGCAAGCTTCACGTCGCCGCGCTGGCGCTGATGCTGGGCAGCAGCCCGGCGCTGGCCCAGGACAAGATCCTGAACGTCAGCTATGACATCGCCCGCGAGCTGTTCGAGGCGCTGAACCCCGAGTTCCAGGCGCATTGGAAGGAAAAGACCGGCCGCGACGTGACCATCGACCAAAGCCACGGCGGCTCGTCCAAGCAGGCGCGCGCCATCCTCGAAGGGCTGCCGGCCGATGTCGTCACCTTCAACCAGGAAACCGACGTGGACGTGCTGGCCCAGAACGGCCTGGTGGCCGAGAACTGGCGCGAGGCCCTGCCGAACGGCGCCTCGCCCTATTACTCGCTGCCCGCCTTCCTGGTGCGCAAGGGCAATCCCAAGGGGATCAAGGACTGGTCGGACCTGGCGCGCGACGACGTGCAGGCGGTGTTCCCCAACCCCAAGACCAGCGGCAACGGCCGCTATACCTATCTGGCCGCCTATGCCTATGCCCTGACGCAAGCGGGCGGCACGCCCGAGACGGCGCAGGAATTCGTCGGCAAGATCTTTGCCAACGTGCCGGTCTTCGACACCGGCGGCCGCGCCGCCACCCAGACCTTCGCCGAGCGCAATATCGGCGACGTGCTGATCACCTTCGAGGCCGAGACCAAGGGCATCGCCAGGCAATACGAGGCCCAGGGCTTCGAGGCCGTGACCCCGGCGACCAGCCTTTTCGCCGCCTTCCCGGTCGCCGTGGTGGCCGAGAACGCCGAAAAGAACGGCTCGACCGAGGTTTCGACGGAATATCTCAACTGGCTCTACTCGCCCGAGGCACAGGACACCCTGGCCGAGAACCACTATCGCACCACCGACGAGGCGGTGACGGCGAAATACGCCGCCGAGTTCCCCGAGGTGAAACTGCTGACCGTGGACGAGGTCTTTGGCGGCTGGCAGAAGGTGCAGGATGAGCACCTGGCCGAGGGCGGCATCCTCGACAAGGTCTTCGTCAACCAATGAGCGCCGCCGCCGCGCCCATCCGCGCGAAACGCGTATTGCCGGGGTTCTCGCTGAGCCTCGGCACGACGTTGCTTTACGTCGGGCTGGTGATCCTGATCCCGGTGGTGGCGCTGGTGCTGAAGGGGGCCGAGATCGGGCCGGCGCGGTTCTGGGCCATCGTCACCGCGCCGCGCACGCTGGCGGCGCTGCGGGTGACGCTGACCGCCGCCGCCGCGGCCACCGTCTTCAACGCCTTCTACGGCCTGCTGATGGCCTGGGTGCTGACGCGCTACGACTTTCCCGGCAAGCGCATCCTGGACGCGCTGATGGACATTCCCTTCGCCCTGCCGACCGCCGTCGCCGGCATCTCGCTGACCGCGCTTTATTCGGCGAACGGCTGGTTCGGCGCGCCGCTGGCCGGCGCCGGGATCGAGCTGGTCTATACGCTGGGCGGCGTGATCCTGGCGATGACCTTCACCTCGATCCCCTTCGTGGTGCGCGCGATCCAGCCGGTGCTGGAGGATCTGGACCCGGCGCTGGAGCAGGCGGCGATGACGCTGGGCGCCCGGCCCTTTGCCATCTTCCGCCGCGTGGTGCTGCCGGCGATCCTGCCGGCCTGGCTGGCGGGTTCGACCGTGGCCTTCGCCCGCTCGCTGGGCGAGTTCGGCGCGGTGGTGTTCATCGCCGGCAACCTGCCCTTCAAGACCGAGATCGCGGCGCTGCTGGCCTTCATCCGGCTGGAGGAATACGACTACCAGGGCGCCGCCGCCATCGCGCTGGTGCTGCTGCTGTTCGCGCTGATCCTGCTGGTGGTCTCGAACCTGATCCAGTTCCGCGCCGCCCGCCACCTGGAGGCCCGCTGATGAGCACCGTCGCGCTGACCCACGCCCCCGGCCAAAGCCGCGCGGTGCCGCGGCTGCTGATCGGGCTGGCCTTCGCGCTGACCGCGATCTTCGTGGTGGCGCCCCTGGCCTTCATCTTCTGGCGCGCCTTTGCCGAGGGCTGGGCGGTCTATCTGAAGAACATCGCCGATCCGCTGGTCCTGCATGCGATCTGGCTGACGACGCTGGTCGCGGTGATCGTGGTGCCGGTCAACATCGCCTTCGGCATCGCCGCCGCCTGGGCTATCGCCCGCTTTCGCTTTCCGGGGCGCAAGCTCTTGATGGTGCTGATCGAGATCCCCTTCTCGATCTCGCCGATCATCGCCGGCATCTGCTACCTGCTGCTTTACGGCCGGCAGGGCCTGCTGGGCCCGTGGCTGGCCGCGCATGACCTGAAGGTCATGTTCGCCCTGCCCGGCATCGTGCTGGTCACCATGTTCGTCACCGCCCCCTTCGTCGTGCGCGAGGTGCTGCCGCTGATGCAGGCGCAGGGCTCGGAACAGGAGCAGGCGGCGGTCACGCTGGGCGCGCGCGGCTGGCAGGTGTTTTCCCGCGTCACCCTGCCCAATATCCGCTGGGCGCTGCTCTACGGCGCGGTGCTTTGCACGGCGCGGGCGGTGGGCGAGTTCGGCGGCGTCTCGGTCGTCTCGGGCTCGATCCGCGGGCAGACCAACACCCTGCCCCTGCAAATCGAGCTGATGTTCAACGACCTCAACACCACCGGCGCCTTTGCCGCCGCCTCGACGCTGACCGTGATCGCGCTGGTGGTGCTGGTCGTCAAGGCCGCGTTGGAAAGCCGCAGATGACGGCTCGTAACTGGCGGGAATGTCAGTGGACTTGACCCGCCACCCCGCCTAGGCTGCAGGCCATGGACGCCGCGATCAAGGACCAGAAACAGCCCTGCCCCGAACTGCCGAAGCCCCGCAGCTTCTGGCAGCGCATTGCCGACCGGCTGGCGGCGATCGTCGGCGCGCGCCGCCCCGCCACCCCGCCCGAGAAATCGGTGGCCTTCACCATCGCCGTGATCGCGCTGGGGGCCAAGCTCGCCAAGGCCGACGGTGCCGTGGCGCGGTCCGAGGTGGCGGCCTTTCGCCGCGTCTTCATCATCCCGCGGTCCGAGGAAAAGAACGCCGCCCGCGTCTTCGACCTGGCGCGACAGGACGTGGCCGGCTTCGACGCCTGGGCGCGGCGCATCGCGGCCATGTTCCCGGCGGGCGACCCGGTGCTGGCCGATGTGGTCGAGGGGCTGTTCATCATCGCCGTCGCCGATGGCGACCTGCACGAGGCCGAGATCATTTTCATCGACGAGGTGGCGCGCATCTTCGGCCTGCCCGCCGCCCAGGTGGCGGCGATCCGCGCCCGCCACGACCGCCGGCAGGGCTGCCCCTCTTGCGAGGTGCTGGGCGTGACGCCCGACACGCCGCTGCCCGAGGCGCGGCGGCGCTGGCGCGAACTGGTGCGCGAAAGCCATCCCGACCGCGCCCTGGCCCGCGGCCTGCCGCCCGAGGCGATCCGCCTGGCCGAGGCGCGCACCCGCGCGCTGAACGAGGCATGGGAGACCTTCCGCAACATGCACCCCAAGCGCTGCGCCGGCCCCAGCCTGTCGACCTAGGCGGGCTGCGGAAAAACGGCCTGGGTGTCTCGATCCGGCTCTGGAAGCCGGGAAATTCGCCGCAAAATGACCCGGAAACCTCAAACTCCTGGACCAGTTGCGCCAGATCGGGGACCAATTCCTTTACAGAAAAGGCCCAAGATCCTTTTCCAGCAGCCTGCCAGGGGCCAAGGCATTGCCGGGACGCCTGTGACCTGCGCGCCCCGGCATCCTCGTCGCGTCAGGCCATCGCCGCGCGCAGCGCCTTGCGGCGCGCCACGCGCTCGCGGATCGCCTCGATGTCCGTCACCGGGGTCGCGGCGAACAACTCGCGCGTATAGGGGTGGCAGGGGTCGGCGAAGACCTCTTCGCGGCTGCCCTGCTCGACCGCCTCGCCCTTGTTCATCACCAGCACGTCGTCGGCGATATAGCGCACCACCGACAGGTCGTGGCTGATGAAGACATAGGCCAGGTTGAACTCGTCCTGCAGGTCGGCCAGCAGGTTCAGCACCTGCGCCTGGACCGAAAGGTCCAGCGCCGAGACCGGCTCGTCCAGCACCAGCAGCGTCGGGTTCAGCATCAGCGCGCGGGCGATGGCGATGCGCTGGCGCTGCCCGCCCGAGAACATGTGCGGATAGCGGTTGAACACCTCGGGCGGCAGGCCGACCTTGGCCAGCATCTCCTCGGCGCGGCAGCGACGCTCGGCGGCGGGCGTGTCGGTGTTCAGAAGCAGGGGTTCCATCAGCACGTCGCCGATCTTCTGGCGCGGGTTCAGGCTGCCATAGGGGTTCTGGAACACCATCTGCACCTTGGAGCGCATCTCGCGCGTCAGCCGCGCCTTGCCGATGTCCACGGGCTTGCCGTCGATCAGCAGCTCGCCGCCCGAGGCCGGGTCGATCAGCGCGATGATCCGCGCCAGCGTCGACTTGCCCGAGCCGGATTCGCCGACGATGGCCAGCGTCTTGCCGCGATCGACCGAGAAGCTGATGCCCTTGACCGCGCGCACCATCTTGGCGGCGCGGGTCAGCGAGCCGGGGACGTAATAGTCGCGGATCAGGTTGCGCCCTTCGACGACACTCATGGCCGCACCTCCGGTTCAAGGAAGCTGCCGACGGTGGGCAGCCGGTCGCCCGTCGCGTTCTCGGGCAGGGCCGAAAGCAGCGCGCGGGTATAGGGATGCGAAGGTGCCTCGAACAGCGTCAGCACGTCGGCCTCTTCCATCTTGCGGCCCTTGTATTGCACCTGCACGCGGTCCGCGGTCTCGGCCACCACGCCCATGTCGTGGGTGATCAGGATCAGCGCCATGCCGGTCTGTTCCTGCAGTTTCATCAGCAGGTCGAGGATCTGCTTCTGGATCGTCACGTCCAGCGCCGTCGTCGGCTCGTCCGCGATCAAGAGGCGCGGGCCGGTGGCGATGGCCATGGCGATCATCACCCGCTGGCATTGCCCGCCGGACATCTGGTGCGGATAGCTTTTCAGCTTTTCCTCGGGGTCGGGGATGCCGACCTGGCGAAACAGCTCCAGCGCGCGGGCGCGGGCGGCGCGTTTCGACAGGCCCGCGTTGAAGCGCAGCACCTCCTCGATCTGGTAGCCGGTGGTAAAGCTGGGGTTCAGGGACGCGATGGGTTCCTGGAAGATCATGGTGATCTCGCGCCCGATGATGCGGCGGCGCTGGCGCGGGGTCATGCGCAGCAGGTCTTGCCCGTCGAAGGTCATCTCGTCGGCGGTGACGGTGGCGGTGTCGGGCAAAAGCCCCATCGCCGCCAGCATCGACACCGACTTGCCCGAGCCCGACTCGCCCACGATGGCCAGCACCTCGCCCTTGTCCACGGTCACGTCGATGCCGTCCACGGCGGTGAAGCTGCCGGTCGAGGTGGCGAAGCGCACGGTCAGGTTGCGGATTGTCAGAAGCGCCATCACTCAGCTCCGCTTCAGTTTCGGGTCGAGCGCGTCGCGCAGCCCGTCGCCCATCAGGTTGATCGCCAGCACCGAGACCAGGATGGCGAGGCCGGGGAAGGTGACGACCCACCAGGCGCGCAGGATGAACTCGCGCGCCTCGGCCAGCATGGTGCCCCATTCGGACGCCGGCGGCTGCGCGCCCATGCCGAGGAAACCCAGCGCGGCGCTGTCGAGGACCGCCGAACTGAAGGAAAGCGTCGCCTGCACGATCAAGGGCGCCAGGCAATTGGGCAGGATGGTCTTGAACATCAGCCGCAGGTTGCCGGCGCCCGCCACCTTGGCGGCGGTGACATATTCGCGCGCCTTCTCGCCCATCACCGCGGCGCGGGTCAGGCGTGCGAAATGCGGCTGGTAGACGATGGCGATGGCGATCATCGCATTGGTCAGCCCCGGCCCCAGCACGGCGACCAGCACCAGCGCCAGCAAGAGCGAGGGAAAGGCCAGCACCACGTCCATGACGCGCATGATGACGGTATCGACCCAGCCGCCGAAGAAACCGGCGACCAGTCCGATGATGATGCCGCCGGTCAGGGCGATGGCGACGACGACGATGCCGATGAACAGCGAATATTGCGCGCCATGGATCAGCCGCGACAGCATGTCCCGGCCCACGGCATCGGTGCCCAGCAGAAAGCCCGCGCGCCCGCCCTCTTGCCAGATCGGCGGCACCAGCAGCGCGTCGCGATATTGCTGCGTCGGGTCATGCGGCGCGATCAGCGACGCGAAGATCGCGGTCAGCACCAGCAGGACGAAGACGACGAGGCCGATCACCGCGCCGCGGTTCTGGCTGAAATAGAACCAGAACTCGCGCAGCATCCGGCGGCGGATGGCCGCGTCCGAAATCTTGACGGTGGTATCGGTCATTTGTGCCGGATCCTCGGGTTGATGAGACCATAGGTCAGGTCGACGATCAGGTTCACGATCATCACGATGGCGGCGATCAGCAGCAGGCCAGACTGCACCACCGGATAGTCGCGGCGCGAGATCGAATCGATCATCCACTTGCCGATGCCGGGCCAGGAAAAGATCGTCTCGGTCAGGATGGCGCCCGCCATCAGAACGCCGACTTGCAGGCCGATGGTGGTGATGACCGGGATCATGGCATTGCGCAGCGCATGGACCCCGATCACCCGGCGGGTCGACAGGCCCTTGGCCCTGGCGGTGCGGACGTAATCCTCGCCCATCACCTCCAGCATGGCCGAGCGGGTCTGGCGCGCGATCACCGCCAGCGGAATGGTCGCCAGCACGATCGAGGGCAGGATCAGGTGGCTCAGCGCCGACGCGAAGGCGCCCTTCTGCCCGGAAATCAGGCTGTCGATCAGCATGAAGCCCGTGACCTGCGGAAAGAAATACATCAGCGAGATGCGGCCCGAGACCGGGGTCCAGCCCAGCACGCCGGAAAACAGGATGATGAGCAGAAGCCCCCACCAGAAGATCGGCATGGAAAACCCGACCAGCGCCGCGGTCATCGAGACTTGGTCGAACCAGCTGCCGCGCTTGATCGCCGCGATCACGCCCACCGGCACGCCGATCACCGTGGCGATGATGATGGCCACCAGCGCCAGCTCGACCGTGGCCGGGAACAGCGCCAGGAACTCGGTCAGCACCGGCTTCTTCGTCACCAGCGAATTGCCCAGGTCGCCCTGCAGCAGGTTGCCGAGATAATGCAGGTATTGCTGCCAGACCGGCTTGTCATAGCCAAGCTGCGCCGCGATCTGGGCATAGCGCTCGGGCGAGACGCCGCGCTCGCCGGCCATCAGCAGCACCGGATCGCCCGGCAGCAGGCGGATGAAGCCGAAGGCCACCAGCGTGATCCCGATCATCGTCGGGACCAGGTAAAGCAGTTTCTTGAGGATGAATCTGAGCATCGAACCCTAACCTAAGGGCCGTGCAAGGAAATTTCCCTGCACGGCCGCGAGAGTTTCAATCCGGGCGCGACCTTATTCGGTCAGGTCCACGGTGTCGAAGACATAGTCGCCCAACGGCGACTGCACGAAGCCGGTGACGTTCTTGGCCATCGGCACGTATTGGGTCGAATGCGCCAGCGTGGCCCAGGGTGCCTCGCGCTTGAAGATGACCTGCGCCTCTTCGTAAAGCTTGACCCGCTCGTCATGGTCCGAGGTCGCCTTGGCCTTGGCCAGCAGGTCCGAGAATTCCTGGTTGCACCAGAAGGCACGGTTCGCCCCGCCCGGCGTGGCCGCGGCGCAGGACAGAAGCACCGACAGGAAGTTGTCGGGATCGCCGTTGTCGCCGGTCCAGCCCAGGATGACGGCGCCCTTGCGACCCTCTTCCATCGACTTCTTCAGGTATTCGCCCCATTCGTAGCTGACGATCTCGACCTTGACGCCGACCTTGGCGAAGTCGCTCTGGATCATCTCGGCGGTGCGGCGGGCGTTGGGCATGTAGGGGCGCTGCACCGGCATGGCCCAGACTTCCATGGTCAGGTCCTTGACGCCGGCTTCCTCCAGCATCGCCTTGGCCGCCTCGGGATCGTATTTGTCGTCCTCGATGGCGTCGTTATAGGACCACATGGTCGGCGGGATCGGGTTCTTGGCGACCTCGGCATTGCCCTGGTAGACGGCATCGATCAGCGCCGGCTTGTCCATGGCCATGTTCAGCGCCTTGCGGACCTGCGGGTTGTCGAAGGGCGCGACGGTGGTGTTATAGGCCAGGTAGCCCACGTTCAGGCCGGGCTGCTCGTCCAGCTTGAGGTTCGGGTCGGCGCGGATCTCGTCCAAGTCGGCGGGCGCGGGATAGGGCATCAGGTGGCATTCGCCGGCCTTGAGCTTTTGCAGCCGCACCGAGGCGTCGGGGGTGATGGCAAAGACCAGGTCGTCGATCTTGGGCGCCTCGCCCCAGTAGTCGGCGTTCTTCTGATAGCGGATCACCGCGTCCTTCTGGTAGGCGACGAACTTGAAGGGGCCGGTGCCGATGGGGGCGTTGTTCAGGTCTTCGCGGGTGCCGGCGGCGTCCAGCGCATCGGCATATTCCTTGGACACGATCGAGACGAAGGGCATGGCCACATTGGCCAGGAACGGCGCCTCGGGCTGGTTGAGGGTGAACTTCACCGTATGGTCGTCGACCTTTTCGATGGACTTGATCAGCTTGTCCATCTCCATCGAGGAATAATACTCATAGGTGATGCCGGGGATGTATTCGTGCCAGGGATGGTCGGCGCTGGCCTGGCGCTCGAAGGTGAAGATCACGTCGTCGGCGTTGAAGTCGCGCGAGGGCGTGAACTTGTCGTTGGAATGGAACTTCACGCCCTGGCGCAGATGGAAGGTGTATTCCAGCCCGTTCTCCGACACGTCCCAGCTTTCGGCCAGGGCCGGCTCGATCTCGGTGGTGCCCGGCTTGAACTGCACCAGGCGGTTGTAGACCGCATGGCCCGAGGCGTCGAAGGTGGTGCCCGCGGTATAGGGCGCGGCGTCGAACCCTTCCGGCGAGCCCTCCGAGCAATAGACGAAGGTCTTGGCATGCAGCGGCGCCGCAGCCATCAAGGCGAAAGCCGATGCCGCAAGCATCCGGGTGGAGAAGAGTGACATAATGCCTCCCATGTCTAGAGATATTCCCTGTCCCGATGCAAACGAATCTGCCTGACAGGTCAAGTGCTTTGCCGGGTCTGATCGTCGATTTGCCGCGATGACGCTGCGAAACGCCGGAATCATCGGGCGAATCTTGGCGTTCCACCGGGCAGCCATGGGAAAGCCCCCGCCGCAAAAACAGACAGAACCGGACCGTTCAGACGCTGCCGCGCCGCCGGTTCCCGCCCTGGGCGGGATGATTCTCGGCCCGGCATCCGCGGATCGGGGCGGCAGGCGGGTCCGCACCGGCGGCGGGACATCATCCGCCGTCGCCACGCCCCAGGAAAAGCGCCACGAAAAGATAGATCCCTGCCGCACCGAACAGGATGGCCCAGAAGAAGGCGCCACCCGCCGCCTCGAACGCCGCCCAAAGCAGGGGCAGCAGGACGCAGAGGACGCGGACCCAGAGCGGGCGGAAGAACGGGTGTTTGGGATCGACCAGCATCCCGCCAGCCTAGTGCAGCACGGCTGCCGGCGCCATATCCCTCGGCGCCTTGGGCCGATGGGGTGGCATTGCGCCGGCTCCAGCCTGCCGAGGCCTGGCCGCCTCGACCACCGGCGGCGGCGCCTGCCCTTCTTTCGTGCCCAAATATCCTGGGGGGACGTTTCCTCCACCCCGTCGAGGGGTGGAAGGAAACGCGGGGGGCAACGCCCCCCGACGCCAGCGGCGCAGCCGATCCCGGCGCGGCCGTCCGGCACCCGGCCGCACCGCCAGGACACAAACACCGGCCGCGCCGGCCACACCCTCGAACCTGGATCGCCCCGCCATGCATCCTGCATTCAGCCGGGGGGATGCGTCAGGAAAAGCGCGCGCTTGCATCGGCCCGACGGGCCCTCACCCCATGCCCAGCGGATCCTGGCGCCAGCGGGCGCGCTTGCGGTCCTCGCGCAGGCTCCACAGGGCGATGGCGCCCCAGGACAGGCAATAGGCCAGCCCCAAGGCCAGCACCAGCCAACCCGGAATCGGGCCGATGGCGGCGCGCTCCAGCAATTCGCCCGCCGATTGCAGCGGGGTCGGATGCACCCCCAGCTTGCCCAGATAGGCTGCGGTCTGGATCAGCAGGATCCAGAAGTAATTGCGCCGGATGCGCCGGCCGATGGCGGTGCGCAGGCTGACGTGATAGGCGGGGCGGCGGTAATCCTCGGCTAGCCGGTCCTGCCAGCCGGTTTCCAGCCGCAAATCGCCGTCGCGCAGCATCGGCGCCATGAAGTTCAGCTCCATCCAGCGGCAGCGCGCGCGCCAGACGTTGAAATAGCGATAGCGCCGGGCCTCCAGCATCAGGAAGAAGATGATGAGGATGCCGACCAGAACCAGCGGCAACGGCGATGCCTGGGGCGAGGAAAAGGTGATCGACAGCGCCACCCCCAGCGTCACCACCGACCAGTTCGTCGTGGTGTCGAGCCGCGTGCGCCAGATGGTCGAGCGATAGATTTCAGCCCGGTAAAGATGCGCAAGCGCGCCGATTTCCGCCGTGTCCAGCGACTTGCGGCTGTTCTGCTGTCCGTCCATATGCGCGTTCTCCCTGCCTTGCAGCTTGGCAGGGCCGGACCTTGCCGGCAAGACCCCCGGTCCGCGGCCGGACCCTCCGCGGCCTTCAGCTCAGCCGCTCGATCAGCGCCATGGCGGCTTGCGGATTATGCGCCTTGTGGCCGCCGATGACGTAAAGATAGACGTCGCGCGGCCCCGGGACAGCGTTCGGCCCGACATGATCCAGCCCCTCGGGCAGCCCGCCCGCGGCCCAGATCCGCGCCCTTTCCGCCCAAAGATCCAGCACGGCCGGCGAATAGCCCAGCGCCTCGTCCGCGCTGGTGCCCATGATGCGCGCATAGACGAAGGGCGCGGTCGGATCGGCGATCTGCGGATACTTGCCGTCCGCGGCGACCACGGCCGCCACCCCATGCTCGCGCAGCATCTCGGTAAAGGCGGGCGTACGGAAGCTCTCGTGGCGGACCTCGACCACATGGCGCAGCGCCCTGCCCTCGGCCGAGGCGGGCAGCAGCTTCAGGAAGGCCTCGAAATCCGCCGGCTCGAATTTCTTCGTCGCCATGAACTGCCAGTTGATCGGCCCCAGCTTGTCGCCCAAGAGCATGACCCCGCCGGACAGGAAGCGCGCGATGGTTTCGCCCGCATCGGCCAGCACCTTGCGGTTGGTGGCATAGCGCGGCGCCTTCAGCGAAAAGACGAAATCCTCGGGCGTCTCGTCATGCCATTTGCGAAAGCTCTCGGGTTTTTGCGCGCCGTAATAGGTGCCGTTGACCTCGATCGAGGTCAGCCGGCGGCTGGCATGTTCCAGTTCGCGCCGCTGCGCCAGCCCCTCGGGATAGAAGCTGCCGCGCCAGGGCTCATAGGTCCAGCCGCCGATGCCGATGCGGATGCGTCCCGCCGCCGCCCTGCCCTTGTCCATCCCCCGTCCTCCTGCGCTGGCGATTCGGCCGATCATAGCGCAGGGCGCGGGCCAGGCCCTAACCCGGCCGCTTGCGCGTCAGCGAGAACTTGTAGGGCGACATGCCGTATTGCCCCCGGAACACCTTGGAGAAATACGAGGACGAGCCGAAGCCGCAGGCCACCGCCACCTGCATGACGCTGAGATTGGTCTCGGTCAGCAACGAGCGGGCATGCTGCAGCCGCACCCTGTTGAGGTATTGCAGCGGCGTCGTGTCCAGGTAGCGCTGGAACAGCCGCTCGAGCTGGCGGCGCGAGATGCCCAGGTGGCGGGCGCATTCGGCCAGGTCGATCTCGTCCTCGACATGGGCCTCGATATAGGCCACGGCGCGGATCAGGTGGTCGTTGCGCGTGCCCAGGCGGACGGAAAGCGAACTCAGCTGTTCGTCCTCGCCGCGGCGGATCTGGCCCAGCAGGCACATGTTCATCACCGCCTGGCCCAGCTCGGCGCCGTAGTAATCCTCGATCAGCTTCAGCGCCAGCTCGGCCGAGGCGACGCCGCCGGCGCAGGTGACGATGCGCTCGTCGATGCAGAAGATGCGCCGCTCGGGCACCAGGTCGGGATATTTCTCGGTGAAGTTCGGGATGTTTTCCCAATGCAGGGTAAAGCGGCGGCCGTTGAGGATGCCGGCACGGGCCAGCGCATAGGCGCCGGTGCAAAGCCCGCCCACGGTGCCGCCATGGCGCCATTGCTTGCGCAGCCAGTCGGTCAGCTCGGCGCTGCAACCCGCATCCGGCTCGACCCCGCCGCAGACCAGCACGTAATCCGAGGCCGGCGCCTCGGACAGCGGCGCGTCGGGCAGCAGCGGCACCCCGTTCGAGCAGGTGATCGGCGCGCCGCTTTCGCTGTGGATGCGCCATTTGAACAGCACCTGCTCGGTCAGCTGGTTGGCCACCCGCAAGGGCTCGATCGCCGAGGTGAAGGCCAGCATGGTAAAGCGCGGCATCAGCACGAAGGACACGGTGATCGGCGCCCGGACCGGCGTCGCAAGCTTCACATGGGCGATGCCCCGCGCGATATAGCGTTCGCTGTCGTCAGCAACAGATTGCGGCACGATGGTTTCCCGGATGCTGCACCCGGCCGGGGGACCGGGCGTCCGTTCCGCATTGCCACAAGCCGCGGCGCGCTGCCAAGCCCCTTGGCAAGGGCTGGGCAGCGTCGGCCCAAGGCCGCCTCAGGCGGCCAGCAATTCGTCGGCCGGGCCGAAGAACTCGTAATGGATGCGGTCCGCGGGCACGCCCGCCAGCGACAAGGCCGCCACCGCCGCGCGCAGGAAGGGGCGCGGGCCGCAGATATAGTAATCCGCCGCCTCCGAGGGGGTATTGGCCAGCAACCATTCCTCGGTGATCAGCCCGGCATGGTCGTAGTCGCGGCCCGCGACCTCGTCCGCCAGCGGCGTCTGGTGGAAATCGGTGACGGTGATCTGCGGCCGCCGCTTGGCCAGCGCGCGGACATGGGCGCGCATCGCATGGGTGTCGCGGTCGTGGGTGCCGTGGATGTAATGCACCGGCACCGGCGCATCCGATTGCACCAGCGCCTCCAGCATGGCGACCATGGGCGTCAGCCCCACGCCCCCCGACAGCAGCACCACCGGCCGCTCGGGCCGTTCGGGCAGGAAGAACTCGCCCGCGGGGGCCGCGACCTTCAGCACCGTGCCCGGCCTTTGCTGGTGCAGCCAGCCCGAGACCAGCCCCTGCGGCTCGCGCTTGACCGAGATGCGATAGGTCTGGCCGTTCGCCGCGGCCGAGATCGAATAGTTGCGCTTGGCCGGGGCATGGCCGGGGATCTCCAGCCAGAAGGTCAGGTATTGGCCCGGCTTGTGCGCCATCACCGGCCCGCCATCGACCGGGCGCAGGATGAACGAGGCGATGGTGCTGCTTTCGCGGATCACCTCGTCGATGCGGAAGTCGCGCCAGCCGTTCCAGCCGCCCTCGACCGCCAGCTGCTCGTCATAGATCCGCCGCTCGCGCGCGATCAGGATATTGGCGAGGAACCAATAGGCCTCGCCCCAGGCATCCAGCACCTCGTCGGTGGCCGCATCGCCCAGCACCGCCTGGATGGCGCCCAGAAGCGCCTCGGCGACATGGGGGTAATGTTCGGGCAGGATCTGCAGGCCGACGTGTTTCTGGGCGATGCGCTCGACCGCGGGAACCAGCGCCGTCACGTTGTCGATATTGTTGGCATAGGCCAGGATCGCCCCGGTCAGCGCGCGCGGCTGCGATTCCGAACCGCCCTGGTGCGTCTGGTTGAACAGGTCGCGGATGTCCGGGTTCTGGAACATGCGCGCATACATTTCGCGAATGATGTCAAGGCCATGCGCCTCAAGCGCGGGGACGGTGGCTTTGACCAGGGCGATGGTCTGCGCGCTCAGCGGCTGCGGCATTCGGCTTCTCCTGCAAGGGGGCGCGGCAGGGGATCGGCCGCGACTCAAAACATGTATTGTGGATACATGTATCTTGCCGCCAGAAACATGCAATCAGGATACATGTTTTATCGGAGCCTGCGATGCGCCTGACGCGCTATACCGATTATGCCATGCGCGTGCTGCTGTATCTGGGCCGCGAGCCCGAGCGGCTCTGCTCGATCGGCGAGATCGCGCAGGCCTATGGCATTTCGCAAAACCACCTGATGAAGGTCATCAACGACCTGGTGCATGCCGGCTTCCTGGCCAGCCTGCGCGGGCGCAACGGCGGCATCCGCCTGGCCCGTCCGCCGGCCGAGATCAATGTCGGCGCGCTGGTCCGCCATACCGAGGACGATTTCGACCTGGTCGGCTGCGGCACCTGCATCATCGCGCCGGCCTGCGGGCTGACCTCGGTGCTGGACGAGGCGATGGCGGGGTTCATGGCGGTGCTGGACGGCTACAGCCTGGCCGACGTGCTGGCGCGGCGGCCGGATTTCTCGCATCTGCTGCACCCGGTCGCGGCGCGCGAACCGGCACGGTCCTGACCCGGATCAGCCGTCCGGCCCGGCATCCCTTTCGCGGAATGCCCAGTCCTGGAACGCCTGGGCGTTCTCGGCCAGGTCGGCGGGCTGCGGATCGTTGGCCAGCAGGTAGTAGCCATAGTTTTCCAGCACCGTGACCGGGGACAGCTGCACCAGCCGGCCGCTGTCCAGGTCGTCGCGGATCATCGCCAGCGGGCATAGCGCCACCCCCTGCCCGGCCAGGGCGGCGGCGCGAAGCAGATTGAAATCCTCGAAGACCGGCCCGGCCTCGTCCGGGCCGATGCCCTCGCCCATCCGCGCCAGCCAGGCGCGCCAGGCGGATGTGTCGGTGTCGTGCAGCAGCCCCGCGGCCCTGATCCCGGCGGCCGAGGGCGGCGCCTCGCCCAGGCCGGACAGCAGCGAGGGGTTGCAGACCGGCGCGCTTTCGCCGGGCAGGAAGGCCAGCACCCGCACCCCCGGCAGGACCGGCAGGCCATCCGAGAAGACGAAGGCGAAATGCGTGCTGCGAAAGTCGATCTCTTGCCCGTGCATGGCATAGACCACGCGCAGCGCCAGGTCGGGATGCGCCTGCCGAAAGCGCGAAAGCCGCGGGATCAGCCAGCAGATCGCGACCGAGGGGATGGCGGCGATCACCAGCGGCTGCGCGCCGCCGGCCATGCGCACCCGCTTGCAGGCCGCCTCGATCTCGGCCAGCGACAGGCTCAGCGTGCGCGCCAGCTCCTGCCCCCGCGGCAGGAGGCGCGGCCGCGGCCCCGAGCGGTCGAACAGCGCAACCCCCAGGAATTCCTCGAGATGGCGGACCTGGTGGCTGATCGCCGACTGGGTGACGAACAGCGCCTTCGCTGCCTCCTTGAAGCTTTTCAGCCGGGCGACGGCCTCGAAGGCACGCAGGGCATTGAGCGGCAGAAGCGACATGGGAAGCGACCCGCAACGGTTGAGATTTTCTCAAGCGAAGCATGAGAAACGGTCTTTTGACAAGACCCCTTGCACGCCCGATCCTGACGCCATCCGAACCCCCAAAGAACAAAGAGGACATCCCATGCAACGCGACAGGCTTCAAAGTTTCGTCGGCAATGGCGAGAAGGCGGCCCCGACCTTCTCGGCCACGGAAATGCAGCGCCGCCAGGACGCGATCCGCGCGCATATGGCGCAGGCGGGCGTCGATGCGGCGCTGTTCACCTCGTATCACAACATCAACTATTACGCGGATTTCCTCTATTGCCAGTTCGGCCGCCGCTATGGGCTGGTGATCGACCATGACAAGGCGACGACGATCAGCGCCGGCATCGACGGCGGCCAGCCCTGGCGGCGCAGCTTTGGCGGCAACGTCACCTATACCGACTGGCAGAAGGACAATTATTTTCATGCCCTGCGCCAGCTTGCCGGCAGCGCCAAGCGCATCGGCATCGAATTCGACCATGTGAGCATCGACCTGCTCGACCTGCTGAAGGCGGAATTTCCCGGCGTCGCGTTCGTCGACATCGCCGCCCCCGCCATGCGGCTGCGCATGATCAAGTCGGCCGAGGAGATCGCCCATATCACCGAGATGGCCCGCATCGCCGATGTCGGCGGCGCGGCCTGCGTCGAAGCGACCGCCGTCGGCGTGCCCGAGCACGAGGTGGCGCTGCATTCCACCGCCGCCATGGTGCGCGAGATCGCCAAGACCTGGCCGCATGCCGAGCTGCTGGACACCTGGACCTGGTTCCAGTCCGGCGTGAACACCGACGGCGCCCACAACCCGGTGACGAGCCGCAAGATCCAGCGCGGCGACATCCTGTCGCTGAACTGCTTCCCCATGGTCGCGGGCTATTACGTCGCGCTGGAGCGCACGCTCTTCGCCGAGGAGGCCAGCGACGAACATATCCGCCTGTGGGAGTTCAACTGCAAGGTCCACGACCGCGGCAAGGAACTGCTGGTGCCGGGCAAGAAATGCTCGGAGATCGCGGCCGAGCTGAACGAGATGTATGCGGCCGAGAACCTGCTGCAATACCGCAGCTTCGGCTATGGCCACAGCTTCGGGGTGCTCTGCCACTATTACGGCCGCGAGGCGGGGCTGGAACTGCGCGAGGATTGCGAGACGGTGCTGGAGCCCGGCATGGTCGTCTCGATGGAGCCGATGATCACCATCCCCGAGAACATGCCCGGCGCCGGCGGCTATCGCGAGCATGACATCCTGGTGATCGAGGAAGGTGGGAACCGCAACATCACCGGCTTCCCCTATGGACCCGAGCATCTGATCGTCAAGGGCAAGGCCAAGGCCGCCTGACCCCCGCCGCCCGCCGGACCACCCGGCGGGCGGATCGCGTAACGGCGGTTCCGACCGCCGCCACCGGCCCGCATCCCCCGCGGGCCGGGCCGAAAGGCCATTGCCGGCAGAGGAGGCCGGCAGGAACACCCAAGGGAGGGTAATCAATGTCCAATCCAACGCTCGCCGCGGCGGCCGGCATGCCGCAGGATGCGGCGCCGGACGCCGAGGTCTCGCGCGATGTCGTCAGGAAGGTGCTGGGCGCCAGCTTCGTCGGCAATTTCGTCGAATGGTTCGACTATGCCTCATACGGCTATTTCGCCACCGTCATCGCCCATGCCTTCTTCCCCGAGATCGCGCCGACCAGCGCGCTGCTGGCGACCTTCGCGGTCTTCGCCATCTCGTTCATCATCCGCCCGGTCGGCGGCATCATCTGGGGCGCGATCGGCGACCGGGTCGGGCGGCGCACGGCGCTGTCCTGGTCGATCCTGATCATGTCGGGCGCCACCACCGTCATTGCGCTGCTGCCATCCTATCACCAGATCGGCCTGCTGGCGCCGGTGCTTCTGCTGCTGGTGCGCATGGTGCAGGGCTTTTCCGCCGCGGGCGAATATGCCGGCGCCACCTCGTTCATCGCCGAATATTCGCCGACCCACCGCCGCGGCCTTTACACCAGCATCGTGCCGGCCTCGACCGCCGCGGGGCTGCTGGCCGGCTCGCTGATGTCGGCGGGGCTCTTCGCCTTCCTGGACGAGGCGCAGATGCAAAGCTTCGGCTGGCGCATCCCCTTCCTGCTGGCGCTGCCGCTGGGCTTCATCGGCCTTTATATCCGGCTGCGGCTGGAGGATACGCCGAAATTCCGCGAGCTGGAAAAGACCCATCACGTCGAGGCCACCCCGGTGCGCGAGCTGTTTCGCAACCATCGCCGGCAGATCGCCATCGCCTTCGGCGTCACCTGCCTCAACGCCGTGGGCTTCTACCTGATCCTCAGCTACATGCCCACCTATCTCTCGACCGAGATGGGCATGGGCAAGGCGCAGGCCTTCCTGGCCACCAGCATCTCGCTGGCCAGCTACATCTTCCTGATCTTCCTGATGGGCATGCTGTCGGACCGGCTGGGGCGCAAGACGGCGCTGATCACCGCCTCGGTGCTGTTCATGGCGATGACCGTGCCGCTGTTCAGCATGCTCGACGGCGCGAGCTTTCTCACCATCGTGCTGATCCAGATCGCCTTCGGCGCGCTGCTGACCATCAACGACGGCACCCTGCCCTGCTTCCTGTCCGAGATCTTTCCGACCCGCGTGCGCTATTCCGGCTTCGCCTTCAGCTTCAACGCGGCGAATGCGCTGTTCGGCGGCACCGCGCCCTTCGTCGCGACCTGGCTGATCAGCGTGACCGGCAGCAAGCTGGCGCCGGCCTGGTACCTGGTCGGCGCCGCCGCGCTGGCGCTGGTCGCCATGCTGATGGCGCGCGAGACCGCCGGCAAGCCGCTGGAGGACTGATCGCGCAAGGCCCAGGCTCCGAGGCCCAGGGGGCCGGCTGCCGGCGATCCGCCGCGGCCGGCCCCTAGGATTCGACCGCGGGCAGGAAGGTGCCCTTCAGCCCCAGGATATGGTCATGCACCCGCCGCCCCGCCGGCGACAGCGCCATGTCCTCGCGTCGGATCAGGAACCAGTTGCGCTGGATCGGCAGCCCCTCGGCCTTCAGCGCCACCAGCCGGCCGGCGCGCAATTCCTCGGTCACGGTATGCTGCGAGATCAGCGCGATCCCCAGCCCGGCGATCACCGCCTGCTTGATGGTCTCGTTCGTGCCCATCTCGACCATGCGCCAGGGCGTGCCGTCGCCGATCCGGTCCAGGAAGCGCGTCATCAGGATGCGCGTGCCCGAGCCCGGCTCGCGCGCCAGATAGGTTTCGGCCAGCAGATCCCGCGGCGTCGCCGGATCGGCCGCGGCCAGCCGGTGATCGGGGGGCGCGACGATGATATGGGGATGCGGGCCGATGGGCTCGGCCACCACCGCCGGGTTGCGCGGCGGCCGGCCCATGATCGCCAGGTCCAGCGCACGCGAGGTCAGCCACTGGATCACCGTGTCGCGGTTGCCGATGCGCAGCGTCACCTCGACCTCGGGCAGCGCGCGGCGCAGGTCGGCGACAAGGCGCGGCGCGAAATACTTGCCGGTCGAGACCACCCCCAGCGAGACGTTGCCGGTATGGCCGCTTTGCAGCGCCGCCACCCGCCGCGCACAGGTTTCCAGGGCGATGGCGATCTGCGCCTCGGCCTCCAGCACCGTCCGCCCCTCCTCGGTGGCAAGGAAGGCGCCATGCTCGCCCCGGATCACCATGGGCGCGCCCATCAGGTCTTCCAGCGCGCGCAGCTGGCTGTGGATCGCGGGCGGGCTGAGGCTAAGCTGCCCCGCGGCGCCCGTCAGAGAACCGCTGTCGATCACCGCGCGCAGCACGCGCAGCTGGCGCAGGGTAATGGCACTGATCCGCTTCATTCAGAATTTCCGAAATACTTTTTTGCATTATTAAATGTTCCTTAAAATCTGGACATGTCAACAAGAAGACGGGACGCGCCAGAGGAGGGGCAGATGACCGCCGAGACAATCCAGACCGACCGCATTCCCGAGGAGCTTCGGCCCGTGATGCAGGCGATGGCCGAGGCCGGCGCCCGGCTTGCCGCGATCATCCGCCGGGGCGGCGACCTTGCCTCGCCGGTCGGGACCAATGCGGATGGCGACGGGCAGAAGGCGCTGGACGTGATGGCGGACGACCTGTTCCGCCAGGCGCTGGCCGGCGCGGGGGTGCGCTGGCTCGCCTCCGAGGAACAGGACGAGGCCGTGGCGCTGGACCCCGCGGGGCGCCTGGCCGTCGCCATCGACCCGCTGGACGGTTCCTCGAACATCGACACCAATGTCTCGATCGGCACGATCTTTTCGATCTACCCCGCCGAGGCGACGGCCGAGGCCAGCTTCCTGCGCCCGGCGCGCCAGCAGATCGCCGGCGGCTATATCATCTACGGCCCGCGCTGCGCCATGATGGTGACGTTCGGCGACGGCGTGCAGCATTACGCGCTGGACCCCGACAGCGACGGCTTCCGGCTGGTCACGGCCCGGCAGGAGATGCCCGAAAGCGCCTTGGAATTCGCCATCAACGCCTCGAACTACCGGCACTGGCCGCAGCCGATCCGGGCCTATATCGACGATTGCCTGGCCGGCAGCGACGGCCCGCGGGAGCAGAACTTCAACATGCGCTGGATCGCCTCGCTGGTGGCGGAAACCCATCGCATCCTGATCCGGGGCGGCGTGTTCCTGTATCCGGGCGACGCGCGCAAGGGCTACGGCTCGGGCCGGCTGCGCATGCTCTACGAATGCGCGCCCATCGCCTTTCTGGTCGAACAGGCCGGCGGTCGCGCCACCAACGGGCTGGTCCCGATCCTCGACCAGGGCGCGGCGAGCCTGCACCAGCGCACGCCCTTCGTCTTCGGCTCGGCCGAGAAGGTCGCCCGCATCGCCGCCTATCACGAACTGCCCGAGACCGAGGTTTCGGCGCTGTTCGGCCATCGCGGCCTGTTCCGGGCCTGATCTGGAAAAAGAAGGGACACCATGAGCAAGAAACACCCGATCATCTCTGTCACCGGCTCGTCGGGCGCAGGCACCACCACGATCAAGAACACCTTCGACCAGATCTTCCGCCGCGAAAGCATCACCGCCGTCAGCATCGAGGGCGACGCCTTCCACCGCTTCGACCGCGCGGCGATGAAGGCGGAACTGACGCGCCGGACCGAGGCGGGCGACCACACCTTCAGCCATTTCAGCATCGAGGCCAACGAGCTGGAGCGCCTTGAGCAGGTGTTCCGCCACTACGGCGAGACCGGCACCGGCCAGACCCGGCATTACGTCCACGACGACCGCGAGGCCGAGAAATACGGCACGCCCCCCGGCCAGTTCACCGCATGGGAGGATTTCGCCCCCGACTCGGACCTGCTGTTCTACGAGGGGCTGCATGGCGCGGTCAGGTCGGACGGCATCGACATCGCCGGCCAGGCCGACCTGAAGATCGGCGTGGTGCCGGTCATCAACCTGGAGTGGATCCAGAAGATCCACCGCGACAAGGCCAGCCGCGGCTATTCGACCGAGGCCGTGACCGACGTGATCCTGCGCCGGATGCATGCCTATGTGCATGTGATCTGCCCGCAGTTCACCGAAACCGACATCAACTTCCAGCGCGTGCCGGTGGTGGACACCTCGGACCCGTTCATCGCGCGCTGGATCCCCACCGCGGACGAAAGCCTGGTGGTGATCCGCTTCAAGAACCCGCGCGGCATCGATTTTCCCTATCTGACCTCGATGATCCAGGGCTCGTGGATGAGCCGCGCCAATTCCATCGTCATTCCGGGGCCGAAGCTGGACCTCGCCATGCAGCTGATCCTGACGCCGATGATCCTGCGTCTGGTCAACGAATCGAAGCGCGCCTGAAGGGAGGGAAGAACATGAACCAGATGGCAAGGATCGACACCGGCATGGAGGCGCAGATGGCCAATGCCATCCGTGCGCTGGCGATGGATGCGGTCGAGGCGGCGAAATCCGGCCACCCCGGCGCGCCCATGGGCATGGCCGACGTGGCCGCGGTGCTGTTCAACCGCTTCATGAAGATCGACCCGGCGGATGCCGCATGGCCCGACCGCGACCGTTTCGTGATGTCGGCCGGCCATGGCTCGATGCTGGTCTATGCGATCAACCACATGCTGGGCTATGACGACATGGACATGGACCAGCTGCGGAATTTCCGCCAGCTGGGCGCACGCACCGCCGGCCATCCCGAATACGGCCATGCCAAGGGGATCGAGACCACCACCGGCCCGCTGGGCCAGGGCATCGCCACCGCCGTCGGCATGGCGCTGGCCGAGCGGATGATGAACGCCCGCTTCGGCGACGGGCTGGTCGATCACTGGACCTATGTCATCTCGGGCGACGGCTGCCTGATGGAGGGCATCAGCCACGAGGCCATCGACTTTGCCGGCCACCAGCGGCTGGGCCGGCTGATCCTGCTGTGGGACGACAACGGCATCACCATCGACGGCCATACCGACCTGTCCACCTCGACCGACCAGCTGGCGCGCTTTGCCGCCGCGGGCTGGCATGTGCAGGCGGTGGACGGCCATGACCGCGAGGCGGTGGCCGCCGCCATCGAGGCCGCGCGCGCGGACGAGCGCCCCTCGCTCATCGCCTGCAAGACGGTGATCGGCTATGGCGCGCCGAACAAGCAGGGCAGCCACGACGTGCATGGCGCGCCGCTGGGCGCCGACGAGATCGCCGCGGCGCGCGCGCATCTGGGCTGGAGCCATCCGCCCTTCGAAATTCCCCAAGACATCCTGGACTCCTGGCGCAATGTCTCCGCGCGAGGGGCCGAGGCGCGGTCAGCATGGCAGAAGCGGCTGGAAACGTCCCCAGATCAGGGCCGTTTCAACGCCATGCTGGCCGCGCCCGATGCGGCGGCGCTGCGCAGCGCCATCCGCGACTATACCGCCAGACTGGCCGCCGACCGGCCCAAGGTGGCGACCCGCAAGGCGTCCGAGATGGCGCTGGAGGTGGTGAACGCCACGCTGCCGAACACGGTGGGCGGCTCGGCCGACCTGACCGGCTCGAACAACACCCGCAGCAAGGGCATGGTCTCGGTGACGCCGGCCGAGCGCCTGGGCCGCTATGTCCATTACGGTATCCGCGAACACGGCATGGCCGCGATCATGAACGGCATCGCGCTGCATGGCGGGCTGATCCCCTATGGCGGCACCTTCCTGGCCTTCAGTGACTATTCCCGCCCCGCGATCAGGCTGGGCGCGCTGATGGGGGTGCCGGTGGTCCATGTCATGACCCATGACAGCATCGGCCTGGGCGAGGACGGCCCGACCCACCAGCCGGTCGAGCATGTCGCGGCGTTGCGGGCGATCCCGAACCTGATGGTCTTTCGCCCCGCCGATGCGGTCGAGACCGCCGAGGCCTGGGAGATCGCGCTGACCGCGCCCGCCACGCCCTCGGTCCTGTGCCTGTCGCGCCAGAACCTGCCCGCCGTGCGGCTGGAGGCCGATGACGAGAATCTGAGCCGCCAGGGCGCCTATGTCCTGCGCGAAACCGAGGGCGCGCGCGACGTGACCCTGATCGCCACCGGCTCCGAGATCGAGATCGCGCTGGAGGCCGCCGACCTGCTGGCGGCGCAGGGCGTGCGCGCCGCCGTCGTCTCGGCCCCCTGCTTCGAGCTGTTCGCCCGGCGTCCCGAGGCCGAGCGTGAGGCGGTGCTGGGCCGCGCCCCGCGCATCGCCATCGAGGCGCTGATCCGCCAGGGCTGGGACGGGCTGTTCCTGCGCCCCGGCGACGGCTTCATCGGCATGGCGGGCTTTGGCGCCTCGGCCCCTGCCCCCGCGCTTTACCGGCATTTCGGCATCACCGCCGAACGTGCCGCCGACCTTGCCAACCAGCTTATCCAGGGAGGAAAGTGATGGCCCTCATCACGCTGCGACAGCTTCTGGACCACGCCGCCGAACATGGCTACGGCGTGCCCGCCTTCAACATCAACAACATGGAACAGGGCCTGGCCATCGTGAAGGCCGCGGCCGAGGTCGATGCCCCGGTGATCCTGCAAGCCAGCCGCGGCGCCCGCTCCTATGCCGGCGACATCATGCTGCGCCGCATGGTCGAGGCCCTGGCCGAGATGAACCCGACCATCCCGATCTGCCTGCACCAGGACCACGGCAACAACCTGGCCACCTGCATGTCGGCGATCCGCCACGGATTCACCAGCGTGATGATGGACGGCTCGCTGCACGAGGACATGAAGACGCCCGCGGATTACGACTATAACGTCGCGGTGACGGCCAAGGTCGCCGAGGCCGCCCATGCCGTCGGCGCCTCGGTCGAGGGCGAACTGGGTGTGCTGGGCAGCCTGGAGACCGGCGAGGCCGCGGCCGAGGACGGCTCGGGCGCCGAGGGCAAGCTCGATCACAGCCAGCTGCTGACCGACCCCGACCAGGCGGTGGATTTCGTCTCGCGCACCCGCTGCGACGCGCTGGCCATCGCCTGCGGCACCAGCCATGGCGCCTACAAGTTCAGCCGCAAGCCCGATGGCGACATCCTGGCCATGCATGTGATCGAGGCGATCCACGAGCGCCTGCCCGGCACGCATCTGGTCATGCACGGCTCCAGCTCGGTGCCGCAATACCTGCAGGATCTGATCAACGATGCCGGAGGCGCGATGCCGCAGACCTATGGCGTCCCGGTCGAGGAGATCGAGCGCGGCATCCGCCACGGCGTGCGCAAGGTGAACATCGACACCGATTGCCGCATGGCGATGACCGGGCAGTTCCGCAAGATCGCCCGCGACAAGCCCGAAGAGTTCGATCCGCGCAAGTTCATGATCCCGGCCATGAAGGAGCTGACGGCGCTGTGCCGCGACCGCTTCGAGCGTTTCGGCACCGCGGGCCATGCCAGCAAGATCAGGGTCATCCCGATGGACGAGATGGCCAAACGCTATGCGTCGGGGGCGCTGGACCCGGCAATCACTGGCGCGAAAGCCGCCTGAGGAGGAGGAAGCCCGATGAACGAGATGAGCAAGTCCGAAATCACGGACAAGAAAAAGCGCTACGCCGCCGGCGTGCTGAAATACGCCCAGATGGGCTATTGGGACGGCGACTACCAGCCCAAGGACACCGATGTGCTGGCGCTGTTCCGCATCACCCCGCAAGAAGGCGTGGACCCGATCGAGGCGGCGGCGGCCGTGGCCGGCGAAAGCTCGACCGCGACCTGGACCGTGGTCTGGACCGACCGGCTGACCGCCTGCGACCAGTATCGCGCGAAAGCCTATAAGGTCGAGCCGGTGCCGGGCACGCCGGGGCAGTATTTCTGCTATGTCGCCTATGACCTGATCCTGTTCGAGGAAGGCTCGATCGCCAACGTCACCGCCTCGATCATCGGCAACGTCTTCAGCTTCAAGCCGCTGAAGGCCGCGCGGCTCGAGGACATGCGCTTTCCGGTCGCCTACATGAAGACCTTCGCCGGCCCGCCCACCGGCATCGTGGTCGAGCGCGAGCGCCTGGACAAGTTCGGCCGCCCGCTCCTGGGCGCCACCACCAAGCCCAAGCTGGGCCTGTCGGGCAAGAACTACGGCCGCGTGGTCTACGAGGGGCTCAAGGGCGGGCTCGACTTCATGAAGGACGACGAGAACATCAACTCGCAGCCCTTCATGCATTGGCGCGACCGCTTCCTCTACTGCATGGAGGCGGTGAACAAGGCCACCGCCGCCACCGGCGAGACCAAGGGCCATTACCTCAACATCACCGCCGGCACGATGGAAGAGATGTATCGCCGCGCGGAACTGGCCAAGGAGCTGGGCTCGGTCATCGTCATGGTGGACCTGATCGTCGGCTGGACCGCGATCCAGTCGATCAGCAACTGGTGCCGGCAGAACGACATGATCCTGCACATGCACCGCGCCGGCCACGGCACCTATACCCGGCAGAAGAACCACGGCATCAGCTTCCGCGTCATCGCCAAGTGGCTGCGCATGGCCGGGGTCGATCACCTGCATACCGGCACCGCCGTCGGCAAGCTGGAAGGCGACCCGATGACCGTGCAGGGCTATTACAACGTCTGCCGCGAGACGGTGAACGCGGTGGACCTGCCGCGCGGCATCTTCTTCGAGCAGGACTGGGCCAACCTGAAAAAGGTGATGCCGGTCGCCTCGGGCGGCATCCATGCCGGGCAGATGCACCAGCTGCTGGACCTGTTCGGCGACGACGTGGTGCTGCAATTCGGCGGCGGCACCATCGGCCACCCGATGGGCATCCAGGCCGGCGCGACCGCGAACCGCGTGGCGCTGGAGGCCATGGTTCTGGCGCGCAACGAGGGCGTCGATATCGCCAATGAGGGTCCCGAGGTGCTGCGCAAGGCCGCCAAGTGGTGCAAGCCGCTGGAAGCGGCGCTGGATACCTGGGGCAACATCACCTTCAACTATACCTCGACCGACACCTCGGACTTCGTTCCGACCGCGTCCGTCAGCTAAGGGAGAGATCAGATGCGTATCACTCAGGGCTGCTTTTCCTTCCTGCCCGACCTGACCGACGAGCAGATCCGCGACCAGGTGGAATACATCCTGTCGCGCGACTGGGCGGTCGGGATCGAATGGACCTCCGAGCCCCATCCCCGCAACACCTATTGGGAGATGTGGGGCAACCCGATGTTCGACCTCAAGGACGCCAAGGGCGTGATGATGGAGCTGGACGACTGCCGCAAGGCGCATGGCGACAAGTATATCCGCATCAACGCCTTCGACAGCACGCGCGGCTGGGAGACGGTGATGATGTCCTTCATCGTCAACCGCCCGGAAAACGAGCCGAGCTTCAAGACCTGGCGCATGGAGGCCGATGGCCGCCATATCCGCTATACCCACGAGATGGTCGGCTGACGGCACTGCCGGACCGGGGGGCTGTCTGCCCCCCGGACCCCCCGAGAGTATTTGTGAAACGGAGAAAGGCTGATGGACGGCGATATGGGCGAGACGCTGGCGACCGTGGATCTGAAGGCCGAGTATGAATCCTCGGGCGTGCGCGAGATCCTGGACGAGCTGGACCGCGAGTTGATCGGGCTGGCGCCGGTGAAGCAGAGGATCCGCGAGACGGCGGCGCTGCTGCTTGTAGACCGGGCGCGGCGCGACCTGGGGCTGGCCCATGAGGTGCCGACGCTGCACATGAGCTTTACCGGCAATCCCGGCACCGGCAAGACCACGGTGGCGCTGAAGATGGCCGGGCTGCTGCACCGGCTGGGCTATGTGCGCAAGGGCCACCTGGTCAGCGTGACCCGCGACGACCTGGTCGGGCAATATATCGGCCATACCGCGCCCAAGACCAAGGAAGTCCTGAAGAAGGCCATGGGGGGCGTCCTGTTCATCGACGAGGCCTATTACCTCTACAAGCCCGACAACGAGCGCGACTATGGCCAGGAGGCGATCGAGATCCTGCTGCAGGTGATGGAGAACAACCGCGACGACCTGGTGGTCATCATGGCCGGCTATGCCGACCGGATGGACCGCTTCTTCTCGGCCAATCCCGGCTTTCGCTCGCGCATCGCCCATCACATCGAATTTCCCGACTATACCGACGAGGAGCTGGGGCGGATCTCGGCCTCGATGCTGGAGAACCAGGGCTATGTCTTCGACGAGGCCGGGCGGGCGGCGATGGAGGAATATATCCGCCTGCGCCGCGAGCAGCCGCATTTCGCCAATGCCCGCTCGATCCGCAATGCGCTGGACCGGGCGCGGCTGCGGCAGGCGAACCGGCTGTTTTCCGGCGAGGTGCCGGTCGATGCGCGGGCGCTGTCCACCATCACCGAAAGCGATATTCGCGCGAGCCGGGTGTTTTCCGGCGGGCTGGACATCGACGGCAGCCGCCGCATGATCGAGGATTGAGGGCGGGCCGCTTGCGGCCTGCCGGGGCTTGCCGGTCAGCCAGAAAGATCGGGACGGGCGGGTTGCCGCGGCGTGGCGAAGGTCTTGCGGAACCAGTCCTGCACCATCAGCTTGTCATAGACGAAGCGCCGGCTGTCGCCATGCCCGCGCGGGTCCGAGAGATAGTTCATGTCGGTCAGCCGTTCTTCGCCCGCGCGGATGACGGTGTCGCCCTGCATCAGCCGATAGCGCAGGTGGATGCGCGGCGGCGTGGTGTCGCGCAGGAAGCGCACGTCGTTGAAGCCGCTGCGCCAGGGTTCGAACTCGCCGGCAAGGTCGATGTCCAGCACCTCGATGGCAAGGCTTTGCCCGGCGGGCAGGTAGCGCGCGCCAAGCTCGGCAAACCAGCGGTCGAACTCGGCCAGGGCCGAGGCGCGGCTGCGTTCGCGGCGGAACTCGCGGTCGCGGAAGCTCTCGGGCGCGACATAGGTGACGGTGACGTTTCCCCCCGCCGATGCGGCCGGCCCGGCCATGGCGGCAGGCGCGGCGAGCGCCAGGGAAAGGGACAGGCAGATGGTCCTGAGCATGGCTTGCCTCCGCGCTTCCAGCCCTGTGCCAAGATATGGGCATGGGACGCGAAAAGTCAAAGCCGGGTTCAGGCCCTGGCGTCCTCGAGCATCATCCGCGCGGCCTTTTCGGCGATCATCATCACCGGGGCGTTGGTATTGCCGCTGGTGATGGTCGGCATGACCGAGGCGTCGGCGATGCGCAGCCGGCCGAGCGCGCGCATCCGCAGCCTAGGGTCGACCACCGCCGCGTCGTCGGCGCCCATGCGGCAGGTGCCGACCGGGTGGAAGATCGTGGTGCCGATGGCGCCGGCGGCGCGGACCAGATCCTCGTCGCTCTGGAAGGCGATGCCGGGAATATGCTCCTCGGGGTCGAAGCGGTTGAAGGCAGGCTGCGCGGCGATCCTGCGGGTCAGGCGGATGGCGCGCGCGGCCACGTCACGGTCGGCCTGGGTCGACAGGTAATTCGGCCGGATCGCGGGATGGGCGCGGAAATCCGGCCCGGCGACATGGACCGAGCCGCGGCTTTCCGGCCGCAGGTTGCAGACCGAGGCGGTCATCGCCGGGAAGGGATGCACCGGGTCGCCGAACTTGTCGAGGCTGACCGGCTGGACGTGGAACTCCAGGTCCGGCGTCGCCTTGTCCGGCCCCGAGCGGGTGAAGATGCCAAGCTGGCTGGGCGCCATCGACATCGGGCCCGAGCGTTTCAGCAGGTATTCCAGCCCGATCGACGCCTTGCCCATCAGGCGCGAGGCCTTTTCGTTCAGTGTCGGCACGCCGCGGACCTTGTAGACCAGCCGCAATTGCAGGTGGTCCTGCAGGTTCTCGCCCAGGCTCGGCACCTCGACCTGGGGCGCGATGCCGGCCGCCTGCAGCACCTCGCCGCAGCCGACGCCGGAATGTTCGAGGATCTGCACCGAGCCGATGGCGCCCGCGGCCAGCACCGTCTCGCGCGCTGCGCGGACCTCGCGCCGCTGGCCCTGGTGGTGAAAGACCACGCCCGCGACCTCGCCCGCCTCGATCACCAGCCGCTCGACCTCGGCCCCGGTCAGGATGCGCAGGTTCGGGCGGTGGCGCACCGGGCGCAGAAAGGCCTTCGCCGCGCTCCAGCGCCAGCCGCGGCGCTGGGTCACGTCGAAATAGCCGCCGCCCTCGTTGTCGCCGCGGTTGAAGTCCTCGGTGCGCGGGATGCCGGCCTGCTCGGCCGCCTCCATGAAGGCGTCGAGCACGGCCCAGCGGACCCGCGCCGTCTCGACCCGCAATTCGCCGCCGGCGCCATGCATGTCGTCGGCGCCGCGATAATGGTCCTCTTGCGCCTTGAACAGCGGCAGCACGTCGTCCCAGCCCCAGCCGGTGCAGCCAAGCTGGCGCCAATGGTCGTAATCCGCCGCCTGCCCGCGCATGTAGATCATGCCGTTGATCGAGGAACAGCCGCCCAGCACCCGGCCGCGCGGGTAAAGCAGCGCGCGGCCGTTCAGCCCCGGCTCGGGCTGAGTGCGAAAGCCCCAGTCGGTGCGCGGGTTGCCGATGCAATAGAGATAGCCGACCGGGATATGGATCCAGTGGTAATTGTCGCGCCCCCCGGACTCGAGCAACAGCACCCGGTTGCCGGGATCGGCGCTGAGGCGGTTGGCCAGCACGCAGCCGGCGCTGCCC
Organism: Paracoccus ferrooxidans; assembly: GCF_029909815.1. NCBI lineage: Bacteria > Pseudomonadati > Pseudomonadota > Alphaproteobacteria > Rhodobacterales > Paracoccaceae > Paracoccus > Paracoccus ferrooxidans. The sequence goes on along the minus strand of NZ_CP038198.1, from coordinate 253,495 downwards.
GCGCCGATCACGATATAGTCGTAGCTTTCCATCGGACACTCCATGATGGCCCCCGCCGGCGCGGGGGCCGCACCATCACGATTCGGAACGGAACCCCATTTTTCTGCCCAGCCTGGTCGCGAAGAACTCTCCGACGAGGCCGCGGCGGAACAGCAGCACGCAGACCATGAAGACGAGGCCGGTGATGATCGTCACCGGGAAGTCCGAGGTGGCCAGGTAGTTCTGCAACGTGACCACCAGCCCTGCGCCGACGATGGGCCCCAGGAGCGTGCCGATGCCGCCCAGCAGCGTCATCAGGATCACCTCGCCCGACATCTGCCAGGTCACGTCGGTCAGCGTCGCGAACTGGAAGATCAGCGCCTTGACGCCCCCCGCCAGCCCCGCCAGCGCCGCCGACATCACGAAGGCGCCCAGCTTGTAGCGCTGCACCGAATAACCCAGCGAGATCGCGCGTTGCTCGTTTTCCCGGATCGACTTCAGGATCATGCCGAAGGGCGAGTTCACGAAACGCCGGATGATCAGGAGCCCGATCACGAACACCGCCAACACGAAGTAATACATGTTCATCGGCCGGTTCAGGTCGATCAGCCCGAACAGGTGCCCGCGCGGCACCGACTGGATGCCGTCCTCGCCATGGGTGAAGGGCGCCTGCAGGCAGAAGAAGAAGAACATCTGCGACAGCGCCAGCGTGATCATGGCGAAATAGATGCCCTGGCGGCGGATGGCGATGGCGCCCATCACCAGCCCCAGCAGGGCCGCGCCGGCGACGCCCAGCAGGATGCCCGCCTCGGGCGACCAGCCCCAGACCTTCACCGCATGGGCGGTGAAATAGGCCGCGCCCCCGAAGAAGGTGGCATGGCCGAAGGACAGAAGCCCCGTGTAGCCCAGCAGCAGGTTGAAGGCCGAGGCAAACAACGCGAAGGCCAGAAGCTTCATCAGGAAGATCGGGTAGAGGAACATCGGCGCCACCAGCAGCCCGGCCAGGGCGATGGCGACCAGCGCCAGTTGCACCTGCCCCGCACGCGGATGGGCCGCGACATGTTCCGAGGCGACGGTTTCGGATTTTGCGGCCATGTCAGGCATCCTTTCCGAAAAGGCCCGCGGGCCGCAGGATCAAGACGATCGCCATGATGACGAAGATCACGATGTTCGAGGCCTCGGGGTAGAAGACCTTGGTCAGCCCCTCGACCACGCCCAGCATGTAGCCGGTGACGATGGCGCCCAGGATCGAGCCCATGCCGCCCACGACCACCACCGCGAAGACGATGATGATCAGGTTCGAGCCCATCAGCGGGCTGACCTGGTAGACCGGCGCCGCCAGCACGCCGGCAAAGCCCGCAAGCCCGGCGCCGAGCGCATAGGTCAGCGTCAGCAGCAAGGGCACGTTGACGCCGAAGGCCTGCACCAGCACCGGGTTTTCCGTCGCCGCGCGCAGATAGGCGCCGAGCTTGGTCTTTTCGATCAGCAGCCAGACCCCGATGCAGACCGCCAGCGAGGCGATGACCACCCAGCCGCGATAGATCGGCAGGAACATGAAGCCCAGGTTCACCGCCCCGGTCAGCTGCGGGGGCGGCGCATAGGGCTTGCCCGAGGCGCCGAAGAAATAGCGGAAGGTGCCCTCGATCGCCAGCGCCAGGCCGAAGGTGAACAGGAGCCCGTAAAGGGGATCGAGCTTGTAGAGCCGCGACAGCATGGTCCTTTCGACCAGCGCCGCGAACAGGCCCACGAACAGCGGCGCCAGGATCAGCGCCAGCCAGTAGTTGATGCCGCCCACGGTCAGGAGCAGCAGCGCCGCGAAGGCGCCCAGCATGTATTGCGCGCCATGGGCGAAGTTGATCACGCGCAACAGCCCGAAGATCACCGCCAGGCCCAGCGACAAGAGCGCATAGAAGCTGCCGTTGATCAGCCCGACCAGCAATTGCCCCATCAGGGCCTGGAGGGGCACGCCGAAAATCATCGTCATCTCACACCCCCAGTTCCCGATGCAGCATGTCCATCTGCGCCGGCAGTTCGGCGACCGGGAATTCTGCCGTCATGCGGCCGTGGTCCATCAGGTAGAAGCGGTCGGCGACCTTGGCGGCAAAGCGGAAGTTCTGCTCGACCAGCACCACGGTCATGCCGCGGCCCTTCAGCTTCTGCAGCACCTCGCCGATGGCCTGGATGATGACCGGGGCCAGCCCCTCGGTCGGCTCGTCGAGCAAGAGGCAGCGCGCGCCGGTGCGCAGGATGCGCGCCATGGCCAGCATCTGCTGCTCGCCGCCCGACAGCTTGGTGCCCTGCGAATTGCGGCGCTCCTCGAGGTTCGGGAACAGCGCGTAGATCTCCTCGACCGACATGCCGCCCTCGGCGACCTTCGGCGGCAGCATCAGGTTCTCCTCGACCGAGAGGCTGGCGAAGATGCCGCGCTCCTCGGGGACGAAGCCCAGCCCGGCGCGGGCGGTCTGGTGCAGGGGCAGCGCCATCATGTCGCGCCCGGCGAACTGGATGCGGCCGGTGCGCTTGCGCAGGATGCCCATGATGCTGCGCAGCGTCGTGGTCTTGCCCATGCCGTTGCGGCCGAGGATGCAGATGGTCTCGCCTTCGTTCACATGCAGGTTCACGCCGTGCAGGACGTGGCTTTCGCCATACCAGGCCTGCAGGTCGCGGACGTTCAGAAGCGGCGCGCTCATGCCTCGGACCCCATATAGGCGGTGCGCACGCGCGGATCGGCCGAGACGGTGGCATAGTCGCCCCGCGCGATGATCTCGCCGCGCTGCAGCACGGTGACGTGGTGGCAGATGTCGGCGACGACGCTGAGGTTGTGCTCGACCATCAGCACGGCGCGTTCGGCGGCGACGTCGCGGATGATGCCCGCGACCATGGCCACGTCCTCCTGCCCCATGCCGGCCATCGGCTCGTCCAGAAGCAGCACCTCGGGGTCGAGCGCGAGGGTGGTCGCGATCTCCAGCACGCGCTTGCGGCCATAGGACAGGTCGGCGGCGCGATGGTCGCGCCAGCGCGCCAGGCCCAGCTGCTCGATCAGCTGGTCGGCGCGCGCATTCAGCCGGTCGAGCGCGGACAGCGGCAGCCAGAACTGCGTCGAAAGCCCGTTGGGGCGTTGCAGCGCGACCTTGACGTTCTCGCGCACGGTCAGGTGCGGGAACACCGCCGAGATCTGGAAGCTGCGCACCAGCCCCATCCGCGCCACCTTGTCGGGCCGGGTGTTGGTGATGTCCTGGCCCAGGAGCGTGATCTGGCCCCGCGTCGGCTGCAGGAACTTGGTCAAGAGGTTGAACACCGTGGTCTTGCCGGCGCCGTTCGGCCCGATCAGGGCGTGGATGCGCGCATGCTCCACGTCCAGATCCACGTTGTTGACGGCGGTGAAACCCGCGAAGTCCCGGCCGAGGCCGCGGGCGGACAAGACCACCCGCGGCTCGGACTGCGTTGCAAGCGTCGCCGCCATCACTGGACCAGCGGGCAGCCGCTTTCGGCCGGGTTCAGGAAGGCCTGATCGCCCGGAATCGTGGCCAGGACGTTGTAATAATCCCAGTCCTCGGTCACGTCGCCGGGCGCCTTGACCTCCATCAGGTAGACGTCCTTGATCAGCCGGCCGTTGGGCCCGACCTTGCCGCCCTGGGCAAAGACGTCGTCCACCGGCATCTCGTGCATCTTGGCGGCGACGGCCTCGGTCTCGTCGGTCCCTGCCTCCTGGATCGCCTTGAGGTATTGGGTGACGGCGGAATAGGTGCCGGCATGGACCATGTTCGGCATGACGCCGGTGCGTTCCTTGAAGCGTTCGCCGAACTCGCGCGATTCCGGCGTGCGGTTCCAGTAGAAGCTTTCGGTCAGCGTCAGCCCCTGCGCGGCATCCAGCCCGATGCCATGCACCTCGGCCAGGGTAAAGAGCAGCGCCGCCAGGCGCTGGCCGCCGGCGGTGATGCCGAATTCGGCCGCCTGCTTGATGGCGTTCTGCGTGTCCATGCCGGCATTGGCCAGGCCGATGACCTTGGCCCCCGAAGCCTGGGCCTGCAGCAGGAACGAGGAATAATCCGTCGTCGCCAGCGGGTGGCGCACCGCCCCCGCGACCGTGCCGCCCTGCGACTTGACGAAATTGCCGGTCTGCTCTTCCAGCGAATAGCCGAAGGCATAGTCGGCGGTCAGGAAGAACCAGCTGTCGCCGCCCTCCTTCACCAGCGCACCGCCGGTGCCCACGGCCAGCGCATGGGTGTCATAGGCCCAGTGGAAGCCATAGGGGGTGCATTGCGGCCCGGTCAGCTCGGTCGTGGCCGCGCCGGTGTTGACGGTGATCTTCTTCTTTTCCTGGCTCAGCGCCTGCACCGCCAGGCCGACCGACGAGGTGGTCAGTTCCATGATCGCATCGACCTGCTCGGTGTCATACCATTGCCGTGCGATGTTCGAGGCGATGTCGGGCTTGTTCTGGTGATCGGCGGTGACGACCTCGACCGGCGCGTCCAGCACCTTGCCGCCGAAATCCTCGACCGCCATCCGCGCGGCCTCATAGGAATACTTGCCGCCGAAATCGGCGTAGACCCCGGACTGGTCGTTCAGGATGCCGATCTTGACCACCCCGTCCGAAACCTCGGCCAGGGCAGGCGTGGCAATAAGGCCGACCGCGGCGGTCGACAGCAGAATCTTTCGCATTATGTCCTCCCAAAGGCGCATCCCTTCCACCGGCCGCTTCTGCCTGCCGGGTGGGAATACTGTCCTGTTACCCGCGAGGGGGCGACTCTCGCCTTGCCCCTCCCGCATGGAACGATGCAGGCAATTCGGCTTTGACACAAGTGTTCAGAGAGGTTTAATTTCTTACAGGGCGTGTGCGTTTTCGAACAGATGGCCAATCTCAGCTGGGACGATCTGCAATTCTTTCTGGCGGTTGTGCGCGAAGGGCAGCTTTCGCGCGCGGCGCGACAGCTGGGCACCTCGCATGTCACCGTCTCGCGCCGCATCGACCGGCTGGAGCAGGCGCTGAACACCCGCCTGTTCGAGCGCAATCCCCGCGGCTACGAGCCGACCCCCGCCGGCCAGCGCCTGATCGAGGCGGCCGAGCGGATGGAGCAGGCCGCCGGGCTGATCCCGCTGGAGCAATCCGCCGCCACCGGCCAGGCGCGGCCGCTGCGGCTGGCCATGCCCGAGGGCTTCGGCAGCCTGTTCTCGACCCATCTGCTGCCGGCCTTTGCCGCGGAATTTCCGCTGATCTCGCTGGAACTCATCACCATGCCGCAGGTGTTGTCGCTGTCGCGGCGCGAGGCGGACATCTCGATCACGCTGGACCCGGTCACGAGCGGCCCCTATCGCTCCGAGCGGCTGGTGGACTATACGCTGCACCTCTACGCCACGCGCGAGCATCTGCGCAGCCTGCCGCCGATCGCCAGCCCCGAGGATCTGCCCCGGCTGCGCTTCGTCGGCTATATCGAGGAGATGATCTTCGCCCCCGGCCTCGACTACCTGGGCGAGATCCATCCCGCGATCCGGGCCGGGGTGAAAAGCTCCAGCATCTTCAACCAGCTTGCGGCGGTGCGGGGCGGGCTGGGGATCGGAGTGCTGCCCTGGTATATCGCCGCGAAATATCCCGAATTGCAGATCGTGCTGCCCGAACGGGTCCGCCTGACCCGGACCTATTGGCTGACCTGCCACCGCGACCTGCGGGTGATGCAATGGGTGCGCGCGGTGATCGGCTTTCTGTCGGCAAGGCTGGCCGAACGCGGCCACGAACTGTCCCGCCCCCTCGGCCATGCCGGGCCGGGCTGAGGCTCGCCCGGCAAGCCCCTGCGGGTGCGGAATCGATCAAATCCTTCGGAAATGCCTCGGGGCACGGGCATGCCGCTTAACCTTCTCTTAACGTTCCTTTGCCAGAAGGGTCGCAATGAATGGCGACACGATGGGGGAAAGCCCGCCAGATGGCATCGCGACATGCCCTTCCGACGGCCCTGCTGGCGACGGCTGGCCCCAAAAGGCCCGCTTGCGCGGGGCATCGGCCGTCCACGATCCGCTGTATTCGACCGCGCTGGCCCTTGTCCTCGGCAGCGCCATGGGCAGCCCCGCCGCCTTGGCGCAGACCGTGGCCGCCAGCGGCGACGTGCTTCCCGGCATCCCGCCGCCCCGCTTGCGGCCTGGAGCCTTGCGTGGGCGTGAACGCCCAGGATGCAATCGACATCGACGGCGGCGGCGGAACGCTGGCGATCCAAGCGGGCGGGCGGCTGGACACAGAGCCCGGCGTCATCGGCAGCGAGGCCGGCAAGTCCGGCTGAGTCAACGTCATGGGCAACGGATCGAAAGGCCATGGCCGCGCCTATGCCTCTCGGGGCAGCCTGCGGGCGGGGGCTGCCGGCAGCTTTGCGACCCTCGGCGCGCATGCCGTCGATGCCGGGGCCTCGCTCGACCTGGACGGTTTCGACCAGACCATCGGCTCGCTTTCCGGGGCCGGGGACGTCACGCTTGGCCAGGGCACGCTGACCACGGGCGGGGACGGCAGCGACACGGGCTTCGGCGGCACGATCTCGGGCACGGGCGGGCTGGTGAAAGAGGGCGGCGGCACCTTGATCCTCAGCGGCACCAACACCCACAGCGGCGACATCCTGGTGGCCGGCGGCGTGCTTCAACTGGGAAGCGGCAGCATCGGCACCCTGATGATCGCGGGCGACATGGAACTCGGCACCGGCTCCGTCCTCGGCTTTGACCTGGGCGCCTCCGGCCCGGCCAGCGGCGCGGCACAAGCGATCACGTCGCCGTCGGCGGGCAGCTGACCCTGGACGGCGTGCTCAGGCTTTCCAATGCGGGCGGCGCGGGCCTGGGCTATTACCGGCTGCTGAGCTATGGCGGGCTGACCGACCATGGCCTTGGGATCGCGACGACGCCGGCAATGGGAACAAGCACCTATGAAATCGTGACCGGCGGCGGCCATGTCGACCTGGTGGTCGGCACGGCGGCGATGCGGCGGTGAAGATCTGGCGCGGCGGCAGCGGCGTCTGGAGCGCGGCGAACCTGGCCTGGCGGGACCGTGGCGGCGACATCCCCATGGCCTTGGGCCGGCAGCCACGGCGCCTTCAACGAGACCGGAGGGCTGGTCGAAGTCCAGGGCGATTTGTCCTTCAAGGGCCTGCAATTCGTCGCCGACAGCTATGCCCTGGCCGGCGGCGGGATGCTGGAGACAGAGGCGGGCGGCGGCGAATTGCGCGTCCTTGCGGGGGCGACGGCCACCATCGGCACCCGGATCGGCGGCACGGGTGCTCCCCTGTCGCTGCCGCTCCCGCTTACGATGGCACTGCAACTGTTCGGCGCTTGTGTCAATCGCGTGATGGCGGCGGGCGGCCCGCCTGGCAACCCTGCGGGGCTGCATTGCCGGCCGGAAGATCCGTGCCGACGGCGGCTCGATCCGGCCGGTCTTGACCTCTGCAGTTCGCACAACGCAGGCCGCCTTGCTCAGATGGCAGCCGGGGCAACTCCACCTCCCCCTCCGCGCCGAAGAGGGCGATCAGCCCATCCGCCGGCACCCCACGCCAGACCAGATAGTCGTGGCCGCCTGCATATTTCCGCCACGCGACCTCATAGCCCTCAAGCCGCAATTCGCGCAGTTACGGCGAGGCTTCCAGAATACCCGCAGTGCCCGCACGCCCGGGCTGCGTCTGGTGGAGGGCTTGTCCTTGGTCGAACGGTCCAAGGCTGCCTGCTGTGCCAATGCTGTAAACCGATTTCCTGCCGGACACCACGCTGCGAAAATCAGAGGCCAGACTTCGAAAGCTGTGCTCTTGCAGGCTCGGCCGTGGCAGAACAGCCACAGATGCGGCGCGATTGCCGCAGCCTCGGCATTCTTTGCGTTGAAGACTTAATTCACAAATGGTTGAAGCCGGCAAGCGCGCGAGACGCCAGCCATCCCTGACCCTTTCCAACAGGAGCATGCGATGGCGACGCCTTTCCCGCGCCCGACCACGGGCACCGCACTCTGTCTGCTGATGTCACTGCCGGTCTTCGCCGGTTCCGTCCTGGCACAGGAGGCCACCACCGAAGACACGGTCGTCCTTGAAACAATCGTGATCACCGCCGAGGAACAGGCCAAGCAGGCGCTCGGAACCTCGACCGTGACAGCCGAGGACATCGAGAAAGCCCCTCCGGTCAACGATATTTCCGAAGTCGTGCGCAAGATGCCCGGCGTGAACCTGACCGGCGCCACCGCCAGCGGCCAGCGCGGCAACCAGCGCCAGATCGACATTCGCGGCATGGGGCCGGAAAACACCCTGATCCTGATCGACGGCAAGCCGGTCATGTCGCGCAACTCGGTCCGCATGAGCCGCAATGGCGAACGGGATTCGCGCGGCGATTCGAACTGGGTGCCCGCCGAAATGATCGAGCGCATCGAGGTGCTGCGCGGTCCGGCGGCGGCGCGCTATGGCTCGGGCTCGTCGGGCGGGGTGGTCAATATCATCACCAAGCGCCCCGAGACCTTCTCGGGCCAGGTCGGGATGCATTACAATTCGCCCGAAAGCCGCAAGGAAGGCGATACGGTGCGCAGCAACTTCATGCTGGCCGGGCCCGTGGGTGAAAACCTGACCTTCCGTCTGTTCGGCAACTACAACAAGACCGACGGCGACGCCCCCGACATCAACCGCGTTCCCTTGCTGGATGATGATGGAAGTCCGGTTCTGGACGACGACGGCAACCCGGAATATCTCAACCTCGCGGGCCGCGAAGGCGTGGTGAACAAGGATCTGGGCGGCTTGCTGAGCTGGCAGGTCGCGCCCGGTCATGTCATCGACTTCGAGGCGAATTTCTCGCGCCAGGGCAACATCTATGCCGGCGACACGATGTTCGGCAGCGTGAAAGAGGATCAGGACGGCGTCAACCTGATCGGCACCGAGACCAACCGCATGTATCGCCGCGCCCTGTCCCTGACCCATCGCGGCGAGTATGATTTCGGCGAGTCGTTCAGCTATCTGCAATGGGAAAACACCCGCAATGCCCGGCTTTGCGAAGGCACGGCCGGCGGCGGCGAAGGCGCGATCACCAATTGCGTCGATACCGATGGCGACGGGGAAAACGACGCGATGGCGTTCAGCACCATCACGCTGGACAACATCACCGCCAAGAGCGAATGGATCCTGCCGATGAAGCTTGCCGGCCGGGACAGCCGCGTGACCTTCGGCGCCGAATATCGCGGCGAGTTCATGGAGGACGGCGTGTCGATCCGCGGCGGGCTCGACCCGTCGTTGGTGCCCGATACCGGCGTCGATCCCGACGGCGAGAACCGCGACCCCAAGACCGACCAGCAGACCATCGGCCTTTACGCCGAGGCGAACATCCAGTGGAACGACAAGCTGACCCTGACCCCCGGTCTGCGCTTCGACTACAATGACAATTTCGGCAGCGCATGGTCGCCCAGCCTGAACGCGACCTATGCCTTCAACGACGAATGGACGATGAAGCTGGGCGTGGCGCGGCCCTTCAAGGCGCCGAACCTGTATCAGCTGAACCCGAACTACGTCTATGTCACCCGAGGCAATGGCTGCCCCTATGTCGACGGCGTGCGCCTCAGCGGTCCCTGCTACGTTCTGGGCAACCCGGATCTGGAGGCCGAGCGCAGCCTGAACAAGGAGATCGGCGTCGCTTATGCCGGTCACAACGACATCAGTGCCAGCCTGACCTGGTTCCACAACGACTATGACAACCGCATCGCCTCGGGCCGGATCCAGCACAACCCGGATGCGACGACAAACCGTCTGTTCCGCTGGGAAAACCAGAAGAACGCGGTGATCTCGGGGATCGAGGGCAATTTCTCGACCCCGCTGGGCGAAAGCTTCGCCTTCAACACGAACTTCACCAAGATGATCAAGTCCGAGGACGAGAACGGCCAGCCGCTGAGCCTGGTGCCGGACTATACGATCAACGCCTCGCTCGACTGGTATGCCACGCCTGACCTGACCCTGACGCTGGGTGCGACCCACTACGGCAAGATCGAGCCGGCGACGATCGGCAACAGCATGGGCAACGAGATCGAGGATCCCGAAACCCGCGGCAGCTATACGCTGGTCAACCTGGGTGCTAACTGGGCGGTAAGCGAGTCGGCGCGGCTGTCGGCCGGGGTGACGAACCTTTTCGACAAGCGGATCCTGCGCACCAATACCAGCGACGGAACGAACACCTTCAACGAACCGGGGCGCGCCTTCTATATCGGGCTGACCTCGACCTTCTGACGCGGCAGGGCGGTCCCGCCCCTCGCGCCGAAAGCCCCCGTGACGGCGGTGCCTCGTGCGCCGCCGTTTCCCTATATACACTCAAGTGAGCTCAAATGATGCCGTGGCGCGCCTGATCTGCCAGGTCCGCCGGACGAGGGCCGCGACGAAGGCCGCGGTCAGGATCAGGACGATGGTCGGCGCCGGTGCGCTGTCCAGGAAGAAGCTGGCGTGGACCCCGGCCAGCATCGCCCCCATGCAGACCGCGACAGCCACGATCAGCATCCGTCCGAAGCTGCGCACCAGCAGGAAGGCGATGGCCCCCGGCGCGATCAAGAGGCCCACCGCCAGGATCAGTCCCGTGGCGGTCATCGTGGCGACGCTGGCCAGCGACAGGATGGTCAGCAGCCCGTAATGCAGCAGCCCGACCGGCAGGCCGGAGGCCCGCGCCTGCACCGGATCGAAAGCGTGCAGCATCAGATCCTTCCACTTCAGGGCCAGCACGACGGAAACCGGCACGGCGATCCACAGCGCGGTGCGCAGGTCCGCCGGCACGATCCCCAGCATGTTGCCGAACAGGATATGGTCCAGATGCACGTCCGAGGTGATCGAGGTGTAAAGGACGATCCCCAGCCCGAACATGCCCGAGAAGACGACGCCCATGATCGTGTCCTGCTTGACCCGGCTGTTGGCCGACAGATAGCCCGTCGCCAGGGCCGTCACCATCCCGGCGCCGAAGGCCCCGAGGATCAGCGGAAAGCCGAAGATATAGGCCAGCACCACGCCGGGCAGCACCGCATGGCTGACGGCGTCGCCCATCAGGGCCCAGCCCTTCAGCACCAGGAAGCACGAGAGCAGCGCCGTCGGCACCGAGACGATGGCGGCGATCAGGAAGGCATTCTGCATGAAGCCGAACTGGAACGGCATCAGAAGCGTGTCGATCATTGCGCGCCTCCCTCTGCCAGAAGCGCCGCGCGGGCCTTGGCGCGGGCGGCCAGCAGCCCGTGCTTGGGCGCCCAGACGAAGGCGCTAAGAAAGACCAGCGTCTGCAGCAAGACGATGATCCCGCCCGTGGCGCCATCCAGGAAATAGCTGAGATAGGCGCCGAGGAAACTGGTGGCCGCGCCGATGGCGACCGAAAGCGCGATCAGCCGCGGGAAGCGGTCGCAGAGCAGATAGGCCGTGGCGCCGGGCGTCACTACCATGGCGATGACCAGGAACGCCCCCACGGTCTGCATCGCCGCCACCACGCAGGCCGACAGCAGGACGAAGAACACGCCCTTCAGCAGCCCCGGCCGCAATCCGATGGAACGCGCATGGGCCTCGTCGAAGAAGACCACCATCAGATCCTTCCATTTCAGCGCCAGCACCGCCAGCGAAACAAGGCCGATGAGGGCGAGTTGCAAGGTATCCTCGGGCGTGATGGCCAGGATGTTGCCCATGGTGATGGTCTGCACGGAAACCGCCATCGGGTTGATCGAGACCATGAACAGCCCCAACCCGAAGAACGCGGTGAAGATCAGGCCGATCACCACATCGAACTTGAGCCCCGAGCGATCGGACAGAAACAGCATCGCCGCCGGCGCCAGCCCGCCCGAGATGAAGGCGCCAAGCGCGAAGGGCAGGCCCAGCATATAGGCGCCGGCCACGCCCGGCACGACCGAATGGGACAGCGCGTCGCCGATCAGCGACCAGCCCTTGAGCATGAGGTAGGCCGACAGGAACGCGCAGACCCCGCCGACCAGCGCCGAGACCCACATGGCGTTCGTCATGTAGTGATAGCCGAAGGGTTCAAGCAGCAGGTTCATCGGACGCCCTCGCGCGTGTGGGTGCGGTCGCCATATTGCACCAGCGGGCGTTCGTCGTCGGTCAGGATGGTGACGTGGCGGCTGTCCTCGTCGTCATGCAGCGCCTGCCCGCCCAGGGTGAAATGGCGCAGCACGCCGCCGAAGGCCGCCTCGAGGTTTTCGCGGGTGAAGGTGGTCTCGGTCGGGCCATGGGCCAGCACGGTGCCCTTGACCAGCACCACCCGGTCGCAGAATTCCGGCACCGAGCCCAGGTTGTGGGTCGAGACCAGCCATCACCCGCCCCTCGTCCCTCAATTCGCGCAGCAGCGCCACGATCTGCTCTTCGGTCTTGACGTCGACGCCGGTGAAGGGCTCGTCCAGCAGGATGACGCGGCCGTCCTGCGCCAGCGCGCGGGCCAGGAAGACGCGTTTCTTCTGGCCGCCGGACAGCTCTCCGATCTGGCGATGGCGGTAGTCCTGCATGTTGACGCGGGCCAGCGCCCGCCCCACCGCGTCGCGATCCGCCTGCGACGGGCGGCGCAGGAAACCCATGTGGCCGTAACGGCCCATCATCACCACGTCCTCGACCAGAACCGGAAAGGACCAGTCCACCTCCTCGGCCTGGGGCACATAGGCGATCAGGTTGCGGCGCAGCGCCTCGCGGACCGTCATGCCCAGCAGCCTGATCTCGCCCCTGGCCACCGGCACGAAACCCATGATCGCCTTGAAAAGCTTCGATTTCCCGGAACCGTTCACGCCGACCAGCGCGGTGACGGTCCCCGTGGGAATCGCGAAACTGGCATTGCGCAGCGCGGTCAGGCCGTTGCGGTAGGTCACCGACACGTCGCGCGCCACGATGCCACCGCCGGGGTCCGTCCCAGGATCGCTGTCCCTCATGGTCATTCTGTCGTCGCGCATCATGGTCATCGCTTTCTGCCGGAACGGGACGGCCGCCCTTTGAACGGGAAACCCGCCGCGCGGAAGGCGCCGCGGCAGGGCAGTTCTTTTGCAAGCCAGGCCTTAGCTCACACCGGCCGCGAGCCCTTTCGCCACGGTCTCGGACGTGACCTTCAACAGGTCCAGGTAGGTCGGCACCGGCCCGTCCCACTCGGACAGGCTGTCCACGTAAAGAACGCCGCCGTAATGCGTTCCCGTTTCGCGCGCGACCTGTTCGGCGGGCGCGGTATTCACCGTGCTTTCGCAGAAGACGGTGGGGATCTGATGCTCCTTCACCCCGTCGATCACCGCACGCACCTGCTGCGGCGTGCCCATCTGGTCCGAGTTCATCGGCCAGAGATACAGTTCCTGCATCCCGAAATCGCGGGCCAGATAGCTGAAGGCGCCTTCGCAGGTCACCAGCCAGCGCCGGTCCTCGGGGATGCGGGCGATCTCGGCCTTCAGCGGCTCGAGCGTGGCGCGAAGCTGCTTCTTGTAGGCATTGGCGTTCCTGACATAGCTTGCCGCGTTCTGCGGGTCGTGTTCGCTGAAAGCCTCGGTGATGTTGTCGATGTAGATCAGCGCGTTGTCGAGACCCATCCAGGCATGGGGATTGGGTTTGCCTTCATAGGCGCCGGCGGCGATCGGGATCGGGTCGATGCCCTCGGTCAGCGTGGCCGAGGGGACATCGCCCAGGTTGACCAGGAACTTCTCGAACCAGAGTTCCAGGTTCATGCCGTTCCAGAGGATCAGGTCGGCATCCTGTGCGGCAATGATGTCCTGCGGCGTCGGCTCATAGCCGTGGATCTCGGCCCCCGGCTTGGTGATCGACACCACCTCGGCGGCATCCCCCGCCACCTGTCTTGCCATGTCGGCGATCACGGTGAAGGTCGTCACCACCTTCATCTTGTCCTCGGCCGTCGCGGCGGCCGCCATCAGCGCCGTTGCCGTCACCGCACCAAGCAGGCGCGCCAGTGTCGAAGACATGGGAATTCCTTTCCTGTTTCCATGGTCGAAAGCCCGCCTGCAAGGCCAGTCGCAACATAGTTGCGAGCGAGTCGCAGTAAGGAATATCGATTCGAAGCAATATTGCAAGTGCAATTCACTTGCATCTGTGCTTGACGAATGACGGCGCTTTCGCCATCCATTGTTGCGACTTACTCGCAACAATATCGGGCCGCCAATGACCGCCAGCGATGACAGCCCATTCGGTTCCCACCGCGCCCGCAGCATCCTGGCCGAAGCGGGCCTGCGGGCGACGCGCCAGCGGCTCGCCATCGTAGACATCCTGTCCGGGCAGCCACCGCGCCATGTCTCGGCGGAAGATCTTTTCGACGCATTGCAGAGCCGCGGCGCACCGGGATCCCTGAGCAGGGTCTATGGCAGCCTGAAACGCTTCTGCGAAACCGGGTTGGTGCGGCGCGTGCCGGCCTATGGCAACACGGTCTGGTATGAGATGAAGGGCGAAGATCACCATCATTTCTACATCGAGGAAGTAGATCGCTTGCTCGACATCCCGGCCGGGATGATCCACCTCGCCGAGCTTCCCCCTGCCCCGCCGGGCTATGAGCTTGCGGGTATCGACGTGCTGTGCCGCATCCGCCGCACCGCGTCGGAAGCCGGACCGGGCGCAAGCCGCGGCGCACAGACACGGTGACGCCCTTTCCGATCCGAAGGGCGCCCGCCGCCCGAGCGATGTCGTGCCGCCGGCATGGTCATTCCCAAGGAGAAGACGATGAATGCCTTTACAGACCTCAATGCCATGAACGCCGCCGTCGCGACGCCGGCCGGCCGCGACCACCTCTGGCTCGAACTGACAGCCATCGCCAACAAGGCGTTTTCAGCCGGAGAACATGCTGCGGCCAGGACGCTCTACATGCGGGCCCTGACCGAGGCGGAGCGGCTTTTCGCGCTGCAACGACCCGAGGCGCTGACCGTTCCCCTGCCGGTGATCGTCAATGTCTCGTGCCACAACCTGGCCGCACTTCTGGTCCATGAGGGCAAGGACGCCGAGGCGACGGAACCCCTTGCCCGCGCCTTCGACCTGCTGACCGGGACCGCGAGCCGGCGCTCCGCCCCGATAGCGTTGCGGATTAGCTGTGCGCAGCATCTGAAATATGCCCTGGCCGAACTGGCGGCGCATATCGGCAAGCAAGGCGCGACCGGGGCGGAAATCGACGGCCATGTCGCCCGCGCGAAAGCCGCCGCGCTTTCGGTCCATCATGCCGTCGAGCATCTGCGCCGCATCGCGCAATCGGCCTGCGGGCATTGCCGCCTGCTCAACTGATCCGCCCGGTCGGCATCGGCATTGCCGGACCAGGACGGCACCTCCCGCAGGATACAGGCCGGGAACCATTGACCCAAACCAGAAGGGTCGAGGGGCATGAAGACCCTGACCGATGCGATGAAGGACATGCTGGCGAAACAGACGCCGATCCAGGCGACGGTGACGAAAACCGGCATCCCGACCATCGACCCAAGCGCAGCCTGTGGGTCCATGAAGACACGCCGATCTTCGACGAAAAACCGGCGGCCAGACGCCGAAGACGACGCAAAGCGGATCGAAGATCGCCGTGGCGGTGATCGACCACGAAAAGCTGGACGACTATCGCTTTCTCGGCACGCCCCAGATCGTCGGCGCGGACGCCCCCTTCGACAATGCCGTGGCATTCGCCAGAAAGAACGGGTGAGGGCGCCGAAATGCGCCGTTCTGGTCCATAGAGACGATTTGCTCACCCGACGCGGGCAGGCGGATGGATGACCCGACGGCCTGATCGCGGCCGAGATGGAACCGGCGCCTCCAAGGGCTGAAGGCAGGCGCCGGGCTAACCTTCACCGCCAGCGACGGATTCGCGGCGGCATTCGCCCCATGCCGCGTCTTGCTTCGTCATCCGGCCCAGCGGCGGCAGGGTGCGGACACCCCGACCCAGGCCGGCCGGAACGGTCCCGGATGCCGGGCGGGATAGGGTGATGACCCCCGCAGGCCGAACTGCTATCGTGCCTGCTCACCCGCCGGGGGACCAACAGGGCGAAATTGTCAATCGGCACGCAACTTTGACCCCCTTTCGGCGCCCAATAATGACCCCGCTTGGTCAGCACGGGTAGCTGGCCCGATGCGGTGTAGCCTCCATACAGCGCAACCGGATCGGGCCAGCGGCGTCTCGGTCATTCCCGCGTCTTGAAGCGCCAGCTCTCGTTGCCGGTCTCGACGATGTCACAGTGATGGGTCAGTCGGTCGAGGAGCGCCGTTGTCATCTTCGCGTCTCCGAAGACGGTCGGCCATTCGCCGAAGTCGAGGTTCGTCGTCACGATGATCGAGGTGCGTTCGTAAAGGCGACTGATGAGGTGGAACAGGAGCTGGCCACCCGTCTGGGCGAACGGCAGATATCCCAACTCGTCGAGGATCAGGAAGTCGAGGCGGCACAGGAGATCCGCAGTGCGTCCCTGTCGGTCGGCGCGGGCTTCGGCGTCCAGCTTGTTCACCAGGTCCACGACGTTGAAGAAGCGGCCGCGCTTGCCACGGCGGATGCAGGCCCGGGCGATGCTGACGGCAAGGTGGGATTTGCCGGTCCCGGTGCCGCCGATGAGGACGACGTTACGCTGATGCTCGAGGAACTCTCCGGAGGCCAGATCGCGCACCAGCGTTTCGTTTACGGGCGTGTCTTCGAAGCTGAACTCGTCGACTTCCTTGGCCAAGGGCAGCTTGGCGATGGTCATCTGGTATTTGATCGAGCGAGCTTGTTTCTCGCTGATCTCGGCGTTCAGCAGGTCGCCCACGATTTGCTGCGGTTCGTGCTGTCGCTTCACCGCCGTGGCGATGATCTCATCGTAGGCGGCCTTCATGCCGTAGAGCTTCAACTGGCCCATCGCGTCCAGCACCTGTGATCTTTCCATGGCGGGGTCTCCTGAGGCTGTCGTAGCGTTTGCAGTCGGCCACGGGCTCGCAGGTCAGGCGCAACGCGTCCGGCGTGGCGATGGTCAACGGAGGTGGTGGCTCGCGATGTCGGGCCAGGATGTTCAGAACGACCGATGCCGCCGGGGCGCCTTCGGTCAGGGCCTCGACGCAGGCAGCCTCGACGGCTTCCAGTCCATCCGTTGGGATCATGCTCAGGATCTGGACCATCTGACGGTCACCGTTCGGCACGCGCCCCAGCTTACGCTGGACGCGTCGTATCGCCGGCGGCAGTTCCCATTCCTTGAAGGGAGCGCCGTTTCGAAGGGCGCCGGGCTTGCGGGCCAGCACCGGGATGTAGTGCAGCGGGTCATAGATGGCCTTGTCGCGCCCGAAGGCGCGGTCGTGCCGGCCGACGATCTTGCCGTCCTGCCAGACCTCGACCCGCTCGGCATAGGCGCGGATCTCGACCGGACGGCCGACGGCGCGACCATCGACCGAGTAGCGGTTCTTGTCGAACCTAACGAGGCAGGTCTTGGACACCGAGGCCGGCACGGCATGGAATCCGTCGAAAGGGCCGACGTAGGGCACCAGGCTCGCCCGCTCATCCTGGAACACGTCCCAGATTGTCCGATCACGCAATTCCTGGTGCGGATGGGCCTTGGCCCAGGCAATACAGCGATCCTGAAGCCAGGCGTTGAGTTCCGCGTAGCTCTTGAAGCGCGGCCGCGGCACGAAGAACCGCCGCCGGACAACGCCAACCTGGTTCTCTACTTGTCCCTTCTCCCAGCCGGACGCGGGGGTGCAGGCGACGGGATCGACAAGGTAGTGTCCGCACATCTGCTGGAACCGGCGATTATACGCGCGGTCGCGGCCGACGAAGATCGTGTCCACCGCCGTCTTCATGTTGTCGTAGATCCCACGCGCACAGGCGCCGCCGAAGAAGGCAAAGGCCTTGTCATGGGCATCGAACACCATTTCCTGCGTCTCTCGCGGGTAGGCCCGGACGAACAGCATCCGGCTATGACAAAGCCGGACGTGAGCCACCTTCACCGTGGTGGTCACGCCGTCGATCAGAACGACCTCGTGACTCCAGTCGAACTGGTAGGCTTCACCCGGATCGAAGCTCAGTGGCACATAGGCGGCGGCTGACGCTTCCTGCTCCGCCTGCGACCACGAAGCCGCATAGCGTCGGACCGCGTCGTAGCCGCCGTCATATCCGAGGGCCCTGAGCTCTTCGAAAATCCGGATGCGGGTCAGCCGCTCGCGCTTCGGCTTGCGCGCATTCGCCGCCAGCATCTCGTCGAGCTTGCCTTTCCAGGGACCGATCTTCGGCTGCGGTTGGACGGTTCGCTCGTAAGTCATCTCCGTTGCGCCGGACCGGATCACCTTCCGAACCGTGTTCCGCGATACCCGCAGCTCTCGGCAGATATGCTTGATCGACTTCTTGTCCTGGAAATACGCCCGGCGGATCTTCGCAATCGTCTCCACAACCAGCATCCCACACTGTGCCCCCCGATAGCCTCGGAGGCATCATGACCATCAGCGTAAGGGGGGTCATTTTTGGAAGCCGATTACCCCGTTACGGGGTCAATTTTGCACGCCGGTTCACATGTCCGGCACCGAGAGGCTGCACGAGATCGTCCGTTCCGATCCGCAGGTCCAGCGTCGGCTTTCGACGCTGATCCTGCCGCCGGTCTCAGAAGTGACGGATGGGGCAAGCGTCGTTCGGGTGATCCGGGAATATTGCCGGATTGCGGGGCTTGAGCCGCCGCTTGACGCAGATCTGATCCCGCGCCTGTTCCATGGCGCGCGTTATCGCTTTGGCCGCTGCATCGAGACTCTGGTCGGCGCGATCGAATTTGCCCTGGAGGCGGGGGCATCCCGTCTGGACATCGCCCATTTTGCGGAATTCTGGGCGATGCAGGAGGGCTGCCCGCCCGGCGGGAATGTCTTCCTCGCCCCGGATTGGCCGCAGATCGACCCCGACCGGAACGAGGCCGACGATCCGCCTGCTCGCGCGCGGGCCCGGCGGCGGCGGGCCTGAGCATGGCCCGCCTTTTTCCCCTGCTGCCGTTCCGGGCGGACGAGACCCATTGGTCCTGGGCGGTCCGCATGGCCGCTTTCCATATCCGCGGCCCCATCGAGACCTTCCTGCGTGATCTCGGCCTTGATCCTTTTGTTCTGTCCATCGGCGATCCGGATGAGCTGAACCGCCTTTGCGCAACCGCCGGGCAGGATCCGGGACCGGTGCTGCGCAACACCCTGATGCGGCACACCAGCCGGAGCTGGCGGCTTGGTGAGGAGATCCTGATCGACAGCCTGCGCCCGCAGCAGGATCTGCGCTTTTGTCCGGCCTGTCTGGCCGAGGACGATGCGGTCGCCAAGGTGGCAGGTCAGAATATCGCCATCCACCGGCGCGAACGGCTGATCTGGCGGCTGAAGCCGATCCGTTCCTGTCCGACACATAGGCTGCCCCTGATCCGCCGGGACAGGCCTGACCATATGGTTGGGAAGGGCGTCTTCGCCGGCAGCGTGCCGGAAACCGCCACCATGCTGCGGGATCTTGCGGGCTGTGCCAAATCCTGTCCGGCTTCCCCGCTCCAGACCTATATCGCCAACCGGCTTGTAGGTATTCATGGCCCTGCATGGCTGGACAGCCTGCCGCTCGAACAAAGTATCCGGGTGACGGAGTTGTTGGGCACCGCTATGGAGTTCGGGCCATATGCCGCTTTCGACGACCTATCAGTCCAGGATCAGATGCTGCAACGGCTCTGTTGCATAACTCAGGTGATGGGCGCGGTTACCCCCTCCCCGGACAGACTTATCCTACAGCTTCCGTGACCGGGATGCCGAGCGCGGTGTAGCCGTTCAGGACGGCGATGCGGATCTGGAACTCGGCGACCTGACGGTCGAAGTCCCTTGCCATGAGCCGCTGGCCCAGCAGTTTGACACAATGCATCTTCGTCTCGATGCGGCTCCGGCGGTGGTATCCACTCCATCGTCGCCACAGGGTGCGGCCGAGATACCTGGACGCCCGGAGGGCCTCGTTGCGCGCGACGGCTCCAGCGGTGATGGTCTTCCAGGTCTTCGCGTTCCTGCGCGGTGGGATGACGGCATGGGCTCCGCGATCTGCAATCGCATCGTGGCACTTGCGCGTGTCGTAGGCGCCATCTGCCGTGACGCTACCGATTTCCTGGTCCTCCGGGATCTGGTCGAGAAGGTCAGGTAGGATCGGCGCATCGCCGACGTTGCTCCCGGTGATCTCGACAGCCCGGATCTCTAGCGTTTCCTCGTCGATCCCAAGGTGGATCTTGCGCCAGACCCGCCGTTTGGGGCCACCATGCTTGCGAGCGTGCCACTCGCCTTCGCCCTCGACCTTGATTCCTGTGCTGTCGATCAGCAGGTGCAGCGGCCCTTTGGAGCCGCGATACGGGATGTTCACAGCCAAGGTCTTCTGGCGGCGGGACAGTGTGCTGAAGTCAGGCACCGTCCAGTCGAGGCCAACCAGACGCAGCAGGCTCTCGACGAACCCGGTCGTCTGCCGGAGCGCCATGCCGAATAGCACCTTCATCGTCAGGCAGCTCTGAATGGCAGTATCGCTGTAGGTCTGCTGGCGGCCACGCCTCCCCGTCGGCACGGCATCCCAGCTCATCTCGGGGTCGAACCAGATCGTCAGCGAGCCCCGGCGCTTGAGCGCTTCATTGTAGGCTGGCCAGTTTCTGGTCCTGTAGGTTGGCGGTGTGGGTCTGCTCATACATCACAGCTACCACCCTGGATTCACGATCTGAATCCCTGACGGGATTTGTGCAACAGAGCCTGCTGCAACCACTTGTGGCTGGATCTACACCGCCAAAGGGGTGGCGGGAATCCGCGGCGCATTGCAGATCCTTCAGACCGGATTTGACCCCACGCCGATGCCGAGGCGGGGCAGCAAATGGGATGCCTTCGGCTCGTTGCTCGACGAACTCCACCATCCCGCACCGGGCAGCCCGTTCCGCAGAAGCTTCGAAGAGCATATCGAGAGCACGGCGGAATCCTGATCTGCTATCGGCAGGCCCAGTCCGGCCCTGCCCTCCATCAGATGCCAGACTTCGTCAGGCCGCCTCCGGGCGGCCTTTTTCTTTGGCCGTCACGCAACATTTCGATGGTCAATAATCGCGCGTAGAATGGTCAAAGCGGGAAAACGCGCGATTCTTGGATGAATTGAAATCAATGGGTTATATGTAATGGACCGGTGCGAGTTGGCCATTATTTCAGTGGTTCGACATAGGAACACTGGCTGCGACGGGCCTTCCGTCGTTTTCAGTTGCGAGGTCCACAGTGAAACCCCTTATCCCGTTGATCGTCAAAGCGGTTCTGCCGCCCGTCCTCGGTGCGGCTGGTGCCGTGGCCGCGACCATGTTCCCGGCCTATCATGCCGCCGTCTGTGGCGGTGTTGTCCTTCCCGGCATCTCCTTCCCACTCGGGGGCTGACATGCGTCGTGGTCGTGTCTTTGCGCCACAGTCGGTGTCGAGCTACGAGGAAGCGCAAGCGTGGCTGTGGGGCCATTCCCGTGTCGAGGAATGGCTCTTTGATCCCGACGCGGTATTGCCTCCCGAGGCGATGCTTGTCTGCGCCGTTTATTGGGTCTCTCCCGCCCAGCTTTCCCGCGATCTGCGCAAGACGTGGAATCAGGTCGCGGGTTAAGCAGGCCACAGATACCAGGGATACAGGATGGTCGGGTCGATGCCGTTCAGCGTGTCGAAATTATCCAGCCCCACCATGCCGGGATAAAGCACCTGATCCAGTGAATACATCCACTGATGCGCATTGCTTTCACGCCAATCCGCGCCGATCAGCAGCTTGTGCTGGCGCCCCACAGGCCAAACTGGCCCTGCAGGCTGAGGTCCGCCGCCTTGGAATGGTTCCCGGTTTCCTCGTAGCGGGAAAAGACACCGGCGAAATTCCCGGTCTCGCGGTCGATCGGCCCGGTCGGGTTGATCCGCATGATGTCGGATTCGAAACTCTGCCGCATGGCCGAGAGCTTCAGCGTCCAGTCGGGGCTGATCCGATGCTCGACCGTGGCGAAGACATCCTTGATCCTGTGGTCGACATAGGCCCAGTCGGTGGTCAGCGCCCGGCTGCGATCAATGTCCATAAGCTGGAAATCGTCCCAGGTCGGTAGCCCCAGAAACCACTTTTTGCCCTTTTGCCGCTGATAGCTGACCCCGGCGCTGACGGTCGTGTCGGGCGTCAGGTCGTATTCCAGCACGCCATACAGGACATGCTTCTTCTCATCGCCCGGGGAGTAGAAGAAGTCCCGGTCCTGCCAGGCCCCGACCAGGCGACCGCGCAGCGCGCCGTCGCGGGTCAGCGGGCCGCCGATATCGGCCTCGATCCGCCGATTCTGCCAACTGCCATAGGACAGGACGATGCTGGACTGGAGCCGTTCGGACGGCCGCTTGCGGGCCAGGTTGACGCTGCCGCCCGGTTCTCCGCTGCCGGAAAATAGCCCCTCGGCGCCGCGCAGCACCTCGGCGCGATCATGGATCGCCATGTCGAAATCCGGCCGGAAGGACGATTCATAGGCCGTGCCCATGCCGTCGATCTGATAGTTGTTGATCTTGAAGCCGCGCGAATAGAACGCGGGGGCGCTGGTCGCCTCTCGCGTTGCGACGATGCCGGGCGTCCTGGCCATGGTTTGCTCCATCGTCGTGAGGTTCTGGTCCTCGATCGCCTGCCGCGTGACGACCGTGACCGACTGCGGCACGTCCTTCAGCGATTCCGCGCCCCGGGCGATGCTGGCCTCGCAGGCCCCCTAGGAACCGCTGCCCTCGGTCGCCGCACCGGATGCGTTGAGCGTGATCGTATCCAGCAGGATCAAGCCGTCCGGCGCCGTCATGCCGGCGGAGGCGGAACGGCCTGAAATGACGACGCTGCGGGGATCGGAAAAGCTGTAATGCAGGCCCGAGCCCGACAGCAGCCGCGCCAGCGCCTGTTCCGGTCGCAGGTTGCCCGTAAGGCCCGACGTGCTCTTGCCGGACGTGACGGCATCCAGATAGGAGATCTGGACCCCCGCCTGCCGTCCCCAGACCATCAGCGCCTGGCTCAGCGGCCCGGCCGGAATCGAGAACTCCACGCTTTGCGCGCTTTCCTGCGCCGATGCCGCTTGGCTGATCACGATGGTTCCGCCCGCCAGGACCAGCGTGGAAAGCAACAGTGCCCCCAGCATCCGCGCCGGCCGGATCGCGGTTGGATATAGCATTGAATAAACTGAACTTTCGGCCATGGCGAGCCTCTCCTTCGGTCAAACTGGACTGGAGGATGTGCCGTGCCTTCGCTCGCCGGAGCGCATTGGGTATTGCCCGACCCTATGACTGATACAATCGGGCAGGCGATTCATTCGGTCGATTATCGAAAAAAGTTCAGACGCTGGAGATGACCGCCAACAGACCCGAGACCCGGCGCAACCGGCCGCCGGTCGGGCGGACGGCGGCCTCGAGCGCTCGCTCGGGGTCGGAGATGTCGAAAAGGCCGCTGATCCGCGCGCGACCGATCGCAGCGTCCGCGACGATCACACGGCCGGGCAACCAGCGTGCGATCCGCGCGACAAGCGTTTCCAGCGGCTCGGCCTCGGCCACGACCATCCCCGTCCGCCAAGCCCCACCCATGGCCCCGTCGCGGCTGCCGGTCTCCGGGTGGCCGGTCTCGGTATCCAGACGGATCCAGCGCCCGGCGCCGATACCGTAACGGGATGTGCCGATCAACTCGACCTCGTCCCTTGCAACGGCAAGGTTGACGACACCCGCATCCTGCGAGACCTCGAAGGATGCCCCTGCCGTCCGCGTCTCGACGCCGCCGTTCAATTCCAGGACGAAGGGGTGCGTCGGATCGGGTGCGACATCGAACCAGGCCATGCCCCGCAACAGGCGCACGGCGCGGGTTTCGCCATGGTCCGGCATTGCGATGGCACTGGCCGGACCCAGGGTGATCCGCGTGCCATCGCGCAACTCCACGGGCAGCAATTCGGCCGTGGCGGTCAACTGGTCCGCCTGCAACCGCAATCGCATATAAGGCAAGCCCCAGGCACCCAACACTCCAGCCCCCAGGCCGAGCGTCCCCGCAAGCACCAGATTGCGCCGGGTCAGCCGGGGCTTCGCCGGTTCGGCCAAGGCGGCACCGCTCAACCCATGCGCCTCGGCCACGCACTGCCAGACGCGCCCGTGCTCTGCGCTGCGCCCGCGCCAGGCCGAAATCGTCTGAAGCGTCACAAAGTTCTCCGGCGCGTTCTGCCGTCGGATCACCAGGTCGATGGCCTCGTCCAGCAGGCGGGATGTCCGGTCGTCCAGTTCCGGCCGTTTCTCGGATGCGGAGGCCATCTTAGAGCCCCCCTGTCCGCAGCACGATCCGGCGATAGGTATCACGGACCAACTCCCATGTGCGGGTTGGGGACAACCCGATCTCCTCGGCGATGCGCGCGATGGGCCAATTTTCGACCCGATGCAGAAGGAATGCGCACCGCTGGCGTTCCGGCAACTCGGCCAGGACGGCAGCCACCAGCCGCAACTGCTCACGAGAGGCCAGGATCGTTTCTGCGTCGGGCTCGCGGGCGAGTGCCCGTTGGGCTTCAGATTGCTCCAGCGGCAGCGAAAGCACCAAGGCCTGCCGCTTTGCGTGGTTGATGTCCAGTGCGCGCCACTCGGTAAAGATAGGCCCTCGACAGGTAGTCGGAAACATCCTGGGCGGGCCCCCTGGCGATGACCCTCGCGAAGGTGTCCTAGGTCAAGTCCGCCGCAGCTTCGGCATCCAGCCCGCGCCTGCGCAGCGAGCGGGCGATCCCCGGCGCGTGCCGCCGGAAAAGGCTCTGAAAATCCCAGGCCATGCCTGTCACTCCAAGTTCCACTGGACGTTACGGTCCATTACGATGCGAAATGACCCTGTGGCTAAGGTACGCCATCGTCAAGACCCAGGGCGGAACGCTGGTCCTGAGCGGGGCCAACACCCATGCCGGCGGCACCAGGATCGAGGACGGCGTGGTCGCGGTCGCTGCCGACGACGCGCTTGGCCAGGCCGGGGGCGCGTTGACTCTGGACGGCGGCGTCCTGCGCGTGACCGGCGACAGCTACCGGGCCACGGACCGCACCGTCCTGGTGGGCGTCGACGGCGGCGGGTTCGACATCGCCGCGGCCGGCCACGTCTTTACCCTGGGCCGGGGCATCCTTGGCGGCGGAGAGCTCTACAAGCTCGGCGCGAGCACGCTGGCGCTGGCCGGCGACAATGCGGGCTTCGCCGGCAGCGCCACGGTCACGGATGGCCGGCTGACCGTGGGCGCCGGCGGGCTGGGCGGCCCGATCAGCGTGCAATCGGGCGGGACGCTGGGCGGCTCGGGCACGCTCGGCGGTGCGGGGGCCGCCGTCACCATCGCCGCCCGGGGGCGTCCACGCTCCGGGCGACGGCCTGGGCCGGCAGGCGGTCCTGGGCGATTATGTCCTGCGCGGCACGTTGCAGATCGCCGGCGCCCCGGAGGCCGTGGGCGGGTTGGTGGTGCAGGGCCGCGTCGACATTGCCGGATCGACCCTCGATCTGCGCTTCTCGCCCGTTGCGGCCGAGGGCTGGAGCGCGATCGCCCACCCCTTCATCATCATCGACAACCAGGGGACCGGCGCCGCAAGCGGAACCTTCGCCGCGGTGGACAGGAACCTCCTGTTCCTTGACCCGCAGCTGAACCATGCCGGCGGGGACGGCAATGACGTCACGCTGGAGCTGGTGCGACGTCTCCTTCGCATCGCTCGCGCGCAGGGCCAACCAGTCCTCGACCGGCCGGGGGATCGATGCCCTGCCCCGCGGCTACGCGGTATGGAACACGGTCGCGCTGATGAGCAACGAGAATGCAGTGCGCCGCGGGCTGGACCTTCTGTCGGGGGAAATCCATGCCTCGGCGCTGGACCTGCTGTTCGAGGAGGGCCGTTTTCCCCGCCTCGCCTTCGCCGACAGGTTCCGCCTTGCGGCCGGCACGGATCCCGGCAGCGCGTTCTGGACGCGGGGCCATGGTCATCGGCCGATCAGGACGGCGGTCGCAATGCCGCCGCGCTTGAACAGGACAGCGAGGGGCTGCTTCTTGGGCTCGACGGGCCGCTGGACGACTGGCGGGTCGACTTCCAGGCGGGAGAGAACGGATGCGATGCAGGTCGGGACGGATCGACCGGCCACGGCAGGACGGATCGGGGAAAGGACAAAGGATTGACTCAGGCTTTTGAGATCGGGGCGCGATCCGGCGGGCTCGGCCACCTTGCCGTCGCGCTTTGCGTCGTTGCGGCCTGGCTGGTGTTGACAACCAGCATCGGCCTGATGCCGCGCGATGCCCCGGTTTCGCTGAAACAGGTGATGACCACCACCCCGGCGTGGAAAAACCTTGCGGCGCTGGCATTCCTGCTGCTTGCCGTGCGGCTGCTGCGCGGGACGGGCCTGGGGCTGCGGTGGCCCGACTGGCGCACCCTCGGGCGGCTCCTCTGGTTTCCGCTGCATCTTGCCGCCATGGCGGCCCTGGTCGGGGCGGCGGGCCAGGGAATGCAAGCGGCGGCGATCCATGTGATGGTCAACGTGATCGCCATCGGCATCGCTGAAGAGCTTGCCTTTCGGGGCGTGCTATGGGGCGCGCCGCGCCGGGCGATGCCGTTCTGGCCGGCCTTTCTGGCCGTTTCCGGGGTTTTCGGAATCGCCCACATGGCCGATGTCGCCGGCACCGGGGACATGCAGGGCGGCATCGTGCAGTCCGTCGCGGCCGTGCTGTCCGGGACCGGCTGGCCCTGGCCCTTCGCATCCGGTGCCGGTCGCTTGTCCCGGCGATGGCGCTGCATTGCCTGTGGAACATCCTGGTCCTCGGCTTCGACGGCTTCGGCGCGCCGGAAGACCCGGCTGTCGCGTTGCCCTTTCTGCATCGACTGGGCGTTTCCGTGGGCTTCGTCCTGCCGATGTTTTTCTACGGCCTCTGGCTTGTGCGCAATGAAACGGTGCGCGCCGGCCGGCGCCATGACCAGGGCAGATGATCCGAGTGCAGGTCGCGGGGCCGACAGGCGCGCCGGGACGACCCGAGCCGGCCGGACGCGCGGATCGCGACCGCCCTGCTGGCGAAAACCGGCACCAGGCCCGACCGCGTCGGGTGCGGGCGCGGCAACCGCGATGGGCGGACCGCCCGAGACGCTGATCAGGGTTCCCCAGTCGGTTGCCGGCCCCTGCAGAGCCATGCCGTGGACCGCGCCTCGGCCGCGATGGGCGATACGCCACTGCGCCCGGTGGGGTTTCTGTGCCCGCTTGCGTCGGATTGGCACGCTCTGCCCGGCAGGGAACACCCGCCAGGGCTTGCAGCCGCGGGATTTGGCAGCGGATTCCAGGGCCACGCCACGCCATCGGAAACGACTAGTCTCTGCCGGTCAGGCCCTTCGGCGCGGGATCCGAGGTGAGGTTTCCGGGTGCCCATGACGCTGGAATGTGCAGACCTGGTCACGCAGGAAGCTGTGGTGGGATACAACAGCCCCTCGGAGACCTGGAGACCTGGAGACCTGGAGACCTGGAGACCTGGAGACCTGGAGACCTGGAGACCTGGAGACCTGGAGACCTGGAGACCTGGAGACCTGGAGACCTGGAGACCTGGAGACCTGGAGACCTGGAGACTGCGAAAGCCCGACGCGCCTGTCGAGAGGGTTTTCCGCCCCGCCATGGGAAATTTTTGCCGCGCCACCTAGGGAAAGCGCATTGCAGCCCTTCGGCGCGGCCTTCCCGGATGGCTCAGCGCAGGCCCATTTCGGCCAGCGCCCTGGCGATTTCGGGGGGCAGGTCCGGCTCGGCCCCGCGGCCTGCCGGCAGGTCGGGCGGGGCCTCGGCGCCGGGCAGATAGCGCCAGCCCTGGAACGGACGGCGCGGCACGGCCGCGACGCGCACCAGCTCGGGGGCAAGGACCAGCGCGCAGCGGCGGATGCCGTCCTCGCCCTGCACCTCATGCAGCTCCAGGATGCGCTGGCGGGCCTGCATCACGCCCTTGAACACCCAGTAGATCGAGCCGCCGTCCAGCAGTTCGGCCTCGCGCTTGGGCCACATGCGGGTGACATGGCGGGCCGGGCCGCCGCCGAAACGGTGTTTCTGCCAGGCGGCGAGTTCGGCGGGATCGTCGCAGCCGACGCAGAGTTTCATCAGGTTCAGGGACGCGCTCATGCGCCAGATATAGCTCCGTGGCGAGCGGGCGCAATGGACCTGTGCGCCAAGCCGCCATGACCGCAGCGCAGCGGCCGGGCAAGTAGGACCGGCCCAGCGACGGGCCGGGGCCTGCTGATTTCCCCCGAGGCGATGACCACCCTGCGACAACATGGACGCTAGGCCGAATCCGATTCTTTGGCCAGAAAGCGATCATTCAGGAAAAATTTTGCAAAGCAACGCAGTCTGGTCCGGTGCAGTCTGGTCCGGTGCAGTCTGGTCCGGTGCAGTCTGGTCCGGTGCAGTCTGCGCGCCCGACCTCCTTGGGCTGTGAACC
Organism: Paracoccus ferrooxidans; assembly: GCF_029909815.1. Classification (NCBI taxonomy): domain Bacteria; kingdom Pseudomonadati; phylum Pseudomonadota; class Alphaproteobacteria; order Rhodobacterales; family Paracoccaceae; genus Paracoccus; species Paracoccus ferrooxidans. Next base: position 225,210 of record NZ_CP038198.1, on the reverse strand, counting down.
CATGAACACAACGGGAGGAGTAACCTATGATGTAACCGCTCGGTTTCTACCGCCTCGGCTTGCCGATGATCAGGCGGCTGCCGCCCGCGGTGCTGCCGGTGGCGCCCAGTTCCAGGGGAGCAGTTCGTCGAGCCGGTTGATCTTGTGGTCGTGGATGCGGTCCAGGATGTCGGCCAGATAGGCCTGCGGATCGAGGCCGTTCATCTTGGCCGTCTCGATCAGGGTCATGGCGCGGGCGAGAGTCTCGGCGCCGGTTTCGGCACCCGCGAAGAGCCAGTTTTTCCTGCCGATTCCAATGAGCCGCAGGGCCCTCTCGGCCGGATTGTTGTCGATGGCAACGCGGCCATCGTCGAGGAACAGGCTGAAGCCCGCGCGGCGGCTAAGGCCATAGCGGAAGGCCTTCGCGAGATCGCTCTTGCCGGGGAGCCGGCGTAGCTGCACCCCGGACCAGTCGAAGAACGCTTCGACCAGCGGCTTGCTCAGCGTCTGGCGGGCCGCATGGCGCGCCTTGGCAGTCTGACCGGTGATGTCGCGCTCGATGTCGTAGAACGCCCCGATCCGATCAAGGGCTGCGCGGGCGATCTCGGATTTGGTGGATTGCCAGACGTCATGGAAGTCCCGTCGCAGATGCGCCCAGCACGCGGCCTCGCGGAAGCGGGCCGAGCTGCCGTCCGGTTCGGGAAGGTAGAGCTTGGCGTAGCCCTTGTAGCCATCTGCCTGTGAGGCATGCCGCTGGACCGTCGCAGGTGATGGCGGACATGCTCTTCCTTCCAGTCCGGCGCGAAGTGACAGGTCACGCCGGGTGGCGCTGAGCCGGACCAGGGCCGCTGATCGCGGACATAGGCCCAGATCCGACCCTTCTTCACCCCCTTGCCGAGGCCGCGGTCGCGCAAGGACCGGTCGAGCACCCGGATCGGGGTGTCATCGGCATGGAGCAGATCGCTGGCCATCACCGACATCTCGATGCGATCGATCAGCGGCTGCAGCACCCGCATCGCCCGGCCGCACCAGTCGACCAGAGTGCTGTCGGGGATGTCCGCACCCATGCGGGCGAAGATCTCGTTCTGGCGATACAAGGGAAGATGATCGTCGAACTTCGAGACCAGCACATGCGCAAGCAGCCCCGCGCCCGCCATGCTGCCGGGGATCGGACGGCTGGGCGCGGGCGGTTGCACCCTGTGCTCGCAGCGGCGGCAGGACTTCTTGAGCCGGGCGATCTGCACGACCTTCAGCTGCGCCGCAACCAGATCCAGCATCTCGCTGGTGTCTTCGCCCACCAGTCGTAGGTCGCCGCCGCAATCGGGGCAGCAGCTGCCGGGGTCGAGTTCCTGACGCTCGCGCGGCGTATCCGCCGAGACCCGCGGGCGGCGGCGTGTGGGGCGGTCCTCTGTATCGGGCTCGGCGATGGTCTTGACTTCCGGGGCATCCTCGGCGGCGGCCGCGCTGCTTTCGGCTGTCGCGACCATGAGGTCTTCAAGCGCCAGTTCCAGCTGTGCGATCTCGCGTTCGATCTTCTCCGATGACTGGCCGAAGACCTGCTTGCGCAATTTGGCGATCCGCGCCCGCAGGGTCTGGATCAGATGGTCAGGGGCGCGCAGGGTCGCCGATATCTGCGCATTCCCGGCCTGCAAGGCCGCAATCAGCGCCTTCAGAAGCGCAGGATCATCCGGCAGGTGTTCGGCCATGCTCGACATGCGATCTGATAACACGGATCGGTCCGAACAGCCATAAAAACAACGTCTTCCGGTTCATCCGACCCGCGCAGGCGGCGCGCCCCAATCCGGCCTGCGCCAATCAATTCCTTCCCAGAGCATGGCAAGCTGCGCCGAAGTCAGGCGCATCGATCCTTCGCTACTGCCGGGCCAAGGGAAGCGGCCCCGCTCCAGGATCTTATAGTAGAGGCAGAAGCCCTGGCCGTCCCAATAGAGCAGCTTCAGCCTGTCGCCGCGACGGCCGCGGAAGGCGAAGACCGCGCCGCAGGTCGGGTTCTGGCGCAGCACGTCCCGGGCCAGCGCCGCCAGCTCCTCGATCCCCTTGCGAATGTCGGTCACGCCGCAGGCCAGATAGACCCTGACACCGGCTCCGGGGCCGATCATGCCGCCTCGACCACCCGGATCAGCCGCACCAGAACAGCAGGCTCCAGATCTGGCGCGAAGCGCAGGCAGCGGCCATTGGTCAGAACCAACTCAATCTGCGGATCGGGTGCGGTCGGACTGGCCAGCGCCGCCTCCGGCAAAGCCGGTTCCATCGGCTCAGGCGCCGAGATCGGCAGAAACAGCGTATCGGCGGTCGGAAACAGCAGCCCCTTCTTCTTCAGCTCGGGCCGCCAGGCGTAGATCTGCTGGCGCGTCACATCATGGCGCTGCGCCGCCTGCGCGACCGTCGCGCCATCGGCGCCAACCGACAGCACGATCCCGAGCTTCTCCTCGTCATCCCACCGCCGCTGCTCCAACCCAAGGACATCGCCACGCATCCTCAACCCCGCATAAGACACGTCGTTAACGACGTCATTATGCACGTCCCATAGCCGATCCGCCCAAACTCAGGCAGATGGTCGCAACCGGGCGGTTACCCCGTGATGAACCGCCGCATGTTTCTTTGTACCACCACTTCGTTCACGCCGGCCTCCGCCGGCGCGGGCATGGCAGAAACCGCCTGCGTCATGCCGACGAAGGAGCGCCAGGCCGACATGACCCCCGCGATGTCATCGCCGCGCTGAAAGAGGGCAATGCCCGCTTTGCCGCCGGGGCGGTGCAGCATTGCGACCTGAACGCGATGGCGCGCGAAACCTCGGAAGGGCAATATCCCGTTGCCGCGGTCGTGGGCTGCATCGACAGCCGCGTGCCGCCGGAACTGGTCTTCGACCAGAAGGTCGGCGACCTGTTCACCGCGCGCATCGCCGGAAATTATGTGAACACCGACATCATCGGCAGCCTTGAATTTGCCTGCAAGGTCTCGGGCTCCAGGGCCATCGTCGTGCTGGGGCACAGCGCCTGCGGCGCGGCCAAGGGTGCCATCGACAAGGTCGAGCTGGGCTATCTGACGCATGTGATGCAGAGGATCGAACCGGCCATTGCGGCCGTTGCCCCGGCCAATCGCACCTCGAAGGACAAGGCGCTGGTGCAGCAGGTGGCCGAGAAGAATGCCGAACTGACCGTGGCCAAGATCCTTGCGGAAAGCCCGACGCCGAAGGACATGGCCATGCCGGCGAAATCGTGGTGGTGGCCGCGATGCACGGCACCGCCACGGGGGAAATCCGCTTCCTGTAGGCGAAAGGGCCGGGATCAGGCGGGGTGCCCGCAGGGGTTGAACCCAGGGGCTTGCGAGGTTACGCCCCAAAGGTCCACCGATGGAAGACATCATGCCCAATCCCCAACCGACCCGCGGCCAGCCCCTGCCGGAGTTCATCGCGATGCTGGCGCTGATCTTCGCCGTCATCGCCTTTTCGATCGATTCCATGCTGCCGGCCCTGCCCGAGATCGCGGCCATCCTGACGCCCCAGAACGTCAACCGCGCGCAGCTTGTGCTGACCTCATTCGTCGGCGGGCTGGGGCTGGGCCTGCTGGTCGGCGGGCCGCTTTCCGACGCGCTGGGGCGCAAGCCGGTCATCACCGCCGGCTTCGCGCTTTACGCGCTGGCCGCCGTGGCGGCGATCTTTGCCGATTCGCTGGACTTGCTGCTGGCGGCGCGTTTCGTGCAGGGCATCGGCGCCGCCGCACCGCGCATCGTGGCGCTGGCCATGGTGCGCGACCTGTACCAGGGGCGCGAGATGGCGCGGATCACCAGCTTCGTGATGATGGTCTTCATCCTGGTGCCGGCGGTGGCGCCCTCGATCGGGGCGGTGGTGATCCATTTCGTCGGCTGGCGCGGGGTGTTCGGCTCTTTCGTGGTGCTGGCGCTGATCGGCAGCCTGTGGCTGAACCTGCGCCGCCCCGAGACCCTGCCCGAGGCCGCGCGCCGGCCGCTGAACCTGCGCAGCCTGGCGGCCTCGGCGCGCGAGGTGATAGGCAACGGCCAGGTGCAGCTGGTGACGGTGGTGATGACGCTGGGCTTCGGGCAGATGTTCGCGCTGCTGAGTTCGGCCCAGCAGCTTTTCGTCGACACCTACGGCAAGGGCGAAAGCTTCCCGCTGTGGTTCGCCGCCATGGCCCTGCTGTCGGGCAGCGGCACGGTGCTGAACGCGCGCTATGTCGTGCGGCTGGGCATGCGGCGCATCGTGGGCTGGGCCTATGCCATGCAGGTCGTGGTCTCGGGCGCAATGACGGTGCTGGTGTTTTGCGACCTGCTGCCCGAGGCGCTGCGCTTTCCGGCCTTCTTCTTCTGGGCGGTCAGCGTGTTCTTCATGGCCGGCGTGACCTTCGGCAACCTCAACGCCATGGCCCTGCAGCGCATGGGTCATGTGGCGGGGATGGCGGCCTCGGTCGTCGGCGCGCTTTCGACGCTGGGGGCGGTGCTGATCGCGGCGCCGGTCGGGCTGCTTTACGACGGCACGGCGCGGCCGATCGTGCTGGCGACGCTGGTCTGCTCGGCGGTCGCGCTGATGCTGATGCGCGGCGTGCGCGAGGGCTGACGGCGCCGGCCGCGAGTTACCCACAGGGGAATGCGCCGCGGCCCCTTGCGCAGCCGCCGAAGCTGGCCTAAGAGCAGCCGTGTCGCCGGCCGAAGCGCAGGCGCAGGCATGGCCCGTTCGTCTATCGGTTAGGACGTCAGGTTTTCAACCTGAAAAGAGGGGTTCGACTCCCCTACGGGCTGCCATCGCCCCCTTTGCCTTTGATCCCCTTGCACGGCTAGCCTGATGCCGCCCGCCCGATGCAGGCGCCCGCCCGTGGGCGGCCGGGAACATGTCGCGAAGGGGCGGCGGTTCGGGCAGGCCGCCGGGAAGGCGGCCCGCCTCGCGGTCAGTGGCTGGTCGCGGTCAGTGGCTGGCTGGGCGGACCAGCGGCACCTCATTGCCATTCGCGTCGTAAAGCCGGCCGTCCATGAAATAGTCCCCATCCTCGAGCTGGGCGATGTCGGTGTAGCGGATGGTTCGTTCCGCCGCGGCACCGAAGACCGAGGGCTGGTCGGAATTGCCGGCCGTGAAATGGTTGAACAGAAGGTTCAGCGTGATCGCCATCAGCGCCGAGGAACTGATGCCCGAATGGAAGATCGTCTCGACCCAGGCCGGGAACTGGTGGTAGAAAGCCGGCAGCACGATCGGGATGGTGCCGAAGCCGATCGAGGTCGCCACGATGATCAGGTTCATGTTGTTGGCGTAATCGACCTTGGACAGGGTGCGGATGCCGCTTGCCGCGACCGTCCCGAACAGGACGATGCCGGCGCCGCCAAGCACCGGGCTGGGAATCGCCGCGACGATCCGGCCCATGACCGGGAACAGCCCCAGCGCCACCAGGATCAGCCCGCCCGTCGCCACGACATAGCGGCTCTTGACGCCGGTCACGGCCACCAGGCCGACGTTCTGGGCAAAGGCGCTTTGCGTGAACGAGCCGACGACCGGCGCCAGCATGCTCGACAGCATGTCGGCGCGCAGCCCGTCGCCCAGCCGCCGCCCGTCCACCTTGGTCTCGACGATCTCGCCCACGGCGAAAATATCCGCCGAGGTCTCGACCAGGGTCACGAGGATGACGATGAACATCGAGATGGTGGCCGCGACGCCGAAGGTCGGATAGCCGAAATGAAAGATCTGCGGCAGCGCGAAGACCGGCCCCTGCCCGACCTGGGAAAAATCGGTCATGCCGGTCGCATAGGCGATGGCGGTGCCGATCATCAGCGCCAGCAGGATCGACAGCCGGGATATGGCGGCATTGCCGACCTTGCTGAGCAGCAGCACGATGGCCAGCGTCAGGCCCGCCAGCAGGATGTTGGCCGGGCTGCCGTAATCGGCCGCGTTGCGGTCGCCGCCCATCGCCCAGGAACCCGCGACCGGCATCAGCGTCAGACCGATGGTGGTGATCACGATCCCCGCCACCAGCGGCGGAAAGAAGCGGGTGATGCGCGAGAATATCGGCGTGATCAGCAGGCCCAGCAGCGACGAGACGATGACCGCGCCGAAGATCGCCTGTATGCCGCCATTCCCCGAGATGGCGATCATCGTCGCCACCCCGGCAAAGGAAACCCCCTGCACCAGCGGCAGCTGGCAGCCAAAGAATGGCAGGCCGATGGTTTGCAGGATGGTCGCGACGCCGCCGGCGAACAGGGATGCCGTGATCAGCAGCCCGATGTCGGCGGGCGACAGGCCGGCGGCCTGGCCGACGATCAGCGGCACCGCCACGATGCCGCCATACATGGTCAGGATATGCTGCATGCCATAGGCCAGGTTGGCGGCAAGGCCCAGCCGTTCGTCCTCGGGCCGGACCGGCCCCGCTTCTGCATTCGTTGCCGTTTGCATGGTCGTCTCCCCCTTCTCTCCTCGCAAGCAGGCTCTCTCCCCTCAAGATTGGCGGAACTTATCGGGATAAGCCGGGGGTGACTTTTACAGAAAGCTATATGCTGCCTTAAAATCTGATATAAAATCGACGCGGGAGGCGCGGCAGGTGGGGCAGCAGGCCAGGCTTGCGGCAGGATTTCCACCCTGCCGCAAGCCTGGGTCAGGGGCGCAGGGCCTCAGTCGTCGCTGGCCGCATCGGCCGGGTTGACCATCGCCTCCAGGATCGAGGGCAAGTCGATGATGCCGACCAGCCTGTCGCCGTCGCGGACCTGCGCCTCGGACACGCCGGCCTTGGTCATGCGGCGCGCGACCAGGTCCAGCCGCGAACGCGCCTTGACGGCAAAGCCGGGCAGTTCGCGCCCCTCGGCGGCGGGCGCGGCGATGGTGCGCGCCTCGATGATGCGGCCGCGATTCACCTCGCGCACGAATTCGGCGATATAGGCGTTGGCGGGGCGCAGCACGATCTCCTGCCCGTCGCCCACCTGCTCCATGGCGCCGTCGCGCAGGATGGCGATCTTGTCGCCCAGCCGCAGCGCCTCGTCGAGGTCATGGGTGATGAAGATGATGGTCTTGCGCAATTCCTGCTGCAATTCCAGCAGGATCGACTGCATGTCCATGCGGATCAGCGGGTCCAGCGCCGAAAACGCCTCGTCCATCAGCAGGATCTCGGCATCGTTGGCCAGGGCCCGCGCCAGGCCCACGCGCTGCTGCATGCCGCCGGAAAGCTGGCGGGGATAATATTCCTCGTAGCCCTGCAGGCCGACGCGGCCGATCCAGTGCCGGGCGCGCTCCTCGGCCTCGGCGATACCGCGGATGTCCAGCCCGTAGGCCACGTTGCGCAGCACGGTGCGATGCGGCAGCAGCGCGAATTTCTGGAACACCATCGCGGTCTTTTGCCGGCGGAAGTCGCGCAGCTGCGCCGGCGTCATCGTCACCACGTCCAGCCCGTCATAGAGCACCTGCCCCGCCGTCGGCCGGATCAGCCCGTTGATATGCCGGATCAGCGTCGACTTGCCCGAACCCGACAGCCCCATGATGACCGTGATCCGGCCATGCGGGATGGTCAGGTTGATGTCCTGCAGGCCCAGGACGTGATTGTGCCGGTCGTTCAGCTCGGTCTTGGTCAGCCCGGCCTTGACCGCCTCGACATGGCGGCCGGCCTCGGGGCCGAAGATCTTGTAAAGGTCGCGGATCTCGATGTCATGCGTGCCCGCCTCGGTCATTTGCCGGCCTCCGTGTGCTTTTGCAGCCGCTTGCCATAGGCCTGCGTGGTGCGGTCCATGATGATGGCGATGGCGACGATGGCCAGGCCGTTCATCACCCCCATGGTGAAATATTGCTGGTTGATCGCCTGCAGCACCGGCTGGCCCAGGCCCCGCACCCCGATCATCGAGGCGACGACGACCATCGCGAGGCTCATCATGATGGTCTGGTTGACGCCCGCCATGATCGTCGGCAGCGCCAGCGGCAGTTGCACGTCGCGCAGCTTCTGCCAGCTCGACGAGCCAAAGGCCTCGGCCGCCTCCAGCACATCCGCCGCCACCTGCCGGATGCCCAGGTTGGTCAGCCGGATCACCGGCGGGATGGCATAGATCACCACCGCGATCACGCCGGGCACCTTGCCCAGGCCAAAGATCATCACCACCGGGATCAGGTAGACGAAGCTCGGCATGGTCTGCATCATGTCGAGGATCGGCGTCACCATGGCGTTCATGCGGTTCGACTGCGCCATCAGGATGCCGATGGGAATGCCCACCACCACGGCGATCAGGGTGCAGACCGCGACCATGGCGATGGTGCGCATCGTGTCCTCCCACATGCCGAAATAGCCGACCACCAGCAGCGCCAGCACCGAACCCAGCGCGATCTTCCAGCTTCGGCTCAGCAGCCAGATCCCGGCCGCCAGCACCGCCAGCACCAGGATCCAGGGCGAGCGGATCAGCAGGTTCTCGATCAGGGTCAGCAGGTCTTGCAGCGGCGCGAAGATCGCCTCCAGCGTGTCGCCCCAGGCGCGGGTGAAGTCCCGGAAGCCGCCGTCGATGGTCTGGCGCATCGCGCGCAGGCTCCCGCGGCTCATCTCCGGGAAACGGATCAGGTCCATGTCGTTCGTCCTTTGGAAATGGAAAGGGGCAAGACCGCGGCGGCGGCCTTGCCCGTCAGGCGCGAAGGCGCGGGTTACAGGGCGGCCTTGACCTTGTCGGCGACCTCGGCGGGCACCCAGCGGGTCCAGATCTCCTCGTGCCGTTCCAGGAACTCATAGGCGGCGTCCTCGTTGCTGGCCTGGTTCTCGACCATCCAGGCCAGCATCTCGTTGACGGTGTCGTTGCTCCAGGCGCGGGACTCGACATAGTCCATGGCCACGCCGGCCTTGTCGGCGAATTCCCTGGTCACGGCGGTATAGACGTCCGAGACCGGCCATTCCGTCACCTCGGGCTCGGCGCAATCGGGCTTGACCATGCAGCTGTCCCAGCGCTCGCGGTCGAAATCGGCCTCCAGCTCCAGCCGGGTCATGTCATGCTGGCCCAGGATGGCGGTGGGCGCCCAGTAATAGCCCAGCCAGCCTTCGTTGCGGTTCGCCGCCCGCGCGATCGAGCCGTCCAGCGCCGCGGCCGAGCCGGAATCGACCAGCTCGAACCCCTTTTCCGCCGCGCCCGAGCCGATGAACTGGTTGCGGTTGATCGCCTGGCAGGCCCAGCCCGAGGGGCAGCCGAACCAGGCGCCCTTGCTGCCGTCCTCGGCGCCGGGGAACAGCTCGGGATGCTCCAGCGCGTCCTTGAGCGTGCGGATGCCGTGTTCCTCGGCCAGCCAGGTCGGCACCCAGATGCCCTCGACCCCGCCGTCGGACAGGATCTTCGAGGCGATGACGATCCGCCCCTCTTCCACCGCCTGGTCCAGCGGTTCCTTGACGGCGTTGACCCACAGTTCGGGCGCCATGTCCGGCTCGCCCTTTTCGTTCATCGAGGCGAAGGTCGGCATGGTATCGCCCGCGACCAGCCCCACGTCGCATCCGTAGCCCTCTTCAAGAATGATCTTGTCGACCCAAGCCGCCAATCCCGCCGAGGCCCAGTTCATTTCGGCGACGGTGATGCTGCCGCATTCTTCATCCGCAGCAAGCGCGGGGACGGTCAGCGCCACGAAGGCAAGCGTAGTCGAAGCAAGAAATTTGCCCATCAAACATGATCTCCGGATTTTCAACGCGCACGCGTGACGCGGCGCAGGGGGCGAAACCAACCGACGCGCGACGCCGGTCACCTCCGCGGGTCGATTGCGACCCTGTTGCGTGGAATGGGGCATGCGCCCCGATTTCGGTGGGCGATACTATACACTTCTGTGAGAAAAGTTCAAATCCGCTTCAGGATTTTCTGCCGGCAGGGGATTTGCGCCGCATTTTCGGGACCGAAAAAGCGTCCTGGCAAGGCCAGGGGGCGCCTTGTGGCCCACCGGCCGGCCGCTGCCTTGCGCGCCGCAGCCGGCATCATGCCCAAGCCGCGAATCTCACCACCCAAGTCGCTGATCTGGAAGAAGTGGTGGGCGACCCTGGAATCGAACCAGGCATGGGTCTCCCCGGCGGAGTTACAGTCCGCTGCCGCACCTTGCAGCACGTCGCCCGCCGAGCGCTTTCGGCGTGAAGCGGTGATTATCCCGACCGTCGGGGGGCGTCAAGCAGGGAACCGCGGAAAAGTCGCAGTTCCTTGCCCCACCGCCAACCCGCCGCCACCCCGTCGCCAAGGTTGCATTCGGCGGCATTTTCTGCGCAGTCGAAACAGCAACCGGGAATGCGACATGGCCGAGAAACCACAGAAATCCAAGAAACCCGCCTGGGTCATCGACAAGGAACGCGCCCGCCGCGCCGCCGCGGCCGAAACCGTCTGGCTGTTCGGCCTGCATGCGGTGCGCGACGCGCTGGCCAATCCCCGGCGCGAAAAGCTGCGGCTGGTGGTGACGCGCAACGCGCTGGACCGGCTGGGCCCCCTGCCCGCTGAGCTGACGCCCGAGATCATCGATGCCCGCGTCTTCGACCGGACCGTGCCGCTGTCGCCCGAAAGCGTCCACCAGGGCGCGGCGCTGGAGGTCAGGCCGCTGAAATGGGACTGCCTGGCCGACCTGGCGCTGTCCGGGCCGGGCCGGCCGTTGCTGGTGGCGCTGGACCGGGTGACGGACCCGCATAACGTCGGCGCCATCCTGCGCTCGGCCGAGGTCTTTGGCGCCCGCGCGGTCATCGCGCCGGCGCGCCATTCCGCGCCCGAAACCGGGGCGCTGGCCAAGACCGCGTCGGGCGCGCTGGAACGACAGCCCTACCTGCGGGTCGTCAACCTGGCCGATGCGCTGATCGAGCTGCAATCCATGGGATATGCCGTGCTGGGCCTGGACGGCACCGGCACGGAAACCCTGCCGCAGGCGCTGGCGGAACTTTCGGGCCGGCCGATCTGCCTGGTCCTCGGCGCCGAGGGCCCCGGCCTGCGCGAACGCACGCGCGAGACCTGCGACCGTATCCTGCGCATTCCCTTCGCCGCAGATTTCGGCTCGCTCAACGTCTCGAACGCGGCGGCGGTGGCGCTTTACGCGGCTTCACAGAGTTGAACCCGGCCTTCACATCGGCGCTAGAACCCGCCCGCCCCGGTTGAGAATCGCCAACCGATTTGCCAGATCGAAAGCAGTCCAACCAACCCCCGCAGCGCCATGATTCGTCCGATTCTCGCCAGCCTGATGCTTGCCCTGCCCGTTTCGGCGGCGTTGGCGCAGGATTGGGCATTGGACGGCATGGATCCGGTCTCATACGGCACCGAAAACGCCGCGGTTCCGGGGCGCACCGACCTGGTGACGGTCTGGCGCGGCCAGGCCTGGCATTTCGCCAGCGAACAGAACCGCAACCTTTTCGAGGCCAATCCAAAGGCTTACGCCCCCGGCCTGGGCGGGCTTTGCGTCCTGGCCCTGTCCGAAGGCCGCTCCGAGCCGGGCAATCCGCGCTATTTCGTGGTGATCGGCCAGCGCACCTATTTCCTGCGCTCGGAACGCGCACGTGAGCGGCTTCTTGCCGATCCGCAGCAGATCCTGATGCGCGCCAAGGCCGTCTGGACCCGCATGAATCCCTAAAATTTCACTTTTTTGCGAGCGGGGTGGAACTTTTTAGCCACGGTTCCCATTTATTTACTGAACATGGCCACGGAACGGTCATGTTCAGATCACTGTCCCTCGTTCCGCGACTTGCGCCCGGCCAGACCTCTGGACCGGGCGCTTTTTCCATGCCACTTTCGGTTGAGATCTGGGGGAGGATCAGATGAACCTGGCAGTACTTCGCGACATCGGCACCTCGCCGGTCGACGACGACATTGCGCGCATCGCCCGCACGGTGCGCTGCATTGCCATCGTGGGCCTGTCGCCGAACGAAGCGCGACCATCCTGGGGCGTGGCCCGTTACCTGAAATCGCAGGGCTATCGCATCATCCCTGTCAATCCGGGCCATGCGGGCAGCACCATCCTGGATGAACGGGTCTATCCCGACCTGCGGGCGATTCCGCCCGAGGTGGTGGTGGACATGGTGGACATCTTCCGCCGGGCCGAGGCCGTGCCCGCCATCGTCGACCAGGCGCTGGCGCATCTGCCCCGGCCTGGCACGATCTGGATGCAGCTGGGCGTCCGCCATCCGCAGGCGGCCGCACGCGCCCGCGCCCGCGGCCTGACGGTGATCGAGGATCGTTGCCCGAAGATCGAGTTCCCGCGCTTTCTTTAAGGCCATGGCGATACGAAAAAGGCCCCGGTCCAGAGGATCGGGGCCTTTCTTTTGCGCCGCCGGCGATCACACGCCGGAATAGAGCCCTTCGTAGATCGGGCCCAGCGTGTCCACCTCGAACAGCGAGCTGACCGAGGTGCCGTTCCAGATGTTCAGGATCGCCTGGGCGAACATCGGCGCCGTCGGCACGATGCGGATGTTCAAGGCGGATTTTACCTTGTCGCTCGGCTCGATCGAATCGGTGATGACCAGCGATTTCATCACCGAGGCCTGCACCCGCTCGACCGCGGGGCCGGACAGGACGCCATGGGTGATATAGGCATGCACCTCGGTCGCGCCGTGTTCGGTCAGCACCTGCGCCGCCTTGCACAGCGTGCCGGCGGTGTCGCAGATGTCGTCGACGATGATGCAGGTCTTGCCGGTCACGTCGCCGATCACCGTCATCTCGGCCACCTCGCCCGGCTTTTCGCGGCGCTTGTCCACGATGGCCAGCGGCGCGCCGATGCGCTGCGCCAGTTCCCGCGCCCGCGCCACCCCGCCCACGTCGGGCGAGATCACCATCAGGTCCGACAGCCGCTCGCGGAAGTGATGCTTGATGTCCAGCGCAAAGACCGGCGCGGCATAAAGGTTGTCCACCGGGATGTCGAAGAAGCCCTGGATCTGTGCCGCATGCAGGTCCAGCGTCAGCACCCGGTCCACGCCCGCCTCGGTCAGCAGGTTCGCGACCAGCTTGGCACTGATCGGCGTGCGGGCCTTGGCGCGGCGATCCTGGCGGGCATAGCCGAAATAGGGGATGACCGCGGTGATGCGCGCCGCCGAGGACCGCTTCAGCGCATCGGTCATGATCAGCAGTTCCATCAGGTTGTCATTGGCCGGGTTCGAGGTCGGCTGGATGATGAACATGTCCTCGCCGCGGACGTTCTCATAGACCTCGACGAAGATTTCCTGGTCGTTGAAACGCTCGACCCGCGCCTCGACGGGGGCGACGTTCATCCCGCGATGCATCGACATGCGCCGGGCGATGGCATTGGCCAGAGGCCGGTTCGCATTTCCCGCGATGAGCTTGGGTTCGGTCATGGCCGGCATGGGCTTTCCCTGTCTGGATTCGTGCGATTGCACCCCGCTTAGCACCGGGCTAGCCTGCCCGCAAACCCCGAGGACGAAACCATGGCGCATATCGACTATTACTTCGGCACACCCAGCCCCTGGAGCTATCTTGCCGGCAACCGGCTGGAGGAAATCGCCGCCCGCCATGGGGCGACGATCCGCTACAAGCCCGTCGATCTGCTGCAACTTTTCGACCGCACCGGCGGGGTGCGCCCTGCGAACCGCCACCCCTCGCGCATGGAATACCGCGCGCAGGAACTGCGCCGCTGGTCCCAGCACCTGGGCATGGCGCTGAACCCGAAGCCCGCCTTCTGGCCGGTGAATCCCGCGCCCTCGTCCTATGCCATCATCGCCGCGCAAGAAGCGGGCGGCGGCGACCTGGCCGGGCTGGTGCAGGGCTTTCTGCGTGCCGTCTGGGCCGAGGACGCCGACATCGCCGACGACGCGGTGATCCGCCGGACGCTGGCTGCGGCGGGCTTCGACCCGGACCTGGCCGACAAGGGCCTGTTCGTCGGCGCCGAGACCTTCGGCCGCAACCTGGAACAGGCGGTCGAGGCCGGGGCCTTTGGCGCGCCCTTCTATATCGTGCGCGAGACGGGCGAGCGGTTCTGGGGCCAGGACCGGCTGGATTTCCTCGACCGGCACCTGGCAAGCCTGTGAGCGCGCTGCACCTGAGGCGCTGGCCGGGCAACGAGGATCGCCCGGCCCTGGCGCTGCATTGCATGATGGGCAACGCGGTCTATTGGGGGCCGATCGCCGAGGCGCTGCGCGACCGGGTGCGGATCAGCGCGCCGGACCTGCCGGGCCATGGGCAAAGCCCGGACTGGCCGGGCGGCACGCCGGATTATCACACCGCCGTCACCCGTGCGGCCGCGGCGCTGATCGACCGGCCGCTGGACCTGATCGGCCACAGCATGGGCGCGACCGTGGCGCTGCGCATCGCCGTCGCCGCGCCCGAGGCCGTGCGCAGCCTGACCCTGATCGAGCCTGTGCTGTTCGCCGCCGCCCCCGAGGCGCAGAACGACGCGCTGATGGAGGATGTCGCGGCCCGGCTCGCCGCCGGAGAGGATACCGAGGCGGCGCGCGCCTTTCTTGGCATCTGGGGCGGGATCGACTGGGATTCGCAGACCGCCGCGGGCAAGGCCCGCCTGGCACGGCAGATCCACCTGGTCCAGGCCAGCAACCAAGCGCTGCGCCAGGACAGCGCCAATATCCTGCGGCCCGAGGGACTGGAGGCCATCGACGCGCCGGTGCTGATCGTCATGGGCGAGGATTCGCCCGCCGTGATCCCGGCCATCGCCGATGCGCTGGCGGCACGGCTGCCCGATGTCGCGCGCGCCCGCGTTCCCGGCGCCGGCCATATGTTGCCGATCACCCATCCGCGGCAGGTGGCCGAGCTGATCGGGCTGAACCTGGACCGCGCCTGACCGGGTTCAGTCCAGATTCCAGTCGTCCTCGTGCCGCAAGGGGCCGATGGCCATCCAGCTGGCGCGCACGCGGGCGACGCGGGTATCGCCCCAGGTGCTGAACTGCAGCTCGAACCCCTCGGCGGTGATGTTCACCGCCTGAATGTCGGCGCGCTGGTTGGCATTGCCGTCCACGTCCCACATGCTCAGCGAGACATGCACCACGGGCGGCTCGACGAAGCGTTCGTCGAAGCGCACGGAACGCAGCTCGACCCGCGGCCCCTGCCCTGTCCACATCGGCCCGCCGCTCTCGAAGGCCGAGAACATCTCGGTCGAGCCATTGGCGACACCGACGGCGAAATATCCGAAACGCCGCACCCCTTACCCCTCCCCCGTGCCATGAAAAAATGATGGCACAAGTAGATAAAGCCCCGGAAAACCGGGGCTTACCATAGTTTTCATCAATTCCCGGTTAATGCGGGAAATTCGCCTGGTTCGGGTCAAGCCCGATATGCGTGCCAAGCGCCTCCATGTCGGCCAGAAGCTTGACCGCCGCGGCGACCAATTCCTCGCCGGCGGTTTCGCGTTCCTTGGCGACTTCGACGCGACGACGGGCCTGGGCCATCATCTCGTTGAAGACCGCCTGCGTCATCTCGGCGCGGGGATGCCCGCGTTCGGCCAGCAGGGTGACGGAGTCGTTGTTGATCTCGGCGAAGCCGCCGGTCACTGCGAATTCCGTCGCGGACCCGTCCCCTGCCACCACGGTCACCAGACCGGGGCGCAGGTTGACGATGGCCGGCGCATGGCCGGGCATCGCCGTCAGGTCGCCATCGGCGCCGGGCAGGCGCACCTCGCGCACCGGGACGGAAACCAGGTTCCGTTCCGGCGAGACGAGGTCGAACTGCATCGTGTCGGCCATGTCGCCCCCTTACGCCGCGTCAGCGGCGAGACGCTGAGCCTTGGCTTTCACTTCCTCGATGCCGCCGACCATGTAGAAGGCCGCTTCCGGCAGGTGATCGTATTCGCCGGCTACGACCGCCTTGAACGAGGCGATGGTATCCTCCAGCGGCACCTGCACCCCATCCGAGCCGGTGAAGACCTTGGCCACGTCGAAGGGCTGCGACAGGAAACGCTGGATCTTCCGGGCGCGGGCCACGGTCAGCTTGTCCTCTTCCGACAGTTCGTCCATGCCGAGAATGGCGATGATGTCCTGCAGCGACTTGTATTTCTGCAGGATGCCCTGGACGTCGCGGGCGACCTGGTAATGCTCTTCGCCGACGATCGCCGGATCGAGGATCCGCGAGTTCGAGTCGAGCGGGTCCACGGCCGGGTAGATGCCCAGTTCCGAGATCGCGCGCGACAGAACGGTCGTGGCGTCCAGGTGGGCAAAGGTCGTGGCCGGCGCCGGGTCGGTCAGGTCGTCGGCCGGAACATAGACGGCCTGGATCGAGGTGATCGAGCCGTTCTTGGTCGAGGTGATGCGTTCCTGCATCGCGCCCATGTCCGTGGCCAGCGTCGGCTGGTAGCCCACGGCCGAGGGGATGCGGCCCAGAAGCGCCGACACTTCCGAACCCGCCTGGGTGAAGCGGAAGATGTTGTCGACGAAGAACAGAACGTCGGTGCCGGTCGCGTCGCGGAACTGCTCGGCCAGGGTCAGGCCGGTCAGCGCCACGCGCATCCGCGCGCCCGGAGGCTCGTTCATCTGGCCATAGACCAGCGCCACCTGCGATTCCGCCAGGTTGTCCGGCTTGATGACGCCCGATTCCACCATCTCGTGATAGAGGTCGTTGCCTTCGCGGGTCCGCTCGCCGACGCCGGCGAACACCGAATAGCCCGAGTGAACCTTGGCGATGTTGTTGATCAGTTCCATGATCAGAACCGTCTTGCCCACGCCGGCGCCGCCGAACAGGCCGATCTTGCCGCCCTTGGAATAGGGGGCCAGCAGGTCGATGACCTTGATGCCCGTCACCAGGATCTCGGACGCGGTCGCCTGGGCGGCGAAGTCCGGGGCCGGCTGGTGGATGGCGCGCTTGTCCGTTGCGACCAGCGGCTCGCCTTCGTCCACCGGCTCGCCGACGACGTTCAGGATGCGGCCGAGCGTCACGTCGCCGACCGGAACCATGATCGGGCCGCCGGTATCACGCACCGGCAGGCCGCGGACCAGACCTTCGGTCGCGTCCATGGCGATGGTGCGGACGGTGTTCTCGCCCAGGTGCTGGGCTACTTCCAGCACCAGGCGCTTGCCGTTGTTCTCGGTTTCCAGAGCGTTCAGAATCGCAGGAAGCTGGCCGTCGAACTGCACGTCGACGACGGCGCCGATCACCTGCGTGATTTTTCCATTGGCCTCTGCCATGTCTCTACCTCTACGTGTCAGAGCGCCTCTGCGCCCGAGATGATTTCAATCAGTTCCTTGGTGATCGCGGCCTGACGCGAACGGTTGTATTCCGTCGTCAGCCTGTCGATCATGTCGCCGGCGTTGCGCGTGGCGTTGTCCATGGCGGTCATCCGCGCGCCCTGTTCGGACGCGGCATTCTCCAGCAGCGCCGCAAAGACCTGCGTCGCGACCGAGCGCGGCAGAAGGTCGTTCAGGATCGCGCTTTCATCCGGCTCGTAATCGTAGAGCGCCGAGGCCGCGGCCTCGCCCTCCTCGACCACGGCGGGGATGATCTGCCTTGCGGTCGGAACCTGGCTGATCACCGTTTCGAAGCGGTTGTAGAACAGCGTCGCCACGTCGAACTCGCCGGCGTCGAAGCGGTCGAGGATCTCGTCCGCGATCTGGCGCGCGTTCTCGTAGCCGATGCGCTTGACCTCGCTCATGTCGACGTGATGGACGAAGAGGTCGCTGTATTCGCGCTTCAGCTGCTCGCGGCCCTTCTTGCCGACGGTCAGGATCGACACCTGCTTGCCCTGCGCCAGCAACTCTTGCAGGCGCTGGCGGGCGAGCTTGACGATGGACGAGTTGAACCCGCCCGCAAGCCCGCGCTCCGAGGTCATCACCACCAGCAGGTGGCGGCGGTCTTCGCCGGTCCCTGCCAGCAGCCGCGGCGCCATGTCCGAGCCCGCCGCCGCAGCGGTCAGCCCGGCCATCACCGAGGCCATCCGGTCGGCATAGGGACGCGCAGCCTCCGCCGCTTCCTGCGCGCGGCGCAGTTTCGCGGCGGCGACCATCTGCATCGCCTTGGTGATCTTGCGCGTGTTCTTGACGCTGCCGATCCGGTTCTTGAGATCCTTGAGGCTGGGCATCTATCCCTCCTCTCAGGCGTAGGTCTTGGCGTAGCCGTCCAGCGCTGCCTTGATCGCATCCTCAAGCTCGCCCGCCACCTTGCGGTCGTTCCTGGTCATGTCCTCAAGCAGATCGGCCTTCTGGTTGCGCAGATACTGGATCAGCCCCTGCTCCCATTTGGTCACGTCGCGGACCGGGATGCCGTCCAGGTAGCCCTTGGTGCCGGCATAGATGACGATGACGATCTCGGCATTGGTCAGCGGCGAATATTGCGGCTGCTTCATCAGCTCGGTCAGGCGCGCGCCGCGGTTCAGCAGCTTCTGCGTCGCCGCGTCGAGGTCCGAGCCGAACTGCGCGAAGGCCGCCATCTCGCGATACTGCGCCAGCTCCAGCTTGACCGGGCCCGCGACCGACTTCATCGCCTTGGTCTGGGCGGCCGAGCCCACGCGCGACACCGAAAGGCCGGTGTTCACGGCCGGGCGGATGCCCTGGAAGAACAGTTCGGTTTCCAGGAAGATCTGGCCGTCGGTGATCGAGATCACGTTGGTCGGGATATAGGCAGACACGTCGCCCGCCTGGGTCTCGATGATCGGCAGCGCGGTCAGCGAGCCGGCACCGTTGGCCTCGTTCAGCTTGGCCGAACGCTCCAGCAGGCGCGAGTGCAGGTAGAACACGTCGCCCGGATAGGCTTCGCGCCCCGGCGGACGGCGCAGCAGCAGCGACATCTGGCGATAGGCCACGGCCTGCTTGGACAGGTCGTCATAGATGATCAGCGCATCCATGCCGTTGTCGCGGAAATATTCGCCCATGGCGGTCGCCGAATAGGGCGCGAGATACTGCATCGGCGCCGGGTCCGAGGCGGTCGCGGCCACGACGGTGGTGTAGGCCATGGCGCCGGTCTCTTCCAGCTTCTTCACCAGCTGGGCCACGGTCGAGCGCTTCTGGCCGACGGCGACATAGATGCAGTGCAGGGTCTTCATGCCGTCGGCCTCGCGGCCGTTGTAGTTCGCCTGGTTCAGGATGGTGTCCAGCGCGATGGCGGTCTTGCCGGTCTGGCGGTCGCCGATGATCAGCTCGCGCTGGCCGCGGCCGACCGGGATCATGGCGTCCACCGACTTCAGGCCGGTCGCCATCGGCTCGTGCACCGATTTGCGCGGCATGATGCCGGGGGCCTTGACGTCGGCGACGCGGCGCTCGGAGGCGTTCAGCGGGCCCTTGCCGTCGATCGGGTTGCCCAGCGCGTCCACGACGCGGCCCAGCAGTTCCTTGCCGGCGGGGACTTCCACGATGGCGCCGGTGCGCTTGACGGTGTCGCCTTCCTTGATGTCGCGGTCGTCGCCGAAGATCACGACGCCGACGTTGTCGGTTTCAAGGTTCAGCACCATGCCGCGGATGCCGCCGGGGAACTCGACCATCTCGCCGGCCTGAACCTTGTCCAGGCCATAGACGCGGGCGATGCCGTCACCGACGGACAGCACCTGCCCGACCTCGGCCACCTCGGCGTCCTGACCGAAATTCTTGATCTGATCCTTGAGGATGGCCGAGATTTCGGCTGCCTGGATTCCCATTATCCGACCTCTTTCATAGCATTCTGGAGGGAGGCGAGCTTCGAGCGGATCGAGCTGTCGATCATCTGCGAGCCCAGTTTGACGATCATGCCGCCGATGAGGCTTTCATCGACACGCGCGTTCAGTTTCACCTTCTTGCCCGATTTCGCGGCCAGCGTATCCGCAAGGCGGGCCTTCTGTTCGTCCGTCAGCGCCTGGGCGCTGACCACGTCGGCGGTGACTTCGCCCTTCGCATCGGCGATCAGGCTGCGCAGCTTGGCCAGCAGCTGCGGCAGGGCGAACAGCCGGCGGTTGCGGGCCATCAGGCGCAGCGTGTTGGCCAGTTCGGGCGAAAGCCCCATGCGGCCGGCAAGCGCGCCGATCGCAGTTTCCTGCTGCTGGCGGTCGTAGAGGGGCGAGAGGGTCAGATCGCGCAGATCCTGGCTGGCGTCATAGGCCGAGGCCAGATCGTCGATCTGGGCGGACAGGGCGTCGATGCCGCCCGAGTCCCTGACCAGATCGAACAGGGCCTGCGCGTAACGCCCGGCGATATCAGCGGAAATCGAAGCGGAATTGGCCACGGTCATCCTTCCGGTTAGCGCAAGCTCCGCAGGCGGGCCGGCGGGCGGGCCGGTCTGTCGCGGAGCGCGGGTCAAGGGCAGGCCCTGGCACAATACGGCTGGAGCCTTCCCGAAATCTGCGGCGTCTCTAGCAGGTGATTTTCCCTGCCGCAACCGCCTTGAACACGGAAAAATGAGCGTTTGCGGCCCTTGGCCGAGGACAGCCTGCGACCGATTGCGCAAACAGCCCGCCCCTCCGGCCACTCGCGCTTGCGCAGAGCCGCGACGCGGTGCCGGCAGACGCGCGGCGGGCGGGGGGATTCGCCCGCCCGCCCGCTCAGCCCGAGCCCCGCGCCGTGCGCCCGGCGCCCTGCCCCGCCGGCCGCGGCCGGGCGATGCCTCCCAGCACGTCGAGCGGGCTGGGCACGCTGACGCGCCGCCCCGGCCCGACCGGGGCCTGCACCTGCTTGCTGAACTCGGTCAGCACCACGCCCGCGACCAGGACCTGGCTGATGCGCAGCCCGGCGCGTTCCCACATCTGCGCGCTCTTCAGCCAGAACCGCCGGTCCGAGGGCGGGATGTAGAGCGCGGCCCCCGTGCGCTCGGTCACGAAGCCGGCCTCGCGGGCCTGCACCTCCAGCTGCCCCGCGGTATAGCTGCGCCCGAAGCCGAAGGGCGTCGTCTCGGACCGCGCCCACAGCCCGGCGCGGTTCGGCACCATCACCAGCAGCCGCCCGCCCGGACCCAGCACGCGCCAGGCCTCGTCCAGCAGGACGAAGGGATGGTCCGCCGTCTCCAGCGCATGCAGCAGCACCAGCCGGTCCACGCTGCCGGTATCCAGCGGCCAGGCCGTCTCCTCGCACAGGACCGAGCAATTGGGCAGTCCGGCCGGCCAGGCCATCACCCCCTGCGGCCCCGGCATCAGTGAGACGACCCGCCGCGCCCGCCCCAGCCAGGGCCGCAGCAGCGGCGCGGCAAAGCCATAGCCGGCCACGGTCATGCCCTGCACCTGCTCGGTCGGCCACAGCCCGGTCAGTCGGTCGCGCAGCACCCGCTGCACCACCCGGCCCAGGGGGCGGTTGTAATAGAATTTCCGCAGCTCATAGACGTCGTGATGCATTGCGCCTCCCGCCTCGCGAGGCCAGACTGCGGCAAAGAGAGGAATTTGCCAATGCCGCTGGAACTGGTCCCCGTCCGCTGCCTGACTGACAACTATGCCTGGCTCGTGCATGGCAACGGCCGGACCGCGCTGGTCGATGCGCCCGAGGCCGCTCCCATCCTGGCGGAACTGGCGGCGCGCGGCTGGTCGCTGGACCAGATCGCGCTGACCCACCACCATGCCGACCACATCCAGGCGGTGCCCGAACTGGTCGCGCAGACCGGCGCCGTGGTGATCGGCAATGCCGAGGATGCCGCCCGGATGCCGCCGCTGGACCAGGCCGTGCGGCCCGGCGAACGCTTCGCGCTTTGCGGCGAGGAGGCCGAGGTGATCGACGTCTCGGGCCATACCGTCGGCCATGTCGCCTTCCACCTGCCTGGCTCGGCCATGGTCTTTACCGCCGACAGCCTGATGGCGCTTGGCTGCGGCCGGCTGTTCGAGGGCGATGCCGCGATGATGTGGGCCAGCCTCTCGCGCCTGAACGCCCTGCCGGAGGAAACGCTGGTCTGCTCGGGACATGACTATTGCCGCGGCAACGGCGCCTTCGCCCTGTCGGTCGATCCCGGCAATGCCGCGCTGCGCGAAAGGCTGGCCGAAACTGCGGCCGGCGCCCGGCCCTGCGCCCCCTCGACCCTGGCCGAGGAACGGGCGACCAACCCCTTCCTGCGGGTCGCGGAACTGGCGGATTCCCTTGGCCTTGCCGGCGCGCCCGAGGCCACGGTCTTTGCCGAGCTGCGCGCCAGGAAGGATCGGTTCTGAGGTGTTTTCGCAACGCAGCAAGGACAAAGGGCCGGAACCGGCCCCCTGTCCCGCCATGGCGTTCGCCCAAGGCGACATGCTTGAAATTCGGCCAGGGGAACATCACATCTGCCTCAACCACGGGAAATTCGGCAGGGGCGGACGCAAATACCGCTTGAACTGCGCCGCAATCCACCAAATCTTAACTGTATCGTGACAGTCTGGTCAGGTGGACCGCTAAATCTGGCGGCCCATACCGCCAGCCGACTGACAGGAGCTTGAAGTGCCGTCCTTTTCGACCTCGCTGGAACAGGCCATCCATGCCGCGCTTGCGCTGGCCAACGAACATCGCCATGAGCTTGCCACGCTTGAACACCTCCTGCTCGCGCTGACGGAAGAACCCGATGCCATGAAGGTGATGCGGGCATGCAATGTCGATCTGGACGAGTTGCGCCGCATGCTGGTCGAGTTCATCGAGGACGACCTTTCGACCCTCATCACCGATGTCGAGGGTTCCGAGGCCGTCCCCACCGCCGCCTTCCAGCGCGTGATCCAGCGCGCCGCGATCCATGTGCAAAGCTCGGGCCGGACCGAGGTGACGGGGGCGAACGTCCTTGTCGCCATCTTCGCCGAGCGCGAATCCAACGCCGCCTTCTTCCTGCAAGAGCTGGACATGACGCGCTATGACGCGGTGAATTTCATCGCCCATGGCGTCGCCAAGAACCCGTCCTTCTCGGAAAACCGCCCGGTCCAGGGCGCCGAGCAGCAGGCCGAGCAGGCCCAGGCCGAAACCGCCCAGCCCAAGGACGAATCGGCGCTGGCGAAATATTGCGTCGACCTGAACAAGAAGGCCGCCAAGGGCGACGTCGACCCGCTGATCGGCCGCGCCGACGAGGTCGAGCGCTGCATCCAGGTGCTGTGCCGGCGTCGCAAGAACAACCCGCTGCTGGTCGGCGATCCCGGCGTCGGCAAGACCGCCATCGCCGAGGGGCTGGCGCTCAAGATCACCCGCGGCGAGACGCCGGACGTGCTGGCCGGCTCGACCATCTTCTCGCTCGACATGGGGGCGCTGCTGGCCGGCACCCGCTATCGCGGCGATTTCGAGGAACGGCTGAAGGCCGTCGTCAAGGAACTCGAGGACCATCCCGACGCCATCCTCTTCATCGACGAGATCCATACGGTGATCGGCGCCGGCGCCACCTCGGGCGGCGCCATGGACGCCTCGAACCTGCTCAAGCCGGCGCTGGCCGGCGGCAAGCTGCGCTGCATGGGCTCGACCACCTACAAGGAGTTCCGCCAGCATTTCGAAAAGGACCGCGCGCTGTCGCGCCGCTTCCAGAAGATCGACGTGAACGAGCCGACCGTGCCCGACACGATCAAGATCCTGATGGGGCTGAAGCCCAGCTTCGAAAAGCACCACGACCTGCGCTATACCAATGACGCGATCAAGATGGCGGTCGAGCTTTCGGCGCGCTACATCCACGACCGCAAGCTGCCCGACAAGGCCATCGACGTGATCGACGAGGCCGGCGCGGCGCAGCACCTGGTCGCGGAAAGCAAGCGCCGCAAGACCATCGGCCCCAAGGAGATCGAGGCGGTGGTGGCCAAGATCGCCCGCATCCCGCCCAAAAGCGTCTCCAAGGACGATGCGGCGGTGCTGAAGGATCTGGACGCGACGCTCAAGCGGCTGGTCTTCGGTCAGGACGCGGCGATCGAGGCGCTGTCCTCGGCGATCAAGCTGGCGCGGGCGGGCCTGCGCGAACCCGAAAAGCCGATCGGCAACTATCTCTTCGCCGGCCCCACCGGCGTCGGCAAGACCGAGGTGGCCAAGCAGCTCGCCTCGACGCTGGGGGTGGAGCTGCTGCGCTTCGACATGTCGGAATACATGGAAAAGCACGCGGTCAGCCGGCTGATCGGCGCACCTCCGGGCTATGTCGGCTTCGACCAGGGCGGGCTTCTGACCGACGGGGTGGACCAGCATCCGCATTGCGTGCTGCTGCTCGACGAGATCGAAAAGGCGCACCCGGATGTCTACAACATTCTGCTGCAGGTCATGGACCACGGCAAGCTCACCGACCATAACGGCCGGCAGGTGGATTTCCGCAACGTGATCCTGATCATGACCTCGAACGCGGGCGCGGCGGACCAGGCCAAGGCCGCCTTCGGCTTCGGCCGCGAACGCCGCGAGGGCGAGGATACCGCCGCCATCGAGCGCACCTTCACGCCCGAGTTCCGCAACCGGCTGGACGCGGTCATCAGCTTCGCGCCGCTCTCGCGCGAGGTGATCGTGCAGGTGGTCGAGAAATTCGTCCTCCAGCTCGAGGCCCAGCTGATCGACCGCGGCGTCCATATCGAACTGAGCCCCGAGGCCGCCGACTGGCTGGCCGAACGCGGCTATGACGAAAAGATGGGCGCGCGCCCCCTCGGCCGGGTGATCCAGGAATCGATCAAGAAGCCCCTGGCCGAGGAACTGCTGTTCGGCCGCCTGACCAAGGGCGGCGTGGTCCGGGTGCGGATCGAGGACGACAAGCCCGTCTTCGACATCACCGGCCCCGAGACGCCCAGGATCAGCAACTCCAAGCCGCCGCTGCTGACGGCGGACTGATCGCCGATCCCGGAAAGACAAAGGCGGCGCACCCCTCGCGCCGCCTTTCCTCTGCGTCGCAAGTCCTCTGCGTCGCAGGGGCCGCCCGGCTTTTCTTCCGTGTGGAAATATCCCGGGGGTCCGGGGGCAGCGCCCCCGGCGTGGCCGCGCCGTTCGGCCGCACCCTATCCTCCGCCAGGCCCGATCCCGACCGCCCCGGCCTTCTACCCCTTGGCCATGCCTTCCTTGATCTTCGCCGCCAGCTCCTTGGCGATGGCAAAGCTGCCCTTGATGCGCTCGGCGTCGGTCGGCCAGTCGCGCAGGACGACGATGCAGTTATCCGTCACCTTGGCCTGGCCGCGCTGGTCGTGGATGAACTCGACCAGCCCAGCCGGGTTCGGGAACTTGTCGCCATGGAACTGGATGGTCGCGCCCTTGGGCCCGGCATCCAGCCGGGCGATATTCGCCCGCTTGGCCATGGCCTTGATGCGGATGACCAGCAAAAGCGTGTTCACCTCGCGCGGCAAGGGGCCGAAACGGTCGATCAGCTCGGCCGCGAAACCCTCCAGCTCGACCTTGCTGGTCAGCTCGGCCAGGCGGCGATAAAGCCCCAGCCGCACGTCCAGGTCGGGCACATAGCTTTCCGGGATCGTCACCGGCACGCCCAGGTTCAGCTGCGGCGCCCATTCGTCCTCGGGCGTGCCCTCGATCTCGCCGGATTTCAGCTTGGCGATGGTCTCCTCCAGCATCTGCTGGTAAAGCTCGAAGCCGACCTCCTTGATATGGCCCGACTGCTCCTCGCCCAGAAGGTTGCCGGCACCGCGCAGGTCCAGGTCCTGCGAGGCCAGGTTGAAGCCGGCGCCCAGGCTGTCGATGGCGCCCAGGAATTTCAGCCGCCGCATCGCCTGCGGGGTCAAGGGCACCCGCGGCTTGGTGGTCAGGTAGCAATAGGCCCGCGTCTTGGAGCGCCCGACCCGGCCGCGGATCTGGTAAAGCTGCGCCAGGCCGAACATGTCGGCGCGCCAGACCACCATGGTGTTCGCGGTCGGGATATCCAGCCCCGATTCGACGATGCTGGTCGCCAGCAGCACATCGGCGCCGCGGTCGTAGAAGGCATTCATCCGCTGGTCCAGGTCGCCCGCCGCCAGCTGGCCATGGGCGACGATGGTGCTGGCCTCCGGCACATGCTCGCGCAGCCATTCCTCGACCTCGGGCAGGTCGGCCAGCCGCGGCACGACGAAGAAGCTCTGCCCGCCGCGATATTTCTCGCGCAGCAGCGCCTCGCGGATGGTCACGCCGTCGAACTCGGACACATAGGTGCGGATCGCCAGGCGGTCCACCGGCGGCGTGCCGATGATCGACAGATCCCGCACCCCGGTCAGCGACAGCTGCAAGGTGCGCGGGATCGGCGTCGCGGTCAGGGTCAGGACGTGGATGTCGCTGCGCAGCTCCTTCAGCCGCTCCTTGTGCCCGACGCCGAAATGCTGCTCCTCGTCGACGATCAGCAGGCCCAGGGTCTTGAAGCGCACCTGTTTCGCCAGCACGGCATGGGTGCCGACGACGATGTCCACCGTGCCCTCGGCCAGGCCCTTGCGGGTCTCGGCGGCATCCTTGGCGGACACGAAGCGCGACAGCGGCCGGACGTTGATCGCCGTGCCGCGGAAGCGCTCGGCAAAGGTGCGGAAGTGCTGGCGCGCCAGCAGCGTGGTCGGCGCCACCACGGCGACCTGCCGGCCCTGCGAGGCGGCGATGAAGGCCGCGCGCATGGCGACCTCGGTCTTGCCGAAGCCCACGTCGCCCACGACCAGCCGGTCCATGGGCCGGCCGGCGGCCAGATCCTCGGCCACGTCGGCGATGGCGGCGGCCTGGTCCTCGGTCTCGGCATAGGGGAAGCGGGCGGCGAAGCTTTCGATCTCGTGATGCTCGGGCTCCAGCACCGGGGCGGGCCGCAGCAGGCGTTCGGCCGCGACGCGCATCAGCCGGTCGGCGATCAGCTTGATGCGTTCCTTGAGGCGCGCTTTCCGCGCCTGCCAGGCGCCGCCGCCCAGCTTGTCGAGCAGCCCCTCCTCGTGCCCGTAGCGGCTGAGCAACTCGATATTCTCGACCGGCAGGTAAAGCCGGTCGCCGCCGGCATATTCCAGCGCCACGCAATCATGCGGCACGCCAAGCGCCTGGACGGTCTCCAGCCCGGTATAGCGGCCGATGCCGTGTTCGACATGCACGACCAGGTCGCCGGGGCTTAGCGTAGTGGTGTCGCGCAGGAAATTCTCGGCCTTGCGGCGGCGCTTGGCGCCCCGGATCAGCCGGACGCCCAGCACGTCCTGTTCCGAGATCACCGCCAGCGCCCCGGTGGCCGCGCCGTCCGAGGTGAAGCCCTCCTCCAGCGGCCAGACCGCCAGGCCAAGCGCACCGGGCTGGTCGGGCAGCTCGCGCAGGTCGGCGATGGGCTGGGCGCCCTTGATGCCCTCATCGGCGATCAGCCCGGCCAGGCGTTCGCGCGCCCCTTCCGAGAAACTGGCGATGACCACCCGGCGCGAGGCTTGAAGGTTTCGAATATGATCGGCAAGCGCCTTGAAAAGATTTCCCTTCTCGGCCTGGCGCTCGGGGGCGAAATTGCGCCCGACGCGACCGCCGGCATCCAGCACGCCCGGACCCGGCGGCTGCGGCAGAACCGAAAGGCGCAGCACCCGATGCGCGGCCAGCCAGCGCGCCCATTCGGCCTCGTCCGGGAACATGCCGGAGGGCGGCACGGGGCGATAGACCGTGTCGGTGCCGCCCTTGCGGGCCAGCGCCTCGCGCCGCGCCGCGAACTGCTCGGTGATCGTGTGCCAGCGCGCGTCGCGCACCTGCTCCAGATGGTCGTCCGCCACCACCGAGGCGCCGGGCAGATAGTCGAACAGGCTTTCCAGCCGCGCATGGAACCAGGGCAGCCAATGCTCCATGCCCGCCATCTTGCGGCCGGCGCTGATGCCCTCGTAAAGCGGATCGTTGGCGCCGCCGCCATATTCGGCGCGGTAGTTCTGGCGAAAGCGGGTGATGGCGGCTTCGTCCAGGATCACCTCGGACATGGGCGCAAGCTCGACGCGGTCGAGCTTTTCGATGGAACGCTGTGTTTCTGCATCGAATCTGCGCGCGCCGTCCAGGACGTCGCCGAACATGTCCAGCCGGATCGGCCCGGATTCGCCGGGCGGGAAGATGTCGATGATGCCGCCGCGGACGGCGAAATCGCCCGGCTCGGTCACGGTCGGGGCCTGCGAGAATCCCATGCGGGCCAGGAAGGCGCGCAAGGCGCCTTCGTCCATACGGTCGCCCACCGCGGCCGAGAAGCCGGCATCGCGCAGCACCTCGCGCGCGGGCACGCGCTGCATGGCGGCCGAAAGCGTGGTCAGCACCACGAACGGCCCCTTCAGCGCGCCATGGGCCAGCGCCGTCAGCACCGCCATGCGCGCGGCCATCACCGCCCCCGCGGGCGAGACGCGGTCATAGGGCGTGGTGTCCCAGGCCGGAAACTCCAGCACCGCGGCCGAGGGCGCAAAGAAGCCCAGCGCCGCCCGCATCGCGGCCATGCGCCGGTCGTCGCGGGCGATGTGGATGACGGGATTGCCGCGGGCCAGTTCGCGCGCGACCAGCGCGGCGTCCATGCCCTCGGGTGCGCCGGACAGGGTCAGGTGTTCGGGAAGCGGTGCCATGCGCCCCGAGGTAAAGCCGGCATCGGCGAAGTCAAGAGCGGTTCAGAAGCCGAAGGGATGCACGATCATCCAGAGCGCGCCGTAAAAGGCGGTCAGCGCCACCACGAGGACCGACATGGCCAGGATCACCATCCGGTGCCGGCGCATCAGCCGCGCGGCCTCGGCCCCGGCCTCGTTGACCGGCTGGCCCACCTCGGCGCGGGCCAGCACCGCGCGCAGGCGCCGCGCCAGCCGCAGCTCCAGCCCGAAAAGCAGGGCGAAGGGCAGGACCAGCAGCACCAGCGCCTGCGCCATCTCCAGCCCGTAGCCAAAGCCCAGGATGGCCAGCGTGGTCAGCAGGAACGAGCCCAGCCCCAGCAGGATCGCGCCCTCGCGCCGGTCGATGCGCCAGCGCGGCAGGGTCAGCGACAGCCAGTCGAGCAGCACCAGGGCGGCCGGGTCGTCCCTGGGGCCCGGCTCGGCGCCGACGGCCCCGGAAATCACGTCCGAGGGCACGCCCAGGATGCGGCGCCCCGCCATGGTCCAGGCCAGAGTCAGGATCACCCAGAACCAGATCGAGCCGAAGGACCGGCTGTCCAGCAGGGCGAGGATTCCCTCGGGTCGGGGCACGTCTTCTCCTTGCAGCGGTTGCGCAGGGCAAACTAACCGGGCCTGGGGCAAAGGAAAACCTCGATTTTCGCCGCCGGGCGGCAAGGGGTTGCGCGGCGCGGGGCATGGGTGCAGGTTCGGGCCAGATCCTTGCAAGCCACAGGCCCCGCCCATGTCCCCGACCCCGATCACCGCCCCCTTCCCCGCCAGCCGCCTGCGCCGGCTGCGCCGCACGCCCGCGCTGCGCGCGATGGTGACGGAAACGACCCTGACCCCCGCCAACCTAATCTGGCCGATCTTCGTGACCGAGATCGCCGGCGGCGAGGGCGAGATCCCCTCGATGCCGGGCGTCGAGCGGCTGACGCTGGACGGCGCCAAGCGCGCGGCGGAAACCGCGATGCGGCTGGGCATTCCGGCGATCTGCATCTTTCCCCATTCCGACCCGGAGCTGAAGACCGAAAGCTGCGAGCGCGCCTGGGATCCCGACAACATCGGCAACCGCGCCATCCGCGCCATCAAGGAGGTCGCGCCCGAGCTGGCGGTGATGACCGACATCGCGCTGGACCCCTATAACGCCAACGGCCATGACGGGCTGGTGCGCGACGGGGTGATCCTGAACGACGAGACGGTCGAGGCGCTTGGCCGCATGGCGCTGGTCCAGGCCGAGGCGGGGGCGGACATCCTGGGCCCCTCGGACATGATGGACGGGAGGATCGGCGCGCTGCGCGGACTGCTGGAGCAAAACGGCCACAAGGACGTGGCGATCCTGTCCTATGCGGCGAAATTCGCCAGCGGCTTCTATGGCCCGTTCCGCGACGCGGTGGGCGCCTCGGGGCGGCTGGTGGGCGACAAGAAGACCTATCAGGTGAACCCCGCCAACCGCGAAGAGGCGATGCGCTGCGTCGCCCGCGACCTGGCCGAGGGCGCCGACATGGTCATGGTCAAGCCGGGCATGCCCTATCTGGACATCTGCCGCATGGTCCGCGACCAGTTCGCGGCGCCGACCTTTGCCTATCAGGTCAGCGGCGAATATGCGATGATCGAGGGCGCGATCCGCAACGGCTGGCTGTCGCGCGAGGTGGTGGTGGAAAGCCTGCTGGCCTTTCGCCGCGCCGGCTGCGACGGCATCCTGACCTATTACGCGCCGCAGGTGGCCGAAAGGCTGGCGTGAGGGCGCGCGCCCGTCTATCATCGCGGCCTTGACAGGCGGGGCAACCGCCGAACAGGGAACGAGGGCTAGGATGATGTATTCCAACGGGATGAGCCGGCGCCTGCTGCTGCTGGGCGGCGCGGCGCTGGGGCTGGCGGGCTGTTCGAACGCGATCGGGCAGGATGCGCCCTCGCGGCTGGACGCGCGCGTCGATGCGACGCGGGACTTCCTGCTGCGCAGCTATCCCAATGTCGCGCCCATGGTGCAGAACGCCAAGGGCGTGCTCTACATGCCGCTGATGACCGAGGCGGGCTTCGGCGTCGGCGGCGCCTATGGCCAGGGTGCGCTGCGCATCAACGACGTGACGGTGGACTACTATTCGGCGGCGCAGGCCAGCGTCGGCTTCCAGATCGGCGCGCAGCAATATGCCCATGTGCTGATCTTCCAGACCGATGCCGCGCTGGCCGATTTCCGCCGCGCGCCGGGCTGGGTGGCCGAGGCCGGGGCCTATTACGCGCTGCCCGCCGGGGGCGTCTCGATGGGCACCGACACCATCACCGCGCAGCAGCCGGTGGTGGCGATGATCTTCGGCCAGTCAGGTCTGATGGCCGGCGCCTCGATCGCCGGGACGAAATACAGCCGCGTCATCCCCTCGACCTTCTGACCCTCGACCTTCTGAGGGCGCGCGCCAAGGCCGGGCGCCCTGCCCGGCCCAGCCTTTCAGCTGCCGTGGATGATGCGGACGTAGTTGCGCGTCTCGCGATAGGGCGGCACGCCGCCGTATTTCGCCACCGCCGCCGGCCCGGCGTTATAGGCCGCCAGCGCCAGCCGCCAGCTGCCGAAGGTGTTGTACATCATGCGCAGGTAGCGCGCGCCGCCTTCCAGGTTCTGCATCGGGTCGTTGGGATCGACGCCCAGCTTGGCCGCTGTGCCCGGCATCAGCTGCGCCAGCCCCTGCGCCCCCTTGTGCGAGCGGGCCGAGGGGTTCCAGCCCGATTCCTGCTGCACCAGGCGCAGGAACAGATCCTCGGGGATGCCGTGCTTGCGCGCGACGGCGCGGGCATGGGGCAGATACTGGCTGCGCCGGTTGCCGCGATAGGCGGGGATGGCGGTGGGAATGTCCAGCTCCACCACGCTCTTGGTCGAGGTGCCGCCGGGGCGCAGCCGGGCCGATTGCTGGTATTGCGCGGCCAGGCGCGAATCCATCAGCCGGGTCTGGCGCTCGAACTGGGCCAGCCGCGACTTGCCGCTTTTCGCCTGCAGCCGCAGCCCGTCGGCCGTGGCGGGGGCGGCCAGCCCGGCCGAAAGCGCCAGGGCCATCACGGCCCGGCCCAGCTGGCGCATCATCGCCCGATCGCGTGAAAGCATCCTTGGTCCCTCATGCATGGCGTCTTCTTTTTTGCCGGCACTATAGCGCAAAGCGGGCCGCGCGCCGCAAGAGGATTTTGCCGCGGGTCGGGCGGCACCGCCATCGGCGAATTTCCGCCTATGGCAGCCGGTGCCATTCCGCTTGCCCCCCCGCCCCCTCACGCGCTACACCCCCGCGGGAACGAAGCCAACGAAAGGGACCGCAGCATGGCTGGCAGCGTGAACAAGGTGATCCTGGTCGGCAACCTGGGCCAAGACCCGGAGATCCGCAGCTTTCCCAGCGGCGGCAAGGTCGCCAACCTGCGTATCGCGACCTCGGAGACCTGGAAGGACCGCAACACCGGCGAGCGCAAGGAGCGCACGGAATGGCACACGGTCGCCATCTATTCCGAGCCCCTGGTCCGCGTGGCCGAGCAATACCTGAAAAAAGGCTCCAAGGTCTATGTCGAGGGCCAGCTGGAGACCCGCAAATGGCAGGACCAGAGCGGCAACGACCGCTATTCGACCGAAGTGGCGCTGCGCCCCTTCCGCAGCGAGCTGCACATGCTCGACAGCCGCGGCGGCGGCGGTGCGGGCGGCGGCCGCGATGACGGCTATGGCGGTGGCGGTTACGGGGGCGGCGGCTATGGCGGCGGCGGCTCGTCGGGCGGCAGCTCCTCGGGCGGCAGCTCCTCAGGTGGCGGGCAGTCGCAGAACCGTCCCGATTTCGACGACGACATCCCGTTCTGATCCCCGAATCCTGGGCCCGCGAACCTGGCCCCACGAATCCCGGTCCCGGCCCCTCGCGGCCGGGATCTTGCGTTCAGAACCGGCTCAGCAGGTCCGAGCGGAACGAGGCGTCCAGCCGCCGCATGTAGCTTTCGGCGCAGCACATGTGGTCGTGCATGATGCGGGCGGCGGCATCGCCGTCCTCGGCACGAAAGGCGGCCAGCAATTGCCGGTGGCTTTCGATATTCGCCTCGCCGAAGATCTCGTGCTCACGCATGCTTTCGCTGCGATAGCTGACCAGGTCGCGCAGCATGCTGTTCAGAAAGCGGCACATGAATACCAGGATCACGTTGTCCGAGGCCTCGCAGAGGATGTCGTGGAACTCGGTCTCGGCCCGGCGCACCACGGCGCGGTCCTGGGCCGCGTTCGCCTCTTCGCAGATGCGGATGTTTTCCTCGAGCCGGCGGAAATGCGCGGGCGTCAGCTTGCCGATGACGTTGCGCGCCAGGCTGACCTCCAGCGACTGGCGCAATTCGTAGACCTGGG
Organism: Paracoccus ferrooxidans; assembly: GCF_029909815.1. Taxonomy (NCBI): domain Bacteria; kingdom Pseudomonadati; phylum Pseudomonadota; class Alphaproteobacteria; order Rhodobacterales; family Paracoccaceae; genus Paracoccus; species Paracoccus ferrooxidans. Next base: position 192,679 of record NZ_CP038198.1, on the reverse strand, counting down.
CAAAGTCGATCTTCTGGAAATGCAGGTATTGCCGCAGCTGCTGGGTGACGATGTCGATCGAGGCCGGCTGGATCTCGGGCCCGCCGTTCGGACCCGAGAGCATGCGCACCAGCCCCTCGACCTCCAGCGCCTTCAGCGCCTCGCGGATGGTGCCTTTCGAGCAGCCGTAATGCTCCATCAGCGCGCGCTCATGCGGCAATCGGTCGCCGGGGTGCATGCCGTCGCGGGCGATGCGGCGGCGGATGTCCTCGGCCACCTGGTCCGACAGCTTGATGCGGGTAAGCCTGCGTTCCTTGCCTGCCGGCGCGTCCTGATCCATGCGGTCCTTCAATCCTGCCAGGTTGTCCCCAGGTCCAGCGGATATATGGGCCGGGCGAGTTTTTTGAAAGCAAACAGATCGTAATCCGAGGCGGTTACGCCCGAGCTGGCGCATTCCACCACCGCCTTGGCCAGCGGCTCGAAGACCGGGCGGCAATACATGCGCGATTTCAGGTGCAGGAACCGCGCCTTGCCGGCGTCGAGGCCGAGGCAGGAAAAGCAGCCCAGGTCCAGCGGCTCGTGCGGTTCCTCGCAGATCACGATGCGCGCGGCGCCGGTGTCGAAGGCGGCGGCGCGGCCCATCGACAGCTCCTGCCCGTGATAGATCGGGCCGGCGACGCGATAGCGCCCGTCCGACAGCGCCGTGACCCGGCCCGACAGCCGCAGCGGCGGGCGCGGCGCGGGCAGGCCCTCGGCCGGGGTCTTGTTGCCCAGCCGGATCTCGACCTCGGCTCCCTCGCCTGCGGCGAAAAGCTGCGCCACGGTCTCGGGATCGGCGACGGGACCGACCAGGATGCCCTGCTGCCCGGCGGCCAGCAGTTCCTCCAGCACGTCCATCACGTCGCAGCTGCCGCCCGACATGCAATTGTCGCCATGGTCCAGCAGCAGCACCGGGGCCGAGCCATCGGCCAGCGCGGCGGCGCGGGCGATGGATTGCGCCAGGGGTTCCTCGGCATAGACATATTCGGCGCGCCGGTGCCATGCCTCGCGGCCAAGCTCCTGCGCGACCGCGCGCGCAAGCTCGGGCGTGTCGGCGACGGTGACGATGGACAGGCCGGTCTCGGCCAGGTCGGCGATGGGAAAGCCGCCAAAGACCGTCACCGCCTGCACGCCCGGCCGCGCCTCGGCCTGCCGCGCCAGCGCGATCAGGTCGGTCATGGCGCAGTCGGTCGTCGTGTTCATGCACAGCGTCGCCGCCAGCATCGGCGGGTGGCACAGCGCCATCGCCGGGCGCGGGGCGCCGGAAAGCAGCGGTTCGAACAGGCGCACGACATGTTCGCCGGTCTCGACCATGTCCACATGCGGATAGGTCTTGAAGCCGGCGATCACGTCGCAATGGTCCAGCGTGGCTTGGGTGATATTGCCATGCAGGTCCAGCGCCACGCCGATGGGCACGCCCGGCGCGGCGGCGCGGACGCGGCGCAGCAGTTCGCCCTCGCCGTCGTCATGGCTGCGCGTGACCATGGCGCCGTGCAGGTCCAGCAGGATGCCGTCGCAGCCTTTTTCCACCGCCGCCAGGATCGCCTGCGCCATGGCCTCGAAGGCATCGTCCTCGACGGGCCCCGAGGGCATGGCATGGGCGATCAGCGGCACCTCGACCTCGGCGCCGATGCGGCGGGCGAAGGCGTAAAAGGCGCCGATGGCGGCGGGATAGGTCTCGGCCGCGGCCAGCGCGTCCGCGCCCCATTTCGGGGCAAAGGCGGCCAGCGGGGTCTTGAGCGGCGAGAAGGTGTTGGTCTCGTGGTTCAGCCGGGCCAGGACAAGGCGGGTCATGCGGCGGCCCCCTTGCGGGTCTCGGCCATGCGGCGGTCATAGTCCAGCACCGCCTCCAGCAACACCTGCGCGCCGGCGGCGCATTCCGCGGGTTCGGTCGATTCGGCGGGGTTGTGGCTCAGCCCGTCCTTGCAGGGCACGAAGATCATCGTCGTCGGCGCCTTGGCCGCGGCATGGGCGGCGTCATGGCCGGCGCCCGAGACGATGTCGCGCGTGGAATAGCCCGCCGCCTGCGCCCCCGCCCTGACCGAGGCGATGCATTCGGCGTCGAACACCACCGGCGCGGTGCGCGAGATCTGCTCCAGCCGGCTTTCCAGCCCGACCGCCCCGGCGGCATCCTGCACCAGTGCCTCGACCTCGGCCTGCATCCGGTCCAGCACCGCGTCCGAGGGGTGGCGCAGGTCGATGGTGGCGCGCACCTCGCCGGGGATGACGTTGTGCGAATTGGGGCTGATCTCCAGGAAGCCGATGGTGCCCACCGCGTCCTGATGCGCCTTGGCGATGCGGTCGATGCCCTCGATCACCCGCGCCATGCCCAGAAGCGCGTTGCGGCGCATGCCCATGGGGGTCGAGCCGGTATGCGCCGCCGTGCCGGTCAGGGTCAGTTCGAACCAGCGCATGCCCTGGATGCCCTGCACCACGCCGATCTGGATGCCCTCGGCCTCCAGGATCGGGCCCTGCTCGATATGCAGCTCGAACATGGCGCCGAAGCGGACGGCGCCCGCCTTGGCCTCGCCGCGATAGCCGATGCGGTCCAGGCTGGCGCCGAAGGTGTCGCCGCGGGCGTCCGCCCGCCCGTCGCCGTATTCGCGGCTATAGACCCCGGCCCAGATCCCCGAGCCGAGCATGGCCGGCGAAAAGCGCGAGCCCTCCTCGTTGGTCCAGTTGACCAGCATCAGCGGCGCCTCGGTCTGGTAGCCGGCTGCGTCGAGCGTGCGCAGCACCTCGAGCCCCGCCAGCACCCCCAGCACGCCGTCGAACTTGCCGCCGGTCGGCTGGGTGTCCAGATGGCTGCCCATGGCGATGGCGGGCAGGTCCGCGCGGGCGCCGGGGCGGGTGGCGAACATGTTGCCGGCCTCGTCCACGGTCATGCTCAGCCCCAGCGCGTCGCATTGCGCCCCAAGCCAGTCTCGCACGCGGCGGTCGTCCTCGGACAGCGTCAGCCGGGCAATGCCGCCGTCGGGCGTGGCGCCGATGCGCGCCGTCTCCATCAGGCTGTCCCACAGCCTTTCGGCGTCGATCGTCAGGTTGGACATGGTGGTTTCCTTCATGCCTTCACGCCCAGATAGCGGTCGATGGTATCGGGGTCGCTGCGGAACTGCTCGGCGCTGGCGCAATGCACGATGCGGCCCAGTTCCAGGATGTAATGCCGGTCGGCCAGCTGGCTGCACACGGCCAGGTTCTGCTCGACCAGCAGGATCGGCACGCCGGCCTCGCGGATCAGGCGGATCTGGGCCACGATCTCCTCGACGATGATCGGGGCCAGCCCCTCGACCGGCTCGTCCAGCATCAGCACCTTGGGGCCGTTCAGCAGCGCGCGGGCGATGGACAGCATCTGCTGCTCGCCCCCCGAAAGCTGGCCGCCGCCGTTCTTCCTGCGCTCTTCCAGCCGCGGAAAGATGCGGTAGATGTCGCCAAGCGACCAGGGCGAGCCGCGGCGCATGGCGATGCGCAGGTTCTCCTCGACGCTCAGCAGCTGAAAGATGCCGCGGTCCTCGGGCACCAGCGACAGCCCGGCCGCGGCGATGCGGTGCGCAGGCTGGCCGGTCACGTCGCGGCCCGCCAACTCCACCCGGCCCTGCCGCGGCGCGATCAGCCCCACGGCGGTCTTCAGCGTCGTGCTTTTGCCGGCGCCGTTGCGGCCCAGCAGGGTGACGATCTCGCCCGGCCCGACCTCCAGCGTGACGCCTTGCAGGATGTGGCTCTTGCCGTAATAGCTGTGCAGATCGGTCAGTCGCAGCGCAGCGCTCATGCGATGTCCCCCGTGATCATGTTGCCCAGATAGGCGCGCTGCACCTCGGGGTCGTCGCGGACCTGGGCGGGCGGCCCCTCGACCAGCTTGCGGCCCAGCCGCATCACCGTGACCATGTCCGAGATGTTCATGACGATGCCCATGTTATGCTCGATGAACAGCACGGTATGGTCACGGCCCAGGTCGCGGATCAGCTGCTTCATCGCCTCGATGTCGTCGATGCCCATGCCGGATGTCGGCTCGTCCAGCAGGATGACGCGCGGCCGCGCCGCCATGGCCATGCCGACCTCCAGCCGGCGCTGCTGGCCATGCGACAGCTCGCCCGCCAGCCGGTTCGACACGGGGGCAAGCGCCAGCCGCTCGATCACCTCGTCGGCGATGGCCAGCGCCTCGGCATTGGCTTCCGCCCGCCGCCAGGGCGCCAGCGCCTGCCAGGGCGTGCGGCCCTGGGCGGCCAGGCGCAGGTTCTCGCGCAGGGCCAGGTTCGGGAACAGGCTCGTGACCTGGAACGAGCGCGCGATCCCCAGCCGCACCCGGTCGTCGTCCGAGGTGTCGGTGATGTCGCGCCCGTCCAGCTCGATCCGGCCCGAGGATGCCCGCACCCGCCCGGTCAGCGCGTGGAACAGCGTGGTCTTGCCGGCGCCGTTCGGCCCGATGATCGAATGGACCGAGTTGCGGCGGATCTGCAGGTCGACCTCGGCCAGCGCGTGGAAGTTGCCGTATTTGACGCCCAGGCCGCGGGTCTGCAATGCGATGTCGGTCATCTCAATGCTCCTCGGCCGGGGTTTCGGGCGCGCGCTCGCGGCGGAAGACCAGGTCGTAGCCGCGCTCGACCAGCCCCCAGAGCCCGCGTTGCAGGAACAGCGCCACCGTCACAAGCACCAGGCCCAAGAGCAGCAGCCAGCGCGGCCAGACGGTCGAGAGCGCATCGGCCAAGAGCAGGTAGAACCCCGCCCCCAGCACCGAGCCGAACAGGCTGGAACTGCCGCCGATGATGGTCATGATCAGGATCAGCTCGCTGGTGTGGTATTCGATGTTGGACAAGGGCGCGACGCCGATCAGCATCGCGTGCAGCGCGCCGCCAAAGGCCGTGACCGCGCCCGAGATGGCGAAAGCCTCAAGCTTGAACAGCTTGGTCGGGAAGCCGATGGCGGCCGCCCGCCCCTCGTTCTCGCGGATCGCCAGCAGGGTGCGGCCGAAGGTCGATTGCGTGACCATGACCAGCAATGCAAAGACCGCGACGAAGCAGACGGCGACGAAGGTGTAATAGGACCACGGGCTGTTCAGCGCCGTGCCGCCGACCGAAGGACGCGGCACGCCCAAAAGGCCGTTGTCGCCGCCGGTCACGCCGCTGAACGTATAGGCGACGAAGTAGAACAGCTGCGAGAAGGCCAGCGTCAGCATGACGAAATAGACCCCCTGCCGGCGGATCGACAGCCAGCCGACCAGCGTGGCCGTGGCCGCGCCCAGCACCGCCGCGCCGGCCAGCACCAGGGGCACCGGGACCGACCAGCGCGTCAGGCAGATGCCGGCGACATAGGTGCCGATGCCGAAGAAGATGCCCTGGCCAAAGGACAGCAGGCCGGTGTAGCCCAGAAGCAGGTTGCAAGCCGCGACGACCATGGCGAAGATCAGGATCTCGGTCGCCAGGATGCCGGATTTCAGGAACAGCGGCAGCACCAGCACGGTCAGCAGCGCCAGCGCGAGCTGCGCATAGGGTTTGTCGAGCGGGTTCATGCTCATGCCCTCCCCAACAGGCCGCGGGGCATCAGCGCGATGACCAGCGCCATGCCGACATAGATCATCAGCCGCGCGCCCTCGGGCCAGAGCGTGGTCATGACGCTTTGCACCACGCCGACCAGCAGGCCCGCGACCAGCGCGCCGGTATAGCTGCCCATGCCGCCGATCACGACGACGACGAAGGCGACGGAAAGCGCCTCGATCCCCATGAAGGGCTCGACGCCCCGGATCGGCGCGGCAAGCGCGCCCGCAAGCCCGGCAAGCCCGGCGCCGAAGCCGAAGACGGCGGTGTTGATGCGCAGCGTGTTGTAGCCCAAGAGCGCCATGTTCGCCGGCGATTCGGACCCGCCGCGCACGATGGCGCCCAGCCGCGTGCCTTCGAGCAGCCACCACAGCAGCCCGGCCAGGACGGCGGTGAAGCCGATGGTGAAGAGCCGGTATTGCGGATAGATGAAATCGCCCAGGATCACGACGCCCTGCAACCCGTCCGGCGCGGGAACCGAGCCGCCCAGCGGCCCCCAGGCGATGATGACCAGCTCCTGCACGACCAGGGCCAGGCCGACCGTCACCAGGATGTGGAAGGTATGCGGCAGCTTGTAGATGCGATGCAGCAGCACCGCCTCGATCAGCGCGGCGATGCCGGCCACGATCAGCGTGGCCAGCGGCATGGCGGCCCAGAAGCTGAAGCCGCGCATGGTCAGGTCATAGGTCAGATAGGCGCCCAGCAGGTAGAAGGCGCCATGGGCGAAGTTCACGAACTGCAACAGGCCGAAGATGACGCTGAGGCCGACGGCGAGCAGGAAATACAGCATCCCCAGACCGATGCCGTTCAGAACCTGGAATAGGTAGATCACGGGCTTCTCCTGAAACCGGGCGAAAAGGCCCCGCGCGACAGGGATCGCGCGGGGAGGCGGGGGTTCAGGCGGGCATCTTGCAGCCGGCATCCTCGGGCGACAGGAACGACTTGCCGGCGCTGATGACCTCGGCGTAATCGTCCTTGTCGGCCATGTCGGCCTTGGCCTTGCCCTTGAGCAGGTAATAGTCCTTGATGACCTGGTGGTCGGCGGCGCGGATCTCCTCCTCGCCGGTCAGGCCCTGGTATTTCAACCCGCTCAGCGCCGCGGCGACGCCCGCGCCATCCGGCGAGCCGGCCTTGACCGCGGCTTCCAGCAGCAGTTTCGCGCAGATATAGCTGCCGGCAAAGGAATAGTTCGGGTTGAAGCCGTGCTTTTCCTGCACCTTGGCCACCAGTTCGCGGTTCAGGGCCGTATCGGCGCCATGCCAGTATTGCGCGCCGAAATAGACGCCCTCGCAGATGTCCGGCCCCAGCGCCTCGAACTGCTCGAGCCCCGAGGCCCAGGCAACGACGATGGTCATGCGCTGCTTGAGGCCAAAGCTGACCGCCTGGCGCAGCGTGTCCGAGCTTTGCGCGCCGAAGTTCAGCAGTAGCAACACGTCGGGCTGGGCGGCGATGGCATTGGTCAGGTAGCCGGAAAATTCCTTGTCGGTCAGCGAATGATAGCTGTTGCCGACATGCTCGATGCCCTTTTCCGCGAACACATCCTTGGCGGCGTTCAGCAGCCCGTCGCCAAAGACGTATTGCGGAGTGATCGTATACCATTTCTTGGCATCGGGCAGCGCGTCGATGATCGGGCGCACGGTCTCGTTGATGGCGCCATAGGTCGGCACCGACCAGCGGAAGGTGGCCTTGTTGCAATCGACGCCGGTGATCTCGTCCGCGCCGGCGGTGGTCATGAAGGCGCCGCCGCCGCGCTCGACCTCCTTGCCCATAGCCAGCGATTCCGACGACAGGATGCCGCCGGCGAACAGCTTGACCCCGTCCTGCGCCAGCGCGTCCTGCACCTTGCGCACCGCGGTCGCGGGCTTGCCCTCGGTATCGAGGTCGAGGGTCGAGACCTGCACGCCATGCGCGGCCGCGACCTCTTCGGCGGCCATCACCGCGCCGATGGTGGCGAACTTGCCGTTGGCGGCAAAGGCGCCCGAGATCGGCACCGGCACGCCGATCTTCAGCGCCTCGCCCTGGGCAAGGGCGCGGGTGACAAGCCCCGGCGCGGCAAGCGCGGCCGCGGCCAGCGTGGATGTGGTCAGGAAACGACGACGATTGATCATGGGGAAACCCTGTTGTTGGCGTTGCATTGGTTCTTGGGGAGGCAACTTTCAAAACTATACGTATAGATAGGATTATCTGTCTATAAGCGGCTTCGCCTCGCCCTCCAAATATTTCCCTTTGAAATCATCGATCTGATCGTTTCTGCATCGCGGCGATGACTTCGCGCCCGCAGAAAGGGCAGCGGGAAAACCCGCGGCAAGGGCGCGCGACCCAGCCCGATTCGGCCCTGCTTGCGCCGAACTGGTCCCATCTATGGGCGCGATCTGGCTCTATCCCTTTTCCGCATTCGGGCGCAGTCAGGAGGAAACGCCCTTTGCCCGCAGGAGTCCGGCCATGACGCTCGATCTGAACCCCAACGACATGTCCCATGTGGTCGCGGCCGACCGCGCCCATGTCTGGCACCACCTGAGCCAGCACAAGCAATATGAGACCATCGACCCGCGCGTCTTTGTCGAGGGCAAGGGGATGCGGCTCTGGGATGCCACCGGGCGCGAGTTCCTCGATGCGGTTTCGGGCGGCGTCTGGACCGTGAACGTGGGCTACGGCCGCGAAAGCATCGCCGATGCGATCCGCGACCAGCTGGTCAAGCTGAACTATTACGCCGGCGCCGCCGGCACCGTGCCGGGCGCGATCTTCGCCCAGAAGCTGATCGAGAAGATGCCGGGCATGAGCCGGGTCTATTACTCGAACTCGGGCTCGGAAGCGAACGAGAAGGTCTACAAGATGGTGCGCCAGATCGCCGCGCGCCATCACGGCGGCAAGAAGTGGAAGATCCTGTATCGCGACCGCGATTATCATGGCACCACCATCGGCACGCTTGCGACCTCGGGCCAGGACCAGCGCGCCGCGGCCTATGGTCCCTTCCCCGACGGCTTCGTGCGCGTGCCGCATTGCCTGGAATACCGCAAGCAATGGGACGTGGAGAACTACGGCGAGCGCGCCGCCGACGCCATCGAGGAGGTGATCCTGCGCGAAGGCCCCGATACCGTCGGCGCCATCGTGCTGGAGCCGGTGACGGCCGGCGGCGGCGTCATCACCCCGCCCGAGGGCTATTGGCAGCGCGTGCAGGAGATCTGCCGCAAATACGACATCCTGCTGCATATCGACGAGGTGGTCTGCGGGCTTGGCCGCACCGGCACCTGGTTCGGCTATCAGCAATACGGCATCGAGCCGGATTTCGTGACCATGGCCAAGGGCGTCGCCTCGGGCTATGCGGCGATTTCCTGCACCGTCACCACCGAGCGCGTCTTCGAGATGTTCAAGGACGCGCCCGAAGACGGCATGAGCTTCTTCCGCGACATCTCGACCTTCGGCGGCTGCACCTCGGGGCCGGTGGCGGCGATCGAGAACATGCGCATCATCGAGGACGAGGGGCTGCTGGCGAATACCGTCGCCATGGGCGAGCGCACGCTGGCGAACCTGCGCGCGCTGATGGAGAAGCACGCGGTCATCGGCGACGTGCGCGGCAAGGGCCTGTTCTGCGGCGCCGAACTGGTCGCCGACCGCGCCAGCAAGGAGCCGATGGACGAGAAGAAGGTGCAGGCCGTGGTCGCCGACTGCCTGGCGCAGGGCGTCATCATCGGCGCCACCAACCGCTCGCTGCCGGGCTTCAACAACACGCTTTGCCTGTCGCCGGCGCTGATCGCCACGACGGACGACATCGACCGCATCACCGATGCCATCGACAATGCGCTGACCAGGGTATTTGCCTGACCCTTGATCCGCGGCGGCATTCGGGGGAGTGATGGACCCCGCCAGCCGCCGCGGATCACCCCATGCCGATTCCCCCCGACGCCTTCTTCCTGGACCACGCCGCCGGCCTGCCGCTTCAGGTCCAACTGCGGCGCCAGATCATCGCCGCGGTGACGGCCGGCCGCTTTCGCGCGGGCGAGAAGCTGCCCTCGACCCGCGCGCTGGCCCGGCACCTGGGCGTGGCGCGGGTGACGGTGGCGCAGGCTTTCGCCGAGCTGGTCTCGACCGACTACCTGGCCAGCCGCGACCGCTCGGGCCATTACATCTCGGACAGCATCGAGCGGCGGCTGGAGGCCGAGGCCCCCGCCCCGGCGACGCCGCGCTTCGACTGGGACAGCCAGATCGAGGGCCGCTTTGCCCGCGCCCAGCGCACGGATCGCGAACGCGACTGGCGCCGCTTTGCCTATCCCTTCGTCTACGGCCAGGCCGATCCGGCGCTGGTCGACCACGCCGCCTGGCGCGACTGCGCCATGCGCGCGCTTGGCCGGCGCGAGTTCGACAGCCTGACCGGCGATCTCTACGACGCCGACGACCCGGAGCTGGTCGACCATATCGCCCGCCAGATTCTGCCCCGCCGCGGCATCAGCGCCGGGCGCGACGAGATCCTGCTGACGATGGGGGCGCAGAACGCGCTGTGGCTGGTGGCGCAGGTGCTGCTGCGCCCCGGCGCCTCCTGCGCCGTCGAAGACCCCTCCTATCCCGGCCAGCGCGAAATCCTGCTGGCCAGCCGCGCCCGCATCCTGCCGGTTCCCGTCGATGCGCGCGGCCTGCCCCCCGACGCCATCCCGCCCGGCGTCGCCGCGGTCTTCACCACCGCCAGCCACCAGTGCCCGACCAATTCCACCATGCCGCTGGCCCGGCGCAAGGAACTGCTGGCCCGCGCCCAGGCGCAAGGCTTCGCCGTTGTCGAGGACGACTACGAATTCGAGATGTCCTTTGCCGGCGCGCCCTCGCCCGCGCTCAAGGCCATCGACCGGGCGGGGGCGGTGATCTATATCGGCTCCTTCTCGAAATCGGTGTTTCCCGGCGTGCGGCTGGGCTATGTCGTGGCCGATCCGCGCGTCATCGCCGAGGCCCGCGCCCTGCGCGGCATGGTGCTGCGCCACCCGCCGGGCCACATGCAGCGCACGCTGGCGCATTTCCTGTCGCTGGGCCATTACGACGCGCAGGCGAACCGCATGCGCCGCGCCTATGCCCGGCGGCGCGAGGTGATGCTGGCCGCCATCGCGCGCGAGGGGCTGCGGCTCGCCTCGCCCGAGGCGACCGGGGGCTCCAGCTTCTGGCTGGCGACGCCCGAGGGGGTGGATTCCTCGGCGCTTGCACTCCGGCTCAAGGCGCGCGGCGTGCTGATCGAGGGCGGCGCGGCCTTCTTTGCCCAGCCGGCGCGGGGGCGGGGCTTCTTTCGCCTCGCCTATTCCTCGATCTCGGCCGAGCGCATTCCCGAAGGCATCCGCCGCATCGCCGAGGCCCTGCAAGAGCAGGACCGGGGAGCGCCGCCGCCCGAGAGTTAGCTAGCCCCGGCCCCAATCGGCGTCGCGCATCTCGCGCAGCCGGCTGGCGGTGCGCTCGAACTCGAAGGCGCCCTCGCCCTCGGCGTAAAGCTGTTCGGGCTCGTCGGCGGCGCTGGCGATCAGCCGGACCCTGGCCTCGTAAAGCGCGTCGATCAGGGTCACGAAGCGCTTGGCCTCGTTGTAGTTCGATTGGCCAAGGCGGGGGATGGCGTCGATGAAGAGCAGGTCCAGCGCCTCGGCCATGGCCAGGTAATCGGCCGGGCCCAGGGGCTTGCCACAAAGATCCCAGAAGCCCGCGCGGCCGATGCGGCCGACATGCCGCGGGATCTCGACCTTGCGGCCCTTGATCTCGAGCAGCAGGGGCGCGGCCGCCGCGCCGCCGGTTTCCGCCTGCCACAACGCATCCATCTGCGCCCGCGCCGCCGCATCGGCGGGGATGAACCAGACCTGCCCGCCCTCGTCGCGATTCTGGCGGTGGTCGGTGGCGCTGGCCAACTCGACCACTTCCAGCCGCTCGCGGATCAGCGCGATGAAGGGCAGGAAAAGCTGGCGGTTGAGGCCGTTCTTGTAAAGATCCTCGGGCACCCGGTTCGAGGTGGTGACGACGGTCACGCCCTCTTCGAACAGCACCTGGAACAGCCGGCCGACGATCATCGCATCGGCGATGTCGGTGATCTGCATCTCGTCGAAACACAGCAGCCGCGCCTGCTGCGCCACCGCCTTGGCGACCGGGCGGACCGCGTCCTGCTGGCCGGTCTTGCGCACGCCCTCCAGCGCGCCCTGGATCTCTTGCATGAATTCGTGGAAATGCACCCGGCGCTTGGCGGCGACCGGCGCCGCCTCCATCACCAGGTCCATCAGCATCGACTTACCGCGGCCGACGCCGCCCCACAGGTAAAGGCCCCGCACCGCCGGCGCAGGCGCGGGGGCCGCGCCCCGCAACCGCGCGAGCCAGCCGTTCTTCTGCGGCGCGGGCGCCGGGGCTGCGGCCAATTCCCGCACCAGCCGGTCCAGCACCGGCAGGACGCCGCGCTGCGCCGCGTCGGGTTCCAGCCGCCCCGCCGCCACGCGGGCCTCGTAGAGTTCGGATACGCTTGCCATATCCGCCCCCTGCCAAAGAAAGGACCGGCCCGCAAGGGGCCGGCCCGGCAATTCCCATGAATTTCGTCGGGTTCAGCGGCCGCGGCGCTGGAAACTGCCGCGCGGATCGGGACCGCGGCCCAGCCAGTTCTGCGTCACCGCGGCGATCTGGTTCACGATCTGCACCCGCTGGGTCAGGCCCTTGGCATCGGCCTCGTCCCCGGCGCGGCCGACAAGGGCGGGAAGCTCGACCTTGACGAATTGCGGCTGGCTCAGCGCGGCGCCGCTGCGGGCGTCGAAAACCTGCACGGTATAGTGGACGTTGTGGACGCCCGAGTTCTGCAGCCGCTGGCGCACCACCGGGGTGACAGCGTGGAAACGCACGAGGGTGGCGACGATGCGCACCCCCGTCTTGCCTTTCAGCCCGGCGGCGCCCCGTTCGATGCCTTCCTCCAGGATGGCGGCCACCTGGGCGCGCCGGTCGCCCGCCGGCTCGCCATGCCAGACAATGTCGGCATTGGGCATGTAGCTGTTCGCCTCGGTGGTGGTCAGATCGTGGGGCACCGCGACCTCGACCGCGGCAAGGCGCCAGCCGACGGTCTGTGCGGGGTCAAGCTGTTCGTAAGCGGTTTCCCAGGTGCTGGCGCAGCCCGAAAGGCCCAGGGCCAAGCCAAGCGCCAGAAGCGCAGGTTTCAACATGGGGTGGTTCCTCGTTAAAATCGAATGAATGGAAGGCCGGCGACAGGCCGGCCGCTGAAATTGCGCCAGGGTCTTTGGGCATGATCGTGGCCTGGAAAATCGGATGGATCAGAAAAGCGCCTTTCGCAAACAGGCCGGCTTGCGCCGCCCTTAGGTCGCGGGAACAATCCCGCAAACCGATGGAAGGATAGTCCTGGTTTTCCAATGCGCAAGAGATTCGATTCCATACAGGCCGCCGCCCGCGCCGAACCCTGTCCCGACTGGCCCCTGCGTGCGGCAAGGCTGCGCGCCCTGCGGCAGATGCTGGACGAGAACCGCCGCCGCCTCGGCCAGGCCATCGCCCGCGATTTCGGCCAGCGCCCCCAGGCCGAGACCGACCTGGCCGAGATCTTTCCGGCGCGCGCCGGCATCCGCCACGCGCTGCGCCACGGCCGCGGCTGGATGCGCCGCCGCCCGGCGCGGACCGGGCCGTGGTTCTGGCCCGCGCGCTCATGGGTCCAGCCGCGGCCGCTGGGCGTGGTGGGGATCGTGGTGCCGTGGAACTATCCGCTGTTTCTCAGCATCGGGCCGCTGACCGATGCGCTGGCGGCCGGCAACCGGGTCATGCTCAAGCTGTCCGAACATGCCCCCGGCTTTGCCGAGGCCTTCGCCGAGGCGGCGGCGCGGCATTTCGACGCGGATGTGCTGGCGGTCGTGACCGGCGGGCCCGAGGTCGCGGCCGAGTTCGCCGCCCTGCCCTTCGACCATCTGCTGTTCACCGGCTCGGGCCGCGTCGGGCGGCAGGTGATGCAGGCGGCTGCGGCGAACCTGACCCCGGTCACGCTGGAGCTGGGCGGCAAGTCCCCGGCCCTGGTCGCGCCCGATGCGCCGCTGACCCATGCGGTGGACCGGATCATGACCGGCAAGCTGCTGAACGCCGGCCAGACCTGCATCGCACCCGATTACGTGCTGCTGCCGCGCGCCGGGATCGAGCCGTTCATCGCCGAGGCCCGTGCCTGGGTCGCCCGGCACTATCCTCGGCTGGAGGGGAATGTCGATTACAGCCGCATCATCAACGACGCGCAGTTCCGGCGCCTGGACGACTGGATCGCGCAGGCCCGCGACGCCGGCGCCGCCCTGCACCCGCTAAGCGACGCGGCCCCCGATCCCGCCAGCCGGCTGATGCCGCCGCTGATCATGACCGATGCGCAAGGCCCGCTGGCCGAGCAGGAGATCTTCGGCCCCATCCTGCCGCTGGTCCCCTATGACAGGCTGCGCGAGGCGGTGGACCACATCCTGGCCCGGCCGCGCCCGCTGGCCTTCTATCCCTTCACCCAGGACGACGAGACGCTGGCGCTGCTGCTGGGGACCATCGCGGCGGGCGGGGTGACGGTGAACGACACGCTGATGCACGTCGCCCAGCCCGGCCTGCCCTTTGGCGGCATCGGCGCCAGCGGCATGGGCGCCTGGCACGGCAAGGCGGGGTTCGACCGCCTGTCGCACCTGATGCCGGTGTTCCGGCAGGCGCGGCCGAACGGCGCCGGGCTGCTGGCGCCGCCCTATGGCGCGCGGTTCCGCATGCTGATGCGCTGGATGCTGCGGCTCTAGACGATGGACTGGTTGCGGGTCTCGGCCCGGATGAACAGCGTGCCGATGGCGGCCAGGAGCAGCAGCGCGGCAAAGACGCCGATGGCGACGCCGAAGCCGCGCGCCACGACATAGCCCATGAGCGAGGGCGCCAGCAGGCCGCCCACCCGTGCCACCGCGCTGGCCGTGCCCATGCCGGTGCCGCGCAGGCCGGTCGGGTAAAGCTCTGGGGTGAAGGCGTAAAGCGCCCCCCAGGTGCCCAGCAGCGCAAAGCTCATCAGCAGCAGCGAGGCGGCGACCAGCCAGGGACTGCCTGCGACGGTGAACAGGAAACAGCCCGCCGCGCTGAGCAGCAGGAAGACCTGCAAGGTGGGCTTCCTGCCCCAGCTTTCCACGCCATGCGCCGCCAGCGCATAGCCGGGCAGCTGCGCCAGCGCCATCAGCACCAGGAAGCCATAGCCGCGCACGAAGCCGAAACCGCCCTTGGCCAGCTCCGCCGGCAGCCAGACGAAGACGCCGTAATAGGACAGCGAGACCAGGAACCAGGCGGCAAAGATGCCCAGGCTGCGGTTGCGCAGCTCGGGGCCGAACAGCCGCGCCTCGGCGGTGACGGGCGGCGCGGTCAGGCGGGTGCCCTGCGGCAGCGCGCGGGCGCCGTTCGCGGTCAGCACCCGGTCCACGACCGCCCGCGCGCCGGGCTCGTCGCCCTTGCGCAGCAGGTACATCGGCGATTCCGGCACCCAGAGCCGCAGCCAGATGCCGATCAGCGCCGGCAGCGCGGCGACGGCAAAGATCCAGCGCCAGGGCTCGGCCGCGCCGGCCAGATGCGCGATCCAGGCGGTCAGGGCGATGGCGATGGTGCCGATGGCCCAGAACCCCTCGAGCCAGACCAGCCAGCGGCCGCGGTTCCTGGGCGGCAGGAACTCGGCCATCATCGCGTAGTCGACCGGCAGCGTGCCTCCCACCGCCATGCCGGTCAGGAAGCGCAGCAGCATCAGCGACCAGATGTCCGGCGCAAAGACCGAGGCCAGGCCGAAGACCGCATCGCAGCCCACCGTCAAGAGCAGCACGTTGCGCCGCCCGATCCGGTCGGCGATGCGCCCGAACAGCGTTGCGCCCGCGAACATGCCCAGGAAGAACAGCGTGCCGGTCTGCAGGGCCTGCGGCACGGTCAGCCCGAAACTGGCCGCGATCGAGGCGGCGGTGAAGCCGATAGCGATGACCTGCATCGCATCCGCCGCCCAGACCAGGCCGAAGATGCCCAGCAGCCGCTGCTGGAAACGGCCCGCGCCACCCTGGGTCAGGGCCTCGTCGATGGTCAGGTTCATGGGTCTTCTCCGCCTTGACGCCTGCGCCGCGGTCTTGCGGCGATCACCGCCATGTCCCACAGGAAAACGCCCGCCGACAAGCGGTTTTGCGCAAGGCGATGCGGGGCGGACGACGCAGGCATGAAAAGCGGGCATGAAAAAAGGCCGCCCCGGCGGGGCGACCTCTGGCGGGGCGGACGGGGCCGCGGGGCCGTCAGGCGGACAGGAAATCCTCGATCACCTGCTCGAAGCTGGCGGCAAAGCTGCCGCCCGCCGGGCGGCCGAACAGCGCCGCGCGCATCACCGTGCCGTGCAGCCTCTGGCCGATGGCGACGGTTGCGTATTCCACGCCCGGAATGCCCGGCACGCTGAAGGTCGCCATGCTTCCCCCCCGCGTATAGGCACGCACCATCTGCGCCGCATTGTCGATCTCGATCCCCACCACGAAGGCCTCGGGCGTGGCGGGCGCCCCCCCGAGATTGACCACGCGCGAGGTTTCCCCGTCGTGGTAATAGGCCTGCAGCTTGCCCTTGTTGCTGGTGATCGAGACGGGGCCGCCGGCGGGATTGGTCGCGAAAAGCTGCGCCACCCCGGAGTTGTGATGCTCGATCGCCAGGCGCAGGACGACGAACATCCCGCCGATGCCGCTGGTCGAGATCCCCGAGGCCTGCAGGAAGCCGCCGCCGTCGAAGCGGATGCCCGCGGGCGTCATGGCAATGGCCTGCCCCGAGCCGACCCGCGCCAGATCCCAGCCGCCATTGCCGCCGTTCACCAGCCCCGAGACGGCATCGGCCGTGCCGGAAAACGCGGAACCGGCGTGGAAATACCCCGCCGCCCGCGCGTAATCCAGGCCCGGCGCCCCCGGTTCGGCGACCGTCAGCAGCGCCGGGGCGGCGACGGCCGTGCCCGAGGCATTGCTCCAGTTGACCGCCAGCGCATATTCGCCGGGCTCGGACAGTTCCATGCTCAGCTGGTCCGGGTCGACCTGGTCGCGAATCGAGCTGTCGCCCAGAGTCAGATCCCATGCCGCGGCCGGCGGCGGCGCGCCCTCGGCCGCGCCCAGGTCCAGGGTGATGCTGTCGCCCAGCCCGGCCCCTTCGGGCAGCAGCGCGGGCTGGCGGGTGATCGTCGGGGCCACCGCGGGCTCGGGGGCGGAGGATTGCGCCTCGATCAGCACCGCGCCGCTTGCGTCCAGCAAGGCCGCCGGCTCGCCGCCCAGATAGATCTGCTGCACCCCCTGGAACAGGCTGCCCTCGATGGTGCCATGGATCACCGGCGGCGCGTCCCGCCCGTCCAGGACCAGCAGGTCGTTCGGGCGGCGCTGGCTTTCGGGCAGCGCGAGGTAGCGGTCATGGTCCGAAACCGTGATCAGCCGCGCCACGTTGCCCTCGCGCGCGGCCCGCAGGTTCTGCGCGCTGGTCCGCTCCAGCTCGCCCAGCGTCGTCGCCAGCGCCGAGGCCAGGAACAGCGATTTCACCTCGAACACCTTGGCGACATAGTGGTTGTAGCCCTCGATGGTCCAGGTCGTGCCCGCCCGCTCGCCCTCGCCGTTCACGATCAGATCCAGCGACCAGCCGCCCTGCGCATCCGTCGTCGTCTCGACCTTCTGCGTCACCACCCGCAGCCCGCCGTCGAATACGTCCGAGCCCTGAAGCGTCGCGACGATCTTGCCCGCCGCGATCGGCGCAAGCGTCGCATCCATCAGAACGCCCCTGACTGTGGCTTTGTTCGGCATCTCACCCTCTCCTCATCCGAATGGCGCCGCATTATCGGGGAGGGGAAAAGCCGTTGCGCCAAGGCCGGCTGCAACGGCCGCTGTCAGGGGATCAGGCCGGCAAAACGGGCAGGTCGCGGGGCGGAAACGCAAAAACCCCAGAGAAATCAGCGCAATGCGTCGATTTCTCTGGGGTTTCTGGTGCCGGTGAAGGGACTCGAACCCCCGACCCCATCATTACGAATGACGTGCTCTACCAGCTGAGCTACACCGGCCTCTCATGTGCCGCGCCGGATAGCAGGTTCCGGCGCGGGCGAAAAGGGGGGATCAGCGATTTTTCCCCGCAATCTTCACTTCTTCCCGGTCTATCGGCTCGACATCGGGGCGCACGGGCAGCAGATCGCCCTGGCCGCCAGGCGCCGGCCGGGGCGCCGGCTCGGGTGCTGCGGGCGCGGCCACCACCGGCTCGGGGTCGGTGACGGTCATCGCCGGCTCGGACCCGGCCACGGCCGGAGAGACGCGGCGATAATCCGATTCGCGCGGCACCATGCCGGGCGAGACATCGGCGATCTCGACCGGACCCGCGTCCTCGTCCGGCTTGCGCGGCTCGGGCTGCGAACCCACCGTGCCGGAGGTGGAGGCAGGGGGCGCGGCCGGCGTGGCCACCCCGGTCGCCCCCTCGCCATGCGCGGTGCCGACCAGCAGCGGCAGCATCTCGACCCCGTTCGAGGCGGTGGCGCCCCAGGCCGGGGTGTCCGGCTCGCGCCAGGTCAGCGTGTCGAAGCCGCCGCAGCTGTCGCAGGTCGGCGACCAGTCCGCCATGACGTTGTGGCATTTGTCGCAGACCCATTGCGGGCCGCGGCTGGCGACCAGCGCCCGCGCCAGGATGCCGCGCACCACCGCGTCGTCCGAACCCTCGCCCCGCTCGACGGCGGCCAGGATCGACAGCGAGCGCACCGTCGGATGCTTCTCGGCCAGGTCGCCGAGCGCGCGGCGGGCGCCGGGGAAATCCTCGGCCGCCAGCAGCAGTTCGGCGCGCAGCAGCCGGGTTTCCTCGTGCTCGGGGTTCTGCCGCATCAGATCCTCGAAGCGGCGCAGCCGCGCAGCCGGCTTTTCGTCCGGCACGATCTCGGCATAGGTCGCGGCGACCGAAGGATGCGGGCGCACGCTCCAGGTCTTTTGCAGCACCCGGCTGGCGTTGCGGGGATCGTTCTGCGCGATGTAGCTGCGCGCGGCCAGAACGGCGGCCGGGATCAGGTCGGGGCTGGCGCGGTTGGCGGAAATCGCCGCCTCGCGGGCGCTGATGGAATTGCCATGCGCCAGCACCTCGGAAGCCTCCTTCAGCGCCAGGACCGCGTCGCGGCGGACATGCACGTCCTTGGGCAGCTGGCCCTGCTGGCGCTTGTCCTTGAGCACGGCGCGCGCACCCTTCCAGTCGCCCTCGCGGGTCTGCAATTGCAGCAGCGTGTCCTGCAATTCGGTATGCTTGGGCTTCAGCGCATAGGCTTTCTCGGCCAGTTTCAAGGCGGTGGCGGTGTCGCCTTCGTCCAGTTTCTGGCGCATCAGCCCGCGGATGCCGACAAAGCGCGTCCGCTCGTCCGAGAGCAGGCGGCGATACACCTCGGCGGCCTTGCGGCGGTCGCCCGCGACCTCGGCGGCCTGCGCGGCCAGAAGGTCGGTGACATGCGGCTTGTCGAGAAGCTTGGCCGCCTTCGCGGCCTTGTCCTGGGCCAGCCTGCCCTCGCCCGAGGCGACGGCCAGCATGCCCTCGGACAGCGCGTCATAGCCCTTGCGCTCGCGCGAGCGGGCGAAATAGCGGTTGATCGCCGTCTCGTCGCCCAGAAGGAAGCGCATGAAGGCCAGAAGCAGCCCCAGCAGGCGCACGGTGATCCAGCCCAGCAGCACGACGACCAGCGCCGCGATGACAAGCTGCACCGGCCCCAGCGTGTATTCGGTGCCGCCATAGACCATGCTCAGGCCCTGGCCGGTTTCCGAAAGCTGCATCGCGCCCAGCGTCAGCACCAGCACGATGGCGAAGAAGATCAGGATTTTCAGTGCCGAAAGCAGCATGGCGCGCCCCTTACATGCTGCCCGCGGCCAGGGCGGCCAGCGCGGCATTGGCTTCGACCCAGGCCTGGGCCGCGGCAGTCCAGCCGGCCATCGCCGCCTGGCCGGATTGCGGCAGGGCGGCGATTTCGGCCAGCGCGCCCTTGATGTCGCCGGCATTCACCGCGGCATCGGCGCGCGACAGGATGGCGTCGGGATCGCTGCCCTCGCGCGGCTCGACCGAGCGGGCGCCGGTCTGCACGCGCAGGAAGTTCCCGATGGCCCCCAGCGCGCCGTCCTGCGGCGCCTCCTGGCGGGCGGCGGCCAGCGCCTCGCGCGCGGCGGCGGGAAAGCCGCTGCGCAGCTGGGCCAGCGTCGGCACCTCGCCGGTCAGCGCGGCCGGCGGCTCGACCCCGGCGGCGCGCAGGTCGGACAGCGCCTGGTCGCGGGCGCCCCCGGTCTCGATCGCGGCTTGCAGCGCGGCGGCAGCGGTGGCGGCCTGGGCGCGGCGGTTTGCCGCCTCGGCCGTCTCCTGCAATGCGGATGCCTGCGCCTGGGCGGCGGCGATGCGCTTTTCGGCCTCGTCCGCCGCGGCGGCGATGCGGGCTTGCAGCGCCTCGGCCTGTGCGGCCAGTTCCTGGACCTGCCCGGCCGCCGCCTGCGCGTCAGGGCGCGCGGCCAGCGCGTCGATGCGGCCTTGCTGCGCCGCCAGCCGCGCGGTCAGCTCGTTCAGCACCTGCTGCAGCCCGTCGCTGTTCTCGCCCGAGACCACGGGCGCCACCACGGGCCGCGCGGCCAGATCGGCCACGGCCTTTTCCAGCGCGGCCAGCTTTTCCTGCTGCGCCTGCAACGCCTCGGCATCGCCGCCCTGCGCCTCGGTATCGGCCAGGGCCTGCCGCGCCGCATCCGCACCCGCCTCCGAGGCACGGTTGGCAAAGGCCTCGGCCTGGGTCTGGATCTCTTCGCGCGCCGCCTCGACGGCAGCCTCGCGGGCGGCGGCGATCTGCGCCTCGGTCGGGGCGGGGTCGGCGCCCAGCGGCTGCCAGGCCGGCGGCAGATGCGGGATCGCCCACCAGGCCGCGGCGGCACCCAGGCCGGCGGCGACGACGCCGCCCAGGAAGGTCGGCATGAAGCCGGCCTTGCGCACCTCGACCACGCGGGTCTCGACCTTGGCCGGCTGGGGCTGCACGGGCGCGGCCTCGGGCTTGGCGACGGGCGGCACGCCGCCCTGCTTCACCTCGGCGGCGGGCTGGGAGGGGGCGGGCTTCGATTCGACCGCCGTCTTGCCGGCATCACGCTTGGGCGCGGCGGCTTCGGGGCCGGTGCCGGAACCGACCAGCCTTGATTCGACCTGCGGCTTGGGCTCGGGCCGTGCCGCCGGGGCGCCCTCACCGGCGCTGACCGGGCGGCTGTCGATGACCGAGCCGGAAACCGCCTTCTTCTTGCCGTCTTTTCCGGGGCTTGCCTTGTTCTCGCTGGAATTGGTTTCTGGCTTCTTCACAATTCTTCCCCGTTCCCTTTCGCATCGCGGCCCGGCTGCCACGGGGCAAGATCCGCCCCTTCCGCCCGCAATCATGATTGGCTCCCGCAGGCAGTCTAGTCGGCGGTGCGTGGCGCCTCAACCCGCCCTCATATGGATTGTTCCGTGGCCAGCAAGCGCTCGACGGCGCAAAGCACCCCTTCGGCATCCGGGGTGGGCGCCGGCACGCTGCGCGCGGCCGGGCCCTGCCAGGCCTGCTGCGCCGCGGCGCTGATCGGCGCCAGCCACAGGGGCGCGCGCGCACCCGCCGCCTGGCCGGACAGAAGCCGCGCCGAGCGGGGCGAGAACAGCGGCAGGATCACCGGCCTGGCCCCTGCCAGCGCCGCCCGCGCCGCCGCGTTCAGCGGTTCGGGCAATTGGTCATAGACCACCATGTCCGGCACCGGCAGTTCCTTGGCGACATGGGCGCCATGCGGATGCAGCCAGCCCTGCCCCAACCCCTTGAGCAGCGGCAGCATCCGCGCCGCGTCGCCGGGGCCCTCGGTCACGTCGAAGCCCGCCGCCCGCGCCGCCTCGGCCGTGGCCGGGCCGACGCAGATCGCCGGCCGCCCGCGCCCCGCCCCCGCCGCCGGCACGGCATTGACCGAGGTGAAGACCAGCCCCCGCGCCGCCGCCAGCCGCGCGGCATCATGCGCGACCGGCCGGATGCGCAGCACGGGCGAGATCAGCACCTCAAGCCCCAGATGCGCCAGACCTGCGGCAAATCGCCGCGAGGCCGGCTCGGGCCGGGTCAGAAGCAGGATGGGCGCGGGGTTCGGCGGCATGGCAATCGGCCTGACAAGATGCTACTCCCCCCTTGCCTAGGCCCTTGGCGGCGCGGGAACAAGGATGAGCATGGGACTGACCTTTCTGGGCATCGAAAGCAGCTGCGACGACAGCGCCGCCGCGGTGGTGCGCGACGACCGCAGCATCCTGGCCTCGGTCGTGGCCGGCCAGGCGGCGCTGCATGCCGATTTCGGCGGCGTGGTGCCGGAAATCGCCGCCCGCGCCCATGCCGAGAAGCTGGATCTTTGCGTCGAGGAGGCGCTGGCCCAGGCCGGGCTGCGGCTGTCCGACGTGGACGGGATCGCCGTCACCGCCGGGCCGGGGCTGATCGGCGGCGTGCTGTCGGGCGTCATGCTGGCCAAGGGGCTGGCGGCGGGCAGCGGGCTGCCGCTGGTCGGCGTCAACCACCTGGCCGGCCATGCGCTGACGCCGCGGCTGACCGACGGCATTCCCTTTCCCTATCTGATGCTGCTGGTCTCGGGCGGGCATTGCCAGTTCCTGCGCGTGGAGGGCCCGGCGGATTTCACCCGGCTCGGCGGCACCATCGACGACGCGCCGGGCGAGGCTTTCGACAAGGTGGCAAAGCTTCTGGGCCTGCCGCAGCCCGGCGGTCCCGCGGTCGAGGCGGCGGCGCGCGCGGGCGATCCGCGCCGCTTTGCCCTGCCCCGGCCGCTGCTGGACCGGCCGGGCTGCGACCTCAGCTTTTCCGGGCTCAAGACCGCCGTGCTGCGCCAGCGTGACGCGCTGGTGGCGGCGCAAGGGGGCTTGCACGAACAGGACCGCGCCGATCTTTGCGCCAGCTTCCAGGCGGCGGTGGCCGAGGTGCTGGCCGAAAAGACCCGCCGCGCCCTGGCGCTGGCCCCCGCTCCGGCGCTGGCGGTGGCCGGCGGCGTCGCGGCCAACGAATCCCTGCGCGCAGCCTTGCAGCGGGCCGCGGCCGAGGCCGGCGCGACCTTCCTGGCGCCGCCGCTGCGGCTTTGCACCGACAATGCCGCGATGATCGCCTGGGCCGGGATCGAGGCCTACCGGGCCGGCCGGCGCGACGGGATGGAACTGGCCGCGCGCCCGCGCTGGCCGCTGGACCAGGGCGCCGCGCCGATGCTGGGCGCCGGCAAGCGGGGGGCCAAGGCATGAGCGTGGCGATCATCGGCGCGGGCGCCTTCGGCACGGCACTGGCGGTTTCGCTGGCCAGCAAGGGCCCAGTCACGCTGTGGGGGCGCGACATCGGCTGGGCCGAGGCGCGCGAGAACCCGCGTCTGCCCGGCGTGACCCTGCCGCCGGCGCTGCACGTCACCGACCGGCTGGACGAGATCGCGGCCGAGACCGTGCTGCTGGCCCTGCCGGCGCAGGTGCTGGGCGGGTTCCTGGCCGAGCATGGCGCACGCTTCGACCGCCGCAACCTGGTCAGCTGCGCCAAGGGCATCGACCTGGCCACGCTGACCGGCCCCTCGGCGCTGATCGCCGCCGCCTGTCCGCAGGCGCGGGTGGCGGTGCTGACCGGCCCCAGCTTTGCCGCCGACATCGCCCGCGGCCTGCCCACGGCACTGACGCTCGCCTGCGCCGATGCCGGCACGGCCGAGGCGCTGCAACGCCGGCTCTCGACCGCCACGCTGCGGCTTTACCGCACCACCGACGTCACCGGGGCGGAGCTAGGCGGGGCGCTGAAGAACATCATCGCCATCGCCGCCGGCGCCGCCATCGGCGCGGGCTATGGCGACAGCGCGCGCGCCAGCATCGTGACGCGCGGCTTTGCCGAGATGCTGCGCCTGGCCACCGCGCTCGGCGCCCGGCCCGAGACGCTGCCGGGCCTGTCGGGCCTGGGCGACCTGGTGCTGACCTGCACCTCGGAACAATCGCGCAACTTCCGCTATGGGCTGGCGCTGGGGACGGGGCGCGACTTCGCCGCCGGCACCACGGTCGAGGGTGCCGCCACCGCCCGCGCCGTCACCCGGCTGGCCGAAAGGCTGGGGATCGAGATGCCAATCTCGAATCTGGTCGCGGGGCTTGCCCAAGGCAGCATCGCCATGGAACATGCGCTGGATTTTCTGCTCAACCGCCCGCTCAAGGAGGAATGATGCCCCTTTTCGCCGTCATCTGCCGCGACCATCCCGGCAAGCTGCAAACCCGTCTCGACACCCGCGAAAGCCACCTGGCCTTCCTGGGCGCGCAGCCCGGCGTCAAGCTGGCCGGCCCCCTGATCGAGAACGGCCAGCCCTGCGGCTCGCTGCTGGTGGTCGAGGGCGACGGCTTGACAGAGGTCAAGGAATGGGCGGCGCAGGATCCCTACAACGCGGCCGGACTGTTCGCCTCGGTCGAGGTGATCGAGTGGAAGAAGGTAATCGGCTGATGGCGCATTGGCTGTTCAAATCCGAGCCGGACGTCTTCAGCTTCGACGACCTGATCGCCAGGGGCGAGACGGGCGAGCAATGGGACGGCGTGCGCAACTACCAGGCCCGCAACAACATGCGTGCCATGAAGAAGGGCGAGCGCGGCTTCTTCTATCACTCGAACATCGGCAAGGAGATCGTCGGCATCTGCGAGGTGGTGGCCGAGGCGCATCCCGACACGACCGCCGCCGACCCGAAATGGGAATGCGTCGATGTCCGCGCCGTCGCCCGCATCAAGCGCCCGATCTCGCTGGACGAGGCCAAGGCCGAGCCGCGGCTGAAGGACATGGTGCTGGTCAATAATTCGCGCCTCTCGGTGCAGCCGGTCTCGGATGCGGAATGGGAGATCATTCTGGAGCTGGCCGGCGGCAGCGAGCCGCTGTGAACGCGCCATCAGGCAGCCAACCGGCCACCCAGGGAGGACATATGGCACGCGGACCCAAACCCATCGTGGATCGGCCGACGACGAAACGCATCGGCGCGCTGCGGGCGCTCTGGCCCTTCCTGCGCCCCTATCGCGGGCTGCTGGCCGCGGCGCTGGTCGCGCTGGCGGTGACGGCGGCGATCAGCCTGGTCCTGCCGCTGGCGGTGCGTCGGGTGGTGGACGGGTTCGACGCCGGCGCACATCTGCTGGACCAGTATTTCGGCGCGGCGCTGGCCATCGTGGCGCTGCTCGCGCTGGGGACGGGGATGCGCTACTACCTCGTCACCCGGCTGGGCGAGCGGGTGGTGGCCGACATCCGCAAGGCCGTGTTCAGCCGCGTCATCGCCATGAGCCCGGCCTTCTACGAGCGCGTGCTGACCGGCGAGATCATCAGCCGCATCACCACCGACACCACGCTGATCCAGTCGGTGATCGGCTCTTCCGTCTCGATCGCGCTGCGCAACTTCCTGATCCTGGTCGGCGGCATGGTGATGCTGGTCTGGACCTCGGCCAAGCTGTCGGGGCTGGTGCTGCTGCTGGTGCCGCTGGTCGTGGTGCCCATCGTCGTGCTGGGCCGGCGGCTGCGCAAGCTGTCGCGCGAGAACCAGGACTGGATCGCGCTGTCCTCGGGTGCGGCATCGGAAAGCCTGCTTTCGGCGCAGACCGTGCAGGCCTTCACCCAAGAGGGGCCGACGCGGGCGCGCTTCGACGACGTAACCGAGCGGTCCTATGATTCGGCGCTGAACCGGGTCAGGACACGGACGGTGATGACGGTGATCGTCATCTTCCTGATCTTCTCGGGCGTGCTGGGGGTGCTGTGGATCGGCGCCCGCGACGTGCGGCTGGAGATCATGACCGTGGGCGAGCTGGTGCAGTTCGTCATCTACGCCGTGCTGGTCGCCGGCGCCGTGGGCGCACTGTCCGAGATCTGGGGCGAATTGCAGCGCGCCGCCGGCGCGACCGAGCGGCTGACGGAACTGCTGTCCGCGCAGGACATGCTGGCCGATCCGCCCCAGCCCCTGGCCCTGCCCCGGCCGGTCAGGGGCGCGATCCGGCTTGAGGACGTGACCTTCCACTATCCCTCGCGCCCCGACCGCTCGGCGCTGGAGGGGGTCACGCTGGACATCCGCCCCGGCGAGACGGTGGCACTGGTCGGGCCTTCGGGTGCCGGCAAGACCACGGTGATCCAGCTGCTGCTGCGCTTCTGGGATCCCGATTCCGGGGCGGTGCGCATCGACGACATCGACCTGCGCGACATGGCGCGGGGCGATTTCCGCCAAGCCATCGCGCTGGTGCCGCAGGATCCGGTGATCTTTGCCGCCACCGCGCGCGAGAACATCCGCTTCGGCCGGCCCGACGCCTCGGATGCCGAGGTCGAGGCCGCCGCCCGCGCCGCCCATGCTGACGAGTTCCTGAACCTGCTGCCCGAAGGCTATGACAGTTTCGTCGGCGAGCGCGGCGTGATGCTGTCGGGCGGGCAGAAGCAGCGCATCGCCATCGCCCGCGCCATCCTGCGCGACGCGCCGATCCTGCTTCTGGACGAGGCGACCTCGGCGCTGGACGCCGAATCCGAGCGGCTGGTGCAGCATGCGGTGGACGAACTGGCGCGCACCCGCACCACGATCATCATCGCGCACCGGCTGGCCACGGTGAAGAAGGCCGACCGCATCGTCGTCTTCGACCATGGCCGCATCGTGGCCCAGGGCCGGCACGAGGAACTGGTGGCGCAGGGCGGCCTCTACGCCCGGCTGGCGCGGCTGCAATTCACCGAAGGCGCCATGGAAGCGGCGGAAGGCGTCGCCTGACGGGCGGCGGGCGCGAGCAGAAATCGCGGCCCGGCCCCGACTGCGGGCCGCCCTGAACAGGCAACGGACGACGCGACCCCGCCCCCGGCAGGTGCCAACCCGTCCCGGCAGGTGCCTCGGGGACGCAGGACGCCGCGAAGGGCCTCAGCGTGCCGGTGCTCAGCGCGGCGCGCTATAGACCGCTGCCCAGAAGACGGTCTTGCCATCCGCTCCCAGCGCCTTGCCGATGCCGTAATGGCGGGTCTGCGGGATCAGGATATTGGCCAGGTGCCCGCTGGAACGCGCCCATTCCACCAGCACGCGGTCCTGCCCCCAGGGACCGGCGGCGATGTTCTCGGCCGCGATGCTGGGGCGGTAGCCTTCCTTCTTTAGCCGCTGCATCGGCCCCTTGGTCTTGCTGCCCTGATGCGACATCACCCCGCGCTTGGCCATGTCGCAGGCATGGCGCGCCGCGGCCTCGGCCAGGTCGCGGTTCGATCGCAGCGGCGCCAGGCCGCGCGCCTGGCGCGTGGCATTGGTGGCGCGGACCGCTGCCTCATTTTCGCGCATCGAGGTCTGGAAGCAGGTGACGGTTCCCGGACGGACCGCATCCCCCGCGACGGACTTCGTCGAGATTCGCACCCCGTCCTCGGCCAGGGCGGGCAGCGCCACCAGGCCAAGAAAAGACGCCAGGATCAGTGATTTGCAGGATTTGTTCAACTTCTCTATCCCCTAAGACCTGCGAAAATTAGGGATCGGGCGGGCATTCCTCAACCTCCGATTGCTGAAATTTGTCTGGAACCGCCGCTTTCGGCGAATCGTTGCCGCCCCAGACACCGCCTGAAAGGAGAGATCATGGCTATCTGGGATTTCGTGAAGGACGCCGGCAAATCGCTTTTCGGATCCGAGGCCGAGGCGCTGGAAGCACCCGCCGCTGCCCAAGCCCCGCAAAGCGACACCGACCGCAAGGTGGCCGCGCTCAAGGCGGAGCTGTCCGCCCTGCGCCTGACGGGCAAGGACGTGCATCTGACGCTGCGCGGCGACACCGTGGTCATCTCGGGCAAGGCGCGCGACCAGGAAACCCTGGAAAAGCTGATCCTGGCGGTCGGCAACATCAAGGGCATCGCCCATGTCGAGCTGGCCGAGGGCGCCGGCACCGAAGCCCCCGCAGCAGCGGCGGCGCAGCCCCTGTTCCATACCGTCAAGAAGGGCGAGACGCTTTCGGCCATCGCGCAGCAATACCTGGGCAAGGCCAGCCGCTACCCCGAGATCTTCGAGGCCAACAAGCCCATGCTCAGCCATCCTGACAAGATCTATCCCGGCCAGACCCTGCGCATCCCGCAGGGCTGATCCCAGGGCTGAACCCAGGGCGCGACGCTGCGTTTTGGCCCCGGCGTGGCGTCGCGGAATGCTTGCCAGCATGCTGATTGTTGGACCATTCTGCCTGTCGGCGGGGCACGACCCCGAAAGGGAGAACGGGAGGTAAGGAATGGCCAGGTTCGCGAGCGTCGCAGACCGCGATGCGGTCGAGGCGGAGATGCCCTATGCGCAGCGTCAGGTGCCGCGCACCGTCTATGAGGCGCTGACCCAGACCCGCGACCGCCATCCCCAGCGCCCGGCGATCAGCTTCCAGCTGTTCTCGGACCCCAAGGCGCCGGCCCGCACCCTGACCTGGACCGAGCTGCACGAGCGCGTGACCGAGACCGCGAACCTGTTTCGCAGCCTCGGCGTCGGGCCGGGGGACGTGGTAGCCTACCTGCTGCCCAATTGCATCGAGGCGCCGATCGTGCTGCTGGCGGGCGCGACGGCGGGCATCGTGAACCCGATCAACCCGCTTCTGGAGCCCGACCACATCGCCGCCATCCTGCGCGAGACCGGCGCCAAGGTGCTGGTGACGCTGAAGAGCTTCCCCAAGTCCGAGGTCGCGCAGAAGGCGGCCGAGGCGGTGGCGCAGGCCCCGAACGTGCAGACCGTGCTGGAGGTCGACCTGCGCGGCTACCTGACCGGGCTCAAGCGCATGCTGGTGCCGCTGATGCGGCCCAAGGTTCCCGCCCGCCACCATGCCAAGGTCATGGATTTCGAGGCCGCCGCCAGCGCCTGCAAGCACAACCGCCTGACCTTCGACGAACCGGCCGAGGACCGCGTCGCCGCCTTCTTCCACACCGGCGGCACCACCGGCATGCCCAAGGTCGCCCAGCACAAGCAATCGGGCATGATCTACAACGGCTGGCTGGGCGGCACGCTGCTGTTCAGCGAAACCGACGTGCTGATGTGCCCCTTGCCGATGTTTCACGTCTTCGCGGCCTATCCGGTGCTGATGTCCTGCCTGATCTCGGGCGCGCAGCTCATCATGCCGACGCCGGCCGGCTATCGCGGCGAGGGGGTGTTCGACAATTTCTGGAAGCTGATCGAACGCTGGCAGGCGACCTTCCTGATCACCGTGCCCACCGCCATCGCCGCGCTGATGCAGCGGCCGGTCGATGCCGATGTCTCGTCGCTCAAGACCGCGATCTCGGGCTCGGCGCCCCTGCCGATCGAGCTTTACAACCGCTTCAAGGCCGCGACCGGGGTCGAGATCGCCGAGGGCTACGGGCTGACCGAGGCGACCTGCCTCGTCTCCTGCAACCCGATGGACGGGCTGAAAAAGGTCGGCTCGGTCGGCATCCCCCTGCCCTATACCCATGTGCGCATCCTGCAGCGCCGCAACGGCGGCTTCCACGAATGCGCCATCGACGAGATCGGCGAGATCTGCGTGGCCAACCCCGGCGTCTTCGAGGGCTCGACCTATACCGAGGCCGACAAGAACCACGACCTTTTCGCCGAAAGCCGCTTCCTGCGCACCGGCGACCTGGGCCGGATGGACGGCGACGGCTATCTGTGGATCACCGGGCGCGCCAAGGATCTGATCATCCGCGGCGGCCACAACATCGACCCCGCCGAGATCGAGGACGCGCTGCTGTCCCATCCCAAGGTCGCCGCCGCCGCCGCCATCGGCCAGCCCGACTCCTTTGCGGGCGAGCTGCCCTGCGCCTATGTCGAGCTGATCGCCGGCGCCGAGGTCTCGCTGGACGAGCTGATGGACCATGCCCGCGCCCATATCCACGAACGCGCCGCGGTGCCCAAGCATATCGGGATCCTGCCCGAACTGCCCAAGACCGCGGTGGGCAAGATCTTCAAGCCCGACCTGCGCAAGCTGGCGATCCGCCGCGTCTATGACGCCGCCCTGGCCGAGGCCGGGCTGGCCGCCGAGGTGGCCGAGGTGGTCGACGACCGCAAGCGCGGCCTGGTCGCCCGCATCCGCCCCAGGGGCGAGGTCGACCGCGACGCCGTCGCGCAGCTGCTTGGCCAATACGCCCTGCCCTGGGAATGGGAATAGGGCCCGCCGGCCCTTTCAACCGGCCTTCGGCGGAATGCCGTCGCAGGCCAGTTTAGCTTGCATCGTCAAGGAGGTGTTGCCAAACAAGGCCAAGATTGGGAGTGTTCGCCTGGCAGGCGAATCGCCGTGTATGTGTTTGAGAGTGTAAATTGAACGAGCCTTGTCCTCCATTGCCCGATCAGGGCTGGTCCAGAAAAACGATTACCCTGCAAGATGCGATTGTGGTCCCTCCGTGGGAATCCCGCCCCCGGACACCAAGCGGTGTCTGGAAGGACGGCGACATTGCAGAGGCAGCCGCCTGGCGTGGCGCCGGACGCATGTCGCTTGCGCTTGAAGAGGCCCCCGAGTCGGTTGAAAAACTCGAAGGGCATTTCCTCTTCGCGGGGATGTTTTATGGTCATTTCGGGCATTTCATTACCGAAACGATCAGCAGGCTTTGGGCGGTAAACAACGATTATGACGGGGTCTTGTTTACTCCCAAGCATCCGACCCTGACGCATTTCAAGAAGCCGCATCGAGAGATTTTCGAGATTTTCGGCATCAAATGCCCGACCCTGGTCATCAAGCAGCCTTCGCTGGTCGAAGCCCTTACCATCCCCGGCCAGGGATTTGGCCTTGGTGAAATCGCCGCCGGCACGGAAGAGTTCCGAAATTTCCTGCGCGAGACCGTAGGAAAGCTTCCCGCCAACGGGCGGCTCTGTTGCACAAATCCCGTCAGGGATTCAGATCGTGAATCCAGGGTGGTAGCTGTGATGTATGAGCAGACCCACACCGCCAACCTACAGGACCAGAAACTGGCCAGCCTACAATGAAGCGCTCAAGCGCCGGGGCTCGCTGACGATCTGGTTCGACCCCGAGATGAGCTGGGATGCCGTGCCGACGGGGAGGCGTGGCCGCCAGCAGACCTACAGCGATACTGCCATTCAGAGCTGCCTGACGATGAAGGTGCTATTCGGCATGGCGCTCCGGCAGACGACCGGGTTCGTCGAGAGCCTGCTGCGTCTGGTTGGCCTCGACTGGACGGTGCCTGACTTCAGCACACTGTCCCGCCGCCAGAAGACCTTGGCTGTGAACATCCCGTATCGCGGCTCCAAAGGGCCGCTGCACCTGCTGATCGACAGCACAGGAATCAAGGTCGAGGGCGAAGGCGAGTGGCACGCTCGCAAGCATGGTGGCCCCAAACGGCGGGTCTGGCGCAAGATCCACCTTGGGATCGACGAGGAAACGCTAGAGATCCGGGCTGTCGAGATCACCGGGAGCAACGTCGGCGATGCGCCGATCCTACCTGACCTTCTCGACCAGATCCCGGAGGACCAGGAAATCGGTAGCGTCACGGCAGATGGCGCCTACGACACGCGCAAGTGCCACGATGCGATTGCAGATCGCGGAGCCCATGCCGTCATCCCACCGCGCAGGAACGCGAAGACCTGGAAGACCATCACCGCTGGAGCCGTCGCGCGCAACGAGGCCCTCCGGGCGTCCAGGTATCTCGGCCGCACCCTGTGGCGACGATGGAGTGGATACCACCGCCGGAGCCGCATCGAGACGAAGATGCATTGTGTCAAACTGCTGGGCCAGCGGCTCATGGCAAGGGACTTCGACCGTCAGGTCGCCGAGTTCCAGATCCGCATCGCCGTCCTGAACGGCTACACCGCGCTCGGCATCCCGGTCACGGAAGCTGTAGGATAAGTCTGTCCGGGGAGGGGGTAACCGCGCCCATCACCTGAGTTATGCAACAGAGCCCCAACGGGCCGGAAAAGATCTATATCTCCAGAACGAAATATATTGCAAACGGCGGGCTGCTGGCTGAAGCGATCCTCGAGGAAAACCTGAGGCGCTCGGGCTATATCCCCGTTTTCCCCGAGCAGCTGTCCTGGAAGGATCAGTTCGCGCTTTACCGCGCCGCCCGGAAAATCATCAGCCTGGACACATCCGCCCTTCACATGGCCGGGATGGCGGCCGACCCGGACAAGGATATTGCCGTCATCCTGCGCAGGAACAATGCCGAACACCATAGCATGCGCCTGCAGCTCAGGGGAATGATGGGAAAGGATCCCTTGCTGATCAACAGCCTGGTCGCCGAATATCTGGTGCCCGGCAAGAAGCCGAACCACAACAGCTGGGGCCAGGTGGATTTCAGGGAAATCCATGCGACATTGCTGGAGCATGGCTATCTGGACGCGGATGCGGCCTGGGACATTCCTTCGGACGAAATCATTCAGGCCGACGTCGCCGAGGCCGAGCGGCGCGCAAAGGGAAGCCTTGCCTACACGCCGGTCACGAAACGGTTCGCACAATGAAGAACACCATGACCATAGTCGGGATTTGCCGCTTTTCCATGATCGGCCGCGGCGATTGGAAAGCCTATCGCAACGTCGAAGAAAACGACCTGGAACCGATCTACAAGCAAAAGGAGCAGGAGCTTTTCGGCGACGAGCGGATGAAGGCCCGTTTCGTGACGTTCGAGCAGTTGACGCTGGCGTCCCTGGACGCGCAGACCGACCCCGATTTCAAGCTGCTCGTCATCTCTTCGGACCGGATGCCCAAGGTCTATCGCGACCAGCTGCAAAGGCTTTGCGACGCGCGCCCCTATGTGGTGCTGCGCTTTGTCCCGCCGATGCATGTCGCCGATGCCCAGGTCCAGACGCTCAAGGAAATCGGGCTGGAATTGCAGGATTGCCTGCAATTCCGCCTCGACGACGACGATTGCCTTTCAAAGGATTATATCAGGAAGCTGCGCAAGCATGGCGATACCCTGTGGAAGGCGCATGGCGCCTTCGCCGTCAGCTTCCCCTCGGTGATCTATTCGGTCATCGACGGGCCGACGCAAGGGCTTTACCGCTGGTTCAACCCCTTCCTCGGCGTGGGTGTCGCCGTGCGCCATCCGCAACGCACGGTGTTCGGCTTTGCCCATTATCGCATCCCGACGGTCATGGTCGCCCTGACCGACCCCTCGGTTCCCAGCATCGTGACCCATTATGGGATGAACGACACGCCGCGGCACGCCAAGGAAATCCTGGCCAAAAGGGGCATGAAGAAAGCGCCGCGCGACGAATTGGATCGCCTGATCACGCGGCATTTCGACTACCTGTCGGAAACGGGCATGAAGGCCGCCGGGTTTCGATAACAGCCTGCGAAGAAAAAAGGGGGCAGATCCGCCCCCTTTCCTTCATCTTACCGCGTGAACTTCTTGTATTTCACCCGCTTCGGCTCGACCGAATCCGGGCCGAGGCGGCGGATCTTGTCGGCCTCGTAATCCTCGAAGTTGCCCTCGAACCATTCCACATGCGCATCGCCCTCGAAGGCCAGGATATGCGTGCAGAGCCGGTCGAGGAAGAAACGGTCGTGCGAGATGATGACGGCGCAGCCGGCGAAATCCTCCAGCGCCGCTTCCAGCGCCTGCAGGGTTTCCACGTCCAGGTCGTTGGTCGGTTCGTCGAGCAGCAGCACGTTGCCGCCGGATTTCAGCAGCTTGGCCATATGCACCCGGTTGCGCTCGCCGCCCGAGAGCAGGCCGACCTTTTTCTGCTGGTCGCCGCCCTTGAAGTTGAAGGCCGAGCAGTAGGCGCGGCTGTTCATCGTGGCATCGCCCAGTTCGATCTGTTCGGCCCCGCCCGAGATTTCCTCCCAGACGGTCTTGTTCGGGTCCAGCGCATCGCGCGACTGGTCCACATAGGACAGCTTCACCGTGTCGCCATAGCTGATCTCGCCCGCGTCCGGCTGTTCCTGCCCGGTCAGCATCCTGAACAGCGTCGACTTGCCGGCACCGTTCGGGCCGATCACGCCGACGATGCCGCCCGGCGGCAGGCTGAAGGTCAGATCCTCGATCAGCAGCTTGTCGCCCATGGCCTTCTTCAGGCCGTCGACCTCGATCACCTTGCTGCCCAGCCGCTCGCCGTTGGGGATGATGATCTGGGCGCGGGTCAGCTTTTCGCGCTCGGACTGGCTGGCCAGTTCGTTATAGGCGTTGATCCGGGCCTTCTGCTTGGCCTGGCGCGCCTTGGCACCGGCGCGAATCCATTCCAGTTCGCGCTCCAGCGTCTTCTGCTTGGCCTTGTCCTCGCGCGCTTCCTGCTCCAGCCGCTTGGCCTTCTGCTCCAGCCAGGCGGAATAATTGCCCTCGTAGGGGATGCCGCGGCCGCGGTCGAGTTCCAGGATCCAGCCGGTGATGTCGTCCAGGAAATAACGGTCGTGGGTGACGATCAGGATGGTGCCGGGATATTCGATCAGGTGCTTTTGCAGCCAGGCGATGGTCTCGGCATCCAGGTGGTTGGTGGGTTCGTCCAGCAACAGCATGTCGGGCTGTTCCAGCAGCAGCTTGCACAGCGCCACCCGGCGACGCTCGCCCCCCGACAGGCTTTCCACGTCGGCGTCGTCCGGCGGGCAGCGCAGCGCCTCCATGGCCACGTCGATCTGGCTGTCCAGATCCCACAGGTTCTCGGCGTCGATCTCGTCCTGCAGCTTCGCCATTTCCTCGGCGGTCTCGTCCGAGTAGTTCATGGCAAGTTCGTTATAGCGGTCAAGCTTGGCCTGCTTGGCCTTGACCCCTTCCATGACGTTGCCGCGCACGTTCAGCGCCGGGTCCAGCTGCGGCTCCTGCGGCAGGTAGCCGACGGTCGCGCCCTTGGCGGCCCAGGCCTCGCCGGTGAAGTCCTTGTCGATGCCGGCCATGATGCGCAGCAGCGTCGACTTGCCGGCGCCGTTGACGCCGACGACGCCGATCTTGACGCCGGGCAGGAAGTTCAGGCGGATGTTCTCGAAGGTCTTCTTGCCGCCCGGATAGGTCTTGGACACCCCGTCCATGTGGTAAACGAACTGGTAGGAGGCCATGATCTTTCCCCGTCTCTGAAATCCGTGTGAACTTGGCCGCTATGTAGTCGAGCGGGAACGAAAGGGGAAGGCTCAGCGGAAAGCCTTGGTGAATTCCGGGCCGAAGCTTTGTTCCAGAAAGGCGAATTGCGGCTCGAGCTTGTCGCGCAGCCGGGCGCGGGCCTGGTCGGGCACCACCAGCGCATTGTCCGAGGCAAAGACCTTCTTGCCGAGGTCGCGATAGTCATGCGGCCGCAGGTCCAGGAAGTCCTCGACCCGGCGCAGCAAGCCCAGGGGATCGCGGGCGATCATGCCGAAGGGCAGGTAAAGCAGCCGGTCGGGGCCGAAATGCGCGTTCCAGCGCGGCACATAGGTCATGTAGTCGCCGCGATCCATCAGCTCGGGGGCCTCGACCTCGGCCAGCCAGTCCTCGACGGTGGCGGGCTTACGGCGCGCGCGGGTCAGGTTCATCTTGAGCTGCGAGACGGCGCGATCGACCGGGTGGCGGATGATATAGATGAACTTCGCCTGCGGCAGGAACTTCGCCAGGAACTCCACGCCCTCGGCCGGCAGGGTCGAATATTCCGGGGTCACGTCGATGGTCCTGGCGCCCTGGGGCGCCGGGGCGAAGACCAGCTTGTACCAATGGTTGGTGAACATCGGCTCGCGGGTGACGCGGTCCAGGTAGCGCACCATCTCACGCGGCATCTCTTCGCCGCGGGCGGCCCAGCGTTTCTCGATGTTCTGGCGGCCGCGGCGGAAATGCCAGGGCAGCCATTTGCGATGCTCCTCGATGAAGCGGTGGTTGAAGAACTGCACCTCCTTGAACGGAGGCGTCCAGACATCGGGATGCTGGCCCAACATCTGCGAGAGCCATGTGGTGCCGGCCTTTTGCGCGCCGATGCCCAGGAAATCGGGTTTGCGGGGTTTGCCTTCGGGATCCCAGTTCATCATGCCGCCTTGCTGCGTCGCGCTGCCGCCTGATTAAGCCAGCGGCGCGGGCGCCACAACCTGCGCGATTGTCGCCGCCTAGAGCCGGCCCCAAAGGTCGTAGTCGCCTGCCCCGTCCACGGTGACGGTGACGATGTCGCCCGGCGCCAGCGCCTCGAAACCCTGGTCGATGAACAGGTTGCCGTCGATCTCCGGCGCATCGGCCTGGGTGCGGCAGGTCGCGCCCTCGTCGTCCACGCTGTCCACGATCACCTCGATGCGCCGGCCGACCTTGGTCGCCAGCTTGGCTTCCGAGATCGCCTGCGCCTTCTGCATGAAGCGGTCCCAGCGGTCCTGCTTGACCTCGTCCGGGACGTGGTCGGGCAGGTCGTTCGCGCGCGCGCCCTTGACGTTTTCGTATTGGAAACAGCCGACGCGATCCAGTTGCGCCTCGTCCAGCCAGTCCAGCAGGGTCTGGAACTCGGCCTCGGTCTCGCCGGGATAGCCGACGATGAAGGTCGAGCGCAGGGTGATCTCGGGGCAGGCGGCGCGCCAGGCAGCGATCTCGTCCAGCGTCCGGGCCGCCGCCGCCGGCCGGGCCATGCGCTTCAGCGTGTCCGGGTGCGCGTGCTGGAAGGGGATGTCGAGATAGGGCAGCACCAACCCCTCGGCCATCAGCGGGATCAGGTCGCGCACATGCGGATAGGGATAGACGTAATGCAGCCGCACCCATGCCCCCAAAGACCCCAGGTCGCGGGCCAGGTCGGTGATATGCGCGCGGTGCCCACGCTCCTCGGCGAATTTGCGGTCGAGCCCGTAGGCCGAGGTGTCCTGCGAAATCACCAGCAGCTCGCGCACCCCCGCCTCGACCAGCTTTTCCGCCTCGCGGATCACGGCATGGGCGGGGCGGCTGACCAGCTTGCCGCGCATGTCGGGGATGATGCAGAACTTGCAGGCGTGGTTGCAGCCCTCGGAGATCTTCAGGTAGCTGTAATGGCGCGGCGTCAGCTTGACGCCCGAGGCCGGCAGCAGGTCCACGAAGGGATCGGGGCTGGGCGGCACGGCGTGATGCACCGCGTCCAGCACCTGCTCGTATTGCTGCGGTCCCGTCACCGCCAGCACCGAGGGATGCGCGCCGGTGATGTATTCCGGCTCGGCGCCAAGGCAGCCGGTGACGATCACCTTGCCGTTTTCCGCCAGCGCCTCGCCGATGGCCTGCAGGCTTTCCGCCTTGGCGCTGTCCAGGAAACCGCAGGTGTTCACGATCACCGCGCCGGCGCCCTTGTAGTCGGGGCTGATCGCATAGCCCTCGGCCCGCAGGCGGGTCAGGATGCGTTCGCTGTCCACCAGCGCCTTGGGACAGCCGAGGCTGACCATGCCGATGGTGGGCTGCCCGTCCCTTCGCGTGGTGTCGAAGATCGGGCTTGGGGCTAGATCGGGGCGCAACAGGGGCGGGTTCTGGCTCATGGCCGGCATATAATGCGGGTCGCGGCGCTTGTTAAGCCGCAAGCGCGGCTCGCCGGAACGTCATTTGGACTTGTGCGTTCGCCAAGGCATAGCAGGGGACATGAGCATGCCTTCCCTCCTGACCCGCCTTTCTTCGGCGCTTGTCCTGGCGCTGGCCGTTGGCGCCGGCGTCGCCAGCCTGCCCGCGACGGCCGAGGCGCAGCCGCGCGGCAAGCCCATCGTCATCATGAACAACCGCGGCGGCAATGTCGTCGAGGCGATCCGCCAGCGCAACAAGCTGGCCGCCAGCGGCCGCCCGGTCGAGGTGCGCGGCTATTGCCGCTCGGCCTGCACGATCTATATCACCCTGCCCAATGCCTGCCTGGGGCCCAGGGCGACGGTGGGCTTCCACGCGCCCCGCATCCCCGGCACCACCATCATCCCGCCCATCGTGGACGAGCTGATGGCGCAATATTACCGCAACGGCATCCTGCACATGTGGAACGCGCGCTGGAAACATTCGTTGAAGATGCAAAAGATCTCGGCCCGCGAATATGTCCGGCTTGATCCGCAGACGCGGC
Organism: Paracoccus ferrooxidans; assembly: GCF_029909815.1. Classification (NCBI taxonomy): domain Bacteria; kingdom Pseudomonadati; phylum Pseudomonadota; class Alphaproteobacteria; order Rhodobacterales; family Paracoccaceae; genus Paracoccus; species Paracoccus ferrooxidans. The sequence goes on along the minus strand of NZ_CP038198.1, from coordinate 155,307 downwards.
TGTGCCGGAACTAGATGACAGCTCAGCGGCCATATGTCACATTTGTCTGCAAGGGAGGAGCCATAATGATTCGACATTGCATTTTCATTTCCGCCACAGCCCTTTTCTGGGCGACGGCGGCCGGGGCGCAGGACGCGGCAACCGAGGCCCCGCAGCCGCTGCGGCAAGGCGCCGGCAGCGCGGCGCAGGCGGCGCCGGGGCTGCTCGACTGCGCGATCTGGGCCGACCGCGAGCGGCTTGCCCCGGCCTATCGGCAGCTGGCGCAGACGCATGGCCGCGATACGGCGGAAAGCTGGCTGCGGCAGCAGACCACCGCCTACAACCTGCACGCGGCCCGGATGGGCAAGGCGGCGGCGCCCTGCCCGGCCTGAGCCGTCATTCGCGCAGCCGCCAGCCGGTCAGGAAGATCCAGCGGATCGCGCCCATGCAGACCAGGATCATCAGCGCGACCGCGCCCAGCGACAGCCCGACCGGCACGTCGGCAAAGCCGAAGAAGCTCCAGCGGAAGCCCGAGATCAGGTAAAGCACCGGGTTGAGCTTGGCCACGCCCTCCCAGAAGGGCGGCAGCATCGAAGCCGAATAGAAGGCCCCGCCCAGGAACACCAGGGGCGTGATGACCATCATCGGCACGATCTGCAACTGCTCGAAATTCTTGGCCCACAGGCCGATGATGAAGCCCAGCAGCGAAAAGGCCACGGCGGTCAGCAGCAGAAACGCCAGCATCCAGAACGGATGGGCGATATGGACGCCGGTGAACCAGAAGCTGGTCGCCAGGATCACCAGCGCGATCATCACCGCCTTGGCGGCGGCGGCGCCGACGAAGCCCAGCGTGACCTCGATCCAGCCGGTCGGCGCCACGAGGATTTCATAGATCGTGCCCGAGAATTTCGGGAAATAGATGCCGAAGCTGGCATTGGCCACGGATTGCTGCAACACGGTCAGCATCATCAGCCCCGGCACGATGAAGGCGCCGTAGGGCACGCCCTCGACCGCCTGGATGCGCCCGCCGATGGCCGCGCCGAAGACGACGAAGTAAAGCACCGTGGACAGCACCGGCGAGGCCAGCGATTGCCAGACCGTGCGGAAGAAACGCGCCATCTCATGGCCGAAGACGGCGCGGGCGGAACGCCAGTTCATGCGGTTTCCTCCTCGACCAGCGACATGAATATCTCTTCCAGGCTGCTCTGCTTGGTCGAGACGTCTCGCACGGCAAGGCCGCGCTCGGCCAGTTCGGCCAGCAGGTGGGCGATGCCGGTGCGCTCGGCCCTGGTGTCGTAGTCATAGCCCAGCTCGCGGCCGTCGGCCGAAAGCACCAGCCCGCGCCCGGCCAGGTCGGCCGGCAGCGCCGCCAGCGGCTCGTAAAGCGAGATGGTCAGGTGCTTCTTGCCGAATTCGCCCATCAACGCGTCCTTGGACCGGACCAGCAGCAATTCGCCGCGGTTGATGACGCCGATGCGGTCGGCCATGTCCTCGGCCTCTTCCAGGTAGTGGGTGGTCAGGATGATGGTCACGCCCTCGGCGCGCAATTCGCGCACCACCTGCCACATCTCGCGCCGCAGGGTCACGTCCACCCCGGCGGTCGGCTCGTCCAGGAACAGCACCTTGGGCCGGTGCGACAGCGCCTTGGCGATCAGCACCCGCCGCTTCATGCCGCCCGACAGCTCGCGCGTCTTGGCATCGCGCTTGTCCCACAGCGCCAGGCTGCGCAGCAATTGCTCGATATAGGCGTCGTCCGGCGGCTCGCCGTAGAGCCCGCGGGTAAAGCGCACGCAGTCGATGACCGTCTCGAAGGGCTCCAGCGCGATCTCCTGCGGGACAAGGCCGATCAGCTTGCGCGCCGCGCGCCAATCCGTGCGGATGTCGTGGCCGCCGACGCGCACCGTGCCGCCGGTCGGCACCACCAGGCCGCAGATGATCGAGATCAGCGTGGTCTTGCCCGCCCCGTTCGGGCCGAGCAGCGCCAGGATCTCGCCCTCCTCGATCTGCAACGAGACCTCTTTCAGCGCCACCGTGCCGCTGCCGTAGCGTTTGGAAACATGGTCGATGTCGATGATCGGACGCATACCGTCCCCCTGTTCTGGCCCGAAGGCCCGCGAATCCGCCGGGCAGGTTGGACCGCAACCGCGGGCGGGCGCAATGGCGAAAACGCCCCTGACCTTGCGTCAGGGCTCAGGCCGGCGGCAGGCCGCCCGCCTCGGCCAGCAGGCGGTCGCTGGCGCTCTCGATCCGGTCCTCCAGCAATTCCATCACCGCCCCCGACCGCGGGCCGGCGGTGATCGGCGGCAGGAACTCGATCACCGCCGTGCCGCCGCGGATCGGGATGCCCTGCCGGGGCCAGAACAGGCCGCAATTGACCGCCACCGGGTGGATGGGCAGGCCGGTCGCGCGCTGGATGGTGCCGGCGCCGTGCTTGTAGGGCAGTTTCTGCCCCGGCCGGGTGCGGGTGCCCTCGGGATAGATGATCAGCTGGCCCAGCCCGCCGGGACGGGCGCGGGCGGCCTCGATCCCGGCGATGATCTGCTTCATCGCCTCCTTGCCGCGGGCACGGTCGATGGGGATGCAGCCGACCTTGCGCGCAAACCAGCCCATGACCGGCACCCGCAGCACCTCGCGCTTCATCACGAAGGCGCGGCGCGGGCAGGCGCGGGCCAGCGCCAGGATGTCGAGAAAGCTGTGATGCTTGGAGGCGACGATGCAGTCGCCGGCGGGCGGCGTGCCGCGGTATTCGACCCGGACGCCCAGGATCAGCCGTGCCGCGCCCAGCATCTGGTCCAGCCACAGGCTGGCCACGCGATGCGCGCGCTCGGGGTGGACCAGCACCTGCGGCAGGCCCCACAGCCCCAGCACCAGCGTCACCAGCGCCGCATAAAGGTAATAAAGCACCGTGCGCGGCCAATCCAGGACCGAGGCCCGGCGCGGATGATAGAGGGCCATCAGCGCACCTCGCGCAGCATCTTCAGCGCCGCCCAGCGGGTCGCGACGAAACCGATGGCAGCGGCGAGCGGCGGGATCAGCAAGGGCCAGAGCCAGCCCCAGCCCTGGAATCCCAGCCCGGTCAGGAAGCTGCCCGCCTGGTCCATCGCGGGCAGCGCCCAGATCGCCGCCATCCCCAGCGCGGTGCCGCCGGCCGCACCCATGGCGGCGCGGCGGGTAAAGCGGCGTACGAAGGCGGTGGCGATGGTGATGTCGCGCGCGCCGATCAGGCGCAGGACGCGGATCACCTGCCCGTTCGCCGCCAGCGCCGCCTTGGCCGCCAGCGTGATCATCGCCCCCGAGGCGGCGGCAATCAGCAACAGCGAGACGAGGCCCAGCACCCGCAGCCGGTTCGCGGCCGAGACCAGCGGCTGGCGCCAGCGGGTATGGTCGTCCAGCACCGCGCCCGGCGCCTCGCCCTCCAGCCGCAGGCGCAGCGCCTCGGCGTCGAAACCCTCGGCCGCCTCGGTGATCTCGATCAGGCGCGGCACCGGCAGGGCCTCGACCGGGACATCGGGGCCGAACCAGGGCTCCAGCAGCCCTTCCACCTCGTCATCGGGCAAGAGCCGCGCCTCGGCGATGCCGGGGGTGGTCTTCAGCGCCTCCATCACCGTGAGGGTCTGCTCGTCGATCTGGTCCTCGGGGGCCGAGATGCGCACGGTCACGGTCTGGGCCAGCTCGCTGGACCAGCGTTCGGCCAGCCGGCCGGTGGCCAGCGCCAGCGCCAGGGCAAAGACCGCAAGGAAGGCCATGGCCGCGGCCGAGAACACCGTCAGCTGCGCGGTAAAGCCGGTCGGCGGCACCACGCGGTCCGTCCCCGCAGGGTCGGGTCGGGTCAGCCCGCGCCACAGCGTCGCCAGGTCGAGCGATTTCAGATCGGCTTTCTTCACAGGTCCGCCCCCGCCAGTTGCAGCCTCTTGCCCGCGATGCGCAGCACCCGCGCCTGCACCTGCTGCTTGGCGGCACGGATCAGGTTCAGGTCATGGGTGGCGATCAGCACCGCCTTGCCAGAACGGTTCAGTTCGATCAGCAACTGCAAAAGCCGCATCGACATGTCCCAGTCCAGGTTCCCGGTCGGCTCGTCCGCCAGGATCAGGTCGGGCGACATGATGACGGCGCGGGCCAGCGCGGCGCGCTGCCGCTCGCCCCCCGACAGTTCGGGGGGCATGGCGCGGGCATGGCCGGACAGCTGCACCCAGGCCAGCAACTCGCCCAGGGCCGGCATGTCCACCTGCTCGCCCGAGACCAGCAACGGCAGGGCGATGTTTTCCGCCACCGGCAGGTGGTCCAGGAATTGCGTGTCCTGATGCACCACCCCCACCCGCCGCCGCAGCCCGGCGATGCCGTCGCGCGACAGCCCCTGCACATCCTGGCCAAAGGCGGTCATCCGCCCGCCGCTGGGCAGCAGGTCGGCATAGCACAGCCGCAGGAAGGTGGTCTTGCCCGCGCCCGAGGGGCCGGTCAGGAAATGGAAGGAACCCGGCTGAAGCGTCAGCGACATGTCGGCAAGCAGCGGATCGTTGCCGCTGTAGCCGAAGGACAGGTTCTGCATCTCGATCACTGGTGGTCCCTTTCCGAGCGGGCTGCTTGGCGCGCGGTTCGTGGCTTGATAGAACAGTCGCGCGGCGAATGCGAGACGCCCGCATGATCGAAACCACCCCCGACCGGAGCCGAAAGACCAGCCCATGCGCCTGACCTGCCCCCGCTGCGCTGCCCAATACGAGATCGCGGAATCCGCCATTCCCGCCTCGGGGCGCGAGGTCGAATGCTCGGCCTGCGGCCATGTGTGGCGCCAGCCCGGAACGGGAAAATCCGCCCAGGCCACCGATCCCGCCCCGCGCCGCCCCTATGATCCGCAGGCGCGCCCGGTCCTGAACCGGCCGCTGGACGAATCGGTGCTGGCCATCCTGCGCGAGGAAGCCGCCCGCGAGCTGCGCGCCCGCGAGGCGCCGGTGCGAAAGCCCGCCACCGATCACATTCCCGCGACGGCCGCCGCCACAGCGGCCCCGGAGGCGGCGCCAGCGACGACCGAGCCCGCCGCCAGCGACGGCCGCGCGCCCGCCGAACCGCCGATCGACTGGCCGGCCGCCACCGTGACCGAGCCGGGCATCGCCCCGGCGCCCGCCGAAACCGCTCCCGCCGAGCCGGCCCCCGCCAGCCCGCAAACGCCGCCCCAGCCCCAGCCCGAAAGCCCGGTCGCGGAAGCCCCTGCCGCCAGGCCCGCGCCGCCGGAATGGCCCGAACCGGTCGCCCCCGCCCTGCCCGATGCCGAGGAACTGGCCGCGACCCTGACACGCAGCGGCCCGCCGCTGCCCGATCCGGCCCCCGAGGCGGGGGAAGCGCCCCCGGCCATCGCGCCGCTGATCCGTCCCGCCCTGCCGGAAACCCCGGCCGCGGCCAACCCGGCCGAGCCCGCCGCGGCCCCCGCCCCGCGCGAGGCGCCGGTTCCCGCCCTGGTGCCGGTGCGCCGACAGCGCAGCGGCGGCTACGGCATGGGCTTCGGCCTTGCCGCGATGCTGGCGCTGGGGGCGGTGATCCTCTATGCGCTGGCGCCGCAGATCCCTGCCGAGGAAGGCGGCGGCTGGCTCGCCGACTGGCGCCAGCAGGTCGACCAGGGCCGGCTCTGGCTCCACGACCGCATCCTGGGCCGATAGGGGGCCTCGCCGCGCGATCCGAACGGCGCGCCGCAAGGGCCGGCTGCCCCCCTTTTTCAGAAATTCTCCAGCAGCCGCCCCAGATAGTCGCGCTCGTCGCGCGGCCGCTCGCGCTCGCCGCTGCGCCGGCGGATCTCGTCCTGCAATTCGCGGGCCTTGCGCGAGGGATCGCCGCCCTCGGCCAGGGGATCGCCCGAGGTGATCGAACCGCCGTCGCCCGACAGCGCCCGGCCCAAGGGATCGGTCTGCGGCTGGCGATCATAGGGCTGCGCCAGCCCGCGCTGCCCGCGCGGATCGCCCGAGGGGCCCTCGGGGCCGTCCTGCTGCCCGCCCTGCTGCGGCTGGCCGTCCTGGCCCTGCTGCTGGTCCTGCGCCATCATGTCGCCCAGCGCCCGCATCCCCTCGCGCATGGACTGGATCGCCTGGGCCTGGCGCTCCATCGCGCCGGCGGCATCGCCCTCGCGCAGCGCCTGCTCGGCATCCTCCATGGCGCGGCCGGCCTCGTCCAGCTGGCGCCGCGCCTCCTCGCCCTGCGGGGTGCCGCGGCCGGGCAGCAAGCCGCGCTGCCGGCCCAGATCCTCGCGCAACTCGCGCTGGCGGTCGGCAAGCTGCTGGCCCTGCTGGTCGCCCTGGCCCTCCTGTCCCTCCTCGCCCGGCTGCCATTGGCCGAACCGGTCCTGCATCTGGCGCATGGCCTCGTCGGCCAGCTTCTGCTGGTCGCGCAGGGTCTCGGCCAGCCGGTTCATCGGCCGCTGGCGGCCGCCCTCGCCGCCCTCGGATTGCGTCACCCGCATGTTCTGCATCATGCGGTTGAACTGCTCCAGCAATTCCTGTGCCTCGGCCATGCGGCCCTCGTTCATCAGGCGCTGGATCTCGTCCATCATCTGCTGGATCTGGTCGCCGGTGATCTGCTGGCGATTCTGCGGCGAGCGGTCGAAACGCTCGGCCGGATCCTGCCCCTGCTGCTGGGCCAGCATGTCGAGGTAATCGTCGGTGGCCTGCTTCAGCTCGTCCATCAGGCGCTGGATCTCGTCGGGGCTGGCGCCGTTGCGGATCGCCTCGCTCAACCGTTCCTGTGCCTGCTGCATGCGCTCCAGCGCATCGGCCAGCCCGCCATCCTCCAGCGCGACGGCTGCATCCCACAGCAGCTGCGCCAGCTTGTTGCGCGCCTCCTCGCCCAAGTTGCCGGATTCCAGCGTGCCGACGGCACCGCGCAGGCCGTGATACAGCTCCTCCTCCATGAAGCCCTCGGGCTGCCAGCTCGCCGCACGCAGGATCTGGGCGCTGCGGGCGGCATTGTCGCGCGACCACAGCAGGTCGCGCCGCACCTCGATCAGCGACGCCGCCAGCGGGTCGAAGAAGCGCCGCCCCGGCAGCACCATGCGCATCGGGGCCGAGACGCCCTGCTGCTCGATCCCGTCCTCGACCTTCAGCGAAACCGTCACCGGCAGGTTGGCCCAGGGATGGCGCGCCAGGTCACCCACCAGCCGGCCGCGGATCTGCTTGCGGCTGCCGGTCGCGGGCAGGGGCAGTTCCAGCTCCACCGCCTCACGCGGTTCGGGATCGAGGGCCAGGCCAAAGCGGCGGTCCACCGCATCCAGGTCCAACGCGATGACCGCATGGCCGGCCGCGATGCCATTGTCGTCGCTGGCGGTGAATTCCTGCACCAGCCTTCCGTCGGCGCGCCGCTCGGGCGCCTTGCCGGGCGCCACCACCGGCACCGCATCCGGCAGCACGGTCACGTCGAAGCGCCGCCCGGCGACCTCGATCGCCCCGTCGCGCTCGGCCATGAACTCGGGCGCCGCGGGATCGCCGCCCGGCACCGCCGCGCCGATATCCTGCGCTATTTCGGCGCCTTCGCCGTAAAGCCGGAAGCTCAGCTTCGAGCCCTTGGGCAGCTCCAGCCCCCGCCCCTCGGGCAGGGCGTTCAGGTAAAGCGTCGGGCGCCGGGTATAGGCGGGGGGCGCGGCCCAGCCCTCCCATGACGGCCCGGCCTCGGCGCCGGGACGCGCCTCGGGCAGGGGCCGGAAGGTCGCGCCCAGGGCGGCAAGGCCCTGCCCCAGCTGCCCCGCCGGCGCAAAAACCAGCGCCATGACCAGCGCCACCATGCCGGCCAGCCGCAAGGCGACCGGATCGCGCCAGCGCAGCCGCGCATCGGGCGCAACCGGACGCGCGGCAGAGGCCACCTGCTCCATCCGCGCCAGATGCGCGCGCCACAGCGCATCCGCGCCGCCGTCCCCGGCCCCCAGGACCAGACGGTCGCGCAGCGCCGAAAGCGGCCGCCCCGGCAGGGTCAGGTCGACCCGCAGCCGCGCCACCGCGGCCGAGGGCCGCCGGAACCGCCGCACCCCCCAGCCGAAGGCCAGCACCGCGATCAGGGCCACCAGGCCCATCAGCCAGATCAGCGCCCGCGAGGAAAAAAGATCGGTCGCGCCAAAGGCCAGCGCCGCCAGCACCAGCGCCAGAACCACGCCCAGAGGCCAGAAGGCGGCGGCCAGCGCCTCCCACCACATGCCGGCGCGGGTCAGCCCGACCGCCCAGCGGATCCGGCGCGGCTCAGCGGGATCCATGGCCCCGCCCCCTCGTTCTTCCGTGGACAAATATCCCACGGGGGTCCGGGGGTGTGAAACCCCCGGCGACCACGCAGCAGGAAGCGATACCTAAAGCCATTCCGGGATGGTATCGCGTCCCAGCATTTCCTCAAGCGTCGGTCGTGCCCGAATGACGGCGAATTGATCGCCGCTGACCAGAACCTCGGGCACCAGCGGCCGGGAATTGTATTCCGAGGCCATCACCGCGCCATAGGCCCCGGCCGAGCGCAGCGCCACCAGGTCGCCCGGACCCAGCACCGGCAGATCGACCGCCTTCTGGAAGGTGTCGCCGGTCTCGCAGACCGGGCCGACCACGTCATGGGGCGCGACCTCGGCCCCCGGCGCCGGCTCGCGCACCGGCACGATGTCGTGATGCGCCGAATACATCGCCGGCCGGATCAGGTCGTTCATCGCCGCGTCGAGGATCAGGAAATCCCTCCCCTCGCCCTGTTTCAGATAGATCACCGAGGACAGCAGGATGCCGGCATTGCCGGCAATGTTGCGCCCCGGCTCGATCTCGATCTCGCAGCCCAGGTCGCCCACGGCATCGCGGATCACCTGGCCGTATTCGATCGGCAAGGGCGGCGCATTGTTGTCGCGCCGGTAGGGAATGCCCAGGCCGCCGCCCATGTCGAGCCGGGTGATCGCATGCCCGTCGGCGCGCAGGGCGCGGGTCAGCTCGGCCATCTTGGTATAGGCCAGCCGATAGGGCTCCAGGTCGGTCAGCTGGCTGCCGATATGCATGTCGATGCCGACCACCTTGATGCCGGGCAGCCGCGCGGCATGGGCATAGACCCCGCGCGCGCGCGCGATGGGGATGCCGAACTTGTTCTCGGACTTGCCGGTGGCGATCTTCTCATGCGTCCTTGCATCGACGTCGGGGTTCACCCGCACGGCGACCGGCGCCTCGACCCCCATCGCGGCGGCCACGCGCGACAGCAGTTCCAGTTCCGGCTCGGATTCGACGTTGAACTGGCGGATGCCGCCTTCCAGCGCCATGCGCATCTCGGGCTCGGTCTTGCCGACGCCGGAGAACACGATCCGCTCGCCCGGCACGCCCGCCGCCTTCGCCCGCGCGTATTCCCCGCCCGAGACGATGTCCATGCCCGCGCCCAGGTCGCCCAGAAGCTTCAGCACGGCGATGTTCGAGTTGGCCTTGACCGCAAAGCAGACCAGGTGATCGGTCCAATCCAGCGCCTGCTGGAACAGCTTGAAATGCCGGGTCAGCGTGGCGGTGGAATAGACATAGACCGGGGTGCCGACCTCGGCCGCGATGCGGGCCAGGGGCACCTCCTCGGCATGAAGCCAGCCGTCGACATAGTTGAAGTGATCCATCAGGTGATCCTGCGAGAGCGGATGAACAGATAAAGCGGCAGCGCAAAGCCGATCCCCAGCGCCAGCGCCGGCAGCGTCAGCAGCGCCGCCCAGTTGCGGCGCAGCATGGTCTCGACCAGGCACCACAGCGCCAGCGTGGCCTGCGCCAGCAGTTCGGACCCGCCGGCGCCCTGCCACAGCGCCTCGCCCCGCCACAGCGCCACGGCCAGGCCGGCCAGCGCAAGCGCCGCCCAGGCCAGCCGCAGGGGCGTCAGCTCAGAGCTGCTTGATGACACCGAAACGCGCCTCGCCGCTGATATGCACGCCGGGTTCGCGGACGGTTTCACGGGCAGGCTCGGGACGGGTCGGCGCACCATCGACCCCACAGGCGGCCAGGGTGGCCAGGATCAGCGCGAAGGCGGCCAAAAGCAGGTGCTGCGTCATGCGGATTTCTCCTCCAGTTTCTGTTTCCAACGGGCGATCTGGGCGCGAACCTGCTGGGGCGCGGTGCCGCCATAGGACATGCGCGAGGCGACCGAGTTATGCACGCCCAGCACGTTATAGACATCCGCGGTGATCGCCGGATGGACCGATTGCATCTGCGCCAGAGTCAGCTCCGGCAGGTCGATCCCGGCCTTCTCGGCCAGGGCGACCAGCGCGCCGGTGACGTGATGGGCGTCGCGGAAGGGCAGCCCCGCCTCGCGCACCAGCCAGTCGGCCAGGTCGGTCGCGGTCGAAAACCCCGAGCCCGCCGCCGCCTCCAGCCGCTCGCGGTTGGCCGTCAGGTCCGACAGCATGCCCTCCATCGCGGCCAGCGCCAGCATGAGGTTGTCGGCGGCGTCGAAGACCTGCTCCTTGTCCTCCTGCATGTCCTTGGAATAGGCGAGCGGCAGGCCCTTCATCACCACGAACAGCGCCACGGCCGCGCCCAGGATGCGGCCGATCTTGGCCCGGATCAGCTCGGCCGCGTCGGGGTTCTTCTTCTGCGGCATGATCGACGAGCCGGTCGAGAAGCGGTCCGACATGGTGACGAAGCGGAACTGGGCCGAGGACCAGATCACCAGCTCCTCGGCCAGCCGCGACAGGTGGACGGCACAGATCGCGGCCGAGGACAGGAACTCCAGCGCGAAATCGCGGTCGCTGACCGCATCGAGGCTGTTGGCCATCGGCCGGTCGAAGCCCAGCGCGCGCGCCGTCGCCTCGCGGTCGATGGGAAAGCCGGTGCCGGCCAGGGCGGCGGCGCCCAGGGGCGATTCGTTCATGCGCTTGCGCGCGTCCCGGAAACGCGACAGGTCGCGGCCGAACATCTCGACATAGGCCATCATGTGATGGCCCCAGGTCACCGGCTGCGCGGTCTGCAGATGGGTAAAGCCCGGCATGACCCAATCCGCGCCGCGCTCGGCCTGCGACAGGGCGACGCGGATCAGCGCGTCGAGGCCGGCGATGGCCGCGTCGCATTGGTCGCGCACCCACAGCCGGAAGTCGGTCGCCACCTGGTCGTTGCGGCTTCGCGCCGTGTGCAACCGCCCCGCCGGCTCGCCGACGATCTCCTTGAGCCGCGATTCCACGTTCATGTGGATGTCTTCCAGCGCGGTGGAAAAGGGAAACTCCCCCGCCTCGATCTCTGACAAGACCGTGAGCAGCCCTTCCCCGATCGCCTCGGCATCGCTAGTGCTGATGATGCCTTGTGCCGCAAGCATCGCGGCATGGGCGCGGCTGCCCCGGATGTCCTGGGCATAAAGCCGCCGGTCGAAGCCGATCGAGGCGTTGATCGCCTCCATGATCGCGTCCGGGCCTGCGGCGAAACGTCCGCCCCACATCTGGTTGGCGGTGGTGGGCTGCTCGGTCATGACTTGTCCTTCGGGGGGTGGAATGCGTTGGCTGGTTCTTTATACGGCGCTGCTGATCGGTGCAAATGCGGGTTTCGGCCCGGCATTTGCCGGCGAAATCGACTGGCAGGCCGCGCATGACGGCGGGCTGGCCAAGCTGGCGCCGACCGATCCGACCCCGGTGCCCGCCACGACCTTCACCGACCCCGAGGGCGGCACGCACAGCCTGGCCGACTGGCGGGGCAAGGTGGTGCTGCTGAATTTCTGGGCGACCTGGTGCGCCCCCTGCCGCGAGGAAATGCCCTCGCTCGACGCCCTGCAGGCCGAGATGGGCGGCGCGGATTTCGAGGTGCTGGCCATCGCCGCCGGCCACAACCCGCCGCCCGCGGTCAGGAAATTCCTGGACGAGGAAGGCATCGCCCATCTGCCGGTGCATCTGGACCCGCGCCAGCAGCTGGCGCGCGAGATGGGGGTGATGGGCATGCCGGTGACGGTGCTGATCGACCGCGACGGCAACGAGATCGCGCGGCTGATCGGCGGCGCCGACTGGTCCTCGGAGACGGCGAAGGAACTGGTCAGGCAGGCGACAGCGCCCTGACGCGGGCATGGGCCGGGCAATGGGTCACGTGGTCGTTGACCAGCCCGCAGGCCTGCATGAAGGCATAGGTGATCACCGGCCCGCAAAAGTTGAAGCCGCGCTTTTTCAACGCCTTGGCCATGGCTTCGGATTGCGGCGTCCTGGCGGGAACCTGGCTCAGCGCGGTGAAGCGGTTCTGGATCGGCCGGCCGCCGACGAAGGACCAGATGAAGGGCGAAAACCCCTGCGATCCCTCGATCTCCAGAAACAGCCGCGCGCCCTTGACGGCCGCCTCGATCTTGCCGCGATGGCGGATGATGCCGGGGTTTTGCAGGGCCTGCCCCACCTCGGCCTCGCCCCAGGCGGCGACGCGCTCGGGGTCGAAGCCCTCGAAGGTCTCGCGAAAGGCCTCGCGCTTGCGCAGGATGGTGATCCAGCTCAGCCCGGCCTGGAAACCGTCCAGCACCAGCTTTTCCCAAAGCGCGCGCGAATCGTATTCCGGCACGCCCCATTCATGGTCGTGATAGGCGACGTAAAGCGGGTCGGAGCCGCACCAGGCGCAGCGTTCGGTCAGGTCGGGCAAGGATCCGTTAACCTCGAGTCGAGAATGCGGCTCCAGTTTACGCGATCTTAGGACATGATCGCCAGAGTGCCGTCGATGACAGGAGTCTTGGCATGACCGACAATATCGATTCGCGACTGGAAATGGGCTCTCCGCTGGATTTCGCCGTGGACCGGCAGTCGCGGGTGACAATGGCGACGGTGCGGCGCGCAGTATCGCGCGGCGACGCCGTCCTGGCCTATCAGCCGGTGGTGCAGGCGGATCGCACAGACCACGCGGCCTTCCACGAAGGGCTGATCCGAATCATCGACGAAACCGGGCGCATCGTGCCGCTGCGCGACTTCCTGCCGCTGGCCGAGACGACGGAACTGGGGCGGCAGATCGACTGCCTGGCGTTGTCGCTGGGGCTGAAATCCCTGGCCGAGGAGCCCTCGCTCAGGCTTTCGATCAACATGTCGGCGCGTTCCATCGGCTATCCGGCCTGGCTGCGCACGCTGCACGAAGGCATCGCCGGGGATGTGAGCATCGCCGAGCGGCTGATCCTGGAAATCACCGAAAGCTCGGCGATGGGCATGCCCGAACTGGTCGAGCAATTCATGCAGGAGTTGCAGGCCCAGGGCGTCAGCTTCGCGCTGGACGATTTCGGCGCCGGCTATACCTCGTTCCGCTACCTGCGCGATTTCTGCTTCGACATGGTCAAGATCGACGGGCAGTTCGTCCGCGACATCGCCATGCAGCGCGACAACCAGGTGCTGACGCGGGCGCTGCAATCCATTGCCCGGCATTTCGACATGTTCACCGTCGCGGAATCGGTCGAGACGGCCGAGGACGCCGCCTTCCTGATCGACATGGGCCTCGACTGCCTGCAGGGCTATTATTTCGGCGCCCCGACCATCGTGCCGCCCTGGAAATCGCCCAACACAGCCGCCCGGCGCAGCTAAACCCGATTCACCCGGCAGTAGAAACGCCTTGGCCCCCGCGACAACCGTTCCCGCGGCCCCGCCGGCGGGGGTGGGGATTTCCCGACCGACCGGCCGGCCTGCGCGGATCGGCAGGCGGGCTTGCCGGCGCCGCCGCGTGGCCCGCCTGGGCGGACGGGCGCTCAGCCGCCGCGGCGACGGGGCCTGTCGGGGGCGACGCAGCCGCAAGTCCGCTTGACCTCGGGTAACGAAACGGCAAACAGTCTTCCTGTCACCGATATTATCGGCCTATCTGGGAAGGAGCCCCGTCATGACCAAAGCCGTAATCGTTTCTGCCGCCCGCACCCCCGTCGGCAGCTTTCTGGGGTCCTTTGCGAACCTGCCGGCGCATGAGCTTGGCGCCATCGTCCTGAAGGCGGTCGTCGAACGCGCCGGGGTCGATCCTTCCGAAGTGTCCGAAACCATCCTGGGCCAGGTGCTGACCGCCGCCCAGGGCCAGAACCCCGCCCGCCAGGCGCATATCAAGGCCGGCTTCCCGCAGGAATCGGCGGCCTGGGTCATCAACCAGGTCTGCGGCTCGGGCCTGCGCACGGTGGCGCTGGCGGCGCAGCAGGTGCTGCTGGGCGACGCCCGGATCGTCGTGGCCGGCGGCCAGGAATCCATGTCGCTGGCGCCCCATGCCGCCTATATCCGCGCCGGGCAGAAGATGGGCGACATGAAGATGCTCGACACCATGATCAAGGACGGGCTCTGGGACGCCTTCCACGACTACCACATGGGCACCACGGCCGAGAACGTCGCCACGAAATGGGAGATCGCGCGGGCCGAGCAGGACCAGTTCGCCGTCGCCTCGCAGAACAAGGCCGAGGCCGCGCAGAAGGCCGGCAAGTTCGCCGACGAGATCGTGCCCGTGACCATCAAGTCCCGCAAGGGCGAGACCGTGGTCGATGCCGACGAATACATCCGCCACGGCGCCACGCTGGACGCGATGGAAAAGCTGCGCCCCGCCTTCAGCAAGGAGGGCAGCGTGACCGCCGCCAATGCCTCGGGGCTGAACGACGGCGCCGCCGCCGTGCTGGTCATGACCGAGGACGAGGCGGCGCGGCGCGGGCTGACGCCGCTGGCGCGCATCGCCTCCTACGCGACCGCCGGGGTGGACCCGCAGATCATGGGCACCGGCCCGATCCCCGCCAGCCGCAAGGCGCTGGAAAAGGCCGGCTGGTCGGTCGGCGACCTGGACCTGGTCGAGGCGAACGAGGCCTTTGCCGCCCAGGCCATCGCCGTGAACCGCGACATGGGCTGGGATCCCTCGATCGTGAACGTGAACGGCGGCGCCATCGCCATCGGCCACCCCATCGGCGCCTCGGGCTGCCGCATCCTGAACACGCTGCTGTTCGAAATGCAGCGCCGCGACGCGAAAAAGGGCCTGGCCACGCTGTGCATCGGCGGCGGCATGGGCGTCGCCCTGTGCCTCGAGCGTCCCTGAGCCGAAAAGGCGCGCGCAACTATCTTGCGCGCGCCACGCCAGTTCGGTAACACAATTTCACGACCATTTTCAAAGGGGGACGAAAAATGGCAAAAGTGGCCCTTGTGACCGGCGGGTCGCGCGGCATCGGCGCGGCGATCTCGAAGGCGTTGAAGGAGGCCGGCTATACGGTCGCGGCGAATTACGCCGGCAATGACGATGCCGCCCGCGCCTTTACCGAAGAAACCGGCATCAAGACCTACAAATGGTCGGTGGCGGATTACGACGCCTGCGCGGCGGGCATCAAGCAGGTCGAGGAAGAGCTTGGCCCCATCGCCGTGCTGGTCAACAATGCCGGCATCACCCGCGACTCGATGTTCCACAAGATGACGCCGCAGCAGTGGAAAGAGGTCATCGACACCAACCTGACGGGCCTGTTCAACATGACCCATCCGGTCTGGTCCGGCATGCGCGACCGCAAATACGGCCGCATCGTCAACATCAGCTCGATCAACGGCCAGAAGGGCCAGGCCGGCCAGGCGAACTATTCGGCGGCCAAGGCGGGCGACCTGGGCTTTACCAAGGCGCTGGCCCAGGAAGGCGCGCGCGCCGGCATCACCGTGAACGCGATCTGCCCCGGCTATATCGGCACCGAGATGGTCCGCGCCATCGACGAGAAGGTGCTGAACGAGCGCATCATCCCCCAGATCCCGGTCGGCCGCCTGGGCGAGCCCGAGGAAATCGCGCGCTGCGTGGTCTTCCTGGCCTCGGAGGATGCCGGCTTCATCACCGGCTCGACCATCAGCGCGAACGGCGGCCAGTTCTTCGTCTGAGCCGCCCCCCGACAGGCAACGGCCCGCGAGATGTCGCGGGCCGTTTCTCATTCCATGGTCGTGGCCTTCGGGCGGGCCAGGCCCGCCCGTGCCGCAGGTCAATGCGACAGGCGCGTGATCTCTTCCTTGAGGCGAAGTTTTTCCTTCTTCATCCGGGCGATGGTGAGGTCATCCGTGCCGGGGCTGCGATGCGCGGCCTCGATGGCGTTCGAAAGTGACTGATGTTTGCGGCGAAGCTCCTGCACATGGGATTCAACCGACATTCCGTCCTCCTCTTGGATTGATCGAACCAAGGGATTGCAGCATAGAATCGTCACATTGTCACCGGAAATTCGGCCCGCCGAGCGAAAGTGCCGCACCCTCGCGCAAAACCGCCTGCGCGGCCTTTGTCAGATCCTCTTCGTCGCCGGAATGTGACGGTTTTGCATGCATGACAAAGGGCGACAGCAGGCGCAGCGGCGCGCGCGCGCCCTTGCGGGCGCATGCGATGACGCGCCCCGCCTCGCGCCCCTCGCGCGCCGCGACTGGCAGGATCGTGATCGCCCCGGCCAGGGGTGAAAGCGCGGCCAGGATCTCGGCCAGCCGGTCGGCGCGCTGGATCAGCGTCAGCCAGCCGCCGGGCCGCAGGCGGCGCAGCCCGGCCTCGATCCACAGCGGCAGGGGCGTCGCCTCGTGCCGGGCGCGACCGCGGCCGGCATCGGGCGCCGGCGGGCCGCCGGTGAAATAGGGCGGGTTGGCGATCACATGGTCGAAGCTTTGGCCGCGCAGGGCGGTGGGCATCCGGGCCAGGTCGCCCTCATGCAGCTCGGCCGGGATGGCATTGGCTGCGGCATTGCGTCGCGCCAGCTCGGCATAGGCGGGCTGCAGTTCCAGCCCGGCCAGCCGCAGGCCCGGCACCCGCGCGCCCAGGCAGAGCATCGCCACCCCTGCCCCGCAGCCCAGTTCCAGCACGCTGTCGCCGGGCCGCGCCGGGCAAGCCGCCGCCAGCATCACCGCATCCGCCCCGGCGCGATAGCCGCGCGCGGGCTGTGCGAGGCGCAGCCGGCCGCCGAGGAACCCGTCCTCGCGCAGTTCAGTCATGGTGGATGCGATTGTCCCGCAGGATGGCGCGCGCCATGAACAGGTCGCGGTCCGCCACCATCAGCCGCCGCGGCAAGATGCCCAGCGAGCCCTCCAGCACGCTCATGTGCTGGTCCAGCGGAAAGGCATGGATCCCCTCGGCCGCCAGCAGGTCGGCGGCCCGGGTGATGAGAAGCGGGTCGGTGGTGCGCAGAAGCTCTTTCATGACATGGGAAAGTTACGCGGCTGTTGCGCATGTGTCCATGGCGTGGCAATGGCTGGCGGCGAAAGGGGATCGCTGATGGGCATGAACGAAAACGTCTCCAAGCCGCTCGACCGGCTCTCCGTGGAACTGGCCGGGGATATGGACCGGGTCAATGCGCTGATCCGCGAGCGCATGGCCAGCCGCCACGCCCCTCGCATTCCGGAAGTGACCGCGCATCTGGTCGAGGCCGGCGGCAAGCGGCTGCGGCCGATGCTGGTGCTGGCGGCGGCGCGGCTGTGCGGCTATGGCGGCGACAGCCATGTGCTGCTGGCCGCGGCGGTCGAGTTCATCCATACCGCGACGCTTCTGCACGACGACGTGGTCGATGAAAGCCAGCAGCGGCGCGGCCGGCCGACGGCCAACCTTCTGTGGGACAACAAGTCCAGCGTGCTGGTCGGCGACTACCTGTTCGCGCGCAGCTTCCAGCTGATGGCCGATACGGAAAGCATGCAGGTCATGCGCATCCTGGCCAATGCCAGCGCCACCATCGCCGAGGGCGAGGTGCTGCAGCTGACCGCCGCGCAGGACGTCTCGACCACCGAGGACACCTATATCCAGATCGTGCGCGGCAAGACCGCGGCGCTGTTTTCCGCCGCGACCGAGGCGGGGGCGGTGGTGGCCGGCGCCGACCCGGCGGTGCAGCAGGCGCTGTTCGACTATGGCGATGCGCTGGGGATCGCCTTCCAGATCGTGGACGACCTGCTGGATTACGGCGGCTCGACCACGACCATCGGCAAGAACGTCGGCGACGATTTCCGCGAGCGCAAGCTGACGCTGCCGGTGATCAAGGCCATCGCCCGCGCCGACGAGGCCGAGCGCGCCTTCTGGGAACGCACCATCGGCCAGGGCCGGCAGGACGAGGCCGACCTTGCCACCGCGCTGGAGATCCTGCGCCGCCGCGAGGCGCTGGAGGCCGCCCGCGCCGATGCGATCGCCTGGGCCGGCCGTGCCAAGGCCGCGCTGCAAGCCGCGCCCGACCAGCCCCTGCGCCGCATCCTGGCGGACCTGGCGGATTTCGTGGTCTCGCGCCTGTCCTGACCAAGGCCCCCCGCGCAAATGAAAAAGCCCGGCGCATGTGCCGGGCTTTTCCTTTGCCTGAAGCGCTGCCTCAGTTGTTATAGGCGTTCTCGCCATGGGTGGTGACGTCCAGGCCCTGCCGCTCGTCATTGCCCGAGACGCGCAGGCCGATCACCGCCTTGACGATCATCAGCGCGATGAACGAGACCACGGCCGACCAGACCACCGCTACGATCACGCCCAGCGTCTGGGTCATCACCTGGCCGGCGATGTCATAGCTGGCCGCGACCGATTCCGTCGCATAGTCGTAGATGCCCGAGCCGCCCAGCGAGGGCGCGGCGAAGACGCCGGTCAGGATGGCGCCGACGATGCCGCCCACGCCGTGGATGCCGAACACGTCCAGGCTTTCGTCCACGCCCAGCTTGGCCTTCAGGCTGATGACGAACCACATGCACAGGAAGCCCGCGGCCAGGCCGATGACGATGGCGCCCATGGGGCCGACGAAACCGGCGGCGGGCGTGATGCCGACCAGGCCGGCGATGGCGCCCGAGACCCCGCCCAGCAGCGAGGGATGGCCGCGCAGCAGCCATTCGCCAAAGGCCCAGGCCAGCGCGGCGGCGGCGGTGGCGACGGTGGTGTTCAGGATCGCCATGGCGGCGGTGCCGGTGGCCTCCATGTTCGAGCCGGCGTTGAAGCCGAACCAGCCGATCCACAGCAGGCAGCCGCCCAGGAAGGTGAAGGGCAGGTTGTGCGGCGCCATCAGCTCCTTGCCGTAGCCCAGCCGCGGGCCGACGACCAGCGCGGCGACCAGGCCGGCGACGCCGGCGTTGATATGGATGACCGTGCCGCCCGCGAAGTCCAGGTCGCCATGGCCGAAGAGGAAGCCGCCGGGCGCGTCGAAGGCCGAGGGGCCGCCCCACCACCAGACCATATGGGCCATCGGCAGGTAGGAGAAGAAGAACCAGATCACCACGAAGGCCAGCATGGCCGCGAATTTCATCCGCTCGACCGTGGCGCCGACGATCAGCGCCGGCGCGATGCAGGCGAAGGCCATCTGGAAGATGATGAAGACATATTCCGGCACATAGACGTTCGTCGTGAAGGTCTCGGCCAGGGACGAGGTGTCGACGCCGGCCAGGAACGCCTTGGAGAAGCCGCCGATGAACGGGGTCAGCCAGGTCGCCTCCTCGGCCGAGCCGGCGCCGGTGAAGGCCAGCGAATAGCCGAAGCAGACCCACAGGATCGACATGATGCAGAAGACGGTAAAGACCTGCATCAGCACCGACAGCATGTTCTTGGCGCGCACCAGCCCGCCGTAGAACAGCGCCAGCCCCGGAATGGACATGGCCATGACCAGGATGGCCGAAATCATCATCCAGGTGGTGTCGCCCTTGTCGACGATGGGCGCCAGGGTCTCGACGACGGCTTCGACGGTCGCCGCCGGGGCCTCGGCATCCTGCGCCAGGGCCGGCACCGCCAGCCCGATCAGCGGGAGGGCGAGCGCCGGGATCATGGGTTTGATCGCGGTTGGTCTCATCATGTTTCCTGCACCTTCTTTCTGCGTTGCAGCAGTTCCATGTCCCGGTCAGGAAACCCGCCGGCCCCGACCAGGCACAAGGTTTGTGCAGCTTTCGGCCCATCCCGCCCCTCGCCTGCCTGAATTTGGGGCAGGAATGCCGGGTTTTGCAGCCTGAGGCGGCAGTTCACTGATAGGTCATCTCGGTTCTCAAGCCCTTGGCTTTGATGTATGTTGCGCGCCAACGGGCCGGAGCAATCGGCCGGGCAGGAAAGCAGGCATGAAGAAACCGACCGGCAAGGGCCGCATTGTCGCGGACAAGCGCAATTTCGACCAAGCCCCTCAGAAAGCGCAGAAACGAACCGGCGGATCGTCCCCTGGCAAGCCGCCCAGGCGGCAGCGCGGCGGCAATGTGGTGACGCGGGGAATCGCGGGAATCATCGCGCTGGTGTGGCGGGTGGTCTGGGGTTCGTTCTGGCGGCTGGGGCTGACGGTGGCGCTGATTCTGCTGGCCGCCAGCTTCTATTTCTACACCACGCTGCCCGAACCTGCGGCGCTTTTCGACGGCCGTGCCCGCGGTTCCGTCACCATGCAGGATACCGAGGGCCGGGTCTTCGCCTGGCGTGGCGAAACTTTCGGCATGGTCAGCGCCGACAAGATCGCCCCGGTGCTGAAGGACGCGGTGGTCGCGACCGAGGACAAGCGATTCTATCGCCATCCGGGCGTGGACCCGCAGGGCATCGCCAGCGCCATCAAGATCAACATGGCCGCCGGCCGCGGCCCGCTGGAGGGCAACGGCGGCTCGACCATCACCCAGCAGGTCGCCAAGCTTCTGTGCCTGGGCGAGACCTTCGACCCGATCCGCTGGAAGTCCGAGGCCGATTTCGAGGCGGAATGCCGCAAGTCCTCGATCTGGCGCAAGGTCAAGGAAGTGCCCTATGCGCTGGCGATGGAGTTCAAATACTCCAAGCAGGACATCCTGAACATCTACATGAACCGCTCGTATCTGGGGGCGGGCGCACGCGGCTTCGAGGCGGCGGCGCAGCGCTATTTCGACAAGTCGGCGGCCGAGGTGAACGCGGCCGAGGCGGCGATGCTGGCCGGCCTGCTCAAGGCGCCCAGCTATTTCGCGCCGACCTCGAACCTGCAGCGCGCGCAGGACCGGGCCACGGTGATCCTGGGGCTGATGCACGACCAGGGCTATCTGGACGACAAGCAATTCGCCGAGGCCAAGGCGCAGCCGGCGGTGCTGTCCAAGGCGGCGGCGGCGCGGGCCGGCGGCTATTTCGCCGATTGGGTGATGGAATCCGGCCCCGGCTTCCTGACCAGCGAGACGACCGAGGACGTCACCATCACCACCACCTTCGACCAGCGCGTGCAACGCGCCGCCGAACGTGCGCTGAAGCGCATCTTCGACGAAAAGGTCGCCGAGGGCTCCAAGGCGCAGGCGGCCGTGGTGGTCATGTCGCCCGACGGCGCGGTGCGCGCGATGATCGGCGGGCGCGACAATACCGCGACCGGCACCTTCAACCGCGCGACCCAGGCCAAGCGGCAGACCGGCTCCAGCTTCAAGCCCTTCGTCTATGCCGCCGCGCTGGACCAGGGCTACAGCCCGAACGACACGGTGCTGGACGCGCCGCTGACCATCAACGTGCGCGGCTCGGGGCCGTGGTCGCCGCAGAACTACACCCGCCGCTATTCGGGCGAGGTGACGCTGACCCGCGCCCTGTCGCAATCGCTGAACACCGCCACCATCCGCCTGCAGGAAATCGCCGGCCGCGATGCCGTGCGCCGCGTGGCGCAGGATTTCGGCTTTGCCAGCGACCTGGCCAGCGGCCCCTCGCTGGGGCTCGGCGTGTCGGAATCGACGCTGCTGGCGATGACCGGCGCCTATGCCGGCATCCGCAACGGCGGCACCGCCGTCAGCCCCTATGGCCTGGTCGAGCTGCGCATCAAGGGCGACGACCAGGCGCTGATCGGCCAGGTCGGCGGCATGGGCCAGCGCGTGATCTCGCAAAAGGCGTCGCGCGAGCTGATCGGCATGATGCAGCAGGTGATCGAGCGCGGCACCGGCACCCGCGCCAGGCTGCCCGGCCGTCCGGCGGCGGGCAAGACCGGCACCACCTCGAGCTATCGCGACGCCTGGTTCATCGGCTTCACCGGCCAATATGTGACCGGGGTCTGGATGGGCTATGACGACAACACGCCGCTGAAGGGCGTGACCGGCGGCGGGCTGCCGGCCGAGATCTGGCAGGCGGTGATGACCGAGATCCACGAGGGCCTGCCGGTCGAGCCCCTGGGCAATTTCGCCTTCGATCCCGACAGCGCCGTGCCGCAGGTGGTCAGCACCGGCGGCGAGGGCGCGGCCGATCCGCTGGCCGCCGCGCTTTCCGAGGCGCTTGGCCAGCCTTCGCCGCAAGGCGGCCAGGCCCAGCCCTCGGCCGAGGCCGGGCGCGCCCTGCCCGACCCCGGCGTGCAGACGCCCGGCGGCCCGCCGACCTTCCCGGCCGAGACCGTCACCAGCGGCCCCGAGGCCGAGATGCCGCCGCCCGGCACCGACGACGCGCTGACCCAGGCGTTGCGCGGCATCGAAGGGGTCTATCAGCAATAGCAGGAAGGCCGGCCCCTGGGGGACCGGCCTTTTCCTTTGGTGGATGGGTTTGGCCCCTTTCTGCCGCGCTTGCGCGGGTTTGCACCGTTGCAGCGAGTATTTAAGGAACGAAGAAGCGCTTTTTCATGATCCTGGGCGGCGGGGGCTCAGCCCGCCTGTTGCAGGTCGGCGGTCAGCGCCGCCAGATCGCCCTTGCGCCGCGCCAGCATCGCCCCGATCTCGGCCCGTTCCGAGGCGAGCATGTTCACCCCCTCGATGATGATGTTGAAATAGCGGCTTTTCCCGGACTTGTCCGAGACATGCCACTCCACCTCCATCGGGCTGCGCCCCTTGAGATAGGCGACCGAGGTCACGGCAAAGAAGGATTTCACCGGCTTGGCGCCCGTCACCTCGATCTTCGAACCGATGAACTCGCGGAAGCGCTTGCCGTATTTGCGGCCGATATAGCCCTGGAACGCCTGGCGATAGGCGGCGAACTCGGCCCCGCCCGCCTGGCGCGCCGCCGGTCCCAGCGCCGAGCGGGCGATGATCTCGACATCCGCATAGCGCGCGAAGATCGCCTCGAAGGCGCGATACATCTGCGCCGGGGGCTGGCCGGAGTTGATGACGGCATAGACTTCGGCCAGGGATTTCTCGATCAGCGCCCGCGCCTCGCCGGTGTCGAGCGCCCAGGCGGGCCGGGCGGCGATGGCCAGTCCCGCGCCGACCAGGCCCAGGAAGCCGCGGCGGGTGTCATTCGGCATAAGGGTCAATGTGTTCTCCTTCCTCGCCCAGTTCGTGGCGGCGATGCTGCAACCAGATCAGCCGCGTCTGGGCATAACTATCGGCGCTTTCATGCAGGATGGAATCGACGGAATCGCCGAAACGGCCCCGTTCACCGGCTTTTGAGGCGAGCCGCGCCCCCATGCCGATCAGGTATTGGTCGCGGTTGAGCCAGCCGCGCATCGGGTCGATGGCCAGGTCGACGACGCGGCCCACCGCATCGCGCCCGGTCGAGGGGCCGATCAGCGGCAGTTCCAGATAGGGCCCCTCGCCGACGCCCCAGCGGGCAAGCGTCTGGCCGAAATCCGTATCCTCCTCGGGCAGGGCGAAATCGCTGGCGGCGGGGTCGAGGAAACCCGCCATGCCGACCGTGGTGTTCACCAGAAAGCGCAGGGTGCTGCGCGCCGCCGGCCCCGGCCTGCCCTGCAGCAGGTGGTTCACCACCCTGCCCGGCTGCGCCAGGTTCGCGCCGAAATTGCCAAGCCCCGCAACGGCATGGCTGCCGATCCCGCCGCCCTCGCCACCCTCGCCGCCCGACAGGCCGGCGCCCAGCGGCTTGACGACGCGCGCATCCAGCCCGCGGTTGAAGGCATGGACCTTGCGGTTCATCGGCTCATAGGGGTCATGGATGCCGTCGCCGTCGCGGTCCGAACAGGCCACCAGCGTCACGGTCGCGACAAGGAGAAGGGAAAAATTCCATGCAGACAAGCTTTTGATAACCTTCTGAAGCTAAGACTCGGCGGACCAGCGGCGATTCGCCTCGGGGCAGACGGCGGGGCGGCGGCGGACTGTTTCACGGCTGCGCTTTGGGATATGCGCTGGGGCGATTCCGGGCAAGCCCGGTCAGGATGACAAGGAAGGAACCGGCATGGCCTTGCCGCCGATGCGACATGACGGCCAAAGCGAGCTGAAATCCGCGCGCGGACTGGCCTGGCAGCTTTATGCCATGGTCGGCCTGTTCTCATTCGCGGTGAACCTGCTGATGCTGACCGGGCCGCTGTTCATGATGCAGGTCTATGACCGCGTCCTGGCCAGCCGCTCGGTCGAGACGCTGACGGCGCTGTTCCTGCTGGTCGCCTTTCTCTTCGCGCTGATGGGGGTGATCGACCTGGCGCGCAACCGCGTCATGTCCCGCATCGCCGCCCGCTTCCAGGAACGGATGGAGGGGCGGGTCTTCACCGCCGCCTTGCAGGACGGCCAGGCCGCCGGCTCGGAGCTGGTGGTGCGCGGCGGGATGCGCGATCTCGAGGCGGTGCAGCGGCTGATCGCCTCGCCGGTGCTGATGGCGCTGTTCGACCTGCCCTGGGCACCGTTCTTCCTGGCGGCGGTCTTCATCTTCCACCCGATCCTGGGCGCGGTGGCGACGGCCGGCATGGCGGTGCTGGTCGCGGCGACGCTGCTGAACCAATGGCTCAGCCGCGACCTGCTGCAGCAGGCGGGCATCGCCGGCCAGTCGGCCGAGCGCATGTCCGACCTCTACCGCGACGAGGGCGAGCTGATCGGCTCGCTCGGCATGCGGGCGGCGGCCTTCCGGCGCTGGCAGGCGGCCCGCGACAAGGCGACCGAGGCGACGCTGCGCGCCAGCGATCGCGCCACCAGCTTCACCGTCTTCTCCCGCACCTTCCGGCTGTTTCTGCAAAGCGCGCTCCTGGCCGCCGGCGCCTGGCTGGTGCTGCGCCAGGAGGTGACCCCGGGCGCCATGATCGCCTCGTCGATCCTGATGGGCCGGGCGCTGGCCCCGGTCGAGCAGGTGGTGGGCGGCTGGTCCATCGTCCAGCGCGCCCAGGACGGCTGGAAGCGGCTGGCCGAACTGCTCTCGCGCCGCCCGCCGGTCGTGCAGCGCACGCCCCTGCCGCGGCCCGAGGCCCGGCTCGAGGTGCGCAACCTGGCCGTCGTGCCCCCCGGCCAGGGGGCGGCGATGCTGCGCGGGGTCAGCTTCGACCTTGCCCCCGGCCAGGCGTTGGGGGTGATCGGCCCCTCGGGCGCCGGCAAGACCACGCTGGCGCGGGCGCTGATCGCCGCCTGGCCCGTCGCCTCGGGCTCGATCCGGCTCGGGGGCGCGACGCTGGACCAATACGACCCGGACGCGCTTGGCCGGCTGATCGGCTATCTGCCGCAGCAGGTCACGCTGTTCGACGGCACCATCGCGGAAAACATCGCCCGCCTCTCGCCCCAGCCCGATCCGCAGCGCGTCGTCGCCGCGGCCACGGCCGCCGCCGCGCATCGCATGATCCTGGACCTGCCGCAGGGCTACGACACCCGCGTCAGCCAGGCCGGCGGACAGCTTTCCGGCGGCCAGATCCAGCGCATCGGCCTTGCCCGCGCGCTTTACGCCGACCCGGTGATCTTCGTCCTGGACGAGCCGAACTCGAACCTCGACAACGAGGGATCGACGGCGTTGAACCTCGCCATCCGCACCATCAAGGCCCGCGGCGGCGCAGTCATCATCATGGCGCATCGCCCGGCGGCGATCACCGAATGCGATCTGCTGCTGGTGCTGGACCAGGGCCTGCGCCGCGCCTTCGGCCCGCGCGACGAGGTGCTGAAATCCCTGGTCAAGAACGCCGAGCAGATCGCCCGTGCCCAGGGCCACGGCGGAGGGGTGACATGAACGATCCGAATCAGCCCGCCGAGGCCACGCCGCATCTGCGCGCCCAGCCGACCGCCGCGCCGGCCCCGCATCCGGCCCCGGCGCCACCGCCGTCCAGCCGCCCCGACTGGTCGGCGCGTGGCCCGGTCATCCTGGGCCTGGCGGCGATGCTGGTGCTGGTCGGCGGCTTCGGGCTCTGGTCCTGGACCGCGCGCATCGCCGGCGCCGTGGTGGCGCCCGGCCAGGTCGAGGTCGAGCAGCGCCGCCAGGTCGTCCAGCACCCCGATGGCGGGGTCGTGGCCGAGATCCTGATCCACGACGGCGCAAGCGTGACCGCCGGCCAGCCGCTGATCCGGCTGGACGGCGCGCTTCTGGGCACCGAACTCGCCATCGTCGAGGGGCAGTATTTCGAGATCCTCGCCCGCCGCGGCCGGCTCGAGGCCGAGCGTGCCGACCGCAAGCAGATCGCCTTCCCGCCCGAACTGGTCGAGGCCGCCGCCAGCCGCCCCGAACTCGCCGCGCTGATGGAGGGGCAGGCCAGCCTGTTCCGGGCCCGGCTCGACACGCTGGAGCAATCGCTGGGCCAGTTGGCCAAGCAATCCGAACAGGTGCAGGCGCAGATCGGCGGCGTGGACGCGCAGACCCAGGCGCTGGAGCAGCAGCGCGGCTTCATCGCCCAGGAATTGCGCGACCAGCGATCCTTGCTGGAAAAGGGCCTGGCGCAGGCCCCGCGCGTGCTGGCGCTGGAACGCGAGGCCGCCCGGCTCGACGGGCTTCTGGGCGAGGCGACGGCGACGCGCGCCCGCGCGGTGACGCAGCTGGCCGAAATCGACCTGTCGCGGCTGGAAAAGACCGCGACCCGCCGCGAAGCCGCCGAAACCGAGCTGCGTGAGCTGGGCTATCGCGAGCTGGAACTGGCCGAGCGCCGCCGCGCGCTGGCCGAGCGCATCGCCAGGCTGGACATCCGCGCGCCGGTCTCGGGCGTGGTGCAGGAATTGCAGATCACCACCCCGCGCTCGGTGATCCGCCCGGCCGATCCGATCCTGTTCATCATCCCGCAGGACCGACCGCTGCTGGTTGCCGCCCGCATCGCCACCATCAACATCGACGAGGTCCACGCCGGACAAAAGGTAGTGCTGCGCTTCTCGTCCTTCTCCTCGCGCACCACGCCCGAGATCGACGGGATGCTCAGCCGCGTCTCGCCCGACACGCTGGTCGACCCGGCGACGCATGTGCCCTATTACCGCGGCGAGGTGACGATCCCCGCCGCCGAGGCCGAAAAGCTGAAGGGTCTGGAACTGGTGCCCGGCATGCCGGTCGAGGTCTATGTCCAGACCGGCGAACGCAGCCCGATGGCCTATCTGGTCAAGCCCCTGACGGATTACTTCACCCGCGCCTTCCGCGAGAACTGAAAAGGCCCCCGACCCCCGTCATTCTTCCTTGCCCAAATATCCCGGGGGAGTCGCGCACCAGCGCGACGGGGGCAGAGCCCCCGCCTTGCCCGCCGCCAACGCAAGGGGCATCAGCATGATGTAACTGCCGGTTGCTTCGCCGTCCGGCGCGTGGATCAGCCTGCCAGGGCTGCGTATGGCGGTGGTGATGGCAATCCCAGACCATCCAGAGACCGCCTCCACCGCCACCATTCTCCGGCCCCACTTGCCCCCCTTTCCCGCTAGTTAAGGCTAGCCCTACCCTGGGCCGTCGCGTGCGCTGCCTCGACTGCGCCGGTTCGCAAGCGTTCCTCGCCGCGCCCGATGTCGACGCGCAACTCGTCAGCCATCTCGGCCTGCGGTCAATTATCGATCCGCGCCACGCTGTATGTAACCAATAATGAAGGCTATCGGCCGTTCACGCAGATTGCATCGTTTCGCACGCGTCGGCCTTGCACCGCCGATCGCGGTGATACCCAGGATAGACAGGATCGATGCAAGCCAGGTTAATCTTGGATTATTGGGACATAGTTACGCTGCGGAGACCCGCCCGGTGCTTTCTGATATACATCGGCTCATATGGATGGGCTTTACGGTGATCCAGGGAATGCTGCCATCATTCGATGACGGACAACATCCCGGACCGCCGGGGTTGATCTGCCCGTCGACCCCGCGAACCTGTAACAGCGGGCCTGCGTCAGCGAAGGAAGCGGCGGTGAGCTCCACATCGTTGGTCGAGCCCCGCCCCTCGGGCACTTCACGCCGGCCGATCCCGGACTCAGCCCGGCGTCACACGCTCGGCCCGGACCATCGGGCTGGACTGGGTCCCGACTTGCCACCTGTGCCACGGACGAAAAAAACCGGACCGCCGGACCTGTGGGACCAGCGATGCGTCCGGCGGGGCCGGCAGCGACGCGGGACCGAGGCGTTGCCCACACGAGCTGGGCTGCCGCCGGCTGAAATCCGGAACGCAGGCCCGGATCCTGCCCGAATCCAGGTCAGGCGCCGATCAGGTCTCAGAGGGCTTGTGCGGCAGGGCTGAGATGCCGGTCCCTGCTGTGCATCTTCCTCAGCTCGCGCCAGCTTTCGGGGTCCCGTGGGACAACGAATTCCAACTGCTCGGGGCTGTGATAGATGGCACTTTCCGGCAGGACCGTGGCGCCCAGCCCGCTGCGGACGAAGGCCAGAAGGGCGGTAGTGTTGCGCGCTTCCAGATTGCAATGCAGCAGCAGGCCGGAAACCAGCTCGGACGCGACCAGGTGGCAAAGCGGGTTCTCGATCAGCGGCTCCAACTCCAGCAGTTCCCATGACCGGGCGGCACCCGAGCCGACCGCCTGCGAGATCGGCCCGCCCGCCCGGCAGACGATGCCGAGCGCGTCGCGCCGGATCACCTCGCCGATCTGCTGGTCCTCGGCCGAGGTCGAGAGGATGCCGATATCCGCCTCGTCCAGCTTGATGCGGCGGTGGACGGTCGCGGTATCGACATCGCTGATCTCCAGCCGCACATCGGGCCGCTGGCGGCGGAAGCGGGCGATGATCTCGGGCAGCAGGTCCATGGTCGCCGAGGGCACGGCGGCGATGCGCACCAGGCCCGCCGTGGACTTGGCATGCCGGCGGATCGCCGAGGCGCTGCGGTCGAAGGCGTCCAGCGCCCGGTTCGCCTCTTCCAGCACCAGCGCGCCCAGGGGCGTCAGGCGGTTCTTGCGGTCGGTCTCGAACAGCTCGGCGCCCAGATTGTCCTGCAATTGCGACAGCATCATCGAGTCCGCCGAGGGCGTGCGGCCCAGAACCGCCGAGGCGCGGCCAAGCGAGCCTGCCTCGGCCACGACCTGAAAGACGCGCAGCATTTCGAGCTTGATTGATATTCAGAAATTCTGAAATAAACTTCAATTATTTAAGATTAATTGAAATAACCCGGAAGTCTATCTGTTTTCGGCAAATGCAGACCGGAGGCAGATCCATGACCGAGACCAGACTCTACATCGACGGCCAATGGCAGTCCGGCGCGACCACGGTGGAAAACCGCAATCCCTCGGACCTGGGCGATGTGATCGGCCAGTTCGCGCAGGCCAGCGCCGGGCAGCTGGACGAGGCGCTGGCGGCGGCGCGCCGCGCGCAGCCGGCATGGTGGGCGGCCGGCATCCAGAAACGGCACGACGTGCTGATGGCCATCGGCACCGAGCTGATGGCACGGGCCGAGGAGATCGGCCGCATGATCGCGCGCGAAGAGGGCAAGCCGCTGGCCGAGGGCAAGGGCGAGGTCTATCGCGCCGGCCAGTTCTTCACCTATTCGGCGGCCGAGGCTGCGCAACCAGGGCGACCTGGCCGAAAGCGTCCGGCCGGGCATCGAGATCGACGTGCGGCGCGAGCCGGTGGGCGTGGTGGCGATCATCTCGCCCTGGAACTTCCCGGTCGCCACGCCGGCCTGGAAGATCGCCCCGGCGCTGGCCTATGGCAATGCCGTGGTCTGGAAACCGGCGAACCTGACCCCAGCCAGCGCCATCATGCTGGCCGAGATCATCGCCCGGCAGGACATTCCGAAAGGCGTCTTCAATCTTGTCGCCGATCCGGGCCGCGAGGTCGGGCAGCAGCTGGTCGAAAGCCCGCTGGTCGATGCGATCAGCTTCACCGGCTCGGTCCCGGTCGGGCGCGGCATCGCCGCCGCGGCCACTGCCAACATGACCAAGCTGCAGATGGAGATGGGCTCGAAGAACCCGATGCTGGTCATGGAGGATGCCGATCTGGACCTGGCCGTCGCCCATGCCGCCAATGCGGCCTTCGGCGGCACCGGGCAGAAATGCACCGCCGCCTCGCGGCTGATCGTGCATGAGACGGTCCACGACGCCTTCGTCGAGCGGCTGGTGGCGGCGGCCAGGGCGCCGAAGGTCGGCCATGCGCTGGACCAGGGCAGGCAGATCGGCCCGGTGGTCAGCGAAGGACAGTTGCAACAGAACCTCGACTATATCCGCATCGGCCAAGAGGAAGGCGCCGAACTGCTTTGCGGGGGCGACCGGCTGGAGCGGGCCACGCCGGGCCATTACATGGCCCCCGCCGTCCTTGCCGGCACCCGCAACGACATGCGCATCAACCGCGAGGAGATGTTCGCGCCGATCACCTGCGTCATCCGCGCCGGCAGCTATGACGAGGCGCTGGCCATCGCCAATGACAGCGCCTTCGGGCTAACGGCGGGCATCATGACCCGCAGCCTGGCGCGCGCCAGCCATTTCCGCGCCAACATGCGGCCGGGCTGCGTGATGGTGAACCTGCCGACGGCCGGCACCGACTACCACGTCCCGTTCGGCGGTCGCGGCGCCTCCAGCTTCGGCCCGCGCGAACAGGGCCGCTACTATGCCGCCGAGTTCTATACCACCGTGAAGACCGCCTATGTCGCGGCGGGGGTGCCGGAATGAGCCGCGCGCCACTGATCGACGGGCTGCAATATGCCAACTGGTCGGAAGGCATCTTCCGCCAGATGCGCCAGGGCGGGCTGGACGCCGCGCATGTCACCATCACCTATCACGAGACCTTCCGCGAGACGGTGCTGAACATCGAGCGCTGGAACCGCTGGTTCGAGCGTTTCCCCGAACTGATCCTGCACGGCCGCAGCGCCGCGGACATCCGGCTGGCGCAAGAGACCGGGCGCACGGCGATCTTCTTCGGCGCGCAGAACCCGTCCTGCATCGAGGACGATATCGGCCTGGTCGAGATCCTGCATAGCCTGGGGCTGCGCTTCATGCAGCTGAGCTACAACAACCAGTCGCTGCTCGCCTCGGGCTGCTACGAGGCCGAGGATACCGGCCTGACCCGCATGGGCCGCGAGGTGGTGGCCGAGATGAACCGGGTCGGCCTGGTCGTAGACATGAGCCATTCCGGCGACCGCTCGACGCTGGAGGCCATCGAGCATTCCGGCCGCCCCATCGCCATCACCCATGCCAATGCGAAAAGCTGGCATCCGGCGCTGCGCAACAAGACCGACGAGGTGCTGCGGGCGCTCGGCCAATCAGGGGGCATGCTGGGGGTATCCACCTATCCGCATCACCTGCGCAACGGCAGCGCCTGCACATTGCAGGATTTCTGCGACATGATCGCACGCACGGCGGACATCACCGGGCCGCAGAACATCGGCATCGGCACCGACCTGTGCCAGGACCAGCCGGATTCCATCGTCGAATGGATGCGGGTCGGGCGCTGGACCAAGGGCATGGATTACGGCGAAGGCGGCGCCGAGGTGCCGGGCTTTCCCGCGACGGTGACCTGGCACCGCGACAATCGCGATCTGGCGGGCTTTGCCGAGGGGCTGCGCAAGGCCGGCCTGTCCCAGCCCGAGATCGACGGCGTGATGGGCGGCAGCTGGGCGCGTTTCTATGCCGAAAGCTTCGGGCCGCTCGACGCCCGCACACCGATCCAGCGGGCGGCCGAATAGCGCCGCCGGCCCGGATTTCTTTGTCCGAGGGAGGAAGGACATGAGCAATCTCGACATTCCGCGGGGGATCTCCGGTGCCTGGCGCCGGATCAACCTGCCGCTTCTGGGCATCACGGCAGGCTTCATCCTGCTGTTCTGTCTGCTGGCCGTCGCCGATCTGGCGCGGCTCAGCGCGATGATCGACTGGGGCTTCGCCGTCTCGGCCCGGCTGTTCGGCCTTTACTGGCAGATCCTGCTGTTCGCGGCGCTGGCGATCAGCATCGTGCTGCTGTTCATGCCGGGCAGCGGCGTCAAGCTGGGCGGGCTCGACAAGCCGGAATTCACCACCTTCCAATGGGCGGCCATGATCATGACCACGCTGCTTGCCGGCGGCGGCGTGTTCTGGGCGGCAGGAGAGCCGATCGCGCATTTCATCTCGACCCCGCCCTATTTCGCCGGGCCGGGCGCTGATCCGCAATCGCTCGCCACCATCGGCCTGGCGCAGGCCTATCTGCATTGGGGCTTCCTGGCCTGGGCGATCCTGGGATCGCTGACCACGGTGCTGCTGATGCATTACCATTACGACAAGGGCCTGCCGTTGGCGCCGCGCACCCTGCTCTATCCGGTCTTTGGCCAGCGTGCGATCCACGGCTGGATCGGCATCGTGGCGGATACCTGCTGCGTGATCGCCGTGGTGGCCGGCACGGTCGGACCCATCGGCTTCCTGGGCCTGCAGCTGTCCTATGGCCTGAACGCGCTGTTCGGCCTGCCCGACAGCTTCGCCACGCAAAGCACGCTGATCCTGCTGCTGGTGACGCTCTACACCATCTCGGCCATCACCGGGCTCGAGCGCGGCATCCAGTTCATGTCGCGCTGGAACCTGATCCTCGCCTTCGGCCTTCTGGTCTTCATCCTGCTCTTCGGCCCGACCTGGGCGACGCTAGGCGTGCCGATGCCGATGGTGTCGCTCAGGGACAGCTCATAGCAGCCGAGATCATACAGGCGCCGGGACACGCCGAGAACGGCGGAAAGGGCTACCTTGCCCTCGTATGGGCAACCCAGCGCGCAGGAGACATAGCCGCGCACGCGCACCCCTGCCGCACGCGCCCCGTCCATCACCGGCGCAAACCGCTGGAAGCTTTCGTCGATCGAACAGTTGATGTTCCTTTGCGAAAAGCTCTCGGATGCCGAGGCGAAGATCGCGATTTCCTCGGCACCGGCAGCCAGCGCCGCCTCCGGGCCCTTGGGGTTCGGCACCAGCATCGGATATGTCAGGCCGGGGCGACGTGGCAGGCGCGCCAGCACCTCGGCCGAGCCGGCCATCTGCGGCACCCATTTCGGCGAAACGAAGCTGCCGGCTTCGACGGTGGTCAGACCCGCGGAAATCAGGCCCTCGATCATGGCCACGCGGTCATCAACGCCAAGGGGCCGCGCCTCGTTCTGCAAACCGTCGCGAGGACCGACCTCGACGATGCGGATAGTGTCATGAAATGCCTCTTTCAGTCAGATTTGAGTTCTCGGCGCAGGAAAGCGCAGAAACGTGGATCAGCCCCATAAGCCACGTTGACCCGCATGGCGGGCCTTCTGCAGGCATCCCGCTCGGTATGGAAGACGCTGGCCGGGGCGATGAAGATGTCTGCCGCGGCCGCACGGCGGCAAAAGGCGGCTTCGTCCAGCGTCTCGGGAAGGGGGACCCAAAGGTAGAAGCCTTGCACCCGCGGCAGGCTCACATCCAGCCCGACCTCGGACAACGCCTGGACCGTCGCCTTCGCCCCCTCCTGCATTCGGGTTCGCAGCCGGCGCAAATGCTTGATATACTGCCCGCTCTCGATCATGTCCGTCACCAGGCGCTCGACATGCGCCGAGGTGGCGACGGTCGTGATCATCTTCAGGTCGACGAGACCGCGGACCAGATCCGGCGAGCCCGCGATATAGCCGCAGCGCAGGCTGGCCGACAGCGTCTTGGAAAACGAGCCGACATAAAGCACGCGCTCTTGCCGACCGAAGGCGGCAAGCCTGGGCAGGGTCGGCGCAAGCAGGTCGGCGAAGATATCGTCCTCGACGATGCGGAAGTCGTGCAAGTCGGCCAGTTGCAGCAGGCCGAAGGCCGTGGCCGGCGACAATGTCCCGCCGGTCGGATTATGCGCCTGGCTTTGGGTGAAGAAAACCTTGGGACGATGGCCGGCAAGCTTGTCCCGAAGATCGTCCAGGTCGGGCCCGTCTTCGATCCGGCGCACGGGGACGACCGTGACCTTGGCCAGGCGCAGCTTGGCGAACAGGGGATAATAACCGGGGCTGTCCACGAACACCGTGTCGCCGGGCTCAAGCAGCTGGCGGATGATCAGGTCCAGCCCGTGGTTCACGCCGCTGGTCAGCATGATGCCGTCCGGCTCGGTCAGGATCGAGCGTTCCGCAAGCGACATGCGCAGCCAGTCCCTTAGCGCGCCAAGCCCCCAGGAACTGCCATAACCGAAGTCGATCGCCCCGTCGCTGCGCCGTCCGGCACGCAGGATGCGACGCATCTCGGCGACTTCGGTCCATGTGGCGGGTGGACGCCCGTCGCCGGGGCGGGTCTCGTAGTGCTGGTCGAGCTGTTCGCGCAAAAGCGAGACGATGCTGGTCGCCTCGGTCACATCCGGGCGAAGCCGAGGCGCGGGAGGGGGACGATTGCCGGTGATGAAATAGCCCGATCCCTGTCGGGCGACCGCCAGTCCCTGCGCCACCAGACGGTCGTAAGCCTCGGCCATGGTGTTCTTCGAGACGCCGAACTGCCCGGCGCCGCCACGCACCGATGGCAGCTTCTGCCCGGCACGATAGAAGCCCGAGGCGATCTGCCCGCTGATCTGCGCGACGATAGCGTCCACCCTGCTCATGGTCCCGTCCCGGAAATTTTACTGGGACAGTCCCGGCCATAAAATCGGCAACTGTCCCTTGATGACATTATGAATTTTAAGACAGTTTAGGGCGTGTTGACAAAAGGGATTCACCGGGCGCGGTGATCGTGATTCAAGCTGGTATCTGCAATGGAGACCAGCGTGGCACGAAACCTGATGTCGAACGACGAGTGGGCGTTCTTTGAACGCTTCATCCTGGCTGTCCGTTCTCCGAACGGCCGCAAGCCCACGAACCATCGGCTTGTTCTGGATGGGATTTTCTGGATCGCCCGAACGGGGTCGCCCTGGCGCGACCTGCCGGAAGAGTTCGGCAAATGGTCGTCTGTCTATCGGCAGTTCCGGCGCTGGACGTTGGCGGGGCTGTGGGAACAGATCCTGGAGGCGCTGAACGAGAGCCGGATCGTGCCGGATGCGCTGCAGATGATCGACAGCACCGTGGTTCGCGCTCATCATCAGGCAGCGGGCGCAAAAGGGGGACTCCGCGCCAAGGTTTCGGCCGCTCGCGAGGTGGCTTCACGACCAAGATCCATCTGCGGGTCAATGCGGCAGGCCTGCCCATGAGAACCGAGATCACGGCCGGGCAGACATCGGACTACCTCGGCTTCGATCTGGTCATGGCTGACAACCTGCCCGAGCCAAGCGTTCTGCTCGCAGACCGCGGCTACGACTCCGACAACATCCGCAAGACCATGGAGGTGCGCGACGTGGTGCCGGTCATCCCCATGCGCAAAACCCGGAAGCTACGGGTCGCCGTTGACCGCAGGCTCTACCGCCTGCGCAATCTCGTTGAGCGGTGCTTCAACAAGCTCAAGAATGCCCGTCGCGTCGCCACCCGCTACGACAAGACCGCCGAAAGCTTCCTGGGCTTCATCGACATCACGTCGATCCGCCTCTGGCTCCGCCATTTGTCAACATGACCTAGGGCCAGCGCAAGCCCAGCCTGCGCAATCTGCCGTGAATTTGGGAGGATCCCTTGACGACCGGAACGAAACAAACCGCAACGTCGCGGATTGAAAACATGCGCAATCTCTTGCCCGCCGAGCGGCTGGAGAAGGTGGCGGCCGCGAGTGGGCTGGACGAGCAGGCGCGCGCGGTCCTGGCCTCGGCCGACGCCCTGCCGGTCGAGCGTGCGAACGGCATGATCGAGAACGTGATCGGCACGTTCCAACTGCCCCTGGGCGTTGCCACGAACTTCCTGGTCAACGGCCGCGAATACCTAGTCCCGATGGCGGTCGAAGAGCCTTCGGTCGTCGCGGCCGCCTCCTACATGGCGCGAATCGTGCGCGATTGCGGCGGGTTCCAGACCTCGTCCACGGCCCCGGTGATGCGGGCGCAGGTGCAACTGGTCGGCACGACCGATCCCTTCGGCGCACGGCTGGCGATCCTTGCCGCGCGCGACGAGATCATCGCGGCCGCGAACGCGAAAGACCCCGTCCTGGTCAAGTTCGGCGGCGGTTGCCGCGACATCGAGGTGCATGTCTTCCCCAAGACCTCACGCGGGGCGATGGTGGTCCTGCACCTTCTGGTCGACGTGCGCGACGCCATGGGAGCCAACACCGTCAACACCATGGCCGAGGCCATCGCGTCGATCGTCGAGCGGGTCGCCGGCGGCGAGGTGCGGCTGCGCATCCTGTCGAACCTGGCCGACCTGCGCATCGCCCGCGCCCGGCTTGAAGTGACCGAGAAGGCGCTTGCCACCAAGGATTTCTCGGGACGCCGCATGATGGAAGGCATCGTCGATGCCTATGAATTCGCCGCCGTCGATCCCTATCGCGCCGCCACCCACAACAAGGGCATCATGAACGGCATCGACCCCGTGGTCGTGGCCACCGGGAACGACTGGCGCGCCATCGAGGCCGGGGCACATGCCTATGCCGCGCGCGGGGGGCGTTATACCTCGCTGACGACCTGGGAAATCAGCACCAGGGGAACCCTGGTCGGGACCATCGAGATGCCGATGGCGCTTGGCCTGGTCGGGGGGGCGACTAAGACCCATCCCTCTGCGCAGGCGGCGCTGAAGATCCTGAACGTCGGCTCGGCCGTCGAACTGGCCGAGGTGACGGTCGCCGTGGGGCTGGCACAGAACATGGCGGCTTTGCGGGCGCTGGCGACCGAGGGCATCCAGCGCGGCCACATGGCGCTGCATGCGCGCAATATCGCCATCGGCGCCGGCGCGACCGGCGAGGAGATCGACATCGTCGCCCGTCGCCTGGCGGCCGACCACGATGTGCGCGCGGCGCGCGCCGAGGAAATCCTGGCGGAGATCCGCAAGGGCTGAACATCCAACACCGGCGGGGACGACACCTCGCCGGGGGTTCGTATCTGGGAGGACATCATGAACAATCCAACCCCGGCGCCCGCTTCGGGGCCGGACGGGCAGCTTGCCGAGATCTGGGGCGATGTCGTTTCGCGGCCCCAGCTTGGCAAGGCCATTCTGATCGGCGCGGTCGTCAGCCTGGCCGTCTATGCCGTAGCCCTGGCCACCATCGCGCCCCTGGCCAGCACGCCGGCCATCGGCAAGGCGCTAGCCATGCTGGCAGGGATCATCGGCTGCATCCTGGGCGGGGCGATCTGCGCCCGCCTTTTCCAGCCCAAGCGTCGGGTGGTCGAACAGATCGCGCCGGGCGCCATCTGGCAGACCGAAGTCCTCGACCAGATCGCGATCGAGGGCGGTGCCATCGGCAGCGTCGAGGATCTGCCGCCCGCCGTCGCGCAGGAAATGCGGGAGGTCGGGCTTTATTCCGTCTTCCAGGACTATGAGCAAGACCGCGCGCGCAACCGGGAGGCCGGCTGAGATGGACCCCTTGCTTTACGATATCCTGGTCGCCCTGGGACTGGGGCTGCTTGGCGCGGTGCTGTTCTCGGCCATCGGCCTGATCTCGGGGACGGACGAGACCACCACCATCGCGCCCGTGACCTTGCTGGTCGTTCTGCTGGGCGCACCGCCGGCGGGGGTGTTCACCTTCTGGATGTGCGCCGCCATCTCGAAGCACATGACCCACGCGGTCCCGACCGCGCTGCTTGGCATTCCCGGCGACACGATGGCGCTGCCCCTGTTGCAGCAGGCCTCGGCCCTGCGCAACCTGGGCGCCCCGCATATCGCCTTGCGCAAGATGCTGGCCGGCTCGGTCATCTCGGCCTTCATCGCCGTGCCGCTTGCCGTGCTCTTCGCGGTCATCCTGGCCCCCTTCGGCACCTATATCACCGCCTCGGCCCCGTGGCTCTTCATCGCGGCCTCGGTGCTGATCGCCTATTTCTCGGCCGGCCGCTGGGCTTCGGTCATCGCGCTTGTGCCGTTCACCCTGCTCATCGTCGCGCTGCAAAGCTTCACCGGCGCGCACGAGGTCAAGCTGGGTGTCAGCTATTTCCTGGGCATCGCGATCGGCCCGCTTGTCGCGGAACTCATCTCCGCGGCCTCGCCGCTGGAGCGCAAGCGCATGAACCGCAGCGAGCCGCGCGAAACGACGCTGGCCCCCGACGTGAAGGGCTGGGGCGGATACTTCCCGAACCCGTTCCGGGTCCTGGATCGCAGCCAGGTGCGGGCGACGGCGACCGCCGCCGCGATCACCAGCGGAACCTTCGTCTTCAGCCCGGTGGCGATAACCGTCATCGCCGGAGAAATCGTCGGTGCGCGCATCAAGCACGCCTATCACCGGCTGACCTCTGTTCTGGCGGTGCGCAACGGCGTGACGGAATCGACCTATATCGCCGAGGCGCTCATCCCGCTGATCGCATTCGGCCTGCCGCTCAGCCCGGTGGCCGCCGGCCCGGCAGCGCCGCTGTTCAACGCGCCGCCGCGCTTCACCGTCAATTCCGAGACGGGCGTGGTCAACAACCTGCATACGCTGATGTCGGTGTCGGAGTTCCTGATCTGGGGCCTGGTCTCGGTGGTGATCGCGACCCTGATCGCCTATCCCTTCGCCATGAACCATGCCCGCAGCGCCGCCGCCTTCGTCGCCAAGCGCATCAGCCACGAAGCCATCATCGCCACCTTCGTCGGGCTTATCTTGGTGATCGGCCTATGGGAGGGCGGCGTGATCGCGCTGCTGGTCATCCTGACAGTGGGCCTGGTCGGCGGGCTGCTCTATCGCGTGCTCGGGATGAATACCGGGGTGCAGTTCATGGGCTACTACGCCGCCGTTCTCAGCGTGCCGGCGATCCTCAAGCTGCTTGGATAAGCACCGCGCCGCCCCACCATCACGGGGCGGCATCACCACGTCGCGGCAAGCAAATGCTCGGGCATGCCCTCGATGCGCCGGGCCTCTGGCACCACCAGGCGATCATCACCGCCTGATGGCTATCAAACCGAAAGCCGGGCCTCAGGCGACCAGCCTTTCGGTCTCGCGGTCGAAATAGCGGATACTGTCCCGATCCGCCTTGAAACTGGCCGCGTCGCCCGGCCGATAGCTCGCCGCCGCCGGGGCCCGCGCGATCACGCTGCCCGAGGGCAGGTCGAGATGCACGAAGGTCTCGGACCCATGCGGCTCGGCCACGCGGACGGTGCCGTGCAGCACCAGCGCCGCGCCGGTCGTCCCGGCATTAAGCGGCGCCAGATCCTGCGGGCGGATACCGACGGCGACGCGCGGCGAGGACGCCTGACGCAGCCCCGGCGGCAGCGCATCCGGGACCAGCGTCACCCGGCCCGCATTGCCGCCGAAGCCAAGGCCGTCGCCGGACAGCTCCGCATCCAGCATGTTCATCTCGGGGCTGCCGATGAAACGGGCGGTGAACATGTCGGCGGGGCGGTTGTAAAGCTCCATCGGCGCGCCGACCTGCAGGATGCGGCCCTCGCGCATGACCACGATGCGGTCGGCCATCGACATGGCCTCGACCTGGTCGTGGGTCACGAAGACGATGGTGCTGCCGAGACGCTGGTGCAGCTGCTTGATCTCCAGCCGCATCTGGCCGCGCAGCTGGGCGTCGAGGTTCGACAGCGGCTCGTCGAACAGGAACGCCTGCGGGTCGCGCACCATGGCGCGGCCGATGGCGACGCGCTGGCGCTGGCCACCCGACAGCGCGGCGGGCCGGCGTTCAAGCAGGTGGGACAGGCCCAGGATCCTGCCCACCTCCTGCACGCGGGCGTCCTTTTCCGCCCTGGACAGTTTCGAAGTGTAAAGCCCGAAGCCGATGTTCTGATGCACCGTCATATGCGGGTAGATGGCATAGTTCTGGAACACCATGGCGATGTTGCGCTGCTTGGGCTCCATCTGGTTGACCACGCGCGCGCCGATCTTCAGCGTGCCGCCCGAGATGCTTTCCAGCCCGGCGATCATGCGTAGCGTGGTGGACTTGCCGCAGCCCGAGGGGCCGACCAGCACCACGAATTCGCCGTCGGCGATCTGCAGGTCGATGCCGTGGACGGCGGTCGAGGCGCCGTAGGTCTTGACGATCTTGTCGAGGGTAATGCTCGCCATCATGCTCCTCCCGAGAGCTGATTGAAGGATTGTTCAAGGGCTTCAGCCGCCGCGCGGTCTTGCGCCGCGCGGGCCGCGGCCCGGTTTTCCAGGGCCTGCAATTCCGCCCCGTAGCCCGCCAGCGCCGGTTGCAGCGCCGCCGGGGCGGGGCCGCCGAAACGGTCGCGCAGGGCGACGAAATGCGCGGCAGACGTCGCCTGGGCGAAGGCCGCGGCGTCCACCTCGGGCGCCTGGCCGGTCGCGGCCTCATAGGCGCGGCGGAAATGCGGATAGCCGCCCGAGGACAGATCCTCGCCCGCCGCAACGACCGCGCCCGCGACCTCCGAGGCGATCTCATGCGCGGCGCGGAAGGGCAACCCGGCCTCGCGCACCAGCATGTCGGCAAGCTCGGTCACGGTGGCGCAGGACAGGCGCAGGTTGCGGGCCACGCGGGCGCGATCGACCTGCAATGCCGCCATCACCCGGCCGAACAGGCGCAGGCTGCGCAGGGCGGCGTCGAAGGCCTGGTGGCCGAAGTCCTGCGTCTCGCCCTCGCTGTCGTTCATGTCGGTGAAGGGGGTGTTGTGCAGGATGTCCAGGACCGCATTGCTGCGCGCCCAGGTCTGGCTGGCCAGGTGGCGCAGATGCTCGATGGCGACCGGGTTGCGCTTTTGCGGCATGATCGAAGAGATCTGCACCAGCCCGCCGGGCAGGCGGATCTGCCCCACCTCGAAGCTGCTCCAGAATTGCAGGTCCTGGACCGGGCGACCCAGGTGCAGGAACATGAGCGACAGCGCCGAATAGGTCGCCGAGATGTAGTCCACCGTCGCGATGCAGCCATAGGAGTTCTGCAGGGGCGCCGCGAAGCCCAGGAGCTGGGCCACGCGGTGCCGGTCGGTGGGAAAGCCGGTGGTGGTGATCGCCGCCGCGCCCAGGGGGCAGCGGTCGACGATTTCCAGCGCCGCCTCCAGCCGGGCCAGGTCGCGCAGCATCACCTCGGCCACGGCGGCCAGGTAATGGCCCAGCGTGGTCGGCTGCGCCGGCTGGCCGTGGGTATAGGCGACGATCAGGGTCTCGGCCTCGCGCCCGGCGGTGGCCAGAAGCTGGGCCAGCGCCGCGCGGCCCTCGGCCAGCGCCGCCTCGACCCTGGGCTTCAGGGCCAGCCGGAACAGCGTGTGGTCGATGTCGTTGCGCGACCGCGCGGTGTGCAGCCGCCCGCCCAGGTCGGGGCCGATCCTGGCCTTCAGCGCCTTTTCCATGGCGAAGAAGAAATCCTCGACATCGCCGCCATAGCGCATGGCGGCGGGGTCGGTCTCGGCCCAGACGGCGCGCAGCCCGCCCGCGATGGCGCCCGCCTGCGCGGGCGTCAGGATGCCGGTCTCGGCCAGCATCACCAGATGGGCCTTGTCCACCTGCCGCAGCGCATGGGCATGGCCCGTGCGCGCGCCGTCGAACAGCGGCGCCAGCACCGTGTCGCGATAGACCGGATCGGGAAAGGTGTCGGAAACATGGGTCATGGTCAGCCCTTCACGCCGGCCAGCATGACGCCGCGGACGATATAGCGTTGGAAGAACAGGAAAATCAGCAGGGTCGGGATGGTCGACAGCGCCGCCCCGGTCATGATCATCTCCCACTGGATCGACTGCTCGACCGCGAAGCTGGAAAGCCCGACCGGCAGCGTATAGAGGTCGCGGTCGGTGGTGACGATCAGCGGCCAGAAGAAGGCCGTCCAGTTGCCGAGGAAGGTGAAGATCGCCAGGGCCGACAGCGCCGGCGTCACCAGCGGCATGGCGATGCGCCACCAGATGGTGAATTCGTTCAGCCCGTCGATCCGCGCCGCCTCGAGGAAATCGTCGGGCACGGTTTCGAAGAACTGGCGCATCAGGAAGACGCCGAAGGCGGTCATCAGGCCGGGGAACATGATCCCCCAATAGGTGTCCGTCCAGCCCAGGCTGCTCGACATCAGATACCACGGGATGACCAGCATTTCGGTCGGGATCATCAGCGTGGACAGGATCGCCAGAAAGACCAGCTTGCGGCCCGGAAAGCGGAACTTGGCCAGCGTGTAGGCGACCAGGCTGTCGAAGAACAGGCACGAGACCGTGGTGATCACCGCGATCAGGGTCGAGTTCAGGAACCAGCCGAGGAAGCGGCCGTCCGACAGCACGCGGATATAGTTCTGCAGCGTCGGGTTGGCCGGGACCAGGCGCAGGTCGAAGACCTCGCCCGCCGATTTCAGCGAGGTCGAGAACATGAAGAACAGCGGCGTGATCATGATGACCCCGCCGATGAACAGGCAGGTCCAGGCAATGATCGCGCCGGGGCGGATGCTGCGCGGGACAGGGGCGGTTGCGGATCGGCTCATCTCAACGGCTCCGCAGGATCCAGAGCTGGATCATGGTGATGACCAGCAGGATGGTGAACAGGACGACGGTCTGCGCCGCGGCGTAGCCCATCTGGTATGACGAGAAGGCGGTCTGGTAGATCATCAGCACCAGCGGCTTGGTCGAGTTCAGCGGCCCGCCCGGATCGTTGCTGGTCATGTTGTAGACCTGGTCGAAGATCCGCAAAAAGCCGATGGACGAGAACACGACCAGGAACACCGTGGTCGGCTTCAGCAGCGGCAGGGTGATCCGGTGCAGGATGGTGAACTCGCCCAGCCCGTCCACGCGCGCGGCCTCGTAATAGGTCGTCGGGATGGCGCGCAGCCCGGCCAGGAAGATGATGATCTGGAAGCCCAGGCCCGCCCAGATCGCCGTGACCATGATCGCCGGCAGCGCCTGTTCGGTCGAGCGCAGGAAGGGCTGCGCCTCGAAGCCCAGCATGCCGATGAAGCCGTTGATGATGCCGATGGGCGGCGGCTGGTAGAACAGCCGCCAGACCCAGGCCATCGCCGCGGCAGTGGTCAGGAAGGGCAGGAAATACAGCGCCCGGATCGCGCCATGCAGGAAGCGCACGCGGTCGAGGTAATAGGCGATCACGAACGATATCGCGATGCTGATGGGCGTGCCGATCAGCAGATAGGCGAAGGTGTTGCGGAAGACCTGCCAGAACAGCGGGTCGGCCAGCATCTTGCGGTAATTGTCGAGGCCGATGAAATTCGCCTCGTTCAGCAGGTCCCAGTCGGTCAGGGACAGCCAGAAGGCTTGCAGGGTGGGATAGAAGCGGACGACGCCGAAGAACAGGATCGGGACGGCAAGGAAAAGCCATGCCCAGACGATCTGCTTGGTCGTGACCGACAGCCTGTCCCACAGGCGCAGGGAACCCGTCCCTCCGCCGGAATGGTCGGATGGTGTCATAACATGATCCTGGATGCTTGAAGCCGCACAAGGTCCCCGGCCCTTCGGCCGGGGCCGGCGGGTCATTTCG
The DNA here is from genome assembly GCF_029909815.1 of Paracoccus ferrooxidans. Taxonomy (NCBI): domain Bacteria; kingdom Pseudomonadati; phylum Pseudomonadota; class Alphaproteobacteria; order Rhodobacterales; family Paracoccaceae; genus Paracoccus; species Paracoccus ferrooxidans. Next base: position 112,281 of record NZ_CP038198.1, on the reverse strand, counting down.
CGAAATGCTTGTCCAGCAGGGCCTGTTCCGCCTTGGCGGCCTCGGCCACAGAATCCGCCGGGCTCTGGCCTTGCAGCAGCGCCCGGTTCACCATGTCGATGGCGATCTGGCGCTGCGCGGCCTCGTCCACGAAGCGGGTGGTCTGCGAATAGTCCAGCGCCCGGATGAAGGGGCCGAAGACGGGATCGGCCAGGTTCGCCTCGGTCATGGCGACGTCCTTGCGGGCGGGCAGCTCGCCCACCTCCTTCTGCCAAAGCTCCATGGCGGCGGGCGACGAGATATAGGCCAGGAACTTCTTGGCCGCCCCGAGTTCCTCGCCCGAGGCCGAGGCGCCGATGCCATTGGCGAAATAGCTGGCATAGTTGGCGCGGGTGCCGTCCGCCGCCGCCGGCAGCTCGGCCACGCCCCATTCGAAGCTGCCGATGGTGCCATAGCTGGCCAGGCGGAAGGTTCCGTCCACCACCATCGCCGCCAGCCCGGCACGGAAGGCGGCCTGGCCCTCGTCCATGAAGCCTTCCTTGCCGACCTTGTGCTGGGTCTGCAGCGCCAGGTAATAGTCCAGCGCCTTCAGCCCGGCCTCGCTGTCATAGGTGACGGTGGTGCCGTCGTCGGAATAGGGTGCGCCGCCATATTGCGCGGTCAGGATCGTGCGCCACCAGTGATGGTCCTGCCGGGCGATGTCCAGCGCGATCCCGGCCTGGACCAGGTTGCCGCCATTGTCATGCCTGGCGGTCTTTTTCGCGACCTCGACCAGTTCGTCCAGCGTCTTCGGCGGCTCGGTCACGCCGGCTTCGGCGAACAGCTTCTTGTTGTAGAACAGCGCCATGGTCCGCACCGCCGTCGGCAGCGCGTAATATTGCTCGTTGCGCTTCATCGCGCCGACGATCGGAAAGAACTCCGCCTCGATCGCGCTTGCGGGAAAGGCGTCCTCGGGCAGCGGCTGCAGGATGCCGCCATCGACGAAATTGTCGATCCAGCCATAGAAAAGCTGCACCACGTCGGGGCCCTTGCCGGCGGCATGGGCCGCAACCACGCGGGTCTGGTAGTCGGCATAGGGGAATGTCACCTGCTTCACGGTGATGCCGGGGTTCTCGGCCTCGAACGCGTCGATCAGCGTGTCCATCGCCTTCACGCGGGCGTCAAAGACATATTGCCAATATTCGATCTCGACATCCGCCGAAGCGAGGGTCGGGCCAAGCGCGGTGGCGCAGGCAAGGGCGGCGGCAAGGCGCAGCCTTGCGCGGCCGGTCAGGGCGATGCGGGTCATGGGTCTCCTCCCGAGGTTACGCAAGCGCTTGCATAACATGTGCAAGCGCTTGTGTAAACTGCCGAGGTCGACCAGGGATTGACCCCGGAAAATTCAGCAAATATCCTGATTTCCATAAAGTCGCGTTGCGCAAGCGAAGGGAACCACATGGCCAATGATCGCCCGAATCAGGGACAGGGCATCGGCCTGAAGGCGGTGGCGGACGAACTGGGCCTGTCGCAATCGACGGTCAGCCGCGCCTTGCGGAACCACCCCTCGATCCCCGCCGCCACGCGTGAGCGCGTGGCACAGGCCGCCAAGCGCATGGGCTATGCCCCGAACGCGCGGGCACGGGGCCTTGCCATCGGCCGGACCGAGGCGATCGGGCTGGTCTTTCCGCTCGAACGCCTGCGGCTGGTCCAGACGAATTTCGTCGATGTGCTCAGCGGGATCAGCGACGTCGTGACCGAACGCGGCTACAACCTGCTGCTGTCGCCGTTTCGCGACGACGAAGCTTCGGTGCTGCGCCGCCTGGCGACATCGCGGATGGTGGACGGGCTGATCATCACCCGGCCGCTGGTCCATGACCCGCGCATCCGGTTGCTGGCCGACACCGGCATCCCCTTCGTCGTGCATGGCCGCAGCGACGTGGACATTCCCTATTCCTACGTCGACGTGGACAATTTCGAGATCTTCAGGCGGCTGGCCGAGCTGTTGCTGGACTACGGGCACACCCGTATCGCGGCGCTGAACTCCTATCGGCGGTTTCGTTATGCCGCGGCCCGCGCCGCGGGCTATCGCGCCGCGATGGACAGCCGCCGTCAGCCCGTCGACCCGGATCTGGTGCTGGAAACCGCGATGACGGAAGAGGACGGGGTGGCATGCGCCGCCCGGCTCTTGTCCTTGCCCGAGCCGCCGACGGCGATCATCTGCGGGTCCATCTTCCTGGCGAAGGGGGTCTATCGCGCCGCAGCCGAGGCGGGGCTGCAGATCGGCCGCGACCTGTCGGTCGTGGCCCATGACGACCAGCTGCGCGGGATCTCGGCGGCGGATTTCGTCCCCGCGCTGACGGCCACGCAGCTTTCGGTCGAAATGGCCGGGCGCCGGCTGGCCGAGATCCTGATCGACCGGATCGAGGGCAAGCTGGGCGACGACCCCGTCGGCGAAGTATCCCGCCCCGATTTGATTTTGCGCGAGTCGGTGGGCCGCCGGTGATTGCAGCCTCAGCCGCCGAAAGAGTTTATCCTAGTTCAACGCGCTCTAGCGCAGGTCGCGGTCGCGGGCACGCATCCCACGATGCTTGCGATTGGCCGAACGACGCGTCCCAAGACGCGCTGCTTAGACCAGCCCTTTCAACCTCATAACGAAATCCCGGCTTCAAGACCCTGAATCTGCGCTACCGCTCTGACCGAACGACAGAACCGCCCTCAGACAGCTTTCAAAGGCACGGCCGAGCATACTTTCCATGTCTCAATGGTTACGCCCATATCTATCAGATTCGCAGTCTCGACGGCTATGGCGTGATCAGGTCAACGTCGACATCCAGCGTCTCAATTCCGACCATAGCCACCACGTCGAGCTGCCTTTTGATGTCGCCGCTGAGCACGACATTCGCGAGACGCCCCCCGGCTTCCGCAGATCAAGCAGGCCGTCAGGATCGCCACGGGGGCGCGAAAAGGAAATGGGAACCCGGTTGTTGGTGCAGGGGCCGCGCCGATGAGGATTGAGGCGCCCGAGACGGTTGGACAAGATGATCCCAACCTTCCCGCCGCAGCATCCGCAGGTCATCAGGCCGGAAAGGAGAGAGACAGGCCGGTTCGCCAGATGCAGCCGCCTCGCCCTCCCCTCCCACGCGTGCTGGCCGGATTCAGGCCGAAGATTTCCGCGATCTGCTTTTGGCATTCGCGCACCGCGTTCCAGAGCGCATCGTCCACGATCCGCAGATGCGGGACCTGCGCTCTGATCCATGCGGCTTCCGGGTTCGGGCGCGATACCCGCTTGCCGGTGCTGGGATCCTTGACGAAGCGGAGCCGGTTCCAGACCAGAACGCCCGCGTAAAGCTCATTGTTGACGATGCCGGTTCCACGATTGCGGTGGCCTCGAGTACTGGTATCGCCCCATCCCCGGCCCAGCGGGCCGGGGATGCCCTTCTTGTTCAGATCGACAGCGATAGCCTTCGGGGTTTTTGCCCTGCGCGAACTCGCGGAAAATGCGGCGGGCGATCTCGGCTTCCTCGGGAATGATTTCCCGGTCGCCCCGGATCGGCTCGCCGCTGGCGTCAAGCTTCTTGACGACCTTGAGGCCGCCGCCCGCCTTGCCCTTCTCTCCGCGACATCGGACAGCATCGGCCGCGTTCTGAACGAGATATCGACGCCCTCGGACACGCTCGGACACGGCGGCAAGCGCGCCCATCACCGCTGCGACATCCTCCAGACTGTGTCCCGTCACCTTCCGGGTTTCCTCCCGGCTCAGCGCCGCCTCGCATTCCAGGAACAGCGCCGTCGAGCAAAGCCATCATCTCGGCCGCTCTATGGAGCCGCTGTTCGGCCTCGATCACGTCGCGGATGATGAGGCGATCTTCGCCGTGTCCGTCCTTACCCAATTCGACCAGATCGGGCCAACCGCGCATCGCGCCCATGACCTCGTTGAACTGGTCGATGCCGGCGCTGTGCCGATGCGCGAACGTCGATTGCCGATACGTGATCGCGGCCAGCGCGATGGAAACATCGGCGATCAATCCCTGCATCGTCCCATCGAAGCGACGCCAGAGATGATCATCGCAGCCCCGCTGGTGCTACAGCAGGGCTGGCGGCACGATGAGGATGAGCCCCTCCAGCTCCTCGCTGGCAAGGATCTGGCAACTCAACCGACTCGTCGGAGTCCGCTCTCCGTCGACCATGTCCAGCATCTCGTCCTCGAGCGGGCCCGGCGGGCCGAGACGTTCCGCCCAAACGGGATCGGTTGCGACATGGCAGGTCGCGCAGGCAAGCGCGCCGCCGCAATCACCATGGATGCCCGGCACGCCCGCATCGCACGCGGCCCTCATCAAGTTGGTTCCCGAGGCGACATTCGCGCTGATTTCGCGGCCATCGGCATCACGCCAGGTTATGAGAGGCACTGTTGGTCTCCGTGTATTTCGCCAGGCGCGTATCCGCGCCCGGGTGGAATTCGCAAAGGCGTGGGAAGCATCAATAGGCACTGACCGCGCGCAAGGGCGTTTCTTCCGGGGGAACCTGCCGGCCGAGATAGCGATAGAAGTCCCAGATCGTGCCCTCGTAGTCGCGCGGCGCCAGCGGGCCGGAAGGCGCGTGGCGGGACGCGAGGGTTCGCTGCATCCTTTCCAGCTTCTCGCGATCCTCGCGATTGACCTCATGCCAAAGCGCGATCCTGTCCTCCAGCTCGTCCTGCGTGAGCTCGTCGCCCCAGGTGGACATGGTCCACCGCACCCGGATGCGATCGACCGCCAGGGGCTGGATCGAGAAGGAGACCAGCAAGGTCGCCGCCTGGCTGGCGATCTGCGTCGGGAACAGGCAGAACAGCGTCGAGCGGCGCCGCTCCTCCTCGGTAAGGCCCGGTGCCCCCGTGCCGCGCGATCCCGCGGTCTCGGGATAGTTGGCGCAATAGGAGGTGAAGCTGTCGTCGGACATCGACTTCCGGCTCAGGCCGGTCGGCGTGTAGGGATGCAGCGTTTCGGGATGCACCACCGAAAGATGGTAGGCTTCCATGAAGTTCTCGACCAGGCATTTCCAGTTGGTGCGCCACTCCTCCTCGAAGCTGCGCACGATCCGCATTTCCCCGGTGCGATAGTGGCCGAGCAGATCGCCGAGCTGGCCGAGGCGCGGCGCCAGCGGGTGGGCTTCGGGATCCAGGTTGGCATAGATGAAGCCGTTCCAGACCTCGCAGGGAAACGACGGCAGGCTGCAGGTTTCCCTGGTGACGCCCTTGTCGCGCATCCTGGGGGCGTTGACCAGCTCGCCGGCGCGGCCGTAGCTCCAGGCATGATACGAGCAGACGAAGCGGCGCGTGGAGCCCGACCCTTCGGCCAGCGGCATGCCGCGGTGGCGGCAGAGATTGGACAGGACGCGCACGGCGCCGTCGTCGCCGCGCACCACCAGCAGCGGCTCGTCGAAAAGCTGGCCGGTGAAATAGTCCCCCGGACCGGGGATCTCGTCGGCCCGGCCGAGGCAGTGCCACTCCCTGGACAGGAAGGTCTCCACCTCATGGCGGAAATAGTCGGGATCGGTATAGAACCGGCCCGGCAGGCATTGCGCGTCATGCTCCGGCAGGCCGGCGACGACGCGCAACCTGTCGTTCATCGACGGGATATCGGAAATCGCGGTCGTCATCGGCCTACTCCGCGGCCAGGGCGGCAGAGCGGTCGAAGCCCGCGGTGCGTTCGGCGATATAATGCATGAAGTCGTAGATCGGCCGCTCGAGATAGGACAGGTGCCCCGGCCGGGCCGCATTCGCGCTGAGGCCGCGGAATACCTTCTCGGTGCAGCCGCGATCCTCGGCATTGACCTCGTCCAGCAGGCCCTTGAGCGTGGCGACATATTCCTCGGCGCGCGGATCGGCCATGAATTCGGGGGCCAAGCCGCCGCCGAAGACGATCGCCACCTGCCCCGCGCCCTTGGGATGCAGCGACAGATACCAAAAATAGCCGGGGGTCAGCGTGATGAGGTGGCTGGGATAAAGCGTGATCAGCGCCGTGGTCTTGCGCCAGCGCCCCTCGAGCCGGGTGTTGTCGGGATGCGCGTTGCCCATCGGCAGCGAGGCTTCCTTGGTGATCCAGTGATAGTTGAAGGCTTCCAGGCCCGGCGGGCACTCCATTTCCTCCAGCTTGGAATGGCCGCCCACGGTCGCGGCATGGCAGACCGGCAGATGATAGCTCTCCATGAAATTCTCGGCGAGCACCTTCCAGTTGGTGTCCCAGACATGGGTTTCGCGGAAGCCCTCGACATAGTTCTCCACCCCATAATGGGCGATCAGCTCTTCAAGCGGCGCCAGAGCCGGGGCGAGGCTGGGGCGATCCTTGTCCAGCGTGATGTAGATCCAGCCGAGCCATTCCTCGCAGCGGATCTGCGGCAGGGCATAGTCCTCCTTGCAGAAGCCGGTGGTCCTGGTCATGAACGGCGCGCCGCGCAGCTTGCCGTCCAGATCATAGGTCCAGGCATGGTAGGGGCAGACCAGCAGGCGCTTGTTGCCGCAACCCTCGACCAGCGTGGACATGCGGTGCAGGCAGACATTCGAGAAGGCGCGGATCTGTCCGTCCTTGCCGCGCAGCACCACGATGGGCTGGCCGGCCAGATCATAAGTCAGATAGTCACCGACATTGGGCAGCCCGCTCGACCGGCCGACGCAGATCCATTCCCGCGCGAAGATGCTTTCGAGTTCGCAAGCCAGGAAATCGGGGCTCGTATAGACGGCGGGCGGCATCGCATGGGCGTCTTCGAGCGGGCGGTTGACGGCCTCGAGCAATTCGGAAACGGGCTGGGCTAGTGACATAAGGGTGCTCCTTGTCTTCGCATGGGGAAAAGTCCTGGCAGCCGGCCAAGCGGGCCGCCGGTCGGAAATCAGCTTGACCTTTTTCCAAGGAATATCAAAACTCGAATATCCGAGGTTTAAGCCAGCTTTTATATGGTTCGTTTCACCCTACGCCAATGCGCCTACTTCCGCGCCGTCGCCGAGCAGGGCGGCATCGCCCAGGCGGCGCGCGTGCTCAACATCTCGCAGCCCTCGGTGGCACAGGCGCTGGACAAGCTCGAGGATGTGACCGGCCTGGTGCTGTTCGAGCGGCACCACGCGCGCGGGCTGACGCTGACGCTCCAGGGCCGGCTGTTCCTTCAGCATGTCATGCGCCTGGAGGAACAGGCGCGGCAGGTCGAGCGCGAGGCCACCGCGCTGGCTGCCGAGGCTGCCGGAGAGATTCGGCTGGGCGTGTTCTGGACGCTGTCGCCCTTCTACGCCGCCGGCCTGATTCGCAGCTTCAACGACGCGACCCCCGGCGTGATCGTCCGGCAGCAAGAGATGGCGCTGGCCGATCTGGCCGATGCGGTGCGGGATGGGTCGATCGACCTGGCGCTGACCTATGACCGGGGCAGCGTGCCGGATGGGCTGGCCTTCGTGGAACTGGCGAAGCTGCGGCCGATGGTGGTCGTTGCCGCCGATCATCCGCTTGCGGGCCAAGACTCCGTGCGCCTGGCCACGCTTGCGGATGAGCCCTATGTCATGCTCGACGGTCCCGGCAGCCGCCGATATTTCGAGGATCTGCTGGCGGAAAGCGGCATCAACCCGCCGATCTCCTATGTCTCCACCTCGCTCGAGTCGGTGCGCAGCGCGGTGGCGTCGGGCTTCGGCTTCACCTTGCTGGTGATGCGCCCGCCTTCCGCGACCACCTATGACGGCGGCGCGGTGAAGACCCTGGAGATCGAGGATGATCTGCAGCCCCTGCGCATCGTGCTCGCCTCACGCGAGGGCGTGCATCGCGGGCTCATCGCCCGGCGCTTCACGGACCATGCGGTCGCGTTCTTTGCGGCGCGCCACGAGGCGACAGCCTGACGCAAGGAGATTGCCGGACGGGCCGGCCTACCGCATCAGCGTCTTCAGATCGGTGGCCACATCGGCCACCAGATCGGGGGCTGCGGTCCGGCCCGATTCGATCAGCCGCTTGCCCACCATGAAGGCGCGCGGGTCGTTCATGGCATCGACCGCCAGCAGCCGCTCGCCCGAGTAATACCAGATGCTGACCGCTTCCCCGTCGCCGGGGCGCGTGACCACCCGGTCGTAACCCACGTTCAGGCCGGCGATCTGCAGCTTGCAATCGTATTGATCCGACCAGAACCAGGGCTTGGGCAGGTAATCCCTGTCCGCGCCCATGATGTTCGCGGCGACGAGTTCGGCCTGGTCGATGGCGTTGCCGACCGATTCCAGCCGCATCTGGACACCGTTCAGCGGAAACGAGGCGCAATCCCCCGCCGCCCAGACATGCGGTGCCGAGGTGCGCCCCTGCGCATCGGTGCGGATGCCGTTGTCCAGCGCGATCCCCGCCGCCTGGGCCAGGGCGGTGGCGGGGACGATGCCGACCCCGACGATGACGAAATCCGCCGGCAGCTCCCTGCCATCCGTCAGGCGCACGGCGGTCACATGGCCTTCGCCCAGCAAGCGGTCGACGGCCATGCCCTCCATGATGGCCGCGCCATGGCCGGCATGCAGCTTGCGGAAATAGGCCGAGGTCTCGGGCGCGGCCACGCGTTGCAGGATGCGCGGCGCCATCTCGACCACCGTGACCTCCAGCCCCAGCTTGCGCCCGACCGCAGCGGCCTCCAGCCCGATATAGCCGCCGCCGATCACCACCAGCCGGCGGCCGGGGGCGAAGCTGGCGCGGATGGCGTCGATATCGGCCAGGGTGCGAACGGTATGGACCCCGCCAAGCGTCCCGCCCATCTCGGCCGGCAGGCGGCGGGGAACCGAGCCGGTGGTCAAGGCCAGCTCGTCATAGACCAGCACCTCGTCCCCGACCGTCACGCTTCGCGCCGCGGGGTCGAGGGCCGTCACCGGCTGCCCCAGTTTCAGGGTGATCCGGTTTTCGGCCCAGAAATCGGCGGACCGCAGCCAAAGCCGCTCCTCCTCCATCTCGCCCAGCAGATAGGCCTTGGACAGCGGCGGCCGCTGATAGGGGGGCGCGGGTTCGTCGCCGATCACCGTGATCTCCCCCTCGAATTTCAGCGCGCGCAGCTTGGCGGCCAGGGCGGCCCCGGCCTGGCCCGCACCGATGACGACGACATGCGACATGGTTTCTCCTCTCAGGCTGTCTGATGTGTGAACCGCCCTCACCTTGGCGTCAGGCCCCTGAGCCGTTCCGAGCGCCTGCGGAGCAGCTCGACGGTGGTGAGGAGCGCGATGGAGAAGATGACCAGCAGCGTGGCGACGGCGAGGATGGCGGGCGAGATCTGCTCGCGGATGCCGTTCCACATCTGCCGCGGGATGGTCTGCTGGTCCGGCCCGGCGATGAACAGCACCGCCACCACCTCGTCGAAGGAGGTCACGAAGGCAAACAGCGCCCCCGAGATCACGCCGGGCAGGATCAAGGGCATGGTGATGCGGAAGAAGGTCGTGCGCGGGTTCGCCCCCAGGCTCGCCGCCGCCCGGTTCAGCGACTGGTCGAAGCCGATCAGCGTCGCCGTCACCGTGATGATCACGAAGGGAATGCCCAGCGTGGCATGGGCCAGGATCACCCCCAGGTAGGTGCCCGCCAGCCGGCCGCATTCCGGGTTCAGCCCGATCCAGCTCAGCGGCTCGCAGGGGTTCGAGTAGAAGAAGAACATCCCCGTCGCGGTGATGATGATCGGCACGATCATCGGCGAGATCAGCATGGCCATGATCGCCCGGCGCCAGGGCATCTCGGGCCGCGACAGACCCAGCGCCGCCAGCGTGCCCAGCACCGTGGCCAGGATGGTCGAGAAAAAGCCGATGATGATCGAGCTTTTCGCCGCATTCACCCATTTCGCGTTCTGCCAGGCATCCGCCCACCAGCTCAGGTCGCGCGGCGCGTCCGGCCGCGCCATGCCGAAGGTCAGCAGGCTGTCGTACCAGCGCAGCGAATAGCCCTCGGGGTCGAAGGACAGCATCCGGTCGGTGAAGGTGAAATAGGGCTCGGCGTTGAAGCTCAGCGGGATCACCACCACGATGGGCGCGATCAGGAAGAAGAAGATCGCGCCGCAGATCACCAGATAGGCGTAGTGCCAGACCTTCTCCAAGGGCGATGCGTAAGTCGGAAGCGCCATGGCGATTACCCCAGTTTCAGGTTGTCGATGCCGACCAGCCGGTCATAGACCCAGTAGAGGATCAGCACGCCCCCCAGAAGCAGCGCCGCCAGCGCGGCCGCCATGGACCAGTTCAGCGTCTGCGTCATGTGCATCGCGATCATGTTCGAGATCAGCTGCCCCGACGAGCCGCCGACCAGCGCGGGGGTGATGTAGTAGCCCACCGCCAGGATGAACACCAGAAGCGCCCCCGCCCCCAGCCCCGGCAGGGTCTGCGGGAAATAGATCCGGCGGAAGGCGGTCCAGCTGGTCGCCCCCAGGCTGCGCGCGGCGCGCACATAGCTGGGATTGATCGTGCGCATCACCGAATAGAGCGGCAGGATCATGAAGGGCAGCAGGATATGGGTCATGGCGATGATCGTGCCGGTCTGGTTGAAGATCATCTGCAGCCGCTGGGTGTTGCCGATCACCCCCAGCCAGACCAGCACGTCGTTGACCACGCCCTGCTGCTGCAACAGCACGATCCAGGCCGTGGTCCTGACCAGCAGCGAGGTCCAGAACGGCAGCAGCACCAGGATCATCAACAGGTTCGACTGCCGCATCGGCAGCGTCGCCAGCAGGTGCGCGACCGGAAAGCCCAGAAGGAAGGTGGTGAAGGTGATGACCAGCGACAGCCAGAAGGTGCGCATGAACAGCTTGACATAGATCTGCTGCTGCGCCGGGGCGGCAACCACCTCGCCCTGGTCGTCGCGGGTGCGGTCGACCGCCGCCAGGTAGAAGTTGCTGGTATAGGGCGAGGAGGCCTCGCGCATCACCGACCACAGCCTGGGATCGCCCCATTTCGCGTCCATCTCGAGGATGGCCTCGCGATAGGGCGGCTCGATGCCGCCGCGGGCCTGGCGCCCGGCCGAGGTGAACAGCGAGCGCGTGCCCGGCATGTCGTAGTTGATGCGGGTGCCGACGACGCCGACGGTGCGCGCCTGGGCGGCGGCGGTCAGGTCGGCGGCCAGCGCCGCCCAGGCGGCATCGTCGGGTTCGGTGCCGCGGGGGTTGTCGTGGAACCAGGCCGAGAGCTGCGGCATGTTGGCCGAGAAGCCGTCGTTCTTGACCGAGCGCTGCAGCATCTGCCCGATCGGCACCACGAAGGTGATCAGGATGAACAGCAAGAGCGGCAGCACCAGCAGGAACGCCCGCCGACGCGCACGACGCGAACTCCGCGCAAGCGCAGACTTCAACGGACGACCGTCCGATGTGGTAAGACCCGCTTGCCGCGACCCCGCAGGAGCGAGCGCCGCGTCATTTGCCGAGATATCTGCCATATTGCTGCCTCTGCTTCGCGTCAAACGGGGCGGCGCGAGACCCGCGCCGCATCCCTTGTTCCGGGCGATGAAGCCCTGCGCCGGCCGTCGGGGCCGGCGGCCCCGGTTCACTCCGCAAGCCAGGTGCTGAACCGCTCGTTGATCTCGATGTCGCGGTCGACCCAGAACTCGTAGGAGGAACGCAAGGCATTGGCGAGATTGGCCTCTGCCGTGGGCATGTGCGGCGCCATCTCGGTCTTGCCGTCCTCGTAGAGCCCGACCAGCGACAGCGAGGACTTGCGGGCCGGGCCGTAGCTGATCCATTTCGTCTGATCGGCAAGGCGCTGGGTGTCGGTGGCGAACTTGATGTATTCCAGCGCCGCGTCCTTGTTCGGCGCGCCCTTCGGGATCACGAACAGCTCATATTCATAGACCTGCCCGTCCCAGACCATGGCAAAGGGCTTGTTCTCGGTGACCACGGCCGTGAACAGGCGGCCGTTATAGGCGGTGGTCATCACCACCTCGCCATCGGCCAGCAGCTGCGGCGGCTGGGCGCCGGCCTCCCACCAGACCACGTTTCTCTTGATGGTGTCGAGCTTGGCAAAGGCGCGGTCCAGGCCTTCGGGCGTGGCAAGCACGTCATAGACCTCTGCCGCGGGCACGCCTTCGGCCATCAGCGCCATTTCCAAGTTGGCGCGGGCGCTCTTGCGCATTCCGCGCTTGCCGGGGAATTTCTCGGTGTCGAAGAAGTCGGCGATCGTGCTCGGCTTCTCGTCCGGGAACTTGGTCACGTCATAGCCGTAGACGGTCGAGAACACCATCGAGCCGACCGCGCAATCGGTAAGCGCCCCCGGCAGGAAATCCTCGGTCGCGGGCGTGCCGTCCGGGGCGGGCGGCAGGATGGCCGGGTCGATCTCCTCCAGCAGCCCGTCGTCGCAAAGCCGGATCGCATCGGTATATTCCACGTCGGCGACATCGACGCCGACATTGTTCGATTCCACCATCGACTTGATCGGGGCGGCCGGGTTGTCGGCGGCAAGCATCTTGACGGCGATGCCGGTCTGGGCGGTGAAAGGCCGGTTATAGGCCTCGACCTGCGATTTCTCGTAGGCGCCGCCCCAGCTGATGACCGTGATATCGGCATGGGCGGCGGATGCGGCCGCGGCAAGCGCGGTGGTCAGGATCAGCAGTTTCTTCATCGTTGGGACTCCCTGTTGAATTTCTGGCCGGTGGCCGCCTCTCGCGGCTCTTCCGGGCTGGTCTGTGGTCGTTCAAGCCCGAGGGTCGGCTTCAGATCGGATCGAGGGCGCGCGCATCCTCGGGATGCCAGCCGATCTCGATGGTCTCGCCGGGGGTCAGCTTGCGCTGCCCCAGCGCGTTGCGGCACTTCATCACGAAGTCGCTGGTGCCCGCGACCTGCATGCGGATGCGAAGCACGTCGCCCATATAGATCACCTCGAGCACCTGGGCAGGGATCCGGTGCACGCCGGGCGGCATCATCTCGGGCTTGAACTCCACCCGCTCGGGGCGGATCGAGACCAGCGTCTCCTGCCCGCGCGCGCGGATGTTCACCGGGGTCGCGTCGATCAGCTCTCCGGTCGCCAGCCTTACCGTCGCCGTGGTGCCGTCGAAATCCTCGATGATCCCCGGAAGCGTGTTGTTCTCGCCGATGAACTGCGCGACGAAGCTGTTCTGCGGCCGCTCATACAGCTCTGCCGGCGGCGCGAGCTGCTGGATCCGTCCGTCGTTGAACACCGCCACCCGGTCGGACATGGTCAGCGCCTCGCCCTGGTCATGGGTGACATAGACGACGGTGATGCCGATCTGGTCGTGCAGCCGCTTGATCTCGTATTGCATATGCTCGCGCAGTTGCTTGTCGAGCGCACCCAACGGCTCATCCATCAGCACCAGCTCGGGATCGAAGACCAGCGCGCGGGCCAGCGCGATGCGCTGCTGCTGGCCGCCCGAAAGCTGCGCCGGGCGGCGGTTTGCGAAATGGCCCATCTGCACCATGTCCAGCGCCCGCATGATCCTGGCCTCGCGCTCGGCCTTGCCGAGCCCGCGCACCTTCAGCGGAAAGGCCAGGTTCTCGCCCACGCTCATATGCGGGAACAGCGCGTAGTTCTGGAACACCATGCCGATGCCGCGCCGGTGCGGCGGCACCGAGTTGATCGGCCGCCCGGCAAGCCGGATCTCGCCCGAGGTGGCGGTCTCGAACCCCGCCAGCATCATCAGGCTGGTGGTCTTGCCGGATCCCGAAGGCCCCAGCAGCGTCAGGAATTCGCCCTTGGCGATGGCCAGGTTCAGATCCTTCACCACGAGGGTTTCCCCGTCGTAGCTTTTCTGGACGCGCTCGAAGGCGACGAACGCGTCGCTGGCGACGGCCGCGCCCGTCCTGAGCCGGGCGGCTGCGGTAGCTTGGTTCAACTCTGGCTCCCTAGGTCTTGTCTGCGGCTGTCCCGACGGCAGAGCTGCGCCGGCATGGCCTTAACCCGGCCCGCGGCGTCAAATTGTCGGCCAACCACCCCTGTTCGTTGCGTGTTCCAATCATCCGAAACGGCGGCGTCTCGTAAATTAAAGTTTTCCGCAACTTTGCTTCGGCGAATCCTAAGCCCCTTGTCGCGCCGGGCCGGAGCCGGCCCGCATCACGCCCGAAGCCTGGCCAGCACCCCGTCCAGCATCCGGTCGCAGGCCGCAAGCTGCTGCGCGGTCAGGAACTCGTCGGGCTTGTGGCCTTGCGCCTCCATGTCGCCCGGCCCGCAAACCACCGTCGGTATCCCCAGCGACAGGAAATATCCGGCCTCGGTGCCATAGGTGACCTTGATGCGCTGCGGATGGCCGCAAAGCCGGGCGACCTCCTCCACCGCCGGGTGGTCTGGCGCCATGCCCAGTCCCGGATAGGTGTTCGTCGTCGCGATGCGGATATCGGCCGCCGGGTCGGGGAATTGCGCAAGGATAGCCTGGACCTCGGCCCGCAGCCGGCGTTGAAAATCGGGCAGCGCATCGCCTGGCAGATGGCGGAACTCGAATTCGACGACGGCCCGGTCCGGGACGATGTTCAGCGCCGTGCCGCCCTGCATCCTGCCGGCATGGACGGTGGAATAGGGAATGCCGTAAGCGTCATCCGCAAGCGCCGACCCGGCGTAATCCGACTGGATGCGGCGCAGCGCGGCGACGAATTCGGCCGCGAGATGCAGCGCGTTGACATGGCGCGGCGCCAGCGAGGAATGCCCGGCCGTGCCGTGGCAGGTCGCGACCAGCGCGGCCTTGCCCTTGTGCCCGATGGCCGGCCGCATTCCGGTCGGCTCGCCCACGATGCAGAATGCAGGCTGCCAGCCCAGGGCCTCGATGCCGGGCAGCATGTGGCGGATGCCGGTGCAGCCCAGCTCCTCGTCATAGGAGATCGCCAGCATGAGCGGCCGCGCCAGCCCTGTCTTGCCGGCGCGGCTGGCCGATGACAGCATTGCGGCCAGAAAGCCCTTCATGTCGGTCGTGCCCCGTCCGTAAAGATTGGCCCCTTCCCGCGTCAGCCGGAACGGGGGCCGGGTCCAATCCTGCCCCGCGACCGGAACGACATCGCTATGGGCCGAGAGCATCACCCCGCCCTGCCCCTCGCCCAGCCGGGCCATGAGCCCCGCCTTCGTCCCGTCCGGCGAAGCCAGGCGATGCGTGGTGAACCCCGCCTGCCGCAGATGATGCTCGGCAAAATCGACCAAGGCCAGGTTGCTTTCGGCGCTGACGGTCGGAAAGGCGATCAGGCGCGCCAGAAGCGCCAGCGTCTCGGGATGGGGTCCGGTCATGTGCAGCTCCTCCGGTTGGTCCGGGACGGTTATGGCCGCTCGTCTGTGGGGCGAAACAAGCGTTTCCCGATCCATTGCTGTGGCCGAGCCTAATCCACCCTGTCCCCTGCCGATTTAGGATCAGCCTAACCGTTGCTGCACGAAATCATAATTTTCGCCTTTCCGGCCCGACGGTAGACCGAGGGAAAGGCAAGGCACGCGCCGCCAGAACCCCTGAAATCCACGGAAGGACGCAAGAATGTCAGTTGAGAAGATCGACACGCTGATTGTCGGCGCCGGTCAGGCCGGCGTCGCGATGAGCGAGCATCTGGGCGAGGCCGGCGTGCCGCATCTAGTCCTCGAACGCGGTCGGATCGCCGAGCGCTGGCGCTCGGAACGCTGGGATTCCCTGGTCGCCAACGGCCCCGCCTGGCATGATCGCTTTCCCGGCATGGAGTTTGCGGGCGATCCCGACGGCTTCGTCGCCAAGGAAGAGGTGGCCGATTACTTCGCGGCCTATGCCAGGAAAATCAACGCCCCGATCCGCTGCGGCATCGAGGTGCGCGCGGTGCGCCGCAATGCGGGTCGTCCCGGCTTCACAGTCACCACCTCGCAAGGCGTGATCGAGGCCGAGCGCATCGTCGCGGCCACCGGCCCGTTTCAGAAACCGATCATTCCCCCTCTGGTCCCCGACGCCGCCGGCCTCATGCAGATCCATTCCAGCGCCTATCGCAACCCGGCACAGCTGCCCGAGGGGGCGGTGCTGGTGATCGGCGCAGGATCGTCGGGCGTGCAGATCGCCGATGAACTGCTGCGGGCGGGGCGCAGGGTCTATCTGTCGGTCGGCCCGCATGACCGGCCGCCGCGCGCCTATCGCGGCCGGGATTTCTGCTGGTGGCTGGGCGTGCTCGGCAAATGGGACATGGCCGCCCCGGCGCCGGGCACCGAGCATGTCACCATCGCCGTCAGCGGCGCGCGCGGCGGCGAGACGGTGGATTTCCGCCGCCTGGGCAATCAAGGCATGGTGCTGCTGGGCAGGACCGAAGCCTATCGCGACGGCCGCCTGAGCTTTGCCCCGGATCTGCGCCAGAATCTCGACCGGGGCGACGAGAACTACCTTTCCTTGCTGGACGAGGCCGATGCCTATATCCGCCGCAACGGCCTTGACCTGCCCGAGGATCCCGAAGCCCGCAGGCGCGAGCCCGACCCGGACTGCGTGACGAAGCCGATCCCGGACCTGCACCTTGCCGATGCGGGCATCGCGACCGTCATCTGGGCCACGGGCTTTGCGGTGGATTTCGGCTGGATCAAGGCCGATGCCTTTGACGAACGCGGCCGCCCGATCCACCAGCGCGGCGTCTCGGTCGAGCCGGGGCTGTATTTCCTGGGGCTGCCCTGGCAGTCGCGGCGCGGCTCCAGCTTCATCTGGGGTGTCTGGCACGATGCCCGCCATATTGCCGAGCAGATCACGATCCAGCGCAAGTATAGCGAATACCAGGGCAAGGCCCAGCGGATGCTGCAAGAGGCCTGACCATGCGATCACCGCCGATCCCTTGCCGGCAGCAAGTCGGAGAGCCCTTTCAACCGGCGCCCTGACGATGCGCGCCACAGCCATGGAGACCAGGATGGCCCACACCCGCATCCGCAAGTTCAACACCAAGGACACCTATCCCGAGCAGCGGCTCGACAACGATCTCTGCCAGGCGGTCGTCACCCAGGGCGGCCGCATCGTCTGGCTGCGCGGCCAGTGCCCGCAGGACCTGGACACGGCCCGCAACATCGACAGCCACGATCCGGTCGAGCAGACCCACAAGGTCATGCAGAACATCCGGCAGCTGATCGAGGAGGCCGGCGGCCAGATGGAGCATCTGGTCAAGGTCGTCGTCTATATCACCGACGTGCGGCACCGCGAGGCGGTCTATCGCACCATGGGCGAATATCTCCGCGGCGTGCATCCGGTCTCGACCGGGCTGGTGGTGCAGGCGCTGGCGCGGCCGGAATGGCTGGTCGAGATCGACGGCACCGCCGTCATCCCGGAGTAAGACGATGACCTTCTCGCTGGTGGCGCGCTGCCCCGAGACCGGCATGTTCGGCGTCGCCATATCCTCGTCCTCGCCAGCGGTGGCGGCGCGCTGCTCCCATGCCCGCGCGGGCGTGGGCGCGGTCGCCTCGCAGAACGTGACCGATCCCGCGCTCGGCCCTCTGGCGCTGGACCTGATGGCAGGCGGCCTCTCGGCGGCCGATGCCGTGGCCGAGGTCCGGGGGCGGGGGCGGTTCATCGAATACCGGCAGGTCCTGGCCGTGGACCGCAACGGCATGACGGCGATCCATTCCGGGCCGAACTCGCTGGGCATCTGGACGCAGGCACAATCGGAAAACGTCGCCTCCGGTGGCAACCTTCTGGCCAATGACGGCGTGCCGCAGGCCATCGTCGAGGGCTATCTGGCGGCCTCGGGCCATATCGGCGACCGGCTGATCGCCGCGATGCGCGCCGGGCTCGCCGCCGGAGGCGAGGCGGGCCCGGTGCATTCGGCGGGCATGATGATCGTGGACAAGGTCGGCTGGCCTGTGGCCGATCTGCGCTGCGACTGGACCGAGGCGTGCCCGATCGAGGCCGTGGCCCGGTTGTGGGAGATCTACAAGCCGCAACTCGACGCCTATGTCCAGCGTGCGCTGGACCCGCGCGCTGCGCCCTCCTACGGCGTGCCCGGCGACGAGTGAACCCCTGTGGCTGGGGGCCCGTGCGGCCGCCAGCCATGCCGCATGACCGCCCATCCGGTCGAAGCTCCGCCCTCGGCCCCCGGTCGGGCCCGTCGCGCATTGCCCTTGGCAGCGCTTGGGAGGGCGGGATTTCCATGCGACTTTGGTGCGTCATCATGCCACATTGCTTGCGGCGCCGGTTGTTTTGGGGCAATACTCCGGCCACGTCTGCGCGGGCCTCCAGCCGATGGCGCAAGGACGGCGGCGAAGGCTTTCGCCACGATGCCAACACCGAGCCGGAAGAAACATGCCCCTTCGTTATACGCTGCGGCAACTGGAATATTTTGTCGCCGTGGGAGAAACCGGCAGCATCGCCGCCGCCTCGCAGCAGGTGAATGTCTCGTCGCCCTCGATCTCGGCCGGGATCTCGCAACTCGAGGAGGAGCTGGGGGTCAAGCTTTTCGTCCGGTATCATGCGCAGGGGCTGACGCCGACGCTGGCGGGGCGCAAATTGCTGGATCATGCGCAGACGGTGCTGCGCCAGGCGGCGGCTCTGCGCGATCTCGCGGGGGATCTGTCCGGTTCGATCCGCGGCCCGCTGGCGATCGGCTGTCTCAGCACCTTCGCCCAGATCGTCCTGCCCGGCCTGCGGCGCAGCTTTGTCGAGCAGCACGGCGAGGTCCGCATCTCGCAGGTCGAGGTCGACCAGGCCGAGCTTTTCAGCCTGCTGCGCCAGGCCAAGATCGACTTGGCGCTGAGCTATGACCTCGACCTGCCGGCCGATCTGCTGTTCTTCCCGATCGTCGCATTGCCGCCGCTGGTCGCCATCAGCGAGGACCACCCGCTGGCGGAGCTGTCCGAGGTCTCGGTCCAGCAGCTTGCCCCCTATCCGATGGTCCTGCTCGACCTGCCGCTGAGCTCGGATTATTTCCTGTCCTTCTTTGCCAAGGCCGGGCTGCGCGCCAATATCGCCGAGCGGACACGGGACATGGCAGTGATGCGCAGCCTTGTCGCCAACGGCTTCGGCTATTCCATCGTGAATGTCCGGCCGCTGCATGACGTGGCGCCGGACGGCAAGCCCATGCGCTTCATCCCCCTTACCGGCAGGCCGCGGCCCATGACCCTGGGCCTGATGATGGGCAAGGGAACCGAGCGCACCCGATTGCACCGCGCCTTCATCAGCCATGCCCGCGATTGGATCGAGGCACAGAGCAGCCAGCTCCTGGGCACCGACCCGTAAGAGCCAATAGGCTCTTGCCGACGAGACATTTTCGCCCAGCGCGTGGGCTTCCCGGTTCAAAGCGTTTGGATCGAAGCTGAGTTCAATCGGGATCGGACAATTTACAATCCCTGGCACCATGTGGGGGCGCTGCGCAATGGCGCACCGTTCAAGGACTGGGTTCTGCCCGGCGCCCTCGAGCAGATCCGCCGCAAGTTGCAGGGGTCGTCGGATGGCGGCCTCCTCGATGAACTCGGATACCTGCCATTCGCCCAATTCGGCGACCAACTGCTGTTCCAACTGGTCAGCAGGCTCTACGAGCAGACCTCCGTCATCGTAACAACCAAATGTTAATCCACAGGGGAACCGACAGCGGAGAGCGGCGGATGCCATAGTCGGACGCGGAAGGAGGAGGGTCCATGTATGATAAGCATGGCCGGGCTGATGGGACGGGCAATGTCACGGCGCCGGAACGCCGATGCGTCGAACACACCGAGCGGAAATTGGCCCGGCATTACCTGCAGGCTCAATACGTCTTCGTCCAGTTCTTCACGGAGCATCTGGCCGATTGCAACGAGGCTTTCGAGAACGACCTGGGCGAGATGCTGGTCCTGGCGGTCCTGGGGCAGCGGCGGCTGTATGCAGCCTTCCAGCCCGGCCAGGACGACGAGGACGAGACCCAGCGCGCCTGCATGAGCGCATCGCGCATCGCCAACGTGGCGCGGATGCCGCGCCAGACGGTGCGGCGCAAGCTGGTCGCTCTGCAGGCGAAAGGGTGGATCGAAAACGATCCGGCGCACGGCTGGCATGTTCCCCATCCCGACAGCCTCTCGCCGGCACGGGATGCGCTGCGCGGACTTGAGCAACGCGGCTATGCCCGCCTGGCGCGGCTCTATACGCAGCTGGGCCTGCTGCTGGAGACGGCCCAGGACGAGGATGCCGAGGGAGATCCTGCCTGCTCAAAATGAGCAGGCCAGCCATCGTCTTGGCCGGGGCACAGGCGCATAAAAACCGCAAGCGAAACAACTTGCAGTCGATATGCCTTTGCCTTTCTCATGATTTCCGCGCCGGCGCCTGTGCTACCGCGCTGCGGCCCGTCCGGCGCTGGTCGCGCTGTTCCTGACCGTTCCGGGCCTTGTTCCGGCGGGATTCGATCAGGCCCTTGCCCAAGGCATCGCGGATGCGCAGCCTTTTTCCGGCCGGGCCATAGACAGCATCAGCATCCGCATCACCAACCCGCTTGCCGATTCCGCCTTCAACAGCCGGGTCGAGGACGGCATGCGCCGTGCCCTGCGGCTGTTCCCCGGCAGCAGCTATTCGGACGAACAGGTCACGCTGGCCCTTGGCGCCGCCAGGTGCATCGCGGGGATCGCCACGCTCGATCACGAGACCTTGCCCTCGGCTGCGGGCGGCGTCGAGGTGAGCGTCCTGGTCACGCTGCGAGAGGATGCCCAGCCGGATGCCGACCGCGGCATGGCCTGACCGGGGACCGGCGCGATTTTCCGATCCTGATGGACCGGGACGGAACCTATCTGCGGTTCAAGCTCGACGCCTTCAGCCTGTATTACGGCAATGGCAATGCCTGGTATGGCCGGCCCGACCTGATGCTGGCCGGCAATCCGCTGATGCAGGGCAAGGCCGCCGGCCGCGGCTATGACCACTGGGCCGAAGCCTATCTGCATTACGGCTTCTACGGCATCACCCCCTTGGGCGAAGGGCTGTCGTTCTATGGCGGGCTCAGCGCCATGACCACCTGGTCGCAAGGACAGGAGCTGTTCACCGACAAGACCCGCAGCCACACCCAGGTCGAGGACGCCTATCTGGGCATCGTTGGCGGGCATGTGGACGGGCGGGGCAACCGGCTGGTCTTCAACCTGACCGCCGGACGCCAGCGCTTTACCCTGGCCAACGGCTTCCTGATCGCCAACACCGCAGCGAATGGCGGCGAGCGGGCCGCACTCCAGGCCAATGCGCGCTGGTCCTCGGATCTGCTGGTGCTGGGCCAGATCGCCTATAACGACGTAAAGCTCGAGGCGTTCTATCTGGACCCCGACGAATTGCCGCTGCTGGACACCGACACCCGGATCGGCAGCCTGAACCTGGAGGCAACGCCCTTGTCCAGGCTGTCGCTGGGCGCCAGCTATCTGGCGGTACCGAAATCCGGCGCCAATTACTTCGGGCCGGACGGCTCTGTCGCCGGCAGCCGCGAAAGGCTGCGGGTGCATGATCTGCGCCTTGCCTATCAACCCAACCCGGCGGGCGCCTCGGGGCCGTTCTTCGGGGCCGAAATCGCCCGCCAGACCAACCGCAACTTCGACATGGACGCACGCGCGGGCTGGGCGGAACTCGGCTATCATTTCGCCGATGCCCGCTGGGCGCCGACGATCAGCTATCGGGTGTCCTATTTTTCGGGCGACGATCCCACCACCTCCGCCTATGAGCGCTGGGATCCGCTGCTCTCGGGCGGCGCGGGCGAGCAATGGGTGCAGGGCGTCAACCATTTCAAGGTGGTGCAGGACAGCAATGTCGTCGCCCATCGCATCCAGGCCCGCTTCAAGATGTCGCCGCGCATCGAGGTGGTGCCGCAGCTCTGGGCGTTCCGGGCCGACGAACTGAACACTATCGGCGGCAATCCGGCGCTCTCCGTGCTGAGTGATGACGAGCTGGGCTACGAGGCCAATGTCACGGTCAAGTGGCTCAAGTCGAAGAACACCTACATCCACGGCCATGTCGCCTACACCGTGCCGGGATCGGCCGCCAAGGCCGCGCTTGGCGGCAGCGCCAGGGACTGGCTCAGCGTCATGGCCTTCGTCCGCTACGCCTTCTGAGCGAGCGGCCGATCCCCTCCATCACCACAGAAACGAGGAATACCGATGAGTGAACCGCATGACAGCGCCGAAAACCTCGAGCGTCGCGCGCTGCTGAAAGTCCTTGGCGCGGCGGCCGTGACCGGCGGTCTGGCCAACCCGCTTGCGGCCGAGACCGCGCAACCGGCGGCCATGCCCACGACCCTTGGCGCCTATGCGATGCCTTGGGATCCGGCGGACCCGGCCCTGCCTGCGCGGCAGAACATCGTGCCGGTCCCCGAGGATTATTTCGTTCCGGGCCGCTTCGCCGGCAAGACTGCGCTGGTCACTGGCTGCGCCCGCGGCATGGGGCGCCTAGCAGCGATGCGGCTGGCACGCGAAGGCGGGAATGTCGTCGGCGTGGATTGGATCGCCGACGAGGGGCAGGCGGTGATCGACGCGATCCTGTCCGAGGGCGGCAAGGCGGCTTTCGTGCAGGGCGACATCTCGGAAACCGCGGTCTGCGACGCCATGGTGCAGGCGGCGGTCGGGCATTTCGGCGGGCTGGACTGCGCGCTGAACAATGCCGGGGTGATGGACGCGATCTTTCCGGGCGATCCCATCGACTATGCCAGCCAGAAGGACCTGGTCATGGCGCGCATCGACGAGGCCAGCGACGACTATTGGGACGTGGTGATGCGGGTGAACGCGACCGGCACCTTCCGCTCGCTGCGCGCCGAGCTGCGGCAGATGCTGGCCCAGGGCCGCGGCGGCAGCATCGTCAACGTGGCCTCGGTCGCCGGGCTGCGCGGCTTTGGCGGCACGCCTTCCTATGTCGCCTCGAAACATGCGGTGAACGGGCTGACCAAGAACGCGGCCATCGACTGGCCGCCCGCCTCGCTGAAAGCGTATTAGAGGGTTCGATGATCACGACCGGCCTTCAGTCGCAGGCGGATGTCCCTGGCAGGATACATGGTCTGCAATTGCTGCGAGGCAGCGTCAGGTTGATCGCTTCACCATTTCATGGGCTGAACTTCGGCCTTGGCTGCATCGCAGCGATGCCTGTCGGCCTTGCAGACTGCTATGGCGTCGAGGC
Source organism: Paracoccus ferrooxidans (assembly GCF_029909815.1). Lineage (NCBI taxonomy): Bacteria > Pseudomonadati > Pseudomonadota > Alphaproteobacteria > Rhodobacterales > Paracoccaceae > Paracoccus > Paracoccus ferrooxidans. Next base: position 89,395 of record NZ_CP038198.1, on the reverse strand, counting down.
GGTCTATCGGCTGCGCTCTTTCCTGCCGCTGACCAGATCCCTGCCAGCGATCAAGGGCAGGAGACACGGCCGAAACACGGTCAGGGGAAAGGAAAGCACGGCTGCACAGCAGGTTATGCGCCCCCGGCCGCCGCGAGGCCGCCTGGATCGGCGCCGGCGCACGGCGCGGCGGGCAGCTTCGGGCACGATCTCCATCCGACGGACGGCACACTTGCCCCCTCGAATGCGGCGCTGGTCGCAGCGGCTGCGGGTGGCGTGCGGGCTTGCGGCCCGAGAACCGCGAACACCGATGAGTTGGGCGAGATCTGGAACCTAGACCTGAGGGCGCGCGAGCCTTCGGCATTTACGCACGAGCCCCACGAGAAAGATTGCGTCAACCGGTCAGGGCGAACTTCAAAGACAGATCGCATCGACTCCGGCCGTCGATGCGATCTGCGCAATTGGCAGGTCTACTTTGCGACCGTATCCTGAATGAATTCGCCATCAAAGCGGATGGTGATTTCGGGACCGACTGACCCCTTCGGCTGGCCAAATTCGGTACGATCAAATACACCCTCAGCCGCAAACGCTACAGTTGGGACGTCCCTGAAAGGGTGTTTTTCGATCTCACCGTTGAATGTTGCCTTGAGCGTTACGGACTTGGTGACGCCGAGGAAACTGAGATCGCCCGTGACGTCTGCGGTTGTTGGCCCCGTAGGCGTCACTTTTGTCGACTTGAACGCGATCGTAGGATAAGTGTCACCGTTCAGAAACTTCGGCGAGCGAGCAACTTCTTCGTCCCAGGTTTCAAAACCGGAATCTGCATGCGTAGCCTTGTAGTTGCCACGATATCCAGTTTCGACGGACTTCGGGTCAATGGTGACTTCAATCGAGGAATCCTCGATCTTTGTCGGATCGAGCTTCAATGCAGCTTCGATATCGTTGAAACGTGCCGTATAGTTGGAAATCCCGTTGTGCTTGACCGACCAGAGTAATACCGCATGCGTGATATCAAGCTTATAAATGCCAGCGGGAGCTTTCACCTCGATGTTCGGCGGCGTGGTTTGGGCCATCACGAAACCGGCCGTTGTCCCGAGCAGGGTAGAAATAACGAATGCCGAAACGATGCTCTGCCTGGTGAATGTCATATCGGTGATGTCCTCTTGCTGGGAAGCAGGTTTTGCTGGGAAGCAGGTTCAGACGCCAGTCTAGCCATTCGCCGTCGATATGCATTGACGCATATCAAGGGAGGATCACTCTCTTACCGTTGGATTAGTGCGACAGCACATCGCATTCGTGCGACGCGATCGTGGCCGCGACACCAAATTCCCCCCCATCGCACATCAGGCTAGGGTCTTTGCCAACAGCCAGACCGAAGGGCAGGTAAATCGGCTGAAGCTGCTGAAACGGCAAATATATGCTGCTTACGCGCCTGCAGCATTCCGCCTGATGGCACCACAAAAATCGAGTCGGGCCTCAAAACTGCCCTCTTACGCCGACGGTCATGATGCCTCGGGATCACCGGAAGGGCACAATGCGGGATATTGAAGACGATTGCGAAGCGACGCTCCATGCGCTTGACCGTCGCCACGACCTTTTGCGCAACCTGATCCGCATCCGAATCGAAACGGCGAAAGCGGGAGCCCTTGATGAAGACGGGGCGGCCGCCAAACCGGTGGCGGAATATGAGGTGCGGATCACCACGTTGGAGCGGCCGGTCAGACAGACCGGTCAAGATGGCTATAGCCGCCGTCGGGGAACAGCCATTGACCCGTCATGTGGTTGGCCCGGTCCGAGAGCAGGAACAGGCAGCAATCGGCAATTTTCCCTGCGATCGTCATCCGCCGGCCCAGCGGGATGCGTTCGGTGATGCGCGACAGCGCCGCTTCGGGGTCGGGCATGGTGTCCAGCCAGCGTCGATAGAGCGGCGTCATCACCTCGGCCACAACGATGGCGTTCATGCCAGTTCACATTTTGCGTTTACGCAGGGGTTCGACCAGCATATTCCGCCAAGATTGGGCGAGTACCTCGTTCACTTGGGAATCCGTGCCAAACCTAGCCCCCATGATCTCTGTGTGAGCTGAGTGGGTCGGTGGCCTCTCCCGCGGCATTCTCCGTTCGAGGGTTGCACCAGATTGGCTAGTGCCGAGCCTCAGGAATGGGGGAGAGACCAGATTTCGAACAGCATTTTCATCGGGCCTGATGTCCACAAGGCCACGATATCTGTTGCGGTTGCGCGGGGCAAACGCGGTGGCGAGGTCCGCCCTGGGGGACCGTGCCGAAACGGCCCGATCACATCCGCAAGCTGGTGGAAAGGCTGGCCGCGAGCGGGGCACGGCTGCGGTTTTGCTATGAGGCTGGCCCCTGCGGCTATGGCCTCCACCGCCAGTTGGTCGAGATGGGCATGACTGCATCGTGGTCGCGCCCTCGCTGATCCCGCTGAAGGCCGGGGACCGGGTGAAGACGGATCGCCGCGATGCGCTGATGCTGGCGAAGCTGCATCGAGCCGGGGAACTGACAGCCGTTTGGGTTCCGGACACGGCGCACGAGGCAATGCGCGACCTGGTCCAGGCACGGGCGGCGATGCGCGTCACTGGCAAGGCGCGCCAGAATCTGCAGGGCTTTCTGCTGCGCTACGGCCGGATCTATCCTGGCAGGAAGGGCTGGACCGGAGCCTATCGGCGCTGGCTCGCGCTGGTGCGCTTCACGCATCCGGCGCAACAGATCGTTCTGCAGGATTACATCGACGCCGTCGCGGATGCCGAGGCGCGAGTGGAGCGCCTGACCGGACAGATTGCGGATCTGCTGCCGCAGTGGAGCCTCGCTCCAGTGGTTGAGGCGGTTCAGGCGATGCGCGGTGTCGGGTTCATCGTCGCAGTGACGGTGGTGGCGGAGGTCGGGGATTCAACCGCTTCGACAACCCGTGCCAGCTGATGGCCTACTTGGGCCTGACCCCGTCGGAGCATTCCAGCGGCGCCAGTGTCCGGCGAGGCGGGATCACCAAGGCGGGCAGCGGTCTCGCGCGCCGTGTCCTGATTGAGGGTGCTTGGAGCTGTCGCATGCAGGCGCGTGTCAGCCCGAAGCTCCTTGCCCGGCTGGAGGCGCTGCCCCAGGCGGTCCGCGACATCGCCTGGAAGGGGCAGCTCAGGATGTGCCAGCGATCCCGCCATCTGGTTGCGGCAGGAAAAGCCAAGGTGGGGGTCACCACGGCCATCGCGCGCGAGATAGCTGGCTTCATCTGGGCGATCGCAAAGATGGTGACGGCGGCTCCGGCCCACACCGCCGGACAGGATGCTTGGAGGAAAGGACATTCCTCCGGCAGGCCGATGCGCAGGGTTGGGGGCGGAACACGGTGAGGAACCCTCGTGCCCTGTTATGGGCCGACATTGTCGATGCCCGATCCCTAGGGCGTGTTGACAAAAGGGATTCACCGGGCGCGGTGATCGTGATTCAAGCTGGTATCTGCAATGGAGACCAGCGTGGCACGAAACCTGATGTCGAACGACGAGTGGGCGTTCTTTGAACGCTTCATCCTGGCTGTCCGTTCTCCGAACGGCCGCAAGCCCACGAACCATCGGCTTGTTCTGGATGGGATTTTCTGGATCGCCCGAACGGGGTCGCCCTGGCGCGACCTGCCGGAAGAGTTCGGCAAATGGTCGTCTGTCTATCGGCAGTTCCGGCGCTGGACGTTGGCGGGGCTGTGGGAACAGATCCTGGAGGCGCTGAACGAGAGCCGGATCGTGCCGGATGCGCTGCAGATGATCGACAGCACCGTGGTTCGCGCTCATCATCAGGCAGCGGGCGCAAAAGGGGGACTCCGCGCCAAGGTTTCGGCCGCTCGCGAGGTGGCTTCACGACCAAGATCCATCTGCGGGTCAATGCGGCAGGCCTGCCCATGAGAACCGAGATCACGGCCGGGCAGACATCGGACTACCTCGGCTTCGATCTGGTCATGGCTGACAACCTGCCCGAGCCAAGCGTTCTGCTCGCAGACCGCGGCTACGACTCCGACAACATCCGCAAGACCATGGAGGTGCGCGACGTGGTGCCGGTCATCCCCATGCGCAAAACCCGGAAGCTACGGGTCGCCGTTGACCGCAGGCTCTACCGCCTGCGCAATCTCGTTGAGCGGTGCTTCAACAAGCTCAAGAATGCCCGTCGCGTCGCCACCCGCTACGACAAGACCGCCGAAAGCTTCCTGGGCTTCATCGACATCACGTCGATCCGCCTCTGGCTCCGCCATTTGTCAACATGACCTAGACCGAGGCAACCCCAGGACGAAACGACGGTCATGGGGGTCAACCAACCCGCGCATGAGAGCTGCTCAACCGTCGTCTCGGTTCCGCCTCCTGCCATGCGCAACTACAACGCGCCGCGCCCGGCATCGCCGGAATAAGTGCCCTGGAATAAAGGATTGACAGCGATCATGAGAACAGGCCGCTGAAAAAAGGGTTTTGACAGGGCATCGTGGCGGAATTCGTTCTGGATTCGGCGGCGACCGGCCTGAAAACCGGGCATTTTCGGCAGGATTGAGGCGACTTTCCCGGTTCCCGGCCCAAGCTCTCCTGTCGCACGCAGCAGCCTGCCAGAGGCCGGCGCCGGCACGACGAAACCGCCGGCTAGCGCTTTCTCTGTTCCCCCAATACTCCCCGCCGGAGGCAGCGGCCAAGGGCCGCTTTCCGGGCTCAGGCGAGTTCCAGGTTCAGGCTTTTCTCGAACGCGGTGCGATAAAGCTGCGACAGCTCGGCCAGGGGCGCGGCATCGCCGCCAAGGACCACCGTCTCGCCGCCGAAGCTGCCGGCCGTCGCCAGCGGCACGCCGGCCGCCGCGGCCGCATCGGCCAGCTTGGCCGCGTTCCCGGCGGTGCAGGCGACCAGGTAGCGCGCCTGGTCCTCGCCGAAAAGCTGGGCGATCCCGGCGCTGTCCAGCGTCACGCCCAGGCCTGCCGCCTCGGCCAGTTCGAAGGCCGCCAGCGCCAGCCCGCCATCCGACAGGTCGGCCGCGGCCCGGATCAGCCCGCCATGCGCGCGCAGGAATTCGCCATTGCGGCGCTCGGCGGCCAGGTCCACGGGCGGCGCGTCGCCGGCCTCGATGCCGAAGGCCTCGGCGGCCAGCGCCGACTGGCCCAGGTGGCCCCGCGTCTCGCCGATGACCAGCGCCAGGTCGCCCTCGGCCGGCAGGCCGGCGATCAGCCCGTCCAGGTCGGCGATCAGCCCGACGCCGCCGATGGTGGGCGTGGGCAGGATGCCCTTGCCGTCGGTCTCGTTGTAAAGCGAGACGTTGCCCGAGACGATGGGGAAATCCAGCGCCGCGCAGGCCTCGCCGATGCCCTTGATGGCGCCGACCAGCTGGCCCATGATCTCGGGCTTTTCCGGGTTGCCGAAGTTCAGGTTGTCGGTGGTGGCCAGCGGCAGGGCGCCGCAGGCGGTCAGGTTGCGGTAAGCCTCGGCCACCGCCTGCTTGCCGCCCTCATAGGGGTTCGCCCGGACATAGCGCGGGGTCACGTCGCTGGTGAAGGCCAGCGCCTTCTTCGTGCCATGCACCCGCACCACGCCGGCGCCCAGGCCGGGGCGGCGGATGGTGTCGGCGCCGACCTGGGTGTCGTATTGTTCCCAGACCCAGCCCTTGTGGGCGTAGCTGGGGCTGCCGATCAGCGCCTTCAGCGCCGCGATCGGCGCGATGGCGGGCAGGCATGTCTCCTGCCGAAACCAACTCGGCACCGGACGCTGAATTGCGCAAACATCGGGAAACCGCCCCAATTTCGCGACTATTTCAGCGACCTGTTAAGGACCGCGGTCCGGCGCAAGGAGGTTGAGGCCGTGGATCCAGCCGGCCCCCGAGTTTTCCAACACCACGCGGCGGCGGGCAATCTTGGCCTCCCAGACCAGCCGCCCAGTATCAGCGTTGCCGAGAATGTCCTGATGCCGGAAGCTCTGGCTCAGCGGCAACTCGCCCTTGGCGCAGGTGCCGGGCCGCAGAGGGCAGCGACCCAGCGCACCGGCCCCGGTCGCGGGCTCTCCCAGGGGGAAATCCCCCGAGGCCCGCTTCCCCTTGCCTGAAACCTGTGCCCATATGCCCCCCGAATGCAATCCCAGGCACGGAGCCCGGCCGATGACCGGCGACCTCAGGCGGCGGCGGCTCGCGCTTTTCGCCTTCTTCTTCATCCCCGGCGTGGCGCTGGCGTCCTGGGTCACGCGAACGCCCGCCATTCGCGACGGGATCGACGCCTCGCTTGCCGAGATGGGGCTGGTGCTGCTTGGCCTTTCGACCGGGTCGATGTGCGGCATCCTGCTGGCCGGCATGCTGGTGGGCCGCCGGGGAACCAGGCAGGTCGCGATCTCGGGCACCTGGCTGCTGCTTCTCGGCGTGGCGGTCATGGCCGCGGGCACCGGCTTGGGCCTCGCCCCGGTGGTTGCGCTGGGGCTATGCTTCTTCGGGCTGGGCATGGGCGCCGGCGAGATCGCCATCAATGTCGAGGGGGCGGAGGTCGAGCGGCTCTCCGGCCGTCCCTTGATGCACGCGCTGCATGGCTGCTTCAGCCTGGGCACCGTCTTCGGGGCATTGGCCGGCACAGCCCTTGCCCGGATCGACCTGCCCGTTGCATGGCATCTGGGCCTGGTCGCCGCAGCCGCGGCGCCGCCGGTCCTGTGGTTTGGCCGCTGGATACCGGAAGGGACCGGCCTTGCCGCCGGCAGGACCGAAGCTGGCACCGCCCCTGCCCTTCGCCACGATGCCTATTGGCGCGATCCGCGGCTCTACCTGATCGGCCTGGTCGTGCTTGCTGTGGCCCTGGCCGAGGGGGCGGCAAACGACTGGCTGCCGATCCTGATGGTGGACGAGCACGGCTTCTCGCCCGCCATCGGGTCCTTGGTCTACCTGGGCTTTTCCGCGGCGATGACGCTGGGCCGGTTCGCGGGCGGGATCTTCCTGCGCCGCCATGGTCCGGCCGCGGTCATGCGCGTGACTGCGGCGCTTTGCGCGACCGGGCTGGCGTTGGTGATCCTGGCGCCCGTGCCGGCGCTGGCCGCGGCATCGGTGGTCCTGTGGGGCCTTGGCGCCTCGCTGGGGTTCCCCATCGCCATCTCGGCAGCAGCAGCATCGGGACCAAATGCGACCGGCCGGGTGCGCACGGTCACGATCTGCGGCTATATCGCCTTCCTGGTCGGGCCTCCGCTGCTCGGGCTCATCGGCGAGACATATGGGCTGCGCATGGCCATGCTGCTGGTCCTGGCGCTGATCCTTGCCGCCGCTGCCGTGGCCGGGGCGGTGCGGCCACGGGCGACATAGGCGCCTTCGACCACCCTCGCCGCGCCGGTCCGGTTTCAAGACGGCCGAGGTTTCCATCGCCCGGCGCAAGCGGCAGGATGGCTGAAGAGGCCACAACGAACAGGCGGGCACAGGGATGAAAGTCGACGGGCGCTGCGATTGCGGCCATGTCACCTGCCAGGCAGAGATCGACCCTGGGCGGGTGTCGATCTGCCATTGCACCGACTGCCAGCAGCTGGCCAGCAGCTGGCCGGCAGCGCCTTTCGCGTGACCGCCACGGTCCCCCCGCGAGGCGTTCCGGCTGACCGGCACCGCTCCGCGCTGCTCTGTCAAGGTTGCGGACAACGGCAAGCGAAGGCGGCAGTTCTTCTGCCCGGAATGCGGCTCTCCGATCTGCACCACCGGCGAGGGCGCGGAGACAAAGGAGATCGGCATCCGCGTCGGCACCGTGAACCAGCGCGACCAGCTGACACCGACATCGCAAATCTGGTGCGGCTCTGCCCTGCCATGGCTGGGCGAGATCCCGGATCTTCCCGGCCGTCCCCGCGATTGAAGAGCCTCGCCCCGTTTCCAGTGCTTCAGCGATCTGCAAGAGGCAGGGGGCCAGTGGATGCCGCCTCTGCATCGGGCCAAGGATTCGGATACTCGCGACCCTCCTGGCCCATCAGGGCGCATTCATCCGGGCGGCCATCAAGGAAGGGGCCGATGCCATCCTGCTCCATGCCGGTGGCAACCCGGTGATCGGCATTCGACACGCTTGCGCCAAAGCCCAGGCATCGGCCCGGTAGCCCCGAACGGCCGTGTATCCCGCAAAACCTGTTGAGGGAGATGGTCTTTTCTGGAATGAAGGTGGTCAACAGCATCAATGCGCAGGATAGATGGACATGATTTCATCCGGCGTTTTCCATGCCTTCCGCCTGAAGCCGGGTGAAAACCTGACTGCCGGACTGCGGGCGGCGTTCGATGCATCGGGGACACGGGCGATGGCGCTCGTGACCTGCGTCGGCAGCCTGACCGATGTCCGCATCCGCCATGCCAACAGCCCCGAGGCGACGGCCTATTCCGGCCATTTCGAGATCACCTCCCTCGTCGGCACCATCGACGCGGCAGGAGAGCATCTGCACCTGACCATCTCGGACGGTGAAGGGCGCTGCTTCGGAGGGCACCTGATGCCCGAGGGATCGGCCATCTACACCACCGCCGAGATCGTGGTCCTGGCCCTGCCCGAGCTTGCCTTCACCCGCCTGCCCTGCCCCCTGTCCGGCTATGACGAGCTTGTCGTGACGCAAGACGCATGATGGGCAGCAATCAAGGAACATCCCGATGAATCCAGTGTTTTCCACCCGCATGCTGGTCCTGATGGCGGTCGGCATCGCGGTGAACATGGCCCTTGGCCAGATCGCCCAGGCGGTCAAGCTGCCGATCTTCCTCGATGCCCTGGGGACGATGGTGGTCGCGGTCATGGCCGGGCCGCTGGCGGGGCTGATCACCGGCGTCGCCACCAACCTGATCTGGGGCCTGATCCTGTCGCCGACCGCGGCCGCCTTCGCCCCGGTCGCGGGCGTCATCGGCTTGGCCGCCGGGCTGCTTGCACGGGCGGGCATGTTCCGCGGCCCGGTCCAGGCGGCGATCTCGGGCGTCGTCATCGCCGTTGCGCTGTCGCTGGTCGCCGTGCCGATCCGGGTCTGGCTGTTCGGCGGCGTGACCGGCAGCGGCGCGGATTTCATCACCGCATGGATGCTGCAAACCGGGCGCGACCTGTTCGGCGCGACCCTCATCACCGTGATCACCTCGAACCTTGCCGACAAGGTGGTGACCGCTCTGCTGGCCTGGGCGATCCTGCGCGGCCTGCCCTTGCGCATGGCCGGGGACTGGCCATTCCTGCGCCACAGCCGCGCCTGAACCCGTATGGCCGCCGTGCCGGACCCGCCGAGGCGGCTGCATCCCGTGACCCAGCTGGCGCTCTGCCTGCCGGTCCTGGCGCTGCTGCCCGTGGGAGGGCCGGTCGCCCTGGCATTCGCGACCCTCGCCTGCCTTGCCGTCGCGGCGGCCTCGGGGCTGGGCTGCTTCGTGCTGCGCCGCATGGCGCTGCTGCTTCTGCCCGTGGCCCTGGCGCTGGCTCTGGTGCATGGCCTGCTGATCGCGCGGGGGCCGGCGACCGTCCTTGGCCCCGTCGCCATCTATCCCGCCGGCCTTGCCCATGCGGGCATGATCCTGCTGCGCCTTGCCGCGCTGCTGGCGGCGGGGCTGATGATCGTCGGCTCGACCACCCCCGGCGAACTGGCGGACGGGCTCGAGGACAAGGGCCTGCCCTCTGGCATCGCCTATCTGCTGACCGCGCCACTGAGCCTGGCCCAGGGGCTGTCGCTGGAAGGGGCGGCGCTGCGCGATGCGCTGCAACTGCGCGGGTTGCCGCTGAGCGGATCACCACGGCAACGCCTGCGCGCGATCTCGCATATCGCCATCGCGCTGATCCGCCTGCAACTGGTCGAGGCAGCCCCGCGCGCGCAGATGCTGGAGGCACGGGGCTTTCGCAGCCAACCCTGCCGCACGTTGCTGGCGCCCCCGCCCGACACGCCGGGCCAATACCGGCTGCGGCTGGCCTCGGCGCTGCTGGCCGCCTGCATCCTGATCCTGGGGATGCTGGCATGAGCCTGTCTTTGCGGGGCCTGCGCTTTTCCTGGCCGGGCGGGCCAGCCGTCCTCGACGGGCTGGACCTCGACCTTCCGCCCGGTGGCCGGGTCGCGGTGATCGCCGGCAACGGGGCGGGCAAGTCCACGCTGGCCCGCTGTGCCGCGGGCCTTGCCGGCAGCGAGGCCGTGCTGTGGCGGGGGCGGCCACTGTCTGCCCTGGCCGGGACCGAACGCGTGGCGACCGTTCAACTGGTCGGGCAAAGGCCGGACCTGCAACTGTCGGGCCGGGCGGCCACGGTCCGGGCCGAGATCGCCTTCGGGCCGGAAAACCTTGGCCTGCCCCACAGCCAGGTCCTGGACCGGGTCGAGGCGGCCATGGAAGCGATGGGGCTGACGGCCCTGGCCCTGCGCGATCCAAGGCGGCTGTCGGGCGGCGAGACGCAGCGGCTGGCCATCGCCGGTGCGCTGGCGATGCGGCCCGCCCTACTGATCCTGGACGAGCCGCTGACCGATCTGGACCACGAGGCGCGCGAGGGTCTGACCCAGCGGCTGACCCGGCTTGCGCCCGACATGTCGGTGCTTGCGCTGGACGTTAGCGCAGAGGCCTGGCGCGCGCAGGGTTTCCAGCTGATGCAGCTGCGCGACGGCAGGCTGCACCCGTTCCAGGATATGCCGCAACCCTCGCCACTCGCCGCCCGCCCTGCGACAAGCGCGGACATGATCACGATCCGCGACCTGGACTTCGCCCACGACCCGGCGAGGCCGCTGTTCCGGGGGCTGGAGCTGGACCTGCCGCAAGGGGCGGCCGTCGCGATCACCGGACCCAATGGCGCGGGCAAGACGACGCTGATGCGGCTGATCGCCGGGCTGGAGCGGCCTTCGAAGGGCCGGATCACGGTCGCGGGCGTGCAGGTCGGCCGGGCGAAGCCGAAGGAACTGGCGGCGGTTCTGGGAATGGTGCTCCAGAATTCCGACCGACAGTTTCTTGCCGCCACGCTGCTGGACGAGGCGATGATGGCCCCCCGCCTTCATCGCCTGCCCGATCCGCCTGGGCTGGCCCTGCGGGCGCTGGCCACACTGGGGCTGGAGGCCCTGGCCCTCGCCCATCCGCTGGACCAGCACAACGGCGCGCGCAGGCTGACCGCCGTGGCCGCCGCCATTGCCCATCGCCCGCGCCTGCTGATCCTCGACGAAACCCAACGCGGCCTCGATCCCCGTCATCAGCGCCGGCTTGAGCGCGCGATCACCGAGTTCACGCAATCCGGCGGAACGGTGCTGTTCGTCTGCCATGACGAGGGATTCTTGAGGCGTAACGCCAGCCACCGGCTGGCGGTATCGGGTGGTCAGATCGGTCTTAGCCGGCTGTCCGAAATCGGGGAAACCGCGCGTTTCTGATCGGCCAGAACCGCAGCGGACACATGAAAAGCGGTTGCTATCCGATTTTTGCCGTCCGAAGTTCCCTCGACCACCATGCTTCGCGCCCAAGCCCAGCATCACATCGTGCGACGAAGCCTCGCAGGCTGCGCTCCTCGCAGTCGCCGGCCGGATGGGGTGGTGCTTCTGCTTATGGCAGGCGTCGGCGTCTATTCGCGGCGGCAGCACAAGCGGCGATCATGCGCCCCACTGCCTCGGGCAGCATCTTCCTTCTGGACGTGCCGATCCCAAGCCCCACCGGGCAGAGAATATCAGTCCCTCGGACGTCGCCTCTCTAGCGAATTCTTCCAAATCCGCTGCACGAAACGCTGGTTTCAGCCCAAATTCCCATCTCACCGCAAATCACTATATACCTTATCGTATTTAAGTGTTTTCTTGGGTCGCAAGGACGACCGGCATCCCGGCGCCCGGCCGTGATATCAGCGAAAGGACCCCAACATGAGCATTCCAACCCCCGACAAGATCCGCGTGCTCTGGTTCCTGCCGACGCATGGCGACAGCCGCTATCTTGGCACGGCCGAAGGCGGCCGGACGGTCAACATGCCCTATCTGCGCCAGGTGGCGCAAGCCGCGGATTCCCTGGGTTATTTCGGCGTTCTGCTGCCCACCGGCCGCAGTTGCGAGGACAGTTGGGTCACGGCGGCGGCGCTGGCCTCGCAGACCGAAAAGCTGCGCTTCCTGGTCGCGGTGCGTCCGGGGCTGCAATCGCCGACGCTGGCCGCGCGCATGACCGCGACGCTGGACCGGCTGTCGGGCGGGCGGTTGCTGATCAACGTGGTTACCGGCGGCGACCCGGTCGAGAACGCCGGCGACGGCATCCACCTGAGCCATGCCGAACGCTACGAGGTGACCGAGGAATTCCTGAACGTCTACAAGGCGCTGCTGGCCGGCGAGACGGTGAACCACCATGGCAAGCACCTGAAGATCGACGACGGCAAGCTGCTGTTCGACCCGCTGCAGAAGAACGGCCCGCCGCTGTATTTCGGCGGTTCGTCCGATGCGGCAAACAAGGTGGCGGCGCGGCAGATCGACAAATACCTGACCTGGGGCGAGGCGCCGGCGCAGGTGCGCGACAAGATCGAATCCGTGCGCCGGCTGGCCGACGCCGAGGGGCGCGAGGTCAGTTTCGGCATCCGCCTGCATGTCATCGTACGCGACACCAATGCCGAGGCCTGGCAGGCGGCCGAGCAACTGATCAGCCGGCTGGACGACGCCACCATAGCCAAGGCGCAGGAAACCTTCGCGCGGATGGATTCGGTCGGTCAGGCGCGCATGGCCGCGCTGCATGGCGGGCGTCGCGACAGGCTGGAAATCAGCCCGAACCTCTGGGCGGGTATCGGGCTGGTGCGCGGCGGGGCCGGGACGGCACTGGTCGGCGATGCCGAAACCGTGGCCGAGCGCATCGACGAATATCGCCGCATCGGCATCGATACCTTCATCCTCTCGGGCTATCCGCATCTGGAGGAGGCCTACAGCTTCGGCGAGCGCGTCCTGCCGCTGCTGCCGCTGGAACACCCGCTGCCGCAGGCCAGCCTTGCGGCCAACATGGGCCCCTTTGGCGAGACGGTCGGCAACGACTATCGCCCGGCCCAGCCCGCGCCACGCCTTGCCGCAGCTGGAGGCTGAGACCATGTCCGCGACCCTGCGCATCGCCATCCCGCAGGACGGTCGCGCCGGCGCCGTGCTGGCATGGCAACCGGCGCGGAGGCGGCTGCCGGTGCGCCTGACCGTGGCCGAGCCGCGGCCGGAACCGGGCCGCGGGCCGGCCCATTCCGCCGCTGATCCGGCGCCTCGAAGAAACGCGCTTCACATGCCGATCAACGCCGAGATCCGCACCGATTTCGCGGACGGGCTGGCCGGGAATCCAGGCTTGCCGGACCCGCAGGCGACCACGCCGAATGACGATCCGCATGTCCGGCCCGCGCAGTGCGGCCGCCATGTTGCCGGGCGGCTGGCGCCTCAGCTGGCCTCGGGCGCGGTGCGCCAGGTCCGGGTCGCGCGCGAGATCGCTCGCTATGCCCTGCCGGGCCCTATCCTGCCCCCGGCGGCGACACGACCCTCCGTCGCCGGCCCCACGTCCCCTCTGTCCTGACCCATCGGGACCGAACAGAACAGGAGATCATCATGACCGCCCTGACCATCACCGGCTTTGCCGGCAGCCTTTCTGCGCCCTCGCGCAGCCGTGCCCTGGTCCAGACCGCCGTGGATCTGGCCGCCGACCGCTTCGGCGCCGTCAGCCATGTCTTCGATCTTGCCGATCTGGGCCCCTCGCTGGGCCATGCTCGCCACATCGGCGACCTCGACCCCGAGGCGCTGTCGCATCTGACCGAGCTGATCAATGCCGACGCGCTGGTGATCGCAAGCCCGGTCCACAAGGGCAGCTATGCCGGGCTATTCAAGCATGTCCTCGATCTCCTGGATCCCGACATGCTGGCCGGCAAGCCCGTGCTTCTGGCCGCGACCGGCGGCGGCGACCGCCATGCGCTGGTGATCGAACACCAGCTGCGCCCGCTGATGGCCTTTTTCGAGGCGCAGACGCTGGCCACCGGCGTCTATGTCGCCGACCGCGAATTCACCGGCGGCAAGCTGGCCGACGATGCCGCCCATGCCCGGCTGGACCGGGCGGTGGAACAGTTCGCACCCTTCCTGTCCCCCTATACCGTTCCCCAGCCGGCCGCCGAGCCCGCGCCGCTGCTGCAAGCCTTCTGAGAGGATATCGTCATGAGCATCACATTCTCGCGCCGCGCCACGCTGGCCCTGGGTCTTGCCGCGCTGGCCGCACCGACGATCCTGCGCGCCGCCCCCGCGACGGAGCTGCGGGTCGGCTGGCAAAAGGGCGGGCTTCTGGGCCTCGTCAAGGGGTCGGGCGCCTTTGAACAGGCGCTGGCCGACCAGGGCATCCGGGTCAGCTGGTCCGAGTTCACCTCGGGGCCGCCGCTGCTCGAGGCGCTGTCGGCCAATGCGCTGGACTTCGGCTATACCGGCAACGTGCCGCCGATCTTTGCCCATGCCGCGCGCGGCAACCTGGTCTTTGTCGGCGCGGGCCAGGGCTCGCGCGAAGGCCATGCCATCCTGGTGCCCAAGGATTCCCCGATCCGGAAGGTCGAGGATCTGAAAGGCCAGACCGTCGCCTTCAAGCGCGGCAGCTCGGCGCATTATGCGACGATCAAGCTTCTGCGCACGGCGGGGCTGACGCTGGACGACATCAAGCCGCAGGACCTGTCGCCGCCGGACGCGATCGCCGCCTTCGACGCGGGCGCCATCGGGGCCTGGACGATCTGGGATCCCTATTTCGCCTCGGCCGAGGCGCGCCCGAATACCCGCGTCCTGGTCACGACCGAGCAGCTCGCGCCCGAGTTCAACTTCTATTCCGCCAACGGCGACTATGCCCGCGACAACCCGGACCTGATCGCCACGCTGATCGATACGGTGCAGGCCGTGGGCAAGCAGGGCCAGGCCGACCTGCCCGGCACCATCGCCACCCTCTCGAAGGCCACCGGGCTGCCGGAATCGGTGATGGAACGCTTCCTGACCCGCAAGGGCAGCGACCTCGGGCTGGTCGGCTTCATCGAGCCCAGGCACGTCGCCTATGAACAGGAGCTTGCGGACGAGTTCTTCAAGCTGGGCATCATCCCCCGGCAGCTGGACATCGCCTCGGTCGTCTGGACGCCCGCCGTCAAGCAGGGAGCGTGACATGAGCCTTGCCGAAACCCTGAAAGTGCAGCGCCTGGCCGGCTGGCGGCCAAGCCTGCCGCAGCCCGCCGCGCTGCTGCCCTATGCCGTGCCGGCGGCGATCCTGGTCCTGTGGGAAATCGCCGGCGCGGCCGGGCTGATCGCGGATACGGTGATGCCGCGCCCCTCGGCCATCCTGGCGACGGCGGTGCGGATGACCGCCTCGGGCGAATTGCTGAACCACCTTGGCGTTTCCGCCACCCGCGCGCTGGCTGGGCTGGCCGTGGGCGGCGGCATCGGCTTTGCGCTTGGCATCGCCAACGGCGTCTCGCGCCGCAGCGAGCTGCTGACCGACGCCACGCTGCAAATGATCCGCAACATCCCGCATCTGGCGCTCATCCCGCTGGTCATCCTATGGTTCGGCATCGGCGAGGGGGCAAAGCTGTTCCTGGTCGCGCTTGGCGTGTTCTTCCCCATCTATCTCAACACCCTGCACGGCATCCGCAACGTCGATCCGCAGCTGATCGAGATGGGCCGCGCCTATGGCATGAACGGGCGCACGCTGTTTCGCCGCATCGTGCTGCCGGGCGCCCTGCCCTCGATCTTCGTCGGGCTGCGCTATGGCCTCGGCATCATGTGGCTGACGCTGATCGTGGCCGAAACGCTCTCGGCTTCGTCGGGCCTGGGCTACATGGCGATGCAGGCGCGCGAGTTCATGATCCTCGACGTCGTGGTGCTGGCGATCCTGCTTTACGCGGCTCTCGGCAAGCTGGCCGACACGCTGACCCGCGCGCTGGAGCGGCGCGCCCTGAAATGGAGCCCCGCCTATGCCAATCACTGAGATCCTGCCGCGCGCCATCGCCATCCCGCCCATGCTGCGGCCGGACGGGGCCGGCGCGGCGGTGCGGGCCCGCAACCTGGGCCGCAGCTTCGCGGGCAACCGGGTGCTGGCCGACCTCGACCTCGAGGTGCGGCCGGGCGAGTTCCTGTCCATCGTCGGCAAGAGCGGCTGCGGCAAGTCCACCCTGCTGCGGCTGATCGCCGGGCTGGACCAGCCCAGCTCGGGCAGCATCGGCGTGGACGGGCTGCCGGCGGACCGGGCCGGCGACCGGCTGCGCATCATGTTCCAGGAACCGCGCCTGCTGCCCTGGGCCACCATCGCCGGCAATGTCGCCGTCGGGCTGCGCCGCGGCCCCGATCCCGAAGCGGTGGCCGAGGCGCTTGCCTCGGTGCAGCTGGCCGACAAGGCGGATTTCTGGCCGGCGCAGCTTTCGGGCGGCCAGCGCCAGCGCGCGGCCCTGGCGCGCGCATTGGTCAGCCATCCCGGCCTGCTGCTGCTGGACGAGCCGTTGGGCGCGCTGGATGCGCTGACCCGGCTGACCATGCAGAACCTGATCCGCGACATGCATGATCGCGCCGGCTTCACCGCCGTTCTGGTCACGCATGACGTGGCCGAGGCGGTGGCGCTGTCGGATCGCATCATCGTGCTGGGGCAAGGCGGCATCCTGAAGGAAACCGCGATCCTGCGCGTCGGCCCGACCCGCCGCGGCAGCCCCGAGCTGGCCGCCATCGAGGCGGAAATCCTCGACGCGATCTTTGCCGCATGAGGCCAGCGGCTGCGCCCGCCGGACGGGGATGGTGGATCGAAGGCGGCAAGGTCTCTGGCGCAGCGGCGTTGCCATGCGGGCGGGCTGGTCCGGCCCCGTCGGATCAAGAATGGAGAGCCGGATGGACATCATGATCGCAGCGGGACTGGTCCTGCGCCCGGACGACCGAACGCTGCTGGTGCGCAAGGCCGGAACGCACGCCTTCCAGCAGCCCGGCGGCAGGATCAGCGCCGGCGAAACTGCCGCGGCCGCCCTGTGCCGCGAGCTTGCCGAGGAAACCGGCTTGCGGGTGGATGCGGGGCAGATGCGCGCCCTGGGCCGGTTTCGCGCCCGCGCTGCGAACGAGCCCGGCCGGCAGGTGGTCGCCGACCTGTTCCTGCTGCATCTGCCTGAGGGGGTCGAAATCGTCCCCGGCGCCGAGATCGCCGAGGCGCGCTGGGTCGATCCGGCATGCGACGACATCCCCCTCGCGCCGTTGACCGCAGAGGAGATCCTGCCGCGCTGGGTCTCGGGCGCCTTCGCCCGGCTGCAAGCCGGCTAGCCCAGGCTCATCGCCCGGCGGGTAGCAGCGGACCGACGATGTCCAGGATGGTCGCGATGGCCCCCTGCGCCGCCTGCGCCGTCCCCGGCATTTCGAATTCGGCGAGTTCGACCCCGGCGATGCGCTCCGGCGGGATGGCGGCAAGAAATACGCGCAGCCGGTCGGGGACAAGCCCGCCGGGAACGGAATAGGCGGCGGGGACCGTGCCGGGCTCCATTGCGTCCCAGTCGACATGCAACCAGATCGGCCCCTCGCCCAGGGCGGCCAGCACCGTTTCCGGCTCGGCCCCCGCTGCAAACCGCCGCACGCCGGCCTGCGCCAACAGGGCCTCTTCGGGTGGGTCGATGTCGCGGGCGGCCAACAGGGCGACGCGCGCGGGCGAGACCTCGCCGCCATGACCGGTCCGCCACAGGCCGCAGGCCCCGGCCAGCGCCATGCCGCCAAGATAGCCGGTCTCGGTCGTTTCCGGCGTGTTGAAATCGCCATGCGCATCGACCCAAAGCACGTTCAGCCCGTCGATCATCCGCGCCGCCGCCGGCAGGGTGGCGATGCTGGCCGAGCAGGTATTGGCGACGACCAGCGGGCGCTCGCCGGCTCCGATCCGGTGCCGGACCGCGTCGGCAAGCTGCCCAAGCCAGGGGCCGGCCTCGCGCAATGCGTCCTGCCAGCCGTCCTCGGCCGCCGGCGCGGGGGTTCCGACCGCCTGCATAGAAAGCCCGGTTTGCGCGGCCAAGGCTTCGGCGACGGCCTTGGCGCCGGGAATGGCGCCGGGCGTGCGGTCGGCAAAGCGGCCTTGGGAAAGCAGGATACCGGAAGCGGGGCGCATCGATTCGTTATTTCCATATGGACATATCGTTCGCCGGGGTGACGGGAACCGCGCCAGCTGTCAAGCCCGCCCGGCTGAGCAAGGTTTTGCGGCACGGCACTGGCCGGCGACCGATGCGAAACCCGCTCCCAACCCGCCGGAACCGCAGGAAAATCGCATGCCGCCGGGCGGTATCATCGAAGCCGTCTATGGATCGTTGAAAAACTCCGATTTGCGATTGCATGCGACGGGATGCAGGCTCGGCCCTGTCCACAAGACACCTCGTGCAACCCCCGAGGCATCCAGGGAGGGAAGCCCCGACATCGCCCGGCACCTGCCGGCCCGCCTGGCCATCGCCGTCATGCAGCTGACCCGAACCGTGCATCCGCCCGCGGGCGGCGATCCGCTGGTGGTGATCCTGGCCGGCGCGGGCTGGTCCTTCCTGGGCGTGCCGATCCTGGCGGGAACGGTGACGCTGGTGGCGGCCGCCATCGCCTATCACCGGCTGATCTCGTTGCGCGCCTATCCGGGGTAAGCCGAGGGCAGCAGGCAGCTCAGCATTTGTCGACATGGGCAACGCTCACCCCGCTTTCGGCGAAGAACGCCTCGAGCCGGGCATTGGATTCGGCAAAGCCGCCCTTCTTCCATTCCATGCGCCATTCGCCGGCCTCGTCGTCGTAATGCGCCGCCGGAAACGCCGCCTGGAAGCGCGCCGCCAAGGCGCCTTCGCGCGGGATGCCGATGCCATGCTTCAGGCACATCTTGGTCAGTGTCACGGTCCTTGTATCGTCGCTCATCTGCATGTCCTTTCAAGCGTTGCGTTCAATCCTGCACCAGAACGATCTTGGGCGCGTATTTTCCGAAGAAGTGATAGCCCGAGCCGCCTTGCGCCAGCACCTCGTGCAGCGCATCGGCATCGGCGACGCGCACGGTGCCCAGGATCATGCCCCGGCGGGCAAGAAAGGCGTCGGGCAGCATCGGCACGGTCGGGCCGACCAGCACAACCCGCGCTTCGGGGCGGGCGCAGGCGATCAGCCCGGGCAGGCTGTCATTGACGAGCGTGGTGCCGGTGATCAGCAACACGTCCGCCTGGGGCACGATCCGGGGATAGCTTTCGGCGGGGCGGAAATGCTCCATCTCGTTGGGGCGCAGGGTGGCCGGATCCTTTTCCAGCACGAAATGCCGCGCGCCGATGCCCCGCAGCGCCTTGAGGAAGGGGCCGAAGGCACCGACCACGACCGCCGTCTCGTCGGGCCGGATGCGGGCGATGTCGAAGGCGTCGGCATCCTCGACGACGCGATAACCCTGGGGCCCGCGACGCTCGGCCGCCAGATGGGCCAGCGCGTTCAGCGCCGCGATGCCGAGCGCGCGGCGCAACCCCGCATGCGACAGCGCCTCTTGCGCCAGCCGCAGCGCACCCATGCCGCGCAGCTTGCCGGGAAAGGGCATCGCCATGGCCGAAGAGGGGCAGCACACCGCCTCGGGGATGTCTTTCAGCGGCGTGGCGCACAGCCCGGTATGGCCGCTGTCCAGCGTGACGGCGACGAAGAACAGCCCCAGCGTGGCGCGACCGACGGTCCGCGCCTCGGCCTCGGCGCCGAGTATCCCGGTCACGGCATCATAGGTCCGTTCAAGATACGATGCGCTTACGGCACTGTCCTTTGGGCGGGGGACGCTCATACCCTGCCCCCCAGGATTGCGCGGATCTGCCCGTCGTCGAGTTCCGTGCCGAAGAAGCTCTTGTAGAAGTCCCGCACCGTCGCGATCAACTCGGCTTCGGGGAAAAGCTCGGGGTGGAAATGCGAGGCCGCCCAAAGCACGGTCAGCGGCTGCTCGACCGTGCGATTGGCCCAGATATGCGCCCCCATCGGCGCGACGAGAATCCGACCCTCCTGCACCGCGCGCAGTTGCGACAGGTTGGCGTCCACATCCAGGCGGGCGACATGGGTCGGGTCGCCGACGATGATGATGTCGGGATCGGCGGCCAGCACGACCTCGGTGGTCAGCGCCAGGGTTTCCTCGCTGCGGCCGTCGTCGGTGACGGAATCCCCGCCGGCAGCCGTGATCCACCATTCCGCCACCAGATGCGGCTGGGTCATGTTGACCGGGTTGAGATAAAGCACCGAGGGCCGGTCCGCCACACCTTCGACCCGCGCCGCGACGTCGGCCAGCGTGCCGTCGAACCACGCGGCATAATCCGGGCCGATGCGGGCATTGCCCAGCAAATCGCCGACCAGCGCCACGCCGGCCTTGACGTCCTCGGGCGTCTGGATGCGCAGCACCACGGTCGCGATGCCGTGCCGATCCAAAAGGTCCGCTGTGTCCTGGGCGAAAGTCAGCGCCACGTCCGGGTTGAGCGTCAGCAGTTCCTCCAGCGCCAGGTTGCGCTCGGCATCCTCGACGCGGGGGCTTTGGGCAAGCTGCGGCGCGAAAACGTCCTGCCAGGCCCAGCGGCCCGATTGCCGCGCCCAGGGCGGCAGGTCGTTGGCGATCAGCGCGCCTTGGCCCGCGGCAAAGACGAAGCTGTTGATGACCGGCACCGAGCCCAGCGTGGCGACGCTGTCGATCCGGTCCGGCACGGTGACGATGCGGCCGGCCATGTCGGTGATGTCGCGGGCCAGCACGGCGCCCGACAGGCCAAGGACGAGCATCCCTGACAGGATGGGGACGGCTTTAAGGAACATGGTTGCTCTCCGGTTGCGGGGAATGGAACAGCGGGGCGCAGGCCAGCGTGCCGTCGGCATCGCGGATGATGCGGATGCCGCGGCCGTAAAGCGCGCTCAGATAGCCGGGCCGCGCCAGATCGGCGACCGGCCCAGCCCCGTGCATCCGCCCCCCGCGCAGCGCGATGAAGCGGTTGCCGACATGCAGGGCGTGGTCGGGGTGATGCGTGACCATCAGGATGCCCAGCCCGTCCCGCGCCAGCCCGGCGACGAGGTCCAGCAGCCGCAGCTGGTTGCCGAAATCCAGGCTGGCCGCGGGCTCGTCCAGGATCAGCAATCGCGCCTGTTGTGCCAGCGCACGCGCCAGCAGGCAAAGCTGCCGCTCGCCGCCGCTGATGGCGGCAAAGGGACGCTCGGCCAGATGGGCCAGCCCGACCCGGTCCAGGCAGTCCATGGCGATGGCCCGGTCCGCCCGGCCCGGTATGTCCAGCCGCCCCAGATGCGGCGAGCGGCCCATGACCACCATCTCGCGCACCAGATGGCCGAAGGCCGGCTGCGTCGCCTGCGGCACATAGGCCATGCCGCGGGCAAGCGCACGCGGCGACAGGCTGGCCACCGGCCGTCCGTCCAGCAGGATCGAGCCGCCCGAAGGCGTCAGCGCCCCGATCAGGCAGCGCAGCAGCGTCGTCTTGCCCGCACCGTTCGGCCCCAGCACGCAAAGCACCTCGCCCGGGTCCAGCACGAAGCCGATATTCTCCAGCCGCTGCGCGCCGGCACCATGGGCAAAGGACAGGCCGGATACCGCCAGCCTCATGACCACCCCGTCCTTGCGCGCAACAGCAGCAGCAGAAACAGCGGGGCGCCGATGACGCTGGTGGTGATGCCCAGCGGGATCTCCATCGTGGTGGCGCCGCGCGACAGGTTGTCCACCAGCAGCAGGAACAGCGCGCCGGTCAGGGCCGAGACGGGCAGCAGCCGGTCGAAGGACGAGCCGACGAGCAGCCGCGCGATATGCGGCACCACCAACCCGACCCAGCCGACGATCCCGGCGATCGAGACGGCCGCCGCCGTCATCAGCGTGGCCGACAGGATCAGCACGATGCGGATCATGCCGGTGTCCACGCCCAGCATCCGCGCCTCTTCGCTGCCGACGCTCATCACGTTGACCTGCCATCGCAGGGCGTAAAGCACCGCCAGCGCCAGCCCGACCAGCAGCGCCACCAAGGGCAGGTCGCCGGGCGTCACCCGGTTCAGCCCGCCCAGCAGCCAGAACGTGATCGCGGGAAGCACGTCGACGGGGTCCGCCACGATCTTCAGCACCGAGATCATCGCCTGGAAGAACGCCGCGATCACCACGCCGACCAGCACCAGCACGATCAGCGAATGGCGGTTGATGGCCTGCCCCACGACAAAGACCAGCCCCACGGCGCAAAGCCCCATGGCGAATGCACCCGCCTGGATCGCCCAGGCGCCAAGGTTCAGCGTCACGGCAAGCGAGGCCCCGAAGCCCGCCCCGGCCGAGACCCCCAGGACGTCCGGCGCCACGATGGGATTGCGAAACAGCGTCTGGTAGGCTGCGCCGGCCGCGGCCAGCCCCGCCCCCACCAGCATCGCGGCAAGAATGCGCGGCAGGCGGACATTGGTCACGATCTGCTCGACCGCAGGCGACCAGTCGGCCTGAACCTCCCAGAACTGCGAGGCCAGCACCGCCAGCACCGTGCCCGGTGGAATGGGCACCCGCCCCAGTCCCAGAGAAAACACCGCCAGTCCCAGCAGGGCCAGCCCCAGCGCGGGGATCACCGTCAGGCGCCAGCGTCGCGGCCGTGCGACCTGCCGGGCGGGCGCAAGAGGGGCCGGCCTGCCCATCCGCATCACCCCTGCCGCCGGGAGGGGCCAGAGCGATCCGTTCCCGTCGGGCCCTGCGCCAGTGCCCGCGCGGCCGGGATGGACCGTGCCGATGCCAATGCGGCCGGTCCTTTGCCGATACGAACCACCACCCCCGTCTCCTCCTCGCATCCCATCGAATCGTTATATTCATTCAAGCATAACGAAAGGAAGGCAAAGGGCATATTGCGGCATATTGCCCGATGCGACAAAACCCTCGCGCGCGGGTCGGCGGAAAGATTGCGCCACCGACCAAGGCATCCACTTCGAAAGAAGCTTGGTTCAAAGGTCCGCGAACTCATCACTGCTGTCTCTATGATCATCCCGGACGGCTGCGTCAGTATGTCGACTTCAGGAACTCGGCGATCTCGTCGTCGACCAGTTCGATGCGGTAGATGTTGCGATAGAAACGCCGGGTTTCCTCGCGCATGTCGATATCGGCAAAGGCGTCCGGATAGAGCGTGCTGGCCGGCCAGAGGAATTGAAGCGCTTCTTCCGAGGTTCCCCGGCACCACCAGAACAGCCTGTGCGGATTGACGTAGACCCGGCCCTCGCGCACCGCCTTGACGTTGCGCCATTGCGGCCTGGTGCGGATTTCCTCGGCGTCCTCGGCATTCATCGAGATGATGACATCGGGGTTCCCGGCGATGATATCCTCAAGCGAGGCAGTGCCCGAGGCATAGGGCATGTCTCCGAACCAGCTTTCCGCGATATTGATCGCCCCGCCCAGATCCATCCAGTCCTGGTTCAGCGACGGTCGTCCCGAGGTCGAAAGCGGCGCGCCCGAGGCCAGGTAGACCCTTACGCACCGATCAGGCGGGATGCCTTCCAGCCGCTCGGCGACGCGGCGGCGGTTGTCGTCGAAATAGCCCTGATATTTCCTAGCGATCTCAAGCGCATCCGGCCCAAGCATTTCGCCGGTGATCAACACGCGCTCGACCAGCGCGTCGATGGAATTGCTGCGAAAGGACGCCACGGCGATGCCCGCCCCCCGAAGCTGCCTGGAAACAGCGTCGGGTAACGCACACGAGGAAAACAGGATGTCCGGCTTCATACAGAAAGACGCTGCCGCGCGCCGGCCGCAGCAGCTTCAGCATAAGCCGCAGCAGCGTCGATTTCCCCACCCCGTTCGCGCCCAATATGGCGACGATCTCGGCCTCGCGGATAGCGGGTTCGACGTCCGACAGGATGACGCGCCGGTCGCGGTCGAAACCCAGACCCTGCGCAGAGATGACGACCCTGCTCATGTCCAGCCCCGGCGGATGCGCGACAGGACGAGGACGAAGATCGGGATGCCGACGATCTCGGTGACAATGCCGATGGGGATCTCGATACCCGAAAGCGACCGCGCCAGGATGTCCGCGCCGACCAGGAAGGACGCTCCCAGCAGGGCCGAAGCGGGGATCAGGCGCATGTTCATCGAACCGATCATCAGCCGCGCGATATGCGGGATGATCAGGCCGATCCAGCCGATGATGCCCACCATCGACACCGAGATCGCCGAGACCATCGTCGCAACGGCAATGACGGCATAGCGGATCAGCGCCACCGGAACGCCAAGCGTATGTGGGCCTCATCGTCACCCATCGACATTGCGTCCAGCGCGCGGCCCAGCATCCAGACGATCAGGATAGACATTGTCCTCGCCGGTGAAAGCAAAGGGTCGCTCGATACGGAACACCGCCACCAAAGCATCCAGGCCGCCTAGGTCGGCCTTGACCCCAGCCTCGACCTGCTTGCTGTGCTCGGGTGCGGGCACCTGTCCGGCGTTCGCGGCCGTGGTCGGCGCGATACCGCCGCTTTGCAGCGAGTCGGCATAGGTGGCGACGCTCGCGACAGGTTTGTAGGTCAGCGCCACGCTGGAGCTGAAGCCACTCTTGCTGTATCTCTGCGTGACCGTGCCGGTCTCGTCATAATTCTTGACGTCGAACCATGTGTAGCTGCCCGACAGGATGGCCGACCACCGTTCGTTGAAGGTGATGCTGTCACCCAGCACCAGGCTTTGCGATCTGTTGCTGAAGGATCTGTAGCGCGGCTCCGCCGCCCGAGCTGGTTGAGGACCAGCCGGATCAGCGGCTTGGTGCGCGAGATGTCCGAGGGCGGCACCACCAGATAGAGCGTCGAGGGCTGTTCCGCCGCGATCAGATCGGCGATGCGCCAGTCGCAGCGCGATGTCACCTGGGCGACGACAGGGTCGCGGTAGAGGCCCAGAAACGACATCGCCGTGCTCAGCACGCTGGAACGTTCGTTCTCGGATTTGTTCAGCAGTTCCCGCGCGGCGCTGGCGATGACCGGATGCGGCCCGGCCTCGCCCAGATGCGGGGTCTTCATCATCGCCGCCAGCGTCGCCTCGATCGAGCGCCGCGGATCGGAGAGGAAGGCCGCGACGCGGGCGAGTGTCTTGCCTTCCTCGGCATAGAGCACATGCAGGATGACGCCGACCAGCAGGGCGTGGCTGGTCTTTTCCCAATGATTGCGCTTTTCCAGCGAGCCCTCGGGATCGACGAGGATGTCGGCAATGTTCTGGACGTCGCGGACCTCCCATTCGCCGCGCCGGACTTCCAGCAGCGGATTGTAGGCGGCAGACTGGGCATTGGTCGGATCGAAGAGCAACACGCGGCCGTGCTTCGCCCGGAACCCGGCGGTGAGCTGCCAGTTCTCGCCCTTGATGTCGTGGACGATGGCCGAGTCCGGCCAGGTCAGCAGGGTCGGCACCACCAGCCCGACGCCCTTGCCGGATCGGGTGGGCGCAAAGCAGAGCACATGCTCCGGCCCGTCGTGGCGCAGGTAGTCCTGTTGGTAGCGCCCCAGCACCACCCCGTCGGGGCCGAGCAGCCTCGCCCGCTCGATCTCGCCCCGCCCAGCCCATCTGGCCGAGCCGTAGGTCTCGACATCCTCGGCCTCGCGGGCGCGCCAGACCGACATCAGGATGGCGATGCCGATAGCCAGGAACCCGTCCGAGGCGGCGATGATGCCGCCCTCCATGAAGATGCGCGGGGCGTAGGCGTCATAAAAGTACCACCACCAGAACAGGGCCGGCGGGTAATAGACGGGAATGCCCCAGATCTCGAACCATGCCGGGCCAAGCTCGGGCTGGAAGCCGAGCCGCCAGGCCGTCCATTGCGTGCCGGACCAGACGAAGATCAGCACGACCAGGAACACCACGCCGATCTGGCCCCAAAGGATCTTCGTGCCGGACAAGGTGGTGCCAGCCTCCCTGCAGGTATCCGATGCAATGAGAAAAACCCGTCCGCCGCAAGATTCAACGGCTATGCTTGGGCTGGTCGCAGGCTGGCGCAGGGCAGCATAAAAATACTTGCAGAATGCGGTGCGCGGGTTTCTAGGGATGCATCGTAATCATCACCGAATGATGCTACATTGGATGCGTCACTTTCGGAGACATGGCCATGCGCACGACCCTGAACCTCGATGACGAGTTGCTCCAGCAGGCCCGCGAGCTCACCGGCATCGGCGAGAAGGCCGTTCTGGTGCGCGAGGGGCTGAAGGCCCTGATCGAGCGCGAGAGCGCCCGGCGGCTCGCCCTGCTCGGCGGCACCGACAAGCGGGCCTCGGTGGCCCCGCGCCGGCAGCCGGCGCCGTGATCCTCGTCGACACCTCGATCTGGATCGACCATCTACGCGCGGGCGATACGGAACTGGTCGATCTCCTGAACGCCGAACAGGTGCTGGCGCATCCCTTCATCATCGGCGAGTTGGCGCTCGGCAGCCTCAAGGACCGGGAAACCGTCATCGCCGCGATGCAGGGCCTGCCGCAGGCGCCCATGGCCAGCCATGCCGAGGTGATGGCATTGATCGACGCGCGGCGGCTTTTCAGCCTCGGCATCGGCTATGTCGATGCACATCTGATCGCCGCCACCCTGCTCGCCCCCGGCACCACGCTCTGGACCCGCGACCGTCGCCTGAGCGCGGCAGCAAAACACATCGACTTCCCTCCGAAAGGATGACCCATGCCACTGATCGACTCCGCCCGTTCGCTGCTTCTGCTCATCGACTTCCAGGCCCGCCTGATGCCTGCCATTCATGAGGCCGAAGCTGCCCTGCGCAATGCCGGCCGGCTTCTGGAAGCAGCCGGGATGCTGGATGTTCCAAGCCTGCTGACCGAGCAGAACCCGAAAGGTCTTGGCCCGACCGTCGGGCAATTGCCGGTCGGCGATGCCCCGGTGGTGGCGAAGCAATCCTTCGGGGCCTGTGGCAAGGAAGGTTTCGCGGATCGCATTCCTGCGAATGCGCAGGTGATCGTCGCAGGCTGGGAAGCGCATGTCTGCGTGTTGCAGACGGTGCTGGGACTGCTGGAAACTGGGCGTCAGGTCCATGTGGTGCGCGATGCGATCGGATCGCGGCAGCCGGAAAGCAAGGAGACCGCGATCCGCCGGATGGAGCGCCACGGGGCCGAAACCGTCACCACCGAGATGGTGCTGTTCGAGTGGCTGCGCACGGCGACGCATCCGCGATTCCGCGAGGTCGCGGCGCTGATCCGGTAGGAAGTCGGTTGGGCGGGCCGCGATGCCACCCGGGGTCGGCAACGTCGTTTTCTGAAACCATCCATGAGGGAACCAATGCCGGACTACGGATCGAACCAGACCGGGACGCTGGAAACCATCACATCCGCTGACCTGCCCCCCGGAAGTTCCCTCGCTGTGATGTAGAGTCTGCCCAACCTGAGAAGGAGCAGACGACATGAGGAAAAGCCGGTTCACCGAGGCGCAGATTATCGGGATGATCAAGGAGCAGGAGGCGGGTTTGCCGACTTCCGAGCTTTGCCGGAAGCACGGGTTGAGCCCCGCGACGTTCTACAAGCTCAAGGCGAAGTATGGCGGGATGGACCTGTCGGACGCCAAGCGGCTGAAGCAGCTCGAGGACGAGAACGCGAAGCTGAAGCGCCTTCTGGCCGATGCCATGCTGGACAACGTGGTTCTGAAGGATCTCTTGGGAAAGCCCTGACGACACCGGTGCAACGGCGGGACGCGGTGCTGCGGGCGATGAAGGATCATCCGATCTCTCAGCGTCGGGCCTGTGTCCTGATCGGTGTCGATCCGAAGACGGTGCGGCGTGACAGGCCACCCGACAACCCGGAAATCCGTGAGGAGATGCACAAGATTGCCGAGAAGCGCCGGCGGTTCGGCTACCGGCGCGTGGGCATCCTGCTGGAGCGCAAGGGCATGATCATGAACGAGAAGAAGCTCTATCGCATCTACCGGGAAGAGGGCCTGTCGGTGCGCCGCAGGCGTGGCCGCAAGAGGGCACGAGGTAGCCGGACGCCAATACCAGCGCCGTTGAGGCCAAACCAGCGGTGGTCGTTAGACTTCCTGTCCGACACGTTCGGGGCCTGCCGCAAGTTCCGCATTCTGGCTGTGAACGACGATTGCTGCCGCGAGAACCTGGCGTTGATCGCTGACACGAGCATCTCTGGGGCTCGGGTGGCACGGGAACTGGATGCGCTGGTCAGGATTTACGGCAAGCCCGCTTGCATCGTCAGCGACAACGGAACCGAGTTCACCAGCAAGGCCATCCTGAAATGGGCCAACGCGAACGGCGTCGAATGGCACTACATCGACCCGGGCAAGCCGCAGCAGAATGGCTACATCGAAAGCTTCAACGGCAGCCTGCGCGACGAATGCCTGAACGAGGAAATCTTCGACAGCCTGGCTGATGCCCGCCGCAAACTGGCCCTCTGGCGCTACGACTACAACAACGTCAGGCCCCATTCCTCGCTGGGCAACAAGACCCCGTCCGACGCGCGCCGAGCGCTTGAGCAATCTGAGGGCTCCGCGCCCGGCGCGCTTGCCACACCCGAAACCAACCAATATCAACCCCAAGGACTCTCGTTATGAACGAGGGACGACCGGGGGGCAGGTCATAGTTATCATCACGCAAAGCAACTATGCCACAATACTAATAGTCTATCGGCTCAACCAACCCAGTGCATGGGTGATAGCGTACAAAATTCATACCATCTGTCCCGCGCCAGAAAAAAAACAACACGATCTACCTATTCGCTCAACGATCTCGCAGCTTCACTGCCCGCCCCACTGCCATTGTCGCCACACCAAGACGCTTCAGCTTGACGATTCGCACATGGACCTCTTAACGCTTCTTAAAGTATTCCCGGTGGTGCACTCCTCTTTGGACACGCCACAGCAGTGGCGTTGCGGGATTGGCTGGTGAACCGGAAGCGCCGCATCGGAACGGGCGGGCAGGCCTATCCGTTCCGACGGCGCCGGCCGGCGGAATTGCCGGCTGGCGGATATTCGATCCGCCCCATGGCCGCGCAGAAGGTCGGGCGGTCAGCCTGCCCCCGGCCCAGGGTCGGAGGCGGTCTCGCCTGCCGGCTTGTTGGCGTTGTCGATCAGGCGGCGGTGGCGGCGAGCCTCGGCCAGTATGTCCTCGAATCGTTCCAGCCCCTTGGCCTCCAGTGCCGCGATCAGCCGCAAATAGGCCTCGGCCGTTGCGCGGGCGTCGCCCATGGCGGTGTGGCGCGCCTCGGGCGGGATTATGATGCCAAGCCGCTCGGTCAGCGCATCCAGCGAATGCGGCGCCGACTGGCCCCAGAGCATCGCCGAAAGCTGCACCGTATCCAGCACCTGATTGTCGAAATGCGCCCCGGTCTCGGGCAAGGCGCGGCGCAGGAAGCCCATGTCGAAGGGCGCATTATGGGCGACCAGCACCGTATCCTCGGCGAAATGGTGAAAGGCGGTCAGCGCTGCGGTCATGTCAGGGGCACCGGCCACCATCGCATCCGTGATGCCATGCACGGCGGTCGAGGCAGGCGGGATCGGCCGGCCGGGATCAACCAGCGTGTCGAAACGCTCGCCGGTCAGGCGGCCGCGGGCGATGCGCAGCCCGGCGATCTGCACGATGCGGTCAGCGGCGGGGTCAAGCCCGGTCGTCTCGGTGTCGAAGACCACGCAGGTCAGATCGGCCAGCCGCGACGAGGCCGCGCCGCGCCGCGACAGGGCGAAGTCATAGGTCAGCCCGGCGCTGTCCGGCCGGCCCGGCGCGATCGGCAGTGGCAGAACCAGCCGCGCCTGACCGTCCCGCGCTTCGGTCCAGATGCCGGTGGCATGCGCGGCCAGGATCTCGTGCCCGGTCAGTTCGGGCTGCGCCGGATCGGGCGGTTCGGCCAGCCAGGCCTCCAGCCGGTCCATGGGCAGCGCCGCCCCGGTCCAGAGCAGCAAGAGCCGCGCCTCGGACGCCTCGGCCCCGGCCTCGGCCTCGGCGGCAAGGCGGGGGGCCGCACCCTGCTCGCGCAGGCGGCGGTCCAGATGGCGCAGCAGCCCGTTCACGCCGGCCGCGTCAGCCAGCAGCACCAGCCGAGGCTGGTCGGGCGCCAGGTCCAGCCCGGCGGCCAGTTCGTTCAGCCCAGCCCCTCCGCGCGGGGCGTCACCGCTCATCGCCTCGGTCAGTGCGCGCAGGACATTGGCCAATCCCTGCCCCTCGCTCTGGATCGCCTGCGCCAGCGCGGGCGGGATCGGTCCCTCCAACGCACCCAGCATCGGCACCAGGGTCGCGGCATGGCGGCGCAGAGTCTCCAGCAGGTCGCGCGGCGCGGGATGCTGCGGCGGACGGTCGTTCAGGATCAGCAGCGTGCCGCCATCGACCCGTCGCATGCGCCCCCACAGCCGCTGCCCGGCCGAGGTCAGGCAGGTCAGGTCCGTCGCCGCCGCCCCCGCCGCCAGACGCGCCGCCCCGGCCTCCAACGCGCCGCCGGGCAGATGGCGCTCGATGGGGCGGTCCAGCGCGATGCCCGGCAAGAGATGCGCGGCGGAGGCGTTGTAAAACATCACCCGTCCGGCCGGATCGGTCATCACCGCGCCGGCACCGATATCGGCAAGGATGGATTCCAGCGTCTCCTTCTCGCGTTGCAGGTCGGCGGCATGTTCGGCGACCGCATCGGCCAGCGCCTCGGCCGAACGCGCCCGCGCCTCGGCGGCGTCGCGCGCGGCGGGGCCCAGATCGGCAAGATAGCGGGCCTCCTCGATCTCGGGGGTCTGGCCGGTGCGCAAGCCCCCGGCCAGCAGTTCGATCGGGCGGGCCACGTTGCGGTCGAACAGGAACCAGATCCAGACGATCATCCCCAACGCGCCGAACCCCGCGATCAGCGCCGCAAGCGCCAGCGCGTCCAGCATCGCCTGGACCGGGACGCCCCGGCCCGTAAGGCTTGTCCCCGCCACCCACAGCGCCGCCGCCAAGATCGCGAGGACGGCGCCCGCAAGCCCGGAAAAGATCAGCAGAACCCGAGCCCTCAGCGACAGCTGCGTCAGCATCGTCCCCCCAGCAGCCGCGCCAGTTCCGCGCGCAGCTCCGACAGCTCGAAGGGCTTGGCGATGAAGCCGTCCGCCCCCAGCGCCAGCCCCTTGCGGCGTTCCACGACCGAGCCGCGTGCGGTCATCAAAAGCACCCGCACGTCGTTCAGCGCCGGATCGGCGCGCACATCCTGCACGATCTGATAGCCCGAGACGTCGGGCAGCATCACGTCCAGCAGCACCAGATCGGGACGATTGGCCCGGATATCCTCGACCGCGCCGGCACCCGTGGCCATGCGGCGGTGCTTGTGGCCGTCGCGCGACAGCAGGAAATCCAGGGCGGTAGCGATATTGTCCTCATCCTCGACCACAAGGATATCTGCCATCAGCCTCCTCCCCCGCAGACGACGGAATAGGCCGGGTCCGATGGGCTGGGGGGCGACCATGCGCCGCGCGCCGGCCGGACCAGCCCCTTCGCGCAATCGAATTCCTGCGGCACGACCAACGTAGGGCCACGCCGCTCGACCAGCGTGATCCCGGCCCGGCGGATGCCCTCGGCGGTCTCCGAGATGCCGGCCGGATCAAGGGCGGCAAAGCGGATCACGACCGGTGCCAGATAGGTCCAGGGCGCCCAGAGCTGACTGTCGCGGCCCACCAGCAGGATCTGCGCGTCCGCGGGCAGCCGGGCGACCGCGCGGTCATACCAAGCGTAGTCGTTCCAGACCGCATAAACGACCATAGCAAGGCCGATGCCCGCCGGCAGCAGCCAGCGCGCCGGCGCCCACCCCAGCTTGCGCAACAGGTGCATTCCGGCATAAAGCAGCGCCGCCGCGCCCACGCCGACCGCGATCACGCCCAGCAGTTCGACCCCTATCCCGGTCATACGCCCCTCATCCCAACATCCCCTTGCCGTGGCCTAGCGCCGATTGCATCCCCCGCACCACCACGAAGGCGTCGCGCAGGTGGCTGCGTTGAAAGTCGGGCAGCGCGGCGGGGGACAGGTGGTTCCCCGGCCGTTCGCCCCCGCGGATCTGCGCGGCCTGGTTTTCCAACCGCGTGGTCTGGATCAGGTCATAGGCCGCGATCAAGTCGCGCGCGCCGCTACCCGAGATGACGCCCGCCGCCTGCGCCTCGACCAGCCGTGCCCTGGTGTTGACGGGGGTCAGCTGCCCCTGCAACGCATAGATCCGCGCGAGATCCGCCACGGGCACGACGCCATTGAGTTTCATGTCGATATGGTGGCGATGCTCGCCCGTGCGCGCGGTCGCGAAGCCGCCGATCAACCCCAAGGGCGGGCGGTGTTTCATCGCATTCGAGATCATATGCGCCACGAAGATCGAATTCTTCGCCGCCATGTGCAGGGTTTCCGCCTGAAGCCCGTCCAGCAGCGCGGCATTGCCGCCGATGGCGCGCAGGTCGAACATGACCGAGGCCAGCATTTGCGCCTCGGGGCTGGGATGGGCGATCCAGTCGTGGAAATAGCCGCGCCAGACCCTGCGCGGCTGGCGCCAGCGCGGGGTGATGGCCATCATTTCGCCCGGACAATAGACATAGCCGCATGCGTTCAGCCCGTCGCAGACAAAGCGCGCAAGCTCGGCGAACCACGGATCGTCCGAGTCGCAATCGTCGCCGAGGATCAGGCAATTGTCCTGATCCGACAAGCCGGTCTGTTCCTGCCGCCCCTGGCTGCCGCAGGCCGCCCATAGCCAGGGGCCGGGCGGCGGACCCAGCCGCGCCTCGGCCATGACCAGCAGGCGGCGGGTCACCGCATCGGCGATGTCGGTAATCATCCGGGTGATGGTTTCGTGCCGGTGATGGCCGTTGACCAGTTGCACCAGCAGCGCGGGAATGCGGCCGGTCGCCACCGCCATCTCGGCGACATCCGCCGCTTGCGCGATATCGCGGATCAGCGCCGAGGCCGAGATCGCCAGCACCCGCGTCAGGTCGGTCTGGCTGACCATGCCGACGAAGCGGCCCTTCTCGACCACCGGCAGATGGCCGATGCGGCGCTCGAGCATGATGTTCAGCACGTCATAGCCCAGTTCCGAGGGCGACAGCGTGATCGGCTCGGGCGTCATCACTTGCGCGACGGGCACGTTTCCGTCGCGCCCTTCGGCGACGATGCGGTTCGACATGTCGCGGATCGTGACCAGCCCGACCAGCCGATCCCCGTCCAGGACGCCGATGCTGCTGACGCGGGCGTCGCACATGGCGCGGGCGGCCTCGATGGCAGGGGTCTGGGGGGTGCAGGTCAGCGGCGCCTGCCGCCCGATCAGGTCGCCGACCTTCAGCAGGGCCAGATCGCCTTCTCGATTGCCGGGCAAGCCGCCGCGGTCGAAGAAGCGCGCCACCGCGCGATGGCTGCCGATCAGCCGCATCAGCTCGGCACGGGGCAGCATCAGCACGGTCGAATCCTCGATGGCCGTCGCCGTGGTAACCGCCACCCCGTCGCGCAGCAGTCCCCTTTCGCCAAAGGAGTTGCGCGTCATCAGTTCGGAAACGGAATCTCCCACGGCATCCGAGACCCGGACCAAACCGCTCTCGATCAGGTAAACCCCCGCCAGCCTGTCGCCGTGGCGATAGATCACGCTGCCGGCCGGATAGGTCCTGCGCTTGAACGACGCCGCGGCCCGCTCCAGCTCGTCCTGCGGCAGGCTGTCATAGGGATGAACCGAGGCGATGAATGCAGCGATGTCGGTCATGGTTCTGCCCTGCCGATTGGCGGAAAGGTCGCGCCCCCACGAAGGGACGCGACTGTTCGTCAGTGGGCCTGCGCCGCGCCGGCGCCGCGCGGGACGCGGATCGACTCGACCAGCTCACGCACCTCGACAGGCGGCTCCCTGGTGACGCTGGACACCAGATAGGCCACCGCGAAGTTGATCAGCGCGCCGACGGTCCCGAACGAGGCCGGCGAGATGCCGAACAGCCACGCATCGGCCGTGTCCGGCAGCATGTTGGTACCCGAGATGAAGAACCAGCCCTTGTAGGTGAAGATATAGACCAGCGTCGAGATGACCCCGGCCAGCATCCCCGCCATCGCGCCTTCCTTGTTCATTCGCGTCGAGAAGATGCCCAGCATCAGCACCGGGAAGATCGAGCTTGCGGCCAGGCCGAATGCCAAAGCCACCGTCTGCGCGGCAAAGCCGGGCGGGTTCAGCCCCAGGATCGTCGCCACCAGGATCGACACCCCCATCGAGATGCGGGCGGCAAGCAGCTCTCCCTTCTCGCTGATGCCGGGGTTGATCGCGCCCTTGATCAGGTCGTGGCTGACCGCGCCCGAGATCGCCAGAAGCAGGCCCGCCGCGGTGGACAGCGCCGCCGCCAGGCCGCCGGCGGCGACGATGGCGATGACCCAGCCCGGCAGGTTGGCGATCTCCGGGTTGGCCAGAACCATGATGTCGTTGTTCACGGTGGTCAGTTCGTTACCCACCAGGCCCTGCTCGGCGACGATCGCCGCTACCGGTGCATTGGCGGCCCCGGCCTCGTTGTAATACTGGATCAGGCCGTCCCCGTTCTTGTCCTCCCAGTTCAGCAGCCCGGTCAGCTGCCAGTTGCGCATCCAGTTCAGGTCCTCGCGGGTCTCGATGTCGCTCAGCGACACGGCCGGCTGGCTGAAGGTCTGGCCTGCCTCGGCGCCCGGCCACATGGTCGCGGTCAGGTTGAAGCGCGACATCGAGCCGACCGCCGGAGCGACGGTATAGAGCAGCGCGATGAAGACCAGCGCCCAGCCCGCCGACTTGCGCGCATCGGCCACCTTCGGCACGGTGAAGAAGCGGATGATGACATGCGGCAGGCCCGCGGTGCCGATCATCAGCGCCATGGTGAACAGCACCATGTCCAGCGTCGACTGGTGATGGCCGGTATAGGAGCGGAAGCCCAGATCGGTAACCACCTGGTCCAGTGTCGCCAGGAACTTGGTGTCCGATGCGTTCAGCGTGCCGAACAGCCCGGTCTGCGGCAGCACATGGCCGGTCAGTTGCAGCGCGATGAACACCGCCGGGATGGTATAGGCAATGATCAGCACGATATACTGCGCCACCTGGGTATAGGTGATGCCCTTCATCCCGCCCAACACGGCATAGACAAAGACCAGCGCCGCGCCGATCCACAGCCCGGTCGAGCTGGACACTTCCAGATAGCGCGAAAAGGTCACGCCGACGCCGGTCATCTGGCCGATCACATAGGTGATCGAGATGATCAGCAGGCAGATCACGCCGATGATCCGCGCCGTGCCCGAATAGAAGCGGTCGCCGATGAATTCCGGCACCGTGAACTTGCCGAACTTGCGCAGATAGGGCGCAAGCAGCATCGCCAGCAGCACATAGCCGCCGGTCCAGCCCATCAGATAGGTCGAGTTGTCATAGCCGGTGAAGGCGATGAGGCCCGCCATCGAGATGAACGAGGCGGCGGACATCCAGTCGGCCGCCGTGGCCATGCCGTTCATGACCGGGCTGACGCCCCGGTTGGCGGCATAGAATTCGGCCGTGGACCCGGCGCGGGCCCAGATCGCGATGCCGATGTAAAGCGCGAAGGACGCGCCGATGACCAGGAGATTGAGGGTAAATTGGCTCATGGGATGCTCCTCACTCGTCCACGCCGTGTTCGGCATCGAGCTTGTTCATGCGCCAGGCATAGAAGAAGATCAGCACGATGAAGACCAGGATCGAGCCTTGCTGCGCGAACCAGAATCCCAGGTCGGTTCCTCCCACCGATATGCCCGCCACCATCGGCCGCAGGATGATCCCGAAGCCATAGGACACCAGGGCCCAGATGATCATGCACAGCCAGATCAGTTTGAGATTGGCCTGCCAGTATGCGTTTGACGATTGTCTGTCACTCATGTCCTTAAAATCCTCCCTTTTTCAGACATGTCGTTCCGTCTTTTTCGACGTGTTTGCTCCTCCGTTTCTCCCGGCGAAAAGGGCCGGGAGCGTGTTCCGCGCCTGGGTTCAGGCGCGGTTCATCCGGTTCTCGATCAGTTCGTCGACGACGCCGGGGTCGGCCAGCGTCGAGATGTCGCCGAGCGCGCCGAAATCGTCCTCGGCGATCTTGCGCAGGATGCGGCGCATGATCTTGCCCGAACGCGTCTTGGGCAGGCCCGGCGCCCATTGGATCAGGTCGGGCTTGGCGATGGGGCCGATCTCGGTGCGGACCCATTTCTCCAGCTCGGCGCGCAGCTCGTCGCTGGGCTCGACCCCGTTCATCAGCGTGACATAGGCATAGATGCCCTGCCCCTTCAGCGGGTGCGGATAGCCCACGACCGCGGCCTCGGCCACCTTCTCATGCGCGACAAGGGCCGATTCCACCTCGGCCGTGCCCATGCGGTGCCCCGAGACGTTGATGACGTCGTCGACCCGGCCGGTGATCCAGTAATAGCCGTCCTTGTCCCGCCGGCAGCCGTCGCCGGTGAAGTAATAGCCCGGATATTGCTGGAAATAGGTCTCCATGAAGCGCTGGTGGTCGCCCCAGACGGTGCGCATCTGCCCCGGCCAGCTGTCGGCGATGCACAGCACGCCGTCGATCTCTTCGCCATGGCCGTCCTGCGGCACGCCGCTCTGCGCGTCCAGAACCACCGGCTTGACGCCGAAGAAGGGCAGCGTGGCCGAGCCCGGCTTGGCCTCGATGGCACCGGGCAGCGAGGTGATCATGTGCCCGCCGGTCTCGGTCTGCCACCAGGTATCGACGATCGGGCAACGGCCCTTGCCGACATGCTTGTCATACCAGACCCAGGCCTCGGGGTTGATCGGCTCGCCCACCGTGCCCAGCACGCGCAGGCTGGAGAGGTCGTATTTCTCGACCCATTCCGGCCCCTGCCCCATCAGCGAGCGGATGGCGGTCGGCGCGGTATAGAACTGGTTGACCTTGTGCTTGTCGCAGACGGCCCAGAAGCGGCCGGCATCGGGCCAGGTCGGCACGCCCTCGAACATCAGCGTGGTGGCGCCGTTGGCCAGCGGGCCGTAGACGATATAGCTGTGCCCCGTCACCCAGCCCACGTCGGCCGTGCACCAGAACACGTCGCCGTCCTTGTAGTCGAAGACGTATTGATGCGACATCGCGGCGAACAGCAGGTAGCCGCCGGTGGTATGGACCACGCCCTTGGGCTTGCCGGTCGAACCCGAGGTGTAGAGGATGAACAGCGGATCCTCGGCATTCATCGGCCGCGGCGGGCAGTCGGGGCTGACCTCGTCCATCAGCTTCAGCACGTCGACGTCGCGGCCCTCGATCCAGCTGGTCTGGTCGCCGGTATGCTTGACCACCAGGCAGCGCACCCGGTCCGAGCAATGCAGAAGCGCCGCGTCGGCGTTCGACTTCAGCGCCGTGCGCCGGCCGCCGCGCGGCGCGGTGTCGGCGGTGATGACCAGCTTGGCGCCCGAATCGTTGATGCGGTTGGCCAGCGCGTCGGGCGAGAAGCCGGCGAAGACGATGGAATGGATGGCGCCGATCCGCGCGCAGGCCAGCATGGCATAGGCCGCCTCGGGGATCATCGGCATGTAGATCACCACCCGGTCGCCGCGCATCACCCCCTGGCTCAGCAGGACGTTGGCAAAGCGGTTCACCTTTTCCGACAGTTCGGCATAGGTGATGTGGCGCGCCGGCTGGTTGGGGTCGTCCGGCTCGAAGATGATCGCGGTCTGGTTCGCGCGCTTGGGCAGGTGGCGGTCGACGCAGTTGACCGAGGCGTTCAGGATGCCGTCCTCGAACCATTTGACCGAGACCTGGCCCATGGTGAAATCGGTGTTCTTCACCTTGGTATAGGACTGGATCCAGTCCAGCCGCTTGCCCTCGCGCCCCCAGAACCCGTCGGGGTCCGAGATCGATTCGGCATACATGCGGGCGTAATCGGCCGGCTGGACCAGGGCATCCTCGAAGCCGGGCGGAATGGGATGTTTCGCAACATTTTCAACGGACATGGCTCCCCCTCATAAGCAATCGCATCTTTTCCCCTTCCCTGCGGCGCCATATCGACGCCTCCACGTCGGGCCGCTGCAAGAAAGCTCGAGAACGATGTTAAACCGATCGCCGCATCCATGTTAAGCGTTTATATATAAAGGAAATTTTGTTAATAAATTGACAGGCTGGATATGCGATTTGTAAATATTTTACATACCGGCTTGATCTGTCATCCGGAATCGTCTTCCCAACCGTGACAGCGGTCCGAGAGAACGCCGCCAGCGCATCCGGGGGCGAGCATTCGCCAACAGCGCATCGGGGCAGCCAAGCAGCTGCACCGTGCGATGATCCCGGCTTCGTCGCAGGGACTGCGTTTGCGAAGGCAGGGACGGGCACGGCTCCTGGAGGATCGCGGGGCCGCGCGATATATTCACATGCAGCTTTCAAACAGCGCGCGAGTGTTTTCGCGCGTCATCTCGACGGGGTTTCCGCCGCAACTCGGATCCTCCAGCGCCATCTCGGTCAGTTCGTCCAGACGTTCGGACTGGACGCCCAACCGGGTCAGGTTCTGGGGGATGGCAAGCTCGCTGCGCAGCTCGATCACCCGCGCGCGAAAGCCGTCGAAGCCGCCCTTGATGCCGAGATAGTCGGCGGCGCGGGCAAGCCGGTCCTCGATGGCCGGTCGGTTGAAGTCCAGTACCATCGGCATGACCACCGCATTCGTGGTGCCGTGATGGGTGCCATAGACCGCGCCGACCGGATGGCTCAGGCTATGGATCGCGCCCAGCCCCTTCTGGAAGGCGACGGCCCCCATGGCGGCGGCGCTCATCATGTTCGCGCGGGCCTCGATGTCGTCGGGCGTGGCATAGGCGCGGGGCAGGTATTCGTTCACCAGCCGCAGCCCCTCAAGCGCGATGCCCTGCGACATGGGGTGGTAATGGGGCGAGCAGAACGCTTCGAGGCAATGGGCGAAGGCATCCATGCCGGTGCCGGCGGTGATGACTTTCGGCATGCCCACGGTCAGTTCGGGGTCGCAGACAGTGACGGCCGGCATCAGCTTGGGATGGAAGATGATCTTCTTCTTGTGCGTGGCCGAGTTCGTCAGGACCCCGGCGCGCCCGACCTCGGAGCCCGTGCCCGCCGTCGTCGGCACGGCAATGATGGGCGCGATCTTGCCGGCATCCGCGCGGGTCCACCAGTCGCCGATGTCCTCCAGGTCCCAAACGGATACGGTCTGGCCCGCCATCAGCGCGATCATCTTGCCCAGGTCCAGCGCCGAGCCGCCGCCAAAGCAGATCACGCCGTCATGTCCGCCGGCTTTGTAGGCGGCGATGCCGGCCTCCATATTGCCCTCGTGGGGGTTCGGATCGACCTCGGAAAAGACCGCGCGGCCAAGGCCGGAGGCATCCAGAATATCCAGGGCCTGCGCGGCTATGGGCAGGCTCGCCAGTGCCTTGTCTGTCACAAGCAGGGGACGCGCGATGCCCGCGGCCCTGCAATGCTCGGCCAGTTCGGTGACGCGGCCCGCGCCGAATTTTATGGTGGTCGGATAGGACCAGTTCGCCCGAAGCGTCATTTCGTCACCTTTTTCAGATGGTAGGATTTCGGCCGCGTCACGGCCAGATAGCCAAGGCCCGACAGCGCTGCGCCGCGTCCGGTGTCCTTGCAGCCGGTCCAGCACAGCGCCGGGTCCAGATAGTCGCAGCGGTTCATGTAGACGGTGCCGGTTTCAAGCCGGCTGCCGATCCGGGCGGCGGCATCGGCATCGGCGGTCCAGATCGAGGCGGTCAGCCCATAGTCGCAATCGTTCATCAGCCGGATCGCCTCGGCATCGTCGCGAACCGGCATGATGCCGACGACGGGGCCGAAGCTTTCCTCTCGCATCACGCGCATGTCGTGGGTCACGTCGACCAGCACCTGCGGCGCAAGATAGGCGCCACCATCATCGGCGGGAAAGTTCGCCGGGTCGATCAGCGGCCTTGCCCCCTGCGCCACGGCCTCGGCGACCTGCGCGCGGACCAGATCGGCAAAGCGCCGGTGCGCCATCGGCCCCATCGTCGTATCCGGGTCGTGGGGATTGCCCAGCCTCTGCGCGTTCACCCAATCGGCGGCCTTGGCCACGAAGGCGTCAAAGAGGCTTTCGTGGACATAGATCCGCTCGATCCCGCAGCAGCACTGGCCGCTGTTGAACATGGCGCCGTCCATCAGCCCATCCACCGCCGCATCCAGATCGGCATCGGCGCGGACATAGCCGGGATCCTTGCCGCCCAGCTCCAGCCCGGTCGCGGTAAAGGTCCCCGCGGCGGCCCGCTCGATCGCACGCCCCCCGGCGACCGAGCCCGTGAAGTTCACGAAGCCGAAGCTGCGCCCGGCGATCAGTGCCTCGGTCGTCTCGTGGTCCAAGACGACATTCTGCATGATGTCGGCGGGAACGCCGCCTCGATGCAGCGCCTCGGCCAGACGCTCGCCCGCCAGCAGGGTCTGGGTCGCATGTTTCAGGACCACGGCATTGCCGGCGACCAGGGCGGGCACGACCGTGTTGACGGCGGTCAGGAAGGGATAGTTCCAGGGCGCGATGACAAAGACCACGCCCACCGGCTCGCGCCGGATCTCACGCGCGAAATGATCGCTGTCTTCGACCATGGTCGGGGCAAGGGCCTGGGCCGCGATCTTCATCATATGGTCGGCGCGTTCGTTGACGCCGCCGAATTCACCGCCGTAGCGGATCGGGCGGCCCATCTGATCGGCCAGTTCGGGCACTATCGCGTCCTTCATGGCGTTCAGCGCCGCGATCCCGGCGCGGATGCGGGCGACCCGCTCGTCCAGCGGCAGCGCCGCCCATCCGGGCTGGGCGGCACGGGCACGGGCAACGGCGGCGCGCGCGTCCTCGATGCCCAGGGTCTGCCTTTCGACAAGGGTCTTGCCGGTGGTGGGCGATATCAGGGCAATGGTCTTGCTCATCTCTTCCTCGTATTGGCGGAGGTTCCGGCGGATCGTGTCAGGCGCGCTCGAACCCGCGGGCCAGTTCCCAATCGGTGACGGCGCGGTTGAATTCCTCGACTTCCCAGCGGGCGGCGTGGACATAGTGATCGATGACCCCATCGCCCATCGCCGCGCGCAACATGGCCGAGCCATCCAGGGCATCGGCGGCCTCATGCAGGATCTTGGGCACCTGCCGGGCATCCTGGGCCGCATAGGCGTCGCCGGTGAATTCCGGCTCCAGCGCCAGTTTCCGCTCGATCCCCTCCAGCCCGGCGGCGAGCAGCGCGGCGCAGGCCAGATAGGGGTTCAGGTCCGATCCGCCGATCCGGCATTCGATGCGCACGCCCCTGGTGTTGTCGCCGCAAACGCGGAAACCTGCTGTGCGGTTGTCCACCGACCAGATCGCATTCGTCGGCGCGAAAAGGCCGGTCACGAAACGCTTGTAGCTGTTGACATAGGGGGCAAGAAAAAAGGTCAGCGCGCGCGCATGTTCCAGTTGGCCCGCCATGTAATGCCGCATCAGGTCGGACATGCCATGTTCGGCACTCTCGTCGAAAAAGGCGTTCTCGCCGTCCCTGAACAGGGATTGATGCACATGGCTGGACGAGCCTGCCTGGCCATGCGCGACTTTCGCAAGGAAAGTGGCCGAGAGGCCGTGCCTGCTCGCGATCTCCTTGGTCGCAGCCTTGACCACGACATGCATGTCCGAGGTATCCAGCGCATCCGAATATCTGACATTGATCTCGTGCTGGCCGGCGTTGGCTTCACCCTTCGAATTCTCGACCGGGATGCCGGCGCCGTAAAGACCGTTGCGCAGATCCCGCATCACGGGTTCCTCACCGAAGGTGCCGCTGAGGGCATAGTCGACATTGTGGCGCGCAGTCGGGACAAGGCAGCGATAGCCGCTGTCGAAGTGATGCTTGAAGGATTGCTCGAACAGGTAGAATTCAAGCTCGGTCGCCATCATCGGCTGAAAACCCAGGGCGGCCGCGCGTTCGACCTGCCGGCGCAACACGCTGCGCGGGGCGTGGGGGACCAGTTCGTGGGTCTTGTGGTCGTAGAGATCGCACATGCACAGCGCGGTTCCCGCCGCCCAGGGCAGGCGGCGCAGGGTCGAAAGGTCCGGCTTCATCACATAATCGCCGTAGCCCGCCGCCCAGCTTGCCGCCGCATAGCCCGGCACCGTGTTCATCTCCAGATCGGTCGCCAGCAGATAGTTGCAGCAATGCGTCTCGTCGTGGTTCTCGAGAAAATGGGCTGCGTGGAAGCGTTTGCCCATCAAACGGCCCTGCATATCGACCAACGCGACGATCACGGTGTCGATTTCGCCGGCTTGGACCGCCTGCTCGAGGTTTTTCAAGGAAAGGTTGGCAGGCATGGGTGACTCCGGTAAGGAGGGCGCACCATCGCGGATGCGCCCAGTCGCAGTGATCACGAATAGCGATAGGGTGGACCTGCCTTCTCCATCGCTTCGTTGTATTCCTTGATCTGGGCGACGACGCGGGCCTTGACCTCGGATTCCGCGGCGATCTCGTCCCAGAATTTCTTGGCGGCCTCCTCGACGGTGGCCCATTCCTCGGCGGGAATCGTCGTCAGTTGCATCTTGTCGCCGCCGACGCGAAGCCGTGCCTCGCCCGCCCAATACCAATGCTGGCGATAGTAATGGGATTGGTCGAAGACGGCTTTCATCAGTTCCTTCAGATGGTCGGGCACCTCGTCCCAACGCTGCTGGTTGGCAAAGAAATGGCCGATCCATGCGCCCGAGATGTTGTTGGTCAGGAAATGGCCCGTCGCCTCGGCCCAGCCGACGGTATAGTCCTCGGTGATGCCGCACCAGGCGACGCCGTCCAGCTCGCCCGTCTGCAGCGCGACCTCGATATCCTCCCAGGGCAAGGTGACGGGCACGACGCCGAATTGCGCGAGGAACCGTCCCGCCGTCGGGAAGGTAAAGACGCGCTTGCCCTGAAGGTCGGCCAGGCTGTTGATCGGCTGCTTGGTCGCGAAGTTGCAAGGATCCCAAGACCCTGCCGAGATATGCTGGATGCCGTGCTTGGCGTATTCCTCTTTCCAGATCTCGTCCAGACCATAGTGGTTGAAGAGCGCCGGCACATCCAGAGAATAGCGCAGCGCAAAGGGGAAATAGCCGCCGAAGACCGTCACCTCGGTGGGCGAGGCCATGCTATCGTCATCGGACTGCACCGCGTCGATGGTGCCGTTCTGAAGCGCGCGGAACAGCTCGGGCGTGGGCACGATCTGGTCGGCATAGTAAAGCTCGATCTCCATCTGGCCGTTGGCGATCTTGTTGAAGGCGTCTACCGCAGGCTTGCAGACATGCTCGCCCAGTGCCGCACCCGCATAGGTCTGCATCCGCCATTTCAGCGGTGCGCCCTGTGCGATGGCGGGGGCGGCAAGGGCGCCGACCCCGGCCGCGGCGACGCCGCTGGTCAAGAGCTCTCGTCTGGTCGTGTTCATCGTCTTTACCTCCTTGCCGGTTGTCATTGTCCATAGATCGACTGGGGCAGCCACATGGCGATGCCGGGGAACGCAATGACCAGCCCGAGCGTCAGCAGCATGATCATCACGAAAGGCAATACCGAGCGATAGATCACCCCAAGCGTGAAATCCCGAGGCGCGAGCGCACGCATCAGGAACAGGTTGTAGCCGAACGGGGGCGTCAGGTAGGCGATCTGGCAGGTGATGGTATAAAGGATGCCATACCACACCAGATCGAAGCCGAGGCTGCGCGCCATGGTGACATAGATCGGCGCGACGATCACCAGCATCGCGGTGTCGTCCAGGAACATCCCCAGGATCAGGAAGGATGCCTGCATGATCAGCAGCACCTGCAAGGGCGTCAGATGCATCTCGCCCAGAAACAGCCGCCCGATGGCGCGGCCCGCGCCCAGCCCGTCGAAGACCGCACCGAAGCTGAGCGCGGCCATGATGATCAGCATGAACATGCAGGTGATCGCCAGCGTCTGGCGGGTCGCGATTTCGAACACGTGCCGGGTGAAGCGGCCCTTGAGGACGGCGGCGACCACCGACGACACGGCACCGATGACGCTGCTTTCGGTCAGCGAGGTCCAGCCCTTGACGAAAGGGATCATCATGGCGGCGAAGATGATGATCGGCAGGATGCCCGCGCGCAACAGCCGAAACCGTTGCGGCCAGGTGATGGCCGCGCGTTCCTCGGCCGGCATCGGGGGGGCCAGCGCCGGATTCAGCCAGGTGCGGATCAGGATATAGGCGATGAACAGCGCGGCCATCAGCAACCCCGGCCCGATCCCCGCCAGCCACAGCTGGCTGACCGGCTGGCGCGCGATCAGCGAATACAGCACCAGAACGACGGAAGGCGGGATCAGGATGCCGAGGCTGGACCCCGCCTGAATGACGCCCGAGATCATCGGCTTGTCATAGCGATGCTTGACCAGCTCGGGCAGGGCGATGGTGGCGCC
The DNA here is from genome assembly GCF_029909815.1 of Paracoccus ferrooxidans. Classification (NCBI taxonomy): domain Bacteria; kingdom Pseudomonadati; phylum Pseudomonadota; class Alphaproteobacteria; order Rhodobacterales; family Paracoccaceae; genus Paracoccus; species Paracoccus ferrooxidans. Next base: position 45,320 of record NZ_CP038198.1, on the reverse strand, counting down.
GATGGCCATGCCGGCGACCGACAGCCCGTTCATGGCCGAGATCATCACCATCAACAGCACCGTGCCGATGGCGAGCCCGCCCGGCAGCGGCCCGAACCAGACGTGAAACATCCGATAAAGGTCGTCGGCCAGCCGCGATTCCGACATGACATAGCCCATGAAGACGAACATCGGCAGCGTCAGCAACGCGTTCCACCGCATCACTTTCATCACCGCCGAAAAGCCCATGTCGGTGCCGCCCGGCCCCCACAGGAGCAGCGCCGCCACCACGGCGACGAAGCCGATGGCCCCGAAGACCCGCTGCCCCGTGATCATCATCAGAAGCATCGTCGAGAACATCAGGATGGCGATCCACTCATGGCTCATCTGTTGACCTCGCCGACAAAGGGGCGGGGAATGTCGACGTTGCGAAGAATGGCGATGTCGCGGATCAGATGGGCGATGGCTTGCAGGATCATAAGCGCAAAGCTGATCGTGATGACGACCTTGATCGGCCATAACGGAGGCCGCCACGCGCTTGGCGCGCGCTCGCCTATCCGAAAGCTGTAGGCGGTGCTGTCCACCGCCCCCCACAGCATCACGCCCAGATAGAACAACAGGCAGAAGATGGTGAAGATGTCCCAGATCGCCTGCCGCTTCACCGGCATCCGGGCATAGAGCAGGTCCATCCGCACATTCGCGCCCAGTTGCATCGAATAGGGTGCGCCCAGCAGGTAATAGGCGACCAGCGTGAATTGCGCCACCTCCAGCGTCCACAGCGACGGCATCCTGATCACCTTGGTGAACGAGGACCACAGCAGGACGCCCATGATCACGAACAGCAGATACATGACGATGCGGCCAAGGCGGTAGTTCAGCGCTTCGATGCGCCTGACATAGCAGATCGCCCAGTTCGGCATCACAGGCACTCCTTCACGGCTTCGCGGATCGCCGGGGCCAGACGGTTCGCCATGGCCTGCTGCGCCACCGGCGTCGCGATCAGGTCGTTGCGGATTTCCAGCATCGCATGGCCCAGCCCAAGGGGCGTGGCATGCAGCGCCAGCGTATGGGTCACGCCGTCGGCGGCGCTGTAGGGATCGTTCAGGCGGGTGAGAAGCCCGACGTCGCGTGCCAGGATGGCTCGTGCCAGCCTGTCGTCGGCCTCGTGGATGATGCCGAATTCGACCTCTCGCCTTGTACTGAAATAGACGGGAGTAAAGCTGTGGACGGTAATCAGCGCGGTCGGCCTGCCGCTGGCCAGCCTGCGGGCCAACAGGGAAAACAGCGCCGCATGAAAGGGAATGTAATGCGCCCTGGTCCGCTCCAGCCGCTGCCGGGGGGTCAGATCGCGATTGCCGGGAATGTCATATGCCTCGCTACGCGCAGGCATCGCGCCTGGTGAATCGGGGGGGCGGTTCAGGTCATAGATCAGGCGCGAAGCCGTCGCGTGGATCAGCGGCGCGTCCAGCGCGGAGGACAGCCCCTTCGCCACGCCAAGCGCGCCGGGATCCCATGCGATATGGGCCTGGCGCTGATCGACGCTCAGCCCAAGCGCATTGGCCGCAGCCGTCAGATCGTTCGAGGCATGCTCGCACACGATGACCGCATCACCGCTGCCTTCCGCGTTATCTATCTGGAAAAAGAATGCAGGATCAGACATGCGCGCGCTCCATTGCTGCTCAGGTTGAAGCAGCCGGGGCGAGTCTGTCAATTATTTTTCAGAGTGTGTTTTTCCTGTTAAGAATGTTACGAACACGGTGACGCTGTCGGGAGGGCCGTCGATGTCGCAGGAACATGAAGCCGCGGGCACTATCGAGGACCGCCTGATGCAGCGCTTCGGCACCCTGACCCCGACCGAGCGCCTGCTGGCCGGCCACCTGACGCGGAACTTTCCCGTCGCGGGGCTGGCCTCGATGACCTATCTTGCGAAAGAAGCGGGGGTTTCGACGCCCACGGTGCTGCGCCTGGTTCAGAAGCTGGGGTTTCGCGGCTATCCGGAATTTCAGGCGCAACTGCGCAATGAGATCGAGGCCCGGCTGGAATCGCCCCTGTCCAAGCACGCGCGCTGGACCGACGGGGTGCCCCAGACCCATATCCTGAATCGTTTCGCAGACGCCGTTCTGGCCAATCTGACCCGGACGCTCAGCCGGATCGACCACGCCGATTTCGATGCATGCGCCGAGATGCTGGCCGATCCGAAACGCCGGGTTCTGGTGACGGGCGGGCGCATCACCCATGCGCTGGCGGATTATCTGGTGACTCAGCTGGGAATTGTCCGGCCGGGAGTATCCGCGCTGCCCAGCCAGTCCAGCGCTTGGCCCTCGGCGCTACTGGAGATGCGTCCCGGCGACGTGCTGATCGTGTTCGACATCCGCCGCTATGAAAGAGCGACCCTGCAATTGGCCGAAATGGCAGCCGAGCGGGGTGCAGAAGTCGTCCTGATCACCGATCCCTGGATCAGCCCGATATCGGCCTATGCCCGCTTCCGCTTCGCTGCACAGATCGAGGTGCCCTCGGCCTGGGACAGCAGCACGGCACTGATGGTGCTGATCGAGACCTTGCTTGCGGCGGTGCAGGAACTGAACTGGCCACAGGCGCAGGACCGCATGACGCGGCTTGAGGCGCTGTATGAACGCGCCAGCATGTTCCGGCGCGGGAAGGGTTGAACCCGCGGCGCCAAGCCTCGATTGACCTGGCGGAGGCGGGCATTCACTGAAAGCGCATCGGAGAATGGCTCAGGTGCGCTGTGCGATATTGCCCCCCTTGATCCGGCGCAGCGAAATTTCCAGCCGCACCTCAGCTGCTGCAATTTCATTCAGGACGCGCTTGGTATAGTTCCGGGCGGCTCTGAGAATGGTCCTAACAGGCTGCTGAAAAAGGATTTTGAGAGGGCGACGCAGCGGAAATCGTTCTGGAGCCAGCTAATATCGGCCCGAAAATGGGGTGTTTTCGGCAAATTTGAGGCGGATTTCCTGGTTCCCCGCCCGCGCTGTCCTGTCGCAAGGACTTTTTCAGCAGCCTGCTAAGCCCTGCCGATTGCAGCGGCTCGACCGGCTGTCCGCAGCCGGAGATGGCCGGGCCTTCCGGTCGCCCGGCTGCGCGCGCCGGTCGGGCCGCGCCGGCGGTGCCTTACCGCCAGGCCCTGCGGGCGCGCTCGTCGGCCCGCTGGGGTCGCCGGCAGAAAGCACCCCGGCCCGCGAACCACCCCGCCGGCACCGGCGGAGCGGCCGGCAAGGCTTACGACCGCTCGCTCGCCTTCCATTCGTCCCAGCTCGGCTGGCCCTTCATGAAGCCCTCGATCTGCTGGCGGTCGGCCTCCAGCCGGGGGTCGTGGCGAAGGTAGAAGCGGGTCTCGCGCGCGATCAGGCCCGACAGGATCAGCAGCCCGATCAGGTTCGGGATGACCATCAACCCGTTCATCACGTCCGAAAAGCTCCAGACGACGCCCAGCTGGACCGTGCAGCCCAGCAGCACCACCAGGGAAAACAGGATGCGGAAGGGCATGACGCCGCGATGACCCACCAGGCGCTCGAGGTTGCGTTCGCCGTAATAGGCCCAGCCCAGGATGGTCGAATAGGCGAAAAGAACCAGGCCGACGGTCACGACCCAATGCCCCCATTGTCCCGGCAGGCCGTGGCTGAACGCCTGTCCGGTCATGATCGAGGGCGAGATCTGCAGTCCCGTCTGCGGGTCTATCTCGGTCCAGACGCCGGTGGTGATGATCACCAGGCCGGTGCAGGACACGACGATGATCGTGTCGATGAAGGTCTGGGTCATCGACACCAGGCCCTGCCGCACCGGATGCGTGGTCTGCGCCGAAGCGGCGGCAATCGCGGCGGAACCCATGCCGGATTCGTTCGAGAAGATCCCGCGCGCCACGCCGAACTGCACCGCGATCATGATGGTGGAGCCCAGGAAGCCCCCCGTCGCCGCCGTCCCGGTAAAGGCCTGCGAAAAGATCTCGCCCAGGGCGGCGGGCACCGACCCGATGTTGACCAGCAGGATGTAAAGCGCGCCCAGGACGTAGAACAGGATCATCACCGGCACCAGCCCGGCAGTCACCTTGCCGATGGACCTGATCCCGCCGACCAGCACCACCAGCGTCAGGCCGGCCAGGACGATGCCGGTGATCCAGGTCGGGATCATGAAGCTGCGCTCGAGGTTCGAGGCGATCGAATTGCCCTGCGTCATGTTGCCGATGCCGAAGCAGGCGCAGACGGCGAATATCGCAAAGCACAGCGCAAGGAACCTGCCAAAGCCGTTCGGGATGCCGCGCTCCAGGTAATACTGCGGGCCGCCGTTCTTCTCGCCGACCTCGTCGGTGGTGCGGAAGCGCACGCCGAGGAAGGCCTCGGCATATTTCGATGCCATGCCGAGGATCGCCGTGACCCACATCCAGAACAGCGCCCCCGGACCGCCCGCCGCAATGGCCGTCGCCACCCCGACGATGTTGCCGGTGCCGACCGTCGCGGCCATCGCGGTGGTCAGCGCCTGGAATTGCGAGATGTCGCCCTCGGCATCGTCATCCCTGCGTTTGAGCAGGCCAAGCCGCAGGGCCGCGCCCAGACGGACCAGCTGGATGCCCTGCAACCGGATCGTCAGGTAAAGCCCGGTGCCCAACAGCAGCGGGACAAGAAGGTAAGGCCCCCAGACGATCCCGCCGATTTTCCCCAGGATTGCTTCCATCTGGTCGAGTCCCATCGATGCCGCCTCTCGTGATTGCAAGGGCCGCAAACGGAACCGTCCGGTCCCGGATGTCAAGTTCGGCCGGGGCACGGCCCTTGCCGCAGCGAAGGGGGGGAAAGACGTCCCCACCAGGACAGGGACAGAGACCGGCGAGGGCGGGTTCGCTTGGCGCCGCAGCGCAAAGGCGGTCCGCTCGGGATCCCCTTGCGCAAGCTGCCGAGGCCTTGGCCCGGCAGGGATTGCTCCCGGCCCCATCGGCGCCAAGGGGCGCGATGGCCCCGACGCCATCGCCACGGGTTTCGATCTGCCGCGCTGGGGCGCGAATCAGGCCGGTATCTGCCGCAGGATCAGGAACAGGAGCGCCGACAGAAGCGCCGCGGCAGGAACGGTGACGACCCAGGCCGCCCCGATGGTCAGCACATGCAGCCTGCGGACCAGCTTGCGGCGGCGGCGCTCGTCCGCGGGTATGTATTCCGGCCGGGGCACGGCGATGCGGGCCTGTTTCAGCCGCCGCTCGGCATCCCATTCGCGAAAGAAGCCCACGCCGAAGATCGCCCCCACCGCGATATGGGTCGAGCTGACCGGCAGCCCCAGCCAGCTTGCCAGAATGACCGTGATCGCCGCCGACAGGGCGACGCAATAGGCGCGCATCGGGTTGAGCTTGGTGATCTCGCTGCCGACCATGCGGATCAGCTTGGGGCCGAACAGGCTGAGCCCGAAGGAGATCCCGAAGGCCCCGATCAGCATGACCCACAGGGGAATGGTCACGTCGCCATTGAAATCGCCCGTCTGCACCGTCTGCACGATGGCCGCCAGCGGGCCGACGGCATTGGCGACGTCGTTGGCGCCATGGGCAAAGCTGAGCAAGGCGGCAGAGGCGACCAGGGGGATGCCGAACAGCACCTTCACCGACTTGTTGCGGTTCTCAAGCCCCTCGGACTGGCGGCGGGTGACCGGAATCATCAGCAACCAGCAGCCCAGCCCCACCATCAGGCCCAGCAGCAGCGCAGCGCCCATCGAGACCTCGACCAGCTGCTTCAGCCCCTTCATCACCAGATAGGCGGCAAAGGTGCCCGCCATGATGCCGACCAGGATGGGCACCCAGACGCGGGCCGCGGCGATCTTGTCCTCGCGATAGACGATGCGGGACTTGATGAGCCACAGGAAGCCTGCCGCCACGACCCCGCCCATCACCGGAGAGATGACCCAGCTGGCGGCGATGGCGAGCATCTGGTCCCAGCTGACCGCGCCGAAGCCGGCCCCGGCGATGCCCGCGCCCACGACCCCGCCGACCACCGCATGCGTGGTCGAGACCGGCGCCCCGATCCATGTCGCCAGATTGACCCACAGGGCCGACGCCAGCAGCGCCGCCATCATCGCCCAGATGAAGGTCGCAGGCGTGTCCAGCGCCTCGGGCGCGACGATGCCCTTGGCGATGGTCGAGACCACGTCGGCACCGGCGATCAGCGCGCCCGCGCTTTCGAACACCGCCGCGATGACGATGGCGCCCCCCATGCTGAGCGCGTTCGCCCCCACCGCAGGACCCATGTTGTTGGCCACGTCGTTGGCCCCGATGTTCAGCGCCATGTAGGCGCCAAACACATCAAAGACATCGTTGCAACATGTCCGGCATCCTGGGCTCGAACGCCACGAACTGGGCGGCTGCGGCGAAAGGCGGCTGGCCGAGGGCGACGAAAATTCCCACCGGCGCCCTCCAAAGCCGGACGGCAAGGGCGTGCTCGGCCTTCGGGACGCAACGACACCCGCGCATTTTCGCGCATCCCGGCGGTTGTCTTGCGTGGCGGCTCTGCCTAACCTCGACCGGAACGATCTGGGAAACAGGGGACATGCACATGAAATTCAGGACAATGTTGGCGGCCTTCGCCGTCGCCGCCTCCTTCGGCCAGGCTGCGGTGGCGCAGGAGATGTCATTCTTCCGCATCGGCACCGGCGGCACCGCCGGCACCTATTACCCGATCGGCGGGCTGATCGCGAATGCGATCTCGAACCCGCCCGGCTCGCGCGCCTGCGAGGACGGCGGCTCTTGCGGCGTGCCGGGGCTGGTGGCGACCGCCGTGGCCTCGAACGGCTCGGTCGGCAATGTGAACGCGATCAACGGCGGTGCGATGGAGGCGGGCTTCAGCCAATCCGACGTGGCCTATTGGGCGCAGACCGGCACCGGGCTGTGGGAAGGCCAGCCGGCGGTCGAAAAGCTGCGGCTGATCGCCAACCTCTACCCAGAAAGCATCCATCTGGTGGCACGCAAGGACGCGGGCATCGCCTCGGTGGCCGATCTCAGGGGCAAGCGGGTGTCGCTGGACGAGCCGGGCTCGGGCACGCTGGTCGATGCCAAGATCATCCTCGAGGCCTTCGGCCTTTCGGAATCCGACATCACCCCGGAATATCTCAAGCCCGACCAGGCGGCGGACCGCATGCGCGACGGGGCGATGGACGCCTTCTTCTTCGTCGGCGGCTATCCGGCCGGCGCCGTCGCCGAACTGGCCAGCCAGCACGACGTGGCGCTGGTGCCAATCACCGGTCCCGAGGTCGACACATTGCGCGAGACCTACAATTTCTTCGCCGCCGACACGGTTCCGGCCGGAACCTACGAGGGACAGGACACCGATGTCGCCACGATCTCGGTCGGGGCGCAGCTGGTGACCAGCGCCGACCAGCCCGAGGAGCTGGTCCACGGCATCACCCAGGCGCTATACAACGAGAACACGCAAAAGCTGTTCGCGGCCGGCCATGCCAAAGGCAAGCAGATCACGCTGGAGAATGCGACCCAAGGCGCGGGCATCCCCTTCCATCCGGGCGCCGAGCGTTTCTACAAGGAAGCCGGCAAGCTCGAATGAGCATGGCCAAGAACTGACGGAAAGGACGCGACCGGACCCCGGTCCGCGTCCTTTGGTCCTGAACCGAACGGCAGGAAAACGACATGACCGAGAAAACACGCCCGCTCTCCGACGACGAGCTTCGCGCGCTGGAGGAGGAATACGATCCTGAGGCGCGTTTCCGCACGGTCACGCGCCCCATCGCGATCCTGTCCGGGGTCATCCTGTTCCTGCTGTCGGTCTATCACTTCTACACGGCAGGCTTCGGCATCCCGCGCGCCACCACGCATCGCGGATTGCACATGGGCGTGTCGCTGTTCATCATCTATCTCAGCTTCTCGTCGCTGGCGCGCAACCGCCACAGGACGGACGGTTTCGCCGTCCTCGGCGTGCCGGTGACAGACTGGATGCTGGCCATAGGCGGCGCCGTCAGTGCCTTCTACGTGCCGTGGATTTATGACCAGCTGGCCTTCCGCGTCGGCAATCCGCTGCCCATCGACATCGCCATGGGCACAGTGCTGCTGGTGGCGCTGATGGAGGCGGTGCGCCGCTCGATGGGCTGGCCGCTGCCGGTCATCGCGATCCTGTTCATCGCCTACGCCTATTTCGGCAAGTCGATGCCCGGCATCCTGGTGCATCCGGGCGCGGACTGGGCCAATATCGTCAACCACCTCTACCTGACCTCGCAGGGCATCTACGGCACCGCGCTCGGCGTCATCGCCACCTATGTGTTCCACTTCGTGCTTTTCGGGGTGATGGCGCAAAAGATCGGCCTGGGGCAGTTATTCATCGACCTGGCCACTGCGCTGACCGGGCGTTTCGCCGGCGGACCGGCCAAAGTCTCGGTGGTGTCCTCGGCGATGCTGGGCACGATCTCGGGCTCGTCGATCGCCAATACCGTAACCACCGGCGCGCTGACGATCCCGGCCATGATCAAGATCGGCTTCAAGCGCCACTTCGCCGCCGCGGTCGAGGCGGCCTCCTCGACCGGCGGGCAGATCACGCCGCCGGTCATGGGCGCGGTCGCCTTCCTGATGGTCGAATATCTGGGCATCCCGCTGCGCACCATCCTGATCGCCGCCGTCGTCCCGGCCTTCATGCATTTCTTCGGCGTGCTGGTTCAAGTCCATCTGGAAGCCAAGCGTCTTGGCATCCGCGGCCTGCGCCGCGAGGAACTGCCGAAAGCCGGCAAGGTCCTGCGCGAGGGGTGGCTGTCGGTCTTTCCGCTGGTCCTGCTGGTCTGGATGCTGATGTCCGGCCGCACGCCCTTCTTGTCGGCCTTCTGGGCCATCACCGCCTGCATGATCGTCTATCTGATCCAGCGGGTCATGGCGGCCGGCGCCGTCGAGGGCATCAAAGAAACCGCCGCCGGCATCTATGAGGGCTTCGTCGCAGGCGCACGGCAATCGCTGGCCGTGACGGCGGCGGCGGCGCTTGTCGGCGTGGTGATCGGCGTCGTCACCCTGACCGGCGTCGGCTTCAAGATCGCCTTCATGGTGACGAGCGTGGCGCAGAACTGGGCCACGTCCTTCCATGGCCTGCTGGCTGTGCTGCCGTTTGAACTGCTCAGCATCCAGACGCTGACGCTGCTCTTCACGCTTCTGATGACCGCGGTCGTCTGCGTGCTGATGGGTTGCGGCGTACCGACGACGGCGAATTACATCATCATGGTGGCCGTGGCCGCCCCGGTCCTGGGCATGATGAACGTCGAGCCGCTGGTGGCGCATTTCTTCGTGTTCTATTTCGGCGTGCTGGCCGATGTGACGCCGCCGGTCGCGCTGGCCGCCTATGCGGGCGCCGGGATCGCCGGAGCGAACGGCTTCAAGGCCGGCAACACCGCCTTCCGGCTGTCGATGGGCAAGGCGCTGGTGCCTTTCGTCTTCGTCTTCTCACCTTCGCTCTTGCTGGTCACGCAGTCGTTCACCCTGCCCGACTTCCTGCTGGCCTTCACCGGCGCGGTCCTGGGCATCGTGGCGCTGTCGGCGGCGATCACGAACTGGCTGCTGGGACCGCTGCTGCTGGTTGAGCGGCTGCTGCTGCCCGTCGCAGCGCTGATGATGATCGCGCCGGAAATCGTCTCGACCGTGATCGGCGCGGCGATCCTGGCCGCGGTCGTCCTGCGGCAGTATCTCGCCGGAAGCTCCGGCCCGAGCCCGGAAGCGGCCAGATGAGCCGGAGCCTTTCTCGCCCTTCCGCGCGGCACTGATCCCGGCGATGCCGGGAGGCGGGCAGTCCGAAAGACCATCGGAATTGCCCAATCCCCGGACGTAGGCTAGTCTTTCCATACAGGCGTCAACCCTATCCGTTCCGAACTGGAGAACCCAAGGTGACGGCAGTTATCGGTTTTCTGAATACGATCTTCTGGGGATATGTCCTGATCTACGGCCTGCTGGCCGTCGGGATCTATTTCACCATCCGGCTGCGTTTCCAGCAGATTCTGCATTTCCGAGAGATGATCCGGTCGATCGCCGCCGCCCCTGCGGCAGACCGTCAGGGGATTTCCCCGTTTCAGGCGCTTTGCACAAGCCTGGCGTCGCGCGTGGGGACCGGCAACATTGCCGGGGTCGCGGTGGCGCTGGTTCTTGGCGGGCCGGGGGCGATCTTCTGGATGTGGATGGTCGCCTTTGTCGGCATGGCGACCGCCTATTCGGAATCGACGCTGGCCCAGCTCTACAAGGTCAAAGACAGCAGCGAGCCCGGCGGCGTCTATCGCGGCGGTCCCGCCTTCTACATCGCGCACGGCCTTGGCCTGCCCTGGCTTGGCGCAGTGTTTTCGGTTTGCCTGATCCTGTCCTTCGGGCTGGTGTTCAACGCGGTACAGGCGAACTCGATCGCGGATGCGATGGAGGGGGCCTTCGGCATGCCCAAGCTGGCGACCGGAATTGCCATCGCCGCGCTGACCGGCGTGGTGATCTTCGGCGGCATCCGGCAGATCGCCACCGTGGCGGAATATGTCGTGCCCTTCATGGCCGGCATTTATCTGCTGGTCGCGATCATCGTCGTGCTGATGAACCTGGGCGCGGTTCCGGGAATGCTTGGCCATATCGTGTCCAACGCCTTCGGCCTGACCGAGGCGGCCGGCGGCATCACGGGCGGCATCGCCGCCGCCATGCTGAACGGGGTGAAGCGCGGGCTGTTCTCGAACGAGGCCGGGATGGGCTCGGCACCGAATATCGCGGCAGCGGCAACGCCCAACCCTCACCATCCCTCGAGTCAGGGTTTTGTTCAGGCTTTCGGTGTCTTCATCGACACCATCCTGATCTGCACCTGCACCGCACTGATGATCCTGCTCTCGGGGGTCTATGTGCCGGGGGGTGAACTGACGGGCACGCAACTGACCCAGTCTGCCCTGGCCGACCATATCGGAACCGCCGGCCCATTATTCGTGGCGGTGGCGATCTTCTTCTTCGCCTTTACCTCGATCATCGGCAATTACGCCTATTCGGAAATGGCGATGACTTTTCTTGGCATCGGCAACAAGGCCGGGCTTACCACACTGCGGTGCCTGGTACTGGTCATGGTGTTGTGGGGAGCGCTGCAGGCGGTCACGACGGTGTTCGATCTTGCCGATGCCTCGATGGGGCTGATGGCGACGATCAACCTGATCGCCATTGTCGCCCTGTCGGGAACGGTTGTGGCGCTGACGCAGCATTATTTCGCGCAACGCGAAGCGGGACGCATCCCGAAGTTCAGCATTCGCGAACATCCCGAAATGGCAAAGGGCGTCGACGCCGATATCTGGTCCTAATCGAGGCGCCCTATGGCGCACTGGGATGGCACAACACTTCATTGAGACGATCAGGCACAGGACCGGAAGGTGGTGTCCAGTGACCGCTCTGATGTCTTTTTTCAAGGGTTCTCTCACGCGATCGGGGACGCCGGGGCGTTTATTGCGATCTGGACGCCCAAAGGTGGGCACAAGGTCTGAAGACGTCGGTGAACAAGCTCTGATGCGCGGGCTGGATACCGCATGACCGATTGTGCGTCTCGGGGCTATTCCTGTCTTACACCGGGCGTCAGCATAAAGCTGGCCACAAAGCGATTGTCAGATATTCCCCTGCCATCGACCTCGTGCCCGCCATCCGGGGTTCAGAAAGCACCTTGGCCACAATACGGCCAATACACCGAAACTCTTTCATTTCCCCCTCGCAACCGCAGCGCGCTGTTCCGGCATCCGGGGCAGCTTTCGTTGAATGGGGCTGACCTCATGCCCGTCGGGAATGACCGCGTCGGGGCGACGGCCCGGAAAGCCGGCACTACATCGCCCCCTGATAGCGGCAGGCGACGCAGGCGCGTTCGACATGGCGGATCATGCTGTTGAAATCGAAAACCGGCCTTCCGGTCACGGCCTGAATCGCCTGCGCATAGGGGGGCAGATCCGAGCACTCCAGCAGGATCGCGCCGATCCGGGGATGGCGCTGGACCAGATCGGCGGCGACGGTCATGATCTCCTCTTCGATCCGCGCGCTGTCGAGTGTCCCCTTTTCCTCCAGAATGGCGCTGCGGAATTCCGGCTGATCCTCCATCCCGGCAATATGCAGCGCAACCTTGGGATCGGCTCCGCAAGCCGCGAAATGCGCCGGCGTCAGGCGGGATGCGTTGGCGGTGATCACGCCGACCGGGCGGCCGGTGATATGGGCGATGAACGGGATCTGCAGCAGCGGCGACAGCAGGACGGGGATCTCGACCGCCGCCGCAACCTCGCGCTGGAAAAGGGCCATGAAGCCGCAGGCGCCGGTGATGGCCTTGACCCCCTCGGCCTGCAATTTCCGGGCGCCCTCGATGAAGGGCGCGACCAGCGCCGGATCGGCCTGATTGAGCAGCCGGTCGATCGACGCCCCCTCGACCTGGTGATAGCGCACCGGAAAGGGATAGGTGCTGGCATTGCCGACATTGCCGGGAATGCAGGGATAGGCGGCATCGAGGATCAGGATACCGATGCTTTCTGACCTGCCCCCCGGTCGTCCCTCGTTCATAACGAGAGTCCTTGGGGTTGATATTGGTTGGTTTCGGGTGTGGCAAGCGCGCCGGGCGCGGAGCCCTCAGATTGCTCAAGCGCTCGGCGCGCGTCGGACGGGGTCTTGTTGCCCAGCGAGGAATGGGGCCTGACGTTGTTGTAGTCGTAGCGCCAGAGGGCCAGTTTGCGGCGGGCATCAGCCAGGCTGTCGAAGATTTCCTCGTTCAGGCATTCGTCGCGCAGGCTGCCGTTGAAGCTTTCGATGTAGCCATTCTGCTGCGGCTTGCCCGGGTCGATGTAGTGCCATTCGACGCCGTTCGCGTTGGCCCATTTCAGGATGGCCTTGCTGGTGAACTCGGTTCCGTTGTCGCTGACGATGCAAGCGGGCTTGCCGTAAATCCTGACCAGCGCATCCAGTTCCCGTGCCACCCGAGCCCCAGAGATGCTCGTGTCAGCGATCAACGCCAGGTTCTCGCGGCAGCAATCGTCGTTCACAGCCAGAATGCGGAACTTGCGGCAGGCCCCGAACGTGTCGGACAGGAAGTCTAACGACCACCGCTGGTTTGGCCTCAACGGCGCTGGTATTGGCGTCCGGCTACCTCGTGCCCTCTTGCGGCCACGCCTGCGGCGCACCGACAGGCCCTCTTCCCGGTAGATGCGATAGAGCTTCTTCTCGTTCATGATCATGCCCTTGCGCTCCAGCAGGATGCCCACGCGCCGGTAGCCGAACCGCCGGCGCTTCTCGGCAATCTTGTGCATCTCCTCACGGATTTCCGGGTTGTCGGGTGGCCTGTCACGCCGCACCGTCTTCGGATCGACACCGATCAGGACACAGGCCCGACGCTGAGAGATCGGATGATCCTTCATCGCCCGCAGCACCGCGTCCCGCCGTTGCACCGGTGTCGTCAGGGCTTTCCCAAGAGATCCTTCAGAACCACGTTGTCCAGCATGGCATCGGCCAGAAGGCGCTTCAGCTTCGCGTTCTCGTCCTCGAGCTGCTTCAGCCGCTTGGCGTCCGACAGGTCCATCCCGCCATACTTCGCCTTGAGCTTGTAGAACGTCGCGGGGCTCAACCCGTGCTTCCGGCAAAGCTCGGAAGTCGGCAAACCCGCCTCCTGCTCCTTGATCATCCCGATAATCTGCGCCTCGGTGAACCGGCTTTTCCTCATGTCGTCTGCTCCTTCTCAGGTTGGGCAGACTCTACATCACAGCGAGGGAACTTCCGGGGGGCAGGTCAAGGCGTGTGGCCACCCGATATGACCGGTGCCCGAAGGTCTTCCTTTCGGCCATCGCCCTCGCCGCCCTCGTTATATACTGGTTATGAATCCTGACCCTAGATTTCGTTAGACGAACTTACGTGTTGTCTTCCGTATTCGCCGCGTCGGGGGCAGAGATAGGCCGGCCTCCCTCTTGCCCACCTAGTTCCCGGTGTCGCGGCAATCAATGCATGCAGAAAATGATGCCCAGTGATTGACGCATCGCATGAGGCTGCCTAAATATGTTTGTGACTACTCACTAACTAACGGGGTGCCCCGTGCGAAAGTCAGCGGAGCTTCGCAAGGCCGAGATCGTGGCCACCGTGCTCGACCTGGCCGACCGGATCGGGCCGGACCGGGTGACGACGGGGGCGGTCGCGTCGCAGATCGGCGTCACGCAGGCCGCGCTGTTTCGGCACTTCCCGACCAAGGCGGCACTCTGGCAGGCCGTTGCCGAGCATGTGGCCGAGGGGCTGGCAACGGCGTGGGAGGATGCATTGCGCCTCGGAGACACCCCGATCGTCAGGTTGCGTGCACTGATTTCCGCACAGTTCGCGCAGATCGCTGCCACCCCTGCCCTTCCCATGCTGCTGTTTTCGCGCGAACTGAACGTCACCAACGCAAAGCTGCGCGCCACCTTTCACGGCAGGCTCACGACCTTCCACGGCCTTCTGGCGATGGAGGTCGGGGCCGGCCAGAAAACCGGCGCGTTGCGCGGCGACATCGCCGCAAACGATGCGGCGGCGCTACTGACGTCGCTCGTGCAGGGCGTGGCGATCCGCTGGGCGCTCGGCGCCCGCGATTTCGACTTGCGAGCCGAGGGGCTGCGCCTGTTCGACGCACAGTGCCGGCTTTTGGCTGCGGAAGGAGAATAGACGATGCGGCGCATTTGGCTGTCGGGTCTTCTTCTGGCGGCGGCTGTCGCTGCCGGCTTTCTGTTCTTCACCGAACGCCCGCTGACGGTGGTGGTCGTTCAGTCCGAACATGATGTGGACCTTCGCATCTACGGGCTCGGCACCGTCGAGGCGCGGATACTCAGCCGTGTCGGCTTCGAGGTGGGCGCTGCCTTGACCTCGCTGGCCGCCGATGCCGGGGACAGCGTGGCCAAGGGGCAGGAACTGGCCGTCCTTCACTCCGCCGAGCAGGAAGCGCGCGTTGCCCGCGCGGACGCAGCGGTGACGGCCAATGAGGCCAATCTTGCCAAGGCCACCGCAGCCGTGGTGCGCGCCCGTGCCGTTCTGGCCGAGCGCGAAGCGGCGAACCGCCGTCAGCAAGGGTTGGTACAGCGTGATATCGCGTCGGTCCAACGCGCCGAGGAAGCGCAACGCGACGAGGATGTGGCCCGCGCCGATCTGGCCGTGGCCGAGGCTGATGTGGCAGTGATCCGGGCACAGAGCCTTGACGCAGCTGCCGCACTGCGGCAGGAGGAAGCCCTTCTCACCCATCACCGGCTGCTTGCGCCCTATGACGCACTGATCGTCGCGCGCCATGCCGAGCCGGGCACAGTGGTGAAGGCCGGCGATGCGATCTTCACCCTGATCGACCCGGCCACCATCTGGATCCAGGCGTACATCGACGAAGAACGTGCCGGCCAGCTTGTCCGGGGCCAGCCGGGCACGATCCGGCTGCGATCGCAGCCTTCGGCCGAATTCCATGGCACCATCGCCCGCATCGGCATCGAAAGCGACCGGGTGAACGAAGAACGCCGCGTCTGGCTGACCTGCGCCGACTGCCCCGCCGAGATGTTTCTTGGCGAACAGGCCGAAGTGCGCATCCTGACCGGCACACGAACGACCGCGCTGATGGTGCCCGAGGTCGCGATCACCGGCTTCGACGGCCATCACGGCACCGTCTGGACGGTGCGAGACGGCCGTCTCGCGCGGGTGGAGTTGACCCTCGGCGTCCGCGATGATCGCGGTCGCGTCGAGGTCACGGGCGGGCTGCCCGAGGGAGCCGCCATCGTCGCCCATCCGCCCAAGGGCGCGGCCGAGGGTCGGCGCGCCCGCGGCAGTGAGGCGCCATGAACCTCGCGCTCAAGGACATCCGCCATGGCCTGTTCCGGTTCGTGCTGACCTGTTTCGGGTTGGGGCTGCTGATGACGGTCGTGCTGGCGATGATCGGTATCTATAACGGCCTCGTCTCGGACGCGCTGGCGGTGGTAAAGGCACCGGCCGCAGATGTCTGGGTGGTGGAGGCCGGTACCAAGGGACCGTTCGCGGAAGCCTCCAGCATCCCCGCCGACACGCGCGACGCGGTGGCGCGGATGCCCGGCGTGGCCGAGGCCGGCGCGGTCAACTATCAGAACCTCGAGGCGCCTCATGCTGGGCGCACGCTGCGACTCTATGTCGTCGGCTACGAGTCGGGGCGTCCCGGCGGGCCGCAGGCGATCGCCGAGGGGCGCGGCATCGGCGCCGGTCATTTCGAACTGGTGGCCGACCGCAAGACCGGCCTGCTGCCCGGCGAGACGATCCGACTCGGGCGCAACCGCTTTACCGTGGTCGGCCTGGTCGAAGGGGCGATGAACTCGGGCGGGGATCCGGCGGTCTATGTGACGCTGGCCGACGCGATGGCGCTGCAGACCGAGCTCGACCCGGCCGCTCAGCGGGTGCAGGCCGCGCGCGGGGCTGTCTCCGTCAAGTCCGCATCGGTCGCCGCCATAATTGCCCGCATGTCGCCGGGCGCCGATGTCGATCTGCTGACCGCGACCGTGCGCCAATGGAAGCACCTCGCCGCCATGACTCAGGCCGAACAGGAGGAACTGCTGCTGGCCTCGGTCGTCGACAAGGCGCGCCGCCAGATCGGGCTGTTCCTCGGCATCCTTCTCTCCGTCAGCGCCGTGGTGATCGCGCTGATCATCTACACGATGACCATGGAGAAGCTGAAGCAGATCGCCACGCTGAAGCTGATCGGCGCGCCCGACCGCACCATCATCGCGCTGATCGTGCAGCAGGCGCTGATCCTCGGCGCCTCGGGCTGGGGGATCGGCCTGATGCTGATCCTTGCGGTGAAGGACTATTTTCCCCGTCGCGTGGTGCTGGAGCCGTTCAACGTCATGGTCCTTGCCGGCATCATCGCCGCCGTCTGCCTTCTATCCTCGGCGCTCGGCGTGCGGGCGGCGATGAAGGTCGACCCGGCCACAGCGCTCGGGAGCTGACCGACATGGCGCTCGGCGACATCCTCATCGAGGTCTCGAACGTGGCCAAGCATTTCGGCGAGGGCGAAACCCGCGTCGATGCCCTGCGCGCGGTCGATCTGTCCGTGCGGGCCGGCGAGGTGATCGCGCTGCTCGGTCCGTCCGGTTCGGGCAAGACGACGCTGCTCAACATCATTGGCTGCATCCTCGCCCCATCGGCGGGACGGGTGGTGCTGGACGGCGAGCCGGTCTTCGACGGCAAATGGCTACGGCGCGACCTGAGGCGTCTCAGGCTCGACAAGATCGGCTTCATCTTCCAGAGTCACAACCTGCTGCCCTTCCTGACGGCGCAGGAGAATGTCGCGGTCGTGCTCGATCTTACCGGTCTGCCCGCCGAGGAAGGCCGGACGCGGGCGCGTGAACTGCTGGACTATCTGGAGGTCGGCCATCGCGCGATGGTCAAGCCGGCGCTGCTGTCGGGTGGCGAAGCGCAGCGCGTGGCGATTGCCCGCGCGCTGGCCAACCGCCCCCGCATCATCCTTGCCGACGAACCCACTGCCGCGCTCGACGGCGCGCGCGCCGGGCTGGTGATGGACCTCATGCGCAAGCTCGCGGCCGAGCAGGAAGCCTGCATCGTGACCGTCACCCATGACGAGAAGATCTTCGACCGCTTCGACCGCCTGATCCACCTGCGCGACGGCCATCTGGTTAGCGCGTGATGGTCAGGAGTCAGGAGGCAGACATGACCCAAGCCCTCACACGCCGATCCTCGCCACCGTCATGCCTGCGGCGGATCGGATGTCGCACGACAGTGGCCGATACCACGCGACCTTGAAAAGGTGTAACCAAGATGCAACCGACATCCTATTCCAGAGCCCAGATCATCCTGCACTGGACGATTGCGGCCCTCGTCTTTTTCCAGATCCTCATGCATGACGGCATCGTCAAGGTATGGGACGGGCGGATGGACGGCATGCTGCCGAACCAGCCGACGATCAATCCTCATGCCGTTGCCGGCGCGCTGATCCTCGTTCTCGTTCTGTGGCGGCTGGTGCTGCGCCGCCGGCGCGGCGTTCCGGGCCTGCCGGAAGGCGAGCACCCGGCCCTGAAAGTTCTGGCCACGGGCATGCATGCGGCTCTCAACCTCCTGCTGATCCTGATGGCGCTTTCCGGCATGGCGGCGTGGATTTCCGGCGTCGAGGCGATCGGCGAAGCCCATTCCATCGCGCGGCTGGCGCTGGTTCCGCTGGTCCTCCTGCATATCCTCGCCGCACTTTACCATCATTTCTGGCTCAAGACCGATGTGCTGCGGCGCATGTTTGGCCGGGCCTGAGGCGGGGTCCGTTCCGCGCGCCGCAACCCGCAACCCATGGCAGGCCGGGCCACGCCCGCCCGGCCGCTCCCCAAACCCCGAACTCCGGAGGCAGACATGACGAGAAGACCGCGCAGCCAGACCGTTGCCGCCGCCGTCGCGGTGATCTTCGGCCTGCTGACCATCGTTTCGGGCGGCAGGGCGCTGTTCGGCGGCGTCGATATGGGCGCAGTGGTGCCATTCGTGCTGTGGTTCAACTTCGTCGCGGGATTTGCCTATGTCCTGGCCGGGATCGGCCTGTTGCGCGGCGCAGGGTGGGCGCCGCTGCTGTCGCTGGCCATCGCCACGGCCACGGTGGCCGTCTTCGCCGCCTTCCTGTGGCATGTCGGTGCCGGCGGCGCATGGGAGGCACGCACCATGGGCGCGATGATCCTGCGCAGCGCCATCTGGATAGCCGTCGCGGCCTTTGCATTTCGGTGCCATAAGCCATCCGATTGATCCACTCACCCAGCCAGCGATGGCGGCTGCCAGCCGCGACCTCGCCAGCCAGGAGCCTGACATGAAGCGATTTCCAACTATTGACCTGTCACTGACCCTTTCGCTCGTTACCGTGCTCGGCATGGCAATGGCGGCGGCCGGCAGGTGGCTACCAAGCGGAGCTTTCGACGCTCTGGAGCTGCCGGGACTGGTGCTGGTCTATCTGGCTGGCGGCCTGCCGACCGGCTGGCGCGCGCTGTCGGAGCTGTGGCGCGCGCGCGTGCTTGACATCGACCTGTTGATGATCGTCGCGGCAATCGCCGCCGCAATCGTCGGCGCCCCGTTCGAGGGTGCGGTGCTGCTGACGCTGTTCAGCATCTCGACCACGCTGGAGGAACGCGCGCTTGGCCGGGCCCGCCGCGCCATCGAGGCCTTGATGGCGCTGCGCCCCGAGACCGCCTTGCGCAAGACCGCGGGCGGCGATGTCGAGGAAGTTCCCGCCGAGGTGCTGACCGTCGGCGATGTAGTGGTGCTGCGCCCCGGCGCCCGGGTGCCCAGTGATGGCGTGGTCGTCACCGGGCGCGGCGGCATCGACGAGGCCAATATCACCGGCGAATCCATGCCCGTGTCGAAAGAGGCCGGTGCGCAGGTGTTCGAGGCCACGATCAACCTCGACGGCGTGCTGGAGGTCGAGGTCACGCGCAGCGTCAGCGACAGCACCATCGCCCGCATGATCCGTCTGGTGACCGAGGCACAGGCCGCCCGCGCGCCCTCCGAACGGTTCAGCGAATGGTTCGGCCAGCGCTACACGGTCGCGGTGCTGGCGGGTGCGGTGATCGCCTTTGCCACGTTCTGGTGGCTGGGCGGCGACTGGGAACGGGCGCTTTACCGCGCCGCCACGCTGCTGGTCGCCGCCAGCCCCTGCGCCATCGTCATTTCCGTCCCCGCCGCGATCCTGTCGGCCCTTTCGGCGGCGGCGCGAGGCGGTGTTCTGTTCAAGGGCGGCGGCGCGCTGGAGACGCTCGCCGAGGTCGATATCTTCGCCTTCGACAAGACCGGCACCCTGACCACCGGCCGCGCCGAGGTGACGGAAATCGTCGCGCTGGATGGCGACGAGGCCGGGTTCCTGTCGCTGCTGGCGGGGCTGGAGGCGCATTCCGAGCATCATATCGCCGCCGCGATCCGCCGTAAGGTCGCCAGCCGCGGGCTTGATCCGGCGCAGGTGGCCGATGTGAACGCCCGGCCAGGCATCGGCATCGAAGGGTCCGATGCACTTGGCCCGGTTTGGGCGGGCAATGCCTATCTTGCCGAGGACACGAAGGCCGCAACGGATCACCCCGCGTTGCAGGCGCTGGCGGATGGCGCCAATACGGTCGTCTATCTGGGTCGCGACGCCACCGTGCTGGGCGCCGTCAGCGTGGCGGATGAGGCACGGGCCAGTTCCGCCGGGGCGATCGCGGCCCTGCGCGACAGTGGTGTCCGCCGCATCGTCATGATGACCGGGGATCGCAGGCCGGTGGCGCTGCGCATCGGCGCCCAGCTTGGGCTGGGGCCCGAGGAGACTCACGCCGAAATGCTGCCACAGGACAAGGTTCGCGCGGTTGGCGAACTGGCCGCAACCGGCCGCGTCGCCTTTGTCGGCGACGGCGTGAACGACGCCGCGGCGCTGGCCCGCGCCGATGTCGGCATCGCCATGGGTGCGGCCGGGTCCGAGGTGGCGCTTCAAGCCGCCGATGTGGCGCTGCTGTCCGAGGATATGGAGCGGCTTGCGGACGCGCACCGCCTGTCGCGCCGAACCACAAGGGTGATCCGGCAGAACCTGACCTTCGCCATCGGCGCCATGGTGGTTCTGGTCATCGGCGGGCTGTTCTTCGATCTGCCGTTGCCGCTGGTGGTGATTGGCCATGAAGGCGGCACCGTGCTGGTGGTGCTGAACGGGCTGCGGTTGCTGTCGGACCCGATCCGCCGGTCGAAGGCGTCTGTTGCCGGACAGGCGCTGACGGGTGTCGCGCAGCCCACCTGAACCGTGGGGATGCGCTCACCCCCGAAAGACGCGCAGATGCGGAAACGCGCCCTTTTCCAGATAGGCTTCCTCCTCGGGCGTCGATCTTCGGCCAAGGATGGCGTTGCGGTGCGGGTGGCGGCCAAAGCTGGCGATGATGCGGCGCACCTGCCCCGCTTGATCGACGAGCGAGGCATAGAGCGGCCGCAACGGCGCCGGCGCGCGGGCGGCGATGTCGCGGCGCAGGGCGATCAGCCGGTCGATGCGGGCCAGATGGTCTGCCCCCTCTGCATGGCCCAGGGGCTGGGTGAAGGCGATCTGGAACCACGGCAGGCCAAGCGCCGCCCAGTCTCCGTTTTCCAACCCTTCCAGCGCCTGCGCCAATGCCGCCGGGTCTTGCGCCCAGGCCCGCGGGCTGCCCCGCCACAGCGAGCGCGGGAACTGGTCCAGCACCACGATCAGCGCCAGCCGGCTCTCGGGCGTCCCTGCCCAATGATCCAACGCTCCCGCCGCGCCGCGTTCGGTCAGCGGGCCAAAGCGCGCCGCAATCGTACCGTCCGCGCCGCCATGCATCCGCCAGCGCCAGTACTCGGCATGGCGGTCAGGGTCGATATCCAGTGCGCGGCCCTCGGGGAACCAGAAATCCAGAACCTCGCCGATCTGTCTGGCATCATTGCTATCGGTCATGTCATCCCCCATGAAAACGCCCACGCGCCATGGGCACGGGAGCGGAATTGTCGATGAGGCACAAGCGCCTAGGCGGTCGCGGGCACCGCTGCCGGCACAGGTCGGCGCCCGCCGGGCCCGCGCGGGACGCGCAGCAGGCGCATGGCGTTGGCGATCACCACCAGTACCGAAAGCTGATGGATCAGCATGCCCTCGGCCATATGCACATCGCCGTTGAACACGCCCGCCAGCAGCCCGGCCACAGTCAGCAGCGCAATGACAAGGTTCTGGCGCATGTTGCGCAACGTCGCGCGCGAGATCGCCGTGGCCTCGGCCAGCATGTCCAGATCGTTAGCCATCAGCGCGATGTTGGCGGTCTCGATCGCCACGTCGGACCCCGCAGCACCCGTGGCGATCAAGGTATCGGCGGCGGTCAGCTCGGGAGGTCGTTGATGCCGTCGCCGATCATGGCGACTTGGTGCCCTCGGCCTGAAACCGAGGGATAAGGTGGAGCTTGTCGTCGGGCAGACGAGCGGCGGGAACCTGTAGCTGCTCGCGGTTAGCCTGGTGATGTGCCGGATTCCAATGTCATGAAGCCGGGCGATGGCCGGCGGCCGAGGGGCACAATTGATCGAAAGGCACAAGATTCCCGCGATGCACCCATCGAGAGGAACGATCACCAGCGTATGCCCGCGCTCCGGAAGCGCGGCCAATGCCAACGCCGAGGCATCGTCAAAGGCGATGCCAGGTTCGAGTAGTCTTCACGATTTCGCGACAAATGCGTGGCAAGTTCCACTCTTGACCTGCGTCGACGAGTCTGAATCCTTCCTGCGATACACGAAAGCACAGTGGCCACTATAGAAAGAACTCGCCGCGATGCAGCACATCAAGCTCACCTTCTGGGGCGCTCTGGCACTGTTGACCGTTTTGTGGCTGGTCGCGGAGCCCACGGTATTCCAACCGGCCAATTTCTTCGTGCTTCGGGGAACGATGGTCCAGTACACTGGCATCATCGCCATGGCTGCAATGAGCGTTGCCATGATCTTGGCGCTGCGGCCGCGCTGGCCGGAACGGTGGTTCGGCGGGCTGGACAAAATGTACCGGCTGCACAAATGGCTGGGCATAGCGGCTCTCGTCATTTCGGTGATCCATTGGCTGTGGAGCCAAGGGCCGAAATGGGCGGTGGGCTGGGGCGTGATCGCGCCGCCGGTGCGCGGTGAGAGGCCGTCCCTGGAAAATCCGATCGAGCAGTTTCTCATGAGCCAGCGCGGGACGGCGGAGGGTCTAGGCGAATGGGCGTTCTATGCTGCTGTGCTGCTGATCGCGCTGGCGCTCATCAAATACTTCCCCTACCGGCCGTTCTATAAAACGCACCGCTTGTTGGCCGTCGTCTACCTGATACTCGTGTTCCATGCCGTGGTGCTGACCACGTTCAGCTACTGGACGTCGCCAATCGGCGCGGTGATGGCGCTGCTTCTTGCGGCAGGTACTTATGCGGCGGTCGTAGTCTTGCTACGCCTCGTCGGTGCGGGGCGGCAGGTTCGGGGCAGGATCGCCTCGCTCCATTACTATCCGGGTGTGAAGGCTCTCGAGACAGAGATCGAGGTGCAACAGGGCTGGCCCGGCCACAAGCCTGGCCAGTTTGCCTTCGCCCTGTCCGACCGCACCGAAGGGGCTCATCCCTACACGATCGCCTCTGCCTGGAACGAAAAGGATCCACGCATCACCTTCGTGACCAAGGAACTCGGCGACCACACCAGCCGTCTGCGCGAGAAGCTGAACGTGGGCCAGGAGGTCAGGATCGAAGGGCCGTATGGCTGTTTCGACTTTGATAACGGTCAGCCCCGGCAGATCTGGATCGGCGGCGGCATCGGCATCACGCCGTTCATCGCCGGCATGAAGCATCTGACGCAAGAACGGCGCGTGCATCTGGTCCAGCCTCATCCCGTAATCGACTTGTTTCACACGACCGCCGACTATGACGAGAAGGCCATCGCCAAGCTGACGGCGGATGCGAAATCGGCGGGCGTCCGTCTGCATATCCTGGTTGATTCCCGCGACGGCCTACTGACCGGCGAGCGTATTCGTGCGGCTGTGCCGGATTGGCGCGACGCCAGCATTTGGTTCTGCGGTCCGACGGGGTTCGGTGAGGCGCTGCGGCGGGATTTTGCCGCGCAGGGACTGCCAGTCGCGAAGCGGTTCCATCACGAGCTATTCGCCATGAGGTAAGTTTGATCTCTAGGCCATGCAATAGAGCGCAGCGGCCCGGATTCCGCGTCGCGACCTGATGCGTAAGTCTGTCGCACAAGCTTTGACTTTTGCATCGGGCTTTTGTGACAGGATTTTCCAAGAAAAATGCCGGCGATTCTGTCGCGAAACTTGGGCAGACCATCCTAAAACCTTTGAAGGGATTCCTGCTGCGGTTGGCGCATAATAGAATCAGCTTATAACCACATGCCGAAGAGTTTTAAGACATTCTCCTCCTCAAGTTGAGCGACGCAGGACAAACAGGGGAACTCGACACTGCACAGGGCGATTCTGGTCATGTCTAGTTCACCGCAGCTACCGCATTATTGCCTGCCGATTCAATATGTTCTGTCCTCTCAGGATCAACATTATTCAAATCGGCACGGAGACCTTGCATGAATACACAGGCGCAGGACTGGGACGATCTGCGGTTGTTTCTTGCCGTAGCCCGAGCGGGATCGCTTTCGGGCGCGGCACGGGTGCTTGGCGTGACCCATTCAACCGTTTTTCGTCGCATCGGCGCTTTCGAGCAGCGGATGGGTGTACGACTTTTTGACCGGCTGCCCGGCGGCTATGCCCTGACGGCCGCCGGCGAAGAGATGCGCGATTCTGTCACCCGCATCGAGGAGGAGGTTGCGGCGCTGGCGCTGAAGGTCACCGGGCAGGATCAGCGGCCAAGCGGGATGATCCGTATCACCGCGACCGACCTGTTGGCTGTCGGGGTTCTTCCGCGGCATATCGCGGCGTTCCGGGCGGAATGGCCGGGGATCGAGATCGAGGTGGTCGTAGCCGATACCGTGCTCGACCTGACACGGCGCGAAGCCGATGTCGCGTTGCGGCTTGGCAATCCGGGGCAGGAAACACTGGTCGGACGGCGGGTCGGGCGGTTGGCCTTCGCCATCTATGCAGCGCCCGGTCTTCATGCGCGAGGGCTGAGCGACCCGGCCGATGGCGACTGGATCAGCTACGGCGCGGCCCATGGTCCGCTCAGCCGCAGTCTGGCGCGCTGGTGGCCGCAAATGCGGCAGGTTTACCGGACGAACTCGATCATCGCCGCCCATGCCGCGGCGCAAGCGGGGATCGGTGTTGCAGCCCTGCCCTGCGTGGTTGCCGATTGCGACCCCGCACTGATTCGCGCCGCCGCATTGCCCGAGGATTTCATGCTGGATCTCTGGGTGCTGACCCATGAAGACCTGCGCCACACCGCGCGCATTCGCATCTTCGTGGATTTCATGGCCGCAGCCCTGGCCGCCGATGCCGATCTGCTGGAGGGGCGCTGCCCATGCAAGGCGATACCGGCAGGGGCATGACGCCTCTGCCGGTCCGGCCCCTTTCTGACTTGCGCAAATAGGCCTCAGTTGAAATTCTGCCAGCCCGGATGCTCGAAATGCTCGCCATAGGCGTTCAACGCCTGAACGATCTTCACCGCGCCAGTCTCGACCTCGCCGGCCTCCAATGCCGAGATGCCGGTCATCACCTCACCAAGGACGATATGGAACTGCTCGTCTACCTCGGGTTCCAGCACACAGTTCTCGACCATGAAATCGACCTGCTTCTGGACATCGGCAGCGACCCCATTCGCGGCATCGGCCGGCAGGGTGCCGTTGTGGATCGCGGTCAGGTTCGCGGCCATGGTTCCGTGAATCGCGGTCATGCCGGTGATCATGTTCTGATCGCCCTGCCATTTGGCGCCATCGTTCAGCGTGATCTCGATAGCCCCCGCGCCATGGCTGTCATGATCATGGGATTGCGCGGCGGCAATGCCAGCTGACCCCAGCGCGAGGGCGAGAGCGACAGCGACGGTGGTGAAAGATTTTACAGTCCGCATAGTGATCTCCTGTATCTGCCAAGTGGTTCTGGCCGCGGCGGGCATCGACAGACGCCGCCGGGCTTGGGATAGACATAGGCTGTCCGTTTTCGCACGAGAATTGACAAAACCTGCAAAGACCCATTGCACGAATGGACAGACCTCAGGCACAAACCAGACCCTCGCGGCCTGCCGCCGATACCATCGGGCTGTCGAACAACGCCCCGACGGCATGGGTCCGGATGCCGCCTGCCTCGCGCATCAGAAACAGCGCATCGAGGGAAAGGCGTGCGGCGAGTTCGCTGCCCGCCTGCGGACCCTGCACCATCAGCGCGGTTGCCCAGGCATCGGCTTCGGCGCAGCTGCCCGTGACGACCGTGACCGAGGCCGGCGACGACCGCAGCGGGCCGCCCGTCGCCGGGTCCATCGTATGCGACAGGCGCTGGCCCTGAACGGTGACATGATGCCGGTAATCGCCCGAGGTGGCGACGGCAGCATCTTGCAGCATCAGGACCGAATGGGGCGCGCGGCGTTCGGGATCGGGCGCCTCGACGGCGACGGTCCAGGGCATGCCGTCGGGCCGCAGCCCGGAGGCTCGCATCTCGCCGTCGATGCCAACAAGGAACCCGGTGATGCCGAAGCCCCGTAACATTTCGGCCAACCTGTCGACGCCGTAGCCCTTGGCGATGCCGTTCAGGTCGAGCGTGATGGGTGCATGTTTCCTGACCAACCCGGCCGCGCGGTCGATCTCCAGCACCTCATGCGCGGGCGGGCGCGTGGTTACCATGGCCCAGCGGATGGCTTCAGCGCTGGCTTCCTCGGGGCCAAAACCCCAGGCGCGCACCGCATCGCCCATGCCGATATCGAACGCACCGCCCGATGCCGCACAGATCCGCAGCCCGAGGTTCAGCACCTCGGCCAAGCCGGCAGGAACGGCCACCCAGGCGCCCGTGGGCGCCCGGTTCAGGCGCATCAGGTCGCTGTCGGGTTGCCATGTCGACATTGCGGCATCAACCTCCGCCACGGTCGCTTGCAGGGCAGCCTGCACCGGGGCGGGGTCCAGCCCGGCATCGGCGTGGAAACGCGCCGACCAGCGAGTGCCCATGGTCGGGCCGTTCAGCGCGTGGCGGCCCGGGTCAGTAGATATCTTCGGCATAGCGCCCCTCCGCTTTCAGCGCGAGCGGGGTAAGACCCGTCGGCGCGAGGATGTCGGTCAGCGCCTCGGCCACGCCCGAGGCCATGTCGCGCCCGCCGCAGACCATGATGCGCGCGCCTTCGTGTACCAGCCGGATCAGTTCAGCGCTCTCGGCCCGCAGCGCGTCCTGGACATGGCGCGGCTTTGCCCCGCGCGAGTTCGCGGTGGTCAATCGCGCCAGACGGCCATCGACCTGCCAGCCGGCCAGATCGTCGCGATACAGGAAATCGCTGCCGGGGTGGCGCATCCCGAAGGCCAGATGGATGGGCCGCTTGCGGCTGTTGCTCCGGATGAAGCCCGCAAGCGGGCCGATGCCGGTGCCGACGCCGATCAGGATCAGCGGCGAGCGTCCTGCTGCGGCATGGAAAGCCGGATTGTGCCGGACGAAGGCGCGGATCGTCTGGCCCGGCTTCAGCGCCAGAAGCTGACCCGAGCAGAGGCCGCCGGGATGCTTGCGCACCACGATCTCGACGAACCCGTCGCGCCGTCCGGAGGCCAGCGAGTAGAAGCGCGGCAGATCCGCACCCTCGGGCAGAACGCCGAGGAGATCACCGGCCTGAAACCGGCCAAACCCCCGACCTGTCAGCCGTTGCAAAAACGTCGCCTCGGGTAGGGCAAAGCGCAGGATCGTGGTCGGCGCCTGCACCTCCGCCCCGTAATCACGGCGCGAGATCAGGGTGAGCCGCCCCGTCACGGGCGGGGTTGGCACATGTTCGAGCGTAAGCTCGATCCCCAGCGCCGCCCCCAGCGCGCGGCCCCAGCGGGCGAAATCCTGCGGCGACTGGCGATCGACCGTGTCGAAGGGCATCAATTGCGCCCAGCCTTTGGCAGCAGCCCGACTCCCGACTTCATCGGCGAACGCGCAGAACGCGGGAAAGCTGCGATCGCCGAAACCAAGCACCGCAAGCGGGGCCTCAGGGACAGATTCCAGCGCCGCGAGGCGTTCAATGAACCCCTTCGCCGTGGCGGGAGCCTGTCCCTCGCCCCAGGTGGCGGCGAGAATGACGAACCGTTCGGCCTGCGGATAGCGCGCCGGCTCGAAACCGGACATTGGCGCGACATGAACATGCTGGCCCGCCGTGGTCAGCGCATGTTGGAGCGTCGCAGCGAAACCCCAGGTGCTGCCGCCCTCCGAGCCCACCAGCAAGATGGTCGCAGCGCCGTTTGCAGGATGATTGCCACGGAGACGCGGTCTTGACCGCCGCCCCGCGAACCAGAGCACAAGACCACTCACCCCCATTGCCGGCACGCCGAGCGCCAGCACACCCAGCACGAGGCCGAGAGATGCGGCCCCCTGCCCGGTATGCAGCATGTAGATGGTTTCAGATATCTGTTCCCACATCGTCAGCTCGGCCCAGGCCAGAAGCTCACCCGTCCCCTGATCGAGATAGCCGGTGCCGCGATCCGTCTTCAGAGTGAAGGCGTCCGTGGCGTCGCCAGGATAGGGAAAGCTCAGCTCGCGCAACTCCGTGACAGCAATCACGGAGAGCGGCTCCATCGCAGCAAGCGAGACCCCAGTGCTTCCGCTGACCTCAGTCGGAAAGGTCGGCGGTGCGGCTCCATCCGGCAGAAGATCGAAGGTCGAGGCGGCCATCCACAGTGCAGTCGCTGAGGACAAAACCAGCCCCGCGACCGCCACGCGGGCGATCCCGGTATGGATGCGGCTCGACGCCGGCCCGCGCAAAGGGGCGAACCAGCGCCGCCAGCCGCCCATGCGCCGCGCGACCAGCATCGCGCCGGAGACTGTGAACCGGCGTGCAAAATTGACCCCGTAACGGGGTAATCGGCTTCCAAAAATGACCCCCCTTACGCTGATGGTCATGATGCCTCCGAGGCTATCGGGGGGCACAGTGTGGGATGCTGGTTGTGGAGACGATTGCGAAGATCCGCCGGGCGTATTTCCAGGACAAGAAGTCGATCAAGCATATCTGCCGAGAGCTGCGGGTATCGCGGAACACGGTTCGGAAGGTGATCCGGTCCGGCGCAACGGAGATGACTTACGAGCGAACCGTCCAACCGCAGCCGAAGATCGGTCCCTGGAAAGGCAAGCTCGACGAGATGCTGGCGGCGAATGCGCGCAAGCCGAAGCGCGAGCGGCTGACCCGCATCCGGATTTTCGAAGAGCTCAGGGCCCTCGGATATGACGGCGGCTACGACGCGGTCCGACGCTATGCGGCTTCGTGGTCGCAGGCGGAGCAGGAAGCGTCAGCCGCCGCCTATGTGCCACTGAGCTTCGATCCGGGTGAAGCCTACCAGTTCGACTGGAGTCACGAGGTCGTTCTGATCGACGGCGTGACCACCACGGTGAAGGTGGCTCACGTCCGGCTTTGTCATAGCCGGATGCTGTTCGTCCGGGCCTACCCGCGAGAGACGCAGGAAATGGTGTTCGATGCCCATGACAAGGCCTTTGCCTTCTTCGGCGGCGCCTGTGCGCGTGGGATCTACGACAACATGAAGACGGCGGTGGACACGATCTTCGTCGGCCGCGACCGCGCGTATAATCGCCGGTTCCAGCAGATGTGCGGACACTACCTTGTCGATCCCGTCGCCTGCACCCCCGCGTCCGGCTGGGAGAAGGGACAAGTAGAGAACCAGGTTGGCGTTGTCCGGCGGCGGTTCTTCGTGCCGCGGCCGCGCTTCAAGAGCTACGCGGAACTCAACGCCTGGCTTCAGGATCGCTGTATTGCCTGGGCCAAGGCCCATCCGCACCAGGAATTGCGTGATCGGACAATCTGGGACGTGTTCCAGGATGAGCGGGCGAGCCTGGTGCCCTACGTCGGCCCTTTCGACGGATTCCATGCCGTGCCGGCCTCGGTGTCCAAGACCTGCCTCGTTAGGTTCGACAAGAACCGCTACTCGGTCGATGGTCGCGCCGTCGGCCGTCCGGTCGAGATCCGCGCCTATGCCGAGCGGGTCGAGGTCTGGCAGGACGGCAAGATCGTCGGCCGGCACGACCGCGCCTTCGGGCGCGACAAGGCCATCTATGACCCGCTGCACTACATCCCGGTGCTGGCCCGCAAGCCCGGCGCCCTTCGAAACGGCGCTCCCTTCAAGGAATGGGAACTGCCGCCGGCGATACGACGCGTCCAGCGTAAGCTGGGGCGCGTGCCGAACGGTGACCGTCAGATGGTCCAGATCCTGAGCATGATCCCAACGGATGGACTGGAAGCCGTCGAGGCTGCCTGCGTCGAGGCCCTGACCGAAGGCGCCCCGGCGGCATCGGTCGTTCTGAACATCCTGGCCCGACATCGCGAGCCACCACCTCCGTTGACCATCGCCACGCCGGACGCGTTGCGCCTGACCTGCGAGCCCGTGGCCGACTGCAAACGCTACGACAGCCTCAGGAGACCCCGCCATGGAAAGATCACAGGTGCTGGACGCGATGGGCCAGTTGAAGCTCTACGGCATGAAGGCCGCCTACGATGAGATCATCGCCACGGCGGTGAAGCGACAGCACGAACCGCAGCAAATCGTGGGCGACCTGCTGAACGCCGAGATCAGCGAGAAACAAGCTCGCTCGATCAAATACCAGATGACCATCGCCAAGCTGCCCTTGGCCAAGGAAGTCGACGAGTTCAGCTTCGAAGACACGCCCGTAAACGAAACGCTGGTGCGCGATCTGGCCTCCGGAGAGTTCCTCGAGCATCAGCGTAACGTCGTCCTCATCGGCGGCACCGGGACCGGCAAATCCCACCTTGCCGTCAGCATCGCCCGGGCCTGCATCCGCCGTGGCAAGCGCGGCCGCTTCTTCAACGTCGTGGACCTGGTGAACAAGCTGGACGCCGAAGCCCGCGCCGACCGACAGGGACGCACTGCGGATCTCCTGTGCCGCCTCGACTTCCTGATCCTCGACGAGTTGGGATATCTGCCGTTCGCCCAGACGGGTGGCCAGCTCCTGTTCCACCTCATCAGTCGCCTTTACGAACGCACCTCGATCATCGTGACGACGAACCTCGACTTCGGCGAATGGCCGACCGTCTTCGGAGACGCGAAGATGACAACGGCGCTCCTCGACCGACTGACCCATCACTGTGACATCGTCGAGACCGGCAACGAGAGCTGGCGCTTCAAGACGCGGGAATGACCGAGACGCCGCTGGCCCGATCCGGTTGCGCTGTATGGAGGCTACACCGCATCGGGCCAGCTACCCGTGCTGACCAAGCGGGGGGCATTGCCAAGTTGCTTGGTATAGGCTGTGATGTGCGGGGGTCCGCGCAATCAGGCGGTCATCTCGGCGGCATAGCCGTGCCATAGGTCGAACGCGTCGGCCCGGGCATGGCGATATGAGATGGCGGCGAGCCAATAGCGGCGGGGTCGGAAGATCGTGTTGATCTGGTCATGGGCGGCAAGAAACCTCTGCGCCTGCCTCGGCGATTTGAACCGGCCCATGATCTTTTCCCGCCTTCGGGTAGGACGATGTGATCCCTCGATCCGATTGTTCAGGCCCTTATGGGCGCGATGATCCGCCTCCGGCGCCAGATCGCGGATCGGCTTGCAATAGCTGCGCAGCTTGTCCGTGATTACAACGCGCGGATCTCCGAACCGGGCGATGAGCCGTTGCAGGAAGCGCCGCGCTGCCCTTGCGTTTCGCCGCAGCTGAACGAGGATATCGAGGACATCACCGTTGGCATCGATTGCCCGCCAAAGCCAGTATTTCACCCCGTTGATCGGCACCACGACCTCATCGAGATGCCATTTCCCCGACGAAGCCGGCCGATCCCTCCGGATACAGGCGGCAAAATGGGTTCCGAAACGATTCACCCAGAGCCGGATGGCCTCCCGGCTGACGATCACACCCCGCTCGGCGAGCAAATCCTCGACATCTGCCGCGCTGAGGGCAAAGCGATGATAAGCCCAGACGGCATAGGAGATGATCTCGCGCGGAAAGCGGAAGCCCTTCAGGCGCTGCATGGTCGGTCCGGATATCATGAGCAGTAGCTATCCAAACCAAAAGCCGTGATCAACTTGGCAATGCCGGACATACGGTTTTACGCCTATGTTGATGCAGGATTTTCTCCTCCGTGCAAAAGCAGCCAAATATGACAAAAAAGCTCGCTGTTCCCCATCCGGACCGCTGAGGCCACGCAAAGGCGGCAAGGGCCCGTTTCAGCAGATCCGCGGCAGTTGTTCACCCACGAGGCGGTCGACGATACGGCGCCCGCCGAAGGAGGTCACCATCTGCACACGGGCCGTATGGGCGCCCCCCTCGGATGCGGCGACGGCGCGGCCGATGATTGCGGCGCCCTGCCCTTCGGGGCGGGAACGCATCGCGGTCAGCGCGGCCTCAGCCTCGGCCTCGGGCACGAACAGGACCAGGGTTCCCTCATTGGCAAGATAGAGCGGATCAAGGCCAAGAATTTCGCAGACCCCGCGCACCTCGGGGCGCAGGGGCAACGCCTCTTCGCTGATCTCGATGCCGCATCCTGCCGCCAGCGCCATTTCATTCAGCGCTGCGGCAAGCCCTCCGCGGGTCGCATCGCGGGCGGCGCGGGTGCCGGGGGCGGCGGCCAGCACCGTCTCCATCAGATGCCCAAGCCCCTGACAGTCCGAGACCAGATCCGTCGACAGCGCCAGATCGCCGCGCGCCGCCAGAATGGCCGCGCCATGATCGCCCAGCACGCCATTGACCAGCACGACATCGCCCGGCCTGATCCGCGCCGCAGCCAGATCGCGCCCTGCCGGGATCACGCCGACGCCCGAGGTGGTGACGAACAGCCCATCCGCCGATCCGCGCCCGACGACCTTGGTGTCGCCGGTCACGATCCGCACCCCGGCAAGCGCCGCCTCGCGCGCCATTGAGGCGACCACGCGTTGCAACAGAGCGATCTCGCAGCCTTCCTCGAGAATGAACGCCGCCGACAGCCACAGCGGCCGCGCCCCACCGACGGCCAGATCGTTCACTGTGCCGCAGACCGCCAGCTTGCCGATATCGCCGCCGGGAAATTCCAGCGGCGTGACCACGAAACTGTCGGTGGTCAAGGCCAGCCGTGCACCGGGTTCACACAGCGCATCCGCCGTCAGCCGCGCCTGATCCTCGCCCGAACTGGGCCCGAAGGCGGGAAAAAAGACGGTCTCGATCAGATCGGCCATCGCCTTGCCGCCACCGCCATGCGACAGGGTCACATGGCTGTCGCGCAGCGCTCCGAAAGCAATTGCGTTCATGGTCTGCCCGCCCTATTCCGCCGCAACCCGCGCGCCGCCATATTGCCAATAGGCCGCACAGGCCCCTTCCGAACTGACCATCAGCGCCCCGAGCGGCATGTCCGGCGTGCAGCCCTTGCCGAAATGCGGGCAGGCCGTCGGCTTGATCCGCCCCGTCATGACGGCGCCACAGGCGCAGCCCTCGGATTCCGGCGCCGGGTTGCGCGCCACCGCATAGCCGATGCCGAATTTTTCCTCGGCATCGAAGGCTGCGTATTTCGGGCGGATGCACAATCCGCTTGCATCGATCTCGCCCAGACCGCGCCATTCAAAGCTGGGCCGCCTTTCATAGACATCGGCAATGGCGGCAAGGCTGACCAGATTGCCCTCCTCGGGGACCACGCGGGCATATTGGTTTTCGACCACGGCGCGCCCTTCGGCGATCTGGTCCAGCACCATCAGCACCGATTGCAGAAGATCGGTCGGCTCGAACCCTGCGACCACGATCGGTTTCTGGAATTCCCGGGCAATGAAATCATAGGGATGCACACCGATGACCATCGAGACATGGCCCGGCCCGATGAACCCGTCCAGCACCATATGCGGATCCTTCAACAGGGCGCGGATGGGTTCGGGCACGGTGATATGGTTGCAGAAAACACTGAAATTGCTCAACCCTTCCCGCGCGGCCTGCTGGATGGCCAGCGCGGTCGAAGGGGTCGTCGTCTCGAAGCCCAGACCAAAGAACACCACGTCGCGTTCGGGGTATTTCCGGGCCAGAGCCAGGGCATCCAGCGGCGAGTAGACCATGCGGATATCCGCCCCCGCCGCCCGCGCCTGCAACAGCGATTGCGACCGGCCCGGCACCCGCATCGCATCGCCAAAGGTGGTGAAGATGACGCCCGGACGCCTGGCAATCTGGATGGATTCGTCGATCCGCGCACGCGGCAGAACGCAAACCGGACAGCCGGGGCCGTGGATGAATTCCACGCCCTCATGCACCAGTTTGTCCAGACCATAGCGAAAGATCGAATGGGTGTGGCCGCCGCAGATCTCCATGATATGCACCGGCTTTTCGCGGCTGGCGCCGATCTGCTCGGCGCGGCGGGCAATCGCGGCCAGCAGCGCGCGCGCCGCCTTGGGATCGCGGAATTCCGAAGCGAATTTCATCGTGCCATCTCCCGGTCGGCTTCGGCCATCTGTTCAAGCGCCTCTTGCGCCTCGCCCAGCTCATGCAGCGCGGCCAGCGTGCGCGCCGCCTCGTCCTCGTCGATCAGGCTCATGGCGAAACCGACATGGATCAGCACCCAGCGGCCGATCAGCCCCTCGGGCGGCCCCTCGGCCACGCAGGCGATATTGACCTCGCGGCGCACGCCCGAGACCTCGGCCATGGCCATCATCCGCGCGGGATCGGTCATGGCGATGATGCGACCGGGAATTCCCAGACACATGGCTATTCCTCCTCTTCCGGGGTGGCCTGACGCTCGGCCGGGTCCTTGACGCCATAGCGGTCCAGCTTGGCGCGCAGGCCCACCCGCGACACACCCAGCTCGGCTGCCGCCCGGCTTTTGTTCCAGCGATGGCGGGTCAGCGTCTCGCGCAGGATACGCATTTCGATCAGTTCGACCCGCTCTTTCAGGCTGCCGGCGCCGGCAAGCACCGCCTGGGTCAGACGGCCGGCGCCATCCTCACCCGGCGGACCCTGCAGGATCGGGCGAGAGATCAGATCGGCGCCCAGAACGCTGTCTTGCGCAAGGATCAGCATCCGGGTGATCTCGTTCGACAATTCGCGCAGATTGCCGGGCCAGTCGTAACTTTCCAGAAATTCCAGCGCGGGCCCGTCAAAACCATGCACCAGCTTGCCATGACGGGCCGCCAGCTCGGCCAGCATGTGCTGGGCCAGCATGGCGATATCGCCGCGCCGCGCGCGCAGGGGCGGCACCGCAATTTCGGCCACCGCCAGAGCGTAATAGAGGTCGGCGCGAAACCGCCCTTCGGTCACCAGAGCCGCCAAATCCGTGCCGGCGCCGGCGATCAGGCGCAGATTGCTGGTCAGCGTCTCTTGCCCGCCGACCGGCGTGAAGCCGCGCCCGGACAGGATGCGCAAAAGCACAAGCTGCAATTCGGGCGTGATGGTCTCGATCCCCGACAGATACAGCGTCCCGCGATCCGCCTTTTGAATCAGGCCGATCCGGCTTGTTCCCCCGGCCACCGCCCCGCGCCGCGCGCCCAGCAGTTCGACCATGACCAGCTCATCGGGCATTCCGGTCAGGTCCAGCGCGTAAAAGGGCCGGTCCGCCCTCAGCGAGGCCAGATGCATCGCTTGCGCAAGCTGCTCCTTGCCGGTGCCCTGCTCGCCCGTCAGCAGCACCGGGACATCGAAGGCCGCACATTGCCGAGCCGCGTCAACGGTGCCGTTCATCGGCGAGTTGGGCGCACGCAGCACGCTGTCGAAGCCCTGCCCCTGACGCAGCGCCCGCCGGCGCTTTTCCAGCCGGGTTTCGGAGGTCGAGGCAAGACGGCGCATCTCCAGCGCCAGACGTTCATTCTCGCGCGCAAGATGGAAGAGCTGCGCCGCATTGCGCACCGCCATCAGCAACTGGTCGGGATGCCAGGGCTTGGCGATGAACTGGTGGATGCCGGCAAGATTGATCGCATCGACGATGGCCGAGGGATCGGTATAGCCGGTTATCAGAAGCCGCACCGTTTCCGGCCAGCGCTCGCGCAGCCCGGTCAAGAACTCCACCCCGGTCTGGCCGGGCATCCGCTGGTCGCAGACCACCACCTGCACCCATTCCTCTTCCATCAGCCGGGCGGCGGCGGCGGCATCCGGGGCGGTCAGGATTTCAAACTCATCCTCAAGCGCCATGCGCATCGCCGAAAGCGAATGCGGCTCGTCATCCACCAGCAGGACAAAGGGGCGCGGCGTGGGCATGGCTCAGGCCTTTGTCGCCAGACCGGCGCGCAGCCAGTCGATCCAGGCCTGCATCCCCTCGCCGGTGCGGGCCGAAAGGCGCAGGATGTCTATGCCGGGGTTCACCCGCCGCAGATTGGCCTCATAGACCTCGGGATCGGCATCGCAATGGGGGGCAAGGTCGATCTTGTTCAGGATGGCAAGCCTTGCGGCCGTAAACATATCCGGGTATTTCAAGGGCTTGTCTTCACCCTCGGTCACCGACAGGATCGCGACCTTGGCATCCTCGCCCAGATCAAAAGCCGCGGGGCAGACCAGATTGCCGACATTTTCGATGAACAGCAGCGAGGCCGGTTCCAGCCGCAGCGCATCCATCGCACCGCCCACCATCTGCGCATCCAGATGGCAGCCCTTGCCGGTATTGACCTGCACCGCCCGCGCGCCGGTGGCGCGGATCCGGTCGGCATCGTTCTCGGTCTGCTGGTCGCCCTCGATCACCGCCAGCGGTTGGCCTTCCAGCATCGAGATGGTCCGGCACAGCAACGTGGTCTTGCCCGAACCGGGCGATGAGACAAGGTTGACCGCAAAGGCTCGCAGCGCCGAAAGCACCCGCCGGTTGCCCGCAGCCAACCCGTCATTGCGGGCCAGAAGCGAGGTCTCGACTTCGATCAGCCGCTGCTGGGTCAGGCCCGGCACCGACAGACCCGCCGCGCCCGCGCCGTAGTCGTGATGGTGACCATGGCCCGGCGCATGGTCGTGATGATGATGGTGGTGATCGCCGGAACCATGGTCATGCGCGTGACCATTCGCGGCATGGCTGTGCCCGTGGCCATGGCTGTGATCCTGCGCGTGCTCATGGGCCAGGCCCAGCCGGTGCGCCTCGTCATGGCTGATCTCGCGCCCGTCCACCGTCACCGTGTTGCCGCAACCGCAAATCCCACACATCAGATCACCTCCATATCCCTGATCCGCATTTCGTCCCCCGTCTCGGGCATCAGCCTGCCACCGCCACAGAGGGGGCAGGGCGACAGGCGGTCGTCCAATTCCACCTGTTCGGCACAGTCGAAACACATTGCCCGGCCCGGCAGGTCGATCATTTCCAGGGCCGCGCCCTCGGCCGGGCTGCCGCGCATGACCACGTCAAAGGCAAAGCTCAGCGCGGCCTTTTCCACCCCGGCAAAGCGCCCGATTTCCAGCCGCATCCGGGTCACGCGGGAAAAACCGTGGCGGCGGGCCTGATCCTCGACAATGCCGCGGATCCCTTCGCAAAGCGACATCTCATGCATGGGGTCCGGCCTCCAGATGCAGAGGGATACAGGGATCAAGGATCATGGCAAGCAAAGGCGCCCGATCCGCCTTGTGCGGCGGAAGTGTCGCAAGGCTGGCCGCCAGCAGCCCGCCCGACATCAGCAGGTGATCGGTGGGCGTGCAGCGCGAAAAGCGGGTCACGATGCCGCCGGCCGCGCGCAGTTCAAGCGCGCAGAGACCACGCGAACAGGGCACCAGCGCCGCCCCTTGTGCCATCCGGCGGGGCGGCGGGAAAGCCCCGCGCGACAGGGCGTCGAGATCGACCAGCCGGGCCAGCAGATGCACCAGAGGCCCGTGACCATATGCGCCCCGCACCGCCATCAGCAGCGGATGTCCGGCATGGCGTGTGGCAAGGCTGTTCTCGACAGGGCCGTCGCCGAACGGATCCGTCATCGCCGGCAGATCGCTGACCGCCTCGCCCGGCGCGAAATGCCCCTGAACCGCCGCGACAAGGCGCGCAAACGGCGCGGGGCCCGCGCTCCATGCGGCCAGATCACCGGGTCCGGGCAGGCCATCCTGCCCGAAAAGCGCCACCCGCAGCGCGCGCCCCCCCGCCTGCCAGCCCTGCGGCAACGCCAGGGGCGCAAGCCCAAGCTGCGGCGGCAGATGCAGGCACAGCCTGGCCAGATGGTCGCGGATCATGTCGCGGCGCAGATCGTCCAGGGGCGGCAGCGGCAGCCCAAGCGCCAGCGCCATAGCCCATTCCTGCACGGACCGGCACAGGCCGAACAGGGCAGGTAGCATCTGCCTGACCTCATCCACCCTGCGCCCCGTCATCAGCGCATCCACCGCCAGCCCCGCCTGCGTCCCCTGCGCAAGGGCAAGCCCTCCGTCGCGGGGCAAAAGGCGAAAGCTGACGGCGGCAGAGATCATTCCACGCCCCCGGATATCTCCGGATCGTCGCCCTCTGCCGGAGCAGCGGCCAGCCCGCCGGTCAGCAGCGCCCGGCGCGTGGGGCGCGGATCGGGGATCGGTGCATCCGATGCCGGTCCGGCCTCGGATGCGGCCTCGGGCGGCGGCGCAAGCTCGGCCTCGCGGGCGGCGCGAATCTCGGCGGCGCGGTCGGTCCCGTCGCGGTTTTCGGGTTTGAACAGCTCGACCATCACCGCGCGCGCGACCTCGACGGCCTGCAACTGGCTGGTGAAATCCGCCATCGGCGAGAACAGCGAACAGGCCTTGTAAGGGCCGGTCATCTCACGGCTGTTATGGATGAATTCATATTCGCCCGAGGGAAAGGCGACCACCTCTTTCTCGCCCGCCTTCAGGGCCGACCAGTCCTGATCCTCGCCCGGCAGCCAGATCAGGTTCATGAACCAGGGCGCGATCAGCACCCCCAGAAAGCCGCCCTGCCAGGGACGAAAGGCCAGCGCCTCGACATGCAGCGCCTGATTGATGATCGGCACGTCGCGCATCTTTGCGTTGAAGACCTCGCGGAAGTCGGCGACCAGCCGGGCGCAGCGCCGCTCGATCTCGGCCGCGATCCGCATCTCGTCAGAGCCGGGATCCTCGCGCACGATGAACTGTTCCTTCGGCGCGTCGCAACCGGGACATTTCCAGTCGGCGGGCAAGGCCGCGAACGGCGTGCCGGGCAGAACCTGCCGGTATTCATCCCCCTCGGCCGGGTCATAGCTGGTCCAGCAGATCTTGCATTCCATGATCGCCTGCGGGCTGATCCGGTCATTGGCGCCCAGATAAGACCCCTCGAACCCGCCCCGTGCGGTCTCGACGCTCATCGGATCGCCCCCAGCACTTCACGAATGCGGCCCGCGCTGTCCGCCAGATCCTCGGCCGCGGCCAGCACCACCTCGGGCATGGCGGTCACCTCGAAGGTATCGAGGATCAGCACATCCATCGAGTTGAAGAACTGCACCCGCCAAAGACGATCCTGCGCGGTCGCGGTGATGCGGCAATTGCCATAGCCGCGCGACAGGATGGTCACCGACCCCTCGCCCAGAGCCTGATCGAGCCAGAGCAGATCCTCTTCAGTATGCGGAAGCAGGGTCAGGTTCACCACATGCAGATCACCGAGGCTGCGCCATGACAGGGATTTGTCCATCAGTTCAGCCAGCAAGGCAGGGGCGTTCACCACCCCCGGCGCGCGCGGGGCCAGGGCCCCGATCGCCGGGCGCTGCGCATGGAACGCCCGCGTCAGGGCAAGCTGCGGCACGGGCGCGACCTCGACCCGGTCGACCCCCTCGGCCTTCAGCACCCAGACCCCGGCAAAGACGCTTTCCTGCACGGCCACCGCCGGCACGCCGCGCGCGCGCAGCGACACCTCGCCCTGACCCAGCGTTTCCGCCATCAGCGCCCGGTTGGCCGCATCCAGCGCGGACAGATCGAACGACACCGGCGCCGCCCCCTGGGCCACACGATCGCAGGCCGCGGCGATTTCGGCCAGCATCGCCAGCGCGGGCGCCAGAGGCGCGACATTCCCGACCTCGGGCAGATGCATGTCATAGGTGCGCATCCCGGAGGGCAGCGGCAGCCACTCCAGCCCCTCGCCATCGTCGGGCTGCGATCCGGGGCCGAAACCAACAGGGGGCAGGTGAAAATTCTGGGCCATTGTCTTTGCCTTTCAACCCGGCAGCGAGAGGATGTGGCTGGTGCGGGCGATGTAATCGTCCCAGTCGCGGATCTTCTCGATCGAGCCAAGATAAGAGGCATCGCGGAAGAACAGAAACCCCGGCGTTTTCAGCGCCCTGTGGGTTTCGCGGACCGTTGCTTCGATGGCGTCATCCACCACGGCGCAATCAAAGGCGTTCTGAAAGGCCATGCGCAGTTCCGGCAAGATCACCGCCGCGTCCACCGTCTCCAGATTGCGGGCGGGGTCGCCCGGAACGAACAGGCAATGCAGACCGGGGCGGGCGGTAAACTCTGCGACATCATGCAGCGAATGCAGGCGTGGCCAGCCGAATTCGGCCTCCAGCCGCGCCAGCAGCGGGTGCAGGGCGCCCCCGCCGGGGCTGTGCAGAATGTCGTGGGAATGGTCATGCATGGGTCAACCCGTTTTGCGGCCTGCGGCCAGCGCCGCCTGAAGATGGGACGGAAGCGCCGGGGTGCGACCCTCGAGATCGGCAAAGGCGCCCGAAGCGTCGCCCCCCGCCATGACCGCCCGCAACCCCTGCAATGCCGCCGCGATCCGTGCGGCGCGGTCAGCGTCGATCACCTCATGCGCCGTGCCGAGGAAGGTCAGCACCCAGTCGCCGGCTTGCGCATCGGCGGTCAGGCTGAGGTCGATCAGATCGCCGCCCTCGCTTTGCCCGGCGATGCCGTCGACCTGCGCCAGCCGCATCGGGATGCCCATGCACATCAGCCGGCCCCCGGGAAAAAGCGCGCATCGCCCTCGCGGCAGGCATCAGAGGCGGCGGGGCGGCCCGTCTCATAGGCCTCGCGCCGGATCGCCGGATCCGCAAGCTGGCCCGAGGTCGCACCCTCGCCGGCCTGAACGCCCCATTCGGCCAGCTTCGCCAGCGCAATCCCGATGGCAGGGTCGATCTGCGCGGCCACTTCGGGGCGGAGCCCTCCTCCGTAATCCTCCAGTTCGACCGGCTGGCAGCCGATCAGCATCAGCTGCGCCGGGCAACGCCCCAGCAGCTGGGCGGTGGCGATCACCTCTTGAAAGCCGGTCTGGTGCAGGCTCATTTTTTTGGCGCCCAGAAAGGCCGGAACCTCTGCCCCTTCGACCAGCTTCAGCGTGCCGGGGGGCAGTCCGTAATCCACCGCGTCAAAGACGATCAGCGCATCGGCTTCTTCCAGAAAGGGCAGCAGATACAGCCCCTGCGTGCCGCCATCAAGCAGCCTCACCCGTTCGGGCAAGGCATGGCGCGCGGCCATCTCTTCGACGCAGCGCACCCCGAAGCCCTCATCGGCCCAAAGCACATTGCCGATCCCCAGAACAAGGATATTTGCAGGCGCTTCCGCTGGCATCTACCCCCTCCCCAAAGCATTGCTGGCAGGCGGTGCGGTCATGTGCCCCACCCCTATGAGCCGAAAGTATAGCCACCAGTTCCGAAAGCAGAGACAAAAAGTCGCAACCTTCGAAATTCCTTGCAAGATGATGATATAAAAATGAAATCCCGCCAATGCGGGCGGGATTTCTGGATATGGTGCGGCAAGTGACCTGCCGACTTGTCCTGAAACCGGAAACGATCCTTCCAGTTGCCGCCAGCCGCGTTCAGTCGGGGCGATCATCCTTGAAGGTGCGGTGCCCCGAGATCATCGTCGAGACCATCGACTGGCGCGACATGATGTCTTCGCGGATCGCCACATAGATATGGATGATCATGAAGATCACGATCCACCACATGCCGATATGGTGCAGCGTGTGCAGGCGCTGGGTGTTCTGAACAAGGTCCTGAACCCAGCCGAAGACGGCATGGAACATGCTGTCCTTGCCCGCCCCTTCGGCATAAAGCGCAAATCCGGTGACGATCATGAAAGTCAGACCGACCGTCATGAACAGAAACATCGCAAGCTGCGCCAACGGGTTGTGGCCGACATATTTCTTTGGCTCTTTTTCCAGAAAGAAATACCAGCGCAGCTCGAACAGCAGCTCTGCCCAGAACCGGCGCGAGAAGATCGGCACATAGAAAAGCTGCTTTGCATGGTGATTGCCGATCAGCGCCCAGTAGAGACGGCCGAAAAAGCCGACCGTCAGGATCATCGCGGCCGCGAAATGGGCAAAGCGGATATAGCCGAAGACAAACTGGTCATAGGCTTCGGCGATCTGCATCGAGGGCGGCGGGCTGCCGATCAGCCAGCCGGTCACGCACAGGACCATGATGCAGGCCGCGTTGATCCAGTGCCAGATGCGGACCGGCGCCTCGTAGACATAGACCGAGGTTTGCCGGCTGGCCCGATCAGGGGCGCCCAGGGGGCGACCCTCGAAGACAGGATCATCGCCGGAATGGATGTCGCTCATGGCATCACCCGGCGGCCATCAGGGCAAGGCCCGCCATGGCGATCCCGGTGCCGGTTGCCGCCTGCACCATTCTGGCCGCCGTGGCGTTCGAGATCGTGCGGGCGATGAAAATGCCGACGATATGCAGCGCCGCCGTCGAGATCAGGAAGCCAAGCATATAGCCTGCCGCATTGCCATGCGCCTCGGTCGCATGAGCATGGCCGTGGCACATGGCGAACAGGGCGATCGCGGCCAGCGAGGCAAAGGTGATCTGGTCGGATTGCCCGCGGCGCGAAAGCGCGGTCAACAGACCGAACGCCACGACCGACAGCACGATCCAGGTTTCCACCATCGGAATCGGGAGCCCGGCCCATGAAATCAACGCCCCCACGGCCATCGCGCCCATGAAGGTCGCCGCCCCCAGCCAGAAGCGATGCGGCAGGACAAAGCCCGACCACAGCCCCACCGCCAGCATCGCCAGCAGGTGATCCGGCCCAAAGATCGGATGCGAGAGCCCGGCCATGAAGCCCGAGGTCTCTCCGACCCCGGTATGGGCCAGAACGGGTGAGCCCATGAGTGCGACCAGCGTGGCCAGCGTCAGTTTTTTCATTGGATCGTCCCTTTCTCAGCGAATTTTGACGGTGGCAAGCTCGTCGCCATCCGGTGACATGACATGGGTCGAGCAGGCAAGGCAGGGGTCGAAACTGTGCAGCGTGCGCAGGATTTCGACCGGCTCGTCCGGGCGTTCCATCGGCGTGTTCATCAGGCTGGCCTCGAAGGCCCCGATATTGCCCTGGCTGTCGCGGGGCGAGCCATTCCAGGTGGTCGGCACCACGCATTGATAATTCTCGATCCGGCCATCCTTGATGCGGATCCAGTGGCCAAGCGCGCCCCGCGGCGCCTCGGTCATGCCGACACCCTTGGCCTCTTTCGGCCATGTCGAGGGGTCCCATTTCTCGACATTGGCGGTGCTTTGATCGCCATTCTTGATGTTCCGCACCATCTTGTCGAAGAAATGCCGCTGCAGGCGCCCGCAATATTCCGATTCCAGCGCCCGCGCCGCCGTGCGCCCCAAAGTCGAGAACAGCGCCTCGAAGGGCAGATCCATGGTTCTCAGTAGGCCATCGACCTGATTTTTGATATCCTCATGTCCCTTGGCATAGCCGATGATATAGCGCGCAAGCGGGCCGACCTCCATCGCGTGCCCCCGCCAGCGCGGCGCCTTGATCCAGGAATATTTTGCGGATTCATCCAGTTGTTCGATGCGGGTTTTTGTGCCCTTGTGATTCGGCCCCAGCTCGAATTTCGGATTGGTTTCCCCATCCCAAGGATGCAGGCCGCGGCCCGGCTCGCCATAGGAATACCAGGAGTGATCGACGAATTCCTGCACCTGCTCTGGGTCGCGCGGATCGACGTCATGCACCTCGTTGAGGTTGCCGTTGATGATCGCGCCGCGCGGCAGGTGCAGTTGCTCGGTTGAAAAGTCATTCGGGTTTTCGGGGATGTCGCCATAGGCCATGACCGCCTGCGACGACAGCCCGCCCCCGTAAAGCCAGCTTTTGTAGAAGCCGCCGATGGCGATCACATCGGGAATATAGACGTTCTTGTTGAACTCGTCGCACAGGTCGATGATCGAGGAAACGAGGTTCAGCCGCTCCATATTGATCGCGCCGACAGATCCGGTGCCGTCGATATTGATCGGACAGGGCACCCCGCCCACCAGCCAATTCGGATGCGGGTTCTTGCCGCCAAAGATCGTGTGAACCTTGACAATTTCCTTTTGTAGATCAAGTGCTTCCAGATAGTGCGTCGTCGCCATCAGATCGGCTTCGGGCGGCAAAAGATAGGCCGGATTGTCCCAATAGCCGTTCTTGAACAGCCCCAGTTGCCCGGATTCGACGAATTTCTTCAGCCGGTTCTGCACATCGCGGAAATAGCCCGGCGATGACATCGGATGTGAGGGCGAGACCATCTGCTGCAATTCACTGGTCGCCTTGGGGTCGGCGCGCAGGGCATTGACCGGGTTCACCCAGTCCAGCGCATGCAGATGATAGAAATGCACGACATGATCGTGGATCTCCAGCGCCAGCTGCATCATGTTTCGGATCGAATTGGCATTGTCGGGGATCATGATCCCAAGCGCATCTTCGACCGCGCGTACCGAGGTCAGCGCATGTGTGCCGGTGCAGACGCCGCAGATCCGTTCGACAAAAGCCCAGGCGTCACGCGGATCGCGCCCTTTCAGGATGACCTCCAGCCCGCGCCACATCGTGCCGGTCGAGACCGCATTGCGGATGACACCCTGATCATCCACGTTGACCTCGCAGCGCATATGCCCTTCGATCCGGGTGACCGGGTCCACCACGATGCGGCGCCCGGAATTGTCGAGGGTAAAGCCATTCGGCGTATTGATCGTCATGGCCTAGGCCTCCACCTTGTCCTGGGTCTTTTTCTGCGCCCGTTTCAGCGCCGAAATCGCGGCATGGACCGCAACGGCCCCACCGACCGCACCCGCCGCGATACCACCCAGCTTGTCGGCATTGGCCTCGACCCCGAAGGCCTTGATATTGGTCAGCCGGTCATAGAACGAACCCTGATCCCAGAACCCGTCTTCCGAGCAGCCGATGCAGCCATGGCCCGACTGGATCGGGAACGAAACGCCCTCGTTCCAGCGCACGGTCGAGCAGGCGTTATAGGTGGTCGGGCCCTTGCACCCCATCTTGTAAAGGCAATAGCCCTTCTTGGCGTTTTCGTCGTCCCAATGCTCGACGAACTGGCCGGCATCGAAATGCGGGCGGCGATAGCATTTGTCGTGGATGCGCTGGCTGTAGAACATCTTTGGCCGGCCCTGGCGGTCAAGCTCGGGCATGCGGTCGAAGGTCAGCATATAGGTGATGACGCCGGTCATCACCTCGGCGATGGGCGGGCAGCCCGGCACCTTGATGATCGGCTTGTCCAGAATGACCTTGTGTACCGGCGTCGCCCGCGTCGGGTTCGGCGCGGCGGCCTGAACGCAGCCATAGGAC
This sequence comes from Paracoccus ferrooxidans, assembly GCF_029909815.1. NCBI lineage: Bacteria > Pseudomonadati > Pseudomonadota > Alphaproteobacteria > Rhodobacterales > Paracoccaceae > Paracoccus > Paracoccus ferrooxidans. Next base: position 480 of record NZ_CP038198.1, on the reverse strand, counting down.
GCGCAGGCCCCCCAAGAAATGATCGCCTTGGCGTCCCTGGCCGCATGGCGCAGCTTTTCGACAAATGGCTTGCCGCCGGTGATGCAATACATCCCGTCTTCGTTCAGCGGCGGGTTTCCCTCAACCGCAAGGATATACTGGCCCTTGTATTTCTGGATGGTGTCCTCGAAGGCGGCCTCGGCGGCATGGCCGGCGGCGGCCATCAGCGTATCGTCGTAATCAAGGCTGATCATCGACAGCACGACATCCTTGGCCAGCGGATGGGCCGAGCGGATGAAACTTTCCGAACAGCAGGTGCATTCCAGACCATGCACCCAGATCACCGGTGTGCGGGGCTTGGTTTCCATCGCATGGGCGATTTTGGGCACGAAAGCCGGGCCGAGGCCAAGCGCCGCCGCTGTCAGCGAGCAATATTTCATGAAACTGCGGCGGGTGATCCCCTGCCGGCGCATGACATCGTAGAATGTCTCGATTTGCGAC